>NZ_JAWNDD010000003.1:0-492627 GCF_034106785.1 Enterobacter sp. 241F3
GTCAAAAATATAAAATACCATACTTACCTCTATTTTATAATTCATGTCATCATGATGAACAACATGATCACGATAAAAAAATAATATTCGACTATTGCTTCATTGGTAGCTATCATGGTGATCGTGTAAATGTGCTTTCTCGTTTTTTAGGTCCTAAAAAAACAATCAAGTCTTATGTTAAGATATATTTCCAAAGTCGATTGCAGTACATTTTTTATTACCTCTTAAATCCCGCATTGCGTTCTTGTCCAAAAGAATGGGTAACTTTTAAACCAATCTCAAGAAAAAAACTAGAAGAAATTACTGCTGTAAGTCATCATACTATTGATATCCATCATCAGAAACAAACGGGTCTGACGATGCGTACATGGGAAACACTCCAAAGTAATAGCAAGCTCGTGACAACTAACCCAACAGTGCTGGCACATATTAATAGCCATAATGTTACGGTTATTGATCGAGATACAGGGCTTGAGTGGTCTACCGAGCAATGTGATAAATATATTAAAAATCTTATTAGTGAAGATGAACGTGTTAAAATTTCAGGATGTTTATCTTTATCTGAATGGGTTGATGCGTTGTTAACAAAGGGTTGATTATATATGAGTCTTTTTCCAGTAATTATGGCTGGGGGAGCAGGTAGTAGGTTGTGGCCGCGTTCTCGTGAGCTTTATCCGAAACAGTTTCTTTGTCTAACAGGGGAGCTGACTATGCTGCAAACAACCATTAATCGTCTTAATGGTATTGCATGTGAAAACCCGATTGTGATTTGTAACGAGCATCACCGTTTTATTGTTGCTGAGCAGTTGCGTCAGCTTGATAAACTAACTCAGAATATCATTCTTGAACCAACAGGAAGAAATACTGCTCCTGCTATAGCATTAGCTGCTCTAACCATTTTACGTACTACGCAGTCTGAGGATTCTCTTATTCTTGTTCTTGCTGCAGATCATGTCATCAAGAATGAAGATGCTTTTCGTCAAGCTGTTAGTAGTGCAATACCTCTTGCAGAGATGGGAAAGTTAGTCACATTTGGTATTGTTCCTAATCAACCTGAAACGGGGTACGGTTATATTCGTCGTGGTACATGCGTATCTGAAAATAACTTTAAATTTGCCTTTGATGTAGCTCAATTTGTTGAAAAACCCGATTTGGTTACGGCTAAGGAATATATTGCCAGTGGTGATTATTACTGGAATAGTGGCATGTTTTTGTTCAGCGCATCACGTTATTTGGAAGAGTTGGCGAAATTCCGACCTGATATATTGGCCGCTTGCGAAGAGGCAATCGCTGGCGTTGACCCTGATCTGGATTTTGTCAGGGTAGACGAACAGGCATTTCTGGCCTGTCCTGACGAGTCAATTGATTATGCCGTTATGGAAAAAACTGCTGATGCGGTGGTCGTGCCAATGAATGCAGGCTGGAGCGATGTTGGCTCCTGGTCTTCATTATGGGATATCAGTGATAAAGATCTCAGCGGCAATGTTCATCATGGCGATGTCATCAGCTATGCAACGGAAAATAGCTACGTCTACGCTGAGTCTGGCCTGGTGACTACGGTTGGGGTGAAAGATCTGGTGGTTGTCCAGACCAAAGACGCTGTGCTGATTGCCGATCGTAACGCCGTGCAGGACGTTAAAAAAGTGGTGGAGAAGATCAAGGCGGATGGCCGCCACGAGCACCACATTCACCGCGAAGTATACCGTCCGTGGGGCAAGTATGACTCGATCGATACGGGTAATGGGTATCAAGTGAAAAGACTGACTGTGAAGCCAGGTGAAGGATTGTCTTTACAGATGCATCATCACCGAGCTGAGCATTGGATTGTGGTTTCAGGTACTGCCCAGGTAACTTTGGGTGAGGAAGTGAAATTGCTCCGAGAAAATGAGTCTATCTATATCCCTCAGGGAGTTCGTCACTGCCTCGAAAATCCAGGAATAATACCTCTTAATATCATTGAAGTGCGTTCCGGAACGTATCTTGGAGAAGATGATATCGTTCGTTTTAAAGATCGCTACGGGCGAATCTGATTACCATTAATCCATGCCATTAACTACATATTTGAAATGGACATGATTCTCCGAAGGAGCGAAGCCTATGAAAAAATTAACCTGTTTTAAAGCCTACGATATTCGCGGCAGGCTGGGCGAAGAGCTGAATGAAGACATCGCGTGGCGCATTGGCCGCGCGTACGGCGAATACTTAAAACCGCAGACCATCGTGCTGGGCGGCGACGTGCGTCTGACCAGCGAATCCCTGAAGCTGGCCCTGGCGAAAGGGCTGCAGGATGCGGGTGTGGACGTGCTGGATATCGGCCTTTCCGGAACCGAAGAGATTTACTTTGCCACGTTCCACCTGGGCGTGGACGGCGGTATCGAAGTGACGGCCAGCCACAACCCGATGGACTACAACGGGATGAAGCTGGTGCGCAAGGGCGCCCGTCCTATCAGCGGCGACACCGGCCTGCGTGACGTGCAGCGCCTGGCGGAAGCCAACGATTTCCCGCCGGTGAACGAGGCGAAGCGCGGCAGCTACAAAAAAATCAACCTGCAGAAAGAGTACATCGACCACCTGCTGGGCTACATCAACGTGGCAAACCTGAAGCCGCTGAAGCTGGTGATTAACTCCGGCAACGGCGCGGCCGGCCCGGTTGTCGATGCCCTGGAAGCGCGCTTTAAGGCCCTGAACGTGCCGGTGACCTTCGTGAAAGTGCACAACACCCCGGACGGCAACTTCCCGAACGGTATTCCTAACCCGCTGCTGCCGGAGTGCCGCGACGACACCCGCAACGCGGTGATTGAGCACGGTGCGGACATGGGTATCGCCTTTGACGGTGATTTTGACCGCTGCTTCCTGTTCGACGAGAAAGGGCAGTTCATCGAGGGCTACTACATTGTCGGCCTGCTGGCGGAAGCGTTCCTCGAGAAAAACCCGGGCGCGAAAATCATTCATGACCCGCGCCTTTCCTGGAACACCGTCGACGTGGTGTCAGCGGCGGGCGGCACGCCGGTGATGTCCAAAACCGGTCACGCCTTCATCAAAGAGCGCATGCGCGAAGAAGACGCCATCTACGGCGGCGAGATGAGCGCCCACCACTACTTCCGTGACTTTGCCTACTGCGACAGCGGGATGATCCCGTGGCTGCTGGTGACCGAACTGCTGTGCCTGAAGGGACAGACGCTGGGCGAGCTGGTGCGCGACCGTATGGCGGCTTTCCCGGCGAGCGGGGAGATCAACAGCAAGCTGGCGGAGCCGGCCGAGGCGATTGCCCGCGTGGAGCAGCACTTTGCGATTCACGCGCTGGAAATTGACCGTACCGACGGCATCAGCATGGCGTTCCCGCAGTGGCGCTTTAACCTGCGCTCGTCCAATACCGAGCCGGTGGTGCGCCTGAACGTGGAGTCCCGCGCTGACACGGCGCTGATGGAAGAGAAGACGCAAGAAATTCTGGCTTTGCTCCGGAAGTGAGGGTCTGCCGCCAGCGTATATCTGGCGGCTTGACTGTACCTGGATTGTGCAATCAGTGTGACATAGATCAGCAAAAGCTATTCATGTCACCTAATACTGAGTTAACATCTCAACCACATTTCAAGCCGCGCATAAGCCGTGGTGACCACACCTGACAGGAGTATGTAATGTCCAAGCAACAGATCGGCGTTGTCGGTATGGCAGTGATGGGGCGCAACCTGGCGCTGAACATCGAAAGCCGTGGTTATACCGTCTCCGTTTTCAACCGCTCCCGTGATAAGACCGAAGAAGTCATTGCCGAGAACCCTGGCAAGAAACTGGTTCCTTTCTATACGGTGAAAGAGTTCGTTGAGTCTCTGGAAACGCCTCGTCGTATCCTGTTAATGGTGAAAGCTGGCGCAGGTACCGATGCAGCTATCGACTCCCTGAAGCCTTACCTCGAAAAAGGTGACATCATCATTGATGGCGGTAATACCTTCTTCCAGGACACCATTCGTCGTAATCGTGAACTTTCTGCTGAAGGCTTTAACTTCATCGGTACCGGTGTTTCCGGTGGTGAAGAGGGCGCTCTGAAAGGCCCATCCATCATGCCTGGCGGCCAGAAAGAAGCATACGAACTGGTTGCGCCTATTCTGACTAAAATCGCTGCTGTTGCAGAAGATGGCGAGCCGTGTGTGACTTATATCGGTCCTGACGGTGCCGGTCACTATGTGAAAATGGTGCATAACGGCATCGAATACGGCGACATGCAGCTGATTGCTGAAGCTTATTCCCTGCTGAAAGGCGGTCTTAACCTTTCTAACGAAGAGCTGGCTGAAACCTTTACCGAGTGGAACAAAGGCGAACTGAACAGCTACCTGATCGACATCACCAAAGATATCTTCACTAAAAAAGATGAAGAAGGTAAATACCTGGTTGATGTGATTCTGGACGAAGCAGCGAACAAAGGCACCGGTAAATGGACCAGCCAGAGCTCTCTGGATCTGGGCGAACCGCTGTCACTGATCACCGAATCCGTCTTCGCGCGTTACATCTCTTCCCTGAAAGAGCAGCGCGTTGCGGCATCTAAAGTGCTGTCTGGCCCTCAGGCTAAACCAGCGGGTGATAAAGCCGAATTCGTTGAAAAAGTGCGTCGTGCACTGTACCTGGGTAAAATCGTCTCTTACGCGCAGGGCTTCTCTCAGCTGCGTGCGGCATCAGACGAGAACAACTGGGATCTGAATTACGGTGAGATCGCGAAGATCTTCCGCGCGGGCTGCATCATTCGTGCGCAGTTCCTGCAGAAAATCACCGATGCCTATGCTGAAAACGCCGGTATCGCCAACCTGCTGCTGGCACCGTACTTCAAGAAAATTGCTGACGAATATCAGCAGGCGCTGCGTGATGTGGTTGCCTACGCTGTCCAGAACGGTATCCCGGTTCCGACCTTCTCTGCTGCAGTAGCCTACTACGACAGCTACCGTGCGGCTGTTCTGCCAGCTAACCTGATTCAGGCACAGCGTGACTACTTCGGTGCGCATACTTACAAACGTACCGATAAAGAAGGCGTGTTCCATACCGAATGGATGGAATAAGTTAACTTACTCGCTGTCATCAAAACCCGGAGCCTGTCTCCGGGTTTTTTTATGCAAAAAATGTCGCCTGTTATTCGAAGTAGTCTGAATCTCGCCCCGCTCGTAGTGATTACTCCTGGTTTGCCTTGACAGTTCAGTTTGCCAGGAGGTACAAAGCCCAACAGTTATGTTTATCGCGATGGTCTGGTGGCCATCAGTACAGTTAACTCACAGAAGTCATTAGCGAATGAAAATAACAATCTCCGGAACAGGGTATGTCGGTCTTTCTAACGGCATTCTGATTGCCCAGAATCATGAAGTGGTTGCGCTGGATATCGTGCAGGCCAAAGTGGATATGCTCAATCAGAAAAAATCGCCGATTGTGGATAAAGAAATCCAGGACTATCTCAGCAATAAATCGCTGAATTTCCGCGCCACGACAGATAAAGAAGATGCATACCGCGATGCGGATTACGTCATCATTGCGACGCCTACTGACTACGATCCTAAAACCAACTATTTCAACACCTCAACGGTAGAAGCGGTAATCAAAGACGTTATCGCGATCAACCCTGATGCGGTGATGGTGATTAAATCGACCATCCCTGTCGGTTTTACCAAATCCATTAAAGAAAAATTCGGTATTGATAATATCTTCTTCTCGCCGGAATTCCTGCGTGAGGGGAGAGCGCTTTACGATAACCTGCATCCTTCGCGTATCGTTATTGGCGAACGTTCTGAGCGCGCTGAACGTTTTGCTGCGTTGCTACAGGAAGGGGCGCTGAAGAAAGATATTCAGGTGCTGTTTACCGACTCCACTGAAGCTGAGGCGATCAAGCTCTTCGCGAATACCTATCTGGCAATGCGAGTGGCTTATTTCAATGAACTGGACAGCTACGCAGAGAGCCTCGGACTGAATACCCGTCAGATTATTGAAGGGGTATGTCTCGACCCACGCATTGGCAACCACTATAACAACCCGTCATTTGGCTACGGTGGCTATTGCCTGCCAAAAGACACTAAGCAACTGCTGGCAAACTATCAGGCGGTGCCGAATAATCTCATTTCGGCGATTGTTGATGCGAACCGTACCCGTAAAGATTTCATCTCTGACTCCATCCTCGCGCGTCAACCCAAAGTGGTGGGCGTATATCGTCTGATCATGAAGAGCGGTTCCGATAATTTCCGCGCCTCTTCTATTCAGGGGATCATGAAGCGCATTAAAGCCAAAGGGGTTGAGGTTATCATCTATGAGCCTGCCATGCCGGACGATCAGTTCTTCAATTCTCGTGTGATCCGCGACCTGGATGCATTCAAGAAAGAAGCCGATGTCATCATTTCAAACCGCATGGCTGAAGAACTGGCTGACGTAGCAGACAAAGTCTATACCCGAGATCTCTTCGGTAGCGACTAATTCTCTTGCTCCATAAAAAACCCGGCGGATAAGCCGGGTTTTTTATTTTCAGACTTTGTAAAACTCGCGGTACCAGTTAACGAAGTTTTTCACTCCATCCTTAACCGAGGTTTGCGGTTTAAATCCGATCACCTCATAAAGAGCCTGGGTATCGGCACTGGTCTCCAGAACATCCCCTGGCTGGAGAGGCAGCATGTTTTTCTCTGCTTTTGTACCCAGTGCTTCTTCCAACGCGGTAATGTAGTCCATAAGTTCGACCGGCGAGCTGTTACCAATGTTGTAAACGCGATACGGCGCGGAGCTGGTCGCCGGGGAACCGGTCTCAACGGTCCAGTCTGCATTAGCCTGAGGAATGACATCCTGCAGACGAATAATGGCTTCGGCGATGTCGTCGATGTATGTGAAGTCGCGCTTCATTTTGCCGTAGTTGTAAACGTCGATGCTTTTGCCTTCAATCATCGCTTTGGTGAATTTAAACAGTGCCATATCCGGACGGCCCCATGGACCATACACGGTAAAGAAGCGCAGCCCGGTGGTCGGCAAGTTGTAAAGATGCGAATAGGTGTGCGACATCAACTCGTTGGCTTTTTTAGTCGCGGCATAGAGCGAGACCGGATGATCCACGGAGTCGTCAGTGGAGAAAGGCATCTTGCGGTTGAGACCGTATACGGAGCTCGACGAGGCATACAGAAGATGCTGAACATTGTTATGGCGACAGCCTTCCAGCACGTTGAGATGCCCAATAAGGTTGGCATCAGCATACGCGTGCGGGTTTTCCAGGGAGTAACGCACACCCGCCTGCGCGGCAAGTTGAATCACACGGTCAAACTTCTCAGCCGCGAAAAGCGTGGCCATACCTTCCCGGTCGGCTAATTCCAGCTTGTGAAAGGTGAAACGCTCAGATTTTAACAGTTCCAGGCGTGCCAGCTTCAGGTTGACATCGTAGTATTCATTGAGGTTATCGATACCGACAACCTGATGACCAGCCTCAAGGAGGCGTTTACTGACATTCGCACCGATAAAACCTGCGGCACCCGTGACCAAAAATTTCATAGCTTCCCTCATAAACCCTATTCTTTAGATGCCGTAACGCATCACATGGCATCTATGATAGCGCGAAGGGGGTTGTTTACATAACCCATCTTTCCGATATTACTCATCGGATTCTTATAGAAAAATCGCCAGTAATCGTTAAACTATACAAACTTAATTATGTTTGCCCTTTTTTTATCAGTTAGGGATTGTATGACGCAAAACAATAATAGCCAGGTCATCCGAAGCAATGATCCTGAGCAAATTGATTTACTTGATTTAGTGTTCCAGCTGTGGCGTGGGAAGTGGGTGATAGCAGCCTTTGTTGTTGTTTGTATCGCCCTGGCAATTGGATATATCTCTGTCGCAAAGGAAAAATGGACCTCAAGTGCGATTATTACGCAACCAGATGCGGCTCAGATTGCCAGCTATTCTAATGCGTTAAATATCCTGTATGGTACCGCAGCACCTACAATGGTTGACAACCAAACGCGCGCAATTGGCCGTTTTAACGCCTCATTCTCGGCATTGTCACAGGCGCTCGAAAATCAGGCTGTGCCTGAAAAACTTATCATTGAGTCAACGGTTAAAGGGCAGCCGCTCCCGTTAAGTGTCTCTTATACCAGTACTTCTGCAGACGCTGCGCAAAAGCAGCTGGCGCAGTTCATTCAGCAGGTTGATGAGCAAACAGCTAAAGAGCTCGCCGCTGACCTTAATGACAATATTAAGGAGCAGATCAAGACCCTGAAGGATTCTCTGAAAAACCAGGAGAGGGTAGCTCAGGAGCAAAAAGATCTGCGTATAAAACAGATTGCTGAGGCGTTGAAGAACGCAGAAGCGGCAAAAATTACCTCGCCGCAGCTTCAGCAAACCCAGGAAGTGACTCAGGAAACGATGTTCCTGCTGGGAAGTGAGGGGCTGAAATCAATGATTGACAACGAAGCTTCTCTCCCGTTGGTCTTCCCAAGAGCCTATTATCAGACCAGGCGAAATCTACTGGACATCCAGAATCTGAACGTAAACCCGGAAACGATCCACGTTTACCGTTATGTTATGAAGCCGGAACTCCCTGTACGTCGTGACAGCCCGAAAAATGCGATAGTTCTAATTCTGGCCGTGCTGCTGGGTGGAATAATTGGTTCTGGAGTGGTGCTTGGCCGCAACGCATTGCGCAACTACAAACCAAAAGCCTGATTTGCAGATAAAAAAAACCGGGGATATTCCCCGGTTTTTTTATTTGTGCCGTTTGCGAAGATTTTCAATCACCGCCGTCAAATCCAGCTCCTGATCCTGCAGCAGCACCAGCAGGTGATACATCAGGTCCGATGCCTCATTCGTCAGCTCCTCGCGGTCATGCACCGTCGCGGCCAGCGCGGTTTCCACGCCTTCTTCACCCACCTTCTGCGCAATACGCTTGGTTCCGCTGGCGTACAGCTTCGCGGTATACGAACTTTCAGGGTCAGCCGTTTTACGCTCTGCCAGCAGCTGTTCCAGTTGATACAGGAACAACCACTGGTGGCTCGCCTCGCCGAAGCAGCTGCTTGTGCCCTTATGGCAGGTTGGGCCGATTGGGTTTGCCAGCACCAGCAGGGTGTCGTTATCGCAGTCTGGCGTAATGCTCACTGCATTCAGGAAATGACCCGAGGTCTCGCCTTTGGTCCACAGGCGCTGTTTCGTGCGGGAGTAGAAGGTCACTTTGCCGCTGCCGAGCGTTTTCGCCAGCGCGTCCTGGTTCATATACCCCAGCATCAGCACTTCGCCTGAGACGGCATGCTGGACAACCACCGGCAGTAATCCGTCCGTTTTTTCCCAGTCCAGCTGCGCCTGTTGTTGCTCTGTTAACATACCCTGATCTCCACGCCCTGGTCGGCCAGGTACGTTTTTAACTCACCAATATTAATAATCTGCTTGTGGAACACGGAAGCGGCCAGCGCGCCGTCCACGTTCGCATCGCGGAAGGCTTCCAGGAAATGTTCCATGGTGCCCGCGCCGCCGGAGGCAATCAGCGGAACGTGGCAGACCTCACGAACTTTTTTCAGCTGTTCGAGGTCATACCCGTTACGCACGCCATCCTGATTCATCATGTTGAGGACAATCTCGCCAGCGCCACGCTTTTGCACTTCCTGCACCCAGTCGAGCGTTTCCCACTGCGTCACGCGCGTGCGGCTTTCATCCCCCGTGTACTGGTTGACGTGATACTTGCCCGTTGCGGCGTCATACCAGGTGTCGATCCCGACCACAATACACTGCACGCCAAAACGATCGGCGAGGCGGGTAATGAGCTCCGGGTCGGCCAGGGCAGGGGAGTTGATGGAAATCTTGTCGGCGCCAAACGAGAGAATTTTGGCGGCGTCGTCAGCGGACTTAATTCCGCCCGCCACGCAGAACGGAATGTCGATCACTTCCGCCACGCGTTCCACCCAGCTTTTGTCGACCACGCGGCCATCGCTGGACGCGGTAATATCGTAGAACACCAGCTCGTCTGCGCCTTCATCAGCATAGCGTTTTGCCAGCGGAACGATGTCGCCAATGATCTCGTGGTTGCGGAACTGCACGCCTTTCACGACCTGGCCGTCACGTACGTCCAGGCAAGGGATTATCCGTTTTGCCAGCATTGAATAGCCTCCGTCACAGTAAATTTACCTTCCAGCAGAGCCCGGCCCACAATCACACCCTGCACACCGGTACCGCGCAGCGCGGCTACGTCGCCTATATCACCGATACCGCCGGAAGACTGGAACGCTATCTGCGGATAACGCGCACAAACCTCTTCATAAAGCGAGACGTTGGAGCCAGCCAGCGTGCCGTCGCGGGAGATGTCAGTGCATAACACGTGCTTCAGGCCAACGGGCAGATAGATATCAACCAGCTCTTCCAGCGTCACGCCGGAGTTTTCCTGCCAGCCGCTGACGGCCACCTGCTTGTTGTCCTGTTCGTCAATACGCACGTCCAGCGCCAGTACAAGGGCGTCGGCGCCAAAGCGGCGGAACCAGCCCTTCACCGTCTCAGGATCTTTCACGGCGGTTGAACCTACCACCACGCGGGCCACGCCAGCGTCCAGCAGCGCCGCGACGTCATCTTCCGTACGCACGCCGCCGCCAACCTGTACCGGCACATCAACACCCGCAATAAGTTGTTTAAGCAGCGGGATCTGGCGTTTCGCCGGGTCTTTCGCGCCAGTCAAATCCACAAGATGCAGTACCTGCGCACCCTGGGCGGCATAATCCTGCAGACGCGGCAGCGGATCGTTTCCGTAGTCTCGCTGCTGCCCGTAATCACCCTGATGCAGACGGACAACCGTACCGTCAATTAAATCTAACGCGGGAATAATCATCACATCTCCAGGAAGTTTTTCAGCAGCTGCGCGCCCGCGGCGCCAGAGCGCTCCGGGTGAAACTGCACGCCGAAGAAATTATCTTTCTGTACGGCTGCCGTAAACGCCTCGCCGTAAGTGCACTGGGCGATCGTATTCACGTTCACCGGCATGGCGTAGCTGTGCACGAAGTAAAAATACGCGCCGTCTTCGATGCCGCGAAACAGCCTGTCGCCCGCTTTGGCGTACACGCGGTTCCAGCCCATATGCGGCAGAGGCAGACCGTGATCAGTCATTTTCGGCACGTCTTCGTCAATAATGCCCAGCAGGTCAACGCCGTTATTCTCTTCGCTGCGGCGGCCCAGGATCTGCATGCCCAGGCATATGCCCAGCACCGGCTGGGTACAGGCCTTGATCAGATCGATCAGATCGCGTTCGCGAATCTGATCCATTGCAGCCTGCGCGGTACCTACGCCCGGTAAAAAGAGTTTGTCGGCTCGCAGCACCACGTCCGGGTCACGGCTCACCGCCGGCTCGTAGCCGTGGCGCGCAATGGCCGATTTTACGGAGTTAAGGTTGGCGCATCCGGTATCCAGAATCACCACATTCATTACAGCACTCCTTTTGATGAGGGCAGGGCGTCACCTTCCACGCGAATTGCCTGGCGCAGGGTACGACCAAAGGCTTTGAAGAGACTCTCAACGCGGTGGTGGTCGTTCTTACCTTTGGTCTTCAGGTGCAGCGTCAGGCCCATGGTATAAGACAATGAACGGAAGAAGTGCTCCACCATTTCAGTGCTCAGATCGCCCACGCGCTGGTAATTGAAGTCTGCTTTATATTCCAGGTGCGGGCGACCGGAGATGTCCATGGCGCAGCGCGCCAGACACTCGTCCATCGGCAGGACAAAGCCAAAACGGTTGATGCCGCGTTTATCACCGAGCGCAAGCTTCAGTGCTTCACCCAGCGCCAGGCCGGTATCTTCCACGGTGTGGTGATCGTCAATGTAGAGATCGCCTTTTACCGTAATTTCCATGCGGAAACCGCCGTGGGTGGCAATCTGGTCGAGCATGTGGTCGAAGAAACCTACTCCAGTGTGGATCTTGCTGCCGCCTTCGCGGTCCAGCCAGATCTTCACATCAATCTGCGTCTCTTTAGTGTTACGTTCAACGTGCGAGTAGCGGTCGCGTTTTGTCAGCTGCTCGCCAATCATCGTCCAGTTCAGGTTGTTGCGGTCGTATCGCAGTCCCGCGATGCCCATGTTTTCCGCCAGCGTAATATCGGTGATGCGATCGCCGATAACATAGCTGTTGGTTTTATCCAGCGCATCTTCAGCCAGGTAGCGCTCAACCAGCTTCACCTTTGGCTTACGGCAGTCGCACTCGTCGGCCGGCATGTGCGGGCAAATCAGCACCTCATCAAATACCACGCCCTGAGAGGTCAGCACCTGCATCATTAAATTATGCGGGCCGTCAAAGTCTGCCTGCGGGAAGCTGTCGGTACCCAGACCGTCCTGATTGGTGATCATCACCAGCCTGTATCCGGCTTTTTGCAGCTTGAGCAGCACCGGGATCACGTCCGGTTCAAAGGCCAGCTTGTCGAATCGATCGACCTGAAAATCGGCTGGTGGCTCCGAAATAAGGGTGCCGTCACGATCGATAAAAAGGATCTTCTGGGTCATACTTTCTCCGCTTTCAGGGCGTCAATTACGCGCTGGCTCTCTGCGCGGGTGCCGACGGTAATGCGCAGGCACCCGCTCAGAGAAGGTTGTTTATTCTGGTCTCGTAAGATAATGCCCTGATCCCATAAAGATTTAAATACGGCACTCGATGCGGTGAAGCGTACCAGGATGTAGTTGGTTTCCGAGTCGAACACCTGCTCCACGCACGGGATATCCTTCAGGGCAGTCACCAGATACTGACGTTCCTCCAGGATTTGCGCCACGCGCTCGCGCATCGCGTTGATCCCCTGAGGCGTCAGCGCCTGTGCCGCAATATCGGCTACCGGCGTCGAGAGGGGGTACGGAGCGATCACCTTCAGCAGCAGGTCGATGACCTCTTTATTCGCCAGCGTAAAGCCGCAGCGCAGGCCCGCAAGGGCGAAAGCCTTCGACAGCGTACGCAGCACCACCAGGTGCGGATACTCTTCCAGCCAGCCAGCCAGCGTCGCCTGCGGGCAGAACTCGATATAGGCTTCGTCGGCCACCACCAGCGCTTTACCGCGCGTCATCTCCAGCAGGGTGCGGATATCCTGCGGGTTAATAATCTGCCCGGTCGGGTTGTTTGGACTGCAGACAAAGACGACTTTAACGCCCTCAAGATTGTCGGCAATGCCCTGCAGATCCAGCTGCCAGTTCTCCAGTGAGAGCACGTTGCGGCACGCCACGCCGAAGGTTTCCGCGCTGACGCTGTACATGCCGTAGGTCGGCTGGCAGTACATGACGGCGTCTTTGCCCGGCTCGCAGAACGCGCGGATCAGCAGCTCAATACCCTCATCCGCGCCGCGGCTGACCAGCACCTGATCTGGCTTCACGCCAGCATACTGCGCGTAGTTTTCGATTACCGCCTTCGGCTGACACTCCGGATAACGGTTCAGCGTTTGCTGCGACAGCTCAAACTGCACCGCAGTCGGGAATTCGTTAGCATTCAGCCAGACATCCCCTTTGCCGCCCAGACGACGCGCAGACTGGTAAGGCGTCAGGCGACGGACATTTTCGCGGGCTAATTCTTCAATGTTCATGCTTGCTCCTTCAGGGCTGCAACGCGCAGCGTAACGGCATTTTTGTGGGCGGTCAGGCGCTCGGCGGCAGCCAGGGTTTCAATGGTCGAGGCCAGTGAGGCAAACCCTTCGCGGGAGAGTTCCTGCACGGTCATGCGCTTCTGGAAATCCGCCAGGCCGAGGCTGGAACAGGTTGAGGTGTAGCCGTACGTGGGCAGCACGTGGTTGGTGCCGGAGGCGTAATCGCCCGCTGACTCCGGTGACCAGTCGCCGAGGAACACCGAGCCCGCGCTGGTAATGCTGTCGACCAGATCGCGCGCGTTGCGGGTCTGAATGATCAGGTGCTCCGGACCGTACTGGTTGGAGATGGCAATACACTGCTCCAGATCGCGCGCCACAATCAGGCGGCTGGCCGCTAACGCCTGGCGTGCCGTTTCGGCGCGAGGCAGGTCGGCAAGCTGACGCTCAACGGCTTCGCCCACGCGTTTTGCCATATTGGCGTCCGGCGTCAGCAGGATGACCTGCGAGTCCGGGCCGTGTTCCGCCTGTGAAAGCAGGTCGGATGCCACGAAATTCGGCGTTGCGCCGCTGTCGGCAATCACCAGCACCTCAGACGGGCCGGCAGGCATATCGATGGCCGCGCCGTCCAGACGCTGGCTGACCTGGCGCTTGGCTTCGGTCACATACGCATTGCCCGGACCAAAGATTTTGTCGACCTGCGGAATGGATTCCGTGCCGAACGCCAGGGCAGAAATCGCCTGCGCGCCACCCACTTTATAGACCGCCTGCACGCCGCACAGCTTCGCCGCGTAGAGGATCTCGTCGGCAATCGGTGGCGGCGAGCACAGCACCACTTTCTGACACCCGGCAATCCGCGCGGGAGTTGCCAGCATCAGTACGGTGGAGAAAAGCGGCGCAGAGCCGCCGGGAATATAGAGGCCGACGGAGGCAACCGGGCGGGTTACCTGCTGGCAACGCACGCCGGGCAGGGTTTCGACATCTACGGTCTGCAGCTTCTGCGCGGTGTGGAATGTATCAATGTTTTTCACCGCAACAGCCATTGCCTGCTTGATGTCGTCACCCAGACGATTGCTGGCATCAATGATTTCCTGCTCGGTAACCTGTAATGCGCCGACTTCCGTCTTATCAAACTTCGCACTGTATTCACGCAGCGCGTCATCGCCACGGGCTTTGACGTTATCCAGGATTTCTGCCACTGTGAGCGAGATGCTTTCAGAGGCGGAAATCGCCGGGCGCATCAGGAGCTCGCGCTGCCGTGCGTCGCTACAGGTATTCCAGTCGATGATTGTGTTAAAGCTCATGGCCATTACTCCATCATCTTCTCAATCGGCAGCACCAGGATGGAGCTTGCACCCAGCGCCTTCAGTTTTTCCATGGTTTCCCAGAACAGGGTTTCGCTGCTCACCATGTGCATCGCCACGCGCTGCTGATCGCCCGCCAGCGGCAGGATGGTTGGGCGCTCGGCGCCCGGCAGCAGGGCAATCACTTCATCCAGGCGCTCGGTTGGGGCGTGCATCATGATGTATTTGGATTCACGCGCCTGAATGACGCCCTGAATGCGGGTCAGCAGCTTGTCAATCAGCTGCTGCTTGGCATCCGCCATCTCCCCGTCGCGCTGAATCAGGCACGCTTTGGAGCGGTAGATCACTTCCACTTCGCGCAGGCCGTTCGCTTCCAGCGTCGCGCCGGTAGAGACCAGGTCACAGATGGCGTCCGCCAGACCCGCACGCGGCGCCACTTCAACGGAGCCGTTCAGCAGGCAGGATTTAAACTGCACGCCTTTCTGATCCAGATAACGCTTTAACAGGTGAGGGTAGGAGGTGGCAATACGTTTGCCGTTCAGCGCGGCCGGACCGTCCCAGGCTTCATCAACCGGCGTTGCCAGCGACAGGCGGCAGCCGCCGAAGTCCAGACGACGCAGGGTGAAGTAACGCGGATCTTCGCCCTGCGCGCGGCGGGTCAGCAGCTCTTCTTCCAGCACGTTTTCCCCGATGATGCCGAGGTCAACGACGCCATCCATGACCAGGCCGGGAATATCGTCATCACGCACGCGCAGAATGTCGATGGGCATGTTTTCAGCCAGAGCAATCAGGCGCTGGGTGTGCAGGTTAATTTTAATCCCGCAGCGGGCCAGCAGTTCGCGTGAATCGTCACTCAAACGGCCTGATTTTTGAATAGCTATGCGTAAACGTGAGTTATCTAACATTCTTTATTCCTCGTTAACCTGTTTTAACCTGTCTGAATTCGGTCCAAAAAAAAGCCCCCGGAAGAAGATCTTCCGGGGGCTTTTTCATGCGTTCATGCACCACTGGAAGATCCAAACGTCTTCCAGCACACATCGCCTGAAAGACTAGTCAGGATGATGGTGATGATGGTGGTGTTTAAATTGAACACGTGTCATATAAATTCTCGATGAATGCTTATTCATTTGATGTCTTTTAACCTAAACCAGTTGTGCGACATATTGCAAGGGCTTTTTTTGATCATTAATTCATTTCATATTGATGCTATGAATTGTGTGTTCTGCCGGGCTGGCGTAGCCTTATGAAAGACGAGTGAGAGTCAGGAGAATTCGCATGAAAAAGGTCGCGATTGTCGGTTTAGGATGGCTGGGAATGCCGCTGGCGATGTCATTAGCCGCGAAAGGCTGGCAGGTGACCGGGAGCAAGACCACCCGAGATGGGGTCGAAGCGGCGCGCATGTGCGGTATTGATGGCGTTGAACTGCGTCTGGAGCCGGAGCTGGTGTGTGATGCGGACGATCTGGACACGCTGATGAACGTGGATGCGCTGGTGATTACGCTACCCGCGCGGCGCAGCGGACCGGGCGAATCATTTTATCTGCAGGCGATGCAGGAGATTGTCGACAGTGCGCTGGCGCATCACGTACCGCGCATTGTTTTCACCAGCTCGACGTCGGTCTATGGCGATGCTGAAGGTGTGGTAAAAGAGAACTCTGAGCGCCGTCCCGTTACGGCGAGCGGTCAGGTACTGAAAGAGCTGGAAGACTGGCTGCATAATCTTCCCGGCACGCAGGTTGATATCGTGCGTCTGGCAGGATTGGTGGGGCCTGGACGCCATCCAGGACGCTTTTTTGCCGGAAAGACGGCGCCAGACGGCCAGCATGGCGTGAATCTTGTCCATCTTGAGGATGTTATTGGCGCGATTGAGCTACTCTTACAGGCTCCGAAAGGCGGACACATCTATAATATATGTGCACCGTCTCATCCGGCGCGCAGCACCTTTTACCCGCTGATGGCACGTCAGCTTGGCCTGGCTCCGCCGGTCTTTAGTGAGGCAAAAGATGACAGCAAAGGCAAAATTGTTGATGGCAATCGCATTTGTCATGAGCTGGGGTTTGAGTATCAGTATCCCGATCCGCTGGTGATGCCCATGGAATAAGACCCGCAGCGGAGACGATCGCACACCAGAAGGGGGCGAGCATGAAACCGCTGCTGGATGTTCTTATTATTCTGGATGCACTGGAAAAAGAGGGGAGCTTTGCCGCTGCGTCGGCAAAGCTCTACAAAACCCCATCTGCGTTGAGCTATACCGTTCAAAAACTGGAAAGCGATCTCAATATTCAGATCCTCGATCGCTCCGGGCACCGCGCTCGTTTTACCCGAACCGGACAGATGCTGCTGGAAAAAGGCCGCGAAGTTCTGCATACCGTTCGCGAGCTGGAAAAACAGGCCGTTAAGCTCCATCAGGGATGGGAAAACGAGCTTGTTATTGGCGTGGATGATACCTTTCCGTTTTCTCTTCTGACGCCGCTGATTGAAGCTTTTTATCAACACCACAGCGTGACCCGTCTTATCTTTATCAACGGCGTGCTGGGTGGCTCCTGGGATGCTTTAACCCAGGGCAGAGCGGATATTTTTGTCGGTGCACTCCATGAGCCTCCCCAGCTGAGCGATTTTGGTTTTGCCCGGCTGGGCGTGCTGGAGCAGGTATTTGCCGTGGCACCCCATCATCCCCTGGCTCAGGAGCCTGAGCCGCTTAACCGC
Organism: Enterobacter sp. 241F3; assembly: GCF_034106785.1. Taxonomy (NCBI): domain Bacteria; kingdom Pseudomonadati; phylum Pseudomonadota; class Gammaproteobacteria; order Enterobacterales; family Enterobacteriaceae; genus Enterobacter; species Enterobacter sp. 241F3. The sequence continues at coordinate 17,523 of NZ_JAWNDD010000003.1, forward strand.
CGCGTGATTAAAGGCTACCGCGCGATTGTGGTGGGGGACAGCTCTCGTCCGGAATGTGCGATTTCCTCGCAGCTACTTGATGAGCAGGAGGCCATCACCGTTTTCGACTTTAAAACCAAGCTGGAGCTGCAAATAAGCGGCCTGGGCTGCGGCTATTTGCCCCGCTATCTGGCGCAGAGGTTTATTGACAGCGGTGCGCTTGTTGAAAAACAGGTACTTGCTCAAAACAGCCATGAGTCGGTGTGGGTGGGCTGGAATGAACAGACCGCCGGGCTGGCCAGTGCCTGGTGGCGCGACGAAATTTTAGCAAATAGTGCTATCGCCGCTGTTTATGCTCAGGGCAGCGTCGAGAAATCAGCCAGTTAGCAAAAAGAAAATTACCCGCTGCGTTGCAAAGTATTGCCTTTTGTATCCGATGTGGGGCAAAATGCCGCCGCTGCAACCAAATGAATAATCGACGATATAAAAGGCGTCGGTTATTTTTTTTTGCATGTACGAAACGAAACTAAAAACCAAGAGGCCGGGCTTCGTACCGGATAGATATTTACTAAAATCCGACAGTTGTTGTCGCTGAGGAAGAAACAAATGGGGCAATTTTTCGCTTACGTGGCGGTTATCACCTTAAAGGAGAATAACTATGTCGCATAACGCAACTCCAAACACCTCTCGCGTGGAATTACGTAAAACGCTTACGTTGATTCCGGTTGTTATGATGGGCCTGGCCTATATGCAACCGATGACGCTGTTCGATACATTCGGTATCGTATCAGGCCTCACAGACGGTCATGTGCCGACGGCTTACGGCTTCGCGCTGATTGCGATCCTCTTTACCGCGCTGAGCTACGGTAAGCTGGTTCGCCGCTATCCGTCTGCCGGTTCCGCCTACACTTATGCACAGAAATCCATCAGCCCGACGGTTGGCTTTATGGTGGGCTGGTCTTCGCTGCTCGACTACCTGTTCGCGCCGATGATCAACATTCTGCTGGCAAAAATCTATTTTGAAGCGCTGGTGCCATCGATTCCATCCTGGATGTTCGTCGTGGCGCTGGTGGCCTTTATGACGGCCTTCAACCTGCGCAGCATTAAGTCTGTTGCCAACTTTAACTCCGTTATCGTTGTGCTTCAGGTTGTCCTGATTGCCGTTATTCTTGGCATGGTGATCTATGGCGTGTTCCACGGCGAAGGCGCTGGTACGCTGGCGAGCAGCAAACCGTTCTGGTCTGGTGATGCGCATGTGATCCCGATGATTACCGGGGCAACCATTCTGTGCTTCTCCTTTACCGGTTTTGACGGCATCAGCAACCTGTCCGAGGAAACGAAGGATGCAGAGCGCGTGATTCCTCGTGCCATCTTCCTGACGGCGCTGATTGGTGGTCTGATCTTTATTTTCTCGACCTATTTCCTGCAGCTGTACTTCCCGGATATCTCTCGCTTCAAGGATCCGGATGCGTCTCAGCCAGAAATTATGCTGTATGTGGCGGGTAAAGCGTTCCAGGTAGGTGCGCTGATCTTCTCCACCATCACCGTACTGGCATCCGGTATGGCCGCGCATGCAGGCGTTGCGCGTCTGATGTACGTAATGGGCCGCGATGGCGTATTCCCGAAAAGTTTCTTCGGCTACGTGCATCCAACCTGGCGTACCCCGGCGATGAACATCATCCTGGTCGGTGCGATTGCGCTTCTGGCAATTAACTTTGACCTGGTGATGGCAACGGCGCTGATTAACTTTGGTGCGCTGGTGGCGTTTACCTTTGTTAACCTGTCGGTTATCTCTCAGTTCTGGATCCGTGAAAAGCGTAACAAAACGCTGAAAGATCACTTCCAGTATCTGTTCCTGCCGATGTGTGGTGCCCTGACCGTGGGCGCGCTGTGGGTTAACCTGGAAGAGAGCTCGATGGTGCTTGGCCTGATTTGGGCGGGTATCGGCCTGATTTACCTGGCCTGCGTTACGAAGAGCTTCCGTAACCCGGTTCCGCAGTACGAAGACGTCGCGTAAGACTGTGTCGGGTGGCGGTTACGCCTTACCCGACCTACATAACCCGTAAGCCCGCGTAAGCGCAGCGCCGCAGGGCAAAAAAAACCGGAGACCATCGCCTCCGGTTTTTTTATTTCTGACTTTCAGACTATCTCTTGCGCGTACTGGAACAGGGATTTCAACAGTGCCTGTTTCTCAGCATTCCCTTCATACTGGCCATAAAGCATTTCCAGCTCCTGAGCGTAGCTGTGCAGATACTCTGGGGTAAATACGTTGCGACGGTGCTGCAGCCAGCGTTCCTGCTCTGCTTCATCCAGGGTTCCCGGGTAATTACGCGCGCGGTAATTAAACATCAGCTTTTCGATGCGCTTATCGGCGAAGGTGATATCAAGCGCCGGTAAGTTACGCGGCTCGGTTTGCAGAACGATATTCATGGCCGCGCGATCGGCATCACTGAAGAAACCATTATAGAGCTGGGCATCCACGTTTTCAGACGGCACGAATGGCTCCGCCTCGGCAAAGATAGCAACCACTTTCTCGCGCACCTGCGGGTTTTCGCGCAGCACTTTCAGGTTATCGAGGCAGTGCTGGCGGTTGATGCCCAGCCTGTCAGCATCTTCCGGGCGCAGCGTGTTCGCCTGCGCCAGGACCGGACATTTATTTATGTGCACCAGTTTGACCGGCACCGCAGGCAGATCGCCGAGTTCATTCTTCGGCGTGTACAAACGTTCGCGCAGGGTATCGCTGTCGAGCTCCAGCAGGGGTGAAATATCGCCCGCCAGGTCCACCATGATGACCGCATTACGGTTGTCCGGATGCCACGCCAGCGGGGCAACCCAGCTGGTATTGCCGCGCCATGCACCAAACATGCCGGAAATATGCACCAGCGGCTTCATCTGCGGTACGTCGATAAGGGTCATAAGCTTCTGCTTGCTGCGATGGCTTAGCAGATACTCAAACAGCCGGGGCTGTGCGCTTTTCACCAGCTTCGCCATGGCAATGGTGGCATAGACGTCCGCCATCGCGTCGTGGGCGTTGCTGTGCTCGATACCGTTGGCGCGCGTCAGGTGTTCCAGCCGGAAGCTGGTCAGCCCTTCCTCATTTTCCGGCCAGTTAATGCCTTCAGGACGCAGGGCGTAGCAGGCGCGCATGATGTCGAGCAAATCCCAGCGTGAATTGCGGTTCTGCCAGCTCCAGGCATAGGGATCGTAGAAGTTGCGATAAAAGATATTGCGCGTCACTTCGTCATCGAAGCGGATGTTGTTGTAACCGACCACGCAGGTATTGGGGACGGTAAACAGATCGTGGATGCGTCGGGCGAATTCTGCCTCGTTAACGCCTTTCTCCCGCGCTTCCTGAGGGGTGATGCCGGTAACCATGACCGCGCCGGGCTGCGGCAGGTAGTCATCCGCAGGCTTGCAGTAAAAGACCTCGGGCTCGCCAATAATGTTGAATTCGTCGTCGGTACGGATGGCGGCAAACTGCGCCGGTCGGTCCAGCGCCGGGTGAGTGCCAAAGGTTTCGTAGTCGTGGAACAAAAAAGTCGGGGGAGCGGCAGAGTCAGACACCAGTAATACCATCCTGTTAAAAAATGACGTCACTATGTTAAACGATCGCGCGGGTCAGACCGAATAAAAAGCACCGCCGCGTGGCAAATTTGCGCGCCAGCTTCAGAGAAAAATCTGCGCTCTGTCACATTTTATTGCAATTAAGCCAGGTAACGACATCAGAACTCCCGTAAAAAGGTCATCGATTTTTACTGACCTGAGGATATACCGTTGAAACGCCGTCTGTTTATTGCTGTTTCTTTACTCGCTTCGAGTGTCTCATCTGCTTTTGCGGCCGAACCACTGGATTTTTCGCCGCAGCCTCCGGCCATTCAGGCTGGCTCCTGGGTGCTGATGGACTACACGACTGGTCAGATTTTAACGGCGGGCAACGAACATCAACAACGTAATCCGGCGAGCCTGACCAAGCTGATGACGGGCTATGTGGTTGATCGGGCCATTGATAGCCACCGCATTACGCCGGACGACATTGTCACCGTAGGGCGTGACGCGTGGGCAAAAGGTAACCCGGTTTTTGACGGCTCGTCGCTGATGTTCCTGAAAGAGGGCGATCGCGTCTCCGTGCGCGATCTGAGCCGCGGCCTGATAGTCGATTCCGGCAACGACGCCTGCGTGGCGCTGGCCGATCACGTGGCGGGCGGGCAGCCGCAGTTCGTGAAAATGATGAACGACTACGTGCAGAAGCTGAACCTGCGCGATACGCATTTTGAAACCGTCCACGGGCTGGACGCGCCGGGCCAGCACAGCTCCGCCTATGACCTGGCCGTACTCTCCCGGGCCATCATCCACGGCGAGCCTGAGTTTTACCATATGTACAGCGAAAAGAGCCTGACCTGGAACGGGATCACCCAGCAAAACCGTAACGGCCTGCTGTGGGATAAAACCATGAACGTGGACGGCCTTAAAACGGGGCATACCTCGGGGGCTGGCTTTAACCTGATTGCGTCTGCCGTAGACGGCCAGCGCCGTTTAATCGCTGTGGTGATGGGGGCGGACAGCCCGAAAGGGCGTGAGGACCAGGCCCGAAAACTGCTGCACTGGGGACAGCAGAATTTCGATACGGTGCAGATCCTGCATAGCGGAAAAAAAGTGGGGACGGAGCGCATCTGGTACGGCGACAAGGAACAGGTGAAACTGGGAACCGACCAGGACTTCTGGCTGGCCTTGCCGAAAGCGGAAGTGCCGAACATCAAAGCCAAATACGTGCTGGATAAAAAAGAGCTGGAAGCGCCGATTGCCGCGCATCAGCGGGTCGGAGAAATCCAGCTCTATGACCGCGACAAAGTGGTAGCCCACTGGCCGCTGGTAACGCTGGAAGCCGTTGATAAAGGCGGCCTGTTCTCTCGACTGAGCGATTACCTGCATCACACGCTATAAGTCCTGCTGAGCAGACTGGCAGGGTTGCGAGTCTGCTCACATAATAAACACTCCTCGTTTGCTGATAATGATAATCCAGTTTTATAGTGTATAAATATACAGTAATAAATGGAGGCAGCATGGACTACAGCATTAAGCAGCAACAGAAACGTAAGATTGCCGGTTTTCATTTGGTCGGCCCGTGGGAACACACGGTAAAGCAGGGCTTTGAACAGCTGGTCATGTGGGTTGACGGGCGTCACATTGAGCCGCTGGAGTGGGTTGCGGTCTATTACGATAACCCGGATGAAGTCCCGGCAGAAAAACTGCGCTGTGATACGGCCGTTACCGTACCGGACGATTTCGTTATTCCGGAAAACAGCGAAGGCGTCATGATGACGGAAATCGCGGCCGGGGACTATGCCGTGGCGACGGCTCGCGTGGAAAACTACGACTTCGCCACGCCCTGGTATCAGTTCTTCAATTCCCTGCTGCAGGACAATAAATACCAGATGGCGCTAAAGCCCTGCTTCGAACGCTATCTCAATGACGGCAATGCGGACGGTTACTGGGATATCGAAATGTATATCGCCGTCGAGCATAAAACGGTTTAAGCCTGCTAAATGAAGGGTTTTTCAGCCGGGATCGATCCGCCCGGCTGAAAACACAGTACAATTGTGGTTTGCCGTGTAGCTGGAGAGCGGGTGTGCGTCCCGACAAATCATTAACTCCTTTTGAAATTCGGTTGTATAAACATTACCGCGTTGTGCACGGGTGTCGCATCGCGCTGGCTTTCGTATTGACGTTTGTACTGGTCCGTTTGCTGGACGTTCCGGAAGGGACGTGGCCGCTGATCACGCTGGTGGTGGTGATGGGGCCCATCTCGTTTTGGGGGAACGTGGTCCCGCGCGCCTTTGAAAGAATTGGCGGGACGGTTTTAGGCTCTGCCCTGGGTCTTATTGCGCTGAAGCTGGAGCTCATCTCATTTCCGGTGATGCTGGCATGGTGCGGTGCCGCTATGTTTCTCTGCGGCTGGCTGGCGTTGGGCAAAAAGCCCTATCAGGCGCTGCTGATTGGTATTACTCTCGCGGTGGTTGTCGGGGCGCCCGCCGGGGATATGACCACGGCGCTGTGGCGAAGCGGGGATGTCATCCTGGGGTCACTGCTGGCCATGCTTTTTACCGGTATCTGGCCGCAGCGCGCTTTTCTGCACTGGCGTATTCAGATGGCTAACTACGTTACCGCCTTTAACCGCGTTTATCAGGCCGGTTTTTCCCCTAATCTGGTCGAGCGCCCGCGGCTGGAAAAGCACCTGCAAACCATCCTTAACGACGTGGTTAAAATGCGCGGCCTGATCACGCCCGCCAGCAAAGAAACCCGCATTCAAAAATCGATTTTCGAAGCTATCCAGACGGTAAGCCGCAACCTGGTCTGCATGCTTGAACTGCAAATCAACGCCCACTGGGCTTCGCGTCCCAGCCATCTGTTGATGCTTAATGCGCAGACCCTCAAAGAGACTCAGCAGATGACGCAGCAAACGTTGTTGACCATCGCTCATGCGCTCTATGAAGGCAACCCGCAGCCGATACTGGCCAACAGCGAGCGACTGAATGAGATCGTCGCGGAGCTGAAGCAGTTAATCAATGAACGCCAGAGCGATAACGTGGCGGAAACGCCTATTCATGGCTACGTCTGGCTGAGCATGGAACTGGCGCGGCAGCTTGAGCTGTTATCGCACCTTATTTGCCGGGCGCTGCGCAAATAAAAGGCGTATGTGACGGCTGCTGCTTCGATTCAGCAGCAATTGGGGTTATGATAGCTTTAAACGATATACTCATTGTCATTCGCAGCCGCTGTCAGTAAGGTTATTGTTACAACGGTTGCCTTAACGAATCCGACTCTCACATTATTAGGGGTGTAAAAATGGAAACTACCAAGCCTTCGTTCCAGGATGTTCTGGAATTCGTCCGCCTGTTCCGCCGCAAAAACAAACTGCAGCGTGAAATCCAGGACGTTGAGAAGAAGATCCGTGACAACCAGAAACGTGTTCTGCTGCTCGACAACCTGAGCGACTACATCAAGCCAGGCATGAGCGTTGAAGCTATCCAGGGCATCATCGCCAGCATGAAGAGCGACTATGAAGACCGCGTTGATGACTACATCATCAAAAACGCAGAGCTGTCCAAAGAGCGTCGCGACATCTCCAAGAAGCTGAAAGTGATGGGCGAAATCAAAAACGGAGAAGCAAAAAGCGAGTAATCGCAGCGGATTGTGAAAAAGGCTCTCTGGTGACAGAGAGCCTTTTTTATGGCTCAGAACGCGGCTGTAGCTGGTAAATCCAGGCCTGAACCTGCTTGCCTTCAGAGGTGGTCACTGCGACCTCAACCCGGTCATAGCCGTCTTCAAATTCATCCAGCATTTGCCAGTGTGCGGCAAGGTTATCAGAGATAAACAGATAGCCTTCGACGCGGGGACCATCAGGGCGGAGCACGATCCCCGGGAAGTCCGCCGCAGCACCCCAGCCGCGTTCGTAAAACGTGCCGGATACGGAACCGGCCAGCCATTCGCCGCCGATGTTCTCAAGAATATGCGCATTAGAATGGCCCGGGCGCAGCGTGCCGTAGACAAACAGAGCGTTCATTTTCCCTCATCCGCAAAGCAAAAAGCCTGCTTTAAAAGCAGGCTTTTTAAATTTGGCTCCTCTGACTGGACTCGAACCAGTGACATACGGATTAACAGTCCGCCGTTCTACCGACTGAACTACAGAGGAATCGTTGTGGAGGCTTATCTTAGCGGCGAAAAAAGTTTTGTCAAACCTGATCTTAGGGAAAATCGACCGATTGCTGATTCTGTCGTCAGTTTGTTGTAAATCCACACATCTTTTTCTGGAAAATACTTTGCAGGATTAGCATTTGTCCCCCATCATTTGAAATGGAGTTTCAACTTTTCTCGCTAAGGTCCATTTTGAACGTCACTGCCTCCTTACGCCAGGCGATAACGCGCACGCCATGGTATGCAAAACGTAAAAGCTATCGTGTCCTGTTCTGGCGTGAAATCACCCCTCTTGCTGTGCCTATCTTCCTGGAAAATACCTGTGTTCTGCTGATGGGGGTTCTGAGCACCTTTCTGGTGAGCTGGCTGGGTAAAGAGGCGATGGCTGGGGTTGGGCTGGCGGACAGCTTTAACATGGTGGTGATCTCGTTCTTTGCCGCCATAGACCTCGGGACGACGGTGGTGGTGGCCTTTAGCCTCGGCAAGCTGGATCCCAAACGTGCACGCGAGGCGGCCCGCCAGTCGCTGATGATCATGACCATTTTTTCGATCGTCCTGGCGGCGGTGATCCACTATTTTGGTAAAGAGATTATCGACTTTGTCGCCGGGGAGGCCACGAACGAGGTTAAAGACCTGGCGCTGACCTACCTGGAGATGACCGTCATAAGCTATCCGGCAGCGGCCATTGCCCTTATTGGCAGCGGCGCGCTGCGCGGGGCGGGCAACACCAAAATTCCGCTACTGATCAACGGCGGGATGAATATCCTCAATATCATTATCAGCAGCGTGCTGATCTACGGCGTGTTCTCGTGGGACGGGCTGGGGTTCGTCGGTGCCGGACTGGGTTTAACCATTTCACGCTATATCGGTGCGGCAGCCATCATCGGGGTACTGATGGCGGGGATCACCCCCTCGCTGCGCCTCACGCTGAAAAGCTATTTCCGCCCCTTTAATTTCGCCATTATCTGGGAAGTGATGGGGATCGGCATTCCCGCAAGCATTGAATCTGTGCTGTTTAACGGCGGGAAATTGCTGACGCAGATGTTTGTCGCCGGGATGGGCACCGACGTGATAGCCGGTAACTTTATCGCTTTTTCTATCGCCTCGCTGATTAACCTGCCGGGTAACGCGCTGGGGTCGGCATCGACCATCATCACCGGTAAACGGCTCGGGAAAGGGCAGATAGGCCAGGCGGAGCGGCAGCTGCGGCATGTTTTCTGGCTGTCGACCATTGGACTGACGCTGATCGCCTGGGGAACTGCGCCCTTTGCCGGGCTGATGGCCTCGTTTTATACCCACGAAGACGACGTTAAAGAGGTCGTTAAGATCCTCATCTGGCTCAACGCGGCCTTTATGCCCATCTGGGCGGCCTCATGGGTATTGCCCGCCGGGCTGAAGGGGGCGCGCGACGCCCGCTTTGCGATGTGGGTTTCGATGCTCGGCATGTGGGGATGTCGCGTTGTGGCGGGGTATACGCTCGGGGTAATGCTCGGATGGGGAGTGGTCGGCGTCTGGCTGGGGATGTTCCTCGACTGGGCCGTACGTGGGGCGCTGTTCTACTGGCGGATGGTCAGCGGGCGCTGGCTGTGGAAATATCCGCGGAAAAATGCCTGACAATTGCGCGAAGTGGAGAATAATTCGGCAAACGATCGGAAATATGCATTCTGCCTTTGACATCCCGGGGGAGCATCGATAATATGCGCCCCGTTCACGCGATTCCTCTGTAGTTCAGTCGGTAGAACGGCGGACTGTTAATCCGTATGTCACTGGTTCGAGTCCAGTCAGAGGAGCCAAATTTAAAAAGCCTGCTTTTGTAGCAGGCTTTTTGCTTTTCTGCGCCGGGTAAAATTGTCGGGTGGCGGCTTCGCCTTACCCGACCTACGAGACTGTAGGCCCGGCAAGCGCAGCGCCACCGGGCAACAAACCGAACTACTGTTTGACGCGAACCGGCGCCGTCGCCTCTACCAGCCACGGACGCGCATCGCTGTTCACCAGCGGTGACAGCGCCTCACGGACCTGCTGGTGATACGCATCCAGCCACTGTTTTTCCTGCTCGCTCAACAGATGCAGCTCAACCTGACTTAAGTCGATCGGGATAAGCGTCAGCGAGGCAAATTTGCAGAATCCCGGGCGGCTCTCCACAATCTCCACCTGGTTTTCAATACGAATACCGTGGCTATCGCCCAGATAGTAGCCCGGCTCGATAGTCATGATATTTCCCGCCACCAGCGGCCACGGGTTGACCTTTTTGGCGATGCGATGCGGGTTCTCATGGATCAGCAGCTGGTGCCCCACGCCGTGCCCCGTACCGTGATCGTAATCCAGCCCCATCTCCCACAGCGGGCGACGCGCAAACGCATCCAGCTGATGTCCCTGAGTCCCGGAAGGGAACTGCAGGGTAATCAGCGACAGGAAGCCTCTCAGCACGGCGGTGTAGTGCAGGCGCTGCTCCGGGGCGACTTTACCCCATGCCAGCGTGCGCGTGGCGTCAGTGGTGCCATTAGCGTACTGACCGCCGGAATCGTTCAGGTAAAAATGGTCATGGCCGATAGGCTTATTGCTGGCCTCGCTCGAATGATAGTGGCACATCGCCGCATTGCTCGAAGACGCGGAGATGGTCGCAAAACTCTGCTCGATAAACCCCGGCTGCTGTTTGCGGAACGCCAGCTGCTGCGCCTGGACTTCCAGCTCTGTTAGCGGATTTCCTGCCGCCTCGCGAAGCGGCACTTCGCGGCTCAGCCAGGCGAGGAAGTTGACCCACGCGGCACCGTCCTGGTAATGACACTCGCGATAGCCTGCCAGTTCTACCGGGTTTTTGGTGGCTTTCATCAGGGTGATAGGGTCCGTCCGCCAGACAATTTCTCCGCGTGGTTCAATGGCGAAGCGCAGGGCAACCGGCGCGGAATCGGCATCCACCATCACCCGTTTGCCTTCAGCAATCTGCTGGCAGCGTTCGACAAAGGCCTTCTGTGGCGCAATGGTGAACGCACTGCGGACGTATTCAGGCAGGGCGCCGAGCTTGTTGTCGTTAACAAACCACTCAACGTGACCGTCACGTCCAAGAAGGGCAAAGGAGAGCGGTACCGGGCTGTATGGGATATCCGCGCCACGAACGTTTAACAGCCAGGCGATATTATCCGGCAGGGTAACGGCGAGATAATCGGCATGGTTTGCAGCCAGCACGGCGGCAACGCGCTGACGTTTGTCTTCGCTGCTTTCACCGCTTATCGCAACCGGCATTTCACGGATAAGCCCCGCCGGTGCGGCAGGGCGATCGGTCCATAAGGCGTCAAACGGTGACGCGTTCAGCGGCACGAGCGCGCACTGTGTGGCAGACAGCTGCGTAAACTCGGTATTCGTCATCAGCATTGGGTCAAAACCGATGCGAGTGCCCGCCTCGACGTTTGCCGTCAGCCAGTCTGCCAGCGGCTCGTTGTGCAGGTGGTGAATTTCAATCTCGTCCAGATTCACCTGAACGCGGGCCTGGACCTGATAGCGCCCGTCAACGAACAGCAGCGCTTTATCCTTCAGTACCAGCGCGACGCCGGCAGAGCCGTCAAAGCCCGTCAGCCAGGCCAGCTTTTCGTCGTACGGCGCGCAGTATTCGCTCTGCCATGCATCCGCGCGCGGGACGATCATCCCGTCGAGATGGCTGGCCTCAAGCCAGTGGCGCAGGGCAGAGAGCGGTGATGTGCTGGACATTGTTTTTCCTTATCGTTATTAGCGGAACGGCGGCTCGTTGAAGGTGCGCAGCTTGCGCGAATGCAGTCTGTCACCTTCCGCCCGAAGCAGGTCGATGGCGCGAATGCCGATTTGCAGATGCTCTGAGATAGCCCCTTCATAGAAACGGTTGGCCTGGCCGGGCAGCTTAATTTCGCCGTGCAGCGGCTTATCGGAAACGCACAGCAGCGTGCCGTACGGAACGCGGAAGCGATATCCCTGCGCGGCGATGGTGGCGCTCTCCATATCGATCGCCACCGCGCGGCTCAGGTTGAAGCGCAGCGCCGATGCGGAGTAACGCAGCTCCCAGTTGCGGTCATCCGTCGTGACGACCGTACCGGTGCGCAGCCGCTGCTTAACTTCTTCTCCCGGCATGCCGCTGACCTCTTTGGTGGCGTCGTACAGCGCACGCTGCACTTCGGCGATGCTCGGGATTGGAATATCCGGCGGCAGCACGGCATCAAGCACGTGGTCATCACGCAGATAGGCGTGGGCCAGCACGTAGTCGCCAATCAGCTGGCTTTCACGCAGGCCGCCGCAGTGACCAATCATCAGCCACACGTCCGGGCGCAGTACCGCCAGATGGTCACAGATGGTTTTGGCGTTTGACGGGCCGACGCCGATGTTGATCAGCGTAATGCCCTGACCGTCGGCGGTGATAAGGTGCCAGGCGGGCATCTGGTGTTTTTTCCACGCCAGATCGGAGATAGCCTGCTCGGGCGCTTCGGTCTCCGCGGTGATCCAGATCCCACCCGCGCAGGAGAGCGCGATATACGGGCTTTCAGGGTCGAGGATCTGGCTGCAGCCCCATCGGACAAACTCATCAACGTAGCGGGTGTAGTTGGTAAAGAGCACGAACGGCTGGAAATGTTCGACTGGCGTACCGGTGTAGTGGCGCAGGCGCGCCAGGGAGAAATCGACCCGGCGGGCGTCAAAGTGCGACAGAGGAGAAAATTCGGCCGGGTGATAAATCCCGTCTGCCGTTTCATCGCCAATCTGCGAAAGCTCGGTGGTCGGGAAGTGGCGGGTCAGCCCCGCGCTCATGGAGCGGTCAAGAGTTAACGCCGAACCGTCAATCACGTACGGATAAGGGATCTCATGCTGCGAGGGCTCAACGGAAATGTGCGCGCCGTAATCCTGATACAACAGCGTAAGCTGTTCTTCAAGATACGGGCGGAACAGCGCAGGGCGGGTGACGGTGGTGCTGTAGCAGCCGGAGTGGGTAAAGCGCGCGTAGGCGCGGGTTTTGGGATTACTGCTGGCGCTGCCGTCCCAGGTCACAGAGAGCGATGGATAAACAAAAAGGCCCTCGGTTCTGGCCTTTTGGTCGGGGAGTTTCCCTGTTTCGATGTATTCGCTGATGGCGCTGCGCAGCGCGTTGACGGACTGTTCATACAGCGCGTCGAGTTTTTCCAGCGCCTGAGCCGGGGTCAGGCTGGAGCCCTTATTATTCATCTCTGTCTCCTTGTTCCACAGGTGTGCGACTCTACCCGATAGTATGTCACACGCCTGTGAAACAAAAGTGAGATCAGCGGTGGCTCGTCTCTTTCATCAGCAGCGCCGTTGCCGCCGACAGCAGGCAACCGGCCAGAAGATAAATCGCCACGCTGTGCCAGTTGCCGCCGGAGAAGGTCACCAGAGCAGCGGCAATAAACGGCGTAAACCCGCCGCCGACCACGCTTGCCACCTGGTAACCCACGCCCGCGCCGCTGTAGCGGTAGCTGGCGCCGAACAGTTCGGTAAACATCGGCTGCTGCACGCAGACCACCATATCGTGAGCGATGTTCGCGAGCATGATGGCAAAGAAGACAATCCAGAAGATCGACTGCGCCTCCAGCGCCATAAAGAATGGCCAGGCGCTGAGGGTCCCAATCAGCGCGCCGGTGATGTAAACGCGACGGCGACCAAACCTGTCCGCCAGCCAGGCGAAGCAGGGGATAGTCAGGCAGCTGATCCCGCCGACCAGCAGGCCAATGTTCAGGAACAGTTCGCGCGACAGGCCGAGATTCTGCGTCGAGTAGTTCAGCGCAAAGGCGGTGACGATATACATCGTCAGCAGCTCGCACAGGCGCAGGGCGATAATTTTCAGAAAAGCGCCAGGGTGCCGGACAAGGGCTTCCATGACAGGAAGTCTTCTGTTAGCGGCCGGTTTTTCCTGCTGCTTTTCGAACTCTGCCGACTCCTCCATTCCGTTACGGATCCAAAGCGCGGCAATGACCAGCACGATGCTGAAGATGAACGGAATGCGCCAGCCCCAGCTCAGGAACTGCTCGTCGGTGGTGAGCTGGCTGATGAGCGACACCAGCCCTGTGGAAAGCAACAGCCCTACGCCGTACCCAACCTGCACGCCGCTGCTGTAGAACGCTTTCTTATTTTTTGGCGCGCTCTCAACGGATAGCAGCGCCGCGCCGCCCCATTCGCCCCCCACGGCAAAGCCCTGAATAGCGCGTAATGTCACCAGCAGCACCGGTGCCCACCAGCCAATGGCGGAAAACGAAGGGAGAATGCCAATCAGCGCGGTGGCGATCCCCATCATCCAGACGGTGAGCATCAGCATGCGCTTGCGGCCGAGACGGTCGCCGAAGTGGCCGAAGATCACACCCCCCAGCGGGCGAAACAGAAAGCCAACGCCGAAGGTAGCAAACGCGGCGAGCGTGCCCATCGCAGGGCTGACCTGGGGGAAGAATTCGTGGTTAAACACCAGCGCGGCGGTAATGCCGTAAAGCAGAAAATCATACCAGTCGACGACGGCACCCGCGAAGCTGCCGAGTGCGGCGCGGCGGGCACGATTGAGCGAAGGGGTCTCCGCGTTGGGACGATCGGAGATGAGGGTGGAGTCCATAGTTGTCCTGTCCGTACTAATTTTTAATTATTGGTATAAGAAAAGGTCACTCACATTGCGCCGTCATATAAACGGAACCTATGAGACTACCGCGACAAAACGCCCGAGAAAACGTTTTTATCTTTCCTGAAGGTGCTGAATAAATAAATTTCATCTTCGCCTGCAGCGAGATAATTGTGTCTTCTGGCTCCGTTACAGGCTGAATGGTTTACAGTAATAGTGACCGCCGCGTGAGTTAAGCTGAGGGAATAATGATGCAACGCACCTTTTCGGCATTCTGGATGATTCTGTTTTTATTCGTCGCACCGCTTCATGCGGAGCCCAACGTCTATGGTGAACAGCGTATCAGCGGCTGGTGGAACGCGCTGACGGACGATATTTCGCAAACCTGGGAGCAGCCTCAACGTTACGATCTGTACCTGCCGTTTCTGAGCTGGCACGCTCGCTTTATGTACGACAAAGAAAAAACCGATAAGTACAACGAAATGCCGTGGGGCGGTGGCCTGGGCGTTTCCCGCTATAACGAAGAGGGCAACTGGAGCGCGCTTTTCGCGATGATGTTCAAGGACTCGCACAACGAATGGCAGCCCGCGATGGGCTATGGCTGGGAGAAGGGCTGGTATCTGGATAATGCCAAAGATTTCCGCCTTGGGCTCGGTGCTGCAGCGGGCATCACGGCGCGAGATGATTTTGCAAACTATGTACCGCTACCGTTCATTTTCCCGTTGTTCTCTGCCGGCTACAAGCGCGTTACCGTCCAGTTCACCTATATTCCTGGAACCTATAACAACGGCAACGTGCTTTTTGCCTGGCTGCGCTTAGGCTTTTAAAGGGTGATCACTTTTTTTGCCACGGCGTTAGACAATACCAGCATGGAAAAGAGAACAGAGGTGACGAACGTAAGCACAATCAGCGCCAGCTTCATTCCGAGAGAGGTCACCGGTATCAGCGCCGTCAGCAGATGAAACACCGAGTAGTGCACAATATATACGCCGGTCATCGTTTTGCTGATGGCGGCCAGAATGGACTCCTTGAATTCAGCATTGCGGCGAAAGCGCACGCCGTTCGCCGCAATCACCAGGGCAATAATCAGGATGTAGATCTGCGAGCCGGTGAGAATAAAGGCGTTTCTGTCGGCCTTAAACAGGGCAAAAAAGAAGTGGCGCTCGTAAAACCAGGTGAAGAGATAGATAAACGGGATGGCGATAACCGCCGTCCTGACTACATTTTTGCGGCTTATCCACTCGGCGATTTTAGGGTCGCAGAAAAGTTGCCCCGTCAGATAAAACAGCAGCCACGTCCACAGCCGATACTGCGGTGAAAGAGAAAGGACGTGCGTTTCAGGATAAAGCGCCGATAACAGATCGTATCCGTAGGAAAAGAACAGCAGGGCAGCAATCGTGCCGCTGAGCAGCGATCTCCGCTGGCTAAGCCACTCCACCACCGGGTGGAAGGTGTAAATTACGACAAAGGCGAACACGAACCAGGGCTGGATTAAATACCCGCGCTGATAAGGCTCCCACAGGTAGTAGATCGTTATCCAGAACAGAAAAACTATCACCAGGCTTTTAATTTTACCCAGCTGCCAGCGCGTGCCGTGCCGGGATTGTCCGTCGAGATAGCCCGACACCACAAAAAACAGCGGCGTGGCGATGGTCGAGATAAAGGTTAAAAACCCGAGGATCCAGTGATAGTCATAATCATAATGATCCCAGGTGTTGTAGATGGTAAAGAAGGTCACCGCCGTCATACAGCCCAGCGTCTTGATAATGTTCAGCCCTGTCGCATTCATTGTTGTTTGGCTTCGTCCTTACGATGGAAACACGCGTAGATCACGGGGAGTACCAGCAGCGTCAGGATTGTAGCAAACCCCAGTCCAAACATAATCACAACGGCCATGCTCTGGAAGAAAACGTCCAGCAGCAGCGGAGCCAGGCCAAGTACGGTAGTGAACGCGGTGAGCAGGATAGGGCGCAGGCGCGAGGTGGCGGCATAAACGATCGCGCTGTGCTGATCCTTTTGCATTTTCTGCTGTTCAATCTCTTCCACCAGCACGATGCCGTTGCGGATTAGCATTCCGCTCAGGCTCAGCAGACCTATCAGCGCCATAAAGCCAAAGGGAATGCCGGTAATTAAAAATCCTGGCGTGACGCCAATCAGCGCAAGCGGTACGGTCAGCCAGATTGCGACGGCATTTTTTACCGAGCTGAACATCAGCACCGTAATGACAAACATCACCAGGTACCCGAGGGGCAGCGTTGTGAATAGTCCTTGCTGCGCTTCGCTGGAGTTTTCCGCATCGCCTCCCCACTCGATGCTGTAGCCGTGTGGCAGGGTAAGGGCATCCACTTGCGGCTTGACGCGGGAGAGAATATCGCCGGAGGTTTGCTGGCTAAGCGGGTCCGGGTCCGTCTGAACCGTCAGTACCCGCGAGCGGTCGCGTCGAAGGATGAGCGGATCTTCCCACTCCAGCGAGAAGCTGCTGACGACGTTACTCAGCGGGATATACTGCTGCCGCGCCTGGCTCCACACCAGCACGTTGTTCAGGTGGCTGGCATCCAGCCTTTCATTTTCCGGGGGCCTCACCACCACGGGCAGCAGGTCGCTGCCTTCCCGATACAACCCCGCCCGGCTGCCGGAGAAATTCATTTCCAGCGCGTTGTCGACGTCCTGCTTATCCACGCCAAGCTCGCGTCCCAGCGCGGCGACGTACTGCGGACGTATCACTTTGCTGCGGTTTTGCCAGTCGTTTCGGACGCTGCCCGTGGCCGGGTCGCGCGCCAGAATATCGTCCACCTGGCTGGCAATCAGGCGCAGCCTGTCAGGATCCGGGCCTTTAATACGCACTTCAATGGCGCTGTCGCCGGAGGGGCCAAACATCACCCGTTTGGTGCTGGCGTTGACCTGCGGATAGTTTCGCGCGATGTACTCATCCACGTAGCGCGTCAGAGCGGCGATGTTGCGCTGGTCATCCATGCGCACCATGATCTGTGCGTAGTTGCTGTACTGCCGCTGTCCGCTGTAGGTCAGAATAAAGCGCATGCTCCCCTGACCGATGGTAGAGACGGTGGTTTCCACGCCGGGCTGGCCCGTGATGGTTTTCTCAATATCACCGGTCATTTTCTCGGTCCATTTGATATCGGTCCCGTAGGGTAACCACAGGTCGACAAAGAAAATCGGCGTGTTGGACGACGGGAAAAAGTTTTGCCGCACCGCGCCAAAACCCCAGACAGACGCGGCCAGCAGGGCGGCCATCACTACCAGCGTCGGTGCCTTATGGTGCAGCAGCGTGTTAAGCAGGCGCTGGTAGAGGCGGTAGAGACGTTTGTCGTAAGGATCTGACTCGTCGGCGCTGTCCGGCGCGCTGTCGTTTTTAAACAACCACCACTTAATCAGCACCGGGGTGAGGGTGAGCGCCGAGAACCAGCTCAGCATCAGGGAAATCAGCAGCACCTGGAAAAGGGATTTACAGTATTCCCCGGTGGAATCCTGCGACAGCCCGATAGGCGCAAACGCCAGGATGGCGATCACAGTCGCCCCCAGCAGCGGCAGGGCGGAGCGGCGGATGATATTATTAACGGCGGTTAACAGCGGTGAGCCCTGCTGCCGGGCAATCAACACCCCTTCGACAATCACGATGGCGTTATCCACCAGCATGCTGAGGGCGATAATCAGCGCCCCGAGCGAGATCCGCTGCAGCTCAATGCCACAGAGATACATAATCAGCAGCGTGCCCAGCACGTTAAGGGCCAGAGAAACCGCGATGATTATCCCGCTGCGCACCCCCATAAAGATCAGCAGCACGCCGATGACGATCGCCAGCGCCATCAGGAAGTTAATAATAAAACCGTTAACAGAGTGGCCCACTTCGGCTGCCTGATCGTAAAACAGGTCTATCTGTATGCCTGCCGGTTTTTCCGCCGACATCTGGTTTAGCTTCGCCTCCAGCGCGTGGCCCACATCGATCACATTCACGCCGGGAATAAACGAGACGCCCATGGTGACGGCTTTTTTGCCGTTGGCATGGTAGATACTGGCCGGCGATTCGTTTAGCCCGCGCGACAGCGTGGCGATGTCCCGCAGACGCGTCGCCGCCCCGGTGCCGGAAGGCGTGATGATAAGATCCGCCAGTTCATCAAGATTCTCGAATTCACCGGTCGGGTGCAGACGAATGGATTCGCTGCCGGAGGTGATTTCTCCGGCGCTGGAAACGACGTTAAGTCTGCTGAGCAGAGCGGAAAGCTGGTTCAGCGTAATGCCGCGCGCGGCCATTTTGGTCAGAGAGATATCGATGTTGACCTGCTGGCTAATGGCCCCGCCGATGGCGACCTTCGCAACCCCGGGAACCAGAATTAACTCGCGGCGCAGCTGTTCCGCATATCTCACCAGTTCAGGATTACTGAATTCATCCCCGGAAATGGCGAAGAAGAAGCCGAATACGTCGCCGAAATCGTCATTTACAAAGGGCGTGACGACGCCGGGCGGGAACTGACGCGAGGCATCGCCCACGCGGCGGCGCAGTTCATCCCAAATCTGCGGCAGTTCGTTCGAGTGATAGCGTGACGCAATGTTAACGGTGATTTGCGACAGACCGTTTGAAGAGATGGAGCTCACGTTGTCCAGATAAGGCAGCTGCTGAAGGGCATTCTCCAGCGGAAGCGTCACCTCTTCTTCAACCTGCTGAGCGGATGCGCCGGGGTAGTGGGTGACCACCACTGCGGTTTTGATGGTAAAGGCGGGGTCTTCCAGCCTGCCGATATTTAACAGGGCGAAAATACCCCCGATGCCCAGCAGCAGAATCGTTAGCCAGACGCGTACGGGGTTATTTATAAATTGACGAGAAATATCCATTACAGTCCCCGTTCACGCGTCCAGATACGCACCGGCTGGTTAGCATGGAGTTCCCCAACGCCTGCGGCAACCACGCGTTCGCCCGCTTTAAGTCCGCTGACGATCGTCACGCCTTCGCTACTCACTTGACCTACGCTGACCTTGCGGTCTTCAAGATGGAGCGCGTCGCCTTCTCCTGCCACGACCCAGACGTGCGGCTCATTGCGCGGGCTGTTGTCCGGGTTAAATACGGCCTCAACCGGTACGACCAGCGCCTGAGCGCCTGCGCCAGCAGGGAGGTTGGTTAAATTGATGGTCACCGTACCGCTTACGCCACCGACGGCGGGAAAATCATCTGGTCGCGGCATGGTCAGTATCACCTGCCAGGTCAGGGTATTGCTGTCGCTGCTGCCCGAGTGCTCTTTGTAGACGGCGGTAAATTCCCGATCCGGAATGGCGTTAATTCTTACCACGGGGCGATACTGCGCGTTGCGGATATCAAAGGTCTTAAACAGGTTCTCAGGAATACTAAACACAACGTCCAGCAGGTCGGTGCGGGTTAACGTCGCGATGGGCTGACCGGCTGACACCACCTGATGGTTTCGGACATGTACGCTGGCCACCGCCCCGCTAAAGGGGGCGACGAGCGTCATCTGATTCAACTCTTCTCGGGCAATTTGTAGCGCCGCATTCGCCGAATCGCGGTTCGCGCGCTGCACGTCCATTTCTGCTTTCGAAATCGCCTGGCGGCCCGCCAGCGTCTGGAAGCGATCGAATTGCCTCTGGGCCAGCGTCGCCGCCGTTTGTCTGTCGTTAACCCGCTGCTGGGCTTCACGGGCGTTCAGTCTGGCAAGCTGTTGTCCCTGTTTAACGGCTGCGCCCTGACGTACATCGAGCACTTCAATTTGGCCTGCGCGCTTGAAGGAAAGGTCTGTAGCATCGCCCGATTCAATGCGAGCGGGGAAAACGCGCTGCTGGGCGTGACCGGGAACCGTCACCTCCGCCACTTTTACCATCCTGGGCAGGGGGGACGCTTGCTTGGGTTTCGGGTCGCACGCCGTGAGCGTTAACAAAACGAACGGTAAAAGAGAGAGGTAGCGGTTCACTGTATTCCCCTAATAAATAACTGTTTTATTTATTCCATAACCTGGACAGGGGTGACACTATTCAGCCAGAACAGTGACGACCATATAGGTAAATAAACCAATCGCCGTGCTGGCGATAATAGCAAGCGCGATAAACATACCCAGGCGGATCAGGCTTAAACCATACATAAATTCCTCCATGAGCCGGAAGCGGTGGCTGACTATGAGCATAGTCTGCGAAAAGATAAATGTTAAATAACCATTATCAGTGGGCAAGCGCTAAACCTGATATTCCTGTGCTACGTTTAATATCATCCATCTCTTTTTACCGTAACTGGCATTAAGGGCAACCCCCTGCATTTAATGCGTTTTTTTGCTTCATTCACTCTCGTGTTGGTTATAAAAAGGATGCTCGATATGTATAAAAACATTCTCGTTCCGGTGGATGTCTACGAGACAAGCCTGGCGGATAAAGCGTTGCAGCATGCACATTTTCTGGCGCAAAGCGCATCGGGTGACATTCATTTGCTGCACGTCATGCCCAAATTTTCAGCCGAACTGACGCGCGGTTTTATTTCAGATGCGCGCAAGATGGATGAATATATGATTAATAATTCGAAAGAAAAACTGTCTGACCTGGTCAAAAAATTGAATCTGCCGGAAGATCGTGTCCATCTCCATGTTCGTAGCGGAAATGTTCGTGATGAGGTTATTAAGCTGGCGGATGAACTTGCTGCTGGCGCGATTATTGTCGGCTCTCGAAATCCCAATATTCAAACCCATTTGTTAGGTTCGGAGGCGGCAAGTATTGTCCGTTACGCCCATGTTCCTGTTTTCGTTATTCGTTAATTACATGAAAGCAAGGTGATTTCTGAATAGAACCTGAGGAAGGAACGATGAAAACAGGAAAACCTGAACGTCCGTATTATCAACAAACCGTTGACG
The DNA here is from genome assembly GCF_034106785.1 of Enterobacter sp. 241F3. Classification (NCBI taxonomy): domain Bacteria; kingdom Pseudomonadati; phylum Pseudomonadota; class Gammaproteobacteria; order Enterobacterales; family Enterobacteriaceae; genus Enterobacter; species Enterobacter sp. 241F3. Next base: position 38,616 of record NZ_JAWNDD010000003.1, read on the forward strand.
AAACCCTGTCGAATATCCACTCCACTCTGGAAGGACTTAGCGGCACTGAGGCATCAGCCCGACTTCAGCAGCATGGTGAGAATGCGTTGCCGCAAAAAAAGGGCAAACCCGCCTGGCTGCGCTTCCTTGCGCATTTTAACGATGTATTGATTTACGTTCTGCTGGTGGCCGCGTTGCTTAAGCTCTTAATGGGCCACTGGGTAGACATGTTTGTGATCCTTGGGGTTGCCATCATTAACGCCCTGATTGGCCATATCCAGGAGAGCAATGCTGAAAAATCGTTGCAGAGTATTCGCAATATGCTCTCCAGCGAAGCCGTGGTGGTACGACAGGGGAATCATGAAACGATCCCCACCACGGCGCTGGTCCCGGGAGATATCGTGGTGATCCGTGCCGGGGATCGTATCCCTGCGGACCTGCGCGTCATTGAAGCGCATAACCTTCGCGTGGAGGAGGCCATCCTGACCGGCGAATCCACCGTTGTTGAGAAAAACAGCGATGCGTTAAGCGGGGAACGGCCGTTAGGTGACCGGTATAATCTGCTCTACTCAGGCACCACCGTTAGCTCCGGCGGCGGTAAAGGCGTGGTGGTGGCAACCGGGGGCGAGACCGAGCTTGGCCACATCAATCAGATGATGTCCGACATTGAAAAGCACCGCACGCCGCTGATGGTGCAGATGGATAAGCTCGGTAAAACCATCTTTATTACTATCCTGGTCATGATGGTGGCGCTGTTTGTCTTTAGCCTCCTGTTCCGGGATATGCCGGTTTCTGAACTGGTGCTGTCGCTTATCAGCCTCGCCGTTGCCGCCGTGCCGGAAGGCCTGCCGGCCATCATTTCCATCATCCTTTCGCTTGGTGTACAGGCCATGGCGCGACGCAAGGCCATCATTCGCAAGCTGCCTACGGTGGAAACGCTGGGTGCGATGACGGTCATCTGCTCGGATAAAACCGGCACCCTGACGATGAATGAAATGACGGTCAAAGCGGTGATTACCGCTGACACGACCTATCGCGTGGAGGGCGACAGCTACGAACCGGTGGGGAATATTCACCCCGTAGATGACCCGACGCCCGTCAGCGTGACGCAGGGTTCCCTGCTGGAACGCTACCTGCGTACAATCGACCTCTGCAATGACAGCCAGCTGATCAAAGACGAGCAGGGGCTGTGGAAAATCACCGGCGGTCCGACCGAGGGCGCGCTGAAGGTGCTGGCGGCGAAAATTTCGCTTCCACCGCTTGATACCGAAATGCGCAGCAAAATCCCGTTTGATTCGCAGTATAAATACATGTCCACCCTGTACCGGCTGGGCGAAGAAGAGGCGATTTTAATCACCGGCGCGCCGGACGTCCTGTTCCGCCTCTGCCAGTACCAGCAGACGAATGACGGACTGCAGCCTTTCGATCAGCCTTACTGGGAAGGAAAGATTGAAGAGTATGCCCGGGAAGGGTTGCGTATGGTGGCTGCGGCCTGGAAACCTGCCCGCGAGGGACAGCGCGAGCTGGATCACCCGGACCTCCATGATGGCGTGATCCTGCTGGGTATTGCAGGAATGATGGATCCGCCGCGTCCGGAGGCCATAACCGCGATTGCCGACTGTCTGCAGGCCGGGATCCGCGTGAAAATGATCACCGGCGACCACCCGCAAACGGCCATGAGCATTGGGCAAATGTTGGGGATTGGTAACGCCGCAAGCGCTATCACCGGACGCGAGCTGGAGGCAATGGACGATCGTCAGCTGAGCGACGCCGCGCAACAGTACGATATTTTCGCCCGAACCAGCCCGGAGGATAAATTCCGCCTCGTGCAGGCCCTGCAAAGTAAACAGGAAGTGGTGGGCATGACCGGGGATGGCGTAAATGATGCCCCGGCGCTCAAGCGGGCGGATGTGGGTATCGCCATGGGGATTAAGGGGACGGAAGTCACCAAGGAAGCCGCCGACATGGTGTTAACGGATGACAACTTTGCCACCATTGCCAGTGCGGTGCACGAGGGACGTCGGGTTTACGATAACCTGAAAAAAACCATTCTGTTCGTTATCCCGAGCAACATCGCGCAGGCCCTGCTGATCATCATCGCGCTGCTGGCGGGGAACCTGATCCCGCTCACCCCGGTCCTTATCCTGTGGATGAACATGGCGACGTCGGCAACGCTGTCGTTTGGCCTGGCGTTTGAAGCGGGTGAAAAGGACATCATGAACCGCCCACCGCGTAAGGCGAATCTGCATGTGATGGATGGCTATGCCATCTGGCGCGTGGTGTTTGTCGGTCTGATGATTGCTATTAGCGCCTTCGTGCTGGAAGCGTGGCTACAGCCGCGCGGCTATTCGGCGGAATTTATCCGTACCGTGCTGCTGCAAACCCTGGTGACCGCGCAGTGGTTCTACATGCTTAACTGCCGCGTTAATGATGGCTTCTCGCTGAGCAAAGGCCTGCTGGCGAATAAAGGGATTTGGATCGTGAGCGGCGTACTGCTGGCGCTACAGCTTCTTATCATCTACGCACCGTTCATGCAGATGCTGTTTGGCACCGAAGCGCTGCCGTTCCGCTACTGGGTCATCACCTTGCTGATTGGTTTTGTGATGTTCCTTATTGTCGAGGCGGAGAAAGTGCTGACGCGCAGGTGGCGCAAAACCGAAGCGTAATAGCGTAAACTGAGAAAGCCTGCCTGAGCCCGGGCTTTCTCTTTTTTGAGCACAGGATATTATGATGCGACTTACCTGGTTCGTCCTTGCGCTGTGTGCCGCTATACCCGGCGCGTTTGCCGTAACCTATACCCTACCGCCGGAAGGAAGTCGTCTGGTGGGAACCCCGATTATCATCACCGTTCCTGAAGGTAACACGCTGCCTCTGGAAGCCTTTGCCGCGCAGTACGGGCAGGGGCTAAGCAATCTGCTGGAAGCGAACCCGGGCGTAGATCCTTTTTTGCCTAAATCCGGCACCCGGCTGACGATCCCTCAGCAGCTGATTTTGCCCGACACCGTCCGCGAGGGCATTATCGTGAATGCTGCGGAAATGCGTCTCTACTATTATCCGCCTGGCGGCAATACCGTTGAAGTTCTGCCCATCGGCATCGGTCAGGCCGGACGCGAAACTCCGCGTAACTGGGTGACGGCCGTTGAGCGTAAGCAGGAGGGGCCAACCTGGTCTCCGACGCCGAACACGCGCCGTGCCTATGCGGCAGAAGGGAAAACGCTTCCGGCATTCGTACCCGCCGGGCCGGATAACCCGATGGGCTTGTATGCGATTTATATTGGCAGGCTGTATGCCATTCACGGCACAAACTCGAATTTCGGCATCGGGCTACGGGTGAGCCAGGGCTGTATCCGTCTGCGCAATAACGACATCAAATACCTTTTCGATAACGTTCCCGCAGGAACCCGCGTGCAGCTTATCGACAGGCCGGTTAAAGTCACCACCGAGCCGGACGGCAGCCGCTGGGTGGAAGTTCACGAGCCATTATCACGCAACCGCGCGGAGTTTGAATCGACCAGTAAAGTGCCGCTGCCCATTTCAGCCGCGCAGCGAACGCAGCTGATAAACGAGGGGGCAGGAGCCGAACTGGAACGGCGGTCCGGGATGCCGGTGAAGCTTGGCATGTAAAGGCATAGTGCGGGGACACACGAGTCCCGTAGGGCGGGTAAGGCGAAGCCGCCACCCGACAATTTTACCCGACGCAGGAAAGCAAAAAGCCTGCTTCAAAAGCAGGCTTTTCAAATTTGGCTCCTCTGACTGGACTCGAACCAGTGACATACGGATTAACAGTCCGCCGTTCTACCGACTGAACTACAGAGGAATCGTGTGAACGGGGCGCATATTATCGACCTGCGTTCGCCTTGTCAAAGGGTGGATCTACGCCTTTTGATCGTTTGCTGACAAAATCGGCAAAGTGATGTTTTTGGCAGCGGAATGCACCGTCATGGTGCGGGTATACCCCTAATGGGGCAGATCATAAACTGCTGTTTCGGTAATAAAACCCCCCTCCATGATTAGGTTTCCTTATTTTCAGGCGCTTAGCGCCCAATTCAGACCGCCTGGTAAAAGTGGCATTCATATTGCAAAACCTGTTCAACAACGACAGCCGGTTCCGGCACAGCATTTCGAACAGGGGGCAAAATGAACTTAAGACGACTGAAATACTTCGTAAAAATCGTCGATATCGGCAGCCTGACTCAAGCGGCAGAAGTGCTGCATATCGCGCAGCCTGCGCTGAGCCAGCAGGTGGCTACTCTGGAAGGCGAGATGGATCAGCAGCTACTGATTCGTACCAAACGCGGCGTTACGCCAACGGAAGCAGGCAAAATCCTCTATACCCACGCACGCACCATTCTTCGCCAGTGTGAACAGGCGCAGCTGGCGGTGAACAACGTAGGCCAGACGCTGAGCGGGCACGTTTCTATCGGCCTGGCGCCGGGAACGGCCGCGTCCTCTATTACCATGCCGCTGCTGCAGGCTGTCCGCGCCGAGCTGCCTGAAGTTCTGGTCTATCTGCACGAAAACAGCGGTTCCGTACTGAATGAAAAACTGCTCAACGGCCAGTTAGATATGGCGGTTCTTTACGATCGCTCCCCGGTCGCCGGGATCACCAGCCAGCCGCTGCTGAAAGAAGATCTCTACCTCGTGGGCACCCGCGACTGTCCGGGTCAGAGCGTAGACCTTACCGCCGTGGCAGAGATGAACCTCTATCTGCCGCGCGACTACAGCGCCGTGCGCGTGCGCGTGGACGAAGCGTTCTCCCTGCGCCGCCTGACGGCCAAAATCATCGGTGAAATTGACTCAATCTCCACGCTCACCGCGGCCATTGCCAGCGGGATGGGGGTGACCGTGCTGCCGGAATCCGCAGCCCGCTCGCTGTGCAGCGCGGCAAACGGCTGGATGGCGCGGATCACCACGCCTTCCATGAGCCTGCCGCTGTCGCTGAACATGTCTGCTCGCGGTTCGCTGTCGCCGCAGGCGCAGGCGGTAAAAGAAATTTTGATGTCGCTGGTAAGCAAGCCGTCGCTTGAGAACCGTGAACTCCAGCTCGTGAGCTGATATTCCATAAAAGCATAAGATGCTGGTTTTTATTATTTGTTCTGCAGCGCGACAGACTCTAACAATAGAGCTATGTCAGATGCGCCGGAGTGAATCGTGAATTTCCAGCAACTTAAAATCATCCGTGAGGCGGCCAGGCGGGACTACAACCTGACCGAGGTCGCCAATATGCTTTATACCTCTCAGTCCGGCGTCAGCCGCCATATCCGCGAGCTCGAAGAGGAACTGGGCATAGAGATCTTTATCCGTCGCGGCAAGCGACTGCTCGGCATGACGGAGCCGGGTAAGGCTTTGCTCACCATCGCAGAGCGGATCCTCAACGAGGCCAGCAACGTGCGTCGTCTGGCGGATCTCTTCACCAATGACGCTTCGGGCGTGCTCACCATCGCCACCACCCACACCCAGGCGCGCTACAGCCTGCCGCCGGTGATCAAAGCGTTCCGCGAACTTTTCCCTGACGTCCGTCTGGAGCTTATTCAGGGCACGCCGCAGGAAATTGAAGTGCTGCTGCAAAACGGTGGGGCGGATATCGGTATCGCCAGCGAACGCCTGAGCAACGACCCGCTGCTGGTGGCGTTCCCCTGGTTCCGCTGGTACCACAGCTTATTACTCCCGGTCGATCATCCGCTCAATCAGGTCTCTCCCCTGACGCTGGAAGACGTTGCGAAATGGCCGCTCATTACCTACCGCCAGGGGATCACCGGACGCTCGCGTATTGATGAAGCCTTCAACCGTAAAGGATTAACGCCGGACATCGTGCTGAGCGCGCAGGATTCTGACGTGATCAAAACCTACGTCGAGCTGGGGCTGGGCATTGGGCTGGTGGCGGAACAGTCCAGCGGAGAACGCGAAGACGGTAACCTGGTGCGTCTTGACACGCGTCACCTGTTTGACGCCAACACCGTATGGCTTGGCCTGAAGCGCGGACAGCTGCAGCGCAACTATGTGTGGCGCTTTATCGAGCTGTGCAATGCCGGGCTGTCGGTGGATGAGATTAAACGTCAGGTCATGGAGCCGGAAGAAGTGGCGATTGATTATCAGATTTAGGTGCGGGTTTGCCCGGTGGCGCTGCGCTGGCCGAATCAGGGGGCAGGGATGTCGTCACTTGTTGTAAGTAGTGGGGACATGCTGCTGCATCAACTCAACGATCCAATCAATAAAAACGCGCAGTCTGGCGTTGACATGGCGGTTAGGCGGAAATGCCAGGTACAGGGGCATTGGAGCAATACGCCAGCGTTCAAATAGCGGAATCAAGGCACCGCGAGCCTGATGTGCTGCCGCCATATAGACCGGCAGCGCAATCACGCCCAATCCCGCTAGCCCAGCTTCGAGGTAAGCATTGCCATCATCCACGGCAAGTACATAGTTGCCCGTGATTTCAATATGTTCACTCTCATCGTTCAGTACCAGAGGATCAATCTTACCGGTGCGTGAGGATAAGAATCCCACTATGCGATGGTCGGTATTTTCCAGCTCTCGCGGGTGCGCAGGGGCGCCGAGGCGTTCCACATAGCTCGGTGCGACGTAAACACCGATTTGCAAATCGCCGACATGGCGTGCGATCAGGGACTGGTCGTTGATTTCGCCGCCCCGCACGACACAATCCACGTTGTCGCCGATCAGATCCACCACCCGGTCACTCACGCCCATGTCGAACTGAATTTCAGGGTAGCGCGCGTGAAAAGCCGGTAGCGCGGGCACCAGCACCAGGCGGGCGAGAGGAGTCGGCACATCTACCCGCAGGCGTCCCCTGGGCGTCATCGTCGCACTGGACAGGCTGTTTTCAGCATCTTCCATGTCCGCCAGCAGGCGGATGACGCGCTCGTAGTAGACCGCGCCATCAGGAGTAACGCCGAGCCTGCGGGTGGTGCGATGGAGCAATTTGACGCGCAGGCGCGCTTCGAGCTGCTGAATGAGCTGCGTCACTGTAGTTTTGCTCATATGAAGCGTTTGGGCAGCCTTTGTGAAGCTACCTGCCTCCACCACGCGAGCAAAGGCGCGCATCGCGTCGAAACGATCCATCCCTTGTCCTCTCTTTTCACCGATTGTTTGGATATTACAAACAATGATGGACAAAGTCGCTTGTTTATCCGCCCGAACCTGCACCTGTAAAGTGTCTTTATGTTCAACGGGCTGATTTCGCCCTATTTCAAAGGTACAAACATGACAACACGCGAAGCTGTTTTTCCCCTCGGACGCCAGGCGCTCTATGAGCGCAATCGGTATTCACCGGCCATCAAATCCAACGGTTTCCTGTTTGTTTCGGGGCAGGTGGGTAGCCGCGAGGATGGTTCGCCTGAGCCCGATCTGAAAGCGCAGGTCAGGCTGGCCTTCGATAATCTTATTGCTGTCCTCGCGGCTGCGGGCTGCACGTTCGATGACGTGGTTGACGTGACCCTCTTTGTCGTCGATCCCGAGTCAAACCTCGACGCAATCTGGAGTATCCTGCCAGAATATTGGGGGGAAGCGCCTTACCCTACGCTGACCGGGGTCGGCGTGACGTGGCTGTACGGGTTCCAGTTTGAATTTAAGGTGATTGCCAGGCTGCCCTGAGTATTACTGGTCTTTCCGCCAGTCGAAAATAAGACAGAGGAAAAATGATGAGAGCAGCGGTTTATTGCCCGGAGGCGCTGCGCTTACCGTGCCCCAGGGTCCCCTGGGCCGGGTAAGGCGAAGCCGCCACCCGACAAATTTCCGGACGCAGAAAAGCAAAAAGCCTGCTTCAAAAGCAGGCTTTTCAAATTTGGCTCCTCTGACTGGACTCGAACCAGTGACATACGGATTAACAGTCCGCCGTTCTACCGACTGAACTACAGAGGAATCGTGTGAACGAGGCGCATAGTAGCGACCTCAGTTCGCCTTGTCAAAGGGTGAAAACGCGCTTTTTGTTCGTTTGCCGACAATTTCAGCAAATCGCTGATTTTATAGTAAATTTGCGTTGAAATTACACAGCGAAATGCGCCGCCCGCAGGCGGCGCGCAGGATTAGAACAGTACGGAGTAGTTCAGACCAAACGTCCGTCCACGGCCTTTATAGGTATACAGACCCGGTGCACCGTAGGTTGGGCTATACAGCCCCGGCGCGCGCTGGCCCCAGGCGGTGGTGTAGTCTTTGTCCAGCAGGTTTTCCACGCTGAAGCTGACCTTACCCACCGGCAGGGCGTAGCTGCCCAGGAAGTCGACCGTGTTATAGCCATCAATCTTCTTGCCGTCGGAGTCTGACACGTCAAAGGTCTGCGTGCTCTGCACGCGCAGGGTCCAGTCGCCCGGCGCCCAGTTGACCCACGCGCTGGCTTTCGACGGGCTGGCGCTGTCAACCGTCAGCTTCTCCCATTTCCCGTTTTCGCGGGTTTCTGACTTGATGGCGTTAAAGTTCGCGCCCGTGCTCCAGTCGCTGTCGGTGAAGAAATAGTCCACCTGACCTTCCACCCCGTAGATACGACGCTTGTCGTCTTCCAGGTTGATGGTCATATCCGTCTTGTTGATGGTGATGGTTTTATCCGAGAGCGAGTAATATGCCGCGACCTGGGTGCGCAGGTTATCCCCGGTGTAGCGCCAGCCCAGCTCATAAGCGTTGACCTTGATACCGTCCAGCGTCGAGTCGTTGACATTGACGCTGTTCAGCAGGCGATAGTGACCGTTGCTGAGCTGATAGGTGCCGGAGCCGTAGTACTTCGCCAGGTCCGGAATTTCGAAGCCCTGGGAGAAGTTAAACCACAGCTGCTGCTGTTCGGTCAGGCGACCGAGGATCCCGGCGTTAAACAGGAAGTTGTTGTAATCGGTTTTACCGCCCGGCACCGCGTCGGCGGAGGCTGCTTTCCCGGTGGCGATGGCCTGCTGCTGGGTGTAACCGACAAAATCGTCTACCTTGTTCTCGGTGTACTGGTAGCGCACGCCGCCGCTCAGGGTGATGGCGTCAATATCGTAGCTGGCCTGCAGGAACGGGGCGAGGTTGGTGATGCTGTAGCCCGGGTAGCGGCCCACGTTGTAGGCGTTATCCAGCTCCATGCCGCCGCTCGCTGCGGCCTTGCTCAGGTTAAAGAACTGCTGGTTGGCATCGAAGGTTTCGTGGTCGGCATCCACACCCCAGGTCAGCGTTAAATCGTCCACCGGCTTGCTGTTCAGCGTCAGCTTGCCGCCGTAAAAATCGGTTTTCTGCTGCGACGCGCCGATGCTGCTCACCACGCCTTTGGTCAGGGTCGGGAACGGATAGTAGGTCAGGCTCTCGTCGCGATAATAAATCTGCGCAACGAGATCCTGGCCCCAGAAGTCGGTATTGGAGTACTGCAGGTTGATCAGATGGCGTTCGGTACCCGGTACGCGGTCAGAATCCAGATTACCTTTGTTGTACGCGGTCGCATCCCCCGTGACCGCCGAGAAGTTCTTCCCGAGATACAGACCATGCTTACCGTCGGACTCGCTCTTGTAGTACTGGGTAGTCAGCTGCAGCTGCTGATGATCGTCGATGTTAATGGTGCCTGTGCCCATCACGTCAATACGGTCAGAATACTGTAATCCGGTCTGGGTGTTATCGATGATCACCTCGTTGCCGTTGCCGTCATACCAGCCGCCGTAGCGCTGATACGACACCGACAGACGACCGGAAGCGTTATCGTTGCCGCCGCTGACCGCTGCCGACACGTTCTCATCGTGGTCGTTATGGCTATTAAACCCGCTCTTTGTCCCGGTCTGGAACTCGACCTCGGTCTCCGGCTGGCCCTTTTTGGTGACGATGTTCACCAGGCCACCGGTGCTGCCGCCGCCGTAGAGTGACGTTGCGCCGGAGATGACTTCGATACGGTCAATGTTGAACGGATCGATAGAGTCCAGCTGGCGGCTGTCGCTGCGGGACGAGTTCAGGCGAACGCCGTCCACCATCACCATCATGGAGCGGCCGCGCAGGTTCATGCCGTAGTTGGTACGGCCCTGGCTGCTGACGTCCATGCCCGGGATCAGCTGTGCCAGCACCTCTTTAATCTCTTTCCCGCCCTGAACCTGCTGTTCAATTTCAGCCCGTTCAATGACCCAGGTAGTCTGCGCCATCTCCGCCACGCTGCGGTGCGCGCGGCTGGCGGAGACAACGATATTTTCTTCCTTTTGTTCTTCCGCCCACGCAGAGGTAGAAAGCATTGCAAGCAAACAAGGATTTAAAACCCAAAGATGAGAACGTTTCATTGTTATGTTGACCCTGATTGTGTGTGTCAGTACTCGGTGGTTTTTGCTAAGGATTTAAAAACCTGACTGTTCTCCGGGCTGGTGGTGCTTCGCCAGTGGATAACGCCAGGGGTGGTAGCCAGCTCAAACGGCTCGTCGCCGTGCGCGCGATTCAAAATTCGCGCCGCACGCCAGGCCATCAGGCTGAGCTGGGGTTCGGCAATGCCGAGACGGTGCATCCCGGCATTCACGGCGAACAGGCGGTTGCTCTGCGGGCCATCCCATTCGAGGGTGAAATCGTTGTTGATGCAGAAGGCTTCGTCCGTATCCAGATGCAGGCGGTGAGACAGCGGCGCGAGGAACGCAGGCTGCACGGCGCGATAGCCGGTGGCGAAGATCGTCACGTCGCTCTCCAGCTGCTCGCGGCCGCCGTCGAGATGATGCTTTATGCTCAGGCACTGGCCGTTTTCCAGGCGCGTCAGGGCCGTCACCGAGCGGGACGGCATCAGGTGCGCCCAGGGTTTTTCACGCAGCACTTCAAAGCGGTGGTACATGGCGCGGTAAATCGCCAGCAGGGACTCGGTGGTGATGCCGTCGGAGGTCATCTTCTGCTCGTGCAGCATTTGGCGACGCGCCTCTGCACCGAGCGTAGAGAAGCTGTCCACGTACTCCGGCGTGAAATACTCGTTAGCAAAGGCGGCTTCATCCAGCGCGTTGTAGTTGTTGCGGCGCGAGACCCAGTTCAGGCTCAGCGGCTGGCCCCATTCGCCACGGAAAATATTCAGGAACAGGTCGGCGCCGCTCTGGCCGCCGCCGACGACGGTAACGCGTTTGCCGGTGAGATCCGGCGTGCGCAGCATCATCTCGCTGGCGTGGAAGCAGGTATCGTCCTGTGTCGTAACGCAGTCCGGCAGGTTAATCTGTTTGCCAATCCCCACGCAGACGTGGCGCGCCAGGAAGCGGTCGCGCTGGGTCACCACCTCAAACAGGCCGCTTTTCTCATCAAAGTTCACCTGCTGCACCTGCTGGCTGAAGGCAAGGTTGGTGAGGTTGTCTGCCGCCCAGCACAGGTAGTCCGCAAACTCTTCGCGGGAGACGGTGCGCTGCTCGGTGGTCAGGAAGCGGTAGAACTTTTTGCGCTGCACCAGGTAGTTCAGGAAGCTGTGGCGGTTGGTCGGCTCAACGGCGCTGACCAGATCCTTCAGGAAGCTGGTCTGCATGTGGCAGTCCGGCACCATCATTCCCGGGTGCCAGGAGAAGTGCGGTTTACGCTCGAGGAACAGCGAGCTAAAGCCGTCCAGCCCTTCCGCCAGCGCGGCGACGCTGAGGTTAAAAGGGCCGATACCAATGCCGATGAAATCATAGGTTTTCATTGCGCTGACTCCCTGGAGGCCAGAAAAAGAGGGTTGTCTAGGTCGGTGACGTAGTTCGGCAGCATGCGGCTGCCGCCGTCGTGTTCGGAGAAGGTCAGTTTGACCGGGTTGAGGATCACGCGAATAATCTGCGGCTTGAAGAGATCGAATTTGGCGAAGCGTTCCGCAAGCTCGGGGTGCGCGGCCATATAGCGGTGCAGAACCCCGGCGAGGATCTGATAGAAACGCGTTTCGCTGACGCCGCTTTGCAGCGTGAGGCGCGAGATAAAACGCAGCACCGTCACAAAGTTGCCGGTTTGCAGATCGTGAATGATGTAATCCGCGCTCAGGCGCGCCGTGACGGCCTTCACCTGTTCCGGCAGGCTCTGGGCCTGCGGGAAATCCTCGTCCACCAGGCGCATATCGCCCTGGAAATCCTTCAGCAGGATGCGTTGGGGAATGTAGTCCTTCATCACCAGCGTCACGTTCTGCCCGTGGGCGATCAGCGCCACGCCGTAGCGGCAGAGCAGGTGATAGAACGGGATCACCGTTGCCTCAAACAGCTTTTCCAGCCACGCTTCGGCGCTTAACCCCGAGCGTTTAATCCACGCGTCGATCAGCGGGCGCCCGTCGTTGTCGGTTTCCATTAGCGCCGCCAGCAGCACCGCCTGTTCGCCGTCCTGAAGATAACAGGATGGGTTCTCGCGCCAGATCACCCCCAGCATCTCCTGATAGCGATAGGGCGCTTTCGGCAGCGCCGCATAGCCGGGGTGCGACAGGTATCCGGCTGCGGGTTCGCCCAGTACCTGCGCGCCAGAGCGGGCAAGCGTAGCGTCGCTGGCGAACTGCTGCTGCAGCCAGCGCGAGGCCAGCGGCCCGGCGGCAATGTATTTGCCCGGAATACCGCGATAGCAGGAGGTGTTGTAGATCGTCAGCGGAAGCTTGATGTCAAACGGCGCGCGACGGCTGGCGTTGGTGAGCGTGCGCAGGGACTGCTGCGCCAGATACTCGTCGCCAAATTCGCCCAGCTCAACCATCTCACCGCGCGCCAGCTGCGCCAGGAAATGAATGGCGATTTTCTGCTGCCACTGCCACGGATGCAGCGGCACCGGCAGCCAGCCGTCGTTGAGACCCAGCGCCTGCCAGCGGGCGTCAAAGCGGGTGCGCTCGGCGTTGTCCATGGCGCTGGCCAGCAGGGCGCTGATATCGCAATCGACGTCGCTGCTCCAGACCAGATGCTCCCGCTGAACGGCAACCCAGTGCAGACGAAAACGTCCGCGGTACTCCGGCGCGTACTGGCGCAGCGCGTCCAGACCCCAGCCGCGGCGGCCTTTGTTGAAAATAAACTTCGGGTGGCCGCGCATCAGACACTGTAATTCGTCCGGGTCGAGGTGGATCAGCGCGTCCGCGTCCAGCGCGTCACGCGCCTGCAGCAGCTGCATATCGCCGCGAAGCGTGGCGTAGAGATCTTCCATGTGCTCCGCCGTTTGCGCGTCGCTCATCTCCAGCACCGCTGCCAGCTGCAGCAGCGCGCTCTCCGCCTCCACGGCGGCACCGCTGGCGGCGATCAGGCTGTCCGGGTCGATATGCAGCCAGCCCCAGATCCCGCGCGCGGCGCGAAACTGCCATGACTCGTTGCCCATGGTGATGCGCCAGGCGTCAGACGAAACTGGCTCGGCGCGCAGGGTGCGTTCATACTCCAGCTCGGCGAGGATCTTCGCCACCATCTCGCGGTTCACTTTTTCCCAGAGCGCGTTCACAGGCCCACCTCGCTGAAGAAGCGGTGACGCTGGCTCATGATGAGGCGCGAGCGCTTGTGCGGGAAGTCGAACTCTTTCACGGTGTCGAAACCGGCAGAGGCCAGATGGCGGAACAGGCGCTGGTTGTCGAAGCGCGGCTCGGCGACGATGCGCGCGGTGCGCGGTTCATCGAGATACAGATAGTGGCTCAGGCCGCGCAGCCAGCTGCGGATGTACTGCGCGCCGCGCCAGTTCTCTTCGCCCACCAGCATGTGTAGCCCGCGGTCAAACGGCTGCCAGCGATAGTGGCGGCCAATGCGGTCTTCCGCCGCCCAGTAGAGTTCAAAATAGCCAAACGGCTGGTCGTCGAAGCAGCCGATAACCGGGTAGCAGTAGGTCGAGTCGAGCTGACGGCGCAGGTAGTTTTCCTGCTCGGCCTGCGGGCCCGCCATCTCCCAGAAGGCGTTCACGCGCGGGTTGTTCATCCAGCGGGTAAAACGCTCGCCGTCCAGCGCCACGTCGGCCACGCGGAAGCTGAGGGTGCGCTTAATCTGCGGATCGTAACGGCGATACACTTCACCCTGCGGGCGGCGAGGGCGCAGCGGGAAGTACAGCTGACGGCTCTCGTCAAACTGCATTCCGCCGCTCGCCTGCGGCCGTTCGCCTTTCAGCCACAGCGGCAGCTGCCAGAAGGCGTCGCGCGCCAGATAATCTCCGTGGGCCAGGCCAAACAGCGCCCGAGCCTGGGGTTCATCCTGCCAGTCCGCCCACGGCAACGTAACGCCGGTCAGCGCGGGGGCGGCAACAAACAGCTGATCCAGCGCTTGCACCAACCAGCCGTCCGGGAGCCCCTTCAGACGCTCCAGCACCGCGCTGCCGTCGAGACCCAACGTCAGCGGCAGCGCGCGATCCGTTGCGGTGCAGCGAAAGCCGTAGCCGGAATGGACAATATTCGCGATGGCCATCACGCCTTCTCCTTGTAAAACGGGTTGCTAAAGTCGAAATAGATCACCGCCGGATCGGCGATGGTGTTTTCATTGCGATCGTGCAGGTAGCAGAAGAAGTTGCCTTTGCAGTTCCAGGTCGGGCTGTCGAGAACGTAGTCGAGGCAGCGGGTCTGCTTCGCCGTGCGGCGCAGTTGGGCCAGCGCAGCACGCACCCGGCACATCAGGCTCTCTTCGCTGTCGAAACCGGCGGCAGCGAGGGCGGCGGTGACGGCAAGGGTAGAGTTCAGCAGCAGGTAGTAAGGGAAGTAGCGCAGCAGCTGGCTCTCGCCGAAGCGGTTTTCCACCTCCGTTTCGCCAGCTTCTTTCAGCCACGCGTCGGCACTTTCGGTCCACGCGCTGCCCTGGCAGTCGCGGTAGATAAGTCCGATCGGGAAATCCTGCTGCATCTCAACGAGGATATTTTGCTGGTGCGCCAGCAGGACCAGGCCGTAGTCCGCCTCGGCGCTGAACAGCGGAAGCAATACGCGGTCGCAGTAGGCGTCCAGCCAGCAGCGGGCGGCCTGGGCGAGCGGTAAATCAAGACGCTGGCTCAGACGGCGCACCGCCGCGGCCAGCAGGCTGTCGCCGCCGTCCGGCGCGGCCTGCGTCAGGCTGACCAGCACGTTGGTCTGGGTGTCTGGCGTATCGAACAGCAGATTGACGCGCAGGGCCATCAGGCTCTCTTCCTGAATAGCGCCGCTTTCGTCACGCAGCCCCGCCCAGCCGTCTTCCTGCATCACGCGCATGGTCGGGTAGCGCGCCTGTAATTCCTGCCAGCGTTCCGTTTTTGCCAGACGCGCCAGGCGCATGCCGCGCTTCACCTCTTTCACCGACAGCGTGCGCACGGAGTTGGTCAGGCGCACGCTGAGAGAGAACTTAATCATGTCGCTGTTGGTTTCGCTGTAAAGCGAGCGTGACGAGCTGGTGGGCAGCCACTGCGCGCCCGCTTCACCCAGGTCCTGCAGTGAACCGTTTTCTGCCAGACGCTGGCACCAGTCCTGCTCCAGCAGATAGTCGGCCTGCCACGGATGCATGGGCAGCAGCCAGCGGGTGTCGGTGAATTGGCCGAGCAGCTCGGGCGCGCTCTGGGCCGCAAAGCGCAGCAGACGTTCGCGCAGGGAGACGTTCAGGCTGTCGCCGGCAACGAGCGTGCTCTCAACGGCAAACCAGCGCAGCGGGAAGCGGGAGGCGAAATCGGGCAGGTAGCGGCGCGCCTCGGCTTCGTTGAACGGCTCGTGCGACTTCGGTGCCGGGTGAAACGCGTGGCCGACCAGCAGCGCCTGTTCCGCGTCGGCAAACGTCAGCGGCTTATCGCGCAGTGTTGCCCAGTTGTGGCGTAAATCAATCGCCTGCCAGGTGTGGGCATGGCTTTCGAGAACGCGCTGCTTAAAACGCGCCAGCGTATCGGCATCCAGCGAGCCTTTTACGGACGGTTTTTCAATAATTAAATCAACCAGTTGAGAGAATGTGACGGCGTCACCGTTATCACTCTTGCTATGAATCAGCGTTGCCGGGAAACGGTACTGATGGTGCTGGGTGGGAGAGAAATAGCGTACCGGTACCCGAAGCGCCTGGGTTTGGGAAAGCGGGATATGGATCTCAGATAGCGCATCCGCATCGGTAGCGGGGAGATAGCGCCAGTCCTTCGTTTCGCGCAACAGGGCGTTTAAAAAACACTGGGCTGCAACGTCTGTACCGGCGGCGCGGAGCAGAGCACGCATAGATGTACCTCATTCCATGATTGATAATAATTCTCGTTATGATATTCATTCTGTTTACAGTCGCAACCATTTTTGCAATATTTGTTTTCATAAACTTCATAATTTCCACACATTTATTGACACTATGTTCACATTCTCATGCGCGCTGACTCTGAAATATTGACCGAAAACGTCACCTCAAAAGCCAACTGGCCCCTGGCGTTATGTGCGGGTTTATTAGGTATCGGGCAAAACGGCCTGCTGGTGATGCTCCCGCAGCTGGTGAACCTGACCGGGCTGTCGCTCTCGGTCTGGGCCGGACTGTTGATGTTTGGATCCATGCTTTTTTTACCCGCATCGCCCTGGTGGGGGCGTCAAAGCGAGCGAAAGGGGTGTAAGTACGTGATGCTCGCCTCGCTGGGCGGCTATCTGGCCAGTTTTGTAGTGATGGCGCTGATGGTCTGGGCGATGGCGGCCGGAAGGCTGGATACGGTCTGGGGGCTGGCGGGGCTTATATTCTCGCGCCTGCTCTACGGACTGACGGTCTCGGGGCTGGTGCCTGCAGCCCAGACGTGGGCAATTCAGCGTGCGGGACTGGAGAAAAGAATGGCCGCGCTGGCGACGATAAGCTCCGGCCTCAGCTGCGGGCGTTTGCTCGGCCCGCCGCTGGCGGCGCTGATGCTCAGCGTTAATCCGGTGGCGCCGCTCTGGCTGATGGCGGTTGCGCCGCTTATCGCTCTGCTGCTGGTGCTTCGCGAAGTCGCTGATCCGCCGCTACCGCCGGTAGCCCACCAGGCAACCCGCCTGCAGGCCTCCATGCTGCCGTTCCTGCTGCTGGCGCTGCTGCTGGCGGCGCTGGTAAGCCTGATGCAGCTTGGCCTGTCGCCGCATCTTAGCCCGTTGCTGGACGGCAACGCCCGGGAGATCAGCCATCATGTCGCGTTTCTGCTGAGCCTTGCCGCGCTGGCCACGCTCGCGGCACAGTTTCTGGTGGTCCGCCCGCAGCATTTCACCCCGATGACGTTGCTCTGCGTAGCGGCGGTGTTGATGGTGGCAGGACTAGGGCTGATGACTGTCGCCGGTTTAGCGCTGTTCTACGTGGGGATTGTTATCACGTCACTCGGGGCGGCGATGGCCACGCCGGGCTACCAGCTGCTGCTTAACGACAGGCTGACCACCGGGAAAGGGGCGGGCGTTATCGCCACCAGCCACACGTTAGGCTACGGCGTCAGCGCGCTGCTGGTGCCCGTGGTGACGCGTTTTTACGGCGAGCAGTCTTTAACGGTAGCCGCATGGGGAATGGCATTGCTGTTTTTAGCGTTGAGCATAGGGGTACGGTCAACCGAGCGTCCCCCTGCTGAAAAACCTTAATGGATCTGGCGGGAGGAATGGCCGCCAGACTCCTCATTTTGCCGCAGACGCTGCAGGGGATCCTGCTGATAAAACTGGCAGAAACGCTGCCACAGCGCCGGGAAACGGGGCGCGAAGAGCTCGGGCGCGCTGAAGAAATACTCCGAGAGCACCGCAAAGCACTCGGCCGGGTCGGTTGCCGCATAGGCGTCAATGCTGGCCGCGCTTTCGCCGACTAGGTCTATTTCATCCTGGATGTTATCCATCGCCGCGTGCAGATCGTGCTCCCAGCCCGCCACTTCGCGAAGCGGGATAAATGGAACGCCGCTGGCGCGATCGCCGTTGCGGGTATCCAGCTTGTGGGCTACCTCATGGATAATCAGGTTAAAACCGGAGGCGTCGAACGAGTCCTGAATGTCGAGCCAGTTCAGAATAATCGGCCCCTGCTGCCAGCTTTGTCCGGACTGCACCACGCGCTGGTTGTGCACCAGCCCGATATCGTCCTGCCATTCGTCATCCACCACGAAAGGTGCGGGATAGATAAGCACTTCGTGGAAACCGTCCAGCCACTCAATGCCGAGCTCAAGCACCGGAAGACAGAAAAGCAGGGCGATGCGGGCGTTTTTAAGCGGATCGAGCTCGAAACCCTGCAGTGGAACCAGGCGTTTTTGCTGTAAAAAACGATCCGCAAGCTGAACCAGTTTCGCTTGTTCATCCGGCTTAAGATTAGCCAGAACAGGGATTGTCAGCGCGTCATTCCATGGCAGCGCCATATCCCGGCCAGCTTCATTCGTTTTCCAGGGCCACTTTATCATCGCTTTGCTCGCAAACTCGTTACTTGAACAAAAATGGGAAAGTCAGGTTCGGTTAAGATGCCAGAAAATCGCGCACTGCGACAATTCCAGCCTGAATAAACTATCATTCGTACGTAGCGGTGGGTAGCGGTTTGCGGGCATCACCTTCATTTTGTGAAGTCTGTCGTAGCCTTCATCCACAGGTTCAGTGAAGAAATCAGTACGGTATTGAAAAGATGAGCGATTTTAAAGGTAACAAGCAGGACCTGCCCAGTCGGCTGTGTGTGCACTGCCAGCGACCCATGACGTGGCGCAAGAAATGGGCTAAATGCTGGAATGAGGTTAAATACTGTTCCGAGCGCTGTCGCAGGAGCCACCGTTGACCGAGCTGCGTCTGATCCTGGGCGATCAGCTTAATCCGCATCACAGCTGGTTTGATACCTGCAGTCCGAACGTCATTTACGTGATGCTGGAACTCCGGGCCGAAACCGCCTATGTGCTTCATCACGCCCAGAAAGTTATCGCTATCTTCGCCGCCATGCGCGCGTTTGCCTCTGCATTAAAGGAGAAGGGGCATCGGATGAGGTATGTCCGGCTCTCTGACGGCTCAAACCGCGGCGCGCTTGAAGACAATCTCAACGCGCTTGTCGCGCATTACAGCGCGGGTAGGGTGATATGGCAGGAGCCCGACGAATGGCGTCTGGATACGCAGCTGCAGGCGTGGGCGAAGACGGCCTCCGTTGAAACGGCCTGCGTCAGCAGCGAGCATTTTTTCACCACGCGGGAACAGGTCAGCGCGTTCTTTGCAACGCGCAAAAGCTGGCGAATGGAGTACTTTTACCGGGAAATGCGTCGTCAGCACGGCATTCTTTTGACATCAGAAGGCGAGCCGGAAGGGGGGAAATGGAACTTCGATGCTGAAAACCGCAAGCGCTGGTCCGGCGAGCCGCCCGCGCCGGGCGACTCGCGTCCCGGCCACGATTATTCAGCCTTATGGGCGGAGATCCAACGCTGTGGGGTAAAGACCTTCGGCGAACCGCAGGCCGACAATTTTCGCTGGCCGCTTAACCGTTCGGAAGCCAAAGCCAGGCTTGAGGAATTTATCACTCACGTGCTCCCCCATTTTGGCGCCTGGCAGGACGCGATGCATGCGGAGGAACCTTTTCTTTTCCACTCGTTAATTTCATTCGCGCTAAACACCAAAATGCTTAATCCGCGGGAAGTGGTCGCAGCCGCCCAGCAGGCATGGCGTTCGGGCCATGCGCCGCTGCCCGCCGTTGAAGGGTTTATCCGACAAATTCTCGGCTGGCGGGAGTACGTGCGTGGGATTTACTGGTCGCAGATGCCGGGCTATCGGGATCTGAATGCCTTAGACCAGCACGCTCCGCTGCCGGACTGGTTCTGGACCGGCAGGACGCAGATGCGCTGCCTGTCACATGCTATTGGGCAGTCGCTCACCGAGGCTTACGCCCACCATATCCAGCGCCTGATGGTCATCGGGAACTTTAGCCTGCTCAGCGGCCTGTCGCCGCAGGCGGTTCATGAATGGTATCTGGGGGTCTATATTGATGCCTTCGAATGGGTGGAGCTGCCCAACACCCTCGGCATGAGCCAGTTTGGCGATGGCGGGTTACTGGCGAGTAAACCCTACGTCTCGAGCGCGTCATATATTCATAAGATGAGTAATTACTGTCAGGGGTGCCGGTATCAACATAACCAGCGCACTGGGGAGCTGGCGTGCCCCTTTAATGCCCTTTACTGGGATTTCTTTGCGCGCAATCAGGCGCGTCTGGGTAACAATCCCCGCCTGGGCATTGTCTTTAAACAGCTTGCGGACATGAAGGAAGAGGAGCGGCAGGCCATTGCCGATCGTGCAGGGTATGTTCGCCTGCATCTCAACGACCTCTGACCTATTTCATCGCCGTACAGGTTGCGGTGGTTCAGTAAGACGCTATTATTTTTGACTTTGTTGCGTATTCCCTGACAGGACATCCAGACGCTATGCCCGTGAATTTTGACCTTAACGATCTTTATGCTTTCAGAGCGTTAGTGGAATACGGTAACTTCCGTGTCGCCGCTGAATCTATCTGTTTATCCCAGTCGGCGCTGAGCCGCAGGATTGAAAAGCTGGAAGCCGCGCTGGGAAACCGGCTGTTCGATCGTACCACCCGCCGCGTGGCCTTAACGTTATACGGGCAAAATTTTGCCGAGCGCTCCGCGCAGCTGCTCGACAACGTTGAGTCAATGCTGGCGGATGTCGATAAGGCCAGCGAAGAGCGGACGGGGCTGATCACGGTTGCCACGGTACCTTCCGCCGCCTGTTACTTTATGCCTGATGTGATCCGTCGCTTTCAGTCTCGCTATCCGCGCGTGCGCATTAAGCTCATTGACAGCAGCGCGGGGAATGTGATTGACGCCGTGGCCCGAAGCCAGGCGGATTTTGGTATCTGCTTCGCAGGAAACCTGCCGTCTGAAATCGAATTTTTCCCGCTGGTGGAGGATGTCTACGTCGCGGCGTGCAGAAAGGATCATCCGCTGGCGCAGAAGAGTCACCTGACGTGGCAGGCATTTTATCAGCAGGATTATATCTCTCTCGATAAAACGTCAGGTAACCGCAATCTGCTCGATCGGATGCTGGGGGATATCGTTCCCGAGCGGCCCAGCGTCTGCGAAACACGTCACGTTACCACGATGCTCGGTATGGTTGAGGCGGGGATCGGCATCGCTGCCGTTCCCGCCATGTCGATGCCGACCTCAGAGCACACGCTGCTGACGCATCTGCCGCTGGTGGCGCCGGAGGTCAAACGCACCGTAGGGCTTATCCGGCGCCGGGGGCGCATCCAGTCTTATATCGCGGCTGAACTGGAAAAGCAGATCACCGAGCAGTATCGCCGGACGTAACGGGGATCATCCCCGTCTTCTCGATGACGGCGCGTGAGGGCGGTGAGGCGAGATAGGTCAGCAGCGCTTTCCCCTCGTCAGGATGTTCAGCGTGACGGGTGACCGCACCCGCGAAGCGCGTGATGTATTGCAGATTATCCGGGATTTTACCGATAAAGGTGACGCCCTGAACGGGCAGCAGCTCGCTAACCTGCTGGAAGCCCACGGCGTATTTTCCTTTCGCCACTTCAGAGGCGACCGGGATACGCTCGACCATTGTCGCTTTACCCGCCACTTCTTTTTCAATCCCCAGCTTTTTGAACAACGTCTGGCTGACGTACCTGCCGCTGGCGCTGTCAGAGTAGGCGATGGAGCTGGCCTGCAGCAGCGTTTCACGCAGTTTCGCATCGCTGCTGATATCAGGGACATCCGCACCTTTTTTCACCACCATGCCAACGGGAGAGTCCGCGAGTTCAGTTCGCGAACCCGGCTGGGTCTGGCTGGCTTTTTCGAGCTTCTCCAGCGCATCGCCCACCATAATCACCACGTCGGCCTTCTCGCCGCGCGCCAGGCGGTTTGGGATCGCCTGCGGCGTAGCGCCCATTGAGGGGCCGGGGATGATCACGATTTTATCCCCGGTCTGGCGTTCATATTCCGGAGCCAGTTTTTCAAGGGCGGCTTTGAAGCCGCCTGAGATCATGACCTTTACGTCCTGGGCAAAGGCATTGACGCTCAGGAACATCAGCACCAGCGCGCTGGTGGTATAGCGATAAGTGCGTTTCATACTGCCCCCTGTGACTTGACGGTATTTTGCAGCGATACCGCACGGCGGCGGTAGAGGTAGAGCGTGGCCAGCAGGGCACACACCGCGGCGAAGCTCATCCAGTAGCCAGGCGAAGCTTTGTCACCGGTGTATTCAATCAGCGCGGTGGACATTACCGGGGTAAAGCCGCCAAAGACCGCCGTTGCCAGGCTGTAAGCCAGCGAGAAGCCCGCCACGCGCACTTCAGCAGGCATAATCTCCGTCAGGGCCGGGATCATCGCGCCGTTATACAGGCCGTAGAGGAAGGAGAGCCACAGCAGCACGCTCAGCATCATGGAGAAGCTGGGGGCGCTCGCCAGCAGCGTCAGGGCCGGGTAGCTGGTCGCCAGCGCCAGCAGGGTCATGGCAATCAGCACCGGCTTGCGGCCGAAACGGTCCGACAGGGCACCGCCCACCGGCAGCCAGATGAAGTTAGAAACCGCCACCAGCAGCGTGACCAGCAGGCTGTCCGACGCGCTCAGCATCAGCACTTTTTTGCCAAAGGTGGGAGCGTAGACGGTGATCAGGTAGAACGCGGTGGTGGTCATCGCTACCATCAGCATGCCCGCGACCACCACCTGCCAGTTGCCAAGCAGCGTTTTAAAGACCTGACGCATCTCCAGATGCTGGCGGCGCGCGCTGAACTCTTCCGTCTCTTCCAGCTTGCGGCGCAGGAAGAAGATAAACGGCACGATTAAACAGCCGAACAGGAACGGGATGCGCCAGCCCCATTCGCGAATGGCGCTCTCCGCCATCAGGGCATTCAGCGCAAAGCCCATCGCCGCGGCGACCATAATGGCGACCTGCTGGCTACCGGACTGCCAGCTGGTGTAAAAACCCTTGCGGCCCGGCGTGGCGATTTCAGCCAGATAGACCGACACGCCTCCAAGCTCCGCGCCGGCGGAAAAGCCCTGCAGCAGACGGCCCGTCAGCACAAGCAGCGGCGCCCACAGACCAATGCTTTGATAAGAGGGGATAAGCACGATCAGAAACGTCCCCGCCGCCATGATGGACAGCGTGACGATCAGTCCCTTTCTGCGCCCCACCTTGTCGATATAGGCGCCAAGCACGATGGCCCCGATGGGACGCATCAAAAAGCCCGCGCCGAAGACGGCGAAGGTCATCATCAGCGACGCAAATTCACTGCTTGCCGGGAAGAACGTGTGGGCGATATAGGTGGCATAGAAGCCGAACAGAAAGAAATCGAATTGCTCAAGAAAGTTGCCGGACGTGACGCGAAGTATCGCGCCCGCCTTCGAACGTACGGTTGCAGGTGAGGTTGAGGAAAACATGGTTATCTCCAGTTTTATTGTTGACGTTTTACGCGTCTGTTTCTGAAAACTGGATCAGGATGAGGAATTAGATAAGCGCAAATGCCGCATCGACTGATGCATTTCTTGCATGAATATAATCCGACAAATAAATACAATTAATGACAACAATAACTTAACAAACTGTTGGCTTTTTATTCACCAATATTCTGTAAGTCTCTGATATTGCGATTTTGTGATGTGGCGCAGAGGCGCGTTTCAGAATGAGCCGGGTAACCGCGTCGTTACCCGGCGGAGTCCATTTAGCGGAGCGCCCTGGCTATCGCGCTAAACATCAGAGAGGCCTCCAGCGGCTGGGCGCTGAAGGACGGTTCCGCCTGCGGCCAGGTAGACCACTGGACGATGACCAGGTTTTCCTTCTGGTTCACTACGATCATTTGACCAAAAATGCCCAGCGCCCAGAGCGAGCCTTTCAGCGAATCCTGCGCTGCCGGCTCGACGCCGGTAGCGTTGGCGGGCACCGCGTTGTTCCACCACTGATAGCCGTACAGCCCGTCCGGATGGGCGTCTGAGACCGAGCCTTTGGCCTTCGTCCAGTCTGACGACTGTCTGATCCAGTTTTCCGGCAGTATGGTCTTACCGTTCGGCAGCGTACCGTTGTTCAGGATAAATTGCCCGAAGCGACCCCAGTCCTCCAGCGTGGCGTTAAAGCCGTGTGCGCCGACGTCGTGCTGGCCTTTGCTGTAGGCATGCCACACGCCGTCGCTCGCCATGCCGTACGGCTGCCAGATGCTTTTCTCCAGATAGGCTGCGAGCGTCATGCTGGTGGCTCGCTCCAGCACGTCACCCAGCAGCCAGGCACCGCCGGAGGAGTAAGACCAGTTCTCTCCGGCCGGGTGAGCCCTGCTTAACCCCTTCACCAGCTTGCGCACGCAGTCGTAGGTACCCGGCTTTGCCTCGCACTCGGTGAGCTGCGCAAAGTCGGAGTGGGGGTTGGTGTAATCCTCGTTCCACGCCACGCCGGAGGTGTGGGTGATAAGCTGTTTGAGCGTCACGCCGTCCCACGCGGTGCCTTTCAGGTCGGGTTCATACCGCGTGACCAGGTCGTTGAGCGAGTGAATTTTTCCCTCTTTGAGGGCTACGCCCACCAGCGCCGATACTACCGATTTACCTACCGAACGCGAGGTCCAGAGCGTGGAGTCGGTATTGCCCTCTCCAAGATACTTCCAGGCGATTTTGCCGTCCTTCAGCACCAGCATGCCGCTGACGTTCTGCCGCTGGAGGTAGTCCTTAAGGCCGTAGCGCATGCCGTTGACCTCATAGTGGGCGTCCGTGAGCGGCTTGTCCGACATTTCCAGCGGCACGGCGCTGCCGTGGCGGAAAACGTCCCCGGCGTAGTTGCGGTAGTCATTGCGAAAGCCCACCACGCGATCGGCCTGACTCCAGCTGAGCATCTTATGGGGGTCAGGCAGCGTGGTGTCGAAGGGGGCAGGGCAAGCGCTGAGGTCGGTGCCTTTACAGGCGGCCACTGCCGCAGGGGAGATCAGGGTGCTGAAGATAAGGCCCGCCAGCAGGGCATGGTTTACTTTTCTGTTTTTCATATCCGTCTCTTACAGGTTAGGAACGGCTTCAGTTTAAAAACCCCGGGGCTATAATAAAAAACGCGTAGCGGGGGAATATCCCCCAAAAAACAGAGGGAGCGTAGCGTGGCGGGACTGATTTACTCTTTTGCACAGCTCGAGGCATTTACCGCCGTGGTCGAGAACGGGAGCCTGAGTAAAGCCGCGGTGGCGCTGAAGAAGGACCGAACGACGCTTCGCGATCTGGTTGATTTTCTTGAGGATGGGTTGGGCTACGCGCTGTTTATTCGCGACGGCCGCACCCTGCGGCTCACCCCCGAAGGGGAACAGCTTCAGCGCCAGGCGCACCTGCTGATGCGGCAGGTAAAAGCCTTTGAGGCGTTTGCCAGAGAGGTGCCGCACGGTGCCACGCAGGACCTGACGCTGGCCTACGATCCTTTTACGCCCAGAGCCTTTCTGCACGGGGTGATTGCTGAAATGGCGGTGCGAAAAATTCGCCTGAGCCTTATTTGCGCCTCGCGGGATGAATCGGAACGGCTGCTGGCGAAAAACGACGCGGATCTGGCCATCTGCCAGGCACGCAACCGCAGCGTGGGCAACGATATGGAGTGGCGGGCCCTGGGGGCCATCGAGATGGATTTTTATGCCGCCAGCGGGCTGTTTGCGGACAGTGCTTCACCTCTGTCGCTGCTCGATCTTTCCCTTGTGCCCCAGGTCGTCATGCACCCCGCCTCGGACGAGCCGGTGGCGCGCCGCCTGCAGATTTCCGGGCATACCCTCTTTACCAATGAGCCGGAGATGCTGCGCGGTCTGCTGGAGCGCGGCTGCGGCTGGGGATTCTTACCGACGCATTTTCACGCCGGGCAGTGGCAAAACGTAAAAAGGCTGCACACCGAAGTGGGCAGCCAGGGAATTGGTCAGACGATGGTCACCATCTGGAAGCCGGGGAGCGACAAGCGCAGCACGATCGCTGAAACGCTGTCGCTCCTGCCGAACGTATGGAAGCACTCAGCGCTGTGAACAGCCTTTACACTGCTGGTTCTGGATCTGCTGGAAGAAATCGTTGCCTTTGTCATCCACCAGGATAAACGCCGGGAAGTTCTCGACTTCGATCTTCCAGATAGCTTCCATGCCCAGCTCCGGATACGCGACGCACTCCAGGCTCTTAATGCTGTTTTGCGCCAGCACCGCCGCCGGGCCGCCGATGCTGCCCAGGTAGAAGCCGCCGTGCTTATGGCAGGCGTCCGTCACCTGCTGGCTGCGGTTGCCTTTTGCCAGCATGATCATGCTCGCGCCGTGGGACTGCAGCAGGTCCACATATGAATCCATGCGTCCCGCCGTGGTCGGGCCGAGCGAGCCAGACGCGTAGCCTTCCGGCGTTTTGGCCGGGCCCGCGTAGTAGATCGGGTGATCTTTGACGTACTGCGGCAGTTCCTCACCGTTGTCGATTAGCTCTTTCAGCTTCGCGTGGGCGATGTCGCGCGCCACGATGATGGTCCCGTTCAGCGACAGGCGGGTAGAGACCGGGTGCGCGGAAAGCTGTGCCAGGATCTCGTTCATCGGCTTGTTCAGGTTGATGCTGACCACGTCGCCTTCACCCTGCTGGCGCAGTGACTCCGGAATGTACTGGCCCGGGTTGTGTTCCAGCTTCTCAATCCAGATCCCGTCGCGGTTGATTTTCGCTTTGATGTTGCGGTCCGCGGAGCAGGAGACGCCCATGCCAATCGGGCAGGACGCGCCGTGGCGCGGCAGGCGGATCACGCGGATGTCGTGGGCGAAGTATTTACCGCCAAACTGCGCGCCCAGGCCGAGGTTCTGTGCTTCCTGAAGCAGCTCCTGTTCGAGCTGAACGTCGCGGAACGCCTGGCCGTGTTCGTTACCTTCCGTCGGCAGGGCGTCGTAGTAGCGCGTGGAGGCCAGCTTCACGGTTTTGAGCGTGCTTTCCGCCGAGGTGCCGCCAATCACGAACGCGATATGGTAAGGCGGGCAGGCAGCGGTACCGAGAGTGCGCATCTTCTCAACCAGGTAATTTTTCAGCTTAGCCGGGGTGATCAGCGCTTTGGTTTCCTGGTAGAGATAGGTTTTGTTGGCAGAACCGCCGCCTTTTGCCATGCACAGGAATTTGTATTCGTCCCCGTCCACGCTGTAGAGGTCAATCTGCGCCGGCAGGTTGGTGCCGGTATTCACCTCTTTATACATGTCCAGCGCCGCATTCTGCGAGTAGCGCAGGTTGTCTTCGATGTAGGTGTTATACACGCCCTGGCTCAGGGCCGCTTCGTCACCGCCGCCGGTCCAGACGCGCTGGCCTTTTTTACCCATGACGATCGCGGTGCCGGTATCCTGGCAGGTCGGCAGCACGCCTTTGGCCGCGATTTCAGAGTTACGCAGGAACTGCAGGGCAACGTATTTGTCGTTCTGGCTGGCTTCCGGGTCGTTGAGAATGGCGGCAACCTGCTTCTGATGGGAAGGACGCAGCATAAACGCGGCGTCATGGAAGGCCTGTTGCGCCAGCAGGGTCAGGGCTTCCGGCTCCACCTTCAGGATTTCCTGGCCTTCGAACTCGGTAACGGAGACGTGCTCTTTGGTCAGCAGGTAGTATTCGGTGTCGTCATGCGCAAGAGGGAAGGGGTTCTGGTAGATAAACGGTTTGTTTGACATAGCGTATTGCTCCACAAAAAATAAAACCGCCGGAGGAGAAGTCCGGCGGTCAGGAATCAGAACATCATGGACATCCACGGATAGCCAATCAGCAGGAGGGCCGCCAGGAAAATGGCACCGAAGATGGTGCCGAGGCGCCAGTAGTCTTTGGTTGGCAGGTAGCCGCTACCGTAGTAGATCGGGCTTGGGCCAGTACCGTACGGGGTGATGATCCCCATCACACCCAGCGAGGTCACCATCAGCAGAACAAACACTTCCATATTCATGCCCGGGATGGTGGAAGCGATGGTCAGCATCGCTGGCAGCAGCGCCGTAGTGTGCGCGGTGGTGCTGGCAAACAGGTAGTGCAGCAGGTAGAACGCCAGCAGCAGGACGATGGTCGCCACGCCCGGAGAGATACCGCTCATCAGCAGACCGCCTTCTTTACCCAGCCAGCTGATAAAGCCGGTAGAGGAGAGACCGTCCGCCAGCGCAACCAGGGTGGCGAACCAGACGAAGGTGTTCCACGCCGCTTTGTTACCGGTGATGTCGTTCCACTCCAGCACGCCGGTCCACAGCATCAGGCCGACGATGAGCAGGGCAGCCATAGCCGGTTCAATCCACGCGGCGGCGAAGATCCACATCAGCAGCGCGCAGCACACGAACACCAGCAGCAGAATTTCATTGCGGGACAGTTTGCCGAGTTTTTCCAGTTCGCGGGTCGCCCACAGCGGCACTTCGTTGTTGACCTTCACTTCAGGCGGGTAGAACCAGTAGGCCAGCAGCGGCATGGTCAGAATCAGCAGAATACCCAGCGGCAGGAAGGCGAGGAACCAGGTGCCCCAGGAGATATCAATCCCAACCGTACTTTTCACCAGCGCCAGGGCCAGCAGGTTTGGCGCGAGGGCGGAGAGGAACATTGAACTTGTGATACAGGCCGCGGTGATCGCCACCCACATCAGGTACGAACCAATCTTACGCGCGCTTGGGTCATTAGGTTTTGAACCGTACAGCGGCGGCAGGTTAGCGATGATCGGGTAGATGGTCCCGCCGCTGCGCGCGGTGTTGGACGGGGTGAACGGTGCCAGCAGCAGGTCAGCAAACGTAATTGCGTAACCGAGCGTCAGGCTGCGACGGCCGAGGTATTTCACCAGAATCAGCGCCAGACGGCGGCCGAAGCGGGTTTTGTCATAGCCTGCGGCGAACATAAAGGCACCGAAAATCAGCCAGACGGTAGAGTTACCAAACCCGCTTACCGCCCATTTAAAGGAGGCGCCAGCCAGCTTGAATTTCGGATCGGCCAGCTGTTCAGGGCTAAACAGCACCCACTGGCTGCACAGGGCAATGGCGACCACGCCGGTCAGACCGATCACCGCACCTGGCAGGGGTTCGAAGATCAAACCGACGATCACGCCGACAAAGATTGCGAAGTAGTGCCACGCGTAAGGAGGCAGGCCTTCCGGTACCGGAACAAACAGCAGCAGTACGGCGACGATGACGGGCAGTGCCATCATCAGCAGACGTTTTGCGTTTCCATTTGATGCCTGGTTCGCCACAGGGGGCGTTACAGCAGTTTTTGTATTCATAGTTTCACGTCTTAAGTTGTCAAAGATTCGGTCGTACTGAAAACAAAAGCACTTTCTTAAGTTTCTTTGCTTTTTTTAGTTATTAAAGGTGCGGCTTTGTATTTTCAGTAATAGCAATTTAACGCTTTTGTGGAGGCGCTAAATTAAAAATTGATGATGTTTTTATATTGCGCTTTTGGATGCCATAACTATTGATCGCGATCAAAAAAACAGAATTGCAGCGTTATTTTTATGCTTTTATTAATAACCACTCAGGCGTATGTGGGTATTACCTGTTTTATTAGTTTGTTTTATCATTTTCGTAACATCTATGTTTTCTTTGTTTTTTATGTTGCTGTTTTTAAAGGTTTTGCAAGTGTGATGGAAATTGGTTTTACCAATTTTTATTTAACGAATTTTAAATTATTGTGAATGACTAAATTACATTCGCTAACACCAATGTGTTATTTGTGTTATTGCAGGGATTAAATAGTTTATTAACTAACGTAATAACTTTAGAAACTAAAAAAATCATTATATTAATATCATGACATCGGCAAATAACGACGAACTAAAAAATCACTCCGATAACGAATTCTTAATTTTTTAAAAGTTTGGAGTTTCTATTATGAGCACTAACGAACGCATTCTTAGCCCCTTCACATTACCGAATGGCACTGAACTGAAAAACCGTTTGTTAATGGCCCCTATGACCACCTGTACCGGCTATTACGACGGCACCGTTACCAGCGAACTGGTGGAGTACTATCGTGCCCGTTCCGGCAGCATCGGCACCATCATTGTGGAGTGCTGCTTCGTTGACGATCTCGGTCTGGCCTTCCCGGGCGCGATCGGGATTGATAATGACGAGAAAATTGCCGGGCTGGCGAAAATCGCGGAGGCGATTAAATCCAAAGGCTCTAAGGCCCTGCTGCAGATCTACCACGGCGGCCGCATGGTTGACCCGAAACTGATCGGTGGCCGTACGCCGGTTGGCCCAAGCGCTGTTGCCGCGCCGCGTGAGGGCGCTGCAACGCCAGTGGCACTGACTGGCGAAGAAGTCGAAGGCATGATCGGCAAGTTTGGTGAAGCGGTGCGCCGCGCCATCCAGGCCGGCTTCGACGGCGTGGAAATCCACGGGGCAAACACCTATCTGATTCAGCAATTCTATTCGCCAAACTCTAACCAGCGTGACGACGAGTGGGGCGGCAGCCGCGATAACCGCGCGAAGTTCCCGCTGGCGGTTCTGGACATCACCCACAAAATGGTGCGCCAGTACGCGGACGACGCCTTTATTATTGGCTATCGCTTCTCCCCTGAAGAGCTTGAAGTGCCGGGCATCCGCTTTGAAGACACCATGTACCTGCTGGAAAAACTGGCGGCGCGCGGCGTGGATTACCTGCACTTCTCCGTCGGCGCGACCCTGCGTCCTTCCATTGTCGACACCCAGGACCCGACGCCGCTTATCGAAAAATACTGCGCGATGCGTTCTGAAACGCTGGCTCAGGTACCGGTGATGGGCGTGGGCGGCGTAGTGAATGCCGCCGATGCCAATGAAGCACTCGACCACGGCTACGACCTGATTGCCGTTGGCCGCGCCACCATCGCTTATCCGGACTGGACAGACCGCATCGCGTCCGGCGAAAGCCTTGAGCTGTTTATGGACAGCACCCAGCGCGAGGCGCTGAACATTCCTGAACCGCTGTGGCGCTTCTCGCTGGTGGAAGCGATGATCCGCGACATGAGCATGGGCGAATCAAAATTCAAACCGGGTACCTTTGCTGAGAAAGTGCAGGATGACGCTAACGAACTGGTGATTAACGTCAGCCTGGAAACCGATCGCATTGCGGACATCGAGCTGGCCTCCGGCCCGAGCGAAGACGTTGAGTTCGTCACCAGCTTTGAAGAGATCCGTACCCGCATTCTGGATGCTAATACTCCGCACGTGGATGCCATCACCGGCGCAACCAGCCAGAGTGAAGCGGTGAAGAAAGCGGTCTCTAAAGCGATGCTGAAATCCAGCAAAGCGCTGGCCGCGGAAGAGGGTGTTGACCCGAACGAAACCCGCAGCGTGGACGTGGTGGTTGTCGGCAGCGGCGGCGCCGGGCTGGCGGCGGCGATTCAGGCTCACGACGAAGGCGCGAGCGTGCTGATTGTTGAGAAAATGCCAACCATCGGCGGGAACACCATTAAAGCTTCTGCCGGGATGAACGCCGCAGAAACCCGCTTCCAGCGCGTGAAGGGCATTCAGGACAGCAAAGAGCTGTTCTACCAGGAAAGCCTGAAAGGCGGCGGCAACAAGAACAACCCTGAACTGCTGCGCCGCTTCGTCGAGAACGCGCCGCAGGCAATTGAGTGGCTGGCAACGCGCGGCATCATGCTGAACGACATCACCACCACCGGCGGGATGAGCATCGACCGTACTCACCGTCCAAAAGACGGTTCTGCGGTGGGCGGTTACCTGATTAGCGGCCTGGTGCGTAACGTCAACAAACGCAACATCGAGGTAATGCTGGATACCTCCGTCAGCGACATTATCTTCGAAAACGGTGAAGTCACCGGCGTGCGCCTGACCACCGAAGAGAATGAAACCATCACCGTGGCAGCGAAAAGCGTGATTGTCGCCACAGGCGGCTTCAGCGCCAACAGCCAGATGGTCGTGAAATACCGTCCGGATCTGGAAGGTTTCGTCACCACCAACCATAAAGGGGCGACCGGTGGCGGTATCGCGCTGCTGGAGCGCATCGGGGCTGGCACTGTCGATATGGGCGAGATTCAAATTCACCCAACCGTTGAGCAGAAAACCTCGTACCTGATTTCCGAATCCATCCGCGGGGGCGGGGCGATTCTGGTCAATCAGAAAGGGGAGCGCTTCTACAACGAAATGTCGACCCGCGATAAAGTCTCGGCGTCAATCATCGCGCTGCCGGAGAAATACGCTTACATCGTCTTTGACGAGCACGTACGCGCCAAAAACAAAGCCGCTGATGAGTACATCGCCAAAGGCTTCGTGACCAGCGCTAGCTCACCTAAAGCCCTGGCGGAAGCGCTCGGTATGGATCACCACGCTTTCCTGGCGACCCTGGAACGTTACAACGGTTTCGTTGAAAAACAGCACGATGACGACTTTGGTCGTACCACCGCGCTGCGTGCGCCCATCAATGAAGGGCCATTCTACGCCATTCAGATTGCACCGGGCGTGCACCACACCATGGGCGGCGTGACCATCAACACCGAAACCTGCGTGCTGGACAGTAACCACAACGTGCTGCCAGGCGCGTTTGCAGCCGGTGAAGTGGTCGGCGGGATCCACGGTGCTAACCGTATCGGCGGTAACGCGGTGGCAGATATCATTATTTTTGGTACCCTTGCAGGACATCAGGCGGCTCTGCGTTCGAAAAAGATGTAAGGCACCTGCTTCCCAGGCCGGATACGCGCAGCGCTATCCGGCATTTTCCCCGGCGGCGCGGTGCCAGCCGGGGGCTACAGCTGAGGACTCCTGTTATGCCTGATAGCCATCGCGTTTACAGCTACTCCGCCGTCCTGATGGGGTCACCCATCCTCCTGAAGCTCTTCTCCCATGACGAAGCCCTCGCGTCCCGCGTGTTTCGCCTGATCAAACAGTATGAAGACCTGCTCACCGTCAACCGCGCGCGCTCGCAGGTGATGGACATCAACCATGCGGCGGGCCAGCATCCGGTCACCGTCAGTCGGCCGGTGTTTGATCTGATCCGCTGTGCAAAAGCGGCAAGCCTGCTCAAAGACAGCGCCTTTAACCTGGCGATCGGTCCGCTGGTGAAGCGCTGGAAAATTGGCTTTCAGGGGGACAGCGTTCCGCCTGCCGATGAAATCGCCTCGCTGCTGGCGATTACCCGCCCCGAGGATGTCCTCCTTGATGAGGCCAGCAGCAGCGTGTTTCTGACCAGAGCGGGGATGGAGATCGATCTGGGGGCGATTGCCAAAGGCTACATCGCCGACCGGGTGCGGGATTACCTGCATAAAGAGGGCGCGGAGCTGGGGCTGATTAACCTCGGCGGAAACATTCAGACCTTAGGCTCCCCGGAAGGGGGCTGGAGCGTTGGGCTGAAAAAACCGTTCGCCGGGGATGCGCTGATCGGCACGATGGTCGTAGAGAACCTGTCCGTCGTCACGTCGGGAACTTACGAGCGCTACTTTGAACAAGACGGCAAACGCTATCACCACATTCTCGATCCGCGCACCGGTTACCCGCTCGATAACGAACTGGACAGCGTGACCATCATTTCAAAAGATTCCATCGACGGCGATATCTGGACCACGCTGATGTACGGCATGGGCGTGGAGAAGGGCCGCGCTGCGCTGCGCGCGCGTCCCGACATAGAAGCGATCTTTGTGACCAAAACAAAAGAAGTGGTGTTCTCTTCAGCACACCACTTCCGCTTTACCCTGCTGGATGATACCTACCGCGTTACTGACAGTATTGCTTGAGCAGGCCCGTTTGCTCCGGCTGGAGGCGGTAGCGATACACCGGACGCCCGGTGGCGCCGTAGTGAATGCTGGTGAACAGAATATTGATTTGCGCCAGCCAGATCAGATATTTGCGGCAGGACACGCGGGAAATATTGACCGCGTTTGCCAGATCGTCGGTAGAAAACTCCGTCTCCGGGTGTGCGTCAATCCACTGGCAAATCGTGCGAAGCGTTTGCGGCGTTAACCCTTTCGGCAGCTTTTTGCTGTCCGCCAGTTCCGGTGCCCCGCCGTGGATCAGACGGTCGACGTCCGCCTGCTCGTAATACTGATGCGACCCCATCAGGCTGTGCTTTGCCTTCCAGCCGTTCAGCGCCTCTTCAAAGCGCGGGAACTGGAACGGCTTGATCAAATAATCCACCACGCCGTAGTGAATGGAGGTCTGGATC
This sequence comes from Enterobacter sp. 241F3, assembly GCF_034106785.1. Taxonomy (NCBI): domain Bacteria; kingdom Pseudomonadati; phylum Pseudomonadota; class Gammaproteobacteria; order Enterobacterales; family Enterobacteriaceae; genus Enterobacter; species Enterobacter sp. 241F3. The sequence continues at coordinate 72,354 of NZ_JAWNDD010000003.1, forward strand.
GTGGCGGCGTCGGCGGCCGAGGTGATCATGATCACGTCGATTGGGCGGCCGGATGCGCGAATGACGGGCAGCAGATCCAGCCCGTTATCCTGCTGCATATAGACATCCAGCAGCACCAGATCGACAGGATGGCTGGGGTCATTAATGATGGCCTCGGCCTGGTTTAGCGTGGAGGCGACGCCACAGCAGGTAAAGCCTTCAACGCGGTTGACGTACAGACGGTTGAGGTCGGCCACCATGGCGTCATCATCGACAATTAACACATTTATCACGCGATTTTCCTCTCGCTATCCCAGGGGATGTGAACAAAAAATTGGGTAAATACGCCGGGCTCAGACTCGACGGAGATATCGCCGCCAAGGTTCTGAATCTGCTGGCGAGCAAGGAACAGCCCAACGCCGCGGTTTTCACCTTTTGTTGAGAAGCCCTTTGTAAAAATAGACTCCAGCTGAGTGGGATCAATGCCGGGGCCATCGTCGCTGACTTCACAGCTGAGCCAGCCGTTCTGATAATGCAGCAGCAGGCCGATCTCGCCCTCCTGCTGTCCTTCCATCGCGTCGAGCGCATTTTCAATGAGGTTGCCCAGCGCGGTGATCAGCACCGCGACCTGCTCTTCACTTGCGGTATCCGGTATCTGGCTTTCATCCGCCAGCGTCAGGGTGACGCCCGCTTCTTTCGCCCGGTTGATTTTACCCAGCAGGAACCCGGCAACCACCGGGGATTTTACCTTGCTCTGTATCGTACCGATATCCGTCTGGTAATGATGTGCCGTCTGGAGAATGTACTCTTCCAGCTTGTCGTAGCGCTTAATATTCAGCAGGCCGAGTATCACATGCAGTTTATTCATAAACTCGTGGGTGTGGGCGCGCAGGGCATCGACGTAGTTAACCATGCCGTCCAGACGCTGCATCAGCTGGCTGATTTCCGTTTTATCACGAAAGGTGGTGATGGCGCCGATCACCCGATCCTGACTTTTCACGGGGACCATGTTGCACAGCAATAGCCTACCGTTGCAGCTGATCTCCTGATCCTGGCGCGCAACGCCCGTCTTCGAGACGTCACGCAGGCTGGCCAGCAGGGGCGCGCTGGCGTTTTCGGTCTGCTTGCCGGAGGGAAGAAGCAATATTTCTCTGGCGGTCTGGTTGATCATCGTCACGCGCCCGTGAATATCGACGGCCAGAACCCCTTCGCGAAGCGACTGCAGCATTGCCTGACGCTGTTCGAACAGGGCGGAAATTTCGTAAGGTTCGAGCCCGAACAGGATGCGTTTCAGTACCCGCACCAGACCCCAAATTGCCATGGAGCTCATAAAAATACTGAATAAAATGGTCCAGACGGCGTTTAGCCGCCCGCGGGCAATCTGCTCTTCAACCTTATTCAGGGAGATACCGACTACCACCACGCCGATCTGCTCGTGCTGGCCGTCGTAGACGGGCGTAAAAACGCGCAGCGCTTCGGCGAGCGCGCCCCGGTTAACCGATACGTTCTCTTTGCCTTCCAGCGCAGGGGTTAAATCATCGCCGATAAAATGCAGCCCCAGCAGCGCCTCGTTCGGGTGTGAATAGCGGATCCCGCGCATATCGGTGACCACGGTGAACAGCAGATCGTTTCGCTTCGTCACCGCCTGGGCGATAGGCTGAATAATATTCTCCTGCGGTGCCTGCATCAGGCCGCGCTGTATCTCGGGGCTGTCGGCGAGGGTGCGGGCAATGCCGAGCGCAGTATCTTTAACATCATCACGGGTCGCCCGGGTGATTTGTACGGAGTAGAGCGCAAAGACCACCAGCAGCACAGAGGCAATAATCGCGCACACCATCAGCGTGACCAGCGTATTGAGTTTCATGGGGCGCTTGCGCGTCGGAAGGAAAGGCTGCAAATCGCTCATCAACACTCCGCGATGATTAAGAAAGGGGGTAATTATCGCCGATGACGCGCTTTTCTTAAAGCCATGTAAAGGCGTGGATTTGGTCCTCTTTTCGTGACCCTCCTCGCAGGTCATCTATATAAAACACTTTATAGTGTGTGGGTACTCATAATAAGGAGGCTGTTTATGAGCGTTATGCTTACCGGTTCGGTCAGGGAAAGACGGCACGCCAGCACGATGAATATTGATAGATTGTCCACGCTGGACATGCTGAAAGTCATTCACCAGGATGATGCACTCATTTCTGCTGCTATTACCCCCTGTTTAGATACTATTGCACGCGTGGTAGACAACGCCGCCGCGGCGCTCAGCCACGGCGGTCGCCTGGTCATCGTTGGCGAGGGGCCGTCTGGGCGCGTTGCGCAACAGGTTACCGATGAGTATGCGCCGGGCAAAACCCCGGTGATTGCCGTTACGGCACAAGAAGGGGAAGGGAGCTACGAGCGCGGCGTTGCCGATCTGCAGGCCATTAAGTTTGGTGAACACGATATGATGCTGGCCGTGACCGTCAGCGGAAAAACGCCGTGGGTCTGGGGGGCAATGCGCCATGCGTGGTCGCTGGGTTCGCCTGTGGCCATCATTACCGGCGATGCGCAAAGTGAAGCCGCGCATCTGGCGAGCATGGTTATCGCTCCGGAGCTGGGTGCCGATGTCGTCGCAGGCTATATCAACACCAAAGCGGGGATCGCGCAGAAAATGATCCTCTCAATGATCGCTACAGGGCTGGCCGTTCGGACCGGACGGGTTTATAGCAACCTGCGCGTGGATCTTGAGGCAAGCAACACCAAATGGGCCGAACGCCAAATCGCCATCGTGATGGAAGCGGGGGGATGCTCCCGGGCTGAAGCAAAAGCCGCGCTGGAGAGCTGTAACCATCACTGTAAAACGGCGGTATTGATGGTGCTCACAGGGCTGGATGCGTGGAAGGCCCATGAACTGCTGGCGCAGAATAACGGGTTTATTCGGGTGGCGCTGCAGGAAGCGCCATAATAAAAATGAAGAAATAAAAAAGGCCGCAATTGCGGCCTTTGGTATTTTGGGGATTAGAACTGATAAACAAGACCGACTGCTAAGATGTCATCGGTGCTGATGCCATTCGCGTTGTAGAAATTGTCATCTTCATCCAGCAGGTTGATTTTGTAGTCAACATAGGTGGACATATTTTTGTTGAAATAATAGGTCGCACCCACGTCAGCATATTTCACCAGATCTTTATCACTTCCGTAGAAGGAATTCAGATCCTTACCTTTAGACATCAGGAAAGAGACCGCAGGGCGCAGGCCGAAATCAAACTGATACTGCGCTGTCACTTCAAAGTTCTGAGTTTTATTAGCAACGCCGAAGTCACCGTAAGGCGTCATATTGCGGGTTTCTGCATACATGGTTGCCAGATAGATATCGTTGGCATCGTATTTCAAGCCAACAGTCCAGACGTCAGCCTTGTCACCACCGGCTGTTGTTTTGGTAACCTGGTCGTTGGTACGGTCAGATGAAGCATATGCAGCGGCGGCGTTGAATCCCATACCGAAATCGTAGGAGGTTGAAATACCCCAACCGTCTCCGTTTTCTTTGCGGATATCACGGCCATTGTTAGTACCTTCCTGATCGTTAGAGGCGCTTTCGTTATTGCCTTGATACTGAATAGCGAAATCCAGGCCCTGAGCCAGACCAAAGAAATCATTATTACGGTAGGTTGCAACACCGTTTGTACGGCCGGTCATAAAGTTATCGGTATAGGTATAGGAATCTCCGCCGAACTCAGGCAGCATATCGGTCCAGCCTTCAACATCGTAAACCACGCCGTAGTTACGACCGTAGTCGAATGAACCGTATTCACCAAATTTCAGACCAGCGAAGCCAAGGCGTGTCCATGACTGATTGCCTGAGTTCTCTGTTTTGTTAGCCTGAATATTATATTCCCACTGGCCATAGCCGCTCAGCAGGTCGTTGATCTGCGTTTCGCCTTTGAAGCCCAGACGAACGTAGCTTACGTCGCCATCTGATCCCGTGTCGTCAGAGAAATAATGCAGACCATCTACTTTACCGTACAGGTCGAGTTTATTGCCATTGCTGTTGTAAACTTCAGCCGCATTTGCTATGCCTGCAATTAATAATGCAGGTGCAATAATTGCCAAAACTTTTCTTTTCATTATATATTCCCTTGAAAGATAATTTATATGAATATATGTAATCGCTCTCCGCAATTACAGGGTGGATCCTATTCCAGGATGTGTTATTTAGTTCTAAAAACAAATGTAATTAAAACCTTTTAAATATTGCTAAATATTTCAATTAGTCTCTTTATTTTTCCTGTGAATTAGTTGCTTGAATTTATAGGGTGTAATTATTATTAAGTATTTCGAATTTCTATTTTTTAATTAGTTTAATTTGCCTGTGTTATAATTCTTTCTCTTTTAGACGACAGGACATGACGATGGAACTTGCCCGGTGGCAGCAACGATTTGAGCACTGGCTCGAGGAGAATCACAGCACCGACGATACCGCACATGATATTTCGCATTTTCGTCGGGTCTGGATGACGGCGCAAAAAATCATGGTTCACCACATGGTCGAGCCGCTGGTGATTCTGACCGCATGCTATTTTCACGATATTGTCAGCCTGCCGAAAAACCATCCTGAACGCAGCCGGTCGTCACGGCTCGCGGCGCTTAAGACGAGCGACATTCTGCGCCACGACTTCCCGGACTTTCCGCCAGAGCATATTGCCGCCGTCGGGCACGCGATTGAGGCGCACAGCTTCAGCGCCGGGATTGCGCCGCAGATCATGGAGGCCAAAATTGTGCAGGATGCAGACCGGCTGGAAGCGTTAGGCGCTATCGGCCTGGCGCGCGTTTTTGCCGTCTCGGGCGCGCTGGGCGTGTCGCTTTTTGATGCTAACGATCCCTTCGCCGATGCGCGTCCCCTCGACGACCGTGCGTTTGCCCTCGACCATTTTCAGACCAAGCTGCTGCGTTTGCCTGATACAATGCAAACGGACATGGGCCGCGAACTGGCACGTCACAATGCCGATTTCCTGATCCAGTTTATGGCGAAACTCAGCGCCGAATTACACGGCGACTGCCTCGGGCTGGATAGCCAGGTGCTGAGCCACTTCCGTCGCAGTTTGCGCAACTGAACTGTGGTAATCTGTTTCCAGTCTTTATTCTCCGGTTAAAAGAATGCAGGAAAATCGATCAGTGACAGAGCCCGCGCCCGCGCAGGCTGAGAAATCAACGGCAACGGTGCAGGCCTTACTGCGCCAGCTGTTGGATATCTATGATGCTAAAACGCTGGCCAGCCTGCTGGTGGCGCACGGCGAGAGCCACTGGAGCCCGGCGATCCTTAAACGCCTGCTGACCAGCGAGCGAGCAGGGCGTCGCCTGAGTGAAGGCGAGTATCGTTATCTGCAAAACCTGCTTCCGCGTCCTTCTGCCGCGCACCCGAACTATGCCTTCCGCTTTATCGATCTTTTTGCCGGTATCGGCGGCATCCGGCACGGTTTTGAAGCCATCGGCGGACAGTGCGTGTTTACCAGCGAGTGGAACAAACATGCCGTACGCACCTACAAGGCTAACTGGTACTGCGATCCGAACGAGCATCATTTCAACGCGGATATCCGCGATGTGACCCTGAGCCATAAAAGCGGCGTGAGCGATGAACAGGCCGCCGAGCACATTCGTCAGACGATCCCGGCGCATGACGTGCTGCTGGCAGGCTTCCCTTGTCAGCCCTTCTCGCTGGCGGGCGTCTCCAAAAAGAATGCCCTTGGACGCGCCCACGGTTTCGCCTGCGATACGCAGGGAACGCTTTTTTTTGATGTGGCGCGCATTATTGACGCCCGTCGTCCGGCCATTTTTGTACTGGAAAACGTCAAAAACTTAAAAAGCCACGACGGCGGGAAAACCTTCCGCATTATCATGCAAACCCTGGATGAGCTGGGTTATGACGTGGCCGATTCAGAGGACATGGGCGCGGACGATCCTAAAATCATTGATGGGAAACATTTCCTGCCCCAGCATCGCGAACGTATCGTGCTGGTGGGCTTCCGCCGCGATCTCAATCTGAAAGGGGATTTCACCCTGCGGGATATTCCTTCTCTGTATCCCGAGCGCCGTCCCACCGTGGCCGATCTTCTTGAACCGGTCGTCGACGCGAAATTTATCCTGACCCCGGTGCTGTGGAAATACCTTTACCGCTATGCCAAGAAGCACCAGGCGAAAGGCAACGGCTTCGGCTTTGGGATGGTAAACCCTAACGATCCGCACAGCGTCACCCGCACGCTGTCTGCTCGCTACTACAAAGACGGCGCGGAAATCCTGATCGACAGAGGCTGGGACAAAGCGCTGGGTGAAAAAGATTTCGACGATCCGCACAACCAGCGTCACCGTCCGCGACGCTTAACGCCGCGGGAATGCGCCCGGCTGATGGGCTTTGAAACGCCGCAGGGCTACGGTTTCCGGATTCCGGTTTCGGATACCCAGGCGTACCGCCAGTTTGGTAATTCGGTGGTCGTTCCCGCGTTTGCGGCGGTCGCAAAGCTGCTGGCCTCGCGCATCAGGCAGGCGGTGGCGCTCCGCCAGAGTGAGGCCGTCAATGACGGACGTTCACGATAAGGCGACGCGCAGCAAAAACATGCGTGCCATCGGCACGCGTGACACTGCGATTGAAAAGCGCCTGGCCGCGCTGCTGACGCAGGCGGGGTTTGACTTCCGCGTGCAGGATCCCACCCTGGCGGGACGCCCGGATTTCGTCATCGACGCCTGGCAGTGCATCATCTTTACCCACGGCTGTTTCTGGCACCATCACGACTGCTACCTGTTTAAAGTCCCCGCGACGCGCACCGATTTCTGGCTGGATAAGATTGCTAAAAACGTCGAGCGCGACAAGCGGGACCTCTCGACGCTTATTGAGCAGGGCTGGCGGGTGCTGATTGTCTGGGAGTGTGCGCTGAGAGGCAGATTAAAGCTGAATGATACCGATCTGACCGAACGGCTTGAAGAGTGGATCTGCGGCGGCGGCCAGACCGCGCAGATCGACACGCAGGGCATTCACCTGCTTACGGTTTCTCCGCCTCGCAAGGCGTGACTACCGGTTTTGCCGGCAGCAAATATTTGCCCAGCGTGACCAGCACGACGGCAAACACAATGATCCCTAATGCAATCCATTCCACTGGAGAGAGCGTTTCTCCCCCCAGTCCTGTCCCGAGCAGCACTGCCACGACCGGGTTAACGTAGGCGTAGCTGGTGGCGACAGCCGGAGAGACATTGCGGATCAGGAACATATAGGCGTTAATGGCGATGATAGAGCCGAACAGCGCCAGGTAGCCTACCGCCAGCAAGCCCGACAGCGGCGGCAGGGTTGTCAGCTTTTCTCCCGTAAGCATGGAGGCGAGCAGCAGTACAATCCCGGCGGCAAGCATCTCGATTGCGCCCGCCATCATGCCGGTAGGCAGTTCGATACGCGAACCGTACACGGAACCAAACGCCCAGCTCATCGAGCCAATCAGGATGATGACTGCACCCCACGGATTCCCGCTCAGGTTACCGCCGCTATTCAGCAGAATGATGCCAGCAAGGCCAATCCCAATACCCAGCCACTCCAGCTTGCGGGTGCGGATACCAAAGAAGCGGCTGAAGCACAGGGTAAACAGCGGTACGGTGGCAACGACCACGGCGGCGATCCCGGACGGTACGTTCTGGTGCTCGGCAATCGTCACAAATCCGTTCCCCACAGCCAGCAGCAGCAGGCCGATCAGGGCGGCATTCAGCATCGGACGCAGCGGGGGAAGCTTATGCCCGCGCAGCAGCAGGAAGGCAAGCAGCAGGATGCCCGCCGAGAGGAAGCGAATGCCCGCCATCATCAGCGGCGGCCAGCTCTCCACGCCGATGCGAATGACAAAGTAGGTTGACCCCCAGATGATGTACAGCGAAAAGAGTGCCCCGATGAGCGGTAGCAATTGCCGGAAACGCATAATCCCTCACGACGAAATAAAAAGTTCGCTGATAGTAAACGCGAAAACTATCGCGCTGGCGAGCCCTTTAATTGTTTGGCAGATGTGAATTTTTTGTTGACGTAAGGTGCCTGTTTCCGGGTTGGCGCTTTTGCTCCATACTATTCACTTAAATACCAAAAAATGAAGGATTAAGATTTTGGCAGGAAGTAGCTTATTAACATTGCTGGATGATATTGCCACCTTACTGGACGACATTTCAGTAATGGGGAAACTGGCGGCGAAGAAAACCGCAGGCGTGCTGGGCGATGATTTATCGCTTAACGCTCAGCAGGTGAGTGGGGTGAGGGCAAACCGTGAACTGCCGGTGGTGTGGGGCGTGGCGAAAGGCTCTTTCCTGAATAAGGTGATCCTGGTGCCGCTGGCGCTGCTGATCAGCGCGTTTATTCCCTGGGCCATCACGCCGTTACTGATGATTGGCGGGGCATTTCTCTGCTTCGAGGGCGTGGAGAAGGTGCTCCACTCCTTTAGCGCGCGCAAGCAGAGCGATACGCCGGAGGTACGCCAGCAGCGTCTTGAAGCGCTGGCCGCGCAGGATCCGAAAACCTTCGAGCGTGATAAGGTCAAAGGCGCCATTCGGACCGACTTTATCCTGTCTGCGGAAATCGTCGCGATTACGCTGGGGATTGTCTCTGACGCGCCGCTTCTGAACCAGGTGCTGATCCTCTCCGGCATTGCGATTCTGGTCACCGTGGGCGTGTACGGTCTGGTGGGGCTGATCGTCAAGCTGGACGATATTGGCTACTGGCTGGAAGAAAAGTCGAGCGCGGTAGCAAGAGGCATCGGCAAAAGCCTGCTGGTGCTGGCGCCCTGGCTGATGAAGAGTTTGTCGGTGGTGGGCACGCTGGCGATGTTCCTCGTGGGCGGCGGAATTGTGGTTCACGGTATTGCGCCGCTGCACCATGCCATCGAACATTTCTCCTCCACGCAGGGGGCCGTTATCGCGGCAATTCTGCCTACGCTGCTGAATCTTGTGCTGGGCTTTATCATTGGCGCTATCGTCGTCGCGGCGGTGAAGCTGGTTGAGAAAATTCGCGGCACGTCGCACTAATTGTTACCCGCGGCAGGATGCAAAAAGACCATTCCTCGTCTAAATTGAAACAGTTTCACCCTGATACAGGAGGCAGGTATGGTCTTTTTGGTCAGTGATGAAGTTAAGCCTAAAAAGGGTGGCCCACGTATGATCGTCACCGGGTATTCCAGCGGAATGGTGGAATGCCGGTGGCACGATGGCTATAGCATCAAGCGGGAAGCATTCCGTGAAGATGAGCTTCAGCCGGGTGACGGGCAGCACAAGCGGGACAAGGCTTAATCACATAACGCCCGGCTTTGCCGGGCGTTTTTATCTCTAGTACTGGGTGTTAGGTAGCGATCATGGAGTGTGTGTGCAGCGCGATACCTTTGTTGTAAGACAATCTTTTTTGCAATGGCTGCATAAGCGTAGCAATCCGGGGCGGATTGTTAATCTCTGTTTTCTGATCGTTCTGGTATTTTCCACTCTACTTACCTGGCGTGAGGTGGTGGTGCTGGAAGAGGCATACATCTCCAGCCAGCGCAATCATCTGGATACGGTGGCCAGCTCTCTGGACAGGCAGTTACAGAACAGCATCGACAGGCTGCTGTTATTTCGCCAGGGCATGCATGACGCAATCGAGACGCCGCTGGCCTTTGAAGTCTTACAGGATGCGGTGTCACGCTTTAATACCGTCCGCATGCTCCCCACCTGGCAGCTTGCCGTTGATAAAAAACGTACCCTTCCCATTAACGGGGTCTCGGACGCCTTTGTCGAAAAAACCACGCTTCTCAATCGGGACGCTGAACGCATAAGCCATGAAATTTCTGCCGCGCTCGAAGTGGGCTATTTGCTCAGACTGGCGTCGTCGAGAGCTCAAACGGAAGCGCGAGTGATCTACGTCTCCCGCGCCGGATTTTTCCTTTCCACGGATACGCCGGATCGGGCGGGTGATATTACCGCCCGCTATTATAATCTGGTCACGCAGTCCTGGTTTACCCAACAGTCAGAACGTAACAACCGCGCCCGCGCCGTGCGCTGGTTTATCTCCACGCCTTCATCCTGGACCGGGGATGAACGAACGATCACCGCCAGCGTCCCCATCTATTTCGATCGTTACTGGTACGGCGTCGTGGCGATGGACTTTACATTGAGCACGATGCAGCGTCTGCTGGCCGATGCGACGGAAGATCGAACGGAGGGAGAGTATCAGCTGTACGATACCCGGCTAAATATGATCGCCACCTCAGCCCACGCGGGAAGCCCGGTTAACCATTTTGACGAACGCGAAGCGGCGCAGATTGCCCAGGCGATTGAGCATGATACCGGCGGCGGTATCCGCCTCGGGAGCCGGTTTATTACCTGGGAGCGGCTCGATCACTTCGATGGCGTCGTCCTGCGGATCCACACTCTGCATGAAGGGGTACAGGACGACTTCGGTAGCATCAGTATCGTACTGGCGCTGCTGTGGGCGCTCTTTACCGCCATGCTGTTGATCTCGTGGCTGGTGATCCGCCGGATGGTGAGTAACATGTATACGCTTCAGCACTCCCTCCAGTGGCAGGCCTGGCACGATCCGCTTACGCGACTGAATAATCGCGGCGCGCTGTTCGACCGCGCAAAAATGCTGGCAGAAACCTGTCGCCAGCAGTCGCTGCCGTTCTCGGTGATTCAGATCGATCTCGACCATTTTAAAAACATCAACGACCGCTTCGGCCATCAGGCCGGTGATAAGGTGCTCTCCCACACGGCAGGACTGATTGCCAGCGCGTTACGCAAGAATGATGTGGCAGGGCGTGTGGGCGGGGAAGAGTTTTGCGTCGTCCTGCCGGGGATTGGTCTGGAGGAGGCGAGAGGCGTCGCGGATCGCATTCGTTGCCGAATCAACAGTAAGGAGATCCTGGTGAAGAAGAGCACGACCCTGCGCATCAGCGCGTCGCTGGGGGTCAGCAGCGCGGATGAAGCGGGTAACTACGATTTTGAGCAGCTGCAGTCCGTGGCGGACGTCCGGCTCTATGAGGCCAAGCAGAGCGGGCGTAACCGGGTCATGTGGCGAGATCAGGACAGGAAGTGATCCAGCCCCTCCCGCCAGCCTGCCGGGCCGGGCTGCTGGGTGTGATAAACGCGGGCAGGGTTATCATCCCGTAGCGTGATGCCCTGGCGGTTAATCCCCTTGATGACCACCGCGAAGTCAACGCTGTCGAGCAGCGGCGCATCGTTAGGACCGTCGCCGAGCCCCAGCGTGGTGGGCTCGATCTCGTCCTGCTCGCCATACTGTTCAATCAGCCAGTTCACCGCTACGTCTTTGCCGCAGCGGGCGTCCAGAATATGCCAGAACCGCGCACCCTGCAGGCATTTCAGGCCGATATTCGCCAGTTCCTCTTCAAACTGAACCATTTTCTCGTCGGTATCGCGCCAGATGAGCGTGACGGACGCTTCATGCTTGCGGGCAAGCGACGAACGGTAGCGCGTCAGCCCGGTCCACTCGCTGATAACGTGCTCATCCACATCGTCAAAGGTGGTGAATTTAAAGCCCGTCTGCAGACGAATCTGCTCGATCCGAGGACGAATATCCCGGTGCGTCATCCCTCTGGTCTGGCGCTGAACCTTATCCCAGCGCACGTCAGGCTGAATCACCGCGCCGTTCTCGGCAATAAAAGGCAAGCCTTCAAGCCCAAGATCCTGCTGGATATCCAGCATCTCTGCCGCGGTCTTGCTGCTGCAGAGAATGACCGGAATCTGATTATCCAGCAGTTTGTCCAGCCAGGGCATGGCGGGTTGCCACTCATAGGTATGAATATCCAGCAACGAGCCGTCCAGGTCAGAAAAAATCAGCAAGTTATCCCGCAGTGAAGGCATAGTGGCTCCCGGTAACGGCTGCGTCCTTATCTAAGAAAATTCCTAAAAAATGACCGAATTGTTAACAGGAGAAATGAGAGTATTCCCTGGCAAACCCGCATTCGGCGTACGTTATTGCTCATAGCGAAAAGCATTATGTTAAAAATATTATATTCATCATAAGAATATATGCTTGTCAGACAAATTCGTTGGGGATAGTGTGGCTTGTACATCAGATTTCCTGGTGTAACGAATTTTCAAGTGCTTCTTGCATGAGCAAGTTTTGATCCCGGTCATCCCCATGACCGGGATTTTTTTCGCCCTAACGATTGGCTTCAGACACGCTAAAGTCGTGAATATCGAGCTCGAAGGCCTCCGCCAGCTCACGATAGGTGTGATAATCCCTTCCGTTGACAATGACGCGGTCCGAATTGTCGTCCGACCGGCGGACTTCTGACTCACTGATCTCATTGATGGCAGCCAACAGGGCATCGACATCCACCTCGACTTCGCGCTTGATGGTGTCGCTGTACTCTTTATCTGTCTTCATTGCGGGACTCCTCTTTCAACCTGCAAACGTGTCCAAAGTTAAGTATAGCCTGTGTATAAAAACGCCATTCACGCCGGGCGGCGATGTGTGTTTTTGCGTTTTGTTCTACACTGGCTCAAAACCAGAGGAGGAATGTATGAAGGTCAACGATCGGGTAACCGTTAAAACGGACGGTGGGCCGCGCCGCCCGGGTGTGGTGCTGGCAATTGAAGAGTTTAGTGAAGGGACAATGTACCTGGTATCACTGGAAGATTACCCGCTCGGCATTTGGTTTTTTAACGAACTGGGGCATCCTGACGGTATCTTTGTTGAGAAAGCAGACTAACATGGCGTCGGGTAGCGCATCGCGGCCCGACATCCTCTGCAGAAGCAAAAATCTCTGGCCAGGCCAGAGATCAAAGGTAGGGTGCACAGGGTCTTAAGCGACTAACGCATGTTAACGAAAATCCCGTTCGTCACATTATCGGTCAGGCGTACCACATGGTAGATCACTTGCTTATTATGCGTTTTAATTTTCCGTTTAATATTTCCTTTGTGTGACGAAACGGTTTTCGCTTTAATATTCATCTGGTCGGAGATCTGAATAGTTCCTTGTCCCGCCATCCACATTCGCAGCATACTTGATTCAGTCCTGCTTAATGATAGGGTGGGTAAGTTAACCGCTCCTACATTTTTAACTTCTTTATTCAAATAATCACCCAAAATGTCATCCAGCGACTCGGGTTTAATCGATTTAGAACTGATCAATAAATTTTTACGGACCAACAAATACTCATCGAAATGGATATTCGCGATCGCCATAAAAACAATAAACAGGGTTTTTGGATGCTGATTAATGATTTGCTTAATGTGCTGACTGTTGGCTGGATCGTGAATGAAACAGTCCTCATTAATAAACACCACGCCTGGTTTTAGTTCGTCACAAGCGGCTGCGAGTTCGTCAACGGTGTGTGCATCGTTGATGTCTCTCTTTCTTACCCCTCTGCTTGCCAGGTACCCGGTTAACCCTAGCCGGGTGTAGCTGCATAAATCCATAATGATCGTTGACATGGCATACCCTCACTCAATGCGTAACGATAATTCACCATCTGCCTGAGAGCTCAAAACAGCCATACGGGATGGAAAAAAATAATAAACCTGTGAGCATGACAAAGACTTTCAGGCGGACTCACTATCCCGTAAAGTTACGTATAATTTGCCAGGAATCTTCTTAAAGTAAAGTAAATATTAAGTATTGTGAGGTGGTTAGAAACAATTAAACCGCGTCAGATATATCCTGGAAGATGTTTTTCGCATTTTATTTTAGGAATATCCTCAGAAAGACAATAGCAACAGTGAGGGCTATTATTTACGTGGCAGCTCGCTGACAATATCCGCTAACAGGTTGAATATCTCGCCGAATAAATGTTCACAGAAGGGAGCGATCAGTGGCATCAGTAATGACATTAATAAAATTCCGACCGTCAGCGTCAGCGGAAAACCAATGACAAACACCGAAAGCTGCGGCGCCATTCGGTTGAGTAAACCTAAAGCCAGGTTGACGGTCAGCAGCAGGGTGATGATGGGTAACGCCAGCATCAGCCCGTTCAGGAAGATCAGCCCCGCCGCTCGGGTGAGCGCCAGGAAAGCGTTGCTGTTCACCGGGTTTTCGCCAATCGGCAGGGTATGGAACGTGTCCACCAGCATGGAGATTAGCCACAGATGGCCGTTGAACGACAGGAACAGCAGCATGGCGAGCAGATCGATAATGCGCGCCAGAACGGGCATGTTGAGATGACTGCCGGGATCGACAAACGTGGCAAAAGATAATCCCATCTGCAGGCCAATCAGTTCCCCCGCGGTACGCACGGCGGCAAAGGCCAGCTGCATGGTAAAGCCGACGGCGACGCCAATCATAACCTGCTGCAAGGCCACCCACACCGCGTTCGCCGAGAAGATCGGAATATCCACGGGGGGCAGAGAGGGCGCGACGATAATGGAGATGATAATCCCCAGCCCCACCTTGACGCGCTTGGGTATCGATTTCTCGCTGAGAATGGGGGCGGTGGAGATCAGCGCCATGATGCGCAGCATCGGCCAGAAGTAGACGCCGAGCCACTGAACCCACTGGTCGCTGGTGAAGTGCAGCATCGTCAGGTCAGCCGATGATGTACGGCAGGTTGGTAAACAGGTTGCGCATATAGTCCAGCAACAGGTTCAGCATCCACGGCCCGGCTACGATGATCGCCACGAACACGGCGATGATTTTCGGGATGAATGACAGCGTCATTTCGTTTATCTGGGTGGCGGCCTGCAGAATACTGATAATCAGACCGGTAACCAGCGCGACAAGCAGCAGCGGCGCGGCAACGGCAATCGCGATTTTCATCGCCTCCGTGCCCATCATCATGACCGATTCGGGTGTCATTGCCGTTCCTTAACTGTAGAAACTCTGCGCCAGCGAGCTGACCAGCAGCTGCCAGCCGTCGACCAGTACAAAGAGCATGATCTTAAACGGCAGGGCAATGGTCGCGGGCGGCACCATCATCATCCCGAGCGCCATCAGGACGCTGGCGATCACGAGATCGATAATCAGGAACGGAATAAAAATGGTAAAGCCAATCTGGAACGCGGTTTTCAGCTCGCTGGTGACATAGGCGGGCAGCAGAATACGCATTGGCACCGCTTCCGGTCCTTGCAGCTCACCGGTGTTGGACAGGCGGGCGAAAAGGGCCAGGTCGGCTTCGCGCGTCTGGCGCAGCATAAATTCCCGCAGCGGCTGTGCGCCTTTATCGAGCGCCTCCTGCATGGAGATTTTGTCTTCGCTGAACGGCTGATAGGCGTCGGTATAAATCTTATCGATCACCGGCGACATAATGAAAAAGGTCAAAAACAGCGCCAGCCCGAGCAGAACCTGGTTTGGCGGAGCGGAAGGGGTGCCCAGCGCGTTTCGCAGCAGACCGAAAACGATGATGATGCGGGTGAAGCTGGTCATCATCAGCAGGATGGCCGGAATAAACGTCAGCGAGGTGATGAACACCAGCGTCTGAACGGGAAGTGACCAGCTTTGCCCACCGCCCGCGAGAGGGGTTGAGACCAGACCGGGCAGCTGTGCATAGACCGCGGGAGCAAACAGGGCAACGCCCGCAAGCGTCAGGGATAACAAACGGCGCATCAGGATCTCCCGGAACGCTTAAGCAAACTCTTCATGACGGACTGAAAATCCGCAGGGGCCTCTGCGCGCTCGTCCACCACAACAGGGGCGGGCGGCAGCTTGTGTAATACGCTGATGTTTGAGGCCGTTACGCCCAGAACCAGACGCGCATCGTCCACCTCGACGATGACCACGCGTTCGCGTGGACCCAGGGTGGTGCTGGCGCTGACCTTCAGGCCGCGGGCACCGGCGGTTTTACCTGCCAGGCCAAAGCGTTTTGCCAGCCAGGCGGCGATAAGAATAAAGGCAATAATACCGAACAACGCCCCGCTCACCTGGAGCAGAGGTGAGCCGGGAACGGCAGAAGGCTGTGATATTGTTGCCTGGGTTTTCATGCTTAACGGCTCAGACGACGCATACGTTCAGACGGGGTAATGATGTCGGTGATGCGTACGCCGTATTTATCGGCAACCACTACGACTTCACCCTGGGCAATCAGATAGCCGTTGATCAGGATATCCAGCGGCTCACCGGCCAGACCGTCAAGGGCCACCACGGAACCCTGCGTCAGGCGCAGCAGCTCTTTAATGGTCATACGGGTGCGTCCCAGCTCAACGGTCAGCTTAACCGGGATGTCCATGATCAGGTCGATGTCCTGCAGCGTGCCGCTGACGTCACCGCCGCCGAGCTGCTGGAATACGGCATCCGCTGCGCTTTTGGCCGGGGTCGCTTTTTGCTCGTTTAACGCGTCAGCCCACAGATCGTCCAGTGCTCCGCTGTTTTCATCGGACGGATTGTTCATGTCACTCATTTGGGCTGTTCCTCATTCAGCGAATTCAAAATCGGGTTGATCAAGTGCTCAACGCGTAACGCATACTGACCGTTAATCGTGCCGTACTGGCTTGTCAGCACGGGGACACCATCCACATGGGCAATAATGCGGTCGGGTTTTTCTATCGGCAAAACATCGCCGGGTTGTAATTTCAGGATCTGAGATAACCGCAGCGGGATATCGGCGAAGCTCGCCACCAGTTCAAGCTGCGAATGCTGGACCTGGCGGACCAGGTTTTCACGCCAGTTCTGGTCTTCGTTGCGGGAGTTCTCCAGCGGCGGGTTAACCAGCAGCTCGCGCAGCGGTTCGATCATGCTGAACGGCAGGCAGATGTTGAACTCGCCGGTCAGGTTACCGATCTCAACGTGGAACGGCGTGTTAACAACGATATCGTTCGGGGAGGTGGTGATATTGGTAAATTTCACCTGCATCTCAGAACGGACGTACTCCACTTCCAGCGGGTTAATCGCTTTCCACGCGTCGCTGTATGATTCCAGCGCCAGCTTCAGCATGCGGTTAATAACGCGCTGTTCGGTGTGGGTGAATTCACGACCTTCTACTTTGGTCGGGAAACGCCCGTCGCCGCCGAACAGGTTATCCACCGCGATGAACACCAGGCTTGGCGAAAACACCACCAGACCGGTGCCGCGCAGCGGCTTCAGATGAATCAGGTTAAGGTTGGTTGGCACCGGCAGGTTGCGGGCAAACTCATGGTACGGCTGAATGCGGATCGCACCGACCGTAATATCCGGGCTACGACGCAGCAGGTTAAACAGCCCCATACGGAACTGACGTGCAAAACGTTCGTTAATGATCTCCAGCGCCTGCAGACGTTCACGTACCACGCGACGCTGGGTATTCGGGTCATAGGGACGAATATCGCTATCGCCGCCAATGCCCGGTTGCGGATCATCACTTTTATCGCTGTCGCCGTTGAGCAGCGCATCGATTTCTGCCTGAGAAAGAATACTGTCGCCCATGTCGTTACCGCAGAATGAATGCTGTATACAGAACGTCAGTGACTTCCTGCTTAGGTTGGCCGTTTACCAGCGGGGTCGCCAGCGTTTGTTTAATAGCGTCGACCAGCTTTTGCTTACCCACATCGGTGGCCAGCGCCGAAGCGTCCTGACGAGAGAACAGCAGCAACAGACGGCTACGCACTTCAGGAAGGTAATCGTTCAGACGTGAACGGGTGGCTTCATCTTTCAGGCGCAGCGTAATACCAACGTAAAGCACGCGATCCGCATCACCGAGATTGACGGTGAAGGTATCCAGCGGGAAAAACACTGGAGCCGGCGGAGGAGGTGCTTCAGCTTTGGCCGCAGCGGTGGTCGGTTCCTGCTGCATACGCCAGTAACTATAGCCCGCGGTAGCGCAGGCGGCGAGCGTGATCAACACCAGCAGCGGGATCCAGATGGAACGCTTACTTTTTTTGGTGATAGCGGAGTCAGTCATCTGATACGAGCTTCCTGTTTCGGTACAGCTTAATAAGGTGATTATCCCGTGTCCTGCTGTCGTCAAAGCGTGGAAAAGACGGGGATAATCACGCTACCTCTGGCGTTTAGGCGAAGATGTCTACGGCACTGTTACCGCGCGCTGCGGACTGCAGGGCGGAAGGAACAGGCAGCAACTCATCGCTTTCTTCATTAAAACCGCCGGTGTTGCCGGAACGCGAAGCCTGGTGCTGCTGCTGGGATGAGGACTGCTGCTGCCCGGCGAAGCTCTCGCTGCTGACGCTACTCTGTGCAAGCTGAATGCCGTTTTCCGCCAGTGAGGTCCGCAGTACCGGCAGCGCGGCTTCCAGCGCCGCACGGACATGGCTGTGCGCAGAAACCATCTGTAACTGCGCCTGGTTATCATCCAGCTTAAGCGAAATTTGCACCTGACCCAGATCTTCCGGGTGCAGGCGCAGCTCTGCCGTCTGCTGGCCCTGCTTAGTGAACAGGGTGATGTGCTGGCTCAGAGACTGCTGCCACTCGTGGGTTCCCAGAGGCTGGCTTAACACCGGCGCGGTGGCAACGGTAGCGGCCGTCTGGCTGGTCGCATGGCTGGACATAATCGGTGCCAGGGTGGCCGTTGGTGATGATGAGGAGGACGAACTGGCGAGCTCCTGCTTCTCTGCTGCCGCGGCCACGGCCGGTGTAGCAGGCACGTTGCCCGACAGAGCGGGTTCGTTGGTTTTCGCCTGGCTCTGATAAGGCGTAGAACTCTGCGCTTTATCGTGGCTTCCCGCGGACGCGTTCAGGGACGGCTGGCCCACGCCGTTTTGCGAAAGCGTCGCGGAACTCAGCGTTGAGGTGGCGGAAACGCCCTCACTGCCTGCCGCGCGAGAGGCGGTAGTTTGCTGGTGAGGCAGCATCGCCATCAGGGCGCTTAATCCGGCCAGTTCTTCTTCGCTCAGCTCGCTTTTACCGTCATCTTTGCTGTTCGCCGCATTGAGCGTCTTCAGCGCGTCGCCCTTAGACAGCGGCACCAGCCCGGAAACCAGCGTATCAAGCGACGTGACGGGCGACGTTTCATCGCCATTCAGCGCCGTCTGGCGCGAGAGCAGGTCGGCAATTTTGGCCTGCAGGGTGGTATCACCTTTTGCGTCCTGGGCCACTTTTGACAGTTTACTGCCGGCGGCTTTCAGGTCAGCCAGGGTCAGCGGCGCATCTTTGCCCTTGCCCGTTGCGTCCGACAGGGCGCCCGCCAGCAGAGAGAGAAAGTCCTGAGCACCGTCGGTGCCTTTCCCTGTTTGCGTGCCGCCTGACAGGTCGCTGTCGCTCATCAGCAGTTGTTGCAGTGTGATCATTCCGGTTTCCTCATTGATGCGCGCTGGGCAAACTCATCCATTTTCTTCTGATCCAGACGGTTTTCCGCCAGGGTCGTTGCCGCGATCTGTCGGTCCTGTAAAGTCTGCCAGGCCTGCAGCCGCTGCTTCTTCTCGCGCCAGAAATTCAGCGCGGTATCGACTTTCTGGGTCCACTGGTTAAGCTGCTGGCGATGCTGATCTATCGCCTTCTCCAGCGTCTGGATAAACTGCTGATAGTTAATCCAGCGCTGGCTTCCAATGCCCTGTGTCATATCGGTATTGAGGTTGGTGCGATATTCATGCTGATAGTCGATTAACATCTTCAACTGTTCTTCAGCCTGCTGGCACCCGCGTCGCATTGCGCCAAGCTGCAATGCGGCATCATCAACTTCTTTTTCAGCCAGATCTTTCAGCGTTGATAACGCGCTGTTTTGCGCCATGACCTTCGCCCTCCACCTGTGTTACACCTGCGGGAAAATCAGCTCCAGTGCCTGAATTGAATCTTCCCAGTCGGCGCGTTCAAAAATGCCTTGTTGCAAAAATGCCTCCAGCTGCGGCCACAGGTTAATCGCCTTGTCGAGCATCGGGTCGCTGCCTTTGGCATACGCCCCCACGCTGACCAGATCGCGGTTGCGCTGGAAGCTGGAAAGCAGTTGTTTGAAGTTACGCACGCGGGCGTAGTGCTTCTCGGTTATCAGCGCCGTCATTGCGCGGCTGATAGAGGCTTCAATATCGATGGCCGGGTAGTGCCCGGCTTCGGCCAGACGACGCGACAGCACAATATGACCGTCAAGGATCGCGCGCGCGGAGTCGGCAATCGGGTCCTGCTGATCATCGCCTTCCGTCAGTACCGTGTAGAACGCGGTGATGGAGCCGCCGCCGCTGATACCGTTCCCCGCGCGTTCCACCAGCGCAGGAAGTTTGGCGAAGACCGAAGGCGGGTAGCCTTTGGTCGCCGGTGGCTCACCGATGGCCAGCGCGATTTCACGCTGCGCCATCGCGTAACGGGTCAGGGAATCCATGATCAGCAGCACGTGCTTGCCGCGGTCACGAAAATCTTCGGCGATGCGGGTGGCGTACGCGGCACCCTGCATACGCAGCAGGGGCGACACGTCCGCCGGCGCGGCAATTACCACCGAGCGGGCACGGCCTTCCGCACCCAGAATGTTTTCAATAAAGTCTTTTACTTCACGACCACGTTCGCCAATCAGCCCCACGACGATCACATCGGCCTGGGTATAGCGCGCCATCATGCCGAGCAGAACGGATTTACCCACGCCAGACCCGGCGAACAGGCCCATACGTTGTCCACGTCCCACGGTGAGCAGGGCGTTAATCGGGCGCACGCCGGTGTCAAGCACATGCTCGATAGGGGTACGCTGCAGGGGGTTGAACGGTTGGGTGATCAGCGCACCGGTTTCGGTGGTGTCCGGGGAGGGCAGGCCGTCGAGCGGTTTACCGCTGCCGTCCAGCACGCGGCCCAGCAGGGCAGGGCCAAGCGGCAGCTGTTTCCCACTTTGCAGCCCATCGCCAGAAATGTTTTTGGCATAGACGCGCGCGCCGGGCAGAATGCCTTCCACCTCTTCAAGCGGCATCAGGAACAGGCGCTGGCCGTTAAACCCGACCACTTCGCTTTCAACTTCACGCGTTTCCAGACCATCCTGACGCTCAATCACGCAGGTCGCACCCAGCGGCAGCTGCAGGCCGGTGGCTTCGAGAACCAGCCCGGTGGCGCGCGTGAGTCGCCCATAACGACGAACAGATGGCAGTTGCGCCATCTTCGTCTCAAAGTTGTCGAGCGTGGTGAGCCAGCGGGTGAGGCGAGCGGTCATCAGACGACTCCCGGTGCCGCCAGGCGGCACAGTTCCTGCCAGCGGGTAGCAACGCTGGCATCCAGGTCGCCTTCATCGGCAGAGACTTTGCAGCCGCCGTGATGTAACGACGGGTCGCCGCGCAGACGCCAGCCGTGCAGGTTCAGCGTCGCGCCCAGGCTCTCTTCCACGCGCTGTAGATCGTCCGGATGGACGCGCAGCTGAGGTTTCCCGCTGAACAGCGGCTCCTGCTGAAGCAGACCCTGAATTTGTTTGATAAGTGCGGTGTTATCCACCACGGGCGTCTGGCCGATCACCTGACGCGCGGCTTCCAGCGCCATCTGCATCAGTCGTGAGGCAATCACGCTGTCCAGCGCGTCAAGAGTGTGCTGGAACTCGCTGACCAGCTGCTGCATGCGGGCATGGATCGGCGCCTGCTGCTGGCGCGCCTGATCGATACCATGCTCTAACCCTTTCGCCAGACCTTCCTGATATCCCTGCTCGTGGCCTTTCTGCCGGCCTTCGTTCAGACCGGCATTGTAACCCTGCTCGTGCGCCTGCATTTGCAGCTGAGCCAGCATTTGAGCTTGCTGCTCTTCTTCGCTCAGCTCGGGCTGCTCGACGTCCGGGTCAAGCTCCTCGGTCGGTATCACGGCTGGCGTGAACTCGGAGAGGGGAGGAGCCAGATCGTCCGGCGTCCAGCGTTTCCACGGCAGCTCATTAGACATAGGTGTCGTCTCCGCTGCCAATCACCATCTCGCCGGTTTCCGCCAGACGACGAACAATAAGCAGAATGGCTTTCTGTTCGTTTTCCACCTGAGACAGACGAACCGGGCCGCGGTTGGCAAGGTCGTCGCGCAGGATATCGGCCGCACGCTGAGACATGTTGCGCAGGAACTTCTCGCGCAGCGGCTGCTCGGCGCCTTTGAGGGCGATAAGCAGCGATTCGGAATCCACTTCCTGGAGCAGGCGCTGGATGCTGCGATCGTCCACTTCGACAAGGTTTTCGAACAGGAACATCTCGTCGATGATTTTCTGTGCCAGCTCGCCGTCGAATTCGCGAACCGCCGTAATGACGGCCTCTTCCTGCTGCGTTTTCATCAGGTTGATGATTTCCGCCGCCGTTCTCACGCCGCCCATTTTGCTGCGCTTGAGGTTCTGACCGTCGAGCAGGTTGTTCAGCACCTCGGTCAGCTCCGCCAGCGCGGCCGGCTGGACGCCGCCGAAGGTGGCGATACGCAGCATCACATCGTGACGCAGACGCTCTTCGAACAGCGCCAGAATATCGGCCGCCTGACCACGTTTGAGGTGGACAAGGATGGTGGCAATAATCTGCGGGTGCTCGTCGCGAATAAGGTCGGCGGCACTCTGCGGTTCCATAAAGTTGAGCGTTTCGATACCGCTTGCGGTATCGCGGGTTTCCAGAATGTCTTCCAGCAGGCTGGAGGCACGCTCTTCGCCCAGCGCCTTGACCAGCACGGAACGGAGGTAGTCGTTGGCGTTGACGTTCAGCGCGGCAAACTGTTCGGCTTCCTGTTCAAACTCTGCCAGCACTTCGGTCAGCTGCTTGTTGGAGATCTGACGCACGTTGGCCATGGCCGCACTGAGAATTTGCACTTCTCGCTGGGAGAGGTGTTTAAACACCTCTGCCGCGCGATCTTCGCCAATGGTCATCAGCAGGATGACGCTTTTATCGGTGCCCGTAAGCGTATTACTCATGTTCGTTACCCATCCACTGGCGGATGACCAGCGCCACGACGCGCGGATCGTTATCTGACATTTCGCGAATGCGCTGGCTCATGACCTCAGCGCCCATGCGCTGGTTAGCACGACGCTGCTGCATCTGTTCATCTTTGCTGAGGCGCACTTCAACCGCTTCTTCCGTTTCCTGGCGCGCATTCATCTGCTCGCGAGCCGCTTTTTCGGCTTCAGCACGGCGCTGGAGCTGCGGACGAACGCCCTTACGCCACAGCAGCCACGCGACAATCAGCACCAGCAGCCAGCGTCCTGCGGACATCAGCTGATCGATAAACGCCTGCTGTTGCCAGAACGGCAGTTCACCGCCGGTCTCATCAACCGAGTTGAACGGTGAGTTCACCACGTTGAGGGTATCGCCGCGCTTCTCGGAGTAACCCATCGCTTCGCGGGTCAGGTTTTCAATCTGCTTCATCTGCTCGGCGGTCAACGGCAACGGTTTGCCATCCGCCAGCGTTTTGTAGTTCACCACCACCGCAACAGAGAGACGCTGAATATCGCCCACGTTCAGTTTAGTGTGGCGAATCGTTCTATCCACTTCGTAGTTCGTGGTTTCATTACGGCTGGTGTTTCGTGGGCCGCTGTTATTCGCCGTTGAGGTGGTCTGCTGGTTAGTCTGCTGACCGTTCTGCTGATTGGCCGGCGGCGTAGAGATCGGCGCCGCGTTAGCCGGGGCAGGCTGGTTAGACAGCGCGCCCGGCACGCCGCCCGGGTTTGCACCGCCAATCTGCTCGCTGGTATTGATCTGGCGCGAACGCATCACCGCCTGAGCCGCATCGCCGTTCGGGCTGTATTGTTCTTCAGTTTGTTCTTTATTCGCGAAGTCGATCTGGGCGGTTACCTGCGCGTGCACGTTGCTGTTGCCCACTACCGGGCCCAGGATCGCTTCGATACGACGCTGGAGACGGCTTTCGACATCGGCGGCATATTTCAGCTGTGCGTCATTCAGATCGCGACCGGCGGTATTGGATTGCGTCAGCAGGTGACCGCTCTGGTCAACCAGCGTCACGTTACCCGGCGGCAGACCGGCCACGGCGCTGGAGACGAGGTGCGTCACCGCGCTGATTTGCCCTTCGTCCAGCGCGCGGCCGGGTTCGAGGTTCACGGTAACGGAAGCCGAAGGTGATTTCTGTTCGCGGACGAATAAGGAAGGCTTAGGCATCGCCAGATGCACGCGGGCACTCTTCACCGGGCCTAATGTTTCAATGGTGCGGGCCAGTTCACCTTCCAGCGCACGCTGGTAGTTCACCTGCTCGCTGAACTGGCTGATACCGAATTTTTCCTGATCCAGCAGCTCAAAGCCCACCGCGCCGCCTTTCGGCAGCCCCTGCTGAGCCAGACGCAGACGCAGTTCGTGCACCTTATCTGCCGGTACCTCAAGCGCACCGCCATTATCGGCAAAGCGATAAGGGATGTTCATCTGGGTAAGCTGGGTGACGATGGCGCCGCCATCCTGATCGGAAAGATTGCTGTAGAGCGTCCGGTAATCAGGGCTTTTCGCCCACAGGACCATCGCTACAAGGATCGCAATTGCGGCAGCGCCTGCCACGATCAACGGGATTTTAGGATTCGCGCGAAGGCGGTTCATCCACTCGAGTGATTTATTCTGCGGCGCTGTCGATGCTGTTGCACTCATTGCGCACCTCTTAAATCCTGGTGGTTTACGTTATTCGTGTAGAGAAACAAAACTGACTCCCGGGTCGGCAAACACGACAAAAGTTCCATATTGATGGCCCTGCCATTATTTGATGATTCGTGATTTTCTATGCGTCAAATAACCTGGTTTTTTCATGCTATTTACCGCCATTATCTTATTGACAAGCTGTTAGTCTTGACCGCGTAAAAAACCATCCAGGGGAGAGTCATGGCTATACAGGGCATTGAAGGGGTAATCAGTCAGCTGCAGGCAACGGCAATGACGGCCCGTAATCAGAATGTGGCAGATCAGCAGCCGAGCATCAGCTTCGCAGGGCAACTGCATGCCGCTCTTGACCGTATCAGTGATACCCAGACCGCAGCGCGCACTCAGGCCGAAAAGTTCACCCTCGGCGAGCCGGGCGTGGCGTTGAATGATGTGATGACCGATTTGCAAAAAGCCTCGGTTTCCCTGCAGATGGGGATCCAGGTGCGTAATAAGCTGGTGTCGGCCTATCAGGAAGTGATGGGGATGCAGGTTTAAGACCTGTCGATCTCCGCTGGCAGCCGCAGCGCTTTAATGCCACAATGTTTTTTTCTTCGAATGCAGGAAAGATGATGAAAAAAATAGCAATTGCTGGCGCGCTGCTGGCACTGACCGGGTGCGTTCAGGTCGATAATTATAAAGACGTGATCAAGCACCCTGTCCCGGCGCAGCTGGCGGGATACTGGCAGTCGAAAGGGCCGCAGAGCAACATGGTCAGTCCGAAGGCGATTGCCACGCTGGTGGTGACGGAGGAGGGCGATACGCTGGACTGCCGTCAATGGCAGCGCGTGATTGCCGTGCCGGGTAAAATCATGCTGCGTTCAGACAGTTATTACAACGTGACGCGTAAGCTGGATATCTATCCGCTGGAGCGCGATGGCTCGACGCTTGAGTACGACGGGCTGGAGCTGCAGAAGGTCGATCGCCCAACGGTTGAGTGTGCCGATTACCTGAGCAAGAATCCGCTGGAGAGTAAGCTGCCCTAAGGGTAAAAGCAAAACGGCAACATCGTTGCCGTTTTTGGTGTTTGCGCCCTCTCCCTGTGGGAGAGGGACGGGGTGAGGGCATCAGGCCGCACGGTTTCCCGTTCTACAGCGCTTCCTCTATTACCCACACGCTCACGCTTCCGCCTTTGCATGTAAACGTCCCTTCGCCATCCGCCGCCGTGGTGATGGTTTCTTCGCGATTGCCGAGAAAATCCCGCCACGTTTTGTTGCCGTAGTTTTCTCCAAGACAAATTACTTTTTCACCATCGTCCCCGTTCGACATCACCACAACGCAGCCGGGATCGTCTTCCGTACCGCTGCGGCTGAAGGCGATGCAGTTTGGATGGTCGAAAAACAGCGTTTGCACGCCGTGGGCAAAACGCTGGCGCGCGAGGATCAGCTCGTGAAGCTGCTCAATGACCGGCATATCAATATGGTACGTTTCACCGTCACCTCCCGCGTCGTCATAGCTGGCGCCGAAGAGATCCGGATAAAAGACGCTCGGCACGCCATTTTCCCGCAGCAGGATCAGCGCGTAGGCCAGCGGCTTAAACCAGGCTTCGACCGGCGCTTCCAGCGCCTGCAAAGGCTGAGTATCGTGGTTCGCGACGAGGGTGACCGCATGAAACGGATCGGCTTCTACCAGGGTACCGGTGAAGATTTGGCTCATGTCGTAATCCCGACCCTGACGTGACGCCTCGTGGAATTTCATCTGCAGGGGGGCATCAAACAGCATGGTTTTGCCTGCGACCTGGTCAATATAGGCCTGAAGTTTATCTACCTCATGGGACCAGTACTCCGCCACGATAAACAGCGGCTGGTCGGCCACTTCCTGGACGTGCTCAATCCACTCTTTGTAAAACCAGGCGGGAATATGCTTGACGGCGTCCAGACGAAAACCGTCGCAGCCCGTCTGTTCCATGACCCAGCGGGCCCAGTATTTGATCTCCTCGGTCACGGCGTGATTGCGAAAGTCGATATTTTCGCCCATCAGATAATCGAAGTTACCCATCTCATCATCAACCTGATCGTTCCAGCCTTCGCCGGTGTAGTCGTTGACGATTTTAAAGATGCCGTCTTCATCGGGGTTTTCAATGTGGTCGACGCCGCTGAAGCATTTGTAGTCCCAGATAAACTGCGAATACTGCCCGGCGCGGGCAGGGAAGGTGTAGCGGGTCCAGGCTTCACACTCGATGACCTCGTCATCGATTTGCGTGCGGTCCTGCTCGTTCACGCGCTGAACGCGCACGGGCTCTTTTTCATCGGCGCCCATTTTGTGGTTGACCACCACGTCCAGCAGCACGGCAATGTCGTTGCTCTTGAGGGCATCAATGGCCTCCAGCAGCTGTGCTTTGTCGCCGTATTTCGTGGCGATACTGCCTTTCTGGTCAAACTCGCCAAGGTCGAACAGGTCATAGGTGTCATAGCCGACAGAATACCCGCCGGATGCCCCTTTACAGGCGGGCGGCAGCCAGATCATGTTGATGCCGATTTCGTTAAGATTGGGAGCTAACGCCGTGACCTCTCGCCACAATTCACCGCCAGCAGGGTAGTACCAGTGAAAACATTGTAACAGGGTGGGGTTTTTCATCATCCTTGCTCCAGAAGCCATTGGCAGACTTCTGGAGTATGGATGAAGAAATCATAGTTGTGTGTCGCGGGTCAAACTTTCTGGATAAAGAATATTCCCGGACAGCTTTCCATAGGTAGACGTGATGGATTGCTGTTTACCGGTTTGATCAATCAGATTACGCAGTTCGTCCATCCGGACTTTCAGCAGAGCCTTTAGCGCATTCTCATTTTCAAGGATCATTTCCAGCAGCGCACGCGCTTGCTCAACCTGAGCCGGAGGGCATGACATGATGGGTGTTTGCGAAATTTTTTCCACCAGTTGAACGTAATGCATTTCCTGCTCGATAAGCGCATCCCATTGACCAGAATGTGCGAGATTGAGCATAGCAATGCTCTGAGCATGTAACGCCTGCCAGTGGCTAAGCGCTGCGCTGGGATTATTCATCAAAATTATCCTGAAATAGAGGACGCATTGGGGCCGATTTGCTTCCACGCATCCGCAATGTTGTTTAATAAACCCTCGACTTCAACAATTGCGTCTACGTCGTTACTGACATTCGCCAGCAACAAACGTCGAACCATATATTCGTACAAGGAGGCAAGATTACCGGACAACTCGCTCTCAACCTCCATGTTCAGTCCTGCTTTTAAACCGTTGTCGATGATGTTGATGGCTTTCGTTAACGCTTCGCCTTTCTCACGAATTTGTCCGGCTTCCATGAACAAACGCGCGCGAACAAGGGCGCTATGCGCCCCGTCGAATAACATGACAATCAGCTGGTGTGGACTGGCATTCATGACTGCACTTTCGACTCCTATCTGCTGATAGGATTGAACACCAGAGGTCTTATACATATCCACTCCTGAAGGCTACGACTACTTTTGTGAGAACTGTTGGGTCAGGTAGTTGGCTGTATTGGTCATTTTGGTGACTAATACGTCCAGACTGGTGAACTGGGTTTTGTAACGCGCCATGGTGGCATCAATAGTGGCTTCCATAGCATCGTAACGCTCACCCAGCGTTTTTAGCGTTTTGTTGATCCCGTCTTTCGCGTTCTGGATCACCCCGGCGCTGCCGGTACTGGTGCTGAGCATGGTGGTCAGCGTGTTGTTCATCTGGGTGGCCATACCGGTTTTCTTTCCGTCACCGACAAAATACTGCTGTACGGCGTTCGGGTTATCGGTCAGCGCTTTTTTCAGCTTATCGGTATCGACTTTCAGGTTACCGACGGTACCGTCAGAACCTTTTACCGGGTCCTGGGTAATTCCCAGCTGGGCCATGATCTGTACCGAGCCGCTCTGCACTTCGGTCAGCAGACCGCGCAGCTGAGACTGGATCCCGCGCACGTTCGCATCACCAACAAGTGCCCCGTTGCTGGCTGACTGGCTGCCGGAGCCAGCATCAACCGGAACATATTTCGTCAGGCTGTTAATGGTGGACTGCAGCGAGTTATACGCCGTGACCCAGTCCGTGATCGCTTTCTGGTTAGCATCCGTTGCGCGAGTCACCTCTAATGTTTCATCTGCCTTGCTTTCTGCTTTCAGCGAGAAAGTCACGCCAGGCAGGGCATCGGTAATGGTATTCGACTGGCGCTCGATGGAGATGTTGTTCACTACCACAATCGCGTTCTGCGCGTCGGTGTTCACCGTCAGCGCGCCCGTTTTGGTGGTTGAGTCGTAGCCAATGGCGCTTTGCAGCTTGGCGTCGCCAGTGACGCTTACCGTCATCGCACCATCCGTACCGGTGGTTTTAGATGACAGCATCAGGCGGTAATCACCGTCTTTCGCTTTAATGACGCTGGCAGTGACGTTGCCGTTCGCTTTATTAATGGCGCTCGCGATCCCGGCCAGAGACGTATCGCCATCCGCCAGGGTGACCTCTAAAGGCGTTTTCGTGCCCGGCTGGGTGATGGTGATTTTACGCGTTGTACCTGTCGTATCGCCCAGCAGATCAGTGTTGTTTGCATAGGAGCCGGTAGTGAGTGCCTGTGCCTTGGCAACCTGGTTGACGTTTACAACAAAGGAACCGACAGATGCGTCAGCCGTTGTCGTGGCGGTAAAGGCCGTATTGGTACTGCTAACGGACGTTGAGTTCCAGGTGGTTGCTTTACCCAGCGCAGCGGTCGCAGTCTGCAGCGATGTCATGGCGCTCTGCAGCTTGCCGTAAGCGCTTAACTGCGCGTTATACGTTGATTGCTGGGAAGTAATCGTCGTCAGCTTGGTTCTTTCTGCTGCATCCAACTGATTATATAAATCCCCGAGTCCTGCAGAACCTATCCCGAGGTTACTGATAGTAGCCATGCATATTTTCCTTAAAATACGAAAGTAGTTCAGGACTCTTATCGGCCTCTCAACGTAAAAGTTTACGATGGTGAGAAAAAAATAATCCAAAGAATAGACGCGTCCTGGCGGGGTAAATGAAAGGATTGCACTTTAGGATCATTATCTGCGCTTTGAAAACACGAATAAGTGTGTGCCTTTTTAGTCATCTCTTTGCGCGTTAAAAAAGCATAAATAATAACGCTCCGTTGGACCTTAATTGATTTTTTAAAAATAAATCCTTTAATAATCAGTTGGTTGTAATTTTTTCAAAATTGATTCTAAAGTCTTTTGGGGACCCGTCGATAACCTTGTTGACGGTGAGAGACGCTGTGAGTGTTAGGCACCGGACCTAAAACCCAATTTTTGAAGGAAAGAAAATTATGGCAGTTATCAATACTAACCTGTTGTCCCTGACCACTCAGAACAACCTGAACAAATCTCAGTCTTCTCTGGGCACTGCTATCGAGCGTCTGTCTTCCGGTCTGCGTATTAACAGCGCGAAAGACGATGCTGCTGGCCAGGCGATTGCAAACCGCATGACCGCTCAGATCAAAGGTATGAACCAGGCAGCACGTAACGCCAACGACGGTATCTCCATGGCGCAGACTGCTGAAGGCTCTCTGAACGAAATCAACAACAACCTGCAGCGCGTTCGTGAACTGGCTGTTCAGGCAAGCAACGGCACCAACAGCACCTCTGACCTTGCTTCTCTGCAGGATGAAGTTACCGCTCGTCTGGCTGAAATCAACCGCGTTGCGGGCAAAACTGACTTCAACGGCATCAAACTGCTGGACGGCACTGCTGGTACTGCTGGCGTAGTTAAAATTCAGGTTGGCGTTAACGACGGCGACACCATCGATCTGGACCTGAGCGGTGCTAAAGCTGACACCACCACTCTGGGCGTGAACGCTATCGACCTGAAAACTATGACCGCTACCGACCTGGGCACCATCGACGCAGCTATCGCTAAAGTTGATAAAGCACGTTCTGGCCTGGGTGCTGTGCAGAACCGTTTCACTTCTGCAATCAACAACCTGAACAACACTTCTAACAACCTGTCTGCTGCTCAGTCCCGTATCCAGGACGCTGACTACGCAACTGAAGTTTCCAACATGTCCCGCGCGCAGATCCTGCAGCAGGCTGGTACTTCTGTTCTGTCTCAGGCAAACCAGGTTCCACAGACCGTTCTGTCTCTGCTGCGTTAATTTTACGCGTGAAACCCCGCTTCGGCGGGGTTTTTTTATCTCTGCTATTTGAGAATCCGCCTGTGAAACAAATCAGTGTCACTCAACCAAAGCTGGTCGCAGATTTTTCATGTGTCGGTGGGGAATGCCGTGAACATTGTTGTCAGGGCTGGACCATCGCGTTTGATAAATCCTCCGTTAATCGCTATCTGAACAGTAAAAATGCCGCTATTCGTCAGACGGCGAAAACGGCGATAAAAGTCACCAAAAAAAACTATGACCACTGGGGTGAAGTGATTTTCCATACGGAAAGTAAAAACTGCCCGTTTATGGATACGGAAAAACTCTGTTCTGTTCATGGCGCCATGGGCGTCCAGGCCTTAAGCCCAACCTGTTCGACATTTCCACGGACAAGCCGGGTCTATAAAAATGAAATCGAAAAATCGCTGAACCTGTCGTGTCCGGAAGTGACCCGACTTCTGTTGAACGATCGGGAGTCTATGTCGTTGATGGAATCTGTCATTGTTCAGCAGGACATCAATAATGCGCCGATGATTGATTTGAAGGCCAAGGTCATCAATCTCTTCTGCCAGAATATTTTCAGCGTTGAGGGCGTCAGCGTTGAAGAACAGGTTTACGCCGTAGTGAAATTCCTCATGGTGGCGGAAAAGCTCGATAATATCGCAGAGAATATCGGCACGCTCGAAACGGTCTATTTCTCACTGGTTAACGAACTGGTGAGCGGTAAAATCAAAACGGAATTAGGCGGCTTTAATCAGAACTATAGCCTGAAGTTCGCGTTAATTTCGCTCATCCAGAGCTACTTCACCAAGAAAGTAACAGCCCGCGGCGGTGCGGTATTAAACCGTTATTTTACCCAGCTTTATCAACAATTTGAGTCTGCGGGTGACACCGTGCCGGCAGAGAAGGTCATGGAAAACATCGAGTCCGTCTGGCGCGATGTGGCGGGCAGTTATCTGGCGACCAATGACCATTTATTCAAGAACTTTTTTAAATACAAACTGTGGGAGCAGGGCTTCCCGCAGAACAACGGCCGCAGCATGTTGAATAACCTTTATTTAATCGTTGCTGAGTTCTATTTCCTTAAAACGTTACTTGCCGGTCAGGCACTCGTGGCGGGGAAAATTGAACAAGATAATATCATTGATGTTATTTACAGCTTCCACTCCCTTAGCCAGCATAATCAGGAAGCAGGAAAGCTCTTTCATCAACATATAGATAACGTCAAACTGGGCGACGATCTTTCATTGTTACAACTGTTAATTTAGGCAGAAAAGTTGCCCCTGTTGTGGGCAACCTCAGAATAACCTCACTTTATCCCCCTTTTTCATCCAATTGAACGCCCTGCAGAATCGGATAATCATGCCGATAACTCAACTAACGCAGGGCTGTTTATCGTGAATTCACTCTATACCGCTGAAGGTGTAATGGATAAACACTCGCTGTGGCAGCGTTATGTCCCGCTGGTGCGTCACGAAGCATTGCGCCTCCAGGTGCGCTTGCCGGCGAGCGTGGAACTCGACGATCTGCTACAGGCGGGCGGTATCGGGTTATTGAATGCAGTTGACCGATACGACGCTCTGCAAGGAACGGCATTTACGACTTACGCAGTTCAGCGTATTCGTGGTGCGATGCTGGACGAGCTGCGCAGCCGCGACTGGGTGCCGCGCAGTGTTCGCCGCAACGCGCGCGAAGTGGCGCATGCGATGGGGCAGCTGGAACAGGAACTGGGACGTAACGCAACGGAAACCGAAGTGGCGGAACGTCTTGGCATTGCTGTTGAAGAGTATCGTCAGATGTTGCTCGATACCAATAATAGCCAACTCTTCTCTTATGATGAGTGGCGCGAAGAGCATGGCGATAGCATCGAGCTGGTGACGGACGAGCACCAGCAGGAGAACCCGTTACACCATTTAATGGAAGGGAATTTACGCCAGCGCGTCATGGAGGCTATTGAAGCTCTGCCTGAACGCGAACAGCTGGTATTGACCCTTTATTACCAGGAAGAGCTTAACCTCAAAGAGATTGGCGCTGTTCTGGAGGTGGGAGAGTCGCGGGTGAGCCAGCTGCACAGCCAGGCCATTAAACGCTTACGAACCAAGCTGGGTAAGTTATAGGTGATTGATTCACCTTAAAAATGCCGCACAACGTATTGACAACCAGGAGTTATCATGACGGTGCAGCAATCTAAAAGACGGCCTTTAAGCCGCTACCTGAAAGACTTTAAACACAGCCAGACGCATTGCGCCCACTGTAACAAGTTACTCGATCGTATCACGCTGGTTCGCCGGGGCGAAATCGTCAATAAGATTGCGATTTCGCGTCTCGACACGTTGATGGACGAAGCAGCATGGCTCGAAGAGCAAAAAGAGTGGGTGGCGCTTTGCCGTTTCTGTGGGGATCTCCACTGCAAAGAGCAAAGCGA
Organism: Enterobacter sp. 241F3; assembly: GCF_034106785.1. Lineage (NCBI taxonomy): Bacteria > Pseudomonadati > Pseudomonadota > Gammaproteobacteria > Enterobacterales > Enterobacteriaceae > Enterobacter > Enterobacter sp. 241F3. The sequence continues at coordinate 105,204 of NZ_JAWNDD010000003.1, forward strand.
CTTCTTCGATATTATCGGCTTCAAACAGTTCCTGTTTGAACAAACGGAGATGAGCCACGGCACCGTTCGCGAATATGTCGTTCGCCTGCGCCGCCTTGGGCAACATCTGACCGTAAACAATATTTCTCGCGATCTGCTGAAAACCGGTTATCTGGATGAAAATCTGGAGCCGTGGCTGCCTGCGACCAGCACCAACAACTACCGAATTGCGCTGCGCAAGTATGCGCAATACAAGGTACAAATGCCGGGTGCCATAAAGCAGAAAGCCCACGCCGGAACAACTTCTGATATATATTAAAAAAGAATAAGATGTAGCGCAGTCGCCTTTGACGTTGCAGGCGATTTCTCTACACTACGTAAAAATTCCACTATATCGGGGTATTTATGAAATTTGCACTTCTGGGTCGTCAGGCGCTGATGGGTGTTATGGCCGTTGCGCTGGTTGCGGGCATGAGCGTGAAAACGTTCGCCGCAGAAAACCTGCTGAATAAAGTAAAAGAGCGCGGTACGCTGCTGGTCGGGCTGGAAGGAACCTATCCTCCGTTCAGCTTCCAGGGCGATGACGGTAAGCTGACCGGTTTTGAAGTGGAGTTTGCTGAAGAGCTGGCGAAGCACCTCGGCGTGAAAGCGTCCCTGAAACCGACCAAGTGGGACGGTATGCTGGCGTCGCTGGATTCCAAACGTATTGATGTGGTGATCAATCAGGTGACCATTTCTGACGAGCGTAAGAAGAAATATGACTTCTCTACGCCGTACACCGTGTCCGGTATTCAGGCGCTGGTGAAGAAAGGCAACGAAGGCGGGATTAAAACTGCCGCGGACCTGAAAGGGAAGAAAGTCGGTGTTGGTCTGGGTACTAACTATGAAGAGTGGCTGCGCCAGAACGTGCAGGGCGTGGATATCCGCACCTATGATGACGACCCGACGAAATACCAGGATCTGCGCGTGGGCCGTATCGACGCCATTCTGGTTGACCGCCTGGCCGCGCTGGATCTGGTGAAGAAAACCAACAATACCCTGGCGGTAGCGGGTGATGCGTTCTCTCGTCAGGAATCAGGCGTTGCCGTTCGTAAAGGTAACGAAGACCTGGTCAAAGCGATTGATTCCGCGATTGCTGACATGCAAAAAGACGGCAGCCTGAAAGCGCTCTCCGAGAAGTGGTTCGGTGCAGACGTCACGAAATAAGTTTCTGCCGTAAAAAAAGGCGCTTTTAAAAGCGCCTTTTTTATTTCTTTCGCGTCTGCGTGCATAATGAAAAATATCACATTTTGTCAGAGTTACCGGAGAACCCATGTCACTACAGAATTTAACGCGCTTTCCCCGCCTGGAGTTCATCGGCGCGCCGACGCCGCTGGAGTACCTGCCGCGATTTTCTGATTATTTAGGGCGCGATATTTTTATTAAACGTGATGACGTGACGCCGATGGCGATGGGGGGCAACAAGCTGCGCAAGCTGGAGTTTCTGGCTGCTGACGCCCTGCGCGAAGGCGCGGATACGCTCATTACTGCCGGGGCCATCCAGTCCAACCACGTTCGCCAGACGGCGGCCGTGGCGGCAAAGCTTGGGCTCCACTGCGTGGCGTTGCTGGAAAACCCGATTGGCACTCGGGCTGAAAACTATCTCACCAACGGTAACCGTCTGCTGCTGGATCTGTTTAATGTGCAGGTAGAAATGGTGGATGCGTTGACCGATCCGGCCGCCCAGCTCGACGAGCTGGCGACGCGTCTGGAAGCGCAGGGGTTCCGCCCCTACGTTATTCCTGTCGGCGGTTCGAACGCGCTGGGCGCGCTGGGGTATGTGGAAAGTGCGCTGGAAATTGCGCAGCAGTGCGAGGGCGCAGTGAGCCTCTCCTCCGTGGTTGTCGCGTCCGGAAGCGCGGGCACGCATGCCGGGCTGGCGGTGGGGCTCGAACAACTGCTGCCGGACGTCGAACTTATCGGGGTGACGGTGTCCCGCAGCGTAGCGGATCAGAAGCCAAAAGTGGTTACGTTACAGCAGGCGGTCGCAGAGCAGCTGGAGCTGAAGGCAAAGGCCGATATTCTGCTCTGGGATGACTATTTTGCGCCGGGTTACGGTACGCCTAACGAAGAGGGCATGGAAGCGGTGAAGCTGCTGGCGCGCCTCGAGGGGATATTGCTCGATCCGGTCTATACCGGCAAAGCGATGGCCGGACTGATTGACGGCATTGCACAGAAACGCTTTAAGGATGAAGGGCCGATTTTATTTGTCCATACCGGCGGGGCGCCTGCGCTGTTTGCCTACCATCCTCATGTCTAAAAATCAGGTCGAAAAATAATAATGCAAGAAAGTATTCAACTGGTTATTGATTCTCTGCCGTTTCTGCTGAAAGGTGCGGTATTTACGTTACAGCTCAGTATCGGCGGGATGTTCTTTGGGCTGGTTCTGGGATTTGTGCTGGCCTTAATGCGCATGTCGCCCATCCTGCCGGTGCGCTGGCTGGCGCGTTTTTATATCTCCGTGTTTCGCGGTACGCCGCTCATCGCCCAGCTCTTTATGATCTACTACGGCTTGCCGCAGTTTGGTATCGAGCTGGATCCGATTCCGGCAGCGATGATTGGTCTGTCGCTCAATACCGCGGCGTACACCTCTGAAACTCTGCGTGCGGCCATCTCCTCCATTGACAAAGGGCAGTGGGAAGCGGCGGCCAGTATCGGGATGACGCCATGGCAGACGCTGCGCCGGGCCATTCTGCCTCAGGCGGCGCGCGTGGCGCTACCGCCGCTCAGCAACAGCTTTATTAGCCTGGTGAAAGATACTTCCCTGGCAGCAACGATTCAGGTTCCGGAACTGTTCCGTCAGGCACAGCTTATTACTTCGCGCACGCTTGAAGTCTTTACCATGTATCTGGCCGCCTCGCTAATTTACTGGGTGATGGCGACGGTACTGTCTGCTCTGCAAAACTACTTCGAAAACCAGCTTAACCGCCAGGAGCGTGATCCAAAATGAGTGCTATCGACGTCAAAAACCTGGTGAAAAAATTCCACGGTCAAACGGTGCTCCACGGGATCGATCTGGAAGTAGAGCAGGGGGAAGTGGTGGCGATTATCGGACCAAGCGGTTCGGGAAAGACGACGCTGCTGCGCAGCATTAACCTGCTTGAACAGCCGGAAGGCGGCACCATCCGGGTAGGCGAGATAATGATTGATACCGGGAAATCAATCAGCCAGCAGAAAGGTTTAATTCGCCGCCTGCGCCAGCATGTCGGTTTCGTTTTCCAGAACTTTAATCTCTTCCCGCACCGTACGGTGCTGGAGAACATTATCGAAGGGCCGGTTATCGTTAAAGGTGAGCCAAAAGAGGAAGCGACGGCGCGCGCGCGCGAACTGCTCGCCAAAGTCGGGCTGGCGGGGAAAGAGACTAGCTATCCGCGCCGTCTGTCGGGCGGCCAACAGCAGCGCGTGGCGATAGCGCGCGCGCTGGCGATGCGTCCTGACGTGATCCTGTTTGATGAACCGACCTCTGCGCTCGATCCTGAACTGGTGGGTGAAGTGCTGAACACCATTCGCCAGCTGGCGCAGGAAAAAAGGACGATGGTGATCGTAACGCATGAAATGAGCTTTGCACGCGATGTTGCTGACAGAGCCATCTTCATGGATCAGGGTCGGATTGTTGAGCAGGGGCCGGCGAAAAGTCTGTTCGCCAATCCTCAACAGCCGCGAACCCGTCAGTTCCTTGAAAAATTCCTTATGCAGTAGCATTTATGCACTAATTTGCTCCAGAAATTTAGGCTGGAGCAAATTATTCTCCCTACGGGTGCCGTCCTTTGATTTTTTATTCCGCCCAGCTCGGATAAACCTTATGAAAACTAAAGTTAATTGGGCTATTGCCGATATTTTGCAGTTAGAAAAAAGTTTTATGTGTTAGTTTATATTCACCATAATAATGATTATCTTTTCAGAGGCTTCATTTAGTAAGTATGAAGGATTCAGACTTTTTCAACTGGCGACGGGACTGCTCACTCCGGTTTCAGCAATTGACGAGTACCGATGAGGTATATCAGGAGCTAGAGCGGCAAACTCAGGCGCTGGAATTCGATTATTACGCGCTCTGCGTGCGTCATCCCGTGCCGTTTACGCGCCCTAAAATCTCTTTGCAGACCACTTATCCAAAGCCGTGGATGGCGCAATATCATTCCGCGAACTATTTCGCGATCGATCCGGTTTTAAAAGCGGAAAATTTCATCCAGGGTCATCTACCCTGGACAGACGCATTATTTGCCGAGGCGCAGGAATTATGGCATAGCGCCCAGGACCACGGTTTACGCGCGGGAATAACGCAGTGTCTGATGCTGCCTAACCACGCGCTCGGCTTCCTGTCAGTATCTCGTACGAGTCTTAAGGAAGGGCCATTTGCCCGTGAGGAAATAGAACTGCGGTTGCAAATGCTGGTGCAAATGGCTTTAACCTCTCTGACGCGTTTTGAAGATGAGATGGTCATGCCGCCAGAAATGAAATTCAGTAAACGCGAGCGCGAAATTCTGAAATGGACTGCGGAAGGGAAGACGTCAGCGGAAATAGCGATCATTCTCTCTATCTCAGAGAATACCGTTAACTTCCATCAGAAAAATATGCAGAAGAAATTCAATGCGCCTAACAAAACCCAGATTGCGTGTTACGCGGCGGCAACGGGGCTGATCTGACAGGATAATACGTTCTGCGTGCCAGACGAGGGAACGGCTGAATGCACTGCATCCAGCCGTTTTTTGTTACTGGCGGTAGGCTTGTTTGATTTGCTTAACGGTGTTAGCAAATACCGCAGATTCAGCCTGGTCTTCCATCTCCGCGATTTGTTTTTCCATTTTAATGATCACACGACCGGCATCAGCCTGGCCCATCGCCTGCAGCATCAACGTTAGCAATGCTTTCAGGCAGTTTACTTCCTGTGCCAGTTCCTGGTTATTCTCCGCAGTGGCAAATTCAGGTGTGCTCATTTATTTTCCTCATTATTAAACGGCGCTAAAGCGCGACGACGAAAGTCAAGGCGGCGGAGTATACCACAAGCTGAAGCAAAAAATGCAGTGGTTGTTTTTTGTACTTTTACGTGGATGTTTAATTGCGTAAACAGAACGTACCGGTAAACTTAACCGCCGTTAAAGGCTATTAATTGTTTATGCCCGGTTCGCTTGCCGTTAATTATTGTTACAAAAATTTGAGATCTGTTTTTTTTTGCAGGAAAAGCCTGCAAGTTTTTTGTAACTTTTTGAATACAGATGCTTAAAAAAAGCTGCAAAAGCCCTGACTGCATGGTCTCTCTTTCCACGGACTGTACAGTCTAATTTCCAAAAACGAGAGCAAAATCGAATAGCCGGTTTTTTAACGTTTTAATCTTGTGAGGAAAACCGTTAATATAAACCAAATTATCACTCAGTAGCGTTATCCCTATTCTGGAGACATTTCCTTTGATCAACGTCCTTCTTGTTGATGACCACGAACTGGTGCGCGCAGGGATACGACGCATTCTTGAAGATATTAAAGGTATTAAAGTTGCCGGTGAGGCGTGCTGTGGCGAAGATGCGGTAAAATGGTGCCGCACAAACTCGGCAGATGTGGTACTGATGGATATGAACATGCCCGGTATCGGTGGTCTTGAAGCAACACGCAAAATCGCGCGTACGTTTGTTGATACAAAAGTCATCATGCTGACCGTGCATACCGAAAACCCACTGCCCGCGAAAGTGATGCAGGCGGGCGCAGCGGGCTATCTGAGCAAAGGAGCGGCGCCGCAGGAAGTCGTCAATGCGATCCGTTCCGTGTATGCAGGACAGCGTTACATTGCTTCCGACATCGCACAGCAGATGGCCCTGAGCCAGATCGAGCCCGAGAAAACCGAATCACCGTTTGCCAGTTTGTCCGAGCGTGAATTGCAGATTATGCTGATGATCACTAAAGGTCAGAAGGTGAATGAGATCTCGGAACAGCTGAATCTCAGCCCGAAAACGGTCAACAGCTATCGTTACCGTATGTTCAGTAAACTGAACATTCATGGTGATGTGGAACTGACGCATCTGGCCATCCGGCATGGTTTGTGTAATGCGGAGACGTTGTTAAGTCAGTGAGTGATGTGTTCGATTCAAAAACATTTCTGAAAACCGTAACCAGCCAGCCTGGCGTCTATCGCATGTATGACGCTGGCGGTACGGTTATCTACGTGGGGAAGGCAAAAGATCTTAAAAAACGTCTCTCCAGCTATTTTCGCAGCAATCTGGCCTCCCGTAAGACCGAAGCGCTGGTCTCACTCATCCAGAATATTGATGTCACCGTCACGCACACGGAGACAGAAGCGCTGCTGCTAGAGCACAACTATATTAAGCTCTACCAGCCGCGCTATAACGTCCTGTTGCGTGATGATAAATCCTACCCGTTTATTTTTCTGAGCGGCGACACCCATCCGCGCCTCGCCATGCACCGCGGTGCGAAACATGCAAAGGGTGAATATTTCGGGCCGTTCCCTAACGGCTATGCCGTGCGTGAAACGCTGGCGCTGCTGCAAAAAATCTTCCCAATCCGCCAGTGTGAAAACAGCGTTTACCGTAACCGCTCGCGCCCGTGCCTTCAGTACCAGATTGGTCGCTGCCTGGGGCCGTGTGTAGCCGGGCTGGTGAGTGAAGAGGAGTATGCTCAGCAGGTGGAGTATGTGCGCCTGTTCTTAGCAGGAAAAGACGATCAGGTCTTAACGCAGCTTATCGCGCGGATGGAAAAAGCCAGTGCCGCACTCGAGTTCGAAGAGGCCACACGGATCCGCGACCAAATCCAGGCGGTGCGCAGAGTCACTGAGAAACAGTTTGTCTCGAATACCGGTGACGATCTCGACGTTATCGGCGTAGCCTTTGACGCCGGGATGGCCTGCGTGCACGTGCTGTTTATTCGCCAGGGCAAAGTGCTCGGCAGCCGCAGCTATTTTCCGAAAGTGCCTGGCGGTACCGAACTGGGTGAAGTGGTGGAAACCTTTGTCGGCCAGTTCTATCTGCAGGGGAGCCAGATGCGCACGCTGCCTTCTGAGATCCTGCTCGATTTTAATCTTGACGATAAAACCATGCTGGGCGAGTCGCTCTCTGAGCTGGCGGGGCGTCGGGTCAATGTACAAACCAAACCGCGCGGCGATCGTGCGCGTTATCTGAAGCTGGCACGCACCAACGCGGCGACGGCGCTCACCACTAAGCTGTCGCAGCAGTCGACGGTGCACCAGCGTTTAACGGCCCTGGCAACGCTGCTGAAGCTGCCGGAAGTGAAACGGATGGAGTGTTTCGACATCAGCCATACGATGGGGGAACAGACGGTGGCCTCCTGCGTGGTGTTCGATGCTAACGGCCCGCTGCGCGCCGAGTATCGTCGCTATAACATCACCGGCATCACGCCGGGCGATGACTATGCGGCGATGAATCAGGTGCTGCGTCGTCGCTATGGTAAAGCCATTGAGGAGAGCAAAATCCCGGATGTGATCCTGATTGACGGTGGGAAAGGGCAGCTCGGCCAGGCGAAAGCGGTATTTGAATCGCTTGATGTCAGCTGGGATAAAAAACATCCGCTGCTGCTGGGTGTCGCAAAAGGGGCCGATCGTAAGGCCGGTCTGGAGACACTGTTCTTCGAGCCGGAAGGTGAGGGCTTCAGCCTGCCGCCGGATTCGCCGGCGCTTCACGTCATCCAGCATATTCGCGATGAATCACACGATCATGCCATCAGCGGTCACCGCAAAAAACGGGCGAAGGTGAAAAATACCAGTAGCCTGGAAACGATTGAAGGCGTGGGGCCAAAACGTCGCCAGATGCTGCTGAAATATATGGGCGGATTGCAAGGATTACTCAACGCCAGCATGGAGGAAATTGCAAAAGTGCCGGGTATTTCGCAAGGGCTGGCAGAAAAGATCTACTACTCGTTGAAACATTGAGGGCTCTGTAGCAACATAGAGCTAAATTTTACTGACAACAAATAGTTACCGTCACTATGCAATATAATATCCCTACGTTGCTCACTCTTTTTCGTGTTGTACTCATCCCGTTCTTTGTGCTGGCGTTTTACCTGCCGGTTGTCTGGGCACCCTTTGCGTGCGCATTGATCTTCCTTATCGCAGCGGTAACAGACTGGTTTGATGGCTATCTGGCGCGCCGCTGGAATCAAAGCACCCGTTTCGGCGCCTTCCTCGATCCGGTGGCGGATAAAGTGATGGTCGCGATTGCCATGGTGCTGGTGGCCGAGCACTATCATACCTGGTGGGTGACGCTGCCTGCGGCAACTATGATTGGCCGTGAGATTATTATCTCTGCGCTTCGCGAGTGGATGGCGGAGCTGGGAAAACGCAGCAGCGTGGCGGTCTCGTGGATTGGTAAAGTGAAAACGACGGCGCAGATGGCGGCGCTGGTCTGGATGCTCTGGCGTCCGAACGCCTGGGTTGAGTGGGCGGGAATTGGCCTGCTGTGGGTAGCGGCAGTGCTGACGCTGTGGTCAATGCTGCAATATTTGAACGCTGCCCGAGGGGATTTGCTTGATCAGTGATCGTTTCGCCGTAATTTTCAGCAAACGATCCGGGGATGCAAAAAATAACGTTGACTCATAACGTCATATCAGTAGAATGCAACGCATCGAACGGCGGCACAGTCAGCCGGACGATAATGAAATCAAGTGGTTAGACATTTACTTGATGACATGCGGGAATAGCTCAGTTGGTAGAGCACGACCTTGCCAAGGTCGGGGTCGCGAGTTCGAGTCTCGTTTCCCGCTCCAGATTAAAGACATGCGCAGTAGCGGGTGTCAGTTTGAAAAGTTTTACGGCGCGTTAGCAAAGCGGTTATGTAGCGGATTGCAAATCCGTCTAGTCCGGTTCGACTCCGGAACGCGCCTCCACTTTCTTCCCTGGCCGGATGGTGGAATCGGTAGACACAAGGGATTTAAAATCCCTCGGCGTTCGCGCTGTGTGGGTTCAAGTCCCACTCCGGCTACCATGGGAAACAAAGAATAATCAAAGCAATAAGCAGTGTCGTGAAACCACCGAAAGGTGGTTTTTTTGTGCCTATCTTTCGCCATTCAACTTCGCCACAACAAGAGGGCACTACTGCCCAGCGACCACCACTTAAATGTGGACCACGCGAAAAGTTGCGGTTGATTTCATCCTATTTGATGCCTTTCCGTCATTCTATTATGACAGGAAGACGTTAAGCCTAAGTCTTTAACATCAAGCCCACCAATCGGTGGGTTTTTTGATGGAGTATGAGCAATTGAGGTCTTCAACGTTCGTCAAAAACCTTGAGTATCGCGATTCGGTATATAAAGTAACCAAGGACAATGAGAGCACCAGACGCTGCACCCCAGATAAAACGGGATTCGTCTTTTGAAAATGAAAAGAAATAAATACAGGACAATAGGCCCGCAGAAGCAATTCCCATCCCCAACCCGCGCAGAATTCTGGATGCTATTAGTTTGATAATGTCCTGAGTGTTCATAATCCACCAAAAAAGTATTTACATACTTCGTTAAATTCATGCTTGTTTACATCTGCTACGCTGCATGCGTCAAGAAAAGGTTTCAATTTTTCTTCAACAAGAAAATACAGAAGATCTAAATCACCCATACTCTTAAGTCGGTAGTAGAGTACAGGGTTCTGGTTTTCAAGCTTTCGGGCCGTATAGATAGCTCTCGATGTTTCTGCGCCAATCGTGAGAGCGTTTCCGATGACCACGCCAGCGGCGAACGAGGTCATAATGCGTGACGACACGGCAGCACCCAGTTTTATTCCGGTTAGTTCAGCGAATATGAATTTACCAGCCATTACGCCGGTAAAATTTTGTGCAATACCATGAATACTGTCCATGTCAACTTTTGACATGAACTCTCTGATAACAGCGTTAACTATTTTTTGAGCTTCCTGATTAACCGATATGCCTCGTTTGAGCATGTTCGCCATCCTCACACGATCATCAAAATTAGCATGGCGATGAGCCGTGTCTATGAAGTCATAACCGAGGTAATACATGCTAACCGGAAAAGAGAGCATTCCCTGCGCTACAGAAACCAGGAAGCCGGAATCGCCAGCATCAAGGCTCTTCAGCATCCTTTTTGCCAGGGATTTCGCGCTGTCCATTCCTAACCTTCCTTATGGTTTTTGTTTGTGTAACATACAGAATGATAATGAGGATACTACGAAAAAGAAAAAGCAAAGCCCCACCGAAGTTGAGGGGGATTGTAGTGTTACACTTTTGTCGAAGCGTCGACACCACGTAGACGCTGCTTTTGAAGCAGCCATTCAAACGCTTCACCTTCCGCTTGATTGTAAGAAAAACTTAATTTAGTTCTCCAAAAATAGTGGTAGCAGAAGTGCAACCATCACCAGTGATTACCCTATAAGAGAGTCATACGTATCATAAATTTATGATACGTATGACTCTCTTATAGTTTTTAAAACCCCTCGGCGTTCGCGCTGTGTGGGTTCAAGTCCCACTCCGGTTACCATGGGAAACAAAGAATAATCAAAGCAATAAGCAGTGTCGTGAAACCACCGAAAGGTGGTTTTTTTGTGCCTCTGGCTTAGCGCGAAGCGATCATATCTCATCATCATCCCGATCCTGCTGTGCCCGAGAATTTGCTGCCATACCAGAACGGTAAGCCTAACTTTCTAATATCAAGCCCGGAAAGCAGGGCGATTTTCAGATAACCTGCAACCAATCTTAAACAAACATTTCACTCGTCAGACACAGGTTGCCGCCGCTGATAAACTGGTTGGTATCCACCCCGGAGAGCGGAAGGTTATTGTCATGCAATATGAAGAACAGCAGCTTATCAACGGCCTTTTCGAGCGTCTTAAACAGGCCGGACAACAAAACAGCCAACGGGATGCAGATGCGGAGCGTCAGATCGCTGAATTCGTCAGACAGCAGCCTGCGGCCCCCTACTATATGGCGCAATCGATTTTGATTCAGGAAGCGGCGTTGAAACGCCTGCAGTCCAGGGTTCAGGAGCTGGAAAGCGAATTAGCCGCGCAAAAAAGCAAACCCTCGACGGGCGGCAGTTTCCTCGGCGGCCTGTTTGGTGGCGGGAAAAGTAACCCGCAGCCTGAAAACAGCTGGAATGCCCAGCCGCAACAGCCGCCGGCGCAGAATTACTCTCGGGCGCCAGCGCCGGCTACTCGCGGCGGCGGTTTTATGGCTGGCGCGCTCCAGACAGCCGCTGGCGTGGCCGGTGGCATCGCGCTGGCCGAGATGCTTACCAGCATGTTCCATCAGTCGCGGCCGGAAGAGATAGTGAACATCATCGAAGAACCGACAATACCCGTCGGTGGTGAACCGTTTGTCGGTAATCAATACGGCGACTTCAATAACGTCTCTGACACCCGTTTCCTCAACCAGAACGATCCGCTCGGCAATAATAACGACGCCTGGCAGAACGACGATGTAGATGACGACTACAGCAATGACGACGACAGTTTTATTTAACGACGTTATCGTGTGACTACCGAAATGAAGTGAACCCCGAAAGTTGGATATCCTACGATTAGGGGTTTTGCGTTTCCGGGTCAAAAGAATCCTTCGACGCTACCCCTGAAGGCTCATAAATTAGATTCGTTTTACTACTTTCCTTACTAGCAAACCTGTAAGAATTGCCGGAAGCAATTTAAATAAAAAGGCGATATCGACTAAGGTATCCTCCAATTTTTCTATTCCGTATATGCCGAAATGGTCCATCGCTGTATAAGCGCATTCGGCAGGTATCAAATCACACCCCGCCCAAATACGCCTTCCTCACCTCCTGATTCCCCAGCAGCTCCTCGCCGCTGCCGGTCAACCTGATCTGTCCGTTTACCATCACATACCCGCGGTCAGAGAGCTTCAACGCGTGATGCGCATTCTGTTCCACCAGAAAGATAGTCATGCCGTTACGGGCCAGCTCGCGCAGAGTCTGGAAGATCTGTTTCACCACAATCGGCGCCAGACCGAGGCTCGGTTCATCCAGCAGCAGCAGCTTCGGACGGCTCATAAGCGCTCGGGCGATCGCCAGCATCTGCTGTTCGCCACCGGACATCGTCATCGCGCGCTGCTTGCGCCGCTCTTTCAGGCGAGGGAAAAGGTCAAACATGGTTTGCATATCTTCAGCCGCAAACTGGCTGCCGATGGGGATGGTCCCCATCAGCAGATTCTCTTCAACGGTCATATCCGGAAAAATTCGTCTGCCTTCCGGCGCCTGCGCAATGCCGCCGGACGCGACGTAGTGGGTGGATTGATGGCTGATGTCTTCACCACAGAACAGGATCTGCCCGCTGCGGATACGGGGTTGACCAAAGATGGACATCAGCAATGTCGATTTACCCGCGCCGTTTGCGCCAATCAGCGCCACGGTTTCCCCCTTATTCACCTCAAGAGAGACCTGCTTCAGCGCCTGAATGACGCCGTAAAACACATCCACTTCGCGAAAAGCCAGCAGCGGTTCGCTCATAGGGAGACCTCGCTTTCATCCGTGCCCAGGTAGGCGGCAATGACCTTTTCATCATGCTGGATCTGCTCGGGTTTCCCCCTGGCAATCACATCGCCGTGGTCGAGCACGATAATGTCGTCCGAAATTTCCATCACCATCCCCATATCATGCTCAATCAGCAATACCGTGATGTCATGATGATCCCGCAGAAAGCGAATAATGCTGCTTAGCTTATGCGTTTCAACCGGGTTCAGTCCGGCTGCGGGTTCATCCAGACAGATCATTTCCGGCCCGGTACACATTGCCCGCGCGATTTCCAGTCGCCGCTGCTGGCCGTAGGACATCTCTCCCGCCAGGCGATTGGCGCACTCCACCAGATCCACCACTTCCAGCCAGTAAAAGGCTCTATCCAGGGCGTCGCTTTCTGCCCGCCGGTAGGACGGCGTATTCAGGATCCCGGCAAGCAGATTGCGGTTAACGCGCATATGCTGCGCGACCAGCAGGTTTTCAACGACCGACATCTCGCGAAAAAGACGGATATTTTGAAACGTGCGTGCCAGCCCGGCTCGGTTAACCAGATGCGTGCCGCCGAACATTTTGTAGAACAGACGCTGCCCGAACTGCGCGGGGTTAATCCAGTCGCCGGGCTGGAATTTTTGTCCGAGGACCTGAATGACGTTGGTCGTTTTATGGCGGGTATTAAATAAAATGTTGCCGCCGGAGGCTCTGTAGAAGCCCGTCAGGCAGTTAAACACGGTGGTTTTTCCCGCTCCGTTTGGCCCAATCAGGGCGGTAATGGAGCCACGCTTCACGTCCAGGTTGACGTCGTTTAGCGCTTTAATCCCGCCGAAGTGCATCATCAGATGTTCAACGCGTAGTATCGTTCCGTTCATGGCGCGACGCCCTTACGCACGGCAAACCCGCTGCGGTTAATGCGGATCAAACCGCGTGGACGCCAGATCATCATCACCACCATCAGCATGCCAAACAGCAGGACGCGGTACTCGGCAAAACTGCGCAGCAGTTCCGGCGTTACCGTGAGCACAAAGGCGGCCAGCACCACGCCAAGCGTAGAGCCCATACCGCCCAGCACCACAATGGCGAGGATCAGTGCCGATTCAAAGAAGGTAAACGAGGTAGGATTCACGAACCCCTGATAGGTGGCGAAGAACACCCCGGCAATGCCCGCGGTCGACGCGCCCAGCGTAAAGGCGGAAAGCTTAACCAGAACATGATTCAGCCCCATTGAGCGGCAGGCAATTTCGTCTTCACGCAGCGCTTCCCACGCCCGACCAATCGGCATTCGCGTCAGGCGGTGCTTAATGTAGAGCACCAGCATCACCACCAGGAACAGCACCGCGTAGATGAAAATAAACTTCATGTTCGGGTTGTAGGTCAGGTGGAAAAATTCGTGGAAGGGCACGCCGCCTTCTTTCGCGCGTCGTCCAAACTCCAGGCCGAAAAAAGTGGGGGGAGGGGCCGACACGCCGTTGGGTCCGCCGGTGAAGGTCAGCCAGTTGTTCAGTATCAGGCGAATAATCTCCCCGAACCCGAGGGTGACGATGGCCAGATAGTCACCGTGCATGCGCAGTACCGGGAAACCGAGCAGGGCGCCTGCGGCGGCGGCCATGATCGCCGCCAGCGGCAGCATGCTCCAGAAGCCTAAGCCGAGATACTGGTACCCCAGCGCCAGACCGTACGCCCCAATCGCGTAGAACGCGACATATCCCAGATCCAGCAGACCGGCCAGACCCACGACGATGTTCAGCCCCAGACCGAGAAGCACGTAGATCAGCCCGAGAATGGCGACGGTCAGCACATATTTAGTGGCAACAAACGGAAAGCAAATCGCAAGAGCAATCACCAGAGGAATAATCCAGCGCATGCGGCTTTTGTATTCCGGTGGACGGACATATACGCCTGCGCTATCGGCTTCGAAGCGTGCCTGGAAACGGGCGCCCGCGGCGGTACCTAAAAAGGCGCTCAACAGAAAACGTCCGAGCATTACGGTGCCAACCATCCAGGCCAGGCGCTGCCCGGCGAAGGTAAAGCTGTACCCGTCCAGCACCACGCCCGCGATGGGACCGAAGATAATCAGCGCAACCAGCCCGGAAAAGATCGCGTCCAGCATGCAGCGTTTAAGTGAAAAGCCGTGTGATGTCATCATTCTCTCCTTCACACCTTGGCCACAACCGGGCGCCCGAGCAGTCCCTGGGGACGGAAAATAAGGATCATGACCAGCAGGCCGAACGAGAAGACGTCTTTATAGTCCGAGTTCACCATGCCCGAGAACTGGGCTTCCGCCACGCCCAGGATAAGGCCACCGAGCATGGCGCCAGGGAGGGAGCCGATGCCGCCGAGTACCGCCGCCGTAAAGGCTTTAATGCCGATCACGAACCCGACGTAGAAATCAAAGGTGCCGTAGTTCATGGTGATCAGTACCCCCGCCAGGCCCGCCATCGCCGCGCCGATAACAAAGACAAGCGAAATAATCCGGTCGGTGTTAATCCCCAGAATGGAGGCCATCTTACGATCCTGCTGGACCGCGCGGCACATTCGCCCCAGCCGGGTACGATTGATTATCCAGGTGAGCACCAGCATGCCGGCAAACGAGGCCAACAGAATAAACACTTTGGTGTAGGTTATCTGCACGAACCCGTCGCCCAGATGCAGGCGAATCACGCCGTCCAGCATGGTCGGCACCCCTTGCTGGCGCGGGCCCTGGCTCAGCTGCGCGTAGTTTTGCAGGATAAGCGACATCCCGATGGCGGAGATCAGCGGCGCCAGGCGCGTGGAGTTACGCAGCGGCTTGTAGGCGATACGCTCGATGGTCCAGCCGTACACCCCGGTGACCACAATCGTGAACACCAGCGTCCCGAGGATCAGCAGCGGGAAGGACTGCAGTCCGAAGAACGAGAGCAGCGCCAGGCCAATGGCGCAGAGATAGGCGGAAATCATATACACTTCGCCGTGGGCGAAATTAATCATGCCGATAATGCCGTACACCATGGTATAGCCGATGGCGATCAGGCCGTAGACGGAACCCAGCGTTAAGCCATTGATTAACTGTTGCAGGAAGAATGTACTCATCTTAGCGCGCTCGTTTTATAGGCCGCGCGAGACGCGCAGCCTGATGTTTATTACGCGCCGACGGGCAGGCCCGCCGACGTTGAGCGTGACTCCGTCCCGTTACTGCACTTCCTTATATTTTCCTTTGTCGTCCCACTGGTAAACCACGTAGTCAGAGACCTTCAGGTCGCCTTTGCTGTCCCAGGCTTTTTTGCCCATCACCGTGTCGACGGAATTGGCCTTTAGCCACTCGCTGGCTTTGGCAGAGTCCTTGCCGCCGGTGGCCTTGAAGGCCGCGGCAATGGCCTGTACGGAGGCATAGGAGTAAAGGGTGTAACCTTCCGGCTCGAATTTACCGGCGCGGAATTTCTCTATAACCGCTTTGCCGTCCGGGATCAGGCGCGGGTCTTTACCGAAGGTCATGTAAATGCCGTTGGTGTACTGTGGGCCGCCCGCCGCGGTCACCATCTCCTCGTTGACGATACAGTCACCGGAGAAGAATTTCGCCTGCACGCCCTGTTCACGCATCTGGCGAACCAGCGGACCGGCTTCCGGGTGACAGCCACCGAAGAATACGACGTCCGGTTTTTGCGCGCCGATCTTGGTGACCAGCGCGTTAAAGTCTTTTTCACCGCGGGATAACCCTTCGTACATCACATCCTGAACCCCGCGTTTCGCCAGCGCCGCTTTGGTGGCGTCAGCCAGACCCTGACCATAGGTGTCTTTGTCGTGAATAATCACCACGCGCTTGGCTTTCAGCTTGTCGATGATGAAGTCGCTGGCAACCTGGCCCTGCTGGTCGTCGCGGCCGCACATGCGGAACATGTCGCTCATACCGCGTTCGGTAATCAGCGGGTTAGTGGAGCCGGGGGTAATCGCAATAATACCTGCGTCGCTATACACCTCGGAGGCGGGCATGGTGGAAGAGGAGCAGAAATGGCCGACCACGGCGTTGACTTTATCCTGGTCAACTAAACGGTTAGCGACGGCCACGGCCTGCTTGGGCTCGCAGGCATCATCCCCCTGAACCAGTTTGATCTTCTCGCCATTAATGCCGCCTGCGGCATTAATGTCTTCAGCGGCCTGCGTTGCGCCGTGCCAGTACTGATCGCCATAGGTGGCATTCGGACCCGTGAACGGCCCGGCCACGCCAATCACAATATCTGCCCGGGCGGAAAACGCCGTCACCAGGCAACCGGCCAACACAAGAGAAAGAGGAGTTCTGATAAATTTCAGCGACATTATTATGTTCCTTAGCAAAGAGGTTTTTGCACCACGGCGTAAACCCGAACGCCCGACGGCGCAGCCAATCCGAAACACGAGCAAGAACAAAATGCACTAAACGAACAAGATACAGACGGCATCCTGCATATTACGGCGAGATTTCCCTGCGCAGAGACGCGCGAAGAACGTTAAGCAAAAACGTTGCCAGAATGGTTAACCCATTGACGGGCATGTAACATGTTTGAGTATAGAGCGCCGCGTTATGCCGCCTTAGGGGAGGAGAAGAAATTACAGCGGAGATCACATATCGTTAACAATAAAGCCCATAAGTTGTGCAAAGGTCACGGTTTGCACGTTTTTGCAGCAATAAAGACCTAAACTTCAGCCCGGAGAGGGGTGAGATATGTGTTAGGATCGTTTCCTTTTTTGCAGGAGTATCAGCGATGACTGAAGGCCCATTGAATGAAAGCGAAATGGCGTGGCTTGAAGAGACGTTAATGTCTTACGGTCATGATGACGCGTCCGTGATTGACGTGTCCGAACTGGACGGCATGCTTACCGCAGTGCTTTCCGGTCCTGTTGTCGTTGAGCCAGATGCCTGGCTGGTGGCGGTTTGGGGTGGCGAGAAGTACATTCCGCGCTGGAAAAACGATCGTGAGATGAACCGTTTTATCGATCTCTGCTTTAAGCACATGAACGATATTGCCGAGCGCCTGAGCGAATACCCGGATCAGTTCGAACCGATGTTTGGCTATAACGACGTGGACGGCGAGAGCTATACCGTAGTGGAAGAGTGGTGCTATGGCTACATGCGCGGCGTGGCGCTGACGGACTGGTCTGCCTTGCCGGAAGCCCTGAAGGCCGATCTTGATGTGATTGCGCTGCACGGGACGGAAGAGAACAGCGAAAAGCTGGATGAACTGTCCGAAGAAGAATATATCGCCAGCATCGAGAGCATCCAGCCTGCGGCGCTGCGCCTGTATAATCACTGGGTAAACAACCCGCAGCAGCCGGAAGCGAAGAAGCCGATTGTGAACGGCACGAAAGTCGGGCGTAACGATCCGTGTCCTTGCGGCAGCGGGAAGAAGTTTAAGAGCTGCTGTTTGCACTGATCAATTTTTTATTAACTTAGGTGGATTTGTTTCGTTCACCTCCAGTCAGTAGAAAATAATACGATCTTTACCTGTGAACGAGATAAGGGGGCCACCGCGGCCCCCTTATCGATCCCCGCGGCCCCGCGGAAAATCGGTGCTTCGCACTGCGCTCACCTCACGACCGTCTGCCTGCGGTCGGCTCAACTCGACATCCTGTCTCGCTTCGCCTCTGGCCGCCATCCATGGCGTCCAGCCCTTGTCCCCCGGTCTCCGGTTCGCCGATTTTAGCGGGGATGCAACACCCGTGCCCCATGCAGACGATGAAGAAGGTGGAGGGAGCGGGAGTCCGGCTAAAATCGCCGAATCGTTTCCTGGAGGCCGGGGCGACGCGCACGGATGCGCGGCGAGGGCGACTTTACAGGGACGTTGCATCCGCCCGTCCCCGAAAAGCCGTAAGGAATAAGATGAGGGCACCGCGAAGCGGCGATTTTCTTGCCGGGAGCCGGGATTGTTAAGGGGGCGGCGATAGCCCCCTTAACACGTTCACCGCAGCGGGCAAAACAGGTAGCAGAAGAGTATTAGTGAACGGAATTATCCCCCGCTATTACATAGAAAATGGACTTGCCATTGAGATATAAATTCAACCCACTTCCGGCAGCATCCCTGCTGCAATCAACACCTGCACCAGAATAATCACCACCCCGCAGCCAAACACAACGCACAGCAGCGGTTTTCCGCCCGCCACGCGGTACCCCTGCTGAGGGTGCTGCTGACGGCTTTTCCATGCCAGCAGGGAGGGGAGGAGGAGGGCAAGGATCGAGAGCGCTACCCCTGCGTACCCCAGCGCCATCACAAACCCGCGTGGGTAAAACAGCGCGAACGCCAGCGGCGGCAGGAAGGTGATTGCGCCCGTCTGTAAGCGTCCCGCGGCGGTATTGCGACGCTGGAACAGGTCGGCCAGGTAATCAAACAGGCCGAGCGCCACGCCCAGGAACGAGGTTGCCAGCGCCAGGTCGGCAAACAGGTGTACCGCCAGCTCAACGTGCGGGGAGGTGACGACCTCGCGCAGGGCCAGCAGAAAACCATTCAGGCCAGCGTGTTGCGCCATAAGCCCAATAAAGGTTGAAGAGTCAATGCTGCCCAGCGTCACCAGCTGCCAGAAAATATAGGCGATCAGCGGGATCGCGCTGCCGATAACAAAAACGCGGCGCAGCTTGCGGATATCGCCGTTCATATAGCTGACGATGCTCGGCACGCTGCCGTGGAAGCCAAACGAGGTGAAAATGACCGGGATAGCGGAGAGCGCCAGACCTTTTTCCAGCGGCAGCGTCAGCAGGTTGACCTTGTGCACGTGCGGGGCCAGCAGCACCAGCATGATAATCAGGAAGAGAATTTTGGCGCTGAACAGAAAGCGGTTAAACAGATCGACCAGCGACGTTCCCACACAGACCACGCCGCCGCCGATGAGTGCAAAGAAGATGGCGCCCGTTGCAGGGGTAATGTCAGAGCCAAACCAGTCGTTGACGCTGGAGGCGATCAATTCCCCGGCGCCGCTAATGTAAGCGGCGGTCAGGGCGTACATCAGGAACATCATGCTAAAGCCGGTTATCCACTGGCCGTAGCGTCCCAGATAGCGCGCCGCAAGCGAACCCAGCCCGGTGTCGGCTGGCACGTGCTGGTAAACCTCAAGCAGCAGCAGGGCGGTGTAACACATCAGCGCCCAGAGCGTTCCCAGTAGCAGCAGGGTCATGCCAAATCCCACGCCCGCGGCCGCCAGTGGCATTGCCAGCATTCCTGCGCCAATCGTCGTTCCGGCGACGATAAAAATACTTCCCAGGGTTCTGTTTTTCACGCTTTCCTCTACAACGATGCTTAACCGCGACAAAATCTGCGGCGCAGAGTAAGGGAAAAGCCGTAATTCGTCAAATCACCGTTACAAGTAGTGTAATGAATGGTTTACGAAATAATGACCCTCTGATCCTTTATAGGTTTCTGCCTACTTCATAAGGGCAATGTTGCTGCGCGACATTCCGGCGTAACGTAAACAATAAATATAAATTATCAAATTAAGTGAGGGTTTTATGGCAGGGGAGAATCCTTTTACCGCGGCGTGGAGTCGGGGAGGTAACCTGTTGTGCCATGGCCACTGGATAATCAGCTGGCAGAACCAGCCCCTGAATCTTCCCGAGTCCCGTTGCGAAAAGGATATGGGCACCTGGGGGATCTATTCGGTTATTGATCCTGAAGATGAAACCTTTGCGCAAGGCTTACAGGAAGATGAGTGGATAATCGAGAATGTCGACTGGTTAACGGATATGTTCTTCGAGGTGGGTATTCCGCTCGAGACGGCCAGCTACCGCTATTTTTACCAGGCCGTGAATCCCCACGACTGGCGCTGCACCAGCTGTGCGGGGTGTATGTAAATTAACGCGGTGCCGGAAACCGACACCGCGCTGATATTAATTCTGCGTATCAAGCGTGGAAAGTTCTTTATCAATAAAGTAAAGACCTTCACCGGATTTCCCCACCAGCGATAATTTATCCAGCACGGATTTAAACAGCTTCTCTTCTTCGTGTTGTTCAGCAACGTACCACTGCAGGAAATTAAAGGTTGGATAATCCTGGCTGGTCATCGCAGCATGAACCAGTTCGTTAATTTTCTGGGTGATCAGCTGCTCGTGCTCGTAGGTGGCGCGGAACAGTTCATCGAGAGAATTATACTCAGCAAACGGTGAGGCCACGGTGTCAATGCGCGGCAGGCTGCCCGTATCTGTCAGATAATCAAACAGACGCTGCATGTGGGTCATCTCTTCCTGAGCGTGACGACGCAGAAACGCGGCCGCACCTTCGAAGCTGTGGTAGCTGCACCAGGCGCTCATCTGCTGGTAGAGCAGGGATGAAAAAAGCTCAAGATTCATTTGTGCGTTGAGCTTGTCGATCATTTCAGTTTTCAGCATGGTGACGCTCCGGATTATTATTTCTGGTCCACAATGAGCGACACTATAATTTGTTATTTAATTATTTGCAAAACGTAAAATTATTATTTTCTTTATTCAAAACACGAATGGGAATAAAACGCATTGGCGATTTTTATAATCTATTAATGAGAATTATTTTTGTTCGTAATGAAATAAACTGCCAGCACACGCTGGCAGCTTCGATTAATACCACGGATTATTTGACTTAGGATTAACGGCGTAACCCATACATTTGTACTGGATAGTCACGCTCTCGTTCAGGCACAGAGAACCGCTTGTCAGGGTACAGGTTTTAATGGGCTGACCATAGGCTGAGGCGGTGGCATACCCCATGCTCTGACACGCTTTTGCCGCCGTGCCGTTATTCACATACTCATCGGAATACGCATTTTGCAGCGCTGCCTGGCCGTAGTCGAGGCGGACGATGCCGTTTGGGGCATCGAGACTACTGACTTCAGCCTGGCGGTTAATACTACACCCCGCGAGCAGCAGGATTGTGCCGGCTACAATGACTCTTTTCATGGTTCGCTCTGAGTAGATGGAAATACGTTATCGTACCCGCAGATGCCCGCTGCAATGCCTGGAATAGCCGGACAATCTGCCCTCACTCTTTGCAACGGGTCCGGGATTAACGCTGTCAGGCCACATGCGGATAAAACTGTGATTTATGTCACAAAAATATTGATTTTTGTGACAATGGTCATATTATAGGCAGGTTGACAATAAAGTTGTATAACAAGTTAATGGAGCCTCATCGTGAAACTGCGCAAAATCCTGAAAAGCATGTGGGCCAATTACTGCCGCACGTTCAAAGACGTGCCGCCGGGCGCCATGTTCTGATAAAAAACCTGCTTCGGCAGGTTTTTTTATACCTGCAGGCGTTGAAGGGGAGATGTCAGGGGGCGTGTTTTGCTAATATGGCGGCCTTTAAATAAGGAGAAAGCCCCATGTCACAAAACCTGAGCGCCGATCAGGAACTGGTCTCTGACGTTGTCGCCTGTCAGCTGGTTATCAAACAAATCCTTGATGTTCTGGACGTGATTGCGCCGGTCGAAGTGCGCGAGAAGATGTCTACCCAGCTCAAAAACATCGATTTCGCCAGCCATCCTGCTGCCGCTGATCCGGTAACGCTTCGTGCGATCCAGAAAGCCATCGCGCTGATCGAGCTGCGATTCACGCCGCAGGGTGAATCCCACTAAGCAGGGAAATGGGCGACGGTACGTGTCGCCCTTTGATGCTGTCAGAAGAACGTCTGGACCAGCAGGTAGCTCGCGGCACACGCGCAGCTCACCCCAATCAGCCCTGGCAAAATGAAGCTGTGGTTGATGATAAATTTCCCGATGCGGGTCGTGCCTGACCGGTCAAAGCCGATGCAGGCCAAATCACTTGGATAGGTTGGCAGCACAAAATAGCCGTATGATGCCGGGAAAAAGGCGATCAGCATTTTCGGGTCGATGCCCAGCATGAGGCCCATAGGCGCAACGGCCGTCAGCGCCGCCGCCTGGCTGTTCACCAGTTTTGACACCAGAAACAGTACAATGGCATACGTCCACGGGTGGCTTTTCACCACGCCTTCCAGCGCCAGCTTTAACTCCTCGAGATGTGCCTGAAAAAAGGTATCGCTCATCCACGCCACGCCGAACACCGAGAAGATCGCGACCATACCGGCTTTGAACACCGCGCCGTTGGAAATGGCCGACGCATTGACCTTGCAGGCCATCAGCATCACCGCGCCCGCAATTAACATCATCATCTGAATGACAAGGTTCATCGACAGCGCCGTCATTTTACCTTTCACTTCAAAGGCAGGGCGCAGTTCAGGGAATGCCCCCAGCAAAACGACCACGGCAATACCGGTAAAGAAAATCCACGTGGACCAGTAGGCCTGTTTAGGAAAACGTTGATTCATTAACGTCTCCGTTCCGCCGTAGATAAATTCTCGCTGCTTAGGATCTTTCAGCTTTTCCTGAAACTCCATGTCGTCTGCCAGATCTTTCCCACGGCGTAAGCTCCACAGGGCCGCTATGGCCACGCCAAAAAGTGAAGCGGGAACCGAGACGGCGAGTATTTCCAGGATCCCCCACGCGTGGCCGAGCCCATGCTGGGCCGCCAGGATGGAGACCAGCGACACGACGGCAACGGAAACGGGGGAGGCCGTGATCGCCATCTGCGACGCGACCGATGCCACGGCCATAGGGCGCTCCGGGCGGATCCCTTTTTTCAGGGCGATATCCGCAATGATGGGGAACATGGTGTAGACCACATGCCCGGTGCCGCACAGAAAGGTTAGCATCCAGGTGGTGAAAGGGGCGAGCAGGGTGATGTGCTGCGGGTGTTTGCGCAGAAGACGTTCAGCAAACTGCATCATGACGTTGAGACCGCCCGCCGTTTGCAGGGTAGCGGCACAGCCAATCACCGCAAGGATGGTCAGCATAACGTCAACCGGCGGTTTACCCGGCTGCAGACCAAAGACAAAACATAAAATAAAAAGACCAATACCGCTGATTAACCCAAGCCCCATTCCGCCGAAACGCGTACCCGTCAGCAGGCAGAGGAGAATGACAACAAACTCAATGGTGATCATGATGCTCCCTCGTCAATGATTATGTAACTAAATAAATCATCACACGTTGTGTGGTTAATCATTGGGAGCCAGATCTGATTTGTTAAATTTCAGCAAAAGCAGAAGGTTGGAGACGTGAAGGGAGCCTGCTCCTCCGGATAGGAGCAGGCCAAAAAACTCAGTGGTGCTGCACCGCCACGATGTCGAGCAGATGACGGTCGGTTTGCTCAGGACATAAACCCGCCTGCTGCGCATTATGGATCTCATCCGCCAGCGTCTTCAGCAGAAGGCCATCCTGCTGCTGCTCTTTATCCATATCGCGTAAGAATCTGAGCGTCGTAATGTCCTGCTGCGCTTTGGCTTCATCGGCCAGTTTGCTGAGGGTGCTGCAGCGTTGTTCATACTCTTCAAGCGTTTTCTGAAACAGTTCTTCCAGGCAAGAGTAGTTCTCGTTGATCCCATCAAGAGCTTTAACGACAGGATTTGCCCCTGCGGCTTTCAGGAAGTTAAAGACACGCATCATATGAGTGACGTTACTTTGCGCCTGAGAGCGAAAGAATGTGGCAGACCCCGTGAGGCTATTCTCGGCACACCATGCACTTAAGTGAAGGTGCAGATTCGAGGCGTAGAACTCAAGGTTCATCTGCGCGTTAAGTTTTTGCATCATCGTTTGGGTAGCCATACTCATATCCTTATTGACTGTGGGACGTGATGTCCGTTGCTTAACCTGAGCGCCAGGCAAATACGAAGAAAAAAGCAGAAATACACATTCTGCCGTGACCGAAGTCGACCGAAATACACTTCCTGTGTTCGATATAAATAAGCATACCCTTGTCTGTGGTCTAAGAAAACTCTTAATTAGGCTGTGTTTACCATACATTACAAAGCTTAATATAGTACAGAAAAGCAATTAGCTCGCCATGAAGTGAGTTCTTTTTAAATGTCTAAATATTAAGGTTTTTTACTGGGGTGACACACTGTTACTCTTTCCAAAATATTAAGTTGGAATAATGCTCCGTGAAAAAGAGAAATACGGCTTAATCGTTTCGAATATATGATGTGCCAATAAAATTGCGCTAAATCAAATTCTGCGGAATAACGTTTTTCCTGGTGCGTTATACATTCTTGATAAAACAGCATGAGAACCCGTTTAACGCCAGGCGCCGTTTTGCTCGCTGAGGAGCATCAGGGATATCTTAGCTAATCTTATGGATAATTCTGCTTAACCCCCTTCCATTTGTCTGACAAATCCTGCCTTTTTTATGTCATTTTTCGCTGAATTTATGTACGCAATTACTGTAATTCTGCGGTGTGATGGGGCTCTCTTATGGATGATTAATTTCCCGCTAAAACTATCACCAGCAATAACGCTTATGATGAGGTGAGCGCTAATGCCTTGTTTTAAGTCCGATTAAATTAGAAGCACGCACATATTCCCTACAGAAAAGAATGCTAAAGCTGGAGTTTACCATGCACAAATTTACTAAAGCGCTGGCGGCCATCGGTCTGGCTGCCGTTATGTCACAATCCGCTATCGCTGAGAATTTAAAACTCGGTTTTTTGGTAAAACAGCCCGAAGAGCCCTGGTTCCAGACTGAGTGGAAATTCGCTGATAAAGCCGGGAAAGATTTAGGTTTTGAAGTCATTAAAATCGCCGTGCCTGACGGCGAAAAAACACTGAACGCCATCGACAGCCTTGCGGCCAGCGGTGCAAAAGGTTTCGTTATCTGTACCCCTGATCCAAAGCTGGGATCGGCGATTGCGGCGAAGGCGCGCGGTTACGACATGAAGGTCATCGCGGTTGACGATCAGTTCGTCAACGCTAAAGGCAAGCCGATGGATACCGTCCCGCTGGTCATGATGGCGGCGACAAAAATCGGCGAACGCCAGGGCCAGGAGCTCTATAAAGAGATGCAAAAGCGCGGCTGGGATGTCAAAGAGACCGCGGTGATGGCTATCACGGCTGACGAGCTGGACACCGCACGTCGTCGTACTACCGGTTCAATGGATGCGCTGAAAGCGGCCGGCTTCCCGGAAAAACAGATCTATAAGGTCCCAACCAAATCCAACGATATCCCAGGCGCTTTCGACGCCGCGAACTCTATGCTCGTCCAGCATCCGGAGGTCAAACACTGGCTGGTGGTCGGCATGAACGACAACACCGTGCTGGGCGGGGTACGCGCGACGGAAGGCCAGGGCTTCAAAGCGCCTGACGTGATCGGGATTGGCATCAACGGCGTTGACGCCGTCAGCGAGCTGTCCAAAGCGCAGGCTACCGGTTTCTACGGTTCTCTGCTGCCAAGCCCGGACGTTCACGGCTACAAATCCAGTGAGATGCTCTACAACTGGGTCACCAAAGGGGCCGAACCGCCGAAATTTACCGAAGTGACCGACGTGGTGCTGATCACCCGCGACAACTTCAAAGAGGAGCTGGCGAAAAAAGGACTGGGCGGTAAGTAATACGCTGTGATTGCGCCCCTCATACATCGTGAGGGGCCAGACGTACACACTACAGGAATCACGGAGACGTTATGCGACAGTCTGATCCGTATCTCTCTTTTCGCGGCATCGGGAAAACCTTCCCCGGTGTGAACGCGCTGACCGATATCAGCTTCGACTGCTATGCCGGCCAGGTTCACGCCCTGATGGGGGAAAACGGCGCGGGTAAATCCACGCTGTTGAAGATCCTCAGCGGCAACTACGCGCCCACGACCGGCACGCTGGCCATTCGCGGCGAAGAGATGGCGTTTGCCGATACCACGGCGGCGCTCAATGCCGGGGTGGCGATCATCTACCAGGAGCTGCACCTCATTCCCGAGATGACCGTGGCGGAAAATATCTATCTAGGACAGCTCCCGCATAAAGGCGGCGTGGTGAATCGTTCGCTACTTAATTATGAAGCGGGGCTGCAGCTTAAACACCTGGGTCTGGACGTCGATCCCCAGACGCCGCTGAAATATCTCTCCATCGGCCAGTGGCAGATGGTTGAAATTGCCAAGGCGCTGGCGCGTAACGCCAGAATTATTGCCTTTGATGAACCCACCAGTTCGCTCTCTAAGCGTGAAATCGAAAATCTGTTCCGCGTGATCCGCGAATTGCGTCAGGAAGGCCGTACGATCCTGTACGTTTCGCACCGAATGGAAGAGATTTTTGCCCTGAGCGATGCCATCACCGTGTTTAAAGATGGACGCTATGTGCGCACCTTTACCGACATGGCGCAGGTGAACCATGACCAGCTGGTTCAGGCAATGGTCGGACGCGATCTGGGCGATATTTATCACTGGCAGCCGCGCCCGTACGGCCCGGAACGCCTGCGCCTGGATAACGTCAAAGCGCCGGGCGTCAGAACACCGATTTCGTTATCCGTTCGCAGCGGTGAAATCGTCGGCCTGTTTGGTCTGGTGGGGGCGGGGCGCAGCGAATTGATGAAAGGTCTGTTCGGCGGTACCCGTATTACCGATGGCCAGGTCTCCATTGACGGCGAACGGGTAGATATTCAGAAACCGGCCCACGCGATCGGGGCGGGCATGATGCTCTGCCCGGAAGACCGTAAAGCAGAGGGGATCATTCCGGTGCATTCGGTACGCGACAACATCAATATTTCCGCTCGCCGCAAGTTTATTCGCGCAGGCTGCCTGATAAACGATAACTGGGAGTCGAGCAACGCCGACCACCATATTCGCTCGCTGAATATCAAAACGCCGGGTCCGGAACAGCTGATCATGAATCTTTCCGGCGGAAATCAGCAGAAAGCCATTTTAGGCCGCTGGCTGTCAGAGGATATGAAGGTGATTTTGCTGGACGAGCCGACGCGCGGTATCGATGTGGGGGCGAAACACGAGATCTATAACGTGATCTATGAACTGGCAAAGCGCGGCGTGGCGGTGCTCTTCGCCTCCAGCGATCTGCCGGAGGTGCTTGGCGTGGCCGACCGCATTGTGGTGATGCGTGAAGGCGAAATTGCCGGTGAATTACTTCATGAACAGGCGAATGAACAACAGGCGTTGAACCTCGCCATGCCTAAAGTCAGCCAGGCTGTCGCCTGAGTAAGGAGTTAATGATGTCCTCTGTTACTACATCCGGGGCGCCGAAATCGAAATCGGCGCTGAGTTTTGGGCGTATCTGGGATCAGTACGGCATGCTGGTCGTCTTTGCCGCGCTGTTCCTCGCCTGTGCTATTTTCGTCCCTAATTTTGCCACCTTCATTAATATGAAGGGGCTGGGGCTGGCTATTTCCATGTCCGGGATGGTGGCCTGCGGTATGCTGTTCTGTCTGGCCTCCGGCGATTTTGACCTGTCGGTGGCGTCGGTGATTGCCTGTGCGGGCGTCACGACGGCCGTGGTAATCAACATGACGGAGAGCCTGTGGATTGGCGTCCTGGCCGGACTGCTGCTCGGCGTCATCAGCGGTCTGGTGAACGGTTTTGTTATCGCTCGCCTGAAGATTAACGCCCTGATAACCACGCTTGCGACAATGCAAATTGTCCGCGGGCTGGCCTACATCATCTCCGACGGTAAAGCCGTGGGGATTGAAGACGAGCGCTTCTTTACCCTGGGTTACGCCAACTGGCTGGGTCTGCCTGCGCCTATCTGGCTGACCGTGGCCTGCCTGATCCTGTTCGGCTTCCTGCTTAACCGAACCACCTTTGGCCGTAACACGCTGGCGATCGGCGGTAATGAAGAGGCGGCACGCCTGGCAGGGGTACCGGTGGTGCGAACCAAGATTATTATCTTTGTGCTCTCAGGGCTGGTTTCTGCCGCCGCGGGGATTATTCTTGCTTCGCGTATGACCAGCGGCCAGCCGATGACCTCTATCGGTTATGAGCTGATCGTCATTTCGGCCTGCGTTTTAGGGGGCGTTTCCCTCAAGGGAGGCATCGGAAAAATCTCATATGTTGTGGCCGGTATCCTGATTTTAGGCACGGTGGAGAACGCCATGAACCTGCTGAATATTTCGCCGTTCTCTCAGTACGTGGTACGTGGCCTGATCCTGCTGGCAGCGGTGATTTTCGACCGTTACAAGCAAAAAGCGAAGCGTACCGTGTAACCCTTTTTTCCGTCTTTTATTGCTCAACTTATAACCATAGTTGACCCCTGAACCGCCCCGCCAGTAAAACTGGCGGGGCGGTTGTCAAATGGCGAGCCACGTCACACTGTCTATACTTACATGGCTATGAAAGAGGTAAAGGCGTTTACCTCTCGTAAACCGTAAGGAGGAAAAGGGTGGCTGACATGTTAACCGCACCGCCTGTACTGCCCGGACATTATGCTTTCTTTTTTGATCTCGACGGCACGCTCGCCGGGATAAAACCGCACCCCGATCAGGTGTCTATTCCGGAGGCGGTGTTACAGGATTTGCATCAGCTCTCGCTCATGAACGAGGGAGCACTGGCATTGATATCAGGGCGCTCAATGGCCGAGCTGGATATGCTCGCCAGTCCTTACCACTTTCCGCTGGCCGGTGTACACGGAGCGGAGCGCCGCGACATCCATGATCACACGCATATTGTTTCACTCCCCGACGCACTCACGCAAACGCTGCATAAGCAGCTCTCTGCAGCGCTGGCCGTACTGCCCGGCACCGAGCTGGAAGCCAAAGGCATGGCCTTTGCCCTGCATTATCGTCAGGCGCCGCAGCACGAAGATGCCGTGCTCGCGCTTGCTCATACGGTTGCGGATGCGCATCCACAGCTGGCGCTGCAGCCGGGCAAATGCGTAGTCGAGTTAAAACCGAAGGGGATTAATAAAGGTGCAGCCATCGCCGCATTTATGGCGGAGGCACCATTTAAGGGCCGGACGCCTGTTTTCTTAGGGGATGACCTGACCGATGAGGCCGGGTTTCGCGTGGTGAATCAGGCCGGAGGTATCGCCGTCAAGGTGGGGCCTGGTGACACCGTTGCCGAATGGCGACTGGCGGATGTCGCCAGCGTCTGGCAGTGGATATCTGACATCGCTAACCAGCAACAACAACAAATAGCGCAAAGCAAAGGGGGAAACCATTATGGGTCGCTTAGTCGTCGTCTCTAACCGAATCGCACCGCCTGATGACAAAAAAGCCAGTGCAGGTGGCCTGGCGGTAGGGGTGTTAGGTGCCTTGAAAGCCGCTGGCGGGCTGTGGTTTGGCTGGAGTGGGGAAATCAGTGAAGAAGAGAAGCCGCTTAAAAAGGTGACGCGCGGAAACATTACGTGGGCTTCATTTGCATTAAAAGAGAAAGACTATGACGAGTATTACTCGCAGTTCTCGAATGCCGTCCTGTGGCCTGCGTTTCACTATCGTCTTGACCTGGTCAAATTCCAGCGTGAATCCTTCGAAGGCTACTCGCGCGTGAATGCGCTGCTGGCGGATAAACTGCTGCCATTAATAGAAGAAGACGATATTTTATGGATCCACGATTATCACCTGCTGCCCTTCGCGAGAGAGCTGCGAAAGAGGGGGGTGAATAACCGGATTGGCTTCTTCCTGCACATTCCTTTTCCGACGCCGGAAATTTTTACCGCGCTGCCGCCGCATGAAGAGCTGCTGGAGGCGCTGTGTGACTACGATTTGCTTGGCTTCCAGACGGAAAATGACCGCCTTGCATTCCTTGACTCCGTCTCAGGGAAAGCCCGTCTGGTGACACAAGGCGGAAAAACTCACTCGGCCTGGGGCAAAACCTTCCACACTGAGGTGTATCCAATAGGAATTGAACCAGACGAGATCGCGGAGCAGGCCTCAGGTCCGCTGCCGCCGAAGCTTGCGCAGCTTAAGAATGAACTTAAGCACGTGAAAAATATCTTCTCGGTTGAGCGCCTTGATTATTCCAAAGGGCTGCCGGAACGCTTCCTGGCGTATGAAACGCTGCTGGATAAATATCCGCAGCACCACGGTAAAATCCGCTATACCCAGATCGCGCCGACGTCGCGCGGTGAGGTTCAGGCCTATCAGGATATTCGCCACCAGCTGGAAACAGAGGCAGGGCGCATAAATGGCCGCTACGGCCAGCTGGGCTGGACGCCGCTCTTTTACCTGAATCAGCACTTTGACCGTAAGATCCTGATGAAGGTTTTCCGCTATGCGGACGTTGGGCTGGTCACGCCGCTGCGCGACGGGATGAACCTGGTGGCGAAAGAGTATGTGGCGGCCCAGGATCCTGCCGACCCGGGGGTTCTGGTGCTTTCCCAGTTTGCCGGGGCTGCAAATGAGCTCACGTCTGCGCTTATTGTTAACCCTTACGACAGGGATGACGTGGCTAACGCGCTGAATCGTGCCCTGACAATGCCGCTCACGGAACGTATTTCCCGCCATGCCGACATGATGGAGACGATCCGGAAGAACGACATTAACCACTGGCAGGCGCGTTTTATTCAGGATCTCCGGGATATCGCCACGCAAAGCCATGAAGGCAATCTGCAAAAAAAGATCGCGACCTTCCCTAAACTTGCCTGATTTTCCGCTGGGGGGTTAATTCCCCCCAAGCGGTACTAACAGAACATCGACCTGGCTTGATGCGACAATAGATTTCGCCGCGCAGGCTGCGCGCGAAAAAAAGCTGTGGTTATGATTCCCGCAAATCACTAAATCAATATTTTGTTTGCGACACATGTCGAGAATATGGGCGTTAAGCTCCCCGGTCGCAATAATTGTCTCATAAACCGGATATTGTGCCTTTTCCACTAATTCACGCAGAAATTGCTGCGTTTCTTCCTGCAGAACCTCACGAATATCCTCCAGCATGGGGGCAGCCAGCTGATTATACATCTCAGGCTCTGCGGCGAGTGTGATGAGGCTGATGCGGGCATTGTGGGGCCTGGCAATGGAAACGGCTCTGGCGACGAGCTGATGGCTTTCGGGAGAAACTGCTACGGAAACAAGAAGATGGGAGTAACTCATGGCGCACTCCTTAGATGTCTGAAAGACAGCGTTTAACCACCTTTACCGCGAAATCTCCACTTCTGCAAGAGCTGAATGCGACATTAGTGTGAAGCTTATCATAATTATTCATTAATTATTCTTATAAGAAGAATAACTGAAAAATGCGCCTAAATGAAAAAAATTAACAACTTAACGAACATCACACAAATGCATGTTTTCAATGTTTAATCCTTCTTAAGCGTTACAAAGTCATTTCTAATAATTTCAGTGTGAAACAGTGTTTTGAGACTGTCCTCATAACTCTCTGTTTTTTCACGGTAAGAAAAATGTTTTACGCAGAGTCAACTGGCGTGAATGTTTCAGACAGAGGTTCCTGACAGAGCAAGCATGTAACGTGCCAGTTCTTTTAAGCCATCTGCATGAGTATTCGTCATTTAAGAATACAAAACAGTTCCAAATGGCTAATAAGTGAGCAAATTACAAGTCATACTGATGGATTTATGGGTCATATTCGCTTAAATTGTGTGATGCGCGTCACATTTTTTTTAAATTTGAGGGTGGCTGGATTGTATGTGGCAAAACTGACGAGTAGAGTTTGCGTCGAATTAGGAAAAATCTTAGTTATTTGTAAGAAATGATAAAACACGTAAGAGACGCATCCGCGGTTTCTCTCTTACGGTTTCAGTGAATACAAACCTAAATTCAACTATGCATTTAGCCTTTTCTTTTTTATACCGGGTGATTTCCCGGCGACATCACGGGGTGCGGTCTTTCCGCATAAAAATAATAGTTGGTTATTCGGGATGGGAACAATGCATACATCCGAGTTGCTAAAACATATCTATGACATCAATTTGTCGTATTTACTGCTCGCGCAGCGTTTGATTAGTCAGGACAAGGCGTCCGCGATGTTTCGTCTGGGTATTAACGAAGAAATGGCAACCATGCTGGGCGGCTTAACCCTCCCGCAGATGGTTAAACTGGCTGAAACGAATCAACTGGTTTGCCAGTTCCGTTTCGATGATTCACAGACAATAACGCGTCTGACGCAGGAGTCCCGTGTGGACGATCTTCAACAGATCCATACCGGTATTCTTCTTTCCACTCGCTTGCTTAACGAAATCAGCCAGCCTGATGACGTAGCCCGTAAGAAAAGGGCCTAGCAATGAGCGAGAAAAGCATTGTTCAGGAAGCGCGTGACATACAGTTGGCCATGGAGCTGATTACACTGGGTGCTCGTTTACAAATGCTGGAAAGCGAGACTCAGCTGAGCCGTGGTCGTCTCATCAAACTGTACAAAGAGTTACGTGGTAGTCCCCCGCCGAAAGGCATGCTGCCGTTTTCTACCGACTGGTTTATGACGTGGGAGCAGAATATTCACGCTTCCATGTTCTGTAATGCCTGGCAGTATCTTCTCAAAACCGGTTTGTGTAGCGGCGTTGACGCCGTGATCAAAGCATACAAACTTTACCTTGAACAATGCCCACAGCAGGAAGAAGGCCCTCTGCTGGCGCTGACCCGCGCATGGACGCTGGTGCGTTTTGTTGAGAGCGGAATGCTTGAACTGTCGCGCTGCAACTGCTGCGATGGCAATTTTATTACCCATGCTCATCAACCTGCAGGCAGCTTCGCCTGTAGTTTATGTCAGCCTCCATCCCGCGCAGTAAAAAGACGTAAACTTTCCCGGGATGCTGCCGATATTATTCCACAACTGCTGGATGAACAGATCGAACAGGCTGTTTAACCCGAACGTGTGGGAAAGATTCCAGCAGCGGTAAGCAATTACCGCTGCTTTTTTTTACCCCGCAATCGGTCAACGCTGCGAGCTGGACATCCTTGCCATAGTCACTAGCGGAAGGATGATGTCGTGCTTATCTTATTAGGTTACCTGGTAGTTCTCGGTACAGTTTTCGGCGGTTACATGATGACCGGCGGGCACCTTGGAGCACTCTATCAACCGGCTGAACTTATTATCATCGGCGGCGCAGGGGTAGGGGCTTTTATCGTTGGTAACAACGGTAAATCGATCAAGGGCACGCTGAAAGCAATTCCGTTGCTGTTCCGTCGCTCGAAATACACGAAAAGCATGTATATGGATCTGCTGGCACTGCTCTATCGCCTGATGGCGAAGTCGCGTCAGCAGGGCATGTTCTCGCTTGAACGGGATATCGAAAACCCGAAAGAGAGCGAAATTTTTGCCAGCTATCCGCGCATTCTTGCTGACGCCATGATGCTGGATTTTATCGTCGACTATCTGCGACTGATCATCAGCGGCAACATGAATACCTTCGAAATCGAAGCGCTGATGGACGAAGAGATCGAAACCCACGAAAGCGAATCAGAAGTGCCGGCCAATAGCCTGGCGCTGGTCGGCGACTCGCTTCCTGCATTCGGTATCGTTGCAGCGGTGATGGGGGTGGTTCACGCCCTGGCCTCGGCAGACCGTCCGGCAGCCGAGCTCGGTGCGCTGATTGCCCACGCGATGGTGGGAACCTTCCTCGGTATTTTGCTGGCGTACGGCTTCATCTCTCCGCTGGCAAGCGTTCTGCGCCAGAAAAGCGCCGAAACCACCAAAATGATGCAGTGCGTGAAGATTACACTGCTCTCTAACCTCAACGGTTACGCGCCACCGATCGCGGTTGAGTTTGGCCGTAAAACGCTTTACTCCAGCGAGCGTCCGTCGTTTATCGAGCTTGAAGAACACGTGCGTGCGGTGAAAAACCCAAACCAACAGACGACAACTGAGGACGCATGAAAAACCAGTCCCATCCGATCGTCATCGTAAAAAAACGCAAGCACAAGGGCGGCGGGCATGGCGCACACGGCTCGTGGAAAATTGCGTACGCCGACTTTATGACGGCAATGATGGCGTTCTTTCTGGTGATGTGGCTGATCTCCATCTCCAGCCCAAAAGAACTGATCCAGATTGCCGAATATTTCCGCACGCCGCTGGCAACGGCGGTAGCCGGCGGGCCGCGTATCTCTAACAGCGACAGCCCGATCCCGGGCGGCGGCGATGATTACACCCAGCAGAAGGGTGAGGTGAAAAAAGAGCCGAACATCGACGAGCTGAAAAGAAAGATGGAGCAGGCGCGCCTGAAGAAACTGCGTGGCGATCTCGATCAGCTGATTGAAGCAGATCCGAAACTGCGCGCGCTGCGCCCGCATCTGAAGATCGACCTGGTGCAGGAAGGGCTGCGTATTCAGATTATCGACAGCCAGAACCGCCCAATGTTTAAAACCGGGAGTGCGGAAGTCGAACCGTATATGCGCGACATTCTGCGTGCCATTGCACCGGTGCTGAACGGCATTCCTAACCGAATCAGCCTGTCAGGACACACGGATGATTTCCCGTACGCCAGTGGGGAGAAGGGATACAGCAACTGGGAGCTTTCTGCCGATCGTGCCAACGCCTCGCGTCGCGAGCTGGTGGTAGGTGGGCTTGATGATGGCAAGGTACTGCGCGTAGTCGGCATGGCCGCAACCATGCGCGTTTCCGACCGCGGGCCGGATGATGCCATCAACCGTCGTATCAGTCTTTTAGTGCTGAACCAGCAGGCGGAGCAGGCCATCCTGCATGAAAACGCCGAAAGTCAGAATGAGTCACTGGACGATTTAAAACAGCCTGGGGCCGTTCCTTCGGCTGCCGTTCCAACATCGCCACCAGCCAATCCGAGGTGATAGCGTGAGCATGGATATTAGCGATTTTTACCAGACATTCTTTGATGAAGCCGACGAATTGTTGGCCGATATGGAGCAACACTTGCTCGATTTGGTGCCCGAAGCACCGGACTCCGAGCAGCTCAATGCCATCTTCCGTGCGGCGCACTCTATTAAAGGCGGAGCCGGAACGTTTGGATTTACCATCCTGCAGGAAACGACCCATTTAATGGAAAACCTGCTTGATGAAGCACGACGCGGTGAGATGCAGCTCAATACCGACATTATCAACCTGTTTTTGGAAACCAAAGATATTATGCAGGAACAGCTCGACGCCTATAAAAGTTCGGCAGAGCCTGATGCCGCCAGCTTTGAATACATCTGCAATGCGCTGCGCCAGCTCGCCCTGGAAGCAAAAGGTGAGGTCGCTGCAGCCGTTGTCCCTGCGGCGAAACTGAGCGTTGTCGATGCGGTTGCTGTCGATGAGGCCGCGCCAGCCGCTGCACAGGCGGGAAAACTGCGCGTTGTGCTGTCACGCCTCAAAGAGAATGAAGTTAACCTGCTGGAAGAAGAGCTGGGCAACCTGGCGAAGTTAAGCAACGTGGTAAAAGGCAAAGACAGCCTGGCCGCGACGCTTGATGACGGTATTGGCCAGGACGATATCGTAGCGGTGTTGTGCTTTGTGATTGAAGCTGACCAGATTGCCTTCGAAACCGAAACTGCTGTGGTTGACGCCCCTGCCGCTGCGGAAGAGGTGGCTGTTGTGGCTCAGGCCGCCGCACCGGCTGTGGCACCTGCGGCCCCGGCGCTGAAGGCCGTGCCAAAAGAGGCTGCGGCACCTGGTGGACGTGGTGAGAAACCTGCCGCTCGCTCCAGCGAGTCAACCAGCATCCGCGTTGCCGTTGAGAAGGTTGACCAGCTGATTAACCTGGTTGGCGAACTGGTGATCACCCAGTCGATGCTGGCACAGCGTTCTAACGAACTGGATCCGGTCACGCACGGCGACCTGATTACCAGCATGGGTCAGCTGCAGCGTAACGCCCGCGACCTGCAGGAATCGGTCATGTCCATCCGTATGATGCCGATGGAATATGTCTTCAGCCGCTTCCCGCGTCTGGTCCGCGACCTTGCCAGCAAGCTGAACAAACAAATTGAACTGACCCTGATGGGCAGCTCAACCGAACTGGATAAGAGCCTGATCGAGCGCATTATTGACCCGTTAACGCACCTGGTGCGTAACAGCCTCGACCACGGGATCGAGCTGCCGGAAAACCGCATTGCCGCCGGTAAATCCCCGGTCGGCAACCTGATCCTCTCTGCGGAACACCAGGGCGGAAACATCTGCATCGAAGTGACCGACGACGGCGCGGGTCTTAACCGCGAGCGCATCCTGGCAAAAGCGATTTCGCAGGGGATGGCGGTCAATGAAAACATGACCGACGAAGAAGTGGGCATGCTGATCTTCGCGCCGGGCTTCTCTACCGCGGAGCAGGTGACCGACGTCTCCGGACGCGGCGTTGGCATGGACGTGGTGAAACGTAACATCCAGGAGATGGGCGGCCACGTTGAGATCCAGTCTAAACAGGGTTCCGGCACCACCATTCGCATCCTGCTGCCGCTGACGCTGGCGATCCTCGACGGCATGTCGGTCAAAGTGGCGGACGAAGTCTTTATCCTGCCGCTGAACGCCGTGATGGAATCCCTGCAGCCGCGTGAAGAAGATCTGCATCCGCTGGCGGGCGGCGAGCGCGTCCTCGAAGTGCGCGGTGAGTACCTGCCGCTGGTGGAACTGTGGAAAGTGTTCGAAGTGGACGGGGCGAAGACCGAGGCCACGCAGGGCATCGTTGTGATCCTGCAAAGCGCGGGGCGACGCTACGCGCTGCTGGTCGATCAGCTGATTGGTCAGCACCAGGTGGTGGTGAAGAACCTCGAAAGCAACTACCGCAAAGTGCCGGGTATTTCTGCCGCCACCATTCTGGGTGATGGTAGCGTGGCGCTGATCGTCGACGTGTCGGCGCTTCAGGGATTAAATCGTGAACAACGTGTGGCGTACACAGCCGCCTGATTAAGTAGAAGGTAATAACATGACCGGTATGAGTAATGTAACGAAACTGGCGGGCGAGCCATCAGGGCAGGAATTCCTGGTATTCACTTTAGGCGATGAGGAGTACGGCATCGATATCCTGAAAGTGCAGGAAATCCGTGGTTACGACCAGGTTACCCGCATCGCTAACACGCCTGCGTTTATTAAAGGTGTCACTAACCTGCGTGGCGTCATTGTGCCAATCGTGGACCTGCGCGTGAAGTTCAGCCAGGGCGACGTTGACTACGACGACAACACCGTGGTGATCGTTCTGAATCTGGGGCAGCGCGTGGTAGGTATCGTGGTGGATGGCGTCTCTGATGTGCTTTCCCTGACCTCTGACCAAATTCGTCCTGCACCGGAGTTTGCGGTCACGCTGTCGACCGAATATCTGACCGGACTGGGCGCGCTCGGCGAGCGTATGCTGATTCTGGTGAACATTGAGAAGCTGCTGAACAGCGATGAGATGGCGCTGCTGGACATCGCCGCGAGTCACGTCGCGTAAGTAAATGCAAAACGGCAACCGAGGTTGCCGTTTTTTGTATTTGCTCCCTCATCCTGTGGGTGAGGGCATCAGGCCTCACCCTTTTTTTCACCTTACGCTTCCTGCTTTACCAGTTCAGCTTCAGCGTCCGCTTCCCGCGCACCTTCATTCTGCGACAGCATCGCGGTCGCAATACCATTCCCCAGAACGTTAATTGCGGAACGGCCCATATCCAGGAAGTGGTCGATCCCCATGAGGAGCAGAATACCCGCCACCGGAATATTAAAGCTCGGAATGGTTGCTGCCAGCACCACCAGGGAAGAACGCGGTACGCCTGCAATCCCTTTCGACGCCAGCATCAGAGTCAGCATCAGCACCGTCACTTCAGAGAAGCTCAGGTGAATGTTGTATGCCTGCGCGATAAACATCGAGGCGAATGAGCAGTACACCATCGAACCCACCAGGTTGAAGGAGTAGCCAATCGGCAGAACGAAAGAGGCGATGTTGCGCGAGCAGCCAAAGCGCTCCAGCTGTTCCAGCGTTTTAGGATAGGCGGCTTCAGAGCTGCTGGTGGTAAACGCCACCAGAACAGGGTCTTTCAGCATGCTGACCAGGCGAAACACCTCTTTTTTCAGCACCATGTAACCCACGGCCAGCAGCACCATGCAGGTAAGAAGAATGGCAACATAGTAGCCACCAATAAACGAGGCGTAGTTCAGCAGAATGCCCAGACCCTGCGTGGCAATGACGGAGGAAATCGCCGCAAAAATGGCCAGCGGCGCAACGTACATCACGTAACCCGTGACCTTCAGCATGATATGGGAAACCACATCCAGCGCGGCTACCAGCGGGGCGTTGAATTTCTGTCCCAGCGACGCGCCGCCAATGCCGAAGAACATCGAGAACACCACAATCTGCAGGATCTCATTGTTTGACATCGCCCCTGCGATACTGGTTGGAATGGTGTGAGACAGGAACGCTTTCAGCGTCATGCCTCCAACGGCCAGACCGGTATCTACCGCCTCGGTTGGGATCGTCAGGTTCAGACCGCTCCCCGGATGCTCCAGCGTGACGATAAACAGTCCGACCAGAATAGAGAGCACGGATGAGCTGATAAACCACACCATCGCTTTACCGCCGACGCGGCCAATGGTGGAAGTTTCGCCCAGCTTCATAATGCCAACGGTGAGCGTACTAAAGACCAACGGTGCAATGACCATTTTGATCAGACGGAGGAAAATATCGGTCAGAAGGGTAATATTATCCGACCAGGCTTTGATGGCATCCGCAGATGCATACTCATGAATTGCTGCCCCTGAAAGAATACCCGCCAGCATGAATATCACGATGAAGAGTGTGAGTTTGTTTGCACTTGCCACGAAAAAAGACCCTCTATGCGCTTCAGATGTAGCCCGCGTCGATACATATAAATTTTTTATTACGACGCAGGAAATTATTCGGCACATAAATTGACGCAAAGTGTAGGGGGATACAACTCCTTTTTAAGTTTTATTAATTTTGTTGTTAATGTGCAGACGATATATTGTGATCGCCGTCACACTTTAATGGATATATTCTCTTCAGATATAATAAAATTGCTGCTTATTTTAATTTAACTCTCTGTTATTTATAGGGAAAATTAGTCAATAAGACATATGGCTTATGCGTTGTATGGCAGGTGGTCGAAGCGATATCCGTAAACTAAATTCTCAATAACCCCCCTCAGAGGAACATTAAGCGGGGCTAACATCTTGAACGACAAAAATAAAACGTGGCAAGGGAACGGAGACGTCTTCTGGAGGGTGGTAAATGAAAAGAAAACTCCTTTTGATCTGCGCAGGCACCTTACTGACTGCGGCAACGGTCCATCAGGCGCTGGCCGTCACCAGCAGCGGCACCATCGGGGCGACGCTGACGCTCACGAATGGTTGTCTGATAAACGGATCGCCCACGCAAAACGGCATTAACTTCGGGACACTGGATTTCGGCACCCATCCCGCAACGTTTTCCACTCTGACCACGCAGCTAACCGGCGCCAGCGGCGGAAACACCTTCACCATTCAATGTACAACCGCCAGCTATACGGTGGCGATCACCGGCAACACCAACTCTACCGCCCCCGGCACCGTTGTCGGCACCCCGGGAACACCTGCGCGCTATCTGGTTAACACCGCCAACGCGGCTCAGGGTGTGGCATACAGCCTGTATAGCGACAGCGGGTTTAACAGCGTGATTGCCAATAACGCCGCGCTGCCGATCGCCTCAACGGCCGGAGGGGTGGACAGTTACACCCTCTACGGACGGATTACCGGCGGCGGTAACAGCGTGACGGTCGTCCCGGGCACCTACACCGACACGATAAACGTCAGCGTCACCTATTAGTCCTGCACCGCCATGAGGGCAACTCTTACTGGTCTGCGCAATCGCGCAGAGGGAATCGTGCAGCCTTTTTTCGCGCTGATCGCCGGATTGCTTATGATGCCCGCAGCGGATGCGGTGACATCCCAGTCCTTTAAGGTCAGCGCGACGATTGTTCCAGGGTGCGCGGTGGCCACCGGTAGCGGAGGGCTTCTCGGTACGCTGGATTTTGGCAGCCATAACGGCGTCGAGAGCGCGCCGGTCAGCACCAGCTTTGTGCCAAACGGGGCGTTGTCTATCGCCTGTACGCCGGGCGTGTCGCTGAGCATGAGCATTAATGGCGGCCAGAATTATTCATCCGTTCGCCGCATGAAGCGGTCCGGTGGAACAGAGCTGGTGCCATACCGGCTCTACAGCAGCAGCTCGCTGGCCGCAAACAGTGAAATTGGCGTCAACCAGGCGATACCGGTGACCTATACCAACAGCAATAACATCGCGCTACCGCTTTTTGGCGTGGCGCTACTGACCGGGTTTAGCCCGGCGGGAACCTATTCCGATCAGCTCACCGTGACCTTGTCATGGTAATAAAGGGAGAGTGTTGATGAAGCCATTTTTCAGACCCGTTTGTCTGGCGGGTGCGTTGGGAATGGCGGTTGCCGGCCAGGCGCAGGCGGCAGCCACCATTCTGCTCTGGCCTATCGACCCGTGGCTTGCAGCGGACGCCAACGCCACTGAACTGTGGATCCAGAACCAGGGGAACAGCGCCACGACGATGC
Source organism: Enterobacter sp. 241F3 (assembly GCF_034106785.1). Lineage (NCBI taxonomy): Bacteria > Pseudomonadati > Pseudomonadota > Gammaproteobacteria > Enterobacterales > Enterobacteriaceae > Enterobacter > Enterobacter sp. 241F3. The sequence goes on from NZ_JAWNDD010000003.1 coordinate 145,762, forward strand.
AGGTCCGCATCGTGCGCTGGAAGCAGGAGGACGGACACGAGCGATATACCTCGCAGCAGGACGTGGTCGCCAGCCCGCCCATCGTCACGATTGGCACAGGCAGCAAGCAGCTTATTCGCCTTATCAAACAGGCTGCGGTTCCCGCGGGCGTCGAACAGGCTTACCGCATTATCGTGGATGAAATCCCCCAGCCTGATGCAAAAGCCGAACCCGCCATCGGCCTCAAATTGCAGATGCGTTACTCCATCCCTCTGTTCGTGTATGGACAGGGGATCCGAACCATCAAAGAGGGCGCGCATCACGCGCTGGCGGAAACCCAAAACCTGAGCTGGCGTGTGACGCGCGCGGAGGGGCAGCCAGTGCTGGAGGTCAGAAATCGGGGGGATGTCCATGTCAGGCTGAGCCAGGTGGCGCTGGAGCAGGGAGGGCAGAAACGCACGGTAGCGGAAGGACTACTGGGTTACGTCCTCCCGGGCAGCACCCGCAGCTGGCCCATACCCGCTGGCGTTCGTCAGCCAGAGCGGATGAGCGCACAGATTAATGCCAGGGACGCACAATGGCAGTCGACGCCCGTCAACTGAAGCCGGCGATGATGATACTGCTTTGCGTCAGTTCCGCGACCCTGGCCGAGCCCGGCGACGACAGTTTGCCGCCGCCTCCCCAGGCGCAGACGATAAATGATGAAGCGGTTTTCCAGCTTGCCCTCGTGCTGAACCACTACGATACCGGTCTGGTCGTGCCCGTGACGCAGCGTAAAGGCGCTTTCTTTATATCAAGCGCCGATTTGCTGCGCGCGGGGCTGCCCCCGGCGCATGTTCCCACCGGAGAGGTGAATCTCTCCTCGCTTGCTCAGGTTCGGGTCGAGTATGACAGCGCCGCGCAGCGCCTGCTGCTGACCGTGCCCCGTGACTGGGTGACGGCCCGCGTGACGTCTTTTAGCGGGCAAACGGCGCAGGCCAAACCGCACTTTGGCCGCGGTGCGCTGCTGAATTACGATCTCTACACTAACCACACGGAACATATCGGCGGTCAGGCGTCGCTCTGGCATGAGTTCCGCTACTTCAACGAGAACGGCTCGTTTTCCTCCACCGGTTACGCGCGGGAAAATTTCACCGGTAATGACGGCCAGCAGGAAGGGTATGTCCGCTATGATACGACCCTGCTGTTCACTCACGAAGATGACGCGATGAGCTGGAGCGTCGGGGACGTGATCAGCGATGCCCTGAGCTGGAGCTCCAGCGTGCGGATGGGGGGCGTAAGCGTAGGGCGGGATTTCTCCCTGCGACCTGACCTGGTGACGTGGCCGCTGCCCGAGTTCGCAGGGGAAGCCGCGGTACCCACCTCGGTCGATCTTTTTATCAACGGCTATCGCTCCGGTTCGACCCAGCTTCAGCCCGGCCCCTTCACCCTGACTAATTTACCCTATATCAACGGCGCCGGGGATGCGGTTCTGGTCACAACGGATGCGCTGGGACGCCAGGTCAGCACCACGCTCCCGTTTTACGTCACCAGCGACTTGCTTAAACAAGGGCTGAGCGACGGCGCCGTGACGCTCGGCAGCCTGCGGCGTAATTACGGTATCAAGAATTTTGACTACGGCTCGGCGGCAGGCAGCGGATCGTATCGCTACGGGGTGACGGACTGGCTAACGCTGGAAGGGCATGCAGAAGGGGCGCAGGAGCTGGCGCTGGGTGGCGCGGGGACGGTAATAAAACTCGGCCAGTTTGGCGTGGTAAATACCTCTTACTCGCAGAGCCGCATGCGCGGGGATGCGGGCGGGCAAATCAACTGGGGTTACCAGTACAGTACCAGCGAATTTAGCGTCGCCACTCAACACACGCGTCGCGACCGCGGCTTTGGCAATCTTGCCCTCTACGACCAGCCGACGGTGTATGACGAAAACGATAAGCCCATCGCCAGCTTTAGCCGTAATACGGATCAGTATTCGCTGACCTTCAATCTGGGACGGTACGGCAATATCGGCGCGGCCTGGATTGGGGTGGAGAGTTTTGACAGTCAAAAAACCGAGCTGCTCAATCTCTCCTGGAGCCGCAACCTGTGGGGGGCGAGCAGCATTTACCTGGCCGGCAGCCGGGACCAGCAGCGGGGAGACTGGACGGTCGCGCTGTCGCTGCAGGTGCCGCTGGGGGCACGCGACAGCGCTGCCGTTACCGTTGAAAATACCCCGGATGCCGGCAGTACCCAGCGCATTAACTACAACCACTCTATGCCTTCTGACGGCGGTTTCAGCTGGAACATGGCCTGGGCCAACCAGTCAAGATCCAGCGATTATCAACAGGCTACGCTGGGCTGGCGCAATAACAACATAGAGCTGCAGGGCGGCGGCTATGGCGAAAGGGACGCCATGACCTGGTGGGGCGAGGCGATGGGCGCAATTGTGCTGATGGACGGCGAGCTGTTTGCAGCGAATAAGATCAACGATGCATTTGTGGTTATCAGTACCGACGGCCACCCGGATGTGCCCGTCAGCTATGAGAACCAGCCCGTCGGTAAAACCAATAATAATGGCTACCTGCTGATCAGCGGGGTGTCGGCGTATTATCCGGCAAGCTACCGGATTGATACCCTGAATCTGCCGGCGGATACCCGTCTGAAAGAGACCGAACGGCGGATAGCGATCCGCCGCCACAGCGGCTATCTGGTCGATTTCCCGATGGAGCAGGAGCGGGTGGCAAGCGTCATTTTGCATGATGCGCGCGGCCAGGCGCTGCCGGTGGGAAGCCTGGTCCGACGCGTCTCGCGCAGCAATGCGGTGGTGGGGTATGACGGCATCGCATGGCTGGAAAATCTCAGCGATGTGAACCCGCTCGAGGTGATCGCACCTGACGGAAAACGCTGCAAGGCCACCCTAGCCGTGGGGGCCAATCCGGAGCACAAGCTAAAAACCTACGGGCCGCTGATTTGTCGGGAGGAGCCATGACGCGCCTGCTGCTGTTGATCCTGCTGCTTTTCTCCGGCGGCGGCTGGGCGGCGTGTACCGTCAGTACGGTTAATGCGTCGTTTGGCAGCGTCACTTCGTTCTCGCTCAGCGGAACCGGGGAAGTTCAAACTACCGGCACGCTGGTGGTGGCCTGCGATGCCGTGTTGAATCTGCTGACCAGCGACTCGGTAACGCTGACCTACACCGCGGCATCGGTTTCGGGCAACAGTCGGGCCACCATGAAACGCACGGATAATGCGGCCATCACCGACGTGATCCCCACCCGGCTGTGCGGGCTATCGGGGTGCGCGAGCAGCAGCGAGGTACAGATAAGTAAATCATATACCTGGAGCGGGAATACCCTTCTGGGGTTGCTGGGGTCAAAGCAGTACAACATTCCACTTTATTTCCGCACCGTCGCCGGGCAAAACGTGACTGCCGGGCCATATCAGGTGCAGTTATCCTTCAGCGTTAACTACAGCGTCTGCTCCGTGGGCGCGCTCGGCCTTTGCTCAATCAATCAGACGGGTACCGCGACAACCACCATCCTGTTAGATATGACCGTCACCAACGACTGCAGCGCCATGACCACGCCAGATGTGAACTTCAACAGCGCGCCGCTGGTGCAAAGTTTCCCTACCGTCTCGCAGGCGATTGCCGTCACCTGTACCAAAGGCAGTACGTATACCATCGGCATTAATAACGGTGCCAACGCGCTGAACAACGTGCGGCGCATGGTGAGCGGCAGTAACGCCATGAGCTACGACATCTATAAGGAAGCCACCGGTAACCGCTGGGGCGGCAGCGGCAGCGAGCGCTGGTCCAGCGCGACGTCGTCGCAGGTAAGTGCCGACGGTTTACTGCGCACCTACAACTACACCGCGAAAGTCCTGACCAGTCAGGCCACGCCTCCTGCCGGAACCTACACCGACACGCTGATTGTCGACGTGGCGTTTTAACCCCGCGCTTTTCCCTTTCGCAAATGTAAAGTTCCTGTGGGCTGTGCCGATAACACCGTTAATAAATCTATGAGAAGGTGTTGTATGTTGAACCGTATCCGCGTTGTCACAATGCTCATGATGGTGCTGGTCATTTTCGCACTTCTTCAGCTCATCTCCGGCGGGCTTTTTTTCTCGTCATTAAAACAGAACCAGGACAGCTTCGCGGCCTCGAACGATCTCCGCCTGCAGCAGAGTGAACTCACGTCGACGTGGGATCTGATGCTGCAAACGCGTATCAACCTGAGCCGCTCGTCCGCGCGCATGATGATGGACCCTAACAATCAGCAGAGCAGCGCGAAAACCGATCTGTTGAAAAATGCCCGTGCCACCCTCGCTGACGCCGCGAAACATTACGACGCCTTCAAAAAGATCGCCCCGCAGCCTGCTATGGAGCAGGTGAGCCAGAATATCGATGAAAAATACAACGCCTACCATACCGGTCTGACAGAGCTCATTCAGTTCCTGGAGAGCGGAAATATGGACGCCTATTTCGCGCAGCCGACGCAGGGGATGCAAAACGCACTCGGCGCGGCGCTGGGGGAATACGCGAAGGCCAGTGGCGATCTCTATCACTCGGCCTTTACGGCAAGTCAGAATGACTACCGCTTTGCGAAATGGCAGATGGCCGTAATGGCGCTGGCGCTGGTCATCGTGCTGGTCGCGGTCTGGTACGGCATTCGCCATATTCTGCTGAATCCTCTTGGGCGCGTCATTGCCCACATTCGTGAAATTGCCGGAGGCGATCTGACTAAAACGCTGACCGTTTCCGGGCGCAATGAGATCACCGAGCTGGCAAACAGCGTTGACCATATGCAGCGTTCGTTAATCGAAACCGTCGCCAACGTGCGTAACGGGTCGGAGGCTATCTACACCGGCACCAGCGAAATTGCGATGGGGAATAACGATCTCTCATCCCGTACCGAACAGCAGGCTTCCGCCCTGGAAGAGACGGCCGCCAGCATGGAGCAGCTCACCGCGACCGTGAAGCAGAACGCCGATAACGCTCGCCAGGCGTCTCAGCTGGCAGAAAGCGCCTCCGAGACGGCGCAGCGCGGCGGACGCGTGGTGGATGGCGTGGTGAAAACCATGCACGAAATCGCCGATAGCTCGAAGAAAATCGCCGACATCATCAGCGTTATCGACGGCATTGCTTTCCAGACCAACATTCTGGCGCTGAACGCCGCCGTGGAAGCGGCGCGAGCGGGCGAACAGGGACGCGGTTTTGCCGTGGTGGCCGGGGAAGTGCGCAACCTGGCCAGCCGCAGCGCCAACGCGGCAAAAGAGATCAAGTCGCTGATTGAAGACTCTGTCTCCCGCGTGGATACCGGCTCCGTGCTGGTGGAAAGCGCCGGGGAGACCATGAATGACATCGTGAATGCCGTTACCCGCGTGACGGACATCATGGGGGAAATCGCCTCTGCGTCTGATGAGCAGAGTCGTGGTATCGACCAGGTTGCCCTGGCGGTATCGGAAATGGATCGCGTGACACAGCAAAACGCCGCGCTGGTGCAGGAGTCCGCTGCGGCGGCCGCTGCCCTGGAAGACCAGGCGAGCCGTCTGAAGATGGCCGTCTCGGCGTTTCGTCTCGCTTCACTCGCTGGAAACACGGTCACTCCGCAGGCGACGTACCGCGCGCCAGCCGCTGAACAGGCTGCACTCCGTACGCGTACCGCGACGACCGGACAAGATGAAAACTGGGAAACATTTTGACTGACAATTAAACCGCGGCTGCTTGCCGCTTGATGGGAGCGTGGATGTTAAATCGTATTCGTATCTCGACCACACTGTTTTTGATTCTGATCCTTTGCGGTGTGTTGCAGGTTGGCAGTAACGGGTTGTCTTTTTGGGCGTTTCGCGATGGCTATCAGAATTTGCAGGAAGTTGAGGCGAGTAATCAGCAGCGCTCCGCACTGGCACAAACGCGTGCCGTGCTGTTGCAGGCAAGCACTGCGCTGAACAAGGCGGGAACCTTAACCGCGCTGAGCTATCCGCCGGATGACATTAAAGCGCTGATGGCCACCGCGCGCGACAGCCTGAAACAGGCTGACGCACAGTTTAAAGCCTTTACGGCGCAGGCCGCCGACAGCGAGAAAGAGAAAGCGCTGAAGGCCGCCATGAAGACGAACTTTGAGCAGTGGTACAGCGATCTGGACCACCAGGCGACGTGGCTTGAGAACAACCAGCTGTCGGACTTTATGACCGCACCGGTCCAGGCGTCTCAGGCAGCGTTTGACGGCAGCTTCAACGCCTGGCAGCAGGATATTAACCAGTCTGTACAGCGTGCCGGTGACCAGAGCCGTCAAAGCTATCACATGTCGGGCGTCATCTTCGCCGTGGTGGTGATTCTGGCAGGGTTGCTGACCGGCGGGGCGCTGCTCTGGTCGCGCAGAATGATTGTGCAGCCGCTGGCGATCGTCAGCAGCCACTTCGACAGTATTGCAAAAGGCGACCTGGCGCGTCCGGTGGCGGTGTTCGGCAAAAACGAAATTTCGGCGATCTTTGCCAGCCTGAAGGCGATGCAGGGATCGCTGCGGGAAACGGTGAGCGACGTGCGGCAGGGTAGCCATGCCATGCACACCGGGATCTCAGAGATTGCGGCGGGTAACAACGATCTGTCGTCCCGCACCGAGCAGCAGGCGGCCTCGCTGGCGCAGACGGCGGCCAGCATGGAGCAGCTGACGGCGACCGTAAGCCAGAACGCCGATAACGCGCGTCAGGCGTCTGACCTGTCAAAACAGGCGGCGATGACGGCGAAGAAAGGCGGTGACCAGGCGTCCCATGTCGCCAGCACCATGCAGGAGATTGCCACCAGCTCGCAGAAAATTGGTGACATCATCAGCGTGATTGACGGCATCGCGTTCCAGACCAACATTCTGGCGCTGAATGCCGCTGTGGAAGCGGCGCGTGCCGGGGAGCAGGGGCGCGGGTTTGCGGTGGTGGCGGGTGAGGTGCGTAACCTGGCGAGCCGCAGCGCCAACGCAGCGAAAGAAATCAAGGTCCTGATCGAAGAGTCGGTCTCGCGCGTTCAGCAGGGCTCAACGCTTGTGGATACGGCGGCGAAAACCATGCACGAGATCGTCACCTCCGTGACGCGGGTTAACGACATTATGGGCGAAATTGCCTCGGCGTCGGATGAACAGCGTCGCGGCATTGAGCAGGTAGCCCAGGCGGTCAGCCAGATGGATCAGGTGACGCAACAGAACGCCTCGTTAGTTGAGGAAGCGGCAGCGGCAACCGATCAGCTGGCCAGCCAGGCGGATCGTCTGACCGGACTGGTCGCGGTATTTAATGTGAAAGAGCACGTTGAAGCAGTAACAGAAGTCGGGCGGTCGCAGGCCGTGCCAGTTGTATCCTGAATGTAATTAAGAAGGCGCTATGACATCACCAATGCCCCCTGGGCAAACGTCATTATTGTTGCAGATGACACAGCGCCTCGCGCTGTCCGACGCGCATTTTCGTCGGATATGTCAATTAATCTACCAGCGTGCGGGGATCGTGCTTGCGGATCATAAGCGGGACATGGTCTACAACCGTCTGGTGCGGCGCTTGCGTACGCTGGGGCTGGATGATTTTGGCCGCTATCTGAGCATGCTCGAGGCGAACCAGAACAGCGCCGAGTGGCAGGCTTTTATTAACTCGTTAACCACCAACCTGACGGCGTTTTTCCGTGAAGCTCACCACTTCCCGGTTCTGGCCGAGCATGCGCGCCGTCGCACCGGGGAGTATCGCGTCTGGAGTGCGGCCGCCTCGACGGGTGAAGAGCCGTACTCGCTGGCGATCACCCTTGCCGATACGCTGGGAATGGCGCCGGGACGCTGGAAGGTCTACGCCAGCGATATCGATACTGAAGTGCTGGAGAAGGCGCGTAACGGCGTTTATCGCCAGGATGAACTGAAAACGCTGTCGCCGCAGCAGCTGCAGCGTTATTTCATGCGCGGGACGGGCCCGCATGAAGGCCTGGTGCGCGTACGCCAGGAGCTGGCGAACTGCGTCGAATTCGCGCCCGTTAACCTGCTGGATAAGCAGTACAACGTGCCGGGGCCGTTCGACGCCATTTTTTGCCGTAACGTCATGATCTATTTTGATAAAACGACGCAACAGGACATTCTGCGTCGGTTTGTTCCGTTGCTCAAGCCTGACGGTTTACTGTTTGCCGGGCACTCGGAAAACTTCAGCAACCTCGTGCGTGAGTTTAGCCTGCGTGGGCAAACGGTATATGCGCTGAGTAAGGAAAAAGCATGAGTAAAATCAGGGTGTTGTCTGTCGATGATTCAGCGCTGATGCGTCAGATCATGACTGAAATTATCAATAGCCACAGCGACATGGAGATGGTGGCAACCGCGCCCGATCCGCTGGTAGCGCGGGATTTAATTAAAAAATATAACCCCGATGTGCTAACGCTGGATGTCGAGATGCCGCGCATGGATGGCATCGATTTCCTCGAAAAATTAATGCGGCTGCGGCCTATGCCGGTGGTGATGGTCTCCTCCCTGACCGGGAAAGGATCGGAAATCACCCTGCGCGCGCTGGAGCTGGGGGCGGTGGATTTTGTCACCAAGCCGCAGCTCGGCATTCGCGAAGGGATGCTGGCCTACAGCGAGATGATCGCCGAGAAGATCCGCACCGCGTCGCGTGCGAAGCTTGCCGCCCACACGCCGATGGCCGCGCCGGCGACCCTGAAGGCCGGTCCATTACTCAGCTCGGAAAAACTGCTGGTCATTGGGGCGTCAACCGGAGGAACAGAGGCAATTCGTCATGTACTCCAGCCATTGCCGCTTTCAAGTCCGGGTATTCTGATCACTCAGCATATGCCGCCAGGATTTACCCGTTCGTTCGCCGAACGCCTGAACAAGCTGTGCCAGATTAGCGTGAAAGAGGCGGAAGACGGCGAGCGCGTGCTCCCGGGGCATGCCTATATCGCGCCGGGCGACAAGCATATGGAGCTGGCGCGCAGCGGCGCTAACTATCAAATCAAAATTCATGACGGACCGCCGGTCAACCGGCACCGTCCGTCGGTGGATGTGCTGTTTCATTCGGTGGCGAAACATGCGGGGCGCAACGCCGTTGGGGTGATCCTGACGGGGATGGGCAACGACGGTGCCGCCGGAATGCTTGCAATGCACCAGGCTGGCGCCTGGACGATTGCGCAGAATGAAGCAAGTTGTGTGGTGTTCGGCATGCCGCGCGAGGCCATCAATATGGGTGGCGTGAGCGAAGTGGTCGATCTTAGCCAGGTAAGCCAGCAGATGCTGGCGAAAATCAGTGCCGGACAGGCAATACGTATTTGACTCAGGAGTATTATTTTATGGCGGATAAAGAGCTTAAGTTTTTGGTTGTGGATGACTTTTCCACCATGCGTCGCATCGTACGCAACCTGCTGAAAGAGCTGGGCTTCAACAACGTTGAAGAAGCAGAAGATGGCGTTGATGCGCTGAACAAACTGCAGGCTGGCGGGTTTGGTTTTGTTATCTCCGACTGGAACATGCCAAACATGGACGGTCTGGAACTGCTGAAAACCATTCGTGCCGATGCGGGAATGGCGTCTATGCCGGTTCTGATGGTCACTGCGGAAGCGAAAAAAGAGAACATCATTGCCGCTGCACAGGCGGGCGCAAGCGGCTATGTGGTGAAGCCATTCACCGCGGCAACCCTGGAAGAGAAGCTCGGTAAGATCTTCGAGAAACTCGGCATGTGAGGTGATGGAAATGTTGCAACCTGCTATGAAACCCGTTGAAGAACACTCGCCGAGCGATATCATCGTCCGCATCGGCAGCCTGACGCGCATGCTGCGTGACAGCCTGCGCGAGCTGGGTCTGGATCAGGCAATTGCCGAAGCGGCGGAAGCGATTCCTGATGCCCGCGATCGTCTGGACTATGTCGTGCAGATGACCGCTCAGGCCGCGGAACGTGCGCTGAACAGCGTTGAAGCATCACAGCCGCACCAGGATGCGATGGAAAAGGGGGCGAAAGCCCTGAGCAAACGCTGGGACGAGTGGTTTGAAAATCCTATCGAGCTGGCTGATGCCCGCGAGCTGGTGACGGATACTCGTCAGTACCTGGGCGATGTGCCGGGCCACACCAGCTTCACCAACGCCCAGCTGCTGGACATCATGATGGCGCAGGATTTCCAGGACCTGACCGGTCAGGTCATCAAGCGCATGATGGATGTTATCCAGGAGATTGAGCGTCAGCTGCTGATGGTTCTGCTGGAGAACATTCCGGAACCTGCAGCCCGTCCAAAACGTGAGAACGAAAGCCTGCTCAATGGCCCACAGCTCGACGCCACCAAGGCAGGCGTTGTGGCAAGCCAGGATCAGGTAGACGACCTGCTGGACAGCCTCGGCTTCTGATTGTTCTGATTACCCTCAGGCTGCGGCGTCAACCTGAGGGTATTTCGATTAGCGAAGATCCATCTTCACTGTCACGTTACCTTCAAAATGGCCCGGGGCAGGGGGGACATTAGTCGTGCCAACCGGCGCGGCCTGAATTTTGACCACTCCGTTTCCCTGCTCGTCCATTGTCACCGGAAACTCATAGGTACCATCCAGCGCGACGTTTTGACTGTTTTCATCATATACACGCACCCCGAGATCGTCCCTTTCCAGGAGTTTTGCAATGTACGGCGTACTGCTATCCGCCACGCCCTGATCTGCTGTGAGCGTAAGTTTTATCCGATCCGTGTTTCCCACTGCGTTATCATCACAATGATAGGCAATATCGACGTTTTTGAGGGCATATCGTTTTGGCGGTTGCCCCTTGCTGACGAATTGCTTGCTGACAATGCCGCCGAACTCAACCTCAATGGTGCTGCCTGCGTTGATGGTGCAGCTTAGCGGCGCAGAAAGCGTGCCGCTAAACCAGATATCAGAAACCTGGTCTGCCAGCCCGGGATCGCAGCTTCCCCCCGTGCCGAAATAAAGACAGGCATAGTTTTGCGCGACAATCATCGGAGGGATCACCTCCTGACCCAGGATGGGTTTTTTAATGTGGAGCATGATAGCAACGACGTTCCAGCGGAAATTACGTTTTATTGCAGCGGCATTGCTGGGCTGGGTGCTACTACTGCAAACGTTGGCATCTCCTTCCGTTTTGGCGAGTGCACTCTCGGTAGTGCTACGCATATTACCTCGGGTCGTCGGGTATTCATTGATAGCTAACGGGGTCAAAGAATTGCCGTCCGGAGAGTTGATTGCGTCAGCGTAGGCGGTGATATCGGCATCGATCTTTTCGGTCAAATAGCCGTAACCGTTTGTACCCGGACTCAGAGGGCTCCCGGCAAACGTTTTTTCATAGACCATGCTCGAAGAAAACATATTTCCGGGACAGTCGCAGTTGGCAACTATCACCGGGCCATTGCCGACCAGATGATTTGGCACATCATAGTCATGATTGGCAATATTTTCGCTGGACGAAAACTCATGATCGAACGAAGTGGTGTAGGTTTGCGGTGCACCGAAGCAGTTATGAAGTATAGTCACGGCACCCCTGCACGGGCTGGCTGTGGTTAGGCTCAATGCCGTGGCCAGGGAAGCCCAGACGGCCTGTTTTTTGAATATAGTTCTCATGTCCTTATTCCTGCTGACAAAGCTCGCTAACCGAGCGAATACCGTTAGGGCTTTCGGTTTGGTTAGTTGACTGTTGCGTAATGCTGGCGCGGCACTGTTGCCCTGTGCCGTTGCCCCATTTCACGGTGAGCTGTGCGGTCTCTCCAAGGCCTGCCAGATAGACGGTGCCGGTATCATCGACGATGCCGCTCATCACCGGGGCGCTACTGGTCGCGATAGCGCCGAACGGAACGGGGAGGCCGTTTGGACGCTTCAGGGTGACCAGCATCCTGTAGCCTGTGTGTGCGTCAAATCTGGCCAGCACCGCCGCGTTGCGCGAGGGAATCACGGTGATGGCGGTATCACTGCTGTCCACATTTTCCGGCAGGCTCGAGGTATCAATACGAATATTGTTCTCCTGATACGGAGTGAGCGATGGAATGACTGCGTTACCCTGCCAGTCGGTCTTAATACCACGCTGGTTCAGGAAACGGACGTCGGGCGCGTTGTTGGCGTTCACGATAGCAAACTGGCTGCCTAAAGGTTGAGTCAGCGTGACGCCCTGTGGATGGGCAACAATACCGCCGCTAATGCCATAGTTAAGCTGCTGAGTGTCATCGGTGGAGGTGTAATAGCCTGCGGTCAGGTTCGCGTATTGCGAGTGGTAGCTGCCATAGACGCTGCTGATATCATCCCCGTCGTGGTTGGAATGGCTCTGCTGTAACGAGTAGCTCAAACGCTCGTCGTCGAGCAGCGTGCCGCTGAGGCCCACGTTTTGCCGCGTATAGCCATTTTTAGTATTGCTGATGTTATAGCTACTCCAGGCGCGTGGTAGCCATCTGGCGAGAGGAATGCTAAATCCCAAAGAGACCATCCTGTCAGGCTCTTCGTCGTTGGTTTTGCTGTACGTATAGGCCATGTGATAACTCGTGCCGGCAACGACGGTATTAAATCCAACCGACAGGCTGCGCTCTTTTTTAGATGTGCCCCAATAATCCTGCTGATAACCGTTAAGATACAGACTCGCCCCAGCAACGCTTTGGCTGACGCTGCCCTGAATGCGGTTGCGTTTATTGTAACGAAACAGCAGATCGTCTTCGTGGCCTTCACGCTTTTGGTTGGCGTCAGCGAAGCTGTAATATCCGCGGCTGCTGTATCGGTAGCTGCCGAGGCTGAAGTTGGTATCGGTCGAATCCAGTTTACCGGTATAAAGCAAACGCCATGACTGGCCGGCATGCTGGCTCTTATCGTCTAGCCGGGTGTCGGCCATGGTAACGTCAGCCGACAGTGAGCCCAGCGGTCCGAGTGCCAGACCGGTACCTGTATTGGCTGCGTTATAGTCTTTCGAGAGCGTCAGCCCCCCAAACCAGGTGAGAAGATTATTTAAGCCGTAAATCATACTTCCCAGGAAGAAGTCGGGTTCCTTTTGGTCGCTCCCGCTTTCAGCACGATAACGGCCTGCCGTAATTTCGTACTTCATACGCCCAGGCCGCAGCATAACCGCGATACTGGAATAGGGCTGCGTAAAGTGATGCTCGGTGCCGTCAGCCTCTTTCACCGTAACGTCCAGATCGCCGCTGTTGGTAGTGGAGTAGAGATCGTTGATCTCGAACGCTCCCGGCGCGACATTTTGCTGATAGATGAGATAGCCATTCTGGCGCACCGAGACTTCCGCATTTGAACTGGCGTTGCCGCGTATGACAGGGGCATAGCCGCGTTGGCTATAGGGAAGCATCTCTTCATCCGACGCAAGGTTGACGCCTCGGTACTGTAAGCTATCAAATACATCGCCCCGCGTGTTGCTTTCTCCGGCTGTGAACTGCGCCTTGAGGGCGTCAACGTCATGCTGCAGGAAGGTATTGATGTTTTCCCACAGGTTTTCATTATCTGAATTGCTCCACGTTGAATAGTTGCGCGCTCTCCAGCCACCCAGGTTGGCGCCGGTGCGCAAATTCAGATACTGATTGGTGGCGCTACCGTCGCCGCTGCCCTTATTTATTGATCCTGAAAAAGCGTAGTCACTGAACAACACAGGGACACCATCGTCCCAGCGCGAGGGATCGATGTAATCGCGACCGGTACCACTTAGCGCGGCCTGAGGAATACTCAACGCTAATGTCATGGTGGAAAAATCAAGCCGCGCAGAGGCCTGGGGGATATAGTTGCCTATATCTTTAGGCAAAGCCTTATTGGCGGGTAATGTAAGCAAGGCGGGATAACGGTCAATAGCAATCCCCCATGTCCGCAGCATATCCGGGGTGAGCTGAGGTATCAGTGCCCCTTCCGAGGAGCTGACGTAAGCGATATTGGTGTTGCTCAGGCGGCGCTCGTTCACCTGCACTCGTGAAGAATAGGTGCCGGGTAGCTGAGCATTCGACTTTGAAAAGAGTGAAAGGTCGATATCCTGCCGGGCCAGCATATTCCCTTCAAGCGATGAGGGAGAAAAACGATACTCACGGGCCAGCGTCGAGACGCTTGCGAAGAGCAAAATACCGCCAAGGCAGCGAAGAAGCGGATTCGTTCTGAAGAGCCGCACGTATGACAAATCATTACGTCCTGTCATCATCGCCGTCTTTTAATCCTGCGCCAGGGTGGAGGTGTGTTTTTCGGAAGCGTTCCCGTAATCGGTTATACAGCGCCAGGTGACGCTAGTACTCTGTGCATTGGCAGGGAGAGGAATCTCAACGCGGGATTTAGGGGCAACCATGTCGGCCTTCTCCACTTTGTGCGTGCCCAAAGCAAGTGAATCAAAGACGCTGTAGAACGTCCCCGCATTGATAACAGTGAGCTGCTGACCATGACGAGCAAAGCGCAGGTTTTTGCAGGATTCAGAGGGGGTACCGCTGAGTCCGGCAGGGCGCCAGAACAGTTTCAGACGCGTTTTATAAATTAACCGTAGGACGTTTTTGTCATCCTCATCCGATGCCGTGGCAGGAACGGTTCGCACGTTCATATAGAACAGAGACTCTTTATCCCCGGGTAAGGTTGTTCCGTTCCAGCTAATGCGCAGGCTTTGCTCTTTTTGCGGATCGAGTCGAAAGAGCGGTGGTGTCACGATAAACGGTCCGTGCGTTTTGCCATCACCCGTATCTGTCCATGACTGTATTAACCATGGAAGCTCTTTATCATTATTTTGTAAGGGCAGGGCAACTTCCTTTTTTGTGGCATCGTAGATTATGCGTGTGCGGCCTATCTGAACACCAGATGCGTTACAAACGGTGCTCGCAATAACAGGAATACATAATAAGACCTGGAGTGATATGCGCATGGTGAAACCTTTAATAAAGGAGGTTGAGAGGAATTGATAATAGTCCGAATCCGGATTCGGACTATTATCAGTTCATGACTCCTTAAATGTCATGACGGCTAAATATATATATTGTGAATATTAGTAATGCGTCTGTTAACGGTAAAGAATATTTACTGTCATATCAGCATCTGCTGGACCGGCGGTAACCGCAGCTGCAAATGATTTATAGCGGGCATTAAAATCAGCCTTAATGGTATCTGAGGATTTTGACGCCAGTTCGATGTAGACCTGCCCTTCAGCGCCGTCCATCGTAATGAGTTTATCATCTTTACCCGCCAGGCTGACGGCAACGCCGATGCCGGTGGCCGCGGTATCGCCCTTAGTGGTAATTGTACTGACGTCGAGTAATGTTTTGGCCCCGGTCAGGGTTGTTGGGCCGTTAAAGGTCAACTGTACAGCTGGCAGCCCATCGCTTTTTAACGGGCAGTTTGCAAGCGTTACGGAAAACGGCACGAGTGAGGTTTCCGTCCCAATATCAGTAAATAGTGATACAGGATAGGTACCCAATGGGACTGTACTGTCCGTGTCATTGTCACCCTCAATCGTGCAGCTTGATTCGATAATTTCACCCGTGAAGTGAATAGCGCCGGCATTCATTTCTGCGGCGAAACCATTCATCGACAGTGTTGCAAGGGTTAAGCCCGCAAAAATATTCTTTTTGAAATCCATCTTAAATGTCCCTTTAATTAAAAAGAAATATCTGGCATACATTTTGCTTTCTGGTGAAAGGTAAATTATGTCGCATTAAATTATAACATTTAAATTTCTTCTGGTAAGGGAGTCACAAAGCTAATGTTAGAGAGATTAATCCATTTTTGGATTGTCTGTAGTAATGGCTTATATACTTTTAATTGCTCTGGATTATTGGATTTACATAGCTGCATCAATCCTGCAATACCTGGTGGATAAAATCGACTGCTATGTTAATTTTCTTTCTGAATATTTTTTTGAGTAAACGTTCTTTAAATCTGAGCTTAATTCCTTTTGTGATATGAAACGCATCATAAAAGCTGCTCTCTATTTGTTCAGTCATGACTTGCCCTCTCTTCGCTCACTCAAGGCGCGTAGGGCGGTCTTAAACTGGATAAAAAGACCCGGTTATAGGGGTTTTTCAGGCCATTGATGAAAGGCGGTGCTGGCATGATACCCGTGACATAATGGGCTGAGCATGCACTGTGGCAGAAGAGAACGACGACAAAACGGAAGCCCCCACACCCCACCGACTAGAAAAGGCGCGTGAGGAAGGGCAAATCCCCCGATCCCGAGAATTGACCTCCCTGCTGATCCTTATCGTAGGCGTGTGCATTATCTGGTGGGGGGGGGAGTCGCTCGCCCGCAAGCTGGCGGGAATGCTGTCAACCGGCTTACGTTTTGACCACAGCATGGTCAACGATCCGAATCTGATCCTCAGCCAGATTATTCAGCTTATTAAAGGGGCCATGGTCGCGCTGTTGCCCCTGATTACCGGGGTGGTGCTGGTCGCGCTGGTCTCGCCGGTGATGCTCGGCGGTCTGGTTTTTAGTGCCAAATCGCTGCAGCCGAAATTTTCCAAACTGAACCCGCTGCCGGGCATTGCGAAAATGTTCTCTGCTCAGACCGGGGCCGAGCTGCTCAAAGCCATTCTCAAATCGGTGCTGATGGGCAGTTCCGCGGGGTTTTACCTCTGGTACCACTGGCCGGAAATGATGCGTCTCATCAGCGAATCGCCTCTCACCGCGATGAGCAACGCGCTGAATCTGGTCGGGCTGTGCGCACTGCTGGTGGTGCTCAGCATTATCCCGATGGTGGGTTTTGACGTGATCTTCCAGCTTTATACCCACTTCAAAAAGCTGCGCATGTCACGCCAGGACATCCGTGACGAATATAAGCAGATGGAAGGTGACCCGCACGTTAAGGGGCGTATCCGCCAGATGCAGCGTGCCGCCGCCCGTCGCCGCATGATGGAAGATGTGCCGAAGGCCGACGTCATCGTCACCAACCCGACGCACTATTCCGTTGCGCTGCGCTATGACGAAAACAAAATGAGCGCGCCGAAAGTGGTGGCGAAAGGGGCAGGGCTGATCGCGCTGCGCATCCGGGAAATTGGCACGGAACACCGCGTGCCGATCCTGGAAGCCCCTCCGCTGGCGCGTGCCCTGTACCGCCATGCGGATATTGGACAACAGATCCCAGGACAACTCTACGCCGCCGTGGCGGAAGTGCTGGCCTGGGTATGGCAGTTGAAGCGCTGGCGTCTGGCCGGCGGTCAACGGCCTGTGAAACCTGAGAACCTTCCGGTGCCTGCCGCGCTGGATTTTATGAACGAGAAGGACACTGATGGCTAATCTGGTGGCAATGTTGCGCCTGCCCGGCAACCTGAAATCGACCCAATGGCAAATCCTTGCCGGGCCGATTCTGATCCTGCTAATTCTGTCGATGATGGTACTGCCGCTCCCGGCGTTCATCCTCGATCTGCTTTTCACTTTCAATATTGCGCTGTCCATTATGGTGCTGCTGGTGGCGATGTTCACCCAGCGTACCCTGGAGTTCGCCGCGTTCCCGACCATTCTGCTGTTTACCACCCTGCTGCGACTGGCGCTGAACGTGGCATCCACGCGTATCATCCTGATGGAAGGACACACCGGGGCGGCAGCGGCAGGTAAAGTGGTGGAAGCGTTCGGCCACTTCCTGGTGGGCGGCAATTTCGCTATCGGTATCGTGGTGTTCGTCATCCTCGTGATCATCAACTTTATGGTCATCACCAAAGGTGCAGGGCGTATTGCGGAAGTGGGCGCGCGCTTTGTGCTCGACGGGATGCCGGGCAAGCAGATGGCGATCGACGCCGACCTGAACGCCGGTCTTATCGCCGAAGATGAAGCCAAAAAACGCCGTGCGGAGGTGACGCAGGAGGCGGACTTCTACGGCTCCATGGACGGTGCGAGTAAGTTTGTGCGCGGTGATGCCATCGCTGGCATTCTGATCATGGTGATTAACGTGGTTGGCGGCCTGCTGGTGGGCGTGCTGCAGCATGGGATGGACATGGGCCACGCGGCGGAAAGCTATACGCTGCTGACCATCGGTGACGGTCTGGTCGCGCAGATCCCGGCGCTGGTTATCTCCACTGCGGCGGGTGTGATTGTGACCCGCGTGAGCACCGATCAGGACGTTGGCGAGCAGATGGTGGGCCAGCTGTTCAGCAACCCGCGCGTGATGCTGCTGGCCGCTGCGGTTCTCGGGTTGCTCGGCCTGGTGCCGGGGATGCCAAACCTCGTCTTCCTGCTGTTTACGGCGGGGCTGCTGGGGCTTGCGTGGTGGATGCGTGGCCGTGAAACCAAACCGGCAGCGGAACCTGTTCAGGTCAAAATGCCGGAGAATACCCAGGCCGTCGAAGCGACCTGGAACGACGTTCAGCTGGAAGATTCCCTGGGAATGGAAGTCGGGTATCGCCTGATCCCGATGGTCGATTTCCAGCAGGACGGCGAGCTGCTCGGCCGTATCCGCAGTATCCGTAAAAAATTCGCGCAGGATATGGGCTTCCTGCCGCCGGTGGTACACATCCGCGACAATATGGACCTGCCGCCCGCGCGCTATCGCATCCTGATGAAAGGTGTCGAAATTGGCAGCGGTGATGCCTATCCGGGCCGCTGGCTGGCGATTAACCCCGGCACCGCCGCAGGCACGCTGCCGGGCGAGCAAACTATCGATCCGGCCTTTGGCCTGGCCGCTATCTGGATTGAAAGCGCCCTGAAAGAGCAGGCGCAGATCCAGGGGTATACGGTTGTTGAAGCCAGTACCGTGGTGGCGACCCATCTTAATCACCTGATTGGGCAATTCTCGGCGGAGCTGTTTGGCCGTCAGGAAGCGCAGCAGCTGCTGGACCGCGTCACGCAGGAGATGCCGAAGCTGACGGAAGATCTGGTCCCGGGCGTGCTGACCTTAACCACGCTGCACAAGGTGCTGCAAAACCTGCTCGACGAGAAGGTGCCGATCCGCGATATGCGCACCATTCTGGAAACCCTTGCCGAACACGCGCCGATACAAAGCGATCCGCACGAGCTGACGGCGGTGGTGCGCGTGGCGCTGGGACGCGCCATTACACAGCAGTGGTTCCCGGGAACCGGGGAAGTGCAGGTGATCGGCCTCGATACGCCGCTTGAGCGTCTGCTGCTGCAGGCTCTGCAGGGCGGAGGCGGTCTGGAGCCGGGCCTGGCGGACCGTCTGCTGGCGCAAACGCAGGAGGCGCTGGCGCGTCAGGAGATGCTCGGCGCGCCGCCGGTGCTGCTGGTGAACCACGCGCTGCGTCCGCTGCTGTCCCGCTTCCTGCGTCGTAGCCTGAACCAGCTGGTCGTGCTGTCGAATCTGGAGCTGTCGGATAACCGTCATATCCGCATGACCGCGACGATTGGAGGAAAATAATGCGTAAATGGCTTTGGATGTTGCTCTTCCCGCTGGCGGCGCAGGCTGCCGGGGGGGGCACCTGGCAGGCGAGCAGCATGGGGGTGACCCTCAGCAATCGCGGTGTTGCTATGTCGTCTAACCCGCTGGCGCCTTCAGAAGAGGTCTCCGGTCAGATGGGCCTTGTGGTCTGGAATTACCGGCTGATTGGCCCTACGCCAGCGGGCTTGCGGGTGCGCCTCTGCTCTCAGACGCGCTGTACCGAAATCGACGGCGAAAATGGGACAACGCAGGCGTTCAACGGCGTACCGGCTATTGAACCTTTGCGTTTCATCTGGGAAGTGCCGGGTGGGGGGCGTTTGATTCCGGCGCTGAAGGTGCAAAGCAATTCCGTCATCGTGAACTATCGCTGACGGTTGGATTACCAGGACTGCAAAAACAAAACCCGGCGATTGCCGGGTTTTTTGTATTACATGCGTTCTACGGTTTCGATACCCAGGGTATCCAGACCCAGCTTCAGGGTCTTCGCCGTTAGCTGCGCCAGCTTCAGGCGGCTGTTGCGAACCGATTCGTTTTCCGCAGACAGAATAGGGCAGTGCTCGTAGAAGCCGGAGAACAGACCCGCCAGGTCGTACAGGTAAGCACACATTACGTGCGGCGTGCCGTCACGCGCGACAACCGTCAGCGTCTCTTCGAACTGCAGCAGACGCGCCGCCAGCTGTGCTTCACGATCTTCAGTGATGGTCACGGTGGCAGTCGCCAGCACGCTTTCGTCGATACTGGCTTTACGGAATACCGAGAGCACGCGGGTGTAGGCGTACTGCATGTATGGCGCCGTGTTACCTTCAAACGCCAGCATGTTATCCCAGTCGAAGATATAGTCGGTGGTACGGTTCTTGGAGAGATCCGCGTATTTCACCGCACCGATACCCACGGCGTTGGCCAGTTTTTCCAGCTCGTCGGCCGGCATGTCCGGGTTCTTCTCGGCCACCAGACGACGAGCGCGTTCCAGCGCTTCGTCCAGCAGGTCAGACAGTTTCACGGTTCCGCCCGCGCGGGTTTTGAACGGCTTGCCGTCTTTACCCAGCATCATGCCGAACATGTGGTGTTCCAGCGGAACGCTGTCCGGCACGTAACCGGCTTTACGCACGATCGTCCACGCCTGCATCAGGTGCTGGTGCTGACGGGAGTCGATGTAGTACAGCACGCGGTCGGCATGCAGCGTTTCGTAACGGTATTTCGCGCAGGCAATGTCGGTCGTAGTGTAGAGATAGCCGCCATCCTTTTTCTGGATGATCACGCCCATCGGTTCACCTTCCTTGTTTTTGTACTCATCAAGGAACACAACCGTTGCGCCTTCGCTCTCCACCGCCAGGTTTTTCGCTTTCAGGTCAGCCACAATGCCGGGCAGCATCGGGTTGTACAGGCTTTCACCCATTACGTCATCGCGGGTCAGGGTGACGTTCAGACGGTTATAAGTCAGCTGGTTCTGGGACATGGTGATGTCAACCAGCTTGCGCCACATTTCGAGGAAGTATTGATCGCCGCCCTGCAGTTTAACCACGTAACTACGCGCACGTTCGGCAAAAGCTTCGTCTTCGTCGTAGTGTTTTTTGGCTTCGCGATAGAACCCTTCCAGGTCCGCCAGCGCCATTTCACCCGCGTTTTCCTGCTGCTGTTTTTCCAGGTAAGCAATCAGCATGCCGAACTGGGTGCCCCAGTCGCCCACGTGGTTCGCGCGGATCACCTTGTGACCGAGGAACTCGAGCGTGCGCACTGCGGCATCACCGATGATGGTGGAGCGCAGGTGGCCAACGTGCATCTCTTTCGCCACGTTCGGCGCAGAATAGTCGATCACGACGGTCTGCGCTTCCGGCTGGGACACTCCCAGACGATCGGATTTCAGCGCCGCGTCAACGTGGCTTGCCAGGAATGCAGGCTCAAGGAAGATGTTGATAAAGCCCGGACCGGCGATTTCGGTTTTGCTGGCAATGCCGGAAAGATCCAGATGCGTCAGTACCTGCTCAGCGAGCTGTCGCGGCGGCATGCCCAGTTTTTTAGCCACTGCCATCACGCCATTAGCCTGATAGTCGCCAAACTGTACTTTTGCTGACTGACGAACCTGCGGTTCGCAATCCGCAGGGGCACCTGCGGCAATCAGTGCCTGACTGACTTTTTCGGAGAGAAGAGCCTGAATATTCACCTGGATACCTTACGTTTTTGATGCGGGCTTACAACCGCCCGCGCCAGTTAAAGAATTTAGGGCGGGAGTATACTGCAAATGCCTTCTGACGTCAGCAGTGCGGGGCCTGAAGATTGCTCAGAATCCAGGCAGTGAAGGTGTGCATAATCATGCAGTCGCAAAAAGCCGGTTTCTGAGGTTGGTCAAAACAGGGCAACAGAGTAAATTAGCGGCTTTGCGACATGAAAAGAGAATGACTTATGGCGAACTGGCAATCCATTGACGAACTGCATGATATTTCCGCAGATTTACCGCGCTTCACCCAGGCGTTCACAGAACTTGCCACCCGTCTGGGTTTGGATATTGCGCCGCTTGAGGCCGATCATATCTCTTTGCGCTGTCATCAGAATGCCACCGCCGAGCGCTGGCGTCGCGGGTTCGAACAGTGCGGCGAGTTACTGTCCGAGAATATCATTAATGGCCGCCCCATTTGCCTGTTCAAACTGCATGAGCCGGTGAACGTGGCGCACTGGCAGTTCAGCGTGGTTGAACTGCCGTGGCCGGGCGAGAAACGCTATCCGCACGAAGGCTGGGAACATATCGAGATTGTCCTGCCGGGTGAGCCGGAGACGTTAAACGCGCGCGCGCTGGCCCTGTTAGCGGACGAAGGCTTAAGCCAGCCGGGAATTTTTGTGAAGACCAGTTCTCCCAAAGGCGAGCGCGAGCGGTTACCTAACCCGACGCTGGCCGTTACTGACGGACAGGTTACGGTGAAGTTTCATCCGTGGACCATTGAGCAGATCGTTGCCAGTGAAGCATAAGAGATGTGAGTTCACGCCGGGACCGAAAACGAACGGTGTGTCATGATGTTTCGCTTAGTGGAATTTCAGGAGGATTAAATGGCGCTGCTGGAGATTTGTTGTTACAGCGTGGAGTGTGCAGTGACCGCGCAAAAGCACGGGGCTGACCGCATTGAACTGTGCGCGGCGCCCAAGGAGGGCGGGTTGACGCCGTCTTACGGCGTGTTGAAGTCAGCCCGTCAGGCCGTCACTATTCCCGTTCACCCAATTATTCGTCCGCGCGGCGGTGATTTTTGTTACACGGCGGGCGAGTTCAGTGCCATGCTTGATGATATCGCCCTCGTTCGGGACCTGGGGTTTTCAGGGCTGGTGACCGGGCTGCTGGATGAAGACGGCAATATCGATATACCGCGTATGCGTCAGATTATGAGCGCCGCGCAGGGGATGTCCGTCACTTTTCATCGCGCATTTGATATGTGTAAAGATCCGCTTCAGGCCTTTGAAATGCTTGGAGAACTTGGCGTGGCGCGCATCCTGACATCGGGTCAGCAGGCGTCAGCTGAAAAAGGACTGCAATTAATTACGGAACTAAAAGCACATTCTGGTGTTCCAATAATAATGGCGGGTGCGGGAGTCCGCGCCAGCAATCTGGAACGGTTTTTAAACGCCGGGGTAGAAGAGCTGCACAGCTCCGCGGGGAAATGGATACCTTCGCCCATGCGTTATCGCAATACAGGATTGTCAATGTCGACGGATGCTGAAGCGGATGAGTATTCACGCTATGGCGTAGAGGGAGAGTCGGTTGCGGAAATGAAGTCGCTGATTGAGCGCCATCACGTGTAGCAACGTACCGATTTTTACCGCGCATCATGTCGCCCAATATGATGCTTGCTTGTACCAGGCCCCTGCCAATTACACAGGGGCCTTTTTTTCTCCTTCATATTTCAAGCCGCAGCTGCGTTGGCTGCCTCGCTGCAACTTGAACTATTTCGGAGAAAACGTGCTACGAGTAGGCCGGGTAAGGCGCAGCCGCCACCCGACTAAAAGACTACGGCTTAGTCGCTATTAACACCGCACGCATCGGGGCCGGATAGCCTTCGATGGTCTTGCTGTGATCGGTTGGGTCGAGGAATTGCTCCAGCGATTCGGTGATCATCCAGTCGGTGCGGCGCTGCTCTTCGATTGAGGTCACGCTGACATCGGCAATCCGCACATCCACAAACCCGCATTTCTCCAGCCAGTTCTTTAGCGCCAGCGCGGAAGGGATGAAGTAAACGTTGCGCATCTGCGCGTAACGATCGCCCGGCACCAGAACGGCGTGTTCATCGCCTTCAATCACCAGCGTTTCGAGCACCAGCTCGCCGCCGCTGACCAGCTGATCTTTCAATTGCCACAGGTGTTCAAGCGGGGAGCGGCGGTGATAAAGTACGCCCATGGAGAACACGGTATCAAACGCTTTCAGAGCTGGCAGCTGCTCAATGCCCAGCGGCAGCAGGTGCGCGCGCTGATCGTTACCCAGCAGCTTACGTACCGCTTCAAACTGGCACAGGAACAGCTGCATCGGGTCAATACCTACCGCCAGATGCGCGCCCGCGCCAATCATGCGCCACATGTGGTAACCGCTGCCGCAGCCCACGTCCAGAATGGTGCGCCCGGTCAGGTCGGAAAGGTGGGGCAGAACGCGATCCCATTTCCAGTCAGAGCGCCATTCGGTATTGATGTTCACGCCGTAAAGTGAAAACGGCCCTTTGCGCCACGGCATCAGGTTACGCATCAGCGTTTCGATGCGGTTGATCTGCCCTGGCGGAAGCGGTTCTTCACTCTCTGCGGTGACGCTGTGCAGAAGGTCCAGACGATGCGGGGTCAGTTCGGGCAGAAACTCCACTGCATTTGACCACTGCTTTAACAGGCCGTGCTGCTGGTCCCGCTGCCAGGCGGCAATCTGCGCGGGCAAGGTTTCCAGCCAGTGGGAGAGCTGGTTTTTGGCAATCAGCTGATAGAAGTTACTGAACTCGATCATGCCGGTTTCCCCGCTTTCAGCGCTACCAGCGAACCAAAGTTAAAGCACTGGAACCACAGTTCGCTGTGCTCAAAACCGGCTTTGCTCAGACGCGCTTTATGGGTTTCTACGGAATCCGTCAGCATCACGTTTTCGAGCATGCTGCGCTTCTGGCTGATCTCCAGCTCGCTGTAGCCGTTCGCCCGTTTGAAATCGTGGTGCATATTGAACAGCAGCTCGCCAACCTCGGCATCTTCGAAGCTGAATTTCTCCGAGAGCACCAGCGCGCCGCCAGGATTCAGCCCCTGATAAATTTTGTCCAGCAGCAGCTGGCGGTCTTCCGGTACCAGGAACTGAAGCGTGAAATTCAGCACCACCATCGACGCGTTATTAATCTCAATCTCGCGGATATCACCTTCCACCACGTCTACCGGAACAGGAGCTTTGTACGCGTCAATATGGCGACGGCAGCGCTCAACCATGGCCGGGGAGTTATCGACGGCAATAATGCGGCAGCCTTCGTGGTGAACGTTACGACGAACCGACAGCGTTGCCGCGCCGAGCGAGCAGCCCAGGTCATAGACCTGCGTGCCGGGTTGAACGAAGCGCTCAGCCAGCATGCCGATCATAGAGATAATATTGGAATAACCGGGAACAGAGCGCTGGATCATATCCGGGAAGACTTCGGCTACCCGTTCATCGAAGGTCCAGTCGCCCAGGCTGGCGATAGGCGCGGAAAAAAGCGTGTCGCGATCTGACATAACGTAAAAATCCGGGAAAAATAAAGTGGCGTATTGTGCGCTAATGGAGGGAGAAAACCAACTCCCACGGCATATACCACAGGTTAGCCAGCACCATCAGCAAAAGTGAACACCAGGTTGCACTCATGCCGGAACGACGCCAGCGGATTAAGCGATGGTGAAAGCCGTAATAATGCATCAGGCGGCCAGCGATAAGCAGCAGGCCACAGATGTGCACCATCCAGGTTTCTGCGCCATTCATCTCCATAAACAGCAGCAGGATTAAGGCTGCAGGGATGTATTCGACCGCGTTGCCATGAATGCGGATAGCGCTTTGTAGCTCTGAAAACCCGCCGTCACCGTAGGAGACGCGGTAGAGCGTTCTGAGGCGCACAACATCAAATGAAAACTTAATCAGCAGTAATGCACCTAACACCGCATACAGCGCGCTGACCATACAAACTCCCTGTTTTTGGCAGATGGCACTTCACTATGATAGGGGGTGATATCAGAAAAGAGAAGATTGTTGTGGGATGGAAGGGGCGCTTCCCACGGACGGCACCGCAGCCTGCAAGGCCTGCCATAGAGCATCGACCAGTTCGGGGGCCTGGGCAATATCCGGCGTGTGCAAAAAGAGATACGGCGTAGTGGTGTGTTCCCACGCTGCCAGTTTTTCCAGCCAGACGGTGAACAGCGCCTGGTTTTGCGGCATGTTATCGCTGCCGATAAACCTGACCATTGGGTTCTGTGCGGTCACGATGGCGTGGACCGGCACTTTCGGTTTTTTACGCTGAGCTTCAACGATGGCTTCGCTATGTGGGATAGCGCTGTGCACCGGACGGCTGTCGAGGATCACCCGGTTAACGGAACGCTCAAGCAGGCCGCGATTGAGCGCTTTTTCCGCTTCGCCCTTAGCAAAAAACTCAGGATGCCTGACTTCAACGCCGTAGGTAAACTCCCGGGGCAGGGCGTCCAGAAACGTCCACAGCGAGGGCAGGTCGCGCGGGCCAAAGACGGCCGGAAGCTGCAGCCAGTACTGGCCGATGCGGTTTGCCAGAGGCGTCATCCGGGCAAAGAATTCATCGGTCAACTCACCGCAGTTTCGCAGTGCGGCCTGGTGAGAAATGGTCGCCGGAAACTTAAAGCAGAAGCGGAAGTCATCGGTCGTTTGTTCCCGCCAGCGCGCAACAATCTCGGCTTTCGGAAGCGCATACAGGGTGGTGTTACCCTCGACACAGTTGAAGTGCCGGGCATATTCCTCAAGGCTGGTGATGCCAAGGCGCACCCATTTCGGGTGCGACCACTGGGGTAAACCGACATACATCATAGCGCGCTGACAATCTCATCCGTGCTGCGCACGCGGCCGATGCGCGGGA
Source organism: Enterobacter sp. 241F3 (assembly GCF_034106785.1). NCBI lineage: Bacteria > Pseudomonadati > Pseudomonadota > Gammaproteobacteria > Enterobacterales > Enterobacteriaceae > Enterobacter > Enterobacter sp. 241F3. Next base: position 172,029 of record NZ_JAWNDD010000003.1, read on the forward strand.
AGATGTGGGTCATGCTGCCCTGATGCTGTTCTGCGGAGGCCGCGCTGCAGGCATCTTCGGCAATCACCAGATTAAAGCCGAGTTCCCACGCGTTGCGGGCAGTCGACTCCACGCCGATGTTGGTGGAAATACCGCACAGGATAATGGTGTCAATGCCGCGACGGCGGAGCTGCAGTTCAAGATCGGTGCCGTAGAATGCGCCCCACTGACGTTTGGTCACTTCAATATCGCTGTCGCGTTTACCCAGTGAGGCCGGATACGTCCACCAGTTTTCCGGCAGGGCGCGTGCAGGAGCCTGGGCATCAACGGGCTGTTTTAACGCTTCGGCGTAATCAGCAGACCAGCCGACGCGCACCATGACAACCGGGGCACCGCTGGCGCGGCATTTTTCCGCCAGGCGGGCGGCGCGGCTAACTACATCTTCCGCGGTATGCGGGCCACCGGCGAAGGGCAAAATGCCTTCCTGTAAATCAATCACGACAAGCGCGGTTTTACTGGCATCAAGTGTTAACATCGTTACTCCCGTTAAATGAATCACTTCCGGACACCATACGACGTGATGGCCTGTTCCTGGGCGGATAATTTTGTTAATTTTTGTGAGAATGCGCAATAAGAGTGCAGCAAACGACCGCCAGGCCGTGGTTCGCTCTTATCGTCCGGCGGAATTTCCAGTATAATAGCCGCCTTTTTTCATCCAGTTGTGACATACAGAAAGCTGCGACATAGTAGCCTGCATACCAGGCGACATTTAGCCTGCGGCTAATTAAGGGATATCTCATGCGTACAGAATATTGCGGGCAGCTGCGTCAGTCCCACGTCGGACAGCAGGTAACCCTGTGTGGTTGGGTCAATCGTCGTCGTGATCTTGGTAGCCTTATCTTCATCGATATGCGCGACCGCGAAGGTATCGTTCAGGTGTTCTTCGACCCGGATCGCGCTGATGCGTTGAAGCTGGCCTCTGAGCTGCGTAATGAGTTCTGCATTCAGGTCACCGGCACCGTGCGTGCGCGTGACGAGAAAAACGTTAACGCCGACATGGCGACGGGTGCCATTGAAGTGCTGGCGTCCGATCTGACGATCATTAACCGTGCTGAAGCGCTGCCGCTGGACTCCAACCACGTCAACACTGAAGAAGCGCGTCTGAAATACCGCTATCTGGATCTGCGTCGTCCGGAGATGGCTCAGCGCCTGAAAACCCGTGCGAAAATCACCAGCCTGGTGCGTCGCTTTATGGATGACCACGGTTTCCTCGATATCGAAACCCCGATGCTGACCAAAGCCACGCCGGAAGGCGCGCGCGATTACCTGGTGCCATCCCGCGTCCATAAAGGCAAATTCTACGCGCTGCCGCAGTCTCCACAGCTGTTCAAACAGCTGCTGATGATGTCCGGCTTCGATCGCTACTATCAGATCGTGAAATGCTTCCGCGACGAAGACCTGCGTGCTGACCGCCAGCCTGAATTTACCCAGATCGATGTGGAAACCTCCTTCATGACCGCTGAGCAGGTGCGTGAAGTGATGGAAGCCCTGGTGCGTAGCCTGTGGAACGACGTTAAAGGCGTTGAGCTGGGCGATTTCCCGATCATGACCTTCGCGGAAGCCGAGCGTCGTTATGGCTCTGACAAACCAGACCTGCGTAACCCGATGGAGCTGGTGGACGTTGCAGACCTGGTGAAAGCCGTTGAGTTTGCCGTCTTCTCCGGCCCGGCTAACGATCCTAAAGGCCGTGTGGCGGCCCTGCGCGTACCGGGTGGTGCAGCACTGAGCCGTAAGCAGATCGACGATTACGGCAACTTCATCAAGATCTACGGCGCTAAAGGTCTGGCCTATATTAAAGTGACCGAGCGTGCGAAAGGTCTGGAAGGTATCACCAGCCCGGTCGCGAAATTCCTGAACGCTGACATCGTGGAAGCGATCCTTGAGCGCACCGGCGCGCAGGACGGCGACATGATCTTCTTCGGCGCAGATAACAAGAAAGTTGTTGCGGATGCGATGGGCGCGCTGCGTCTGAAGCTCGGCAAAGACCTGAACCTGACCGACGAGAGCAAATGGGCGCCGCTGTGGGTTATCGACTTCCCAATGTTTGAAGACGACGGTGAAGGCGGCCTGACCGCGATGCACCACCCGTTCACCTCGCCAAAAGAGATGACGGCGGCAGAGCTGAAAGCGGCACCGGAAGAGGCCGTCGCCAACGCCTACGATATGGTCATTAACGGCTACGAAGTGGGCGGCGGTTCCGTGCGTATTCACAGCGGTGAAATGCAGCAGACCGTGTTCGGCATCCTGGGTATCAACGAGCAGGAGCAGCGCGAGAAATTCGGCTTCCTGCTGGACGCGCTGAAATACGGTACGCCTCCGCACGCGGGCCTGGCCTTTGGTCTTGACCGTCTGACCATGCTGCTGACCGGCACCGATAACATCCGTGATGTTATCGCCTTCCCGAAAACCACTGCCGCAGCGTGTCTGATGACCGAAGCGCCAAGCTTTGCCAACCCGGCCGCACTGGCTGAGCTGGGCATTGAGGTGGTGAAGAAGGAAGAGAAAAACTGATATGACATATAAGCTCCCCGTTTCGGTCCTGGTGGTCATTTATGCAGAAGACACGAAGCGGGTGCTGATGTTGCAGCGGCGTGATGACCCTGAATTCTGGCAGTCGGTTACCGGCAGTCTGGAAGAGGGGGAGACCGCGCCGCAGGCCGCCGCGCGTGAAGTAAAGGAAGAGGTCGCCATTGACGTTGCCCGCGAGCAACTGACCCTGAAGGACTGTCAGCGCACGGTGGAGTTCGAAATTTTTAGCCATTTACGTCATCGCTACGCGCCGGGTACCGAGCGCAATACGGAATCGTGGTTCTGTCTCGCGCTCCCCCATGAACGGGAGATCGTGTTTACCGAACACCTGACCTACCGCTGGGTGAATGCGGCGGATGCCGCCGCGCTGACCAAGTCGTGGAGCAACCGGCAGGCGATTGAAGAATTTGTAATTAACGCTGCCTGAAAAGGCGCGCTCTTTGAGGATATTTTTATGGCAGGTCATAGTAAGTGGGCCAACACCAAACACCGCAAAGCGGCACAGGATGCCAAGCGCGGTAAGATCTTTACCAAAATCATTCGCGAGCTGGTGACGGCAGCGCGTCTGGGCGGCGGCGACCCGGCGTCTAACCCGCGTCTGCGCGCGGCGGTTGATAAAGCGCTGTCCAACAACATGACGCGTGACACCCTGAACCGTGCAATCGCACGTGGCGTGGGCGGTGACGAAGACGCGAACATGGAAACCATCATTTATGAAGGTTACGGTCCTGGCGGTACGGCGGTGATGGTTGAGTGCCTGTCCGACAACCGTAACCGTACCGTTGCGGAAGTGCGCCACGCGTTCACCAAAACCGGTGGCAACCTGGGCACTGACGGTTCCGTTGCGTACCTGTTCAGCAAAAAAGGCGTCATCTCTTTCGAGAAAGGCGACGAAGATGCGATCATGGAAGCGGCGCTGGAAGCCGGTGCGGAAGACGTAGTGACCTTCGACGACGGTGCTATCGACGTTTATACCGCATGGGAAGAGATGGGTGCCGTGCGCGACGCGCTGGAAGCGGCAGGCCTGAAAGCGGACAACGCTGAAGTCTCCATGATCCCGTCCACCAAAGCGGACATGGATGCGGAAACCGCACCAAAACTGCTGCGTCTGATCGACATGCTCGAAGACTGTGACGACGTGCAGGAAGTGTACCACAACGGTGAAATCTCTGATGAGGTTGCAGCGACTCTCTGATGAGAGCGTATGAATCCGTTACAGGAGACGCGTGATGTCGATTATTCTCGGGATTGACCCAGGCTCACGCGTCACCGGTTATGGCGTTATCCGTCAGGTGGGACGCCAGTTAACCTACCTGGGCAGCGGCTGTATCCGCACCAAAGTTGACGATCTGCCGTCGCGCCTGAAGCTCATTTATGCGGGCGTATCTGAGATCATCACCCAGTTTCAGCCGGACTATTTCGCCATCGAGCAGGTCTTCATGGCGAAAAACGCCGATTCGGCGCTGAAGCTCGGCCAGGCGCGTGGCGTTGCCATTGTCGCTGCCGTGAACCAGGATTTGCCGGTATTTGAATACGCGGCGCGTCAGGTTAAGCAGACGGTGGTGGGTATTGGTAGCGCGGAGAAAAGTCAGGTGCAGCACATGGTGCGTACCCTGCTGAAGCTCCCTGCGAACCCGCAGGCCGATGCCGCGGATGCGCTGGCGATTGCGATTACCCACTGTCACGTGAGCCAGAACGCGATGCAAATGAGCGAGTCGCGGCTCAATCTGGCGCGAGGCAGGTTACGATAATGACAAATCAGGCTGGATGTTTATCCAGCCTTTTTTTATTATGTCGGCAGTTAATTTCTTCCAGAACGCAGGAGCGTCACGTGATAGGCAGACTCAGAGGCATCATCATTGAAAAACAACCCCCGTTAGTGCTGCTGGAAGTGGGTGGCGTGGGCTATGAAGTCCATATGCCGATGACCTGCTTCTACGAGCTGCCGGACGCGGGCAAAGAGGCGATTGTCTTTACTCAGTTTGTGGTGCGTGAAGATGCCCAGCTGCTGTATGGCTTCAACAACAAGCAGGAACGCACGCTGTTCCGCGAGCTGATTAAAACCAACGGCGTCGGGCCGAAGCTGGCGCTGGCGATCTTATCCGGCATGTCTGCACCACAGTTTGTGAATGCCGTTGAGCGCGAAGATCCTGCGGCGCTGATTAAGCTTCCGGGCATCGGTAAGAAAACGGCAGAGCGTCTGATTGTCGAGATGAAAGACCGCTTTAAAGGCCTGCATGGCGATCTCTTCACGCCGGCGGCCGATCTGGTACTGACCTCTCCAGGTGCGCCTGCGACGGATGATGATGCCGAGCAGGAAGCGGTTGCCGCGCTGGTGGCGCTGGGCTATAAACCTCAGGAGGCCAGCCGTATGGTGAGCAAAATTGCCAAACCGGACGCCAGGAGTGAAACCCTGATTCGTGAAGCGCTGCGCGCTGCATTGTGAGGTAAAGGATGATTGAAGCAGACCGCCTGGTTTCGGCAGGCACTGTTCAGGCAGAGGATGTGGTGGATCGCGCGATTCGCCCAAAACTGCTTGATGAGTACATTGGCCAGCCGCAGGTTCGTTCCCAGATGGAGATTTTCATCCAGGCGGCAAAGCTGCGCGGCGATGCGCTCGATCACCTGCTGATTTTTGGCCCTCCCGGTTTAGGCAAAACCACGCTGGCGAATATCGTCGCCAATGAGATGGGCGTTAACCTGCGCACCACCTCCGGCCCGGTGCTGGAGAAGGCGGGCGATTTGGCGGCCATGCTGACCAACCTCGAACCGCATGACGTGCTGTTTATCGATGAGATCCACCGTCTTTCACCGGTGGTAGAAGAGGTGCTCTATCCGGCGATGGAAGATTACCAGCTGGATATCATGATCGGCGAAGGTCCGGCCGCGCGCTCCATCAAAATTGATCTGCCGCCGTTTACCCTGATTGGCGCAACGACGCGAGCCGGGTCGTTGACCTCTCCACTGCGCGACCGTTTCGGGATCGTGCAGCGTCTGGAATTTTATCAGGTTGCCGATCTCCAGCACATCGTTGGCCGCAGCGCCCGCTATATGGGGCTGGAAATGAGCGAAGAGGGCGCGTTTGAAGTGGCGAAGCGTTCCCGCGGTACGCCGCGTATCGCCAACCGCCTGCTGCGCCGCGTGCGTGACTTTGCTGAGGTGAAGCACAACGGTTCGATTTCCGCCGAGATTGCCGCCCAGGCGCTGGACATGCTGAACGTCGATGCCGAAGGTTTTGATTACATGGACCGCAAGCTGCTGCTGGCGGTGCTGGACAAGTTCTTTGGTGGCCCGGTCGGGCTGGATAACCTGGCGGCGGCTATTGGTGAAGAGCGTGAGACGATTGAAGATGTGCTGGAGCCGTATCTGATTCAGCAGGGCTTCCTGCAGCGCACCCCGCGTGGACGTATGGCAACGGTGCGGGCGTGGAATCATTTCGGCATTACGCCACCGGCAATGCCGTAAGCAGCGATAATTTGTAGCCCCGGTAAGCGAAGCGCCACCGGGGACATACCCACTACTGTGCGGTCTTCTTCATCATACTGAGGATAAACAGCACCGCAGCACTCAGCACCACGGACGGCCCCGCAGGCGTGTCATAGAACGCCGAGAAGGTGAGTCCACCCGTTACCGCAATCATCCCGACGATCACGGCTACGCCGGCCATCTGCTCAGGCGTACGGGCAAAACGACGCGCCGTAGCGGCAGGGATGATCAGCAGGGACGTAATAATCAGCGCGCCGACAAACTTCATCGCTACGCCAATGGTTAACGCCGTCACCAGCATCAGCAGCAGCTTAACGCGCTGCAGCTTCACGCCGTCGACAAACGCCAGGTCCGGGCTGACGGTCATGGCCAGTAAATTCCGCCACTGCCAGAACAGAATAGCGAGCACCACCAGCACGCCAATGGCTATAGCGATGAGATCCTCCGGCGTCACGGCCAGCAGGTCACCGAAGAGGTAGGCCATCAGATCCACGCGGATGTTCGACATCAGGCTGACCACCACCAGGCCCAGCGACAGGGCACTGTGCGCCATGATGCCAAGCAGGGTATCGATGGCGAGGTGAGGGCGCTTCTCCAGCCAGACCAGACCGGCCGCCAGCAGCAGCGTGACCACAATCACCGCGTAGAACGGGTTGACGTTCAGCAGCAGGCCAAAAGCCACGCCCAGCAGGGACGCATGCGCCAGGGTATCACCGAAGTAAGACATTCTGCGCCATACCACAAACGAGCCGAGCGGGCCCGCGGCGCAGGCAAGCATAATCCCGGCCAGCCAGCCGGGCAGTAACAGTTCAATCATGAGTGTCCATTTCCCCGACGCAGTACGATTCGTCCCTGTAAATCATGGCGATGATTATGATGATGACGATAAATGCCAAGCTGCTCGGCGCCGCGAGGGCCGAACATGGAGATAAACTCCGGATGCATGGAGACGACTTCAGGTGTACCTGAGCAGCAGATATGATGGTTGAGGCACAGCACTTCGTCGGTTTTTGCCATTACCAGATGGAGATCATGGGAGACCATCAGCACTGCGCAATCGAGCTCTCGACGTAGCTGGTCGATCAAATCATAAAGCGCAACCTGACCATTCACATCCACACCCTGAGTCGGCTCATCCAGTACCAGAAGCTGCGGGCTGCTCAGCAGCGCGCGGGCAAGTAAAACACGCTGAGTTTCACCGCCGGACAGTTTTTGCAGCGGCGCATCGACAAGATGGCCCGCCTGCACGCGTTTCAGTGCCGGGAGAATATCGGCTTTACGCGTGCCGGGGCGCAGACGCAGGAAACGGCTGACCGTCAGCGGCAGCGTGGCGTCGAGATGAAGTTTTTGCGGCACATAGCCAATACGCAATTTTTCCTCACGCTTAATCACGCCTTCATCGGGTGCGACCAAACCCAGCACCACGCGTACCAGGGTGGATTTACCTGCGCCATTGGGGCCGAGAAGCGTCAGAATTTTGCCGGGCTTCAGATCGAGCGACACGTCAGAGAGGACGCGGCGCTGGCCAAATGAGACCGAAATATTTTCAAGAGAAACCAATGTCGTCATGTCATTTTAAGCTTGAAGAAGTCAACGAATGTTATAATATCACACTCCACGCATTCACTACGATGATTAGTCGCATTATGTTACATAAAAATACGCTTCTTTTCGCAGCATTATCTGCTGCCCTTTGGGGGACAACCGCACAAGATGTTAACGCTGCGGTTGTCGCTTCGCTTAAGCCACTTGGATTCATCGCGTCCGCCATTGCAGACGGCGTAACGGAGACCCAGGTTCTGCTCCCTGATGGTGCATCTGAGCATGACTATTCCCTGCGCCCGTCAGATGTAAAACGCTTGCAAAACGCGGACTTAGTCGTCTGGATTGGTCCTGAAATGGAAGCGTTCATGCAGAAGTCAGCAAAACAGGTGGCGGGTGAAAAACAGGTCGCGATTGCCGACCTCCCCGGCGTGAAACCGTTGCTCATGAAAGGGGCGGATGACGACGGCGACGAACATGACCACAATGCTGCAGACGGTGAAAAAGGTGATGGAGATCACCATCACGGCGAGTACAACATGCATCTTTGGTTATCCCCAGAGATAGCGCGGCTTTCAGCGGTTGCAATCCATGACAAATTAGTGGAACTTATGCCGCAAAGTCGAGCCAAACTAGACGCCAACCTGAAGGATTTTGAGGCACAATTAGCCGCAACCGATAAGCAGGTGGGTAATGAGCTCGCACCGTTGAAAGGAAAAGGGTATTTCGTTTTTCATGACGCCTACGGCTATTACGAAAAACACTACGGTTTGACCCCGCTGGGCCACTTCACCGTCAACCCTGAAATTCAGCCTGGTGCGCAGCGTTTACATGAAATCAGAACACAGCTGGTTGAGCAGAAAGCGACATGCGTTTTTGCTGAGCCACAGTTCAGGCCAGCGGTCGTAGAAGCCGTGGCCAGGGGAACATCCGTGCGCATGGGAACCCTTGACCCGCTAGGTACGAATATCCAGTTGAGCAAAGCGAGCTATTCGCAGTTCCTCAGCCAACTGGCGAACCAGTATGCGAGCTGCCTGAAAGGAGAATAACGAGGAAGTGAATACGTGCAACAGATAGCCCGCTCTGTCGCCCTGGCATTTAACAATCTGCCTCGACCCCACCGCGTTATGCTGGGGTCGCTTACAGTACTCACCTTAGCGGTCGCCGTCTGGCGGCCCTATGTGTACCACCCGAGTTCTGCCCCTATTATCAAAACCATTGAGCTTGAAAAGAGCGAAATCCGTTCTTTGCTGCCTGAAGCCAGTGAGCCTATCGACCAGGCGGCACAGGAAGATGAAGCTATCCCGCAGGATGAACTGGACGATAAAACCGAGAACGAAGCGGGTATCCACGAATATGTAGTGTCTACCGGTGACACGCTGAGCAGCGTGCTGAACCAGTACGGCATCGACATGGGTAATATCAGCCAGCTGGCGGCTGCGGATAAAGATCTTCGTAATCTGAAAATCGGACAGCAGCTCTCCTGGACATTAACGGCGGATGGCGATCTCCAGCGTCTGACCTGGGAAATGTCCCGCCGCGAAACCCGCACCTACGATCGCACTGCAAACGGTTTCAAGATGACCAGCGAAATGCAGAAGGGCGACTGGGTTAACAGCGTTCTGAAAGGCACCGTGGGCGCGAGCTTTGTTTCCAGCGCGCGTGATGCAGGGTTGACCAGCGCTGAAATCAGTTCGGTGATCAAAGCCATGCAGTGGCAGATGGATTTCCGCAAGCTGAAGAAGGGTGATGAGTTCTCCGTCCTGATGTCACGCGAAATGCTGGACGGCAAGCGCGAGCAAAGCCAGCTGCTGGGCGTCCGACTGCGCTCTGAGGGTAAAGATTATTACGCGATTCGTGCCGAAGACGGTAAGTTCTACGATCGCAGCGGTACGGGCCTTGCGAAAGGCTTCCTGCGCTTCCCGACGGCAAAACAGTTCCGCGTCTCCTCTAACTTTAACCCGCGTCGTCTGAACCCGGTTACCGGGCGCGTCGCGCCGCACCGTGGGGTTGATTTTGCCATGCCGCAGGGTACGCCGGTACTGGCGGTAGGGGATGGCGAAGTGGTGGTGGCCAAGCGTAGCGGTGCCGCCGGATATTATGTCGCGGTACGTCATGGTCGTACTTATACGACCCGCTACATGCACCTGCGCAAGCTGCTGGTCAAACCGGGCCAGAAGGTGAAGCGTGGTGACCGTATCGCGATTTCCGGCAATACCGGACGCTCCACCGGCCCGCATCTGCACTATGAAGTGTGGATCAACCAACAGGCAGTGAACCCGCTGACGGCGAAACTGCCGCGCACCGAAGGCCTGACAGGTAAAGATCGTACTGATTATCTGGCGCAGGTGAAAGAGGTGATACCGCAGCTGAGCTTAAACTAAGCCCTCTGTTTTTGTTAAAAAAGCCGGCGCACACTGACGCCGGCTTTTTCTTTTGTGCGGGGACGACTGCCTCGCTACACTATCTGAATAAAATTTTGCGTCATCAGACCCTGGATCCAGCATGGAAACCAAAAAAAACAATATTGAATACATTCCTGAGTTTGAAAAATCCTTCCGCCATCCGCGCAACTGGGGCGCCTGGCTTGGTGTTTACGCCTTCGCGGGGATGGCGTTGCTGCCGGCTTCCGTCCGAGACCCGGTTCTGGGGAAAATTGGCCGTCTGGCCGGGCGTTTAGGCAAGAGCGCCCGCCGCCGCGCGCAGATTAACCTCTACTACTGTTTTCCTGAGAAAAGCGACGCCGAACGTGAGGTAATTATTGATGAGATGTATACCACTGCCCCGCAGGCAATGGCGATGATGGCGGAACTGGCGCTGAAAGGGCCGGATAAAATCGTCGATCGCGTTGACTGGAAAGGGCTGGACATCATCGAGGAGATGCGCCGCAATGACGAGAAAGTGATTTTCCTTGTCCCCCACGGCTGGGGCGTTGATATTCCGGCGATGCTCATGGCGTCTCAGGGCCAGAAAATGGCGGCAATGTTCCATAACCAGGGAAATAAAATCTACGATTTTGTCTGGAACACGGTGCGTCGTCGTTTTGGCGGACGTTTGCATGCGCGTAACGATGGCATTAAGCCCTTCATTCAGTCGGTACGTCAGGGGTACTGGGGCTACTATCTCCCGGATCAGGACCACGGCCCAGAGCACAGCGAGTTTGTCGATTTCTTTGCGACCTATAAAGCGACGCTTCCCGCGATTGGTCGACTGATGAAAGTCTGTCGTGCCCGCGTGATCCCGCTATTCCCGGTCTATGACGGCAAAACGCATCGCCTGAGTATTGAGGTCCGTCCGCCGATGGACGATCTGCTCACCGCGGACGACCACACCATCGCGCGTCGAATGAACGAAGAGGTGGAGATCCTGGTGGGGCCGCATGCCGAACAGTACACGTGGATTTTGAAGCTGCTTAAAACGCGTAAACCGGGTGAAACAGAGCCCTACAAACGCAAAGAGCTTTATCCGAGGAAATAAAAAAAGCCCTCTCCAGACGGAGAGGGCTTTTTAACACAAACGTTATTACTCGACGGTCATAACGCGCGTGGTGTTGGTTGAGCCGATGGTGCTCATCACATCGCCCTGGGTCACGATGACGATATCACCGGACACCAGATAGCCTTTGTCGCGCAGCAGGTTTACGGCATCGTGCGCTGCAGCTACGCCGTCATTGGTGCTGTCGAAGTGAACCGGCGTCACGCCGCGGTACAGCGCCGTCAGGTTCAGGGTACGTTCGTGACGGGACATGGCGAAAATTGGCAGGCCAGAGCTGATACGAGAGGTCATCAGCGCGGTGCGGCCAGATTCGGTCATGGTGATGATCGCGGTAACGCCCTTCAGGTGGTTTGCCGCGTACATCGCAGACATCGCAATCGCTTCTTCCACGTTGTCGAACTGCACGTCCAGACGATGTTTAGAGACGTTGATGCTTGGGATCTTTTCAGCGCCCAGGCAGACGCGCGCCATGGCGGCCACGGTTTCTGCCGGATACTGGCCCGCAGCGGTTTCCGCAGAGAGCATCACCGCATCCGTACCGTCCAGCACGGCGTTGGCCACGTCCATGACCTCCGCACGGGTTGGCATTGGGTTGGTGATCATCGATTCCATCATCTGAGTGGCGGTGATCACCGCGCGGTTCAGCTGACGTGCGCGACGAATCAGCGCTTTCTGGATACCGACCAGCTCAGGGTCGCCGATTTCCACGCCCAGGTCACCACGCGCAACCATGACAACGTCAGAGGCGAGGATCACATCGTCCATGGCATCCTGATCGCAAACGGCCTCCGCGCGTTCAACTTTAGCGACGATTTTAGCATCACAGCCTGCATCACGTGCCAGGCGACGCGCATAGTTAAGATCTTCGCCACAGCGCGGGAAGGAGACGGCCAGGTAGTCAACGCCGATCAGCGCGGCAGTTACGATGTCCGCTTTGTCTTTATCGGTAAGCGCTTCTGCTGAGAGGCCGCCACCCAGTTTGTTGATGCCTTTATTGTTGGAGAGCGGGCCGCCAACGGTGACTTCGGTGAACACTTTCATGCCCTGAACTTCCAGCACCTTCAGCTGTACGCGACCGTCGTCGAGCAGCAGGATATCGCCAGGCACCACGTCAGCCGGCAGGCCTTTATAGTCGATACCAACTTTCTCTTTATCGCCTTCGCCTTTGCCCAGGTTGGCATCAAGCAGGAATTTGTCGCCGATATTGAGGAAAACTTTACCCTCTTTAAAGGTCGATACACGGATTTTTGGACCCTGCAAATCGCCGAGGATAGCAACGTGGCGGCCCAGTTTTGCTGCAATTTCACGCACTTTATCGGCACGTAATTTATGGTCTTCTGGCGTACCGTGAGAGAAGTTCATACGCACCACGTTGGCACCGGCGGCGATAATTTTTTCGAGATTATTATCGCGATCGGTGGCCGGGCCTAAGGTGGTTACGATCTTGGTTCTGCGAAGCCTTCTGGACATGTAATACTCCGTTGACTGAAACAACTTTGGTGTTGCGTGAACATTGAATCGGCCTTCATCTGCTGCAAGGCAGCGGCGAGGGGACCGAATGCCGTAAATCGTTACATCGTCATTATTCGTGACGTATTCGTTATCAACTATCAGGGAACATCGCTCTTTATAAGCAATTCTTTATCAAAACGCGATTCCTTCAGCGCTTCCTTGACCCGCTTCAAGTTATCCCGGAATTTTGCCCCGCGACGTAGGGTAAAACCGGTCGCAAGCACGTCAATCACGGTGAGCTGGGCCAGTCGGGAGACCATCGGCATATAAATGTCTGTGTCTTCCGGCACGTCGAGGGTGATTGCCAGCGTTGCCTCACGCGCCAGCGGCGTGCCGGCTGTAGTGAGGGCAATCACCATGGCATCGTTTTCACGGGCCAGCTGCGCCAGCTCTACCTGACTTTTGGTGCGGCCGGTATGCGAAATCAGTACCACGACGTCATCTTCACTGCAATTCATACAGCTCATGCGTTGCAGCACAATGTCATCGGAATAAATAACCGGAACGTTAAAGCGGAAAAATTTATTCATGGCGTCATGCGCGACGGCCGCCGACGACCCGAGCCCAAAGAACGCAATTCGCTTGGCCTGGGTGAGTAAATCCACCGCGCGATTCACGGAGCTCATGTCCAGAGACTGACGGACGTGGTCAAGCGAAGCCATGGCCGACTCAAAAATTTTCGTGGTATAGGCATCAACGCTGTCGTCTTCATCCACATTACGATTAACATAAGGGGTGCCGTTAGCCAGACTTTGTGCCAGATGCAGTTTAAAATCAGGAAAGCCGCGCGTTTCCAGACTGCGGCAAAAACGATTGACCGTGGGTTCGCTAACACCCGCTTCCTGTGCCAGAGCGGCGATGCTTGAATGAATCGCCTGAGCGGGGGAGGCCATAATGACCTCGGCCACTTTTCGCTCGGATTTGCTAAGGTGTTCCAGTTGAAACTGGATTTTTTCCAGCATGTTCATGTTAACAGGACGCTCATGGGTGTAAACGATTTCATAAATTGATGAAATCGAGATTCGATTTAGCCGATATTACCCTTGTGGCTTCCATTAAGGGTAATAATCGACAAGATAATGTTGTTGTTTTTTTTCATTACTTGATCGATGTCGGGTTTTGCTATGACCCTGTTGCGCAAAGAAACGACGGTTGTTGCGTCATTAAGCCGTCGAAATCATCCGAAGGGTGAAAAATCGCGGTATCGCACGCGACGATAAGCGCTAATGGTTTCGGGAATGACGTAAAAGCAGTACAGTGCATTGTAATAAAATTACAACGATACCTGGCAGAAGCACCAGGTGATCCAACTGAGGAGAATGACATGGCGGTAACGCAAACAGCCCAGGCATGTGACCTGGTCATTTTCGGCGCGAAAGGCGATCTTGCACGCCGAAAATTGCTGCCTTCCCTGTATCAACTGGAGAAAGCGGGCCAAATTCATCCGGATACCCGTATCCTGGGTGTAGGGCGCGCCGACTGGGACAAGGACGCTTATACCAAAGTCGTCCGCGAGGCGCTCGAAACTTTCATGAAAGAAAAAATTGATGAAAGTTTGTGGGATACCCTGAGTGGACGCCTCGATTTCTGCAACCTGGACGTGAATGACGTCAGCGCATTCGCCCGCCTGGGCGCGATGCTGGATCAGAAAAACCGTGTCACCATTAACTATTTCGCCATGCCGCCAAGCACCTTCGGCGCCATTTGCAAAGGTCTTGGCGAAGCCAAACTGAACGCCAAACCGGCGCGCGTCGTGATGGAGAAGCCGCTGGGTACGTCGCTGGCAACCTCGCGCGAAATCAACGACCAGGTGGGCGAGTTCTTTGAAGAATGCCAGGTCTACCGTATCGACCACTACCTCGGTAAAGAGACGGTTCTGAACCTGCTGGCGCTGCGTTTCGCTAACTCCCTGTTTGTGAATAACTGGGACAACCGCACTATCGATCACGTGGAAATCACCGTGGCGGAAGAGGTGGGGATTGAAGGTCGCTGGGGTTACTTTGACCAGGCCGGTCAGATGCGCGACATGATCCAGAACCACCTGCTGCAGATTCTGTGCATGATTGCCATGTCTCCTCCGTCTGACCTGACGGCTGACAGCATCCGCGACGCCAAAGTGAAAGTGCTGAAGTCGCTGCGCCGTATCGACCGCTCCAACGTGCGCGAGAAGACCGTTCGCGGCCAGTACACCGCCGGGTTTGCGCAAGGCAAAAAAGTGCCAGGCTACCTGGAAGAAGAGGGCGCGAACAAGTCCAGCAACACCGAGACGTTCGTGGCGATCCGCGTGGATATCGACGACTGGCGTTGGGCGGGGGTTCCGTTCTACCTGCGCACCGGTAAGCGTCTGCCGGCCAAATGTTCCGAAGTGGTTGTCTACTTTAAGAACCCGGAACTGAACCTGTTCAAAGAGTCCTGGCAGGAACTGCCGCAGAATAAACTGACCATTCGTCTGCAGCCGGACGAGGGCGTGGATATCCAGATCCTGAACAAAGTGCCGGGCCTGGATCATAAACACAACCTGCAGACCACCAAGCTGGATCTGAGCTATTCCGAAACTTTCAACCAGACGCACCTGGCCGATGCTTACGAGCGTCTGCTGCTGGAAACCATGCGCGGTATTCAGGCGCTGTTCGTGCGCCGTGATGAAGTGGAAGAAGCATGGAAATGGGTCGACTCCATCACCGAAGCCTGGGCTGCCGATCAGGATGCGCCAAAACCGTATCAGGCGGGCACCTGGGGACCTGTCGCGTCGGTGGCGATGATCACCCGCGATGGCCGCTCCTGGAACGAGTTTGAGTAAGATAATCCGCTAGCCCGAAAGTGTTATTTTACCGGTAACATGATCTAACACAGCTAGTGGCACAATTTTCAACTTTTAAGCTCCGTGTGGATTCACCCGCGGAGCTTTTTTTATTACACTGCCGGAAGTGATTTTGCCCCTGAGCTCCGGACAGCAAGCGTTTCAGCGTTGTTAACAACTGCCAGCGACTTTGTAAACACCCGAGCCCGGACAGATAAATGAGAGGAGCTTTTATGAATCCGACATTGTTACGCGTAACACAGCGCATTATTGAGCGCTCGAAAGAGACCCGTTCGGCCTACCTCGCCCGAATTGAGCAGGCAAAGAGCAACACCGTCCACCGCTCCCAGCTGGCCTGCGGTAACCTGGCGCACGGCTTCGCCGCCTGCCAGCCTGACGATAAAGCGTCGCTGAAAAGCATGTTGCGTAACAATATCGCCATCATTACCGCCTATAACGATATGCTCTCCGCGCACCAGCCGTATGAGGTCTACCCGGATATCATTCGTAAAGCGTTGCACAGCGTGAATGCGGTGGGCCAGGTCGCGGGCGGCGTACCTGCCATGTGCGACGGCGTGACGCAGGGACAGGACGGTATGGAGCTCTCCCTGCTGAGCCGCGAAGTGATTGCCATGTCCGCAGCGGTTGGCCTGTCACACAACATGTTTGATGGCGCGCTTTATCTCGGCGTGTGCGACAAAATTGTCCCGGGTCTGGTGATGGCGGCGCTGTCGTTTGGGCATCTGCCTGCTATCTTCGTGCCGTCCGGTCCAATGGCAAGCGGTCTGCCGAACAAAGAAAAAGTGCGTATCCGCCAGCTGTACGCGGAAGGGAAAGCAGACCGTCAGGCGCTGCTGGAGGCGGAAGCCGCGTCCTATCATGCGCCGGGGACCTGCACGTTCTACGGTACGGCTAACACTAACCAGATGGTGGTGGAGTTTATGGGGATGCAGCTTCCGGGCTCGTCCTTTATCCAGCCGGATGCGCCGCTGCGCAAGGCGCTGACCGAGGCCGCGGCCCGTCAGGTCACGCGTCTGACCGGAAACGGCAACGAATGGATGCCGATGGGTAAAATGGTCGATGAAAAAGTCATCGTCAACGGGATTGTCGCGCTGCTGGCAACCGGGGGGTCAACCAACCACACCATGCACCTGGTGGCTATGGCGCGTGCGGCGGGCATTCTGATTAACTGGGATGACTTCTCCGAGATCTCTTCCGTGGTGCCGCTGATGGCACGCCTCTACCCGAACGGTCCGGCGGATATTAACCACTTCCAGGCCGCTGGCGGCGTACCGCTGCTGATGCGCGAGCTGCTGAAGGGCGGTCTGCTGCATGAAGACGTGAATACCGTGGCTGGCTTTGGCCTGCAGCGCTACACCCAGGAGCCGTGGCTGAACAACGGCGAGCTGGACTGGCGTGATGGGGCGAGCGCGTCTCTTGATGCGCAGGTGATTGCCACTATCGACAAACCTTTCTCTCCTCACGGTGGCACCAAAGTGCTGAGCGGCAACCTCGGTCGCGCGGTGATGAAAACCTCTGCAGTACCGGAAGAGAACCAGATTATCGAAGCGCCGGCGGTGGTGTTTGAAAGCCAGCACGACGTATTACCCGCCTTTGACGCCGGCCTGCTTGATAAAGACTGCGTGGTGGTGGTGCGCCACCAGGGGCCTAAAGCCAACGGGATGCCAGAATTACATAAACTTATGCCCCCACTTGGTGTATTATTGGACCGCCGTTTCAAAATTGCGTTAGTAACCGATGGACGCCTCTCTGGGGCATCCGGTAAAGTGCCTTCAGCCATCCACGTGACGCCTGAAGCTTACGACGGCGGTTTACTGGCGAAAGTGCGTGACGGTGACACGATCCGCGTGAACGGTCAGACAGGTGAGTTAACCCTGCTGGTCGATGACGCCGAGCTGGCGGCACGTCAGCCCCATATTCCTGACCTGAGCGCATCGCGCGTGGGGACCGGACGCGAAATGTTCAGCGCGCTGCGTGAGAAACTCTCCGGTGCGGAGCAGGGCGCTACCTGTATTACGTTTTAAGACGACTTGATTTTAACGATCTGGCGAGAGAAAACTCTGATGAAAAACTGGAAAACAAGTGCAGAATCAATCCTGACCACTGGCCCTGTCGTGCCGGTTATCGTGGTAAACAAGCTGGAGCACGCTGTACCGATGGCGAAAGCGCTGGTTGCGGGTGGCGTTCGCGTTCTGGAAGTGACCCTGCGCACCGCCTGCGCAATGGATGCCATTCGCGCGATTGCCAAAGAAGTGCCGGACGCCATCATCGGTGCGGGTACCGTGACGAACGCAAAACAGCTGGCTGAAGTGACCGAAGCGGGCGCACAGTTTGCCATCAGCCCGGGTCTGACCGAGTCGCTGCTGAAAGCCGCGACCGAAGGCACTATTCCACTGATCCCGGGTATCAGCACCGTCTCCGAACTGATGCTGGGCATGGACTACGGTCTGAAAGAGTTCAAATTCTTCCCGGCTGAAGCGAATGGCGGCACCAAAGCGCTGCAGGCGATTGCGGGTCCATTCTCTCAGGTACGCTTCTGCCCGACGGGCGGCATCTCTCCTGCCAACTACCGTGACTACCTGGCACTGAAAAGCGTCCTGTGCATCGGTGGCTCATGGCTGGTTCCGGCGGATGCGCTGGAAGCGGGCGACTGGGATCGCATCACAAAACTTGCTCGCGAAGCGGTGGAAGGCGCGAAGCAGTAAGTCTCTCGTCGCATGAAAAACGGGCCTTACGGCCCGTTTTTTTATCCTGCAACCTTGACGCTCGCAGCGGCCGCTTTGGCTCTCGCCACGGCGTCGTCAACGTTATCCCCGGTGGCTAACGCCACGCCAAGACGGCGGGTTCCGTCGATCTCCGGCTTACCGAACAAACGTACCTGCAACCCGGCACCCACCGCCGCGTCAACGTTATCAAACGTAACGTTCTGGCTGGTTAGCTGCGGCAGGATCACCGCCGAGGCGGCCGGGCCGTACTGACGGATACCCCCGACGGGCAGGCCGAGGAAGGCACGCACGTGCAGAGCGAATTCGGAGAGATCCTGCGAAATCAGCGTCACCATGCCGGTGTCATGCGGGCGAGGGGAGACTTCGCTGAAAATCACCTCATCACCGCACACAAACAGCTCCACGCCAAACAGGCCATAGCCGCCCAGCGCCAGGACGGTTTTACGGGCGATCTCCTGAGCACGTTCAAGCGCCAGGGCGCTCATCTGCTGCGGCTGCCAGGATTCGCGGTAATCGCCATCTTCCTGGCGGTGGCCAATCGGGTCGCAGAAATGGACGCCGTCAACGGCGCTGACGGTCAGCAGGGTGATCTCGAAATCAAACTTCACGACGCCTTCGACGATGACGCGACCGGCACCGGCGCGGCCACCCTGTTGGGCGTACTCCCACGCCTTGCCCAGCGTGCTGCTGTCGCGGATAAAGCTCTGTCCTTTACCGGAGGAGCTCATCACCGGCTTAACGATGCACGGGTACCCAATCTCCTCAACGGCCTGCAGGAATGCGGCTTTATCGCCAGCAAAACGATAGCTCGACGTGGGCAACCCGAGCTCTTCTGCCGCCAGACGACGAATGCCTTCGCGGTTCATGGTCAGCTTTGCGGCTTTCGCGCAGGGCACCACGCGCTGGCCTTCCTGCTCAAGCGCAATCAGCGTGTCGGTGGCGATGGCTTCAATTTCCGGCACGACAAAATCAGGTTTCTCGCGCGTAATCAGCTCGCGAAGGGCATCGCCGTCCAGCATGTTAATCACATAAGAACGATGGGCGACGTGCATGGCGGGTGCATCGGCGTAGCGGTCTACGGCAATAACTTCCACGCCTAAACGCTGGCACTCAATGGCGACCTCCTTTCCCAGCTCGCCCGATCCCAACAGCATCACTCGCGTCGCCGCAGGTCGCAGCGCGGTTCCTAAACGAATCATAACAATCCCCCTGAAAAAGTTGCGGGCAGTATAAACGAAAACGTTTGCGTCTGTCTTGTGCACGGCCAGGTGAGGGGAGAAGAAATTTGCGCTTCTTTAGCCCGTCCAGACATTTCCTGACGCCTGCTCGCTTACGCTGTGGATTATGTTCACCGTTAAGTGAGGGAAACTATGTCTGGCTGGCTAAATCAATTGCAATCCCTGTTAGGGCAGAAAACATCGTCTGGCGAGCGGGACCTGAGCAAACTGCTGGTACCCGGGGCGCTCGGCGGGCTGGCAGGCCTGCTGGTCGCGAATAAATCCTCGCGCAAGCTGCTGGCTAAGTATGGGACAGGCGCGCTGCTCGCCGGTGGGGGCGCCATTGCGGGTACCGTCCTGTGGAACAAATACAAGGACAGGGTTAGGACCGCGCACAGCGATGAACCGCATTACGGCGAGCACACCTCGCCGCTGGATCTGCGTACCGAACGGCTGATCCTGGCGCTGGTCTTTGCCGCGAAAAGTGACGGACATATCGACGATAAGGAACGACTGGCGATCGAGCAGCAGCTGCGTGAAGCCGGCGTTGAAGAGAAGGGCAGAACGCTGGTGGCGCAGGCCATCGAACAGCCTCTGGAGCCGCAGCGTCTGGCGCAAAGCGTGAAAAATGAGGAAGAGGCGCTTGAACTCTATTTCCTCAGCTGTGCCGCCATCGATATCGATCACTTTATGGAGCGGAGCTACCTTAACGCCCTGGGTGATGCGTTAAAGATCCCACAAGACGTGCGCGAAGGCATTGAGCGGGATATCCGGGAACAAAAACAGGCGTTACAGGGATAGTTCTCGCCGTTGCGACCCTGTTTCGCTTGCATCATGCGTGGGTTTTGCCAACCTTATAGGGTGTAAAACGAAAAAGAATGATGACATGCCACCGAAAGCCCGACGTATACCTTATGCGATCACCACGCATGGCGATACGCGTATAGACAATTATTACTGGCTACGGGACGATTCGCGCTCCCGGCCAGATGTGCTCGACTACCTGCACGAGGAAAACGACTATGGCCGCAAGGTCATGTCCAGCCAGCAGACGCTTCAGGACCAGCTGCTGAATGAAATGGTGCAGCGTATTCCTCAGCGCGATATCTCCGCGCCCTGGACCAAAAACGGCTATCGCTATCGCCATATT
Source organism: Enterobacter sp. 241F3 (assembly GCF_034106785.1). NCBI lineage: Bacteria > Pseudomonadati > Pseudomonadota > Gammaproteobacteria > Enterobacterales > Enterobacteriaceae > Enterobacter > Enterobacter sp. 241F3. The sequence continues at coordinate 192,546 of NZ_JAWNDD010000003.1, forward strand.
TACGAGCCCGGCAATGAGTATCCCATCTATCAGCGTCAGTCGGTGTTAAGCGCCGAATGGGACGAGTGGGATATTCTGCTGGATGCCAACCAGCGCGCTGCACACAGCGAGTTTTATACCCTGGGCGGCATGTCCATTTCGCCGGATAACGCGGTGATGGCGCTGGCGGAGGATTATCTCTCCCGCCGCCAGTACGGCCTGCGGTTTCGCAATCTGGAGAGCGGCAACTGGTATCCGGAAATGCTGGAAAACGTCTCCCCGGATTTTGTCTGGGCGAATGATTCCGAGACGGTTTACTACGTCAAAAAGCACGCCTCGACGCTACTGCCTTATCAGGTATGGCGGCACACCGTGGGAACGGACTCCGCTGACGACGAGCTGGTTTATGAAGAGAAAGACGAAACGTTCTATGTCAGCCTGCATAAAACCTCCTCGCGCCACTATGTGATTATCTTCCTTGCCAGCGCGACGACGTCGGAAGTTCTGCTGCTGGATGCCGAACTGCCTGACGCCCAGCCGCTCTGTTTCCTGCCGCGCCGCAAGGATCACGAGTACAGCCTGGATCACTTCCAGCACAGCTTTTATCTGCGCTCCAATCGTGAGGGCAAAAACTTTGGTCTCTATAAAACCAAAGTGCGCGATGAGCGCAAGTGGGAGGTGCTTATTCCCGCGCGGGATCAGGTGATGCTGGAAGGGTTCACCCTGTTTACCGACTGGCTGGTGGTGGAGGAGCGCCAGCGCGGGCTGACCAGTATCCGGCAAATCAACCGCAAAACGCGTGAAGTGGTGGGGATTGCGTTCGACGACCCGGCCTATGTGACGTGGATTGGATTCAATCCCGAACCCGAATCATCGCGGCTGCGCTACGGCTACTCGTCCATGACCACACCGGACACCCTGTTTGAGCTGGACATGGATACCGGACAGCGCCAGGTGATTAAACAGACCGAGGTTAAAGGGTTTGAGTCCGAAAACTACCGCAGCGAGCACCTGTGGGTCACCGCCCGGGATGGCGTTGAGGTCCCCGTCTCGCTCGTCTATCACCAAGCCCATTTCCAGAAAGGCAAAAACCCGATCCTGGTTTACGGCTACGGGTCGTATGGCTCAAGCATGGACGCCGATTTCAGCAGCAGCCGATTAAGCCTGCTCGATCGCGGCTTTGTTTTCGCCATAGCCCATATTCGCGGCGGCGGTGAGCTGGGCCAGCACTGGTATGAAGACGGGAAATTCCTGAAAAAGAAAAACACCTTCAATGATTATCTCGACGTCTGCGATGCGCTGATTGAGCAGGGCTATGGCGATCCGCAACTCTGCTTTGGCATGGGCGGCAGCGCGGGCGGCATGCTGATGGGGGCGGTTATCAACCAGCGTCCCGACCGCTTTAAGGGGATTGTCGCGCAGGTACCGTTTGTCGATGTGGTCACGACCATGCTCGATGAATCCATTCCTCTTACCACCGGAGAGTTTGAAGAGTGGGGAAACCCGCAGGATGAGATGTACTACCGCTATATGAAAGAGTACAGCCCGTACGACAACGTGGAGGCGAAGGCCTACCCGCACATGCTGGTCACCACCGGTTTGCATGATTCTCAGGTGCAGTACTGGGAGCCGGCAAAATGGGTGGCAAAGCTGCGGGAGCTGAAAACCGATGACAATCTGCTGCTGCTGTGTACCGATATGGACTCCGGACACGGCGGGAAATCGGGACGATTTAAATCGTACGAAGGGGTTGCCCTGGAATATGCCTTCCTGATTGGCCTGGCGCAGGACACGCTGCCAGGCCGTGCGGAGGGTTAAGCGTCGCCCAGATAATGTTTCAGCGTTAAGCGCAGTTCCGGACTCATTCTGTCGAGGTTGTTATACAGCCAGCGCAAATAGCCCGGGTCTTTATCCGCTACCTCAGACACCGGCTTCCCGCGATATTTACCAAAGGTAAATGTGGTCAGTAACGCGGGGCGTCCGGTGATCGTCGCCATATCATCCGGTGTCCAGCCTGAGATATTCATAATATCAATCAGCAACGCGGCGGTGATATAGCAGTCATACAGGGCGCGGTGATGGTGAAGCCCCTCAGGGGTACGAACGCTGAGCTTGCGGGACTTGTACAGCGCCATATTGCTGTATTTGATGCCCGGCCAGAGACGACGCGCCAGCTTCATTGTGCAAATCCATTCGCCCGGCATTTCAGGTAGCACCCGGCGGTCAAAGCTGGCGTTATGCGCGACGTACCACGGGCTACCGTAGTAGTGCGGAATGATCTCTTCAATCCAGGGCTTATCCGCCACCATCGATTCTGTAATGCGATGGATAGCCATCGCCTGGGGGCTGATGGGGCGATCGGGACGCACCAGATGGCTCATTGGGTTGACGATTTTACCATCAACCACGTCGACAGAGGCCACTTCCACAATTCCGCCCTGAAGATCGCAAGTTTCGGTATCGATGACGCGCAGCATTGAAAACTCCTGAGCTTAAAACGCCTAGCCTAAAGGAATGATATCGCCTTGCCAACCCTCTCCGCCGAGCGTGCCGGTCACCAGAAGCTCGCCCTTATCCGCGCGGACGATCAGCTGGCCTTTTTCATCCCATAGCGCGCTGCCGCCGCAGGCATTCGCCATTAGCACCGCAATAGCATATTTATGCGCGAAGCGCTGCAGGTTACTGATGGACTGCCGCCAGCGATTATCCCCCACCGACTGGCAGCTGGTAACAAGCGTTGCTCTGGGATCGAGATTGGGAGAATCGGGATGTGCATCAATGATGCTAAGGTGCTTGTTCCCCGGCACCAGGCTGGCTCCGCGCCCTTGCGGATAGCGCAAAATGCGATGGCAAGCAGGCGAAAACAGCACAAGACCTTTCTGTCTCTGCCCATCCTGTTCCAGGGGGAGTCCTGCAATAACGGTAATCTGGTAAAAATGTGCCGCGTTAAGCAGCGGCTCCAGCTGCGCGTCATCGGGTGGGGGAGGTAGCGTCGGCGCGCCAGAACCCGTTAAGGAGAGTTCAGGGAAGACCAGCAGATCGCACCCCTGCCGTGCGGCTTCGGCGATGAAGCGCAGGTGGTGCGTAACATGGTCATTCACACTCTGATGCAGCCCGCCATACTGTGCTGCCGCTATGTTCCAATGTGACATCGTGACTTCCTTATACACTGAGTCGCAGGGATTTAAGAATACACCTAAATTTATCAGGGTTTTCTTATCCTGCCAGATTCCGTGTAAGGAAGTGTAACGACTCGTTAAGCTTATTTAACTTTAGGTTCGTACGGTAAACGGGAGAGGTTAACCGAGGCGAGACGGTGGGCGATTAATCTTTCGCGAAACCAGTCGCGCAGATGGGCGGGTTGTTCCCGTTCAACGACTTCAGCCACGACAGGCATGTTGTAACGCTCTTTGAACGCGACGCCAGCGGCAGCGAGATCGACATTCACTTTATCCATCTCGTCCTGCGGAAGGGCGGCCAGATTGATCTTCATTACCTTCTCCTTTTTCTGCGGCGGCAACGTTACCGCGATTGCACGACGATGACAAGCGGAGGCAGGATGATCCTCGACTCGTTTATTATACAGCGTTATTCTTTAGCATACAGACATAACAAAAAGGAATGATTGCGATGGGTTTCTCCGCCTCCCGCGCAGTATGCGCACTGGTTTTTGTGGCCTCGACAATGATGGCGCCCTCCGCGCTGGCACATGCACATCTTAAACAGCAGAGCCCGGCAGCGGACAGCGTGGTGAGCGCTCCGCAGGCACTTACGCTGAATTTTTCAGAAGGCATCGAACCGGGGTTTAGCGGTGTGGTGGTAACGGATGCGCAAAAGCAGGTCATCAAAACGGGAACCGCCACGCGCGACGAAAAGAACAAGGCGCAACTCACCGTTCCGCTGGAACAAACGCTGACGTCAGGAACGTACCAGGTAGACTGGCATGTCGTCTCCGTAGACGGCCATAAAACCAAAGGCAGCTATCACTTTAGCGTGAAATAGCATGCTGGCGCTGTGTTATATCGGGTTGCGCTTTATCCATTTCGGGGCGCTGATGCTTGTTTTTGGCAACGCGCTTTACAGCGTCTGGTTTGCGCCTTCCTCTCTCCACCGCCTGATGTCCCGGCGATTTCAGCTGCAGCAGAAAGTGGCGGCCTTAATGAGCCTGGCGGCAGCGCTCCTGATGTTTATGCTTCAGGGCGGACTGATGGGTAACGGCTGGGGAGATGTGTTTGCCCCGCAGGTCTGGTACGGCGTAATGAGGACGCAGTTTGGCGGCGTCTGGCTGTGGCAAATCATACTCGCTGCGACCACGGTCGGCGCAGCATGGCTCGCACCGCTGAAAGGTTCGCGGCTGCTGTTGCTTACGATGGGCCAGCTTATCCTGCTGGCTGGGGTAGGGCACGCGGCAATGAACGACGGTCCGATGGGGGCGTTGCAGCGTCTTAATTATGCTTTTCACATGATCTGCGCCGCAACCTGGCTTGGCGGATTACTGCCTCTGCTGTTCTGCATGCGTCTGGCCAAAGGACGCTGGCAGAATGCCGCCATTTATACCATGATGCGCTTTTCGCGCGTGGGCCATTACGCCGTCGCGGGCGTGCTGCTCAGCGGAGCGATCAATGCGCTCATGATACTGGGTGTCCATATTCCCTGGCAGGCCGGTTACGTACAGTTTTTGTTGTTCAAATGTGCGCTGGTGGCGTTGATGGTGGTAATTGCGCTGGCAAATCGGTATTTTCTGGTGCCACGGTTTCGTCCGGAGAGCGGGCGAGCACAACAGATTTTTATCAGGATGACGCAGGCAGAAGTGGTGCTGGGAGCGCTGGTGCTGGCAACGGTCAGTCTGTTCGCCACCTGGGAACCCTTCTGATAAGGTTAAATATCATATGAAAAAGACAGTACTTTCTCTCATCTTGCTGGCCTGTACGGGGAGCGCGCTTGCCGCACCGCAGGTTATCACCGTCAGCCGTTTTGAAGTGGGTAAGGACAAATGGGCTTTCAATCGCGAAGAGGTGATGCTGACCTGCCGTCCGGGCCATGCGCTGTATGCGATCAACCCGAGCACGCTGGTGCAATATCCGCTGAATGATATCGCAGAGCAGCAGGTAGCCAGCGGTAAAAGCAGCGGCCAGCCGATTAGCATTATTCAGATCGATGACCCGTCGCATCCGGGACAAAAAATGAGTCTGGCACCGTTTATCGAGCGCGCCGACAAGCTCTGCTAACGTTCGGGTTTCCAATAAAAAACCGCAGATGCTTGCGAAAGCACTGCGGTTTTTCACATTTAATGATGCTCTGGCGCTTTTTTTCCGACCGCTTTAGCTGTGGACTGGAAAACCTGGCGTCGTCATCTATTCTTAAAAGGCAAGGCGACTTAGCCTGCATTAATGCCAACTTTTAGCGCACGGCTCTCTCCCAAGAGCCATTTCCCTGGACCGAATACAGGAATCGTATTCGGTCTCTTTTTATCTGTATGTTTTTCAAAGCATTGTTCGGTACTGACTCGACATCACCCGAAACTTTCTCGAACTTTCCATATCCTGTCTAAACCATAACATACTCAGGACCGCGTGCGTCCAGGGTTTTTTGGGATCTTTGTTAAAATTTTGTGGCCGAGCGACCGCTGAGCAAACGCCTTCTGACGTGCGAAAGGGCAACCCGTAAGTTAAATAATGAACGCGCTGAATTTGTCTTTGTGTTGGACAATGTACTCAGGGAAGTTTTCAACCGTTAGCTCTTGCCTGATTAACGTCCTGTCCCGCCCCCAGATATCTTCCGCGTTTTTAATGACCTTCATGATGTGTTCCGGGTTGTTAAACTCAGGGAGATCGTATTCAGTATGGGAAATGGTCGACATTTTTTCTGAGATGCGCTCGGGTGTCATCACCCATGAGAAATGCCAGCCACCATTTTCAATGATGCGGTTGTTAATCTTGAACCAGTTCCACTTTAGCCAGGACCAGTTTTTAACACTTCGGGTGCGTTTAAGATTCCTGAATGATTCAGGTTCACCGCCAAAGAAGTTAACGAGATTTTTATACTGGGTGGCTCTCGGTAATTTACATTTTCTTGGCGTGTTATCTGTATTAAAAACCTGCAGGTTAAACTGATAATTATAAAAATTCTGATAAATAGTAGTGCAGAGCTTTTTGGGGTTTATCGATGCTACTACCTGAGGTGAAAATATCTCGTCCACATCGGAAACTAAAATCAAATCATCATCGTTGGCATGGGACAAACCCTGCATGATGGCATTCCTCTGCGCGGCTTCATTTGCCCACGCATCCACTACCATTCCCTCTGGCAAACCCGGGATCACCTCTCGGGCCGGATGTGATTCTTCAGCGGCTTTCGTAATCGGTTCTTTATCATGCACAACGTAGATAATTTTATCTTTAAACTGACTGTATTTATTAATGTCAAAATGCAGCTGCCTCTTTTTACCGGTAAAGGTATGCGTTGACTCAACGATAACGAAGCGATCGACAACGTCCGCTAGCGTGTTCAGCCTGATTTCGAGAAGCATATCTTCGTCGTAATATAAGAAGCAGTCATAGATCATTACCGAAGTCCCTCATTTTTGCGCCCACATTGCGCTTTTCCCAACGCATTCGCCGGTATCATTTCGCGCAATGCTAACTGAGCGCACTCGCCCTGCGCAATAGTACACTGCTTTATTATTCATCCTATAAATAGATTGCATCCACTATGCAGTGAGCGAAGACGCCAGCCAGGCTAAAAGTGGGACTTAACGGATACCTCTATTTCATCAAGCAGCTCAAAGCGGCGGCGGTATTCGGCACGTTTTTTACTGGCGATCTCTTCAAGCGATTTACGCTCCATCTGTAGCGGCAGCTGCCAGCAGAAGGCCGAGAGCTTTTTACCGTCCAGCGATGCCCAAAATTCATCGTAGCTGGCATGGAAATGGCGACCTTTACTCAGGCGATACCGCAACGCGCGGAAAACGTGACCCTCATCGCTGACGGCAAAAATCGCCCGGACGGATGACTGCGCAGCCAGCTGGAAGAGGACTTCCATCAACACCCGTTTGGGGAAAAGACCATGACAGGCGCGGGTGGCCTGTTTAATGACGTCTCGCGATACGCAGCGACGGGGTCCCTGAAGCCCGCCAATCACCATGACTTGCTGACCATTGCTGCGCGCGACGCTAAAGGTCAGGCTGGCCAGCAGCGTGTCCTCGTTGTCGCGTAGCCACAGCGTGCTTTCGCCTTCGCGCTCGGCTTTCCCCGCAGAGGAAGCATTGACCGTATAGGTTACACCGTCTTTTGCATGGAACTGCGCAACGGCTTGTTCCTGCGGGCTGGTCAGGGCCTGGGCGAGACCGCTCTCTTTCAGGCTGTCAATCCAGTAATAATGGTTAACGATAGCGTCGGCGCGATCGTTAGCCGTCAGGCCGCGCATCAGGTACTGCCGGTGGGTCTTGCTCGGCAATGTAATTTGAGAGGCCAGCAGCCTGTCAAAATCGTCGCGACCCGAAAGGGTTTCCAGCATGCGATGTGTAGAAGACCAGAACACCAGCGAACGTAACAGGAACTTCAGGCGATATTCGCGTTTGCGCCAGATCGGCCCCGGAACGCGTTTGCCGTTCACCAGCTCGGAAATAATATTTGTGCGATGCGGATAGAAAACATCGTTATGCAGGTGCGTATTAGACACGTGAAGACCCCTCTTTTTTTCTGCCCTTATTCTAAAGAGCCAGGAAAAGGGGATTAATAGCGCGAGGATCTTTATTTCTGTTTGGTTTACTGTTTGTTTGATTTCGTGATGACCACGCCTGTCCGTCGACTTTTCTGCGGCAGCTATACTGTTTAAAGGAGGTGCTATGTATCAGCGAATTGAAGGTGGAATGTGGCGTCACGTCTGGGTTGTCAGCGATATACACGGTTGCTACCAATGGCTTATGGATGAACTTAAACGCCGTCATTTTAATCCGTATGAGGATTTACTTATTTCTGTCGGGGATATGATCGATCGTGGCCCTGATAGCGTTAAATGCCTGCAGTTAATTAATGAAAAATGGTTTCGTGCCGTGCGGGGAAACCATGAGCAAATGGCGCTCGACGGTCTGGATAATAACGATTTTTCTCTCTGGATGATGAATGGCGGAATGTGGTTTTCGCATCTTGAACGCGATCGGCAACAGCTTGCGCTGTCGTTGCTTGACGCCTGTCGCGACTTACCTCATATCATCGAGATAACCTGTGCGAACGGTCTTAATGTGATTGCCCATGCTGATTATCCGGCCGCGGAATACCGCTGGCAAAAACCGGTCAGTGACCAGCGCATCTTATGGAACCGCGATCGGTTGATGGGGTTTATGGTGGGTAAAGGAGAGGGCATCAGCGGCGCGGATCATTTCTGGTTCGGACATACGCCCGTCGACAGAAGGTATGATTTTGACAATCTCCACTACATTGATACGGGTGCCGTATTTGACGGTTACTTTACGCTGGCGCAGCTGCAGTAATAAATAACCCGCCTTCGGGCGGGTTCTCTTTAGGTCAGGCAAGACGCATGACCCAGGCATCGGTTTTACTATCGTAATGCTCACGGTAAAGGACTGAATGTTCGCCATCAAGTATTGCCGGGACGCTGGTGTCTGCATCCCATGCATCAAGCTGCATGCACAAATCCGGGTCGGATTTGCAGGGAATACTTAACGTTCGATCGCCTTGTGCTTCGCCGCGCAGCTCTGCGTCGTCGATCTCAAAAGCGCCAATACGCACGCTGGTTTTCGTCATAGTGCTCTCCGGGTCGGTTGTCAAAAATCTGGTATGACCAGTGTGGCCACCCATTTTTGATCGTAGACAAAGAGAGCAAAATCGCCAGTAAAAAAATGCGCTTTTTATCAATCCGTGCGATCGTTACCGGTAAACAGCCGACCGTCCCGAACCAGCTCGCGTGGATAGCTGTTTTTCAGCCTTGAGCCGACCTTTTTTGCCAGGCCCAGCGGGTATCCCTGATACGTTACAATCACTTCATCGCCTGATGGCGTGCTCTCCGGATAGACATCGCGACCACGGTACCACTCTTCGGCTTCCTGATGCGTCAGGGCAAAGGTATTGTCGCGTCCGGCAAGGGCGATTACGGCCTCATGCTGCCAGCGATACCCTTTATTATGCACTTCCGCCAGGCGGATCCCGATTCGGGAAAAACGGACCTTTCCGATGAGCGGCTCGATCTGTGCCGGGAACAGCCATATCTCTTTATCACGCATCCAGGGGCGCAGGCTCTCATCCCAGACCAGTCCCGCTTTTTTAGCGGCGGCTTCAAGCTGTGCCGTTTCTCGACCTTTAAGGGGGGCAAACGGGAAGTTACCGACCTTGAATTTAGGTGCGGGCAGGGGAGCCACCGCCTGCGTTTTACGCAGACGCGCCACAAAGAACCCTTCGCAGTCGTAAATCTGCGGGAAAACATGGAGGAATCCCTCCGGGGTGACAGCCTCCTGTGCTGAGGCGAACAGATCGTCGAGCGGCAGAAACTCGACTGCATCCGGATATTGCGCTTGCAGCCACAGGCAGACATCTTCGTTCTCATCGCGGTTTAAGGTGCACGTCGAATAAACCAGCGTGCCGCCGGGGCGCAGGGCATGGAATGCGCTGTCGATCAGCTCTCGCTGCGTGGCCGCGATCTCAAGGTTGCTCTCAACTGACCAGTTTTTTAACGCATCGGGATCTTTACGCACCACCCCTTCGCCTGAGCAGGGGGCGTCCAGCAGAATGGCGTCGAAGGCTTCCGGCAGGGCGGCGCCAAACACGCGTCCGTCGAAGTGCGTCAGGGCAACATTATGAATACCGCAGCGGCTGATGTTGGCATGCAACACCTTCACGCGGCTGGCGGAAAACTCGTTGGCGAGGATCGCCCCTTGATTACCCATACGGGCGGCAATTTGGGTGGTTTTTGAGCCGGGCGCGGCGGCAACATCCATTACGCGCTCTGGCGAATTGCCATCGGCAAACAGGGCGGCAACCGGCAGCATCGAGCTGGCTTCCTGAATATAGAACAGACCGCTCAGATGTTCAGCGGTACTGCCCAGCGGTAGTGAAGCTTCGTCATCGCGTTCTATCCAGAACCCCTCAGCGCACCACGGTACCGGCGTAAGCTGCCAGCCGTACGGAGCGACCAGCGCCAGAAAATCATCAACGCTGATTTTCAGCGTGTTGACGCGAATACTCCGGCGTAACGGACGCTGGCAGGCGGCGATAAAATCGTCTAACGACAGGTGAGAAGGAAGCGCCTCGCGCATCTGCGCCAGGAATTGTTCAGGAAGAAATACGGAGTTTTGAGCCACGGGCACACCACAGGGAAAAATTCAGGTGCGCAGTGTAGCATAAAGGCTCCGGTGCGTTGACACCGGAGCCTGTCAGATTAACGCGGCAGGGCGGTTCCCCATTCGCGCCACTCTTTTGGTTCGCTCTCGAGCAGCAGGAAGTGTTTACCCGGCTGCGCTTTTGGCGCCAGCGGCGTTCCCGGCGGCGTGGCAAACGCGATACCGCCGCGAATGAACTGGTTGAAGGTGCCGGTTTTCACCACGCCTCCCGTCAGGCCAAAGTCCAGCGAATAGCCGGATGCCAGCCAGAATACCGAGTTATTTCGAACCAGGTGCTGGTAACGTTCGCTAATACGTAATGCCACCATCACGCGGTCGGAGAGCGTACCGAGCGTCAGGCCCGTGACCGTACCCACTTCAATACCGCGGAATAGTACCGGAGTGCCGATGTTCAGCGAGCCCGCTTCCGGCACTTCCACCACGATGCTCAGGCCGCCAAGGTAGCGCGAGTCGGTGATCGTGGCTTCCTGCAGCTCGAAATCACGGCGGGCATTGCCCTGGCCTGGCTCAACGTTGATGTACGGCTGCAAAATGGTGTCGAGGTGCTCAACGCCAGCGGCCGAGATCTGCGGCGTGACCACCGAGAAGCGCGAGCCGGTGCGGGCGAAGGTCTGCACATATTCCGGGTAGAGCACGGCGGTGGCCTGCACCTCGTTGCGCGAGGTGATCAGCGTCAGCTTCTGGATCTGCCCGATATCAATGCCCAGATAGCGGATTGGCATGCCTTCCGCCAGCTTGCCGGCATCAAAGGCGTGCAGGGTAATCTGCCCACCCACCGCGCGGGCGGCGGTCTCGGATGGGAAGAGAATACGCTTATCGCCTTTACGCAGATTCGCGCCCGCACCGCTGAGGTTATCGAAGCTAATCGCCCCCCGCAGCGCGCGTGACAGCGGAGAGGCCTGTACGGTTAGCCCGTTACCGTTAAGCTGAACTTTCGCGCCGCCTTCGGCCCAGAAGACGCTGTTTGGCGTCAGCAGCTTGCGGTACTCCGGCTTGATGTGCAGTTCGATATCGAACGCGTCCGCACGCGGGCGAACGGTGATCACTTCCCCGACTTCAAACTTGCGATACAGCACCACGGAACCCGCCTGTACGTCCGGCAGCGTCTCGGCGCTTAAGGTCAGCGTGGTGGTAGGAAGATCGCTCAGGCTGTTTTCAACCGCTTTCTCCAGGTTGGCATACAGCGGATAGCTGTCGCGCACGGGGCCTTTATTCCCTGGCAAAATGCGGATACCGCCGTTAACCCATTCGCTGGCGCTGGCGCCGAGGAACTCCACGCCGTCCAGACCCACCTTCACATCGACGCGACTGTTCACCACGAATTTGCTGTCGCCATGCACCAGGTCGCTGTATTGCGGATCGATAGCGACCGAGAAAGTCACGCCATTCGCGGAGAGCTTACGCTCCAGCACCTGACCAACCTGCACGCCGTGTAAAATTAACGGCTGTCCGGCTTCGATACCGTAACTTTCTGGCGCATTCAGCGTGACCGTCACTACGCCCGGCTTTTGCAGCAGGGCTTTATCAGCCGGGGCAATCACGAAGCTATTGCTGGGTTCACCTTCGCCGGGGATGAGCTCAAACGTATTGCCGGTCAACAGCGTGCTGAGGCTGGCATCGTTCAGAGAGAGCTTTGGACTGCGCATTTCGATACGCGTTTTCTCGCGCAGGAGATCGACCACGCTCGGGTCGACCGTCATTTCGCCGGTGACCGAGCCGCCCGGGTTGAGGGTCATTTTGGTGAGCTGACCAACCTGCAATCCCTGATACATCAGCGGTGTTGAACCCGCTTTTAGCCCTTTAGCATCGGGCAGGGCGAGTTTGACGATCACGCCGCGCTGGCTGTGCGCCAGGTCAGCGTACAATCCAAATGAATCATCAGCGGTGGCAGGGCTTGAGTTTTCCGGCGAGTCAAAGGCAATGGCACCATTAACCAGCGCGGCCAGACTCTCCAGCTTCACTTTCGCACCGCTCAGGCTGAGATCCGCGTCCACGCCGGACACGTTCCAGAAGCGGCTGCCTTTTTTCACCAGATTGGTGAAGCGACGCTCGATCAGCACGTCAATGGTGACGCCCTGTTTATTTGGGTTGATCGCGTAATCGTACACACGGCCAACCGGGATTTTGCGGAAATAGACCAGTGAGCCACTGTTCAGAGAACCGAGATCCGGCGCCTGCAGATGGATCATTAAATCGCCGTTATTGAGGCGGTACTTCGGCTGTGTATCCAGGGCAACAAAGTGATCCCGCGGCTCTCCTTTACCCGGCATCATGCCAATATAGTTACCGCCCACGAGCGCATCCAGCCCGGACACACCGGCCAGAGAGGCTTTTGGCGTCACCAGCCAGAACTGCGTTTCACTGCGCAGGGCATCCTGCATGTCAGATTTAATACTGACCCGCACCTGAATCTTGTTCAGCCCTTTTCCAAGAGAGATGTCCTGAACCGTACCCACTTCAACCCCCTGGAAGCGAACGGGCGTTCGCCCGGCGACGATGCCGTCGGCGGTCTGGAAATCAATGGTGACGGTGCTACCGCGATCTTCATAGCTCGTCCAGATAAGCCAGCCTGCAATCATCAGGGCGATGACGGGCAGCAACCAGAATGGCGAAATGCGGCGTTTTGTTTTAATTCTCGCTTCAGTCGGCGAAGCGGGGGTTTCCTGACTCATGTGCATCCCAAAGTAAGCGGCTATCCAGCCATTCCACAGCAAGAATAGTCAATATCACCGCAGAGCCGAAATAAAAAGCCGCGGGTCCCATTGTAAAAGCAAGTAACTGGTCGCGATTGATGAGAGACATCATCAGCGAAATTACGAACAAATCTAACATTGACCAGCGGCCAATCCAGGTGACGAATCGCAGAAGCAGAATGCGGGTTCGTAAGCCTTGTTCACACTTTAAGTGAATGCTGATGAGCAGGGTAATCATCACCACCACTTTGGTAAAGGGAACCAGAATACTGGCAATAAAAACGATCGCCGCCACCCCGACATTGCTGTGCGCAAGGGAGATAATCCCGGAGAGGATAGTATCCTCCTGTCGTCCGCCATTCACGTAAATGATGGAAATAGGCAGCATATTGGCGGGGATCAAAAACACCAGGGAGGCGATCAGCGCCGCCCAGCATTTTTGCAGGCTGTTGTTTCGACGCAGCCTTAATGGAATGTGGCACCGCGGGCAGCGTCCGCGCGGGTCGGGTAACCCGGTATAGTGGCAACCCAGACAGACGCGCAGATTTTCATCGGGACGGGTGGCGGGGCGCTGCGGGTAAAATCGCTCCCAGAGCTGCTCAACGTTCAGGTGTATCAGCGTCAGGATGCTCAGCAATACCAGACAGATGAAGGCAAAGAGTCCGATGCCGGGCTGCAAAAAGGCATAGTCCTGTACCTTTATTGACGCAACGCCCACGCCGACCAGATAAATATCCAGCATCACCCACTCTTTGAGTTTATCCAGCATCAGCAGCACCGGGCGAAGGTTCATGCCGAGAATATTGCCAAACCAAAGATAGGCAATGGCGGCGACCAGCACCAGCGGCGCGCCAACGGTGCAGAACAGCACCATGGCGGCGGTGATGGGATCGCCCTGACGGGTCATCTGCCAGATACCCTGCAGCACGTTGGCGTCAATGCGCACGCCAAGCAGGTAGAGTTTCAGCAGCGGTTCGCTCCAGGCGAAGGGCATCAACAACAGCATGGTGACGGCCATGGCGGCGAGGCGGGTCAACGACCAGTCGCGACCATCGCGAATTTTAGCGTCGCAGCGAGGACAAAAGGCACTTTGGTGCGATTTCATCTTCGGCAACATAAAAAGCGTATCGCACTGGGGGCAACGCTGATAATGTGCACGAGGCAAAGCTTCGCTTACCGTATGGACAGTTATCTTTCTCGTCGGCGTAATTTTGGTTGTTTTTAAGGCCATCAGCTGCGCACAAATAAGTATTGTTGAAAGTTATAATAACTCATGAACGGATTCATCTTGAGCATGAGCGCATTTAATGCTTATTTTAATAGGCTATGCGGTAAATTTGTAAGACAACTAAGTGATTGAATAATGAACAAAACAGAATTCTACGCGGATCTGAACCGCGATTTTAAGGCATTGATGGCGGGTGAGACCAGCTTCTTAGCCACTCTGGCAAATACTAGCGCATTGCTGTTTGAACGTCTCTCTGACGTAAACTGGGCCGGCTTTTACCTTCTGGAAGGTGAAACGCTGGTGCTCGGTCCTTTCCAGGGCAAACTGGCCTGCGTGCGTATTCCGGTAGGGCGTGGCGTATGCGGCACGGCGGTGGCAGAGAATCAGGTCCAGCGTGTGGAAGATGTCCATGCGTTTGACGGACACATTGCCTGTGATGCTGCCAGTAATTCTGAAATCGTTTTGCCGCTGGTGGTCAAAAATCAGATTATTGGCGTTCTGGATATCGACAGTACGGTCTTCAGTCGCTTTACAACCGAGGACGAACAGGGGCTGCGCGAGCTGGTGGCGAATCTGGAAAACGTACTCGCTGCAACCGATTATCAAAAATTCTTTGCGAGCGTCGCAGGATAATCAACGGATAACGTAGCATTTACTGATAGCGTCATTATAATGACGCCTGTTCATGCCTGCGCTTGTTGGCAACGTCCGTTGTAATCAGGAAATTTCATGGAAAATCAACCTAAGTTGAATAGCAGTAAAGAAGTTATCGCATTTCTGGCCGAGCGTTTCCCGCAGTGCTTCAGCGCGGAAGGTGAAGCTCGTCCCCTGAAAGTCGGTATTTTTCAGGATCTGGTGGCGCGTGTTGAAGGGGAAATGAACCTCAGCAAAACTCAGCTGCGTTCCGCCTTACGTCTTTATACTTCAAGCTGGCGTTACCTGTACGGTATCAAACCAGGCGCTACCCGCGTGGACCTCGACGGCAACCCTTGCGGTGAGCTGGACGAGCAGCACGTTGAGCACGCGCGCAAGCAGCTTGAAGAAGCCAAAGCACGCGTTCAGGCACAACGTGCAGAACAGCAGGCGAAAAAACGCGAAGCCGCCGCGGCAAACGGCCAGGAAGAAGCGCCTCGTCGTGAGCGTAAACCGCGCCCTGCGCCGCGCCGTAACGATAATAACGATCGCAAACCGCGTGCAGACAAACCAGCAGCAAAAGCCCCGCGTGCCCCTCGTGAAGAGCCGCGCCATACGCCGGTTTCTGACATTAACGCCCTGAGCGTGGGTCAGGCGCTGAAGGTAAAAGCGGGTAACAATGCTATGGACGCCACCGTACTGGAAATCACCAAAGATGGCGTTCGTGTACAGCTGACTTCTGGTATGTCAATGATTGTACGCGCAGAACACTTGTTGTTCTGAAACGGAGGCCAAGCCTGGCATGAACACTTTTTTTAAGCTCACCGCGCTGGCGGGTCTGTTTGCTATAACAGGTCACGCTTTTGCAGTGGACGATATCACGCGTGTTGATCAAATTCCGGTACTCAAGGAAGAGACGCAGCACGCGACGGTGAGCGAGCGCGTGACCTCACGTTTTACCCGCTCGCACTATCGTCAGTTCGATCTCGATCAGGCCTTTTCGGCCAAAATCTTTGACCGCTATCTGAACTTGCTGGATTACAGCCATAACGTTTTGCTCGCCAGCGATGTCGAGCAGTTCGCTAAGCGCAAATCCGAGGTGGGTGACGAGTTGCGTTCAGGCAAGCTGGATCTGTTCTACGATCTCTACAACCTGTCGCAAAAGCGTCGTTTTGAACGCTATCAGTACGCGCTGAAAGTGCTGGAACGTCCAATGGACTTCACCGGCAACGACACCTTTAATCTGGATCGCAGCAAAGCGCCCTGGCCAAAAGATGAAGCCGAGTTGAATGCGCTTTGGGACGGCAAAGTTAAATACGACGAACTGAGCCTTAAGCTGACCGGCAAAGACGAAAAAGAGATCCGCGACACGCTGACGCGTCGTTATAAATTTGCTATTCGTCGTCTGGCGCAGACCAACAGCGAGGATGTTTTCTCACTCGCGATGACCGCCTTTGCGCACGAAATCGATCCGCACACCAACTACCTCTCTCCGCGCAACACTGAGCAGTTCAATACCGAAATGAGCCTGTCTCTGGAAGGTATCGGCGCGGTGCTGCAGATGGACGATGATTACACGGTGATCAATTCAATGGTCGCGGGTGGCCCGGCATCCAAAAGCAAAGCGATTAGCGTAGGCGATCGCATTGTGGGTGTTGGACAAACCGGCCAGAACATGGTCGATGTGATCGGCTGGCGTCTCGATGACGTGGTTGCGCTGATCAAAGGTCCGAAAGGCAGCAAGGTACGTCTGGAAATTCTGCCTGCCGGTAAAGGCACCAAAACCCGTATTGTTACCCTGACCCGCGAGCGTATCCGTCTGGAAGACCGCGCGGTGAAAATGTCGGTGAAAACCGTGGGTAAAGAGAAGGTAGGTGTCCTGGATATTCCTGGCTTCTACGTGGGGCTGACTGACGATGTGAAAGTTCAGCTGCAGAAGCTTGAAAAGCAGAACGTTAGCAGCATTATCATCGACTTGCGTAGTAACGGCGGCGGTGCGCTGACGGAAGCGGTTTCACTCTCTGGCCTGTTCATCCCATCTGGCCCGGTGGTTCAGGTGCGCGATAACAACGGTAAAGTGCGCGAAGATGCGGACAATGACGGTGTGGTCTACTACAAAGGCCCGCTGGTGGTTCTGGTTGACCGCTTCAGTGCCTCCGCGTCTGAGATCTTTGCCGCTGCAATGCAGGACTATGGCCGCGCGCTGATCGTCGGTGAGCCAACCTTCGGGAAAGGCACCGTTCAGCAGTACCGCTCTCTGAATCGTATTTACGATCAGATGCTGCGTCCGGAATGGCCTGCGCTGGGCTCGGTTCAGTACACCATTCAGAAATTCTACCGCGTGAACGGCGGCAGTACGCAGCGTAAGGGCGTCACGCCGGACATCATCATGCCGACTGGCACCCAGGAGACGGAAACCGGCGAGAAGTTTGAAGATAACGCGTTGCCGTGGGACAGCATCAATGCCGCGACTTACGTGAAGGCGGGTGATATGACCCAGTTTGGCCCTGAACTGCTGAAAGCGCATAACGACCGCATCGCGAAGGATCCGGAATTCCAGTACATCATGAAGGATATTGCACGATTCAATGCCCTGAAAGATAAGCGGAATATTGTTTCTCTGAATTACGCACAGCGTGAGAAAGAGAACAACGAAGACGATGCAACTCGCCTGGCGCGTATCAACGATCGCTTCAAGCGCGAAGCTAAGCCTCTGCTCAAGAAACTGGACGATCTGCCAAAAGATTACCAGGAGCCGGATCCGTATCTGGACGAGACGGTGCATATCGCTCTCGACCTGGCGAATCAGGAAAAAGAGAAACCTGCCGTACAGCCCGCTCCGGCAAAATAACCTCCTGACAGGCACAAGAAATTGTGCCTGTTTCTTTTTGTTCTGCATCCTTCCGTCAGTCAGATTTCCAATTGTGTAAAGTTGTGTCTTTCTGGTGACTTACGCCCGTCTGATGCTTGAAAATAGCCGCAATACCCATACGATGTGGGTAATCGCATAGTGCGTTTTGTTAAACTGAGGTAAAAAGAAAATTATGATGCGAATCGCGCTCTTCCTGCTCACCAACCTGGCGGTTATGGTGGTTTTCGGGCTCGTGCTAAGCCTGACAGGAATTCAGTCGAGCAGCGTTCAGGGTCTGTTGATTATGGCGCTGCTGTTTGGTTTTGGTGGCTCGTTCATCTCCCTGCTGATGTCGAAGTGGATGGCATTGAAATCGGTGGGTGGTGAGGTTATTGAACAGCCGCGTAACGATATGGAACAGTGGCTGATGAATACGGTGGCTCAGCAATCCCGTCAGGCCGGGATCGCCATGCCGCAGGTGGCGATTTACCATGCCCCGGACATCAACGCTTTTGCCACGGGCGCCCGTCGCGATGCGTCGCTGGTGGCCGTCAGCACCGGCTTGCTGCAGAACATGAGCCGTGATGAAGCCGAAGCGGTTATCGCCCACGAAATCAGCCATATCGCCAACGGTGACATGGTGACCATGACCCTGATTCAGGGCGTGGTAAACACCTTCGTAATCTTCATCTCCCGTATTCTGGCGCAGATCGCGGCAGGCTTTATGGGCGGAAACCGTGACGAAGGTGAAGAGAGCAACGGCAACCCGCTGATCTACTTCGCTGTTTCAATGGTTCTGGAACTGGTCTTTGGTATTCTGGCCAGCATCATCACCATGTGGTTCTCCCGTCACCGTGAATTCCACGCGGATGCCGGCTCGGCGAAGCTGGTTGGTCGTGAGAAGATGATTGCCGCGCTGCAGCGCCTGAAAACCAGCTATGAGCCGCAGGAAGCGAACAGCATGATGGCCTTCTGCATTAACGGTAAGTCCAAATCGCTGAGCGAGCTGTTTATGTCTCACCCGCCGCTGGATAAACGTATTGAAGCGTTGCGCAGTGGGGAATACCTGAAGTAAGGCAAAGAACCCTACTAAGCCGGGCAGGAGAACACTCCGCCCGGCTTTTTTTATGCCTGAACCCTGGGCTGGGTCACCCGCAGGCCGCTGACGATGGCGGCGAGAGAGGCAAGGGCACCTGCGGTGAGAAGCGCAATATGGTTGCCGTTTTGTCCTGCGAGGTTAAACATCAGGGCGACCAGCGCAGCTCCGCTGCTTTGCCCCAGAAGTCGAGCGGTCCCCAGCATGCCGCTGGCACCTCCGCTGCGATGACGCGGCGCGGAGGTGATAATGGTGTGATTGTTAGGGGACTGGAACAGGCCAAACCCCGCGCCACAGAGGATCATGCGCCAGATGATGTCCAGATCGGTTGGCGATGACGGCAGCAGAGCCAGCGCGAAAAGACCTGTCGCCATCACCGCCAGCCCCAAAGCGCCCAATAAACCGGCATGGACGCGTTCAATGAGGTAACCTGCCAGCGGCGCCATCACCATTGTCGCCAGCGGCCAGGGGGTTAACAGCAGGCCAGTCTCCACTTCTGAACGGCCTACCACGCTCTGCAAAAAGAAGGGCAGAGAAACCAGGGCCAGCATCTGGGCGCAGAAGGAGCAGACGGACGTGCAAATGGAGAGGGAAAAGAGGGGGATACGCAACAGGTCAACGGGCAGTAAAGGTACAGGGAGAGTGAGCTGGCGGCGAACAAAGAAGAAGCCGATCGCCAGCAGAGCGATAAGCTCCACACCGGTAAGCATCAGGGACTGTCCCTGCGCAAAGCCGCTTAACGCCGTAATCAGCAGGCCAAAGGTCAGGGCATTCATCACAGCACTCGCCACATCGAAGCGCGGCATGGTGCTTTTGGGACCGTTAGCGGGTAGAAAGCGCAGGGCAAAGAAGATGGCGACAATACCCAGCGGTACGTTAATAGCGAACAGCCATTGCCATGACGCAACGGAAAGGATCGCCGCCGCAATGGTTGGTCCGGCGGCAGAAGAGACGGCGACTATAAAAGAATTTATCCCCATGCCGCGCCCCAGATGGCGTTGCGGATAAATTAAGCGGATCAACGCCGTGTTTACGCTCATGAGCGCCGCGCCGCCAAAACCTTGCGCAATGCGGGCAAGCGTCAGGGTATGCAGTGAATCTGAAAGGGCGCATAACAACGACGTAAAGGTGAAAACCACCAGACCGCACTGATACACCCGACGGTAACCGAACATATCGCCCAGGAAAGAGAACGAGAGCAGGGAAACCACAATCGCAATCTGGTAGGCGTTAACTATCCATATCGAACTGGCGGGAGAGGCGTGCAGGTCGCTGGCGATGGTTGGCAAGGCAACGTTCGCGATTGCGCCGTCAAGGACGGCCATTGAGATACCGATAATGATGGTGGCTATCGCGCCATACCGCTGGGGTAAAGGCAGGCCATCGGAAAGGGTCTTTTCCATTAAGATTAAAAAAGCTCAGTGTGAAATTATTCTCAGGATAACTATTTTAGCATTGTTACAGCCGCGATATGTCGCAGATTTGTAACGAAGTAAACGCGGATTGATTGCAGGTGACATGACGGGAACTTATAATAAAAACCGGTTCTGATTTTTATAAAACACTCTCTATGAGGTGGTAAATGGCTATTGCGGATTTGGATAAACAGCCAGATTCTGTTTCTTCCGTGCTGAAGGTGTTTGGCATCTTACAGGCGCTGGGAGAAGAGCGTGAAATAGGTATTACAGAGTTGTCGCAGCGCGTGATGATGTCTAAAAGCACCGTATATCGCTTTTTGCAAACCATGAAGTCGCTGGGCTATGTCGCCCAGGAAGGCGAATCTGAAAAATATTCTCTGACGCTGAAGCTCTTTGAACTGGGTGCCCGCGCGCTACAAAATGTTGACCTGATCCGCAGCGCTGATATTCAGATGCGCGAAATCTCTCGTCTGACTAAAGAGACCATCCATCTCGGTGCGCTGGATGAAGACAGTATTGTTTACATCCATAAAATCGACTCCATGTACAATCTGCGCATGTATTCGCGCATTGGTCGTCGCAACCCGCTCTACAGTACCGCGATTGGTAAGGTTCTGCTGGCGTGGCGCGATCGTGAGGAAGTGAAGCAGATCCTCGAAGGGGTGGAATACAAGCAAAGTACCTCACGGACCATTACCAGCACAGACGCGCTGTTAACGGTGTTGGATCACGTACGCGAGCAGGGGTATGGCGAAGATAATGAAGAGCAGGAAGAGGGGCTGCGCTGCATCGGCGTTCCGGTGTTTGACCGCTTTGGCGTGGTGATTGCGGGCTTAAGTATCTCCTTCCCGACTTTACGCTTCTCCGAAGAGCGTTTGCATGAGTATGTGGCTATTCTGCACACTGCCGCACGTAAAATTTCTGCACAGATGGGATATCACGAATACCCGTTTTAATCCCTCTTCGTAAAAAACGCCGCATCTGATGCGGCATTTTTTTTTGCGTCATAATCAGACTGATTAGCCATTATCAATCACGACGGATGTTTTACGCAGTACAGGGCAGTGGGTTAAGCCAACGATCCCGCTGTCAGTATGCAGATACTGGGCTGTGCTCATTCCTTGTGCTGTTAAATATTTACACTGAATGCCTAACCCGGCTGCGTTTTCGGTGCTCCCCACGAGCACGCCATAGCCCGATAACAGAAGGCCAATCCAGACAAGGGCGAGTACAATAATTGTTCGAACAATAAAGCGCATCATTACCTCTTTTATCATTGTTATCGTAATGCTAGCGTAATGTGTTTACGTGATGAAACAAGTGCATGATTCTGAAAAAAAGCGTGATAGAGGCACAGTTAGTCCTTGTTTAAGATAAGCGTGATAACCTCGCTACATCAGGTTTTAAGACGGAGTGTGGAGTGAAAAAAATACGCTGGGTGATTCTGGTTATCGTGCTGATAGCGTGCGTGGTGTTATGGACGCAGACGATCAATGTGATGTGCGATCAGGATGTACAGTTTTTTAGCGGCGTTTGCGCAATCAACAAGTTTATTCCGTGGTAAGAGACATTTTTTCTCAACGTGATTTCCTTCCTTCGCGCCAGTGGTAAAATAGACGTTTTTATTGAGGTGGTGAAATGGGTGAGTTACTGAATTCAGGGCTGCTGAATATAGCATCCCTGATGATTTCTTTGGTTGTTCTGCTCGTGGGTCTGGTCATTTGGTTTTTCGTGAACCGAGCCAGCTCCCGGACTAACGAGCAGATCGAACTGCTGGAAGCGCTGCTCGATCAGCAAAAACGTCAGAATGCGCTGCTCCGTCGTTTGTGTGAGGCTAACGAACCGGAAGAGAAAGACGCGCCGAAAGACGCGGTCGTCGAAGAAAACAAAGACGAAGATGACTTTATCCGCCTGGTGGCTGAGCGTTAATCTTTTTGTCCTGGGAGGTGGCTGTGGTCTGGAAAAACCCCTGGTATGACCCCTCCCTGAAACATCATACCCCGAACGGTTTTCGTAATACCCTCCCTGTCGGACATCAACCCGGCGACATTGACCGTTGGCGTAAAGCGCGTAAAGAGGCCGGTTTACCGAAACCACCTGCGCTGGGTTATGAAGATTTTATCCAACATTGGTGGCAACCTGTAGAGCTCACGCAACCTCATGGAGATGGGGTGTGGTGGCTCGGACACGCGAGCGTGTTGCTGCAGCTGGACGGTAATATCATCCTTACCGATCCGGTGTTTTCACGGCGCGCTTCTCCGCTCCCTTTCCTGGGACCACAGCGCAAAACGCCTCCCGTACTGTCTGTCGAGCAACTTCATCAGCTTGATGCGGTCGTCATCTCCCATAATCATTACGATCATCTTGATGACACGACCATTCGCCGAATTCTCAAGCGCTTTCCCGACGTTAGTGTTTTTGTTCCCCTGGGTCTGGCCGACTGGTTTCGTCGTCGGGGAGCAAAACGCGTAGTTGAGCTTGACTGGTGGCAGAGTTTCACCTGGCAGGGGATGACGCTGACCGCCGTACCGGCACAGCACTGGAGCATGCGCACGCCATGGAACCGCAATCGTTCCTTGTGGTGCGGCTGGGTGATGGAAGGACGGCATCACCGTTTCTGGTTCAGCGGTGATACAGGCTATTCACCTGAGCTGCTGTTGATTCCTGAACGCCTGGGCCAGATAGATGTTGCCGCGTTACCGATTGGTGCCTATGCCCCACGATGGTTCATGGCTGTCCATCATATGGATCCGCAATCTGCGGTGGCATTGTGGCAGCAGCTGGGCTGTCCACTGACGTTTCCCATCCACTGGGGCGTATTTGAACTGGCAGATGAAGCGCTAGATGAACCTGTGCAGGAGTTAACTAACGCGCTCGATAATTTAGCACCAGTTAATCATTCTTTCAGGATACTGAAAATTGGTGAATATTTATCCTTATAAACGAAGCGTTAAATTGTTGCATATATTCTTGATGTAAACGCTCGCAGGAATGTTTTATTTTTATCGAAACGTTTTGCTTGCCTTCTTTTGATGCAGAGTCATAAAAATTTCATTATTTTGGTGCATAACGCTGTTTATTAACTGGTGCATTTTAATACAGACGGAAGTGGTTTTTTAACAGTGTTTTTTCTCTGAAACAATTTGGTCGCGTTACAATGATTTAAGCATAAGTTTTCACAAATTGTTCTAACTCAATCAAGACGTAAGATTTCTTTTCCCGGTTGCTGGACGGTTCGTAATGATTGAGCTATGTTAAAAAAGTCTTAGATTACAGCGGTTGTGCAAGCAATGCTGGGTCTTTGTTACGCAGCAGGGCTGTCTGTACATGATGCGCATAATTGTGCAAAACCTGACAGGCACTGTTCGAATTTGTGCGGCGGATCGAGACATGTTTAAAAATGGCTTGCCATATTAAACATAGTGTGTGATAACACGTTTTGGGTCAAACGAGGTACAGTTCTGTTTATGTGTGGCATTTTCAGTAAAGAAGTCCTGAGTAAACACGTTGTCGTTGAATACCGCTTCTCTGCCGAACCTTATATTAGTGCCTCATGCAGTAATGTCTCAGTTTTATCTCAGTTAATGCCTGCGGGCTAAGAAAACACTCTAAGGAATTTTGCAAAATGGCAAAGATTAAAGGTCAAGTTAAGTGGTTCAACGAGTCTAAAGGTTTTGGTTTCATTACTCCTGCTGACGGCAGCAAAGACGTGTTCGTACACTTCTCTGCAATCCAGGGTAACGGCTTCAAAACTCTGGCTGAAGGCCAGAACGTTGAGTTCGAAATTCAGGACGGCCAGAAAGGCCCAGCTGCAGTTAACGTAACTGCCATCTGATCGAACCGCTGCTGACTGAAGCGCTTAGCACTTCACTCTCAGACATAAAGCCTCGCATACCGCGGGGCTTTTTTATGTCCCTTATCTTTCAAAATATTACCATTCGCGGTCTTGTTAGTAACTTGTTGCAAAGCTGCGAGGTTAGTAGCACTGTTTTGCCACCCATAACGCATCTTTTCCCGTTAAATCAGGGCGTTGTTTTACAGTCCTGGGGTTCAGGTGAAGAAGAAAATGATTACGACCGCTGGCAATTTCACGCCGGCGCGTTTTGCACTGCTCTGCTTAGCGATTTTTTGTAGTCTGGCTTTTTTGCTGGGCCGTGTTGCCTGGCTGCAAATCATCAAGCCTGACAATCTGGTAAAGCAGGAAGATATGCGATCCCTCCGCCAGCTGACGATTGATGCGCCGCGCGGCATGATAATGGATCGCGCAGGTCGACCCCTGGCGGTGAGCGTGCCTGTCCAGGCCGTTTGGGCCGATCCTAAAACGGTGCTGGCAAAAGGAGGCGTTGGCGTTGATGAACGCTGGCAGGCGTTGGCAAATGCGCTGCATCTCTCCCTGGGCACACTCTCGGCGCGAATTAACGCCAACCCGCAGGGGCGTTTTATTTATCTTGCCCGCCAGGTCGATCCCGCACAGGCAAAGTGGATCGATAAGCTGAATCTGCCCGGCATCAATTTACGCGATGAATCCCGCCGTTTTTATCCTGCAGGCCATGTGGCAGCGAACCTGATTGGCTTCACCAATATTGACGGGCAGGGCATTGAAGGCGTGGAAAAAAGCTTTAACGCGCAGCTGACCGGCAAGGCCGGAGTTCGGCAGGTAAGGGAAGATCGCTACGGTCGCGTGGTTGAAAACCTGACGGAAGTGGCACCCTCGCCAGCGCATAACATTCAGTTGAGTATTGACGAGCGGCTGCAGACCATTACTGAAGATGCGCTTGATAATGCCGTGGCCTGGAATAAGGCCGAGTCGGGTGCTTCGGTGCTCATTAATATCCCAACCGGGGAAATACTCGCGATGGCGAGCTATCCGGATTTCAATCCCAATAATCGGGAAGGTGCGACGATAAATGATTTTCGCAACCGCGCGATCAGCGATACGTTCGAGCCCGGTTCGACCGTCAAGCCGCTGGTGCTGATGACGGCCCTGCAGCAGGGTCTGGTTCAGCCCGACAGCGTGATTGACACTCATCCGTATACCCTTGACGGGCATCGTATCCGCGATGTGGGCTACTATCCTGAACTGACGATGACCGGGATCCTGCAAAAATCGAGCGACACCGGCGTGTCCCGACTTTCGCTGGCGATGCCTGTCCAGCACCTTATTGATACCTATCGAAACTTTGGTTTTGGTACGAATACGGGGCTTGGCTTAACGGGGGAAAGCGCGGGGCTGCTGCCCCAGCGTAAATACTGGAGCCAGCTCGACCGGGCGACCTTTGCCTTCGGCTACGGGTTGATGGTAACGCCGCTCCAGCTGGCTCACGTCTACGCCACGATTGGCGGCTTCGGGCTCGAGCGACCTCTTTCGATTACGCGTATCGATCCACCCGTTATCGGGCACCGCGTCATGCCGGAAGAGATTGCGCACGAGGTGGAGCACATGATGGAGAGCGTCGCGCTGCCCGGCGGCGGGGGCGTGAAGGCGGCCGTTCGTGATTACCGGGTGGCGGTGAAAACCGGTACGGCGAAGAAAATTGACGATAGCGGGAAGTACGTCGATAAATACGTCGCCTATACTGCCGGCGTTGCGCCTGCCAGCGATCCGCGATTTGCTCTGGTGGTGGTCATTAACGATCCGCAAAATGGCGCCTACTACGGCGGGGCCGTCTCCGCGCCTGTCTTCAGTGAAATTATGGGTAACGTGCTGCGTCTGGAAAATGTGAAACCTGACGGGCTACCGGCGGGTTCCGATCACCTAATCGTTATGCGTTAACCGGACGTTTATAACCAGGGCGAATAGCGGTACACTTCGCCCTTTGATTATGCTCCGGAGTCACCATGTCCTTCAGCTGTCCTCTTTGCCACGCGCCCCTGACGCACTCAGATAAAAGTTATACCTGTCCGCAGGGGCATCAGTTTGATATGGCAAAAGAAGGCTATGTGAATCTTTTGCCGGTGCAGCATAAGCGTTCCCGCGATCCAGGCGACAGTGCAGAGATGATGCAGGCGCGTCGCGCGTTTCTTGATGCCGGGCACTATCTGCCGCTGCGGGAGGCCGTCGCGCATATGGTGAATGACATACTGCCTGCTTCAGCCACCGCCGTGCTGGATATCGGCTGTGGGGAAGGGTACTACACCGCACGATTTGCAGAGGTTGCCCGTGATAAGGGTCTAAACACATTCGGTCTGGACGTGTCGAAAGTGGCCATTCGTGCGGCGGCAAAGCGTTACGCGGACGTGATGTTCTGCGTGGCATCCAGCCACCGACTGCCGTTTGATGATGCCAGCATGGATGCTGTTATCCGCATTTACGCGCCCTGCAAAGCGGAAGAACTGGCTCGCGTGGTGAAACCGGGCGGATGGGTTATCACTGTGACGCCGGGCCCGCGCCATCTGATGGAGCTGAAAGGTCTGATCTACGACAAAGTACGTCTGCATGCCCCTCATTCTGAACAGCTGGCCGGTTTTAGCCTGAAGCAGGAGCAAACCGTGGCGTATGATATGTCGCTCACAGGGGAAGAGGCCACCGCGTTGCTGCAGATGACGCCGTTCGCATGGCGGGCAAAACCGGAAGTATGGGGAACGTTAGCTGCACGCACAATATTTCACTGCCAGACGGATTTCAGCATCCACGTCTGGCAGCGCGAAGATTAACCGGCGAAGTGTGCCCAGAGGATCTGGGCACCAATGCCAATGAGCACAATCCCGCCCAGGATCTCTGCGCGTTTACCCAACAACGGGCCGATAAACCGTCCGACCATCATGCCCAGCGTGGACATAATCAGGGTTGCACAGCCAATGGCCAGCGCGGTGGCGATAATATTGACCTGCAGGAATGCCAGACCGACACCGACGGCCATCGCATCAAGGCTGGTGGCAATTGCCGTGGTGACCAGTAGCCAGAATCCGTGGCGCTGCTGCGGCTCCTCGTCATCTTCATCACCGCCGCGAAAACCTTCAATGACCATTCGGCCTCCGAGGAACACCAGCAGGACGAAGGCAATCCAGTGGTTCCACTCCAGCACGAACTGGCTGGCGAGCATGCCAAGTCCCCAGCCGATAAGCGGGGTCAGCGTTTCGATCGCACCAAAAATCAGGCCGGTACGCAGGGCTTCTGAGAATTTAGGTTTGTGAAGCGTGGCGCCTTTTCCGATGGATGCAGCAAATGCGTCCATGGACATGCCAAAAGCGAGGAGGATCGTAGCGGAGATATTCATAACAGCGTCCAGACCGGGGATATCCATATGACACATCACTGCCCCCAGTAAACAGCAGTTGATGTATCTATGGTCTCGCCTGATCCCAATGCACATAAGATGTGCAGTAAGCGATCCGTACGCGCCACGTTTTTCAACGAGTATGTTGACACGTACATTTCCTGTAAACAGGAAATCGGCTACTCCCCAACGACGGGCGCAACCTTAACATATTTTGAGAATATAAAACAACAATGAGGAGGCATTATTTAAAACGTTTGTTGATAACGATTTTCATTTGTCTTTAAGCGTGAAGATATCGTTAACAAATAGAGATCAAATTAACGAATGGGATATAGCAACGGCTATATTTCTTGCGCAAGACAAACGCAGAATATAGCCGTTGCTATATATCTAAGCTATTGAGTTTTCAGGAGTAAATTGTATATCTTTTCCAGATCGTCAATATTCTTCACCCGAATAAGCAGGCGGCGTTGTTCTAATTGCATCACCAGCACGCCGTCTTCCGATAAATTCATCTCTTTAATACGGTTATATTCTATCCATACATTGGCGAAGAAAAATCCGCGTGATTTAAAAATGATTTTCGGCGTACGGATCCAGAACAGATAAACAGCCATTAATGCCAGCGCACATAATAACCATGTGGTTAATATTGCACCATGGCTGGTGACGTTATTGTAAATAAGAATAACGATGAGACCCGCGAAGATAAACGCATCCACGCGCCCGCGTCGCAGAAGGGGAAGGGAGAGCAGCGTCTCGCCGTGACGGCGCGGCATGATGAACTCGTCATAGATCGCGTAAGCCAGAAGGGCAGCAATAAATAGAACCAGTACGATGTCCGTGACAGTCATTCATCCTCCAGATAAAAAAAACCGGGGGCAAGCCCCCGGCCTATAGCGTTGAAACTTAGAGACCCAGCAGGCCGACAGCGTAGCCCGCGATACCGATGATGAAGAAGCCAACGATAATCCACAGCGGGTTCACTTTCTTACGCAGCAGCCACATGCAGGCGAAGGTCAACAGCAGCGGCACCAGGCCCGGCATCAGCTGATCCAGAATCGTCTGCACGGTGGTGACGCGGGTCTGACCATCCTGACCGGTGATGGTCGATACCACCAGCGGGATGTTCACGTGCGTCCACTTGTTAACCAGTGCTCCCATGACAAACAGGCCCAGGATTGACGCCCCCTCAGTCAGTTTCTGCAGGAAGCCGCCGCCCATGTCCTTAACGATGTCCACCCCTTTACGGTAGCCGTAGGCCACACCGTAGTAACGGGTCAGCAGACGCACGGCGTTAAACAGGATGAAGAACAGCAGTGGGCCAAGCAGGCTGCCGCTCATCGCGATACCTGCCCCCAGCGCTGCGAAGACCGGACGCACGGTACCCCAGAAGATAGGGTCACCGACACCGGCCAGCGGACCCATCAGGCCGACTTTAATACCGTTGATGGCACCATCGTCGATCTCTGCGCCGTTTGCACGCTGTTCTTCCATCGCCAGCGTTACGCCCAGAACCGGAGCCGCAACGTAAGGATGAGTGTTAAAGAATTCCAGGTGACGCTTGATCGCCTGACGGCGCGCTTCGTTGTTTTCCGGATACAGGCGTTTGATCGCCGGAACCATGGAGAAGCAGAAGCCGAGCGCCTGCATACGTTCGAAGTTCCATGAACCCTGAAACAGGTTAGAACGGATGAACACGCCACGAATATCACCCGGAGTGAGTTTTTTCTCGGTGGTAGTTTTTGTCATATCAACCATTTCGCTCACCTGTTAGTCCAGTTCGTTATCGAGATCGTTGTTACCAGCAGCCTGCGCTGGGGCACCCGCGACGCGGTTATATTTCGGGCTGAGCTGGATGTAGAGAATCGCCATTACCGCACCAATCACACCCAGTGCAACCAGGTTGAAGTTGGTGAAGGCAGCGGTCACGAAGCCGAGGTAGAAGAACGGCATCAGGTAGCCTGCGCGCATCATGTTGATGACCATCGCATAACCGACGACCACGATCATACCGCCCGCGATATTCAGACCGCCGGTGACCACTTCAGGAATGGCGTTTAGCATGCTCTGCACTTCGCTGGTACCGACAGAGATCGCCACGATAACCGCCGGGATCGCGATACGCATCGCCTGCAGGAACAGGGATGAAACGTGGATCCACGACAGTGCCGTGAGGTTGCCGTTTTCGGCCGCCTTATCCGCCGCGTGCTGGAAGGCAACGGTGATAGTACGAACGATGATAGTCAGCACCTGGCCTGCGGCTGCCAGCGGGATCGCCAGGGCGATACCTGCACCGATACTCTGGTGACCGGCAATAACCAGAACGGTAGAAATGATAGAGGCCAGCGCGGCATCGGGCGCAACCGCCGCACCGATGTTCATCCAGCCCAGGGCGATCATTTCCAGGGTACCACCGATGATGATACCGGTTTTCATGTCACCCAGAACGGCCCCAATCAGCGTACAGGCCACCAGAGGACGGTGGAACTGAAATTCATCAAGTACGGATTCCATACCCGCAATACATGCGACCACGAACACCAGCACAATCTGAAGAGTGGTAATCTCCATTGTACTTCTCCTATTACATAAGCATTATGTGAAAAACCGGCGCGGGCTTATTTCCCAACTTTGCCGATCAAATCCATCATTTTCAGTTTCTGGTCCGTGGAAACCTTACGGGCTTCCAGCTCAATACCGCGCGCATTCAGCTTGTTGAATGCTTCGATATCTTTCGCATCGACTGAAATGGCGTTGTTGACCTGCGTTTTGCCCTGACGGAATGCCATACCACCAATGTTAACGGAGGTGATTTTCACGCCGCCTTCAACAATGCGCTCAACGTCTGTCGGGTTAGTGAACAGGAGCATCACGCGTTCGCCCGCATATTTCGGGTTGTTGTAAACGCGAATCATCTTGGCGACATCCACGACGTGCGCGGTAACGCCAGGAGGAGCAACCTGAGTCAGAAGGGTTTTACGTACGGTATCAGCGGCCACTTCGTCGCTGACCACGATGATGCGTCGAACATTGGTCTCTTTGGTCCAGCGCGTGGCAACCTGACCGTGGATTAAGCGGTCATCAATACGCGCAAGGCCGATCACCATGTAATCGTTCGGGCCCATTGGTTTTGCCGGTGCAGCTGCTTTTGGTGTCGCAGCAGGCGCAGGGGCAGGTTTTTCAACCGGCTGTGCTTTCAGGGCTTTTACCCCTTCGCGACCGGTTTCAACGGCCAGCGCAACCAGCTCATCGAAGGACGGATTGTCGTCTCGCGCCATGAGGGTTTCCACCAGCATGGGAATATTGACCCCGGCGACAACTTCATAGTGCTCTTTATCGACGACAATGCGGCTGGCGGCATTGAACGGGCTGCCGCCCCATGTATCAACGAGAAACAGCACGCCTTTGCTGGTATCCAGCTTCGCGAGTTGAGCGTTGTACTTCTCTATCAGCGTCTCGGCGTTTTCACCGGGAACGAAATCGATCCAGCCGACGTTTTCCTGCTCGCCCAACAGCATCTCTGCCGTTTTGAGTAGCTGCTCAGCAGCCCAACCATGTGTGCCTATGACAATAGCAATGGTCACTTGCTACCTCCTTTTATTATCATTAATACGTCTGCCAGGCAGCCGTACTGAGAATCGTATTGGCGAACCGAATCGATTCAGATAAGGGTTAGAGTTCAAAAAAACTAAGACTTCCGCGAATTATTTTAGATAGTGAAAAAATAATTTATGTGATGAAGATCCGTAATTTAGCCTCGCGTTAGAGATTTATCCGTAGAGTAAAGCCGCTGTGTTACAGAACTTTGCAAAGGAACGTAAATCTTTGCTAAAAACACATTGTCTCTGATATGTTTAGCCTCCGTTTAATTGTTCAGGAGTATAGGGCTACAGCCCACTATATGGACCGTCACCGACGTCAGTCATCTGCCAGGCCATTTCGCGCCTTATTCACCGGCGATCCTCGCCACGTATCGACTCTGTCTACCTCTGTTTTGCCCACGTTGAGTGGGGCACCGTTTCGTCATTCCTTTAGCAGGAGCTTGTCATGGAATTCTTAATGGACCCGTCAATCTGGGTGGGATTGCTCACGCTGGTAGTGCTCGAGATTGTTCTCGGCATTGATAACCTGGTGTTTATCGCCATCCTTGCGGACAAACTGCCGCCAAAACAGCGTGATAAAGCGCGTCTGATTGGTCTCTCGCTGGCGCTGGTCATGCGACTGGGGCTGCTCTCCGTCATCTCCTGGATGGTCACGTTGACCAAACCGCTGTTCTCCGTCATGGATTACACCTTCTCAGGGCGTGATTTAATCATGCTGATCGGGGGGATATTCCTGCTTTTCAAAGCGACGACGGAGCTACACGAGCGGCTGGAAAACCGTCAGCACGATGATGGGCACGGTAAAGGCTATGCCAGCTTCTGGGTGGTGGTGCTGCAGATTGTGGTGCTTGATGCCGTCTTCTCGCTGGATGCGGTGATCACGGCGGTCGGCATGGTGAATCATCTGCCGGTAATGATGGCGGCTGTCGTCATTGCGATGGCGGTCATGCTGCTGGCCTCAAAGCCTCTGACGCGCTTCGTGAACCAGCATCCGACGGTGGTCGTGCTGTGTTTGAGCTTCCTGCTGATGATCGGCCTGAGCCTGGTGGCCGAAGGTTTTGGCTTCCATATTCCGAAAGGCTACCTGTACGCCGCGATTGGCTTCTCGATCCTGATCGAGCTGTTCAACCAGATTGCGCGTCGTAACTTTATTAAGCAGCAGTCGAATCAGCCGCTGCGCGCCCGTACCGCAGATGCCATTCTGCGCCTGATGGGCGGTCGCCGTCAGGTGAACGTTCAGTCTGATTCCGAAAACCACAACCCGGTTCCGGTGCCTGAAGGGGCGTTTGTGGAACAGGAACGCTACATGATTAACGGCGTGCTCTCTCTGGCCTCCCGTTCGCTGCGCGGCATCATGACGCCGCGCGGTGAAATCAGCTGGGTCGATGCTAACCTGAGCGTGGATGAAATTCGCCAGCAGCTGCTCTCTTCACCGCACAGCCTGTTCCCGGTTTGTCGCGGTGAGCTGGATGAGATCATCGGCGTCGTGCGGGCGAAAGAGATGCTGGTGGCCCTGGAAGAGGGCGTCAACGTGGAAGCCGTTGCTGCCGCATCGCCTGCGATTGTCGTACCGGAAACGCTGGATCCGATCAACCTTCTCGGGGTGCTGCGCCGCGCTCGCGGTAGCTTTGTTATCGTTACCAACGAGTTTGGCGTGGTGCAGGGGCTGGTCACGCCGCTGGACGTGCTGGAAGCGATTGCCGGTGAATTCCCGGATGAAGACGAAACGCCAGAGATCGTTGCCGACGGTGAAGGCTGGCTGGTTAAAGGTACCACCGACCTGCACGCGCTCTCGCATACGCTGGGGCTGGAAAACGTCATCAACGATGAAGAAGACATCGCGACCGTTGCCGGTCTGGTTATCGCGGTTAACGGGCAAATCCCGCGCGTCGGAGATGTGATCGAGCTTTCGCCGCTGCACATTACGATCGTTGAAGCCAACGACTATCGCGTTGATATGGTGCGTATTGTTAAAGAACAATCTGCCCACGACGAAGATGAGTAAGCCGGCTTAGCGCAGCGGCATTAAGGGCACGATGTGCCCGTTATGATGCGCTGGCGGGGACGCGCTTCCCGCCAGCCACTTAGGAAAATCCCGTAGCGGCATAGGCCGCGCATAGAAAAAGCCCTGCAGAACAGGCACGCCATGGCGGCGCAAATAGCGCGCCTGCTCCTCTGTCTCGACTCCTTCAGCAACCAGTTCAATATTCAGCCGCTGGCCCAGCGCAATAATCATATCCGTCACCGTTGAATTCACGGCGTCTGTACCAATGGCGGTGGTGAAGGACTGGTCGATTTTCAGCACGTCCGGGTGCAGCTTTTCAAGCCAGGATAGGGAACTGTTTCCTGTACCAAAATCGTCGATGGCGAGCTTCACCCCTTTGCGATGCAGTTCGCGCACGATGCGATAATCCGCATCCAGCAGCGCATCCCGTTCCGTGAGTTCTATCACCAGCTGCTGGCGCGGACTGGCGCTGAACCATAGACGGTTCAGGTCCTGTATCAACACCGCGTTACGGAAATGGCTGGCGGCGA
Source organism: Enterobacter sp. 241F3 (assembly GCF_034106785.1). Classification (NCBI taxonomy): domain Bacteria; kingdom Pseudomonadati; phylum Pseudomonadota; class Gammaproteobacteria; order Enterobacterales; family Enterobacteriaceae; genus Enterobacter; species Enterobacter sp. 241F3. The sequence goes on from NZ_JAWNDD010000003.1 coordinate 226,158, forward strand.
CGTTAATGCCGATGTGAAAACCGGCGCTGGCGGGAAAGTAGCCTATCTGGCGCACCGTTTCGGCGATCACATAGCGGGTCAGGGGGACAATCAGGTTATGTTCTTCTGCCAGAGGAATAAACACTTCCGGGGAGATCCATCCCTGACGCGGATTATTCCAGCGCAGCAGGATCTCCACGCCAGTGCACGCCTGGGTACGGGCATTCACCAGCGGCTGGCAGAAAAGCTCAAATTCCCGGCCCGCAATCCCCATATCGATCTCCCACGTGAAGCTCATCCGGTTTGCCGTTGCCAGCCAGGCGAGATAGCCCAGCAGCAGGCTCAGCATAAGCCCGAGAGGCAGCTGGGCTGGCAGGCTTTTTAAGGCTAACTCTCCAGGGCCTGGCCCGCTGACCGTAATGGTGAAAGGATTTCGGGTTGATGATTGCTGGAAAAGCGAGCCTTCCTCATCAAACGTCAGGCTGTCGCTGACGCGTTGTCCATAGCGCAGAAAGCGATCGCCTACGGTCAGCGCCACGTCATTGATGAGCGGGCGCTGGGGCTCCAGAATCATTTTGGCGATCAGATCGATATTAATGATCTCGATGACGCCTGCTTCACCGTCCTGAGAAACGGGATACCACTGGATCAATATCGGGCTTCCCTTAAGCAGCCACTGGTCGGCGGATAAAATCAGCTTCGTCGTGCTGGCGGGGAGTTCTTTCAGGAAGTCGCGAACGGGCACATTGCGGCTGCCGAAAATACTCGAGCAGTACAGAATACCGTCTTTAATCAGGGCGATGGAGCGTACCGTCTGCAAAATGGCTGCCTGCTTTCGCAGCGCGAGGTGCGCCTGCGGGCAGGGCTGCCCCACCAGGGGCTGCAGCACGCTGCGGCGGTTCTCTAAAGAAAGCAGGACGTTATCAAGGGCGCGAACGGTGTGGCTGGTAAAATCGAGGATCCGCTGTTGGTTAACATTGCGCTGCGAAATAAAGCGAATGCCTAACGTCAGGATGAGCGTGAGGAGCGCAACCGTGACACAGACGATAACGCGTTTTCGGCGATAGTTTTTAATGATCGTTTGTGCAGTTTGCATGAACGGTCGCCTGATAAGCCACCAGCCACAAAAGCCGGACGCAACAGTGAAAGTGTAGTGGGGAAAGCAGAAGGAGACGAGAAAGAAGAGGGAAATTCGCCCATCCGTTGCAGATGGGCGAAAGGCAGTATTAGTCGCACTGCACCTTAATGGCCAGGCCACCACGGGACGTCTCGCGGTATTTCGCGTTCATGTCTTTACCGGTTTCGTACATGGTTTCAATCACCTTATCCAGCGATACGCGAGGTTCGCTGGTACGGCGCATCGCCATACGTGAGGCGTTGATGGCTTTCACGGAAGCAATTGCGTTACGCTCGATGCACGGCACCTGCACCTGGCCCGCGACCGGATCGCAGGTCAGACCGAGGTTATGCTCCATACCGATTTCAGCCGCCACGCAGACCTGCTCAGGGCTTGCGCCCAGCAGCTCTGCCAGACCTGCCGCCGCCATGGAGCAGGCCACGCCGACTTCACCCTGACAGCCTACTTCAGCGCCGGAGATGGAGGCATTCATTTTGTACAGCGCACCGATGGCACCTGCCGCCAGGAAATAGCGGATGTAGATATCAGGCGTCACGGGCTCAATAAAGTGATCGTAATACGCCAGCACTGCCGGAACGATACCGCACGCGCCGTTAGTTGGCGCCGTCACGACGCGTCCACCGGCGGCGTTTTCTTCGTTAACCGCCAGGGCAAACATGTTTACCCAGTCGACCACGTTCATCGGGTCGTTGGAAAACTTGTCCGTGGTCACCAGCATACGGCGCAGGGCGGAGGCACGACGCGGCACGCGCAGTGGACCCGGCAGAACGCCTTCGGTGTTCATCCCGCGATCGATACAGGCGCGCATGGTTTGCCAGACGTTGGCAAAATAGTCTTCAATCTCTTTCTTGCTGTGCAGGGCCAGTTCGTTCTGCATCACCATGCCGGACAGTGAAAGACCGGTCTCTTTGCAGTAGCCCAGCATCTCGGTAGCCGATTTGAACGGGTACGGTACGCTGACGTCGCCGACGCTATCTTTGCCAAAATGCTCTTCATCCACGATGAAGCCACCGCCGATGGAGTAGTACGTTTTGCTGTAAATCTCTTTTTCACCGCTGTAAGCGTGAATGGTCATGCCGTTTTCATGCAGCGGCAGGTTGTCGCTACGGAAACGCATGCCGTCATCCTGCGGGAAATCGACTTCCTGCTGGCCGTTTGCCAGCAGCAGGCGGCCGCGTGTTTCCACGTCGCGGATGAATGCCGGGATGGCATCAATATCAACGGTATCCGGCATATTGCCTGCCAGACCCATAATAATGGCGATATCGGTGTGGTGGCCTTTACCCGTTAATGACAGCGAGCCGTAAACATCCACGGCGACACGGGTAACGCTTTCCAGTAATCCTTTTTCGACCAGATCATCGACGAACTGTTTACCGGCCTTCATCGGGCCAACAGTATGGGAAGACGAAGGGCCAATTCCCACTTTGAACATGTCGAATATACTAATCACTTTCACACTCCTGACAGGGTTACCGGGGTTCCAGTAACGATGTTATAACTGCGCATAGTGTAAGAGGGAACACCGACCTCGGCTTAACTATTCACATGAATTAAACTAATGGTTGAGGATGGGTTTTGCTAATAGCGCGACGCGGATCGCAAACCTGCGAAAAAGGATGGAATGTAAAGTATAGTCAAGGCTTCAGGCCGATTTGCAACGCCAGTTCACGAATAATGCCCGCCGTCATGCCCCAGACAAAATAATGCTGATACCAGGACAACCAGACCCGATGGTCATGCCCTCGTCGATGAATATCCAGCGGATGATAACGGCTTAGCCGGAGCGCCTCTTCAAGCGGCATTTCAAACACTGCAGAGACTTCATCGACGCTGGCGTGATACTGCAGGTCCGGCGGGATAATACCTACCACCGGCGTGACCTGAAAACCGGTGACGCTATCTACGGGCGGCAGCACGCCAATGACCTCCACCGTCTCAGGCGGAATTGCAACTTCTTCCTGCGCTTCACGCAGCGCGGCGGCAATCAGCGAGGCGTCGGAGCTGTCTACTGCGCCACCCGGAAAGGCGACCTGACCCGCGTGCTTGCGTAAATGGGGAGAACGCTGGGTGAGCAGCAGGCCCGGTTGCGTGCGACGCACGACCGGGATCAGCACGGCCGCCTGACGCTGATTCAGCGCCTCGCGGTTGACCTGCGGTCTTAGTAGCTGAAAGCGAGATAAAAAATCATCCAGCGTCAGGTTCTCTTTTTCCACCCGTGATTACTCCAGTTGTTTCAGGATACGGTTAACTTTATCAAAGGTTTCCTGATATTCCGCGTCGACCTGGCTGTCGGCAACAATACCGCCCCCGGCCGAACAGTAGAGATTTCCGCTGCAGGCGGTCAGCGTGCGAATGGTGATGCTGGTATCCATGGTGCCGCACAGGCTGATATAGCCGATGCTGCCGCACCAGGCGTTGCGGCGGTGCGGCTCCAGCTCATCAATGATCTCCATCGCCCGCACCTTTGGCGCGCCGGTGATGGAGCCACCCGGAAACGCGGCGCGGAGCAGATCGCAGGCGGTGCGAGAGGCGGGCAGACGCGCGGTTATGGTGCTGACCAGATGATGCACTGCCGGGAAAGGCTCGACGACAAACAGTTCCGGCACGCGCACGCTGCCCGGTTCGGCGACACGGCCGATGTCGTTACGCATCAGGTCCACAATCATCAGGTTCTCGGCGCGGTCTTTCGGCGAGGCGGCAAGTTTTTCCGCCTGCTGGCGATCGGCGTCGGGATCGGCAAGACGCGGCAAGGTGCCTTTAATAGGACGGGTTTGAATCGTGCCCTCGGCCAGATGAATAAATCGCTCGGGTGACAGACTGAGTATTGCACCCTGTTCCAGACGCACAAACGCGCTAAACGGCGCCTTGTTGCTGGCATTAAGACGGGTAAACGCCTGCCACTCGTCTCCCTGATACGTCGTCTGGAAACGCTGGGCGAGGTTAACCTGATAGCAGTCGCCGCTTTGCAGGTACGCCTGAACGCGAGCGAATTTTTCGGCATACTCCGCTGCACTCATATTTGAGCGCCAGCCGGAGGTCAATGTGAACGTCTGTGCCGGTGCAGGCTGCTGCGATTCAAGCCACGCCAGACGCGCCTGCACGTCACGATGGCTCAGCAGGGAAACCGTTTTTTTCTGGTGATCGACAATTAACGCCCAGTCGTACAGCCCCACGGCCATGTCGGGCAGGGGAATATCAGCCTGCGTATGCTCGGGCAGCGCTTCGAAACGGCGACCCAGATCGTAGCCAAACAGGCCCAGCGCGCCCCCCTGAAAGGGAAGGTCCGGGTTTGGCGTAGCGGATAGGCCCAGCGCGTTAATGGCTTGCTGAAGCTGCGCCAGCGGATCGCCAGTTAAGGACAGGTCATCGGTGGTCAGCGTCTTTAGCGGATCGGCCACCAGAATGTCGAAGCGGCTGTAGGGGTGGTCCGCATGACCGGAGTGCAGCAGCATCGCAAACGGAAGATGGCTCAGGCGGGCAAACCAGTATTCAGCGGCGTCTGTTCGCCAGGGCAGAGTAATAACAGTGGGGAAGCGCATGTTCATGTGTGGCATACTACCGGGCAGCGTGAAATAATTAGCGCGAATAATTTAGCAGGAGTTGACGATGTTTGCAGGTTTACCTTCTCTGAGCCATGAACAGCAGCAGAAAGCGGTTGAGCGAATTCAGGAACTGATGTCCCAGGGGATGAGCAGCGGACAGGCGATTTCCCAGGTGGCGGAAGAACTGCGCGCCACGCATACCGGCGAGCGGATCGTGGCGCGTTTCGAGGATGAAGATGAAGAGTAATCGGGCTTAAACCGCCGCGATAATCTTAATCTCTACCTTGTATTCCGGCTTCATCAGCGTGGCCTGTACGGTGCAGCGTACAGGCGCGTGACCCGCCACAACCCACGCATCCCAGGCTTTATTCATTGCCGCGAAATCATCTTTGTTTGCCAGGAAAATCGTCGCATCCAGAATGCGGGATTTGTCGCTGCCCTGTTTTTCCAGCACGGCATCAATCTGCGCCAGAGTGTTAGCCGTTTGCTCGAACGCATCCGCATCCAGGTTAGCCGGTACGCCGGTGTAGTAGAGCGTCTGGTTATGGATAACCACATCAGACCAGCGGGCTTCGGCATCAATGCGCACAATTGTCATAAACGTTTCCTCGTTATTTTTCGTCGTCAGGCGGCAAGACTGCCATATTGTTCTCGTGTCGTCACTATTTGGGGTGGCACAGGAGAGGATGGGCTGACATAATCCCTGTGCAAAAATACAGTGAGAGAGCACCGTGGCAGACGATTTTTCCCCTGAAGGTCAATTAGCGCAGGCTATTCCCGGCTTCAAACCCCGTGAACCCCAGCGCCAGATGGCGCATGCCGTTGCACGCGCCATCGATAAGGCTCAGCCGCTGGTGGTCGAAGCCGGAACCGGCACGGGTAAAACGTATGCTTACCTTGCTCCGGCGCTGCGGGCGAAAAAGAAGGTGATCATTTCCACCGGATCGAAGGCGCTGCAGGATCAGCTCTACAGCCGCGATTTGCCCACGGTGGCCAAGGCGCTGAAATACAAAGGCCGTCTGGCCCTGCTGAAGGGACGCTCTAATTATCTCTGCCTGGAACGTCTTGAGCAGCAGGCGCTGGCGGGCGGCGACCTGCCGGTGCAAACCCTGAGCGACGTCATTATTCTTCGCGCCTGGGCGAACCAGACGGAAGAGGGCGATATCAGCACCTGCGCGAGCGTGCCGGAAGATTCCCCGGCCTGGCCGCTGGTGACCAGCACTAACGACAACTGTCTCGGCAGCGACTGTCCGCTGTATAAAGACTGCTTCGTGGTGAAAGCGCGCAAAACGGCGATGGATGCGGATGTGGTGGTAGTGAACCACCATCTGTTCCTCGCGGATATGGTCGTCAAGGATAGCGGTTTCGGCGAGCTGATTCCGGAGGCGGACGTGATGATCTTCGACGAGGCCCACCAGCTGCCGGACATCGCCAGCCAGTACTTTGGTCAGTCGCTTTCCAGCCGCCAGCTGCAGGATCTGGCGAAAGATTTCACCATTGCCTACCGGACCGAACTCAAAGATACCCAGCAGCTGCAGAAGTGCGCCGACCGTCTGGCGCAGAGCGCGCAGGATTTCCGTTTACAGCTCGGCGAGCCGGGCTATCGCGGCAACCTGCGCGAGCTGCTGGCGGACAAAAACATCCAGCGCGCGCTGCTGCTGCTCGATGATGCCCTTGAACTCTGCTACGACGTGGCGAAACTGTCGCTTGGACGTTCCGCCCTGCTGGACGCGGCCTTCGAGCGCGCCACGCTGTATCGCGGGCGGCTCAAACGGCTTAAAGAGATCAATCAGCCGGGGTACAGCTACTGGTATGAATGCACTTCGCGGCATTTCACGCTGGCGCTCACGCCGCTGACGGTGGCGGATAAATTTAAAGAGGTGATGGCGCAAAAGCCGGGAAGCTGGATCTTCACCTCGGCAACCCTGTCGGTGAATGACGATCTGCATCACTTCACCGAGCGTCTCGGCATTGAGCAGGCGGAATCCTTGCTCCTGCCCAGCCCGTTCGATTACGAAAAGCAGGCGCTGCTCTGTGTTCCCCGTAATCTGCCGCTGCCGAACCAGCCGGGTGCGGCGCGCCATCTGGCCGCGATGTTAAAACCGATGATCGAGGCCAACAACGGCCGCTGTTTTATGCTCTGCACCTCTCACGCTATGATGCGCGACCTCGCCGAGCAGTTCCGAGCCACCATGACGCTGCCGGTGCTGCTGCAGGGCGAAACCAGCAAAGGCCAGCTGCTCCAGCAGTTTGTCAGCGCCGGAAATGCCCTGCTGGTAGCCACCAGCAGCTTCTGGGAAGGGGTGGACGTGCGCGGCGATACGCTCTCGCTGGTGATCATTGATAAGCTTCCGTTTACCTCCCCGGACGATCCGCTGCTCAAGGCGAGGATGGAAGACTGCCGCCTGCGCGGCGGCGATCCGTTTGATGAGGTTCAGCTCCCGGATGCGGTCATTACCCTTAAGCAAGGGGTAGGGCGCCTAATCCGTGACGTCACCGATCGGGGCGTGCTGGTCATTTGCGATAACCGGCTGGTGATGCGTCCTTACGGGGCAACCTTCCTTGCAAGCCTGCCGCCCGCGCCGCGGACGCGGGACATAAAACGCGCGGTGCGTTTCCTGGCAAATCCAACGGCGGAGTAATTTACCCCGGAGTGTGCTAAGATGCGCGCCATTTTGTGACTGACCCTTGCGAGAGCGCGACGACTGATGCGAATTCTGGCTATTGATACCGCGACAGAGGCTTGCTCTGTCGCTCTGTTGAACGACGGTGCTGTTTCTGCCCATTTCGAAGAGTGCCCCCGGGAACACACCCAACGCATTCTGCCCCTGGTAAAAGCCATTTTAACCCAGGGCAACACCTCTTTAACCGACCTCGACGCGCTGGCCTTTGGCCGCGGCCCCGGCAGCTTTACGGGCGTACGTATCGGGATTGGCATTGCGCAGGGCCTGGCGCTGGGCGCCGAACTGCCGATGATCGGCGTCTCTACCCTCGCCACCATGGCGCAGGGCGCATGGCGCATGACCGGGGCAACGCGCGTTCTGGCCGCGATTGATGCCCGCATGGGCGAAGTTTACTGGGCCGAATACACCCGCGACGAGCAGGGCGTGTGGCACGGTGAAGAGACGGAAGCCGTGCTTAAGCCGGAAGCGGTCACTGAACGACTGAAGCAGCTGTCAGGCGAGTGGGCAACCGTCGGCACCGGCTGGCCGGCGTGGCCAGAGATGGCGAACGACACCGGGGTGACGCTGGTGGACGGCAACATGCTGCTGCCTGCTGCGGAAGATATGCTTCCGATTGCCAGCCAGCTGCTCGCAGCAGGCAAAACCGTTGCCGTTGAACACGCGGAGCCGGTTTATTTGCGAAACACCGTTGCGTGGAAGAAACTTCCGGGCCGCGAGTGAATCTCAGTAACAGGAACTGAGAAAAAGGAGTCGCATCATGGCGGTCCAGACTAAAGTAGTACGCCTTATTATGGCAGGCGCAGTTGCCATAGCACTGAGCGGATGCGTTTCCGTTCCTGATGCGATTAAGGGCACCAGCCCGACGCCACAGCAGGATCTGGTTCGGGTGATGAATGCCCCTGAGCTGTACGTCGGCCAGGAAGCGCGCTTTGGCGGTAAGGTGATAGACGTACAAAACCAGCAGGGGAAAACCCGCCTGGAGATCGCAACCGTTCCGCTGGACAGCGGCGCGCGGCCTGTACTGGGCGAGGCCTCTCGCGGGCGTATCTACGCGGACGTGAGTGGTTTCCTCGATCCGGTCGATTTTCGCGGACAGCTGGTGACCGTTGTCGGGCCGATTACCGGCGCCGTACAGGGCAAAATCGGCAGCACGCCGTATAAATTTATGACCATGCAGGTCAACGGATATAAGCGCTGGCGGTTAGCACAGCAGGTGATCATGCCGCCTCAGCCGATCGATCCGTGGATGTGGGGTCCGCATCCTTATCGTTACGGCTACCCGGGCTGGGGCTGGTATAACCCGGGACCTGCACAGGTACAGACGATCGTTACTGAGTAACTTACTGTTATTGTTAGAAAAGAGACAGCGGCTCAGCCGCTGTCTCTGTTTTTTTACGGATAAAACGAAAAAAAAGAGTGACGCGCTTCGCAACCTTAAATCTGAACAATTAATAAACTGGTACGCTGAGTTAATATAATGTTAACAAACTGTTTATTATCGGGGTTGTGATGACGACGAACACTCATTTCAGAGGTGATGCATTGAAGAAGGTTTGGCTTAACCGTTATCCCGCAGATGTTCCTGCTGAGATCAATCCTGACCGTTATCAATCCCTGGTGGAATTATTTGAGCACTCGGTAAGGCGCTACGCGGACCAGCCCGCATTCGTGAATATGGGCGAGGTCATGACGTTCCGTAAGCTTGAAGAGCGTAGCCGGGCGTTTGCGGCGTATCTTCAGGAAGGGCTGGGGCTGCAAAAAGGGGACCGCGTCGCGCTGATGATGCCAAACCTGCTGCAATACCCGGTGGCGTTGTTCGGTATCCTGCGAGCCGGGATGATTGTCGTCAACGTCAACCCGCTGTACACCCCGCGCGAGCTTGAGCATCAGCTGAACGACAGCGGCGCGGTTGCGATTGTCATTGTGTCCAACTTTGCCCATACGCTGGAAAAAGTGGTCGACAAAACCCAGGTGAAACACGTCATCCTGACGCGCATGGGGGATCAACTCTCCACCGCCAAAGGCACGCTGGTTAACTTTGTCGTCAAATACGTCAAGCGTCTGGTGCCAAAATATCACCTGCCGGACGCTATCTCCTTCCGCAGGGCGCTGCATGCGGGCTATCGTATGCAGTACGTCAAGCCGGAAGTGGTCTCAGAAGATCTCGCCTTCCTGCAGTATACCGGCGGTACCACCGGCGTGGCGAAAGGCGCTATGTTGACCCACCGCAACATGCTGGCGAACCTTGAGCAGGTCAACGCAACCTACGGGCCGCTGCTGCATCCCGGCAAAGAGCTGGTCATTACGGCGCTGCCGCTGTACCACATTTTCGCACTGACCATGAACTGCCTGCTGTTTATTGAGCTCGGCGGTCAAAACGTGCTGATCACCAACCCGCGCGATATTCCAGGGCTGGTGAAAGAGCTGGCGAAATACCCGTTCACCGCCATGACCGGGGTAAATACTCTGTTCAACGCGCTGCTTAATAACAAAGAGTTCCAGCAGCTGGATTTTTCCACGCTGCACCTCTCTGCGGGCGGCGGCATGCCGGTCCAGCAGGCGGTTGCCGAGCGCTGGGTGAAGCTCACCGGTCAGTATCTGCTGGAGGGCTATGGCCTGACGGAATGCGCGCCGCTGGTCAGCGTTAACCCGCATGATATCGACTATCACAGCGGAAGCATTGGTCTGCCCGTTCCTTCCACTGAAGCGAAACTGGTCGATGATAACGATAATGAAGTTGCGCCGGGTGAGCCGGGTGAGCTGTGCGTTAAAGGTCCGCAGGTGATGCTGGGCTACTGGCAGCGTCCCGACGCGACCGACGAAATCATCAAAGACGGCTGGCTGCATACCGGCGACATCGCGGTGATGGATGAGGAAGGCTTCCTGCGTATTGTCGATCGCAAGAAAGATATGATTCTGGTCTCCGGCTTCAACGTCTATCCGAATGAGATCGAAGACGTGGTTATGCAGCACAGCGGCGTACTCGAAGTGGCAGCAGTAGGGGTGCCTTCCGGCAGCAGCGGTGAAGCGGTGAAGATATTTGTGGTCAAGAAAGATCCTTCTCTCACCGAGGAAGCGCTGATAACGTTTTGTCGTCGTCAGCTGACGGGCTATAAAGTGCCGAAGCTGGTGGAATTCCGCGACGAGCTGCCGAAATCCAACGTCGGGAAGATATTACGACGAGAATTACGTGACGAAGCCCGTGCCAAAGTAGACAATAAGGCCTGAGCTTCACGTTAATCGTCCAGACGCCGGTTAAGCCGGCGTTTTTTATGGGCGCAAACAAAAGAGAATCCGATTTGAATTACCAGATGATCACGACCAACGACGAGCTGGCTTCGCTGTGCGAAGTGACGCGCGACTTTCCTGCCATTGCCCTGGATACCGAGTTTGTCCGTACCCGAACCTATTATCCGCAGCTGGGTTTGATTCAGATGTACGACGGTAAACACGTGTCGCTGATCGACCCTCTCGGCATTACCGACTGGACGCCGATGCGTGACCTGCTGCTCGATACCGCCGTGACGAAATACCTGCACGCGGGCAGTGAAGATCTGGAAGTCTTTCTGAACACCTTTGGCATCATGCCTCAGCCGCTGATTGATACGCAGATCCTCGCGGCGTTCAGCGGTCGTCCGCTGTCGTGGGGTTTTGCCGCCATGGTGGAGGAATATACGGGCCTGACGCTGGATAAGAGTGAATCCCGCACCGACTGGCTGGCGCGTCCGCTAACCGCACGCCAGCTGGAATATGCGGCGGCAGACGTGTTTTACCTGCTGCCGATCGCCGGACAGCTGATGAAAGAGGCGGAAGCCTCCGGATGGCTCGCTGCTGCGCTGGACGAGTGCCGAATGACCCAGCAGCGCCGCCAGGAAGTGGTGGATCCTAAAGAGGCATGGCGCGATATCAGCAACGCCTGGCAGCTGCGCACGCGTCAGCTAGCATGCCTGCAGCTGCTGGCAGACTGGCGCTTGCGTAAAGCGCGGGAGCGCGACCTGGCCGTTAACTTTGTGGTTCGCGAAGAGCATCTCTGGGCGGTGGCGCGCTATATGCCGGGCAGCCTCGGCGAGCTTGACAGCATTGGGCTTTCGGGCAGCGAGATCCGTTTCCACGGTAAAACCCTGCTGGCGCTGGTCGCAAAAGCGCAAGAGCTGCCGGAAGATGCGCTGCCGGAACCGCTGCTGAACCTGATGGACATGCCGGGCTATCGCAAGGCTTTCAAGGACATCAAAGCGCTGGTGCAGGCAGTTGCAACCGAAAGCAAACTGAGCGCGGAACTGCTCGCCTCACGTCGTCAGATTAACCAGCTGCTGAACTGGCACTGGAAGCTGAAGCCGCAGAATGGCGTGCCGGAAATGATGGCAGGATGGCGCGGGGAATTGATGGCCGATCGCCTGAATACGCTGCTGGAAGGCTATCCTCGATAAAAAATATGCCGGGTGATAAACCCGGCATATTCCCCCGGTGGCGCTGCGCTTACCGGGGCTATGAAATCACAAACCTACGGACGCGACTCTTCCGCTTCCGGGAGCGTCACGTTCAGCTCCAGAATCGAAATATCCCCGTCTTTTTGTTCCAGCTGCACCGTCACCATCTCCGGGTCAATCTGCACGTACTTACAGATCACTTCCAGGATGTCCTTGCGCAGCTGCGGCAGGTAGTGAGGCTCGGCGTCGCTACGACGACGCTCCGCAACGATAATTTGCAGACGTTCTTTTGCGATGTTGGCGGTGTTCTTTTTCCGCGAGAGAAAAAAGTCCAGTAATGCCATAACTTATCCTCCGAACAGGCGTTTGAGGAAACCTTTCTTCTCTTCTTCAATGAAGCGGAAAGGACGTTCTTCTCCCAGCAGACGGTCAACGGTATCGGCGTAAGCTTTACCTGCATCTGCCATTGTATCAAGGATCACTGGCTCGCCCTGGTTAGAGGCGCGTAACACGGACTGATCTTCCGGGATAACGCCGACCAGCTTAATGCGCAGGATCTCAAGCACGTCTTCCATGCTCAGCATGTCACCTTTGTTCACGCGGCCCGGATTGTAGCGGGTGAGCAGCAGGTGTTCTTTAATCGGGTCTTCGCCATTTTCCGCACGACGGGATTTAGAGGCGAGGATCCCCAGAATGCGGTCTGAGTCACGCACGGATGAAACTTCAGGGTTGGTGGTGATGATCGCTTCATCAGCGAAGTACAGTGCCATCAGGGCACCGGTTTCGATGCCGGCAGGGGAGTCGCAGACAATGAAGTCGAAATCCATTTTTTTCAGATCGTCGAGCACCTTTTCCACCCCTTCACGGGTCAGGGCGTCTTTGTCACGCGTCTGAGATGCCGGGAGAATGTAGAGGTTCTCGGTGCGCTTGTCTTTAATCATCGCCTGGTTCAGCGTGGCATCGCCCTGAATGACGTTCACGAAGTCATACACGACGCGACGCTCACATCCCATGATGAGGTCGAGGTTACGCAGACCGATATCAAAGTCGATAACGATGGTTTTCTTTCCCTTCTGGGCCAAACCAGTAGCGATGGCCGCGCTGGAGGTGGTCTTGCCAACGCCTCCTTTACCCGAAGTAACAACAATAATGCGTGCCATAGAAATTCCTTGTTAAAAAGGGATCAATTCAACGGTTGAACGGTCAACGCGTCGTCTGCCAGAAGCAGGCGAGCCGCTTTGCCATAAAATTCGGCTGGGATCTTGTCGCTCAGCCAATATTCACCTGCGATGGACACCAGTTCCGCCGTCAGGTGAGTACAAAATATTTGCGCATCTCGATCGCCACTTGCACCTGCGAGCGCACGTCCACGCATCATACCGTATACGTGAATATTGCCATCTGCAATCAGCTCAGCGCCAGCACTGACGTGGCTTGTAACAATCAGATCACAGTTTGGTGCATAAATGCGCTGACCGGAACGAACCGGCACATCAATCATTCGCGTTTTTGTGACGGTAGTAACGTTTTGCACCGCAGGAGGGGGCGTTTCGACGGCAACGGGTGCCGCACGCGAGGCTTTTTCTTTGCCCTCATTCAGAAGGGGCAGCCCCGCACGCTCAATTTCCGCTTTCAGCTCAGAATCTTTGCAGCCGCTGATGCCCACGATACGCAGTCCGGTGGAGGAGACGGCCTGCTGGAGAAGTTTCCAGTTAACCGGAGCCTCAAGACCGCTGACGTTGATAACAACAGGAGCGTGCTTCAGAAAGGCGGGAGCCTGGGCGATTTTGTCTTCTAACGCCTGACGAATAACCTCGGGTTTTGCATCATGCAAATGTACCACTGATAAGGTGAAGCTACTGCCTTTAAGCTCGATGGGCGTGTTTGACATCCTGGCCTTACTCAATTTGCTATTAACCGCAACCACTCGCTGCGATATTCCGAAGAGTATCAGGCATGTTATAGTCAGGAGTATATTGAGGCAAGCAACCACCCATTAATTCAGAGTAAAAACATGTTTTGTGTGATCTACAGAAGTACAAGCCGTGACCAGACCTATCTTTATGTCGAAAAGAAAGACGATTTTTCACGCGTGCCTGAAGAATTAATGAAGAACTTTGGCCGACCACAGCTGGCTATGCTGCTGCCGCTTGATGGTCGTAAGAAACTGATTAATGCCGATCTGGATAAAGTGAAAACGGCCTTAGCCGAGCAGGGCTATTATTTACAGCTTCCACCGCCACCCGAGAATTTATTAAAACAGCATCTTGAGGCGAACGGTAAAAAATAGCCTCAACTGTTTTTGCGCACAACACATCAACCGTTTAGGGGTCGACCATGTATCAACATCATAACTGGCAAGGTGCATTACTGGATTATCCCGTCAGCAAAGTGGTTTGCGTAGGCAGCAACTATGCAAAACATATTCAGGAGATGGGCAGCGCGACGCCAGAAGAGCCGGTTCTGTTTATTAAGCCTGAAACGGCGCTTTGCGATATCCGCCAGCCGCTGGCGCTGCCGCAGGGGCTCGGCTCAGTGCATCACGAAGTGGAACTTGCCGTGCTGATTGGTGCAACGCTTCGCCAGGCCTCAGAAGAACATGTTCAGAAAGCGATAGCCGGATACGGCGTGGCGCTGGATCTGACCCTGCGTGAAGTCCAGGGAAAAATGAAGAAAGCAGGGCAGCCGTGGGAAAAAGCCAAAGGGTTTGATAATTCCTGTCCGATCTCGGCGTTTGTGCCGGTGAGCGAATTTACCGGCGATCCGCAGGATACCCCGCTCAGCCTGAAGGTTAACGGCGAGATCCGCCAGCAGGGCACTACGGCAGACATGATCCATAAGATTGTGCCGCTGATCGCCTACATGAGCCGCTTCTTTACCCTGAAACCGGGTGATGTGATCCTGACCGGCACGCCGGAAGGCGTTGGCCCGCTCGTGAGCGATGACGAGCTAGAGGTCGGTTTTAACGGTCTGTCGCTGAAAACCCGAGTGCTGTAATCTCCTCTTGCCGCCTGAAGAGGGCGGCAAAACTTGCAACAACGTGCCAGACTCGTTATAAGGTGCGCTTTCTTTTGACGTGTGGACATCCTGATGAACGACATCCCTTTCTGGCAAAGCAAAACTCTCGACGACATGACTGACGCGGAATGGGAATCATTGTGCGACGGCTGCGGGCAGTGCTGCCTGCACAAGCTGATGGATGAAGATACGGATGAAATCTACTTCACCAACGTTGCCTGCAAGCAGCTAAACATTAAAACCTGCCAGTGCCGCAACTATGAGCGCCGGTTTGAATTTGAGCCGGACTGCATAAAGTTAACCCGGGATAATCTGCCGACGTTTGAATGGCTGCCGCATACCTGCGCGTATCGCCTGCTGGCGGAAGGGAAAGGTCTGCCTGACTGGCATCCGTTGTTAACCGGTTCAAAAGCGGCGATGCACGGCGAGCGTATCTCTGTGCGCCACATTGCGGTGAAAGAGTCCGAGGTGCGGGACTGGGAAGATCACATCATGAATCACCCGACCCGTTGAGATTAAAAAACCCGCCAAAGCGGGTTTTTTATTATGCGCGGGTGTGTCGGGTGGCGCTGCGCTTACCCGACCTACAAAACCGTAGGCCCGCGCAAGCGAAGCGCCGCCGGGCAACTTAGCGCCCAAATAGATCGCGTTTCTTCGGTTTGAACGGCTGGGCAATCAGCACCAGCAGCGCCACGATGAAGTAGGCGGCAAAAATGCCCACCAGCCACTGCGGCATCTCCAGCGTCAGGAATTCCCACTGGCGAACGGAGCAGTCACCGGATGCAACGAACACCTGCGGCAGCCATTTGTCCAGCGGCAGCCAGCTCGGGAAGCGGGCGGCAAAATCGCAGGTCATAAACGGCGACGGATGCAGCTGCATCATGGTGTGCTGCCAGGAGAGTTCAATCCCTTTCCAGGCGCTGTACAGCCAGATCGCGATAGCGGCATAGCGAAGCGGCGACTTCGGCGCAATCGCGCCCACCAGGCCCGCCCCCATAATGCCGAACAGCGCGCAGCGTTCATAAATACAAAGCACGCAAGGTTTCAGTCCCATTACGTGCTGGAACCACAGCGCGACCATTTCCAGCGCAAAGGCGGTCAGGGCCATTAACAACCACGCTCCGCGACCGCGGGAGCACTGGTTTAAAAATCTCAACATAATCATTTCCCTGGAACATGCTTAGAAAGCGCAGTGTAAACGAATTCGTTTTTCGCGCCACCTGTACCTGGCGAAATAAAACGTAATTGGATGTTTATCGTGCGAAAAGGCAAACGGGCAGCGAACTGCCCGAGATGCATAGTTTACTGCGCCGCAAGTATACCCGCTTGTATCAACCATTGCGTACAGGGAATGAGGGTAATTTTGACGCAAAGCAATCCCACGATCGTGAGCACCAGCGTGTAGGGCAGCGCCATCCACACCATCCGGCCATAAGAAAGACGTATGAGCGGCGCGAGAGCGGAGGTCAGCAGGAACAGGAAGGCGGCCTGGCCGTTTGGCGTCGCCACCGACGGAAGGTTGGTGCCGGTATTGATCGCCACGGCCAGCAGTTCAAACTGTCCGGCGCTGATAACGCCTTGCTCCATAGCGGCTTTGGCCTCGTTGATGTAGACCGTCCCGACAAAGACGTTATCTGAGATTGACGAGAGCAGGCCGTTAAACAGGTAAAACAGCGACAGCTGAGCATCCGGTGACGCCTGTAATACAAAGGCAATAATCGGCGCGAAGAGATGCTGGTCGATAATCACCGCCACGACCGCAAAGAACACCGCCAGCAGGGCGGTAAACGGCAGGGCTTCGGTAAACGCTTTACCGATGGCATGTTCGTCCGTCACGCCGGTAAAGGTGGTGGCGAGAATAATGACTGACAGGCCTATCAGCCCCACTTCGGCAAGATGAAGCGCCAGCGCGGCGATAAGCCAGACGCCGATGATCCCCTGAGCAATCAGGCGCAGCGTCTCCTGGCGGGTCCGCTGGCGTCGGCTTTGCAGATCGAATTTATGCAGTTCCTGACGTACCGGCTCCGGGAGTTGGGCCCCGTAGCCAAAGAGGCGAAATTTTTCCACCAGCAGACAGGTCGCCAGCCCGCAGATCAGCACCGGTACGCTGACCGGGGCCATTCTCAGGAAGAAATCACCGAAGTGCCAGCCCGCCGCTTTGGCAATGATCAGGTTTTGCGGCTCGCCCACCATGGTCATCACGCCGCCCAGCGCGGTACCGACCCCAGCGTGCATCATCAGGCTGCGCAGAAACGCGCGGAACTGTTCCAGCACGTCACGGTTATGCGCATCGACGTGGCTGTCATCCTGCAAATCTTCACCCGGACGAGAGGAGGCCACGCGGTGATAAATCCCGTAAAACCCCACCGCTACGCTTATCACTACCGCGACCACTGTCAGCGCGTCCAGGAAGGCCGACAGGAAGGCGGCGGCAAGGCAAAACGCCAGCGAGAGGAACATTTTTGACGGAATGCTGAGCAGCAGGCGCGTGAAGATAAACAGTAGCAGCTGTTTCATGAAGTAGATGCCCGCCACCATAAACATCAGCAGCAGAAGCACTTCGAGATTTGACGCCAGCTCTGCTTTGACATGCTCGGCGCTGGTCATGCCGATGACGACGGCTTCAAACGCCAGCAATCCGCCCGGCAGCAGGGGATAACATTTTAGCGCCATGGCCAGGGTGAAGATAAACTCTGCCACCAGCAGCCAGCCGGCGATAAAGGGATTCACACTAAAAATGATGGGATTAACGACCAGGAAAACCAGCAGTATCAGCTTATACCAGTCAGGAGACTGACCTAAAAAATTGCGCCATAGCGCGCGCCCAAAAGAAATTTCCACAACAGACGTCCTTCCCGTCAAGTAAGACAAAGCATCAGTATACGCAAAAAATGCGGCCTGGAGGCGGATAAGGCGGCATTGTAAATTTCACAAAAATGAAACGGCGATCCCTCTTTTCTCTCTTTGCCGCGCTACCTGCCACTGGCTGCCTCTGGTATGATGAGTCCAATTTGCTAAAGCTGTGTAATGGAAATCTCACTATGGTCATTAAGGCGCAGAGCCCGGCGGGTTTCGCGGAAGAGTACATCATTGAAAGCATCTGGAATAATCGTTTCCCTGCGGGGTCCATTCTTCCGGCTGAACGCGAACTCTCTGAACTGATTGGCGTCACTCGCACCACGCTGCGTGAAGTGCTTCAGCGGCTGGCGCGCGATGGCTGGTTGACGATCCAGCATGGTAAGCCTACGAAAGTAAACAACTTCTGGGAAACATCCGGGCTGAACATTCTTGAAACGCTGGCGCGTCTCGACCATGAAAGCGTGCCGCAGCTCATTGATAATCTGCTCTCCGTTCGCACCAACATCGCGACGATCTTTATTCGTACAGCTTTCCGTCAGCATCCGGAAGACGCCCTTGCGGTGCTGGCCAGCGCGAACGAGGTGGAAGATCATGCCGATGCCTTTGCCACCCTCGATTACAACGTGTTTCGCGGCCTGGCGTTTGCCTCCGGCAACCCGGTTTATGGCCTGATCCTCAACGGTATGAAAGGGCTTTACACCCGCATTGGCCGCCACTACTTTGCCAATCCGGAAGCGCGCAGCCTGGCGCTGGGCTTCTACCATAAGCTGAGCAAGCTCTGTACTGAAGGTCTGCACGATCAGGTTTATGAGACGGTGCGCCGCTACGGTCACGATTCCGGTGAAATCTGGCACCGTATGCAGAAAACGCTGCCGGGTGATTTAGCGATTCAGACCCGCTAAAAGAAAAACCTCTCGTATGAGAGGTTTTTTTTCGTCGGGTGGCGCTACAGCGTGTTCAACCGCGCCGGGCAGCGTTCCAGCAGCTCGACGCTGCCGTCTTCATTCTGCTGCTCCAGCTGCACGTCAAAGCCCCACAGGCGATGCACATGCTTCAGCACCTCTTTACGCCCTTTATCCAGCGGCGCGCGATTGTGCGGGATATAGCGCAACGTCAGGGAGCGGTCACCGCGCAAATCGACGTTCCATACCTGAATATTCGGTTCAAGGTTGCTCAGGTTGTACTGGGAGGAAAGGCGAGAGCGGATCTCACGGTATCCCTCTTCGTTATGGATTGCTGAAATCTCCAGATAGTTGTTGCGATCGTCGTCCAGCACGGTGAAGAAGCGGAAGTCACGCATGATCTTCGGCGACATAAACTGGCTGATGAAGCTCTCATCCTTAAAGTCGCGCATCGCAAAGTGCAGCGTTTCCAGCCAGTCTGACCCGGCGATATCCGGGAACCAGTACTTGTCTTCTTCCGTCGGCGACTGGCAGATACGCTTAATGTCCTGGAACATGGCAAAGCCAAGGGCATACGGGTTAATCCCGCTGTACCACGGGCTATTGTAGGGCGGCTGGAACACCACGTTAGTATGGCTGTGGAGGAACTCCATCATGAACCGCTCGGTGACTTTCCCCTCGTCGTACAGATGGTTGAGGATAGTGTAGTGCCAGAAGGTCGCCCAGCCTTCGTTCATCACCTGCGTCTGCTTTTGCGGGTAAAAATACTGGCTCACCTTGCGCACGATACGCAGGATCTCACGCTGCCACGGCTCCAGCAGCGGGGCGTTCTTCTCCATAAAATAGAGCAGGTTTTCCTGCGGCTCGGACGGATAACGACGCGCTTCGGCGATCGTTTTCTCCTCCTCACGCTTCGGCAGGGTACGCCACAGCATGTTCACCTGGCTCTGCAGGTACTCTTCGCGGCTTTTCTGCCGGGCTTTCTCCTCCTGCAGGGAGATTTTCTGCGGACGTTTGTAGCGGTCTACGCCGTAGTTCATCAGCGCGTGGCAGGAGTCGAGCAGTTTTTCCACTTCGTCCACGCCGTAGCGCTCTTCGCAGTCGGTAATGTATTTACGGGCGAAGATCAGGTAATCGACGATGGAGCTGGCATCCGTCCAGCTGCGGAACAGATAGTTATTCTTGAAAAAGGAGTTGTGCCCGTAGCAGGCGTGCGCCATCACCAGCGCCTGCATGGTAATGGTGTTCTCTTCCATTAAATAGGCGATACAGGGATTGGAGTTGATGACGATCTCATACGCCAGACCCTGCTGCCCGTGCTTATACAGCCGCTCCGTTTCAATGAATTTCTTACCAAACGACCAGTGCGGATAGTTAATCGGCATCCCGACGCTGGAGTAGGCGTCCATCATCTGTTCGGACGTAATGACTTCAATCTGATGGGGATAGGTATCCAGGCGGTACAGTTTTGCGACCCGGTCGATCTCGGCGAGGTAAACATCCAGCAGCTCGAAGGTCCAGTCGGGTCCATCGCTCAGACGTGTGTTGTCCTTGTTCAGGGAATCAATAGTAGCCATTAGCGCGCCCTCGTTGTGGGTGCTCTCTCTGTCTGGAGAGCCTCCTTTCAAGCATAGATCACCGTGTTAAAAAGCGTGCTGGGGCAGAAATTTTTTCTTTGCGATTTCGCGTTTTTGATACGGCAAAAAAACGGTGCCCCTCAGCATTTTATGCTGGTTAAAAATAACGCGCAGCAGGAGATCCCAAATTAGCACTATTCCCTGATGCTGGGGGATGTGTGAGGTAAGTCACCATAAAAAAGTCGTATGTTGAATAATATTTTCAACTAGGTTATCAATCTGTAATTAGAAGATTGTTCTTTTGCACATAATGGAGTGGCTATGCGTGTTGTCATACTGGGAAGTGGTGTCGTTGGGGTAACCAGCGCCTGGTATTTAAGTCAGGCGGGACATGACGTCACCGTTATCGATCGTGAGTCCGGTCCTGCGCTTGAAACCAGCGCGGCGAACGCCGGGCAAATCTCTCCGGGGTATGCGGCACCGTGGGCAGCGCCGGGCGTTCCTCTGAAGGCGATTAAATGGATGTTCCAGCGCCACGCGCCGCTGGCCATCAGCCTTGACGGCACGCAGTTCCAGCTGAAGTGGATGTGGCAGATGCTGCGCAACTGCGACACCCGCCACTACATGGAGAACAAAGGGCGCATGGTGCGCCTGGCGGAATACAGCCGCGACTGCCTGAAAGCGCTGCGCGCGTCGACGGGTATTGAGTATGAAGGCCGCCAGGGCGGGACGCTGCAGCTGTTCCGCACCGAGCAGCAGTACGAAAATGCCACCCGCGATATCGCCGTGCTGGAAGATGCCGGTGTACCTTACCAGCTGCTGGAAGCCAGCCAGCTAGGCCAGGTTGAACCGGCGCTGGCGGAAGTTGCGCATAAGCTGACGGGCGGCCTGCGCCTGCCGAATGACGAAACCGGCGACTGCCAGCTCTTTACGCAGCGTCTGGCGCAAATGTGCGAACAGGCGGGGGTGAAATTCCGCTTTAACACCTCTGTCGACAAGCTGCTGTCGGAAGGGGAAAAAATTTACGGCGTGAAGTGTGGCGAAGAGGTGATCAAAGCCGATGCTTACGTGATGGCGTTTGGTTCATACTCCACCGCCATGCTGAAAGGTATTCTCGATATTCCGGTCTACCCGCTGAAGGGCTACTCGCTGACCATTCCGGTAAAAGAAGAGAGCGGCGCTCCGGTGTCGACCATTCTGGATGAAACCTACAAAATCGCCATTACCCGCTTCGATAACCGCATCCGCGTAGGCGGCATGGCGGAAATCGTCGGCTTCAACACCGAGCTGCTGAAACCGCGTCGTGAAACGCTGGAGATGGTCGTGGGCGATCTCTTCCCGCGAGGAGGTTTTGTTGAGCAGGCGACGTTCTGGACCGGCCTGCGTCCGATGACCCCGGACGGCACGCCGATCGTGGGCCGCACGCCGTTTAAAAACCTGTGGACCAATACCGGACACGGCACGCTTGGCTGGACGATGGCCTGCGGATCGGGCCAGCTGCTGAGCGACCTGATTTCAGGGCGCACGCCGGCAATTCCGTTTGACGATTTAAGCGCTGCGCGCTATCAATCGGGGTTTACGCCGTCGCGTCCACAGCACCTGCACGGCGCGCATAGCTAAGGAGTTGTCATGTCCCGTCCTGTTCTGGCCCAGCTGAACCTGCAGGCCCTGAAGGATAATCTGCAAATTGTTCGCCGGGCGGCGCCTGGTTCGCGCGTCTGGTCTGTGGTGAAAGCGAATGCCTACGGCCACGGTATTGACCGTATCTGGAGCGCCCTGAGCGCCACCGACGGCTTTGCGCTCCTGAATCTGGAAGAGGCCATTCTGCTGCGCGAGCGCGGCTGGAAAGGGCCGATACTGCTTCTGGAGGGCTTCTTCCACGCGGACGATCTGCCGCTGCTGGATAAATATCGGCTGACCACCAGCGTTCACAGCAACTGGCAGATTAAGGCGATTCAGGATGCGAAACTCCACGCGCCGCTGGATATTTACCTCAAGGTGAACAGCGGCATGAACCGCCTGGGCTTCCAGCCTGAGCGCGTGCATACGGTCTGGCAGCAGCTGCGCGCCATGAAAAACGTGGGTGAAATGACGCTGATGGCCCATTTTGCCGACGCGGAAAAACCGGACGGCATTGCCGATGCCATGGTCCGCATTGAGCAGGCGGCAGAAGGGCTGGACTGCCCGCGCTCGCTGTCAAATTCGGCGGCCACGCTCTGGCATCCTGAGGCACACTACAACTGGGTGCGTCCGGGGATCGTTCTTTACGGTGCGTCACCCTCGGGCCAGTGGCAGGACATCGCCAACAGCGGCCTGAAGCCGGTGATGACCCTGCGCAGCGAAATCATTGGCGTGCAAACCCTGAAGGCCGGCGACACGGTGGGCTACGGCAGCCGCTACCGGGCAAAGGGCGAGCAGCGGATTGGTATCGTGGCGGGCGGCTATGCCGACGGCTACCCGCGCATCGCGCCGACCGGCACGCCTGTCTGGGTCGATGGGGTTCGCACGGGAACGGTGGGCACCATATCAATGGATATGCTGGCCGTTGACCTGACGCCATGCCCGCAGGCGGGCATCGGTTCACCGGTCGAGCTGTGGGGTAACGAAATTAAGATTGATGACGTTGCTGCCGCTGCGGGTACGGTGGGGTACGAATTGATGTGCGCGCTGGCACCGAGAGTGCCGGTTGTGACGGTGTAACGAGTATTAGTGTCGGGTGGCGCTAGCGCCACCCGGCAAAAAAACCGCTACTCCGCT
Source organism: Enterobacter sp. 241F3 (assembly GCF_034106785.1). Lineage (NCBI taxonomy): Bacteria > Pseudomonadati > Pseudomonadota > Gammaproteobacteria > Enterobacterales > Enterobacteriaceae > Enterobacter > Enterobacter sp. 241F3. The sequence continues at coordinate 249,044 of NZ_JAWNDD010000003.1, forward strand.
TCATCTTCCATCGGCCTGACGCCGACTTTTCTGACCGCGTTATCTTCTTTCTCCGCAACCGTCCAGATCATCCCGGCGAACTCCACCTGGTCGCCGACGACGGGGGCCGCCCCCAGCAGTTGCTGAATGATTTCCCCCAGCGTTTGCTGCTTGTCGCGGTACTCCAGCCCTTCATCCAGGCCGTAAATCAGCGCCACATCGGCAAACTTGGCGCTGGCTTCCAGAATAAAATCGCCGAAGAAACGCTGGTCCAGCGCCACCGGAGGCGACTGACTGAACAGTTTGCCCAGCGCGGGCAGGTCGCGCTCGCGGCCAATCACGCAGAGAATATCCCCTTCGCGCAGGCGGGTGCTGCCTGTAGGGTGCAGCAGGACATTATCGCGGAACAGGGCGGCAATGCGCGTTTCAGTCGGCATGTGCAAATCGCGCAGCGATGCCCCCACGCACCATTTGTCAGCGCTCAGCTGATAGACAAACTGTTCCCAAGGATTCTCTGGGTGAATATCGAGCCCCACGCGAGAGACCGGCCAGCCCACGGGAGGCACCACGACTTTGGCTTTCTTCGCCGCCCACCCGAGGGAGGTTCCCTGGAACAGCAGCGAAATCAGCACCACGAAGAAGGCCACGTTAAAGAACAGCCGGGCGTTATCCAGACCGGCCATCATCGGGAAGACCGCAAGAATAATCGGTACCGCGCCGCGCAGGCCCACCCAGCTGATAAAGACCCGCTCGCGCAGGTTGAAGCCGCGAAACGGCAGCAGTCCTGCAAATACCGACAGCGGACGGGCGAAGAAGATCATCCACGCGGACAGCAGCAGCGCCGGAACGGCGATCGGCAGCAGGTCCGAAGGCGTAACCAGCAGGCCCAGCACCAGGAACATGCCAATTTGTGCCAGCCAGGCCAGGCCGTCGAAGTTCTGCAAAATGGCATGACGGTTACGGATCGGTCGGTTGCCCATCAGGAAACCGCAGAGATAGACGGCGAGAATGCCGCTGCCGTCCAGCGCGGTGGTAACGGCAAAAATAAGAATGCCGCCGCTCAGCGCCAGCAGGGGGTAAAGCCCCGCGGGCAGGGAGATGCGGTTGATCATTTGCTGTAAGAGGTATCCCCCCGCCAGGCCAATAACAATCCCCAGCCCGAACTGCTGCAGGATATGCCAGACGAACATCCAGCTCAGGCCCGTCTCGTGCTGCTGAATCATCTCAATCAGCGTGATGGTGAGAAACACCGCCATCGGATCGTTACTGCCGGATTCAATTTCAAGCGTGGAGCCGACGCGTTCGTTAAGCCCTTTTCCGCCGAGCAGGGAAAACACCGCTGCCGCATCGGTTGAGCCAACAATCGCGCCAATCAGCAAACCTTCCATGATGTTGAGATGGAAAAGCCATGCGGCCATCATTCCGGTGAGGCCGGAGGTTATCAACACGCCAACCGTCGCGAGCGACAGCGCGGGCCCTAACGCCACACGGAAGGAGCTTGCCTGGGTGCGCATCCCGCCGTCCAGCAGGATCACCGCCAGCGCAAGGTTACTCACCATGTAGGCGAAAGGGTAGTTATCGAATGGGATACCGCCAATACCATCAATGCCGGCCAGCATGCCGATGGCGAGGAAAATGACAAGAATAGGTATGCCGAGACGCGATGAAAATGAACTTAATAAAATACTGCTGGTTACAAGGACCGAACCCAGAATGAAAAGGCTGATTATCGCTGCGGCATCCAATGTTCTCTTACTCCCACCTCAATGTTAACGCTGTTACTAAAACCCTAACATATTAACGACGGCAACAGCGTTTTATTAAGGGGGTATAACGGCTTTTTTATGCCTTTATGACAGGATGGCCGCTGATGGTCAGCCGACTGCCTGAATCATTGTGGATCAGGGAGGCATGCGCCCCCAGCGCCAGGGTCACGGTTTGCTGCTCATGACCGAAATCCAGACCGGTGATGACCGGAACATCCAGCCGCGAGCGAATGAACTCAACCATGGTTTCCAGGGAGTAACCCGCGTCATAGTCATTCGGGGCAGAGCCGCTGAAGCTGCCCAGCACAATTGCGGACTGGCGCTCAAGAATACCGGCATGATAGAGCTGCAACAGCATGCGCTCGACGCGGAACGGATGTTCGTTGATATCTTCCAGCACCAGAATGCCGTCCTCGATTTGCGGCATCCACGGCGTGCCGATAAGCGAGACCAGCATCGCCAGGTTACCGCCCCAGAGCTGACCTTCACATTCCCAGTGCGGTCCATTGCCTTGCCACTCCACGCTGTAGGTGGAATTGCGCAGCGCGCGCCAGAAGTGTTCCACGGTAAACGCATCCAGCTCCGGTGCGCCGAAGTTACCGGCCAGCATTGGGCCGCTGAAGGTGATGATGTCATACAGCGCCAGCAGCCCAAGCTGGATGACGGTGAAATCGCTGTGGCCGCAGATCAGCAGCGGATCCTGCTGCTGACGCTGTGCCAGCCCCTGCCAGTCAATGCTCTCCAGTAACCGGCTCGCACCATATCCGCCGCGCACCGCCAGCACAATCCGGTTTTCGCCCGTCAGGCTCACCAGACTATTGATATCATTCAGCCGCTGCGCTTCGGTACCGGCAAAACGCTGCTGGCGGCGGGGGATAATTGTCTGATTTTCTACCTGGTGGCCCGACTCCAGTAAACGCTGAACGCCCCGCTGCGCCGCATCCTGGTTAATGCAGTAGCCCGACGGCGCGATGAGATGAAACTGAGACATGGCAAATCCTTGCTGAATGAGAAACTAATTGTCTATATCATGCCGCTTATTCGCCGCCTGCTTCAAGAGCGGCGCACCGCAATGACCGGCTATAAGGATAGATGACGTGAAACTGAGATGGTTTGCTTTTTTGATTGTGTTGCTCGCTGGCTGTAGTTCAAAACATGATTATCAAAACCCGCCCTGGAACCCGGAAGTGCCGGTGAAGCGGGCCATGCAGTGGATGCCGATCAGTGAGCAAGCCGGGAAGGCCTGGGGCGTCAGTCCGCGTCTCATCACGGCGATCATCGCGGTGGAGTCAGGCGGTAATCCCACCCTCGTCAGCAAATCCAACGCGGTGGGCCTGATGCAGCTTAAAGCGTCAACGGCGGGGAAAGAAGTTTACCGCTATATGGGCTGGAGCGGCCAGCCGTCGACCAGCGAGCTGAAGAACCCGGAACGCAACATTTCAATGGGCACGGCCTATCTGAGCATCATGGAGCATGGCGTGCTGAAGGGCATTAAGGATCCGGAGGTGATGCAGTACGCGCTGGTGGTGTCTTACGTTAACGGTGCCGGCGCGTTGCTCAGAACCTTCTCTTCTGACCGCAAAGAGGCGATTGAAGAGATTAACGGCATGGACAAAGACGAATTCTTTGAACATGTGGCGAAAAATCATCCGGCACCACAGGCGCCTCGTTATATCTGGAAGGTACAGAAAGCGATGGATGCCATGTAATGCCGCAGACGGGCGGCGGTCACGCTGCCCGATTTCTTCACAGGACTTTATTTGCGCGTTCCCGCGCCTCCCGCTCCAGGGAATAGATAATACGCTGAAGCTCACGCTCTGCGCCGGGCCCGACGTTCAGGAAACGGAAGCTCAGACGCGGCGTGGTGATGGTTTCGTTTTTGCTGTCCACGACGGTGCGGTCGCTGATGGCAATCAGCTGCGCATCGAAATAGAAGCGACCCCAGCCACCCATATCCAGTTCAATTTGCGTAAACCGCATGCCCTCTACCAGCCCGTCGGGTTTCGGCGTATCCATCAGTGCGCCCATGCCGCCAAGCGACAGATCGAAGAGGCGAAAGCGGATCTCTTTTTTGTCCGGCATTTTGGCCTTACAAAAATAGGCGGGATGGAGCGGGGCGCTGATGCGGAAATATTCACGACGCTGAACAAACCAGAGATTGGTCGGAAGGGGGGTCACAAAAGCCGGAAGTCCCTGGTATTCGCTTAGTTCCAGTCGCGACAGGACAAACTCCACTTTGGCCCCCTGCGTTTCGGCCATCACCGCGATGTTCTCCGCTTTCAGCGCCGCGCGGTTTTCGTACTCCTGACTGCCTAAATCAATCACCAGCCGATCCTGCGAGGCGTCAAGGATCTTGCTGATGAACTGATTATTCGACCAGCTGATGCGCAGCGGCACTTCACCTTTTTGCAGGTCGCGTAATACCCCTAATACAGCCAGCGGATTTTGCTTGAGGAACTGCTCACTGTAATGACTCACGCCGGATGGCTCCTTGATTGATGACAGACTGTCTTAGCGTTATCGGCAATCTGCAATGAAACTTAATACAAACCGGTGAGTTTTTTTTGCCTGTTTAACCAAAGATAAGTCGGTGAGATGAAAATGGTTTTCCGGCGATGACCTATACTTAAGTTAGCTGTGCAGAAGGTTTTCTGCGCATGCGTTAAACCTGCAAGAGGGCATCGCTATGGGTATCATCGCCTGGATTATCTTTGGTCTTATTGCTGGCGCTATCGCTAAACTGATCATGCCGGGAAACGATGGCGGCGGTTTTATTTTGACCTGTGTACTCGGGGTCGTTGGTGCGGTTGTGGGCGGCTGGCTGGCGACGATGTTTGGTTTTGGAGGCAACATAAGTGGTTTCGACCTGCACAGTTTTCTGGTCGCTGTCGTGGGTGCCATTGTGGTGCTGGGCATATTCAGGTTACTGCGACGAGCATAAATTCACATAAACGGCTCTCTGAGGAGGGCCGTTTTTTTGCCTGCGTATTGATTTGTTAATCTAAATGATAATAATTGTCGTTCCGTATCGCATCTGACAACAAGACGACATTATGAATACCTCACGTTTTACGCTATGCGCCCTGGCAGGCGCCGTCACGCTCGCACTGCATGTTCCGGCATTCGCCGAAGAATCCACTATCGTCGTCACCGGCTCAGAGCAGGGCAGCGCGCTGCCGGCCTGGACGAACAGCGCCACGAAATCGGCCGTTGCCGAAAGTAAAACGCCGCAGGTCATCACGACCGTCTCTGCGCCGGAAATTGAAAAGCGTCATGCGAATTCCGTGAATGAAATCCTGCGCTATGCTCCGGGCGTCTCAACCGAGGTGCGGGGGAATACGTCATACATGAGCGAATACAAAATTCGTGGCTTTACCGTCGACCAGGAGTTCTACAACGGGCTGCAGCTGCCCTATAACGTTACCGGCAATACCAAAGCGCGAATCGATCCGCTGTTGATTGACAGCGTTGATATCCTGAAAGGCCCCTCATCGGTACTTTACGGCGGCGGTTCACCGGGCGGGCTGGTGCATATTCAAAGCAAAAAACCGCAGCGTGAAGCCCGAACCGAAATCGGCGTTAACACCGGAAACCGTAATCTGAAAGAGGGCTATCTCGATTCAACCGGGCAGATTGCCGACAGCAACTGGAACTACCGTCTGCTGGGCAAAGCCACGGAAAACGACGATCAGCCGCACACCACCCGGTATGAAAACTACCTGGTTGCCCCGTCCGTTACCTGGCAACCCGACAGCAAAACCCGCCTCACCCTGGACGCGCTGGCGCAAAACACCCCGAGCCTGACGCCGTCTAACCCGCTGCCGCTCGCCTACCTGCGCTCAAAATACGCGGGCAAGCGCGACTACGCCGGTGATGAGTGGAGCGGTTTTAAGCAGCGTCAGTGGATGCTGGGCTACAGCTTTGAACATGAGTTCGACAGCGGCTGGGGCTTTAATCAGAAGGCTCGCTATTTTGATGTCGATACCCATCAGCGCAGCGTCTATGCAACGGGGACGGGAAGCGAGGTCTATCAGCTCAACCGCTTTGCCTACACCACGGATGAAGATCTGCAGAGCTTCAACATTGATAACCAGGTGACCAAAACCGTTGCGCTGGGCGAGTGGAAACACCACCTGCTGGCCGGGTTTGACTACCAGAAGCTGAACTCCCACTTCCACTACCGCTACGCGTCGACCACGCCGGGTATCGATATGCGGCATCCTGACTATTCGCAAATCCAGGAAAGCGCGCTGGGGCTCTATACCGCCCAGAAAAACCGCCTCAGCTATCAGCAAAACGGTTACTACCTGCAGGATCAGGTAGAGTTTGGTGGCCTCAATCTGTTGGGCAGCCTGCGCTACGACGATTACCGCTCCGTCACCACCAACTACCTGCAAAACGGTGATAAGGCCTGGGTGTCGCAGGATCGCGTCACCAAACGTCTGGGCGCGCTTTACGCCTTCGATAGCGGGATTTCGCCGTTTATCAGCTATTCCGAAGGTTTTGCGCCGGTGTCGCCGCAGGGAACGCTCGTGGCGAAAGACGTTAAGCCGACCACCAGCAAGCAGGTGGAAGGCGGGGTAAAATATCTGCTGGCCGACTACGCTACCACCTTTACCGCCTCGGTGTTTAACATCCGTCAGAAAAATGTCGTCACCTCCGATCCGGGCTTCCTGAACTATCGTCAGACCGGGGAAGTGGAATCTAAAGGGGCAGAGCTCTCCGCCATTAGCCGACCGACGGACAACCTGACGCTGATTGCTAACTATGCCTACACCCACGCGATCAACAGGGAAGATGACAAGTACAAAGGTAAACGTCCAACGCAGGTGCCGGAGAATGCCTTTAACCTCTGGGGGGATTACACCTTTGAGAACACCGCGCTGAAAGGACTGATGCTGGGAGCGGGCGCCCGCTACACCGGGCCGATGGAAATCTCTCCGGCAAACGACGCGGGTAAGCTGGGCGGCTCCACCCAGTACGATCTGGCGGCTTCATATCGGATGGGCGAGATCCTGCCTTCGCTGGCAGGGCTGACGCTTAAGGCCAGCGCGCAGAACATCACCAACAAAGAGACGCTGACCTGCTACGATGCGACCAACTGCTGGATTGGGCGTGACAGGACGTATCAGCTAGGGGCGAGTTACAGCTTCTAGGTAACTCCCTGTAAGTTCAAAATGTAGGCCGGGTAAGGCGTAGCCGCACCCGGCATTACTCCCTTACTGCGCCGTCGCTTTCACCGGCGCAGCCTCATCATTCGCCGCAGGCCGATTCTCCGGCACGCTGTCGCAAGGTTTCTCTTTCGGGCAGATTCGATCCAGCATTTTCAGCGTCACGCCGTTGCTCCAGCCGAAGCCGTCCTGCAGCGGATACTCGCCGCCGCCTCCGCCCGTACCGGTGGTCGACACGTCATACTTCTCAACCAGTTTCTTTTCCCGGTCATAAGTATGCTGAACGTTCTTCAGGAAGCGCCAGGTCACGTCCATCGAGACCTTCTCTTGCCCGTAATTCTGCAGCCCTTCCGCAGCCACCCATTGCAGGGGAGCCCAGCCGTTTGGCGCATCCCACTGCTGGCCGCTGTTTACGGTGGTGGTCGCTATCCCGCCCGGTTTCAACAGGCGCGACGAGGTTGCCGCGGCGACTTTATCGGCACGATCCTGCGCCGCCGCCTTCACGTAAAGCGGGAACAGGGCTGCGGCGGTGAGCTGATTGCGTACCTTCTTGCTCTTCAGATCGTAATCCGCGTACCAGCCCTCTTTATCATTCCACAGGTGGCTCTCGATGGCTTTCTGACGCGCCGTAGCCAGCGCTTCGTATTTACTTGCGCTGGCGGCGTCGCCGCTCTCCTGGCTTGCCCGCGCCAGCAGTTTTTCCATCTTAAACATCAGGGCGTTCAGATCCACGGGAACAATGCTGGTGGTCCGGATGGTGCCGAGCTTTTGCGGGTCGTCCATCCAGCGGGAGCTAAAGTCCCAGCCCGAGGCCGCGGCGGAACGTAAATCACGATAGATCTCGGTTGCCGGTCGGTTAGGGTTACTTTTGGCGGTATTTACATCGTCAAGCCAAGACTCCGGGCGCGGAGTGTCGCGGTCATCCCAGTAGCGGTTGAGGGTAGCGCCGTCGTCCAGCTTCACCACGCGCTTGTTGGCCTGGCCCGGCTGAAGGGCATTAACGCCGTCCATCCAGTAGGCATACTCTTTTTCCATCTGCGGACGATACTTCTTCAGCGCATCGCTGTCGTGGGTTGCCAGCAGTTCCACCATCAGCGAGAAGAACGGCGGCTGGGATCGGCTCAGGTAATAGCTGCGGTTGCCGTTGGGAATGTGGCCGAAGGTGTCAATCTCATAGGCAAAGTTATCCACCATGTCGCTGATTTTGTCCCAATGATCGCTCTCTGCCAGGCCCAGCATGGTGAAATAGCTGTCCCAGTAGTAAACCTCGCGGAAACGTCCGCCGGGCACAACGTAAGGTTTCGGTAACGGCAGAAGGGAATCCCATTTGTTGCTGGCTTTATCGGTGGTGCGCGTCAGCACGGGCCAGAGATCGTCAATGTGCTCACGTAAACTTTGTCCAGCAGGCGGAACATATTTTTCCCCTTCCGCAGGGAGCGTAAAGTTCATCTCGACAAAGTGGCGTAAGTCAAAGCTGGACTGCGTGTGCTGCATCCGGTAGTCCGCCAGAATCATCAGCGGGTCGCTTTTGGGGACGGCATCAGCAAAGGTTTTCTGATCGGGAAACAGTTTGGCGCTTTGCACATCGTTAAACAGAGGGCCCAGCAAAATATCGGGTGAGGTTGTCTGGGCTGCGGGGCTATCGTCGGCATATCCCAGTGTCGTTACGCCGAGCAGCGCGCCGCCTAGCGCAAGGGGCAAAAACGCGGGGCGTAGTGTACGAGGTCTTATCATCAGTTCGTCTCCTGTCTTCACTAAACAGCGTGACCGCTGTTGTCAATCACCTGAAAACCTTAGACGAATATTGCCCGCTTCGCGTTAAATATTGCCGGTATTTCAGACCTCTTCCGCGGTCTGGCTGGCTTCCCGCAGCGTGCCCGGCGCATGTCCAATAATGCGCTTGAATGCCCGGCTGAAGGCCGCCAGAGAGCCGTATCCCAGCCGCAGCGCGACGGTTTCAATGGGTTGATTTTCATGCCGAATGTACTGAATCGCCAGCCGCATTCTCAGCTCGCTGAGATATTTTGCCGGAGTGGTTCCCGTCGCGGCCAGAAACCGTTCGGCGAACACGGAGCGGGACGTGCCCGCTTCTTTTGCCAGATCCGCGACGCTCCAGTTCAGGCCTGGCTGCTGGTGCATGGCGTAAATGGCACGGCTCAGGCGCGGGTCGCGCAGAACCTGCACCCAGCCGGTGGCTTTACCGCAGCCGCCTTCAACCCAGCCGCGCACGATTAATGCCGCCACCACGTCGGCAAGGCGCGCAAGGATCCCGGCATACCCGGCCTGACGCGCCGCGGATTCCCGCTCCATCGCCGCCAGCAGCGGATGAATTTCCGGCCAGGTGGACATCAGCCGGCTGACCATCATCACTTCCGGCATCGCTTTGATCAGCGGCTGCATCCCGCCCAGCTCAAAATCCATGCACCCGCTGAAGATGAGGGTGTTCTCGCTTTCCGGGCAGGGCTCGCAGGTGATAGCACACACCGAGCTGCAGATAGGCTCGCTCGGGAAGGCGTTGATGGGCGTAATGGTGGCCTGCTCGTCAGAGAGCAGGGCATGGGAATTCCCGCCGGGAATAAAGAGGGCGTCGCCACCGCTCAGTTCGAACGTTGCACCGCTCTCCATGCGCAGCAGGGCGCTACCGTGGCTCACAAAATGAAACTGTGCCCGGCCGGGCGCCTGATGAAACGCGACGCCAAACGGCGCGCTGGCCTGGAACCGCCGATATTTCACGCCTGACAGACGCATGCCGCGTAAAAGTTCGCTGATCAGATCGGGTGACTGTACGGTCATGGCACAACTCCGGACGAATAATCAATAAGTGGAGATTATATGTCATAGATCGTCCAGGATGAACCTTCTATTCTTTGCGACACTAGTCACATTTTTATAACGGGAGATCAACAGATGAGTTCATGTGTCGCGGCGAGCGAGGCGGTAGCGCCTGCAAAACCCGCCTGGCGGGCCGTCTATTCACTGGGGCTGGGGGTATTTGGTTTAATTGCGGCAGAATTTCTGCCGGCGAGTTTGTTAACGCCCATGGCCGCGAGCCTGGGCGTAACCGAGGGGATGGCCGGACAGGCCGTCACCGCCACCGCGCTGGTCGCGCTGGTCACCGGGCTGCTGATTACGCCAGCCACCAAAAGTATTGACCGCCGCTGGGTGCTGATGTTTTTCTCGGTCCTGCAAATTATCTCCAGCCTGCTGGTGGCCTTTGCGCCCAACCTGCACGTCCTGCTGATGGGGCGTCTGCTGTTGGGGGTAGCCATTGGGGGATTCTGGGCGATGTCGACGGCGACCACGATGCGTCTGGTTCCGGCAGATAAAGTGCCGAAAGCGCTGGCGGTGATCTTCTCCAGCGTATCGATAGCCACGGTGGTCGCGGCGCCGCTCGGCAGCTATCTGGGAAGCCTGATCGGCTGGCGCAACGTCTTTGTACTCTGCATTCTGCCGAGCATGCTGGCGCTGCTGTGGCAGCTCTGGGTGCTGCCGTCCATGAAGCCGGAGAGCAGCGGTAGCCTGAGTACGCTGTTCCGCGTGCTGCGTCGTCCGGGAATGATCGGCGGCATGCTCGCAACCATCCTGATCTTCAGCGGCCATTTCGCCTTCTTTACCTACCTGCGTCCGTTCCTGGAGACGGTGGGACAGGCGAGCGTGGAGACCATTTCGCTGATCCTGCTGGGCTTTGGGATTGCCAACTTTGTGGGCACGTCCGTTGCAGGGCATCTGCTGGCACGCAATCTGCGCCTGACGCTGGCGCTGGTACCGTTTGCGATGGGCATTCTCGCGCTCATGATGGTCGCCTTTGGTCATCTGGCGATGCTGGACGGGCTGCTGGTCGCGCTGTGGGGCTTTGCATTTGGTCTGGTTCCGGTGGGCTGGTCAACCTGGCTTGCCACTACCGTTCCGGATGAAGCCGAAAGTGCAGGAGGGCTGCTGGTGGCCTCAATCCAGCTGGCGATAAGCGCCGGTGCGGCCGGAGGTGGGGCAGTGTTTGATCTTAACGGCGCCAGCGGCGTATTCGCGGGAAGCGGTTTCCTGCTGGTGATGGCGATGGTGATTGTGTTTATGGGTGTGAAAGTTAAAGCGGAGTGATTTTTTAGCCGGGTGAGCGTTCGTGCTACCCGGCCTCAGGTTTACAGCCCTTTCTTATCCATAAAGACCGCCAGATCCACCAGGCGGTTAGAGAAGCCCCACTCGTTGTCATACCACGCCAGGATCTTCACCATGTTCCCGCCAATCACCAGCGTGGAAAGCCCGTCGATAATTGAGGAGCGTGGGTCGCCCTGGTAGTCGCTGGAAACTAGCGGTTCATCGCTATAGCCCAGAATGCCTTTAAGAGGCCCGCTGGCGGCCGCGTTGCGGAACGCGTCATTCACCTCTTCGGCGGTTACGTTACGGCTCAGCGTTACCGTTAAATCCACAATCGACACCACCGGCACCGGCACGCGCAGGGAGTACCCGGTCAGTTTGCCGTCAAGGGAAGGGATCACTTTCCCAAGCGCTTTCGCCGCACCGCTTGAATAAGGCACAATCGACAGCGCCGCCGCGCGTGCGCCGCGCAGATCTTTTTCCGGCTGATCGTGCAGCGCCTGGCTGTTGGTGTAGGCGTGCGTCGTGTTCATCAGGCCATGCTCAATTCCGAACTGCTGGTGCAGCACCTGAGCGGCCGGCGCCAGACCGTTCGTGGTGCAGCTCCCGTTGCTTACCACCGCGTGTTTGGCGGGATCGTACTGCTCATGGTTGACGCCCATCACAATCGTCAGATCGTCGTTTTTCGCGGGAGCGGAAATGATGACGCGCTTAGCGCCGCCGTGGGTGATATGCACCGCCGCTTTCTCCCGTTCAGTGAAGAAGCCGGTGGCCTCAATCACCACGTCTACTCCAGCTTCACGCCACGGGATATTCGCCGGATCGCGTTCGCTAAATACGGCGATCCGCTGGCCGTCTACCTGCAGCGCACCGTCACCCGCTTCAACGGGCGCTGGCAGTTTGCCCAGAAGGGAATCATGTTTCAGCAGATGGGCGAGGGTTTTACTGTCCGTCAGATCGTTAATGGCCACAATCTGCAGATCCGGGTTGCCCAGCGCCGCGCGCAGGAAATTACGTCCGATACGGCCGAAACCGTTAATACCGACCTTAACCATGGTGCACTCCTTATCTCTGTTGTCTGGAGTCACTGTAGGCGTCGGGCCGGTTGGCGTAAATGACAAAAAAGGATCAGATTACGCCATCTTGCGGCAGTGGAAGCGCTGGCGGTACTCGCCGGGCGTGAGGTGAAGCTGTTTCTCAAAGATGCGGCGCAAGTTAATGCTGGTGCCAAACCCGCTTTGCTCGGCAACGCGCTCAAGGGAGTCATGGGTCTGCTCAAGCAGCTGACGGGCCGCGGCCAGGCGCGCTTCGGTCACATAGCGGGCGGGAGAGACTCCCGCGTCGCGGGTAAACACGCGGGTGAAGTTACGCGGGCTCATTGCCGCTTTCTCGGCCAGATTTTCCACGCACAGATCGGCGGTGAGGTTCTGCAGGATCCAAGTTTGCAGTTCGCCTATCGGACCGGATGTGCCGGGCTGCTGAAGGCTGTAGCGGCTGAACTGCAGCTGCCCGCCGGGACGGCGCAGGTACATCACCATATCCTGCGCGACGTCGCGGGCGAGGGTAAATCCGTAATCGTCCTCTACAAGCGCCAGGGTCAGATCGAACCCGGAACTGACGCCGCCGGAGGTCCAGATGGGGCCGTCCTGAATGTACAGCGGGCCGCCTTCGACCCGGATTGACGGGTACTGTGTCTGCATTGTCTCCAGCAGCCGCCAGTGGGTGGTCGCGCGGCGACCGTCCAGCAGGCCGGTCTGGGCCAGCAGCATCGCGCCGCCGCAGATAGAGGCTACCCGCCGGGCGTGCGGCGCAGCGAGGTGCAGCCAGTCAACCACCGCCGTGCTCTCCTGCTCGTTCATGCCGCGCCCGGTGATGATAATGGTATCCAGCGGTTCACGCGGATCCAGCTCCGGCAGGCGATAGTCCGCCAGCAAATTCAGGCCGGACTGGCCGTGGATCACCTGGTGAGGCTGCGTGGTGGCGATGATAATCCGGTAGCGGGGCTGCGCAAGCCCTTCCGGATGCAGCCGGTTGGCCTGCATCAGAATGTCGGCGATACCGGCGGCTTCAAACAGCATGCCGCCGTCGGGAACAATAATCAGGATCTTTTTCATGTCCTGAAAAGTACCTTTATTGCAGAATAAGTCAAGGAGCGCATGACCCCCACGTTTCTGGCAAAGCAAAGCGATTAATGTTCTTTGTTATTTCAGGCGTTTTCCCCGATCGTCAGAGAATTATCTCTGGCGAAACGGCGTCTGAAGGAATGAGTCAACGAAGCTCCCTCTATTTACATCCGCAACAACGCGAACAAATCCGCCACCACGCATCGGGTTTTTTATGGCGAAGCGAGCTGCCCACGTGGCTGCTGATTATCACTATTTATGCAGGCTGGTTTACCACGCTGGCGTTCTGGCAAACGCTGGGCCTGCTGCCCGCCACGCTGCTGCTCATCGGGTTTACCGCCTGGTACATGTCGCTGCAGCATGAGCTGATCCACGGGCATCCCACCCGTTTTGCCTGGCTGAACCAGCTGTTTGGCACGCTCCCGCTGGCGGTCTGGTATCCGTACGGCCTGTACCGGGACTCCCATCTCGCCCATCATCGGCACCATAGCCTGACCCATCCGGTGGATGACCCGGAGTCGTACTATTTTACCGACGAGAGCTGGGCGCGCTTTTCTCCCTGGCAGAAACGGCTTATCAGGGCGCGGAATACCTTTGCCGGACGGCTGATGCTGGCACCGCTGCTGGATATCCTTCAGACGCTGGGCAGCGCCGCGGCGGCATTTCGTCACCTTCACCTGCGCGCAATGACGATGTGGCTGGTTCACCTTTTGCTGCTGGTGGCACTCTTCGCCTGGATGGCGCATACCGGTTTTTCTCCCTTCTGGTTCGTGCTGGCGGTCAGCTATCCGGCGCTGGCGCTGACCAAGGTCCGATCGTTTTTCGAGCATCGCGCGGCGGACGATCCGCTGGCGCGCTCCGTCATTAACGAGGCCGGGCTGTTCTGGCGGATACTGTTTTTGAATCTCAACTACCATTCAGTACATCACGATCTGCCGGGCGTGCCCTGGTACGGGCTGAAGGCCATCTACCAGCAAAACCGGGAGGCGTACCAGCAGCGAAACCACGGTTTTCTCGTCAGGGGCTATGGTGAATGGCTGCGTCAGTTCTGGGGCAGGCCCGTTGACGTCACCGTTCACCCAGGAAAACAACAGGGGGAAGGGTATGAGTAACCTGCTGGCGTTTCCCATGTATGCTGTGGATCGCGCCGACACCCTTGCGCTCTGGCTGGCGGTAAAAGGGCTGCTGGCTGCGCGCGGTGTGTCCGTCGATCGCGATCCCGGCTGGCCGGAGTCCGATCTGCTGACCCACTGGCGACAGCCTGCGCTTGTCCTCAGCCAGACCTGCGGTTATCCGCTGGTCACGCAGCTTCCGGACGTGCAGGTGGTCGGCTGTTTTCACTACGCGGCCCCGGGCTGCGAAGGGTTCCAGTACCGCAGCTTTCTGGTGGTGCGCGAGGAGGATCGCCACCTCACGCTGGCGGATTTTCGCGGACGTCGTGCGGTATGTAATTCTCCGGATTCGCAGTCCGGCTACAATGCGCTGCGAAAAATAGTCGCTCCCCTGGCGGGCAACGGTCCATTTTTCGCGCAAACGTCCTTCAGCGGCAGCCATCGCCAGTCGCTGATCGATGTCAAACGCGGGGCAGGGGATATCGCGGCCATCGACTGCGTGACATGGGCGTTACTGCAGCGTCACGAGCCGGAAAGACTGACGGGGCTGGCGGTGATTGACCATACCCCTCTGACGCCGGGGCTGCCGCTCATTACCTCGCCTCACGCCTCGCCTGAGACCCTGAACGCCCTTCGCGATGCGCTCCGCGCGCTGGTGAGTTTGCCGGAATATCGGGCCGTGCGCGGCGCGGTGCTGATTGACGGTTTTAGCGTGGTGACGCGCCAGGCCTACGCCTCATTGTTGGCGTGATAAATCTCCTGCGCGTCGGTAAAACAGCGCAGCGCCAGCGAGGAGACGGGCTTTTGCCTGCGCATAATCAGGCCGACAGGGGCCTCAATGTTCGCGTCGGCGATGGGGACAATCCTGAAATTACTGTTCAGATCTTCCAGACCGTTATTCAGCGGCATCACGGCGCAGCATACGCCGCTTTGCACCGCCTGGATGATCTGAAACGTGGAGTCGCTCTCGAAAACGGACGCCGGTTCGATGCCTGCAGACTTAAAGCTGGCCTCCATATGCGCCCGGTAATGCATCCCTTTAGTCAGAAACCCCAGCGGAAAATCTGTCAGATCGCGCCAGGTCAACGTCTCCTGGCCGAGCTGGAAATGGCGGACGTCGTGCAGCAGGCCCATCTTGGTTTTGGGTAGCTGGATAATATCGAACAGGCTGGTGTCGAAGCTGTTGAGGTAGCAAATTCCCAGCTCAAGCTGATTGCGGCTGACGCCGTCGGCAATCTGTGCGGAGGACATGGAATAGAGGCTGTAGGTCAGCTCCGGATATTTTTGGGTCAGCAGGCGAATAAAGATCATCGGATCCACGCTCGCCAGCGGCACCATCCCGAGACGTAGTTCGCCCACCACCTGGCCTTTGCACAGCGCCGCTTCCGCCTGCAGCCCGTCGTGCGCGGCCAGCAGCGCGCGTGCCCACGCGAGTATGCGTTCACCCTCCGGCGTAAACCCTTCAAAGCGCTGTCCTCGAACAATCAGCACCAGCCCCAGCTCCTCTTCCAGGCTGCGGATGCGCATGGAGAGGGTCGGCTGGGTGATGTTGCACTGCGAGGCCGCCTTGCCAAAATGGCGGGTCTCGTCGAGCGCGATTAAATATTTTAACTGTTTAATATCCATCTTTTTCTCTGCGCGAACTACCTTACAGCATGCGGATCTCTTTAGAGCGCAGGGTGATGCGAACCGGAACGGATTTATACGACGGCGTACCGCTGTCCTTATCCAGATAATCCAGCGGTACCAGCACGTTGGCCTCCGGATAATAGGCGCCGACGGTGCCCGGCGCGATGTTGTACGCCACCACGGTAATATCTTTCAGACGCTGAACGCTGCCGGGGAGGGCGGTTTCGATATCCACGCGGTCGCCATGTTCCAGGCCTGACAGCGCCATGTCGTCCTCGTTCATGAACAACACGTCGCGGCGGCCAAACACGCCGCGGTAGCGGTCGTCCAGAGCGTAAATGGTGGTGTTGTACTGGTCGTGGCTGCGCAGCGTGATCAGGCGCAGAACGTGCTCACCTTCGCCGCTGGCGTTCTCGTGAACGCCGTCGAACACCGAGAACATCGCTTTTCCCGTCGCCGTTGGCCAGATGCGTTGCGTGGGCGGCAGCGGCATGCGGAAGCCGCCGGGAACGCGGATCCGCGCATTGTAGTTCTCAAAGCCCGGGATGGTCTGCTCGATCAGATCGCGGATGCGGTCGTAATCCTCAACCAGCATCAGCCAGTCCACGCGGGTTTCCGGCAGCGTGGCTTTCGCCATGCCGGCGACGATAGCGGGTTCCGAACGGAGCAACGGCGAGGCGGGCTTCAGCTTGCCGGATGAGGCATGCACCATCGACATGGAATCTTCGACGGTAATGGACTGACGACCGGTGGCCTGGAGATCCAGCTCGGTGCGGCCGAGGCACGGAAAGATAAAGGTCTCTTTGCCCACCAGAAGATGAGTGCGGTTGAGCTTGGTCCCGACGTGCACGCTCAAGTCCAGGTTACCCATCGCCGGAAAACCACGTTCGTGATCGGGCATCGCCACCGCAAAATTACCCCCGAGGCAGATGAGCGCCTTCGCGCGGCCGTCGATCATCGCCTGCGTGGCCTGCACCGCATCGTGTCCATGGTGAGACGGCGGCTCAAAGCCGAAAACGTCCTTCAGACGGTTCAGGAAGGCCGGCGTGGGTTTCTCGCTAATCCCGACGGTACGGTTCCCCTGAACGTTTGAATGACCGCGCAGGGGGCATATTCCCGCACCGGGCTTGCCAATATTCCCGCGCAGCAGCAGCAGGTCCGCAATCAGGCGGACGTTCGCCGTGCCTTTATTGTGCTGGGTAATGCCCATCCCGTAGGTGATGATGGTGGCATTCGATTTCGCATAGGCCTCGGCTACCGTTTTGAGGGCCGCCTGACTGAGACCTGACTCCCGCTCGATCTCGTCCCAGCGGGTCTGTGCGATATCGGCGGCGAAGTCCTCAATGCCCTGGGTGTGTTCGGCAATAAATGCATGATCCAGCATGCCACCGCGCTCGGCCTCCATTTCGAGAAGGTGTTTGGCAATGCCTTTCAGCGCGGCGGCATCGCCTCCGGCCTTCACCTGGAAATAGGTTGAGGCAATATCCGTAGAGCCGTAAGTTGCCATTTCAATCACGCTTTGCGGATCGGCGAAACGTTCGAGGGCGCGCTCGCGCAGCGGGTTAAAGACGATAATCGGCACGTTGCGGCGGGCCAGCTCGTGGAGGGTGCCCATCATTCGCGGATGGTTCGTGCCGGGGTTGTGACCGATGGAGATAACCAGCTCGGTCTTGTCGAAATCATCCAGCGACACGGTGCCTTTCCCGATGCCAATCGAACGCGGCAAGCCGACGCTGGTGGCCTCGTGACACATATTAGAGCAGTCGGGGAAGTTGTTGGTGCCGTATTCGCGAGCGAACAGCTGGAACAGATAAGCCGCTTCGTTAGAGGCCCGCCCGGAGGTATAGAACTCAACCTGGTCCGGTTCAAGCCCGCGCAGCACTTCGCCGATGCGTTCAAACGCCTCGTCCCAGGCGACGGGCCGGAAGGTATCGGTTGCCCGGTCATAGCGCAGGGAATGCGTGAGTCGACCGTAACCTTCCAGCTCAAAGTCCGATTTTGCCAGCAGCGAGGAGACGCTGTTTTCGGCCAGAAACGCGGGGGTAACGCGTTTGCTGGTGGCTTCCCAGGTCACCGCTTTGGCGCCGTTCTCGCAGAACTGGAAGGTCGATTTGTGTTCTTTATCCGGCCACGCGCAGCCCGGGCAGTCAAAGCCGTCAGGCTGGTTGGTGCGCAGCAGCGTCGCGGGGGCATCAAGGGTATCCATTTGGGTACGTACTGCAATGGCCGTCGCTTTCAATGCGCCCCAGCCGCCGGCAGGACCGTCATAGTGTCTGATACCCGGCACCGAGCGTCTTTTCTTGTTCATACCCACTCCTGATTTGTTCGGTCACACAACGTCTGAACCCCTAAAAGCGCTGCAAAGAACGATAAGCGAAAGCAATGACGACCGGATGGCGACGCGCGTGCGGTACGAAAAGATGCTTTAACTTAAATTCTTTTTATTACAGTTGTTTATAGGGTCTGGTGTTGAAACATTTAAAGAAATTATAACGATTTTTTATCATTTTAATAATAAATCTTATCTATCGCATGGTAAGCAAGATAGATGGGGCGAGCAGGAGAGGATGTAGCACCAATAAAGTTTCGAATGAAGCCTTTGAGCGGTGGTAATAAAAAAAATCACTGCTGGCGGGCTATCGCGGGCATTTTCGGCTGCGATAAGGTCAGGAAGGTTAATTCAGGCTTAATGATTAATGGATAAAATTTAGGCCTGACGGGACAAATGCCATAACGAGAAATATAAAGTTATTTTTAGTCGTGAAATTAACGTTCTGCAACCTAAGTGAAATAGTTACATTCGACTCTTAGAGTCCGATCGATATTAAAGATACCCTGTCAGTGCAACAAATAATTCATCCTTGATATATTCTGCTGACCTCATCAATACGCAAATTCTACTAATTATGGTAGTGGCGATAATAGCAGTATTGCGTTAATAAAAGTATTTCTCTTTTGTTTTATTTGTATATAAAACAGAAAGTTGCAGTGTTTTTTGGTAGGAAAATAAGAGAGTTTAGGCCATGCCGGGTTTTTTCATAGGATTAATCCTATAATTTTCCGACTGCTTCATTTAGCAACAGTTACGCAACGGTAAATATTGAATTGAGGCAAAGCTCATGTAAACTTGCTTACCGTTTGTCAAAATATGTCAGGAAGACGCTGGGCCTTATTCTGAAGGGCTCGTGCGGTAGCTATGTCCTTAAAATAGTAACGCCCCGAAAATATCCTGGCTATTTTAACAATAGCACTTAAGTCAAACTTCACCCCCTTATCTTCATCATCGAAATATCGCTACGGAAAAGCATATGAAAATGCGCGTACTGTTTTCACTTCTGTTTGTAATGGCGGTGGCGGGCTGTAAAGCGCCGCAGAAACCTGTGATCAACGACGATACTATCGAGACCAGTCAGGTCAACGGCGTCACCTTAACCCACCGTCACGCTGTTACCCCGCCGGCGGAGTTCACGCCGGTCAACGAGCCGTATCGTGCTATGTATCCGGCCTCTCTGATGAGCCGTCCTGACTTCGGCGGTAAAGTTATCCGCACTCTTGATACCGGAAAAACGTACGTGGTACTGGGTCAGGTTGAACACTACTGGATGGCGCTTGCCGATGAAGGTAACGAGCAGCTGATTGGTTACGTCCCGATGCGCGCCGTGATCAAGGCCGATCTGTACGACGCCGCCGTGCGTAAACAGGCTATTCGTCCGAAGACGCGTAAAAAAGCGACCTGTGTCGATGTCGATGGTAACAGCAAAGCCTGCAAAGACAGCGCTAACGGTACCTGGATCCTGAACTAAACGGCTTTCATGAGCGCATTTTTATGAATAATAAAAATTTTCATAGGCTGTGGTTATTCTTTTACGCGGTGATTTTCGCCCTGGTCAGTGGTTGTACGTCGTCTTCACACAGCGACCCCTCCCGCTACAATCTGCAGTTTCAGGCTCATCCACAAATCAATGAATCTGCTCCGCTTAAGGTCCGGGTGCTGTTGCTGAAATCCGATGCGGATTTCATGTCCAGCGACTTTTACTCCCTGCAGAACAACGCGTCAGCCACGCTTGGCGCGAATCTGCTGAACAGCGACGTGTTTTTCCTGATGCCGGGACAGCTGTCCAAAACCCTCAGCGGGCAAAGCTCTCCGGAGGCCCGCTACATCGGCGTGATGGCGGAGTATCAGGTGCTGGATGGCAAAAAATGGCGCGTTTCACTTCCTCTGCCCGTGCCTGGCGAAAATCATATCTACCAGTTCTGGAAATGGTCCGCAGATGAACTCCAGGCCAACGTTTTTCTCGACGTGAACGGCATTCGGGTCATCAGCCAGTAACGCGCTTCAAAACAGGAAATACATCATCATGACGAAAGCAGAAAAGGTCGTATGGACCGAAGGCATGTTCCTGCGTCCACACCATTTTCAGCGGACTGAAAGCTATCTGCTCAACCATGTTCGTGAATGGGGCGCGCTGCAGCGATCGTATCTCTGGGGCTTTCTTGACGTTGAACTGGATGAAGCGATGCTTCGTCAGGGATGCATAGCCCTGAGCTACTGCAGTGGGTTGCTGCCGGAGGGCACCTTTTTCCAGGTCCGTAACGGGCGCAACGGCCCTGTACCGCTGAAAATTCCTGACAATCTCACTAACGAAAAGGTGGTGCTCGCGCTGCCGGTTCGTCGTGGTGAGAGAGAAGAGGTGATTTTCAGCGAAGAGCCTGCCTCGCTGGCGCGCTTTATCGCTTTCGAGCAAGAGGTGGAAGACGACAACGCCATGTCGGTGGGAGATGCCACCGTTCAGTTTGGCCGCCTGCGTCTGACCCTGATGCTGGAAAAAGACCTCACGGCAGAATGGACCGCCATCGGCGTGGCGTTTGTGACGGAGAAACGTAACGACAACCACGTGCGGCTCGACAACAGCTACATCCCGCCGATGCTCAATGCCAACAACAGCCCGCAGATCTACAGCATGATCAACGATCTGCACGGCTTGCTGGTACAGCGCAGCCAGCAAATTGGCGGTCGTTTGCGCCAGCCCGGTCGCTTTAATACTTCTGAACTGATTGAGTTCACGCTGCTGTCGCTGGTTAATCGTCATCTGGGCGAGGTGTCTCATTTAAAAACCCTCCCGCTGCTGCATCCGGAAACGCTCTGGCGCAGCTGGCTGCCGTTTGCGACCGAACTTGCCACCTGGACGTCGCAGCGGACCGCCGAAAGCGTGCTGCCGATTTACGATCATGACGATCTGGCAAACTGCTTCAGCAAGCTGATGCTGATGCTGCGTCAGGGGCTGTCGCTGGTGATGGAAGACCACGCGATTCAGATCCCGCTTAACGAACGCTCTCACGGCCTGAACATCGCCACGGTGCCTGAAACCAGCATGGTGCGTGAGTTCGGCTTCGTGCTGGCGGTAAAAGCCAACGTGCCGGGCGAACACCTGCAAACCCATTTCCCGGCGCAGATGAAGGTCGCGCCGGTGTCGAAAATCCGCGATCTGGTTCAGCTTCAGCTGCCGGGCATTATGCTGCGCGCCATGCCGGTCGCACCGCCGCAGATCCCGTGGCATGCCGGCTACAGCTACTTCGAGCTCGAGAAGGGCAGCGAGCTGTGGCACGAGATGGATAAGTCCGGCGCATTCGCCCTGCACCTTGCAGGGGAGTTCCCGGGGCTGGATATGGAGTTTTGGGCCATCCGTAGCCCGACAGAATAATAAAGCGAGCGCTTAATATGCAGGAACGACAGGACACCGGCAGCGATGCCGCGTTTACCGGGGCCAGTAGCAACAATCAGCTGGTGGCGGCCGCCAATCCGCTGCTCAATGCGATTCCGCAGATCCGTCATTCGGTCTCCCATGACGATCAGGTGGCGTTACGCCAGCGCCTGATCGATGAAATTCGCCGTTTTGAAGTCCGCTGCCAGCAGGCAGGGCTCCCCTACGAAGTGATCGTCGGGGCACGTTACTGCCTGTGTACGGCGCTCGACGAGGCCGCCGCGCTCACCCCCTGGGGCAGCAGCGGCGTCTGGTCCAGCAACGGTCTGCTGGTGACGTTCCATAACGAAACCTGGGGCGGCGAGAAGTTCTTCCAGCTGCTGGCGCGCCTGTCGCAAAACCCGCGCGAGCACATTCTGCTGCTGGAGATGATCAACTACTGCCTGCTGCTGGGCTTCGAAGGGCGCTATCGGGTGCTGGATAACGGCCGCACCCAGCTTGAGACCATCAAGCAGCGGCTGTGGCAGATGATCCGCGGCGTGCGCGGCAGCTATCCGCCGCCGCTTTCTCCCCATCCGGAAGATCGTCCCGTGCTGCGTAAGCTCTGGCGGCCGATGGTTCCCCTGTGGGCCTGCGTGGCGCTGGCCGGGTTTATCGCCTGTCTCTTCTATATCGTGCTTAACTGGCGTCTTGGCGACAGCACCAACCCGGTGCTGGCGAAGATTTACCAGTCCCAGCTGCCGGAAACCACTATTCAGCAACCGGCCCGTCAGCTACCGGCGGTGCTTAACCTTCGCGGCTTCCTGAAACCGGAGATCGAGGCTGGCCTCGTCGCGGTGAAAGACGAAGCGGATCGCAGCGTCGTTATCCTGAAAGGCGACGGACTGTTTGCCTCTGCCTCGACCGTCGTGCGCGACCGCTATGAACCGGTCATCAGCCGCATTGCGCAGGCGATGAATAACGTCAGCGGCAAAATTCTGGTGGTGGGCTACAGCGACAACGTGCCGATCCGCAGCGCGCGCTTTGCCTCCAACTATGAACTCTCTCTGGAACGCGCCCGCTCGGTACAAAAAATGCTGCAGGGAAGCCTCTCTCAGCCTGGCCGCGTGAAAGCGGAAGGGCGGGGCGAGATTAACCCGGTGGCGCCAAACACGACGCCTGAAAACCGCGCCCGAAACCGCCGTGTGGAAATTACTCTGCTGGTGTCGCCTGAAAACACTCAGGCCGAGCTGAACGGATTGCCGCAAGGAAACTAAGGAATGCTGACTACACTTCTTTCCATTTTGACCAACCGCATTCTGTGGAGCTTCCTCGGCGTAACGGCGCTTGCGGCGGTGATCTGGATGATTGGTCCTCTGTTGTCCATCGTGGACACCCGACCGCTTGAATCAGAACAGAACCGTATTATCAGCATTGCCGTGGTCTATCTGCTCTGGGCACAGGGCCACATTCTGCCACGCCTGTACAATGCCTGGCTGAACCGCAAGCTGATGGACAAGCTCAAGGAGAATACCGCCAGCCCGGAAGCCGCGGATCCGCAGAAGCGGCTGAACAGCGAGGAGCAGATCCTCGCCAGCCGTTTTGATGAAGCCGCGCAGATGCTTAAAAAAGCGCACTTCAGCAAAGCGGGCCAGGGCGCCCAGTGGACGCAGCGCTTCAGCACGCAATATCTCTATCAGCTGCCGTGGTACGTCATTATCGGCGCGCCGGGATCCGGTAAAACCACGGCGCTGGTCAACTCCGGGCTGCAGTTCCCGCTGGCCGACCGCTTCGGTAAGACCGCGCTGCGGGGTATTGGCGGCACGCGTAACTGCGACTGGTGGTTCACCAACGAGGCCGTGCTGCTTGACACCGCGGGTCGTTATACCACCCAGGAGAGCGAGCAGGCGCAGGATGCCGGTGAGTGGCTGCAGTTCATGGGGTTACTGCGCAAGTACCGCCGCCGCCAGCCGATTAACGGCGTCATCGTCACGATCAGCATTTCGGACCTGCTGACCCAGTCTGCCGAGGCGTCCCGCCAGCAGGCGGTGAACCTGCGCCAGCGCCTGTCCGAGCTGCATGAACAGCTGGGTATCCGCTTCCCGGTCTACGTGATGGTGACCAAGGCCGACCTGCTTAAAGGCTTTCGCGCCTGGTTTGCCGACTACGATAAAGCGCAGCGCGACCAGATCTGGGGCTTTACGCTGCCGTGGGAGCAAACCAAACACGCCGATTACGACCTGATGGGCAACTTCCAGCAGGAGTTTTCTCTGCTGCAGCAGCGCCTCGATGCCGGGCTGCCGGAAACCATGCTGAAAGAGCATGACGCGAAGACCCGCGCGGAAGCGTATCTCTTCCCGCAGGAGTTCGCCGCGCTGCGTCCGCTGCTGGCGGACTACCTGAGCACCGTCTTCGCCCGCTCCAACTTCGAAACCGAGTTCTCTCCGCGCGGGATCTACTTCGCCAGCGGGACGCAGGAAGGCATGCCGTTCGACCGCGTGATGGGCGAACTGAACCGCGCGCTGTCGCTGCCGGAAGGGGGAGAGGCGGATAACTGGGATTCAGTCAGCAAAGAAGCGCCAATCCCGGGGGCAAAAGGCCAGAGTTTCTTCATTAAGAACCTGCTGCAAAACGTCATCTTCCAGGAAGCCGGGATCGCAGGCGAAAACCGCTGGTGGGAGCTGCGCAACCGGGCGGTGATCTGGTCCGGCTACGCGGCGCTGCTGGCCCTGCTGGTGATCCTGGGCGGTCTGTGGCTGACCAGCTATGCCAAAAACAAGGCCTATCTGGAAGAGGTGGATGCGAAGGTGCCGCTGCTGGACCAGCAGAGCAAAGTATTGCAGAACCAGACCCAGCGTGACCTGTTCGATCTGCTGCCGCTGCTGAATAGCCTGGTGGATCTGCCGAAAAGCGACGCGTTTGATGTCAACGATCCGCCCGTATCCCGCCGTATGGGACTCTATCGCGGGGATGACGTCAGCGACGCCTCGCAGTCGCTGTACCAGAAAGCACTGGATCAGATGCTGCTGCCTGCCGTTGCCATGCACATCACCACCTGGCTTCGTAACGACAACGGCAGCGATGTGGAATACAGCTATGAAGCGCTGAAAGCCTATCAGATGCTCTATCAGCCGAAGCACTACGACGGCAAATTCCTGCATTCGTGGGTGATGCTCAACCTGCAGCGGAATCTGCCGCAGAACGTCACGAAGGCGCAGCTGCAGCAGCTTGAATGGCACCTGACGCAGCTGCTGGAGCCGAAAATTCAGGCCTCGCCGTACGCGCAGGACGAATCGCTGGTTGCCCGCGAAAGGGCGATGATCGGCCAGCAGCCGCTCTCCACGCGGGTGTACGGTCGCCTCAAGCGCCTGCTGGAGCATGATGACAACCTGAAGCCGGTTTCCCTTTCCGACCTGGGCGGGCCGCAGAGCGAGCTGGTATTTTCCCGTAAAAGCGGCAAGCCGGTCAGCGAAGGCGTACCGGGGCTCTATACGCCGGACGGATACTGGAAAAGCTTTAACGGCCAGATTGACAGCGTAACCACCGCTCTGCACGAGGACGACGCCTGGGTGCTGGGGGCCGCGACGGCGCAGGAGGATAAACAGCAGATCGACAACGCCGTGCGCCAGCTCTACATGCGCGACTTTATCGCGAACTGGGATCGCTTCCTCGCCGACATTCAGCTCAATAACAGCGCCGATCTTTCCCAGCGCATCAACACCGCGCGCCTGCTCTCCGGCGCCAACTCGCCGCTGCGCCGTCTGGTGCAGAACCTGAGCCAGGTCCTGACGCTCTCCCGCGATACGCCAGCGCCGGAAGATGAGGGCAAAGCGCAGGCGCAAAGCAACCGCGCCACCCGCACGCTGGAAGCGCTGTTCAGTAATAATGACAATGCGCCGACGCAGGCCGCCGCGGTTACCCAGGCGCCGGAGCAGCTGGTGACCGACCATTACGCGCCGATGATCGAGCTGGCCCAGCCGCTGGAGAAGGGCGGGAAGACCATCGTGTTTGACGATTTTCTCAAGCAGGTGGATGAGCTGTATCGCTACCTGACCGCCGTTCAGGATGCGGCCAACAGCGGCATGCCGGCGCCGGGCGGGGAGGCGATCAGCCGCCTGCAGGCCAGCGCCGGTCGTCTGCCGGGCGGGCTGCAAACCATGTTCAGCAACATGGCTGTGGGCGCCAGCAGCGATACCCAGCGTCGTGACCTGGAAAACGTACGGAAGCGGATTAACGTTGAAGTAGGCGGGTTCTGCCGCCAGGCAATTGCCGGTCGCTACCCGCTGGTGCGCAGCGCCAGCACCGAGGTCACCCCTGACGATCTCGCGCGCATGTTTGCGCCGGGGACCGGGCTGATGGATACCTTCTTTCGCGATAACCTGACCAGCAAAGTGGACACCACCCAGGCAAACTGGCGCTTTATGCCGGGTATCGACGGTAAAACGCTGCCGGGCAGTGAAGGGTTGCTGAGACCGTTCCAGCAGGCCCAGTCGATTCGCGACGCCTTCTTTGCTAACGGCGCAACCACGCCGTCCTTTAAGGTGACGGTTCGCACCGTGCGAATGGATAACTCCATTCTGAACCTGACGCTGGACGTTGACGGCCAGCTGCTGCGCTACAGCCACGGCCCGCAGGCCGTGCAGATCATGAACTGGCCGGGGCCGGGCGGCACCAACCAGGTGCGCATGCAGCTGGGTCTGGCTAACGGCAGCACGGCGACGCTGGTGACCAACGGTTCCTGGGCGCTGAACCGCTTCTTTGATAAAGCGAGCACCAGCCCGGGGGCGGGTAGCCTCAGTCGTCAGGCCACGTTCAACGTCGACGGACATCAGGTCACGCTGGAGTTTGCGCCAAACAGCATTCGTAACCCGTTCCAGCTTCCCCGTTTCTCATGCCCATAACCGCAAGGACAGCCGTATGACGAATACCCCTGCGATGAACCGCTACAGCTGGTATGGCAAGTTACCCAGCGCCGGAGATTTTTTGCAGCGTCGCTTTCCTGACACTTTACAGCGCCAGTGGTCACACTGGTTCCAGGTCGGTCTGCTGGCCTGGCAGCAGGAAGAGCAGCGCAGCGGCGAGCGCCAGTTTCAGAAAGCGCCAGTCTGGAATTTTGTGGTACCGCCCATGCTGGGCAGCCAGATGATTCAGATGGGCTGTCTGCTGCCCGGCCGCGACAGCGTTGGCCGACAGTATCCTGTTTGCCTTCAGCTGAGCTTCGCGCCGTCCGAATGGTCGACCAGCCTGCTCAGCCAGGCCGAAAGCTGGTATCAGCAGATTGGGCGCCTGGGGCTGCACGCGGTGCGCAACAGTTTTTCCGCCTCGCAGCTCGACGAGATGCTGATGTCCATTCCGGCCCCGCAGCCCGTAGAGCCGCAAAAGCGTTCCGACATACTTGATGTGATTGGCTATGACGAGGACGGCCAGAGCACGCTGGGCTGGCCGCAGGCGGCAGAGTGTTTTGATCCGCTGCGTCAAACCAGCTACTGGTGGACCAACCGCTGCGACGGTTACCCGCTGTACACCCACGTTCACAGCGGTAACTTTACCGGGCAGCTTTTCACCCTGCTGTTCGACCCGGCAGGGGGCGCTCGTCCGGGCCGTCACGGTCTCTATCCGCCTATGTTTGAATAAGCAGGGATCTCATGAATATCGAAGAATTTCTCGCGCCAATAAGTCCCGAAAAACCCTGTGGCGAAAACCTGGAGTACGACGCCGACTTCCAGAGCATGAATCAGGCAAGTCTTGGGAAAGCGGAACAGCAGTTTGGCGAGACCATTATTCCGGCAGAACCAGCTGACTGGAACACGGTGGAAAAATACGCCATCAGCCTGCTGACCCGCACCAAAGATCTTCGCGTCCTGCTGGCGTTAACCCATGCCTGGACCCGCCGTCGCGGGCTGGCGGGCTACGCGGACGGATTGCTGCTGGTGCAGGAGGCGATCGCCCGCTACTGGGAGCCGCTCTATCCGCTGCTGGAAGAGTATGGCGAAACCGACCCGTTCTACCGCATTAACGCCCTGGCAGGGCTGAGCGATAAGTCCGACCTCACCGTCGCCGTGCGTAACGCCTCGCTGCTGCGTTCAAACGGCGATGAAATTTCGCTCCGGGATGCCCAGGCCCTGCTGGACGGCAATAAAACCGAATGCCCGGACTATCCCGGCGGGCGTCCACGGCTGATTGACGAGCTGGCCCGCGGCGACCAGCCGGGGACCGCAGCGGTTATCGTCATCAACGAACGGCTGCTGGCCATTCGCGAGCTGCTCACCGGGCATCTCGGTGAAAGCGGCGTGCCCGAGATGGAGCAGCTGCTTAAAACCGTCGGACTGGTAGCAAGCGCGTGTCAGGTAACCGACATCAGCAAGCTGCTGCCGAACCGTGAGGCGCATGCAGAACCACAGGCAGAGCAGCCGTCGTCGGCAGCGCAGCCCGCTCAGCCGGTCACCGACTGGCGCAGCGTGCAGGTCACCAGCCGCGCCGACGCGCAGCTGATGCTGGAAAAAGCAAAACAGTATTTTGCGCAGTACGAACCGAGCCACCCCGCACCGCTGATGATTGAACGGGTGCAGCGGCTGTCAGAACTCAACTTTATGGACATTATTCGCGACCTGGCGCCAGACGGCGTTAACCAACTGGAAAACATCTTTGGGCGCCGAGAATAACGCGTCCAGGCATTATGACGACAGGCATGGAGCCTGCCGTTTCACCTTCACCGCGCATCTTTGATGGAGAACATCATGGCAATGAGTAACAGTGGGCAGAAATTCATCGCACGTAACCGTGCCCCCCGCGTGCAGATCGAGTACGACGTAGAGATCTACGGTGCAGAACGTAAGATTCAGCTGCCGTTTGTGATGGGCGTCATGGCCGATCTGGTCGGCAAACCGGTTGAAAACCTGCCGGCCGTCGACGAGCGTAAATTCCTCGAAATCGACATCGACAACTTTGACGAACGCATGAAGGCGCTTAAGCCGCGCGTGGCGTTCCAGGTGGATAACACCCTGACCGGCGAAGGTAAGCTCAACGTGGATCTGACCTTCGACAGCATGGACGACTTCCTGCCGGATGCGGTGGCCCGCAAGGTCGAGCCGCTGAACAAGCTGCTGGAAGCGCGTACCCAGCTCTCCAACCTGTTGACCTATATGGACGGTAAAAACGGTGCGGAAGAGCTGATCGCAAAAATTCTGCAGGATCCGACGCTGCTCAAATCCCTGAGCCAGTTGCCGAAAAATGACGAAAGCGCGAAAGGTAGCGAGGAATAATCGATGAGCAACCAGACTCAACAACACGAGCAGCAGGCGGGTCAGGCGTTCAGCCAGGATGAATTCAGCGCGCTGCTGAACAAAGAGTTCCGCCCGAAAACTGACCAGGCGCGTTCCGCCGTAGAAAGCGCGGTCAAAACCCTGGCGCAGCAGGCGCTGGAAAATACCGTCACCTTCTCGAACGATACATACCGTACCATTCAGAACCTGATTGCCGGTATCGACGAGCAGCTTTCGCAGCAGGTAAACCAGATCATTCACCACGAAGAGTTTCAGAAGCTGGAGAGCGCCTGGCGCGGTCTGAGCTACCTGGTGAACAACACTGAAACTGACGAGATGCTGAAGATCCGCTTTATGAGCATCTCCAAGCAGGAGCTGGGCCGCACCCTGAAGCGCTTCAAGGGCGTGGGCTGGGACCAGAGCCCGATCTTCAAGAAGATCTACGAGCAGGAGTACGGTCAGTTCGGCGGCGAGCCGTTTGGCTGCATCGTCGGCGACTACTACTTCGACCACAGCCCGCAGGACGTTGAGCTGCTGGGCGAAATGGCGCGCATCGGCTCTGCGGCGCACTGTCCGTTTATCACCGGTACCGCGCCGGGCGTGATGCAGATGGAGTCCTGGCAGGAGCTGGCTAACCCGCGCGACCTGACCAAGATCTTCCAGAACACCGAATACGCCGCCTGGCGTTCGCTGCGTGAATCCGAAGATGCCCGCTATCTGGGCCTGGTGATGCCGCGCTTCCTGTCGCGCCTGCCGTACGGCATTCGCACCAACCCGGTCGACAGCTTTGACTTTGAAGAGCAGACCGACGGCGCGAACCACAACAGCTACTCCTGGGCGAACGCAGCGTATGCGATGGCCGCTAACATCAACCGCTCCTTCAAAGAGTACGGCTGGTGCACCTCGATTCGCGGCGTGGAGTCCGGCGGGGCGGTGGAAAACCTGCCGTGCCACACCTTCCCGAGCGATGACGGCGGCGTAGACATGAAGTGCCCGACCGAGATCGCCATCAGCGATCGTCGTGAAGCTGAGCTTGCGAAAAACGGCTTTATGCCGCTGGTTCACCGCAAAAACTCCGACTTTGCCGCCTTCATCGGCGCGCAGTCTCTGCAGAAACCGGCGGAGTACCACGACCCGGATGCCACCGCCAACGCGCGCCTGGCATCACGCCTGCCGTACCTTTTCGCCTGCTGCCGCTTTGCCCACTACCTGAAGTGCATCGTGCGCGACAAAATCGGCTCCTTCCGCGAGCGCGAAGAGATGGAGCGCTGGCTGAACGACTGGGTGATGAACTACGTCGACGGTGACCCGGCTAACTCCTCCCAGGAGACCAAGTCCCGTAAACCGCTGGCGGCTGCAGAAGTGCAGGTGCAGGAGATTGAGGACAACCCGGGATACTACGCCGCGAAGTTCTTCCTGCGCCCACACTACCAGCTGGAAGGTCTGACCGTTTCTCTGCGTCTGGTATCTAAACTGCCGTCGCTGAAGACGAAAGACGCGTGATGATGAGTGCCGGCCCTGGAGGGTCGGCACCATTTCGGTGAATACGAGATAGCTAATGAATTTGACTGTGAAAGCGTTAATAGGAAAATTCATCAGCTATTTAACCGTTTATATATTGCTAATAATTTCATTTATGCTGTTTATGGCGGTATCCGGCTACTATCTGTTTATCTTTGACTGGCCGGAAGATGTTCCGCGAATCGCAATGCATGGATTCTTATGTGCTGGACTTAATGCATTAGCGATAGGGATATACGTTGTCG
The DNA here is from genome assembly GCF_034106785.1 of Enterobacter sp. 241F3. Taxonomy (NCBI): domain Bacteria; kingdom Pseudomonadati; phylum Pseudomonadota; class Gammaproteobacteria; order Enterobacterales; family Enterobacteriaceae; genus Enterobacter; species Enterobacter sp. 241F3. Next base: position 279,625 of record NZ_JAWNDD010000003.1, read on the forward strand.
CAGAAAAATGGAAAGATAAAAGTTAGTATTTTGGTCGGACTGATGCGCTGTGGTTCTATGGCAAAGGATATAAGGTGAAGCATGTCTGTTTTTTCCTCGCATTTATGACTTTTTATGTGTGTGCTGGAAATAACTATTCTGATTTTTATCAGCAGCAAACATACCGGCAGGTTTTAAAAGATTTAGTTCTGTCGCGCTGTCTTGCTCAGGTGGCAGATAAAGGCAGTCAGTTTTCTGCTGATGCGGCCCGAAGTGCGAGCGCATTTATTGAGTGGATACCTTTTGATGCTGAAAATGGCACGGATAAAGTTAATGCCCTCATCGAAAAATATAAAAATCAAATTAATGGTTTTCATTCAGAGCGAAAACCCGATGTCAAAGGTGTAACCTTAAACTGTCTACGTCTTTATCATAGCGACGAACTGAACAAACTGGTTCCGCAAGTCATCATTGGCGATCCTGATCGTAGCTGGATCCAGGATAACCCAGAGTAGTAAAAGACTTCACATTCTTTCCGTTCATTCAGGGGGAATGTAAGACTGTCAAATGACACGGGTCATTTGATATGAGGCAGAGGTAAAATATGGACGGTTTTATTCAGCCCCATGCTTTCCTGTTTGCCATATAAGTGCTTTTTCGAAAGCAATATTGTTCATCCACGAAGAGTAGATATTATGGCTATTGATATGTTTCTGAAGGTCGAGGGTGTTACGGGCGAATCTAAAGATTCTAACCACACCGGCTGGACTGATATTACCTCCTTCTCCTGGGGTGCTTCCCAGCCAGGTAATATGAGCGTTGGCGGTGGCGGCGGTGCCGGTAAAGTTAACTTTAACGACCTGCACGTTAACGCGCTGATCGACAAATCCACCACCGCTATCCTGAAACACTGCGCCAGCGGTAAACACCTGACCAAAGTTGAGCTGTCCGTCTGTAAAGCCGGCGGCCAGCAGGTGGAATACTCCCGCATCACGCTGGAAGATGTGCTGGTCACCTCTGTTCAGTACACCGGTGCAGACAACGGCGATACCGTTGGTGTGACCTATGCGTTCCAGGCTGCGAAAGTGAAACAGCAGTACTGGGAGCAGACCACGTCTGGTGGTAAGGGTGCTGAAAGCAGCGCTGGCTGGAACATCAAAGAAAACAAAGAAGCGTAATTGCGTATGTGGCCGGGGAGTTTCCCCGGTCATTATCAACCGGGAAGGAAGATAGCATGGCAAGTTTGCAGGAAGGAGGCGCCCGTCCTCTCACCATTGGCGAAATAGCACTGGCGCGCTCGGTTTTTGGTGACGCAATAAAGTATTCAGAAGTTAAAGTCCATAATAAAAGCTATTTGCCGTTTAATATGCAGTCGACAGATGTCGCGATGACCCCCAATGGTGAGCTCTATTTTCGCGAGCCGCATTATCGGGATGACTTTTCAATAGAGGTTCCGCGATATAAACACTGGTTTATTCACGAAATGGTGCATGTATTGCAGCATCAGATTGGAATGAATGTTCGAACCCGAGGCGCATTCAGTTGGGCAGCAAGTTATAATTATTCTCTGCCCCCCGATAAAAAACTATCGGACTTTGGTATGGAGCAGCAGGCTTCTATCATTTCAGATTTTTATTATTTGATAAATTACGGCCTGGGTGATTTCCGAAACATTGCAGGTTTTGAGGGAATTATCGGGCCCGACCTGAAGGATAAATACCTGCAGGTATTATCGTTGTTTATTGAAAATCCCAAAGACCGGCGGGTATGGTTATGAAACAGTTACTCAGTGTTGTAGCAATCGCATTTACGGTGAGTGCCTGTGTATCTCATCCTGCACAATATCAGTCGCTTTCGGTTACGCTAAAGAACAACGAACCCTGCTTTGCTATTCCCGCTAACTCCGGGTTAGACGCGCCTGTCACCAGCCATTCGCCCACCATAATGAAACGCGCGGGAAATGAGTGGAAAGCGGTATCGCCGCCGTCAACGTTTAGCCCTGAAGTGACGTTAACGACCCAACAGTGTCACCAGTGGCAGGGGATTGCGTGGCAAGCCGGAGAATATGATGTTGCTCTGAAAGTGTCAGGGAAAAACGATTCTGTTCGCTATGCTGCCCGCTTCACCTTACAGGAAGGTCCTTCAGGCCAGTTTAAGCTTACGCAGACTGAATAGAATGTGTTAACCCCAAACGCCGCCGTTCTCGCCCCGAGAGCGGCAGCGTTTGAGCGCTAATCATACCAGCAGGAATACGCCATGCGATTCACGATTATTTCTACAAAACCCGGTCATCAGCCGCCGCAAAGCAGCTGTGATTTTTACGCCCCGGGCGGCACCATTGGGCGCGGTACGGATAACAATCTGGTGTTGCCGGACAATGACCGCACCATCTCTCGTCTGCAGGCCATTGTTCACGTTGACGCCCAGGGCGAATGCCGCGTGACCAACCGTGGCAGCGTCACCCGCGTGGTATTAAATGACATTCCGCTGGAGCGAGGGCGTCAGGTTGAGCTGCAGGATGGCGACATTCTCGGTATTGATGACTACCGTATCGAAGTCACCGAACTGATCCACGATACGCAGCCCGTGAGCCGTATGGCCGCCAGCATGCATCAGCAGGCGCGTCCGGCAGCCGCGTCCGCGCCCGCTCCGCAACCGAAGCCGGCGAGCACCGCACCGCGCGGGAAGGCCGAGCCGACCGCCGTGCCAACGGAGATCTGGGATAGCCTGATGCAGGAGTTTTCCATCTCCGACAGCATCTCCAGCAACCGTACAAAACTGCAGCCTGCTGCATCGCACGATCCGTTCTCCCAGCCTGCAGCCCCGGAGCGTAACGCCGAAGATCCGCTGGCGATGTTCAACGACAGCGATCCAAAACTTGAGCGTAAGAACGTTGACCCGGACACGCTGTTCAGCGACGAAGCGTTGTTCAAGAAAGAGAGTATTTTTGACGACGTCACCCCGTCAACGCTGGTGCCGCCGGGAGAGACGAGCCCCGCTAAGCCAGAAAACGAGGCGACGGATGAGCTCGATCCGCTGGCCCTGTTTGGCGGCAAGGCCAGCGCGCCAGCCGCGCGTAATGACGACCCGCTCGGGCTGATGGGCGGCGCGCCGTTAACCCATCCGGATGACATAGTCGACGAAAAGCCTGCGCCAGTGCCGGAGCCTGAGCAGGAAGAGGACGTGCTGGCCGATTCTCCGCTGTTCGCCCCTGAGCCGCAGGAAGAACCGCGCGCTGAAGAAGAGCCCGCGCGACCGGATTACGCAGGCTTCACCATGCCTACGCCGCAGGCCGTTGCGCGCAGCAGTGCCCAGGCCCCTAAGGGCCGTCTGCGCATCGACCCGGTCAATAACGCCGCCTCGCCAGCCGCCACGGCAAACAGCGGTGAGAAGGGCGAAGTGCTGCAGGGCGAGCTTCTGGAGGCGCTGCTGGAAGGCATGGGGCTGAGCGAAATGCAGCCCGTTCCGCAGTTTGACCGTGAAAATATGCGTCAGCTGGGACAGATCCTCGGTATGTTCTCTCAGGGAACGGTGGCGCTGCTCTCCTCGCGCTCTATCCTCAAGCGCGGCGTAAAAGCCGATATGACCATGGTGCTGGACGATGCCAACAACCCGTTCAAGCTGTTGCCGACCGGCAAAACCGTGCTGATCCAGATGTTCGGCACCCCGATGCCGGGCTTTATGCCGCCGACCAAATCCGTGCGCGACGCGCTGATCGATCTGCAGGCGCACCAGCTGGGTATGATCTCCGGCATCCGCGCCATCATTGCCGCGATGCTGCAGTCCTTTAACCCGGAGCAGCTGGAAGAGCAGGCGAAGCAGAACGGCATGACCTCACGTCTGGCGCTGCCGGGCAGCCGCAAAGCCGCCCTGTGGGACTATTTTGTTCGCAGCTATGGCGAGACGGCGGGCGAGATTGAGGATGACTTCCACACCCTGTTCGGCGAGGCCTTCCTTCATGCGTACGACATGGAGGTGAATCAGTACAAAGACTCACAGAGCGGATCGGAAGACAAATGAATATCGCAACGGCTTCTCTCTCCCGCCAGGGGACGCGCGCCAGCAACCAGGATCAGACGGGAGAAACCATAGGGGAACGTTCAGCCTGCTTTGTCGTCTGCGACGGCATCGCGGGCCTGCCGGGCGGTGAGGTAGCTGCAGAGCTGGCACGCAACAGCATTATCTCCCGCTTCGATGGCGACAAACATCTTAATGCGCAGCACATCCGCGACTACGTGCAGACGGCGAACCGCACCATCCTCAGCGAGCAGCAGGCCGTTCAGGACTATCGCCGGATGGGCACGACGCTGGTCAGTCTGTTCATTGACCGTGATTACGGCCTGGCCTACTGGGCGCATGCCGGAGACAGCCGCCTGTACCTGTTCCGCCGGGGATGGCTGTGGCATGTGACCACCGACCACAGCCTGGTGCAGCAGATGAAAGATGCCGGACACCAGACCGACAACCTGAACAGCAACCTGCTCTATCTGGCGCTGGGGATTGAAAACGGCGGGCCGGAAGCGAGCTACAGCGACGTGGTGCAGGTTGAAGACGGCGATGCATTCTTACTCTGCACCGACGGGTTCTGGCACGGCGTCAGCGAAGAGCAAATGAAGCAGTCGCTGCATATGGTCAATACGCCGCAGGAGTGGCTGACCTTAATGAACCAAATCATTCAAAAGAATGGCGAACAGGAGGGGAATGCTCAGGATAACTATACTGCCCTGGCGGTATGGATGGGCAACCCTCAGGACACCACTTTGCTGCACACCCTCTCTGACGCAGCACAATTTCTTCCCTGCGGAACTGATTAGACACACAAGGAACGATATGAAACTTTGGCTATCGGGTTTGGCACTTCTGGCGGTCACCTCCACCGCGCAGGCTGAGAATTTCCGCATCGTGCAGTCTCCTGCACAGAAGCTGGATATCTGGATCGACAACATTAAAGACAACACGCCGCAAAGCTGGTGTAAGCCTGAGGTGGCGCTGCGCATTGTGGCGAACGGCAAGAAAGACGTCTCCGTGCTGGAGAACTTTGTACCGCGTCTTGGCTCACTGCTGGAGCACCAGTGCAGCAAAGTGAATAAACTCAGCTGGACGCTCAACGATCCGGCAGGTACCACGCTGGCGCAGGGCACCGCAGGCAAAGCACAGGACTGGGCGCTGGTGGTGAAACAGGAGCAGGCCACGCCTGCCGCAACCGTCACCGCTGCCACAGCCAACGGCACGTTAATGCCGCCAGATCAAAATGTGGCTTCCCGCACCGTTCCCGCCGACCGTACGCCGTGGCAGGAGTTTACGCTTCAGGACGGCTGCCACCTGCGCACCTTCTGGGAAGGGGGCGCCTCTGCTCCGGCGCTCTTTATTCCGGATTCTGACACCACCCGCTGCGGCAACGGCAGCTGGCTGAGCGGACACACCGTAGTTTCGCAGTCCCGCAACGGCGGACAGAAAGAGATGGCGGTGACGTACATCCACGGTTTCCCGGTGACCGGCCTAAATCAAAGCGCCGACCCGGAAAACGCGCTGATCACCTCCGTCAACAAAGAGCGCATGGTATTCAGCACCCCAAACAGCGACCAGAGCTGGATGATCCTGCCTTACGATAACAGCCTGAACAGCTGGAAGAGCAACGGCACCGTAGCGGTGGAGATTTCCCGTGAAATCGCCAGCGATGACGCAAAACTGCAGGCGCGGATCGCGGCGGTGAAAAAAACGTGGAGCGCCTGGGTCGCACCGGGTACTCCGCTGAATATCGTTCTGATTGACACCCTGCGTCCTCAGCTGCGCGATCCGGCAGTCGGCGCATGGCGCGCGGCGAATTAAGGAATGGCTATGAATACGCTTTATCAACACCTGGCGGGCGAGTCGCTCAACGATGCGCTGGCGCGTCTGGAAGCTGAAATCAAAGCCCGTCCGGCGGATGCCGACCTTCGCGCTGCGTTTGTGCAGTTTTTAACCCTCAGCGGCAACTGGACGCGGGCTCTTACCCAGCTGAAAAGCTGGCTGGCGCTGAAGCCTCAGGCGAAACCTACCGTCACGCTGCTGGAGCAGTCCATTCAGGGCGAGCAGCAGCGCGCGCAGGTAATGGCGGGACAGGCGCGACCGGCCATGCCTGAAACCCAGTGGCCGTGGCTGACTACCCTTGCCGCGGCGCTGAGCGAGGACGGCGAGCGCGCGCATGCGCTGCGTCTTGAAGCCCTCGAACAGGCGCAAGCCACTGCGGGTCACATCACCCTCGAAAACGAGGAGACGCAGGCTTTTGACTGGCTGATGGACGGCGATGCCCGTCTCGGCCCGGTCTGCGAAACCATAGTGAACGGCCGCTATTTCTGGCTGCCGTTTAACGCTATCGCGGAGATCCGTTTCCAGGCGCCTGCCAGCGTCACCGATCTGGTCTGGCGTCACGCGCTGGTGCGCCTGACCGACGGTACGGAGCAGGTGTGTCAGATCCCGGCGCGTTATCCTTTTGCTGCCGATGCCGCTGATGCGGTCAAATTAGGCCGCACCACCGAATGGCAGGCGCTCGACGAAGACGGTACCCTTTACGAAGGCAGGGGCCAGAAAGCCTGGCTGAGCGAGCAAAGCGAAAGCCCGCTGCTGTCCTTGAGCCTCGTGACGTTTGCGACGGATGGAGCCGATGAGTAATCCCGCTGGCGAAGGCGATCTGCTGCGCAGCGGCTGGCAAGCCCGCAGCAAGCAGGAGAAGGTGGGGGCGCGCGACAAAATGCAGCCCTCGCTGCTCGATCGCCTCACCGATGACGACCCGGAAAAAAAGCGCGAGTCGGCCAACAGCAATCTGATCACCCACGCCGCCCTGCGCCGCAACGTCCTGCGCGATCTGCAGTGGCTGTTTAACACCATCAACCACGATGCCTCCGGCGATTTGAGCGCCTTGCCGCACGTGAACCGCTCGGTGGTCAACTTCGGCGTCGCGCCGCTGGCCGGGAAAAGAATGTCGGACATCGAATGGCACGATATTCAGCGCAAGCTCACCGAGGCCATCATTAATTTTGAGCCGCGCATTTTGCCGCAGGGGCTGCAGGTTCGCTGCGTGTCGGATACCTCCTCGCTGGATCTGCACAACGTGCTCTCCATCGAGATCAAAGGGCGTTTATGGTGCGTGCCGTACCCGCTGGAGTTTCTGTTTCGTACCGATGTCGATCTGGAAAACGGCCATTTTGAACTGAATGATGCGGGGTAATCATGGAAAGTAAACTGCTCGAATATTACAACCGCGAGCTGGCCTATCTGCGCGAAATGGGGGCCGAGTTTGCCGAACGCTACCCAAAAGTCGCCGGACGGCTGGGCATGCGCGGCATCGAGGTGGCGGACCCGTATACCGAACGTCTGATGGAGGGCTTCGCCTTCCTGACTTCCCGCGTGCAGATGAAAATGGACGCGGAGTTTCCGCGCTTCTCCCAGCGTCTGCTGGAGATGATCGCGCCTAACTATCTCGCGCCCACGCCGTCGATGGCGATTGCGGAGATTGAGCCCGACAGCAGCCGGGGCGACCTGAGCAAAGGCTTTATTGTCCCGCGTGGCACCATGATGGACAGCCTGGCGCTGAAAAAAACCGGCGTGACCTGCAGCTATACCACGGCGCACGAGGTCAACCTGCTGCCGCTGAAAATCGACAAGGTCGAGCTGGGCGGCGTCCCCGCCGATCTGCCGCTGGCGCAGCTGGGGCTGAGCCAGCGGCAGATCGGCAGCGCCCTGCGGATCCGCATTGCCTGCGACGGCCCGCAAAACCTCGGGCACCTGGATTTCGACCGCCTGGAATTTTTCCTCGGCGGTCCGGATATTGAAGCGCTGAAGCTGCTGGAGCTGGTGATGGAGCACCACGCCGGGATCGTCTGTCAGACGGTCAGCCCGCAGCCGCAGCGGCAGCTGCTGGCGTCAGATGCGCTGCGCCAGGAGGGCTTTGATCCTGACCAGGCGCTGCTGCCGGACGATCTGCGCAACTTTGACGGCTATCGCCTGCTTCAGGAGTACTTTGCGTTTCCGGCCCGCTTCCGCTTCATCAGCCTGAGCGGTCTGAGCACGCTGATCCAGCGCTGTGAAGGCGAAAAAGCCTTCGACATCTTCATTCTGCTGGATAAGTCGGATGAACAGCTGGAGCGCGTGGTCGATGCCAGCCATCTGGCGCTGCACTGTACGCCGGTCATCAACCTGTTTCCAAAGGTCGCGGCGCGTCAGAAGCTGAATGAAGGCCAGCATGAATACCATCTGGTGGTCGATAACATTCGTCCGCTGGATTATGAAATTTACGCGGTCAAAAAAATCTATGGCAGCGCCGACGGCCAGCGCGATGACCAGACGTTTCGTCCATTCTGGAGCACCTGGAGCGGCGATGCGGGCAACTACGGGGCCTATTTTTCGCTGCGACGCGAGCAGCGCGTGCTGTCCGAGCACGCCCTGCGCTACGGCACCCGTACCGGCTATATCGGCTCGGAGGTGTTTGTTTCGCTGGTGGATGAACAGCATGCCCCCTGGCAGGATAACCTGCGCTATATCTCTGCCGAGGTGCTCTGCACCAGCCGCGACCTGCCGCTAATGCTGCAGCAGGAGCTCGGGCAGTTCATTGTGGCGGACTCCATGCCGGTGAAATCCCTCACCCTGCGTAAAGGACCGACGCCGCCGCGCCCGGCGCTGGCGGAAGGGTTCAGCACCTGGCGGCTTATCAGTCAGCTGCAGATGAACTACCTCAGCCTGATGGACAGCGAAAACGAAGAGGGGGCGGCCGCGCTGCGCCAGCTGTTAGGGCTTTATGCCAACCTGGCCGAAACGCCCGTTGCGCGTCAGGTGGAGGGCGTTCGCCACTGCGTGCTGGAGCCGGTTCACCGCCGCGTGCCTGAACCCGGTCCGGTCGTGTTCGCCCGCGGGATCGGCATTACGCTGACGGTGGATGAGCGAGCCTTTTCCGGCGCCAGCCCGTGGCTCTTCGGCAGCGTGATGGAGCGCCTCTTTGCCCGTCTGGTCTCTATCAACAGCTTCACCGAGTTCACCCTGAAAAGTCAGCAGCGCGGCGAGATTGGCTACTGGGCGCCGCGCATGGGTAAAAGGGCGCTGATATGAGTGACGCTGCCACTGCACCGCTGCGCGTGCATCGCCTGACCAGGCTGCCGGACGCGTTCTGGCACGGCGTCCGTGAGACGCCCTGGCGCTACGATCTGTTTCAGCTTTTAAGGCGCATTGATGCCCAGGGCGGCGAGCGCTACCCGCTGGGACGCGCGCCGCTGCCGAAATTTGAACCGCTGCGCATCGGCCAGCAGCCGTCGATGAGCTTTGCGCCGTCGACGCTGGCCCACGTACGTCAGCGGGAAGAGAGCGGGCTGCACGAGGTGTCTATCCTCAGCTTCGGCCTGTTTGGCCCGAACGGCCCGCTGCCGGTCCATATGACCGAGTACGCCCGCGAGCGTATTTATCATCATCAGGACACCAGCCTCAGCGCGTTTGCCGATCTGTTCCATCACCGTCTTGCGCTGCTGTTTTACCGCGCCTGGGCGGATGCGCAGCCTACCGTCTCCCTGGATCGCGCTGATAACAAGCGCTTTGAGGGCTATCTGGCGTCGCTGATTGGCATGGGCCAGCCGGGGCAGATGAACAAAGGCAGCCTGAGCTCGCATGCCCGCTTTACCCACGCCGGGCACCTGACCCGCCACGGGCGGGATCCCGAGGGGCTGGAGAAGATCCTGCGCAGCTATTTTAAGGCGCCGGTCAAACTGGTCAGCAACGTGCCGCAGTGGATGCCCCTCTCCACGCGCGAGCAGGCGCAGCTGGGAGCAGGACGCCGCATGCCGCGCATGGGTGAATCGGCCTTTCTCGGCGTCGCCGTCCGCGACGTGCAGCATAAGTTTCGCATCGAAATTGGCCCGCTGAGCGCGGAGGAGTACAACCGCTTTCTGCCGGGTGAAGCGTGGGTGACCGAGCTGCGCGACTGGGTGCGTCAGTACGCCGGGGTGGAGTTTGAATGGGAAACGCGGGTGATCCTGCGCGAAGACGCGGTGCAGGGCACCACGCTCGGCAGTCATGGGCGATTAGGTTATAACACCTGGCTGGGCATTCAGCCGCAGCCTGTCCCGCGCGGCGATCTGGTGTATCGCGCAGAGCGGTAATCCTTCCGTATACCGAATCATTGTTAATGGAAACTAACATGTCAGAAATTAGCCGTGCCGTGCTTTTCGGCAAACTGGATACGCTGTTATTTACCTCTCTGGAAAGCGCCACTGCGTTCTGCAAGCTGCGCGGCAACCCCTATGTTGAGCTGGTGCACTGGCTGCATCAGCTGATGCAGCAGCAGGATGGCGATCTGCAGCAGGTCATCCGCCACTTTGCCCTCGACGAACAGCAGCTGACGCGCGATATCGTGGCCGCGCTGGATGTCCTTCCGCGTGGCGCCAGTTCAGTTTCCGATCTCTCCGAGCATATCGACAGCGCCGTGGAGCGCGCCTGGGTCTTCGGCTCGCTGAAGTTTGGCGTCAGCCGCATTCGCGGCGGCCATTTGCTGATCGGCATGCTGAAAACCTGGAACCTGGCCAACGTGCTGAAAAGCATTTCGGCGCAGTTTACCCGCCTTAACGTCGAGGTGCTGATTGAGCAGTTCGATACCATCTGCGCCAACAGCAAAGAGACGCAGCAGGCCGCTGCCGCCGTCGACGCACCGGCGGGTGCGGTACCGGCTGCACAGGGGACGCTGGCCCAGTATGGCCAGGACCTGACCGCCCGCGCCCGGGAAGGGAAGATTGACCCGGTTGTCGGGCGCGATGAGGAGATCCGCCAGATGGTGGATATCCTGATGCGTCGCCGTCAGAACAACCCGCTGCTGACCGGGGAAGCCGGGGTCGGCAAAACCGCCGTTGTTGAAGGGCTGGCGCTGCGCATCGCCGACGGCGACGTCCCGGAGCCGCTGCAAAATATTCAGCTGTGGCTGCTGGATATCGGCATGCTGCAGGCCGGCGCAGGCATGAAAGGCGAGTTTGAAGCCCGTCTGCAGGCGCTCATTAACGAAGTCCAGTCCAGCGCCACGCCGATTATTCTGTTTATCGATGAGATCCACACCCTGATTGGCGCTGGCGGCCAGCAGGGGACCGGCGATGCGGCGAACCTGCTGAAGCCAGCCCTGGCGCGCGGTCAGCTGCGCACCATCGGGGCCACTACCTGGGCAGAATATAAAAAGTACATTGAGAAAGACCCGGCGCTGACCCGTCGTTTCCAGACGGTGCAGGTGCACGAGCCGGATGAAGCGAAAGCTATTCTGATGCTGCGCAGCACCGTGTCGCCGCTGGAGACGCACCATCAGGTCCTGCTGCTCGACGAGGCGGTCAGCGCGGCGGTGAAGCTGTCGCATCGCTACATTCCGGCGCGTCAGCTGCCGGACAAAGCCGTTGCGCTGCTCGACACCGCCTGCGCCCGCGTCGCGGTCAGCCAGAGCGCGCCACCTGCGCAGCTCGAAGACTGCCTGCGCCACCTTGCCGCGCTGGACGTGGAAATTGAGATTGCTGAACGCGAAGCGCGCGTGGGGGCCGGTGACGCCGAGCGCGTGACGACGTTACGCGCAGAACGCGGCGCGTATGAAACAAAACGCGAAGCCCTGGCCCTGCGCTGGGAAGAAGAACGCAGCCTGGTGCAGGAAATTATTCGCCTGCGCGCGGCGCTGTTCGCGGCGGGTGATGAAGATAGCGCCGATCTGCGCAGCCAGCTGGCGGAGCAGCAGCAGGCGCTGAACGCCCTTCAGGGCGATGAACCGCTGCTATTTGCGGCTGTAGATGAAAACGTGGTCGCCGCGGTGGTCTCCGACTGGACCGGGATCCCGCTGGGCCGGATGGTGAAAAACGAGATCGACGCGGTGCTAAACCTCGCCGACACGCTCAACCAGCGCGTTATCGGCCAGCGTCACGGTCTGGATCTCATTGCCCGCCGCGTGAAAACCTCGCGGGCGAAGCTGGACGATCCCAACAAACCGGTGGGCGTCTTTATGCTGTGCGGCCCGTCCGGGGTCGGTAAAACCGAAACCGCGCTGGCGCTCGCGGAATCCCTGTACGGGGGCGAGCAGAACGTTATCACCATCAACATGAGTGAGTTCCAGGAAGCGCACACCGTTTCCACCTTAAAAGGTGCGCCTCCGGGGTACGTAGGGTATGGTGAAGGCGGCGTGTTAACCGAGGCCGTGCGACGCCGTCCTTACAGCGTGGTGCTGCTGGACGAAATTGAAAAAGCGCACCCGGACGTCCACGAGATCTTTTTCCAGGTGTTTGATAAAGGCTGGATGGAAGACGGCGAGGGACGCCACATCGATTTCCGCAATACCATTATTATTCTGACCTCCAACGTCGGCACCGACCTGATTAGCGCCATGTGCGCCGATCCGGAGCTGATGCCGGAGCCTGAGGCGTTAAGCGGCGCGCTGCGCCAGCCGCTGCTGGAGGTCTTCCCTCCGGCGCTGCTGGGCCGCCTGCTGGTAGTGCCTTACTACCCGCTCAGCGACGAGATGCTGGGGCAGATTGTTCGCCTGCAGCTCAAGCGCATTCAGCGTCGTCTGGAAGAGAATCACAGCATAATTTCTGAGTTTGACGACAGCGTGGTGGAACAGATCGTTCAGCGCTGTACCGAGGTGGAGTCCGGGGGACGCATGGTGGACGCTATTCTGACCAACACCCTGCTGCCTCAGATGAGTCAGATCTTACTTACCGCCAGCCGCAGCGACGAGCAGTACCGACGTCTGCACGTCACCTGCGAGCAGGGCGAGTTTCACTGTCAGTTTGCCGCGTAATAATCATCAAGAGAACTGTAAAAGATGACGGATAATGATAACAATCGGACTGTCCCAAACGCGCTCCCGGTCGGGTACCGCTTCAACGAGTTTGAAATCAAAGAGGTGATCGGCGGCGGGGGTTTTGGCATCGTCTATCGCGCGTGGGATCACCAGCTCGAACGCACTATCGCTATCAAAGAATTTATGCCTTCCTCGCTCGCCGTGCGCGGCGACGACATGACCCTGGTGCTGCGCAGCGAGCGTTTTGGCAAAGCGTTTTCCGCAGGCCTGAACAGCTTCATTCAGGAAGCCCGTCTGCTGGCGCGCTTTAACCACCCGAACCTGCTGCACGTCCTGCGCTTCTGGGTGCAAAACGACACGGCCTACATGGGGACGCTGTTTTACAGCGGCACCACGCTTTCGCGCCTGCGCGAACAAAAGCCGGAGCTGATTAACGAAGCCTGGATCCGCCGCACGCTGCCGATGCTGTTTGGCGCGATCAAGACTATCCACAACGAAGGCTACCTGCACCGCGACATCTCTCTGGATAACATTCAGATCCAGGATAACGGCCTGCCGGTGCTGCTTGATTTCGGCTCCGCGCGCCGCACCATCGGTAATCTCTCCGACGAAACGGAAACCATGCTGCGCCCGGGCTTTGCCCCGATTGAGCAGTACACCGACGACAACGAAAGCGAGCAGGGCCCGTGGACGGATATTTACGCCCTCGGCGCCGTGCTGCGAACCCTGATTGTGGGTTCTCCGCCGCCGGTCAGCGTGGTGCGCTCTATTCAGGATACCTGCAAACCGCTGGTGGAAATCATGCCGCAGGGCTATTCCATTCCGCTGCTGCAGGCCATTGACCGTGCGCTGGCGCTGCACATGGAGGATCGTCCGCAGTCAATCGACGAGTTCGCCGCGCTGATAGAGATGCCGGTCGCCGGGATCAACGACGTGCTGACGGCGAAAAAGCCCGGCACGATGCTGGTTCCGGTTCAAGACGAGAAACCGGCTTCGCTGCTCGACTGGCGCCGCTACAAGATCCCGGGCATGGTTGCCGCAGGCGTGCTGGTAGGGGTTATCGCCGGGGCGATGCTGTTCAGCGGCGGTAACGATGCCCCTGAGCAGGCTGCACAGACACCGGGCGAGACGCGTCCAACCGAAACCGTCGCAAACGCGCCAGACGTGAAGCCGGAAACGGCGAAGGTGAGCGAGCAGGCGACGGCACAGCAGACGCCACCGCCTGTCGAGAGCCCGATTGCGTTGGTCTATATCCGCATCCTTGATGGCGAAACGCTAAAAGTGAACGGCGAGCAAAAAGCGCTCCGTCCAGCGACCAACGGTTATGCGTCGCTCAAGCTGCCGGCCGGTGAGGTGAAGATTGAACTGCAGGGCAACGGAAGAACGCGTGGCCAGACGCTGGATATCACCAGGCCGGGCACCTGGCTGGTGAATCCGTAGAATTACGCTCAGTCACAGATGCGAACCTCTTTTCTGAATCGCATAAGCTAGATGGAATAAAGATTATGCTCAACCGAATTACCGTTCAGCTCCCGGTGGAGGGGCTTCTGTTCTGGAAACTGACGGGCCGCGAGGCGATGTCCGAGTCGTTCGCGCTGACGCTGACCGTGCTCGGCACGGACGCGCGCATCGACCGCAGCAAGCTGCTGGGCCAACCGGTCACGGTGACCATCCCGACGCAGAACCTGCTGACGTCCCGCTATGTTAACGGCAAAATTACCCGCGTGGCGGTCAGTGCCGTCGAGCTGACGGGCACCCGCTATGCGGTGTACCAGCTGACGGTGGAGCCGGACCTGTGGCCGATGAAGCGCGACCGTAACCTGCGTATTTTCCAGGGCCAGACGGTGCCGCAGATTGTGAAAACCCTGCTGGGTGAGCATCAGGTCAACGTTGAGGATAAACTCACCGGCAGCTACCGGGTGTGGGACTACTGCGTGCAGTATCAGGAGTCGAGCCTGGACTTCATCAGCCGCCTGATGGAGCTGGAGGGGATTGCCTATCACTTCCGCCATGAGGCGGACAAACACACCCTGGTGCTGACCGATGCCGCCACGCAGCATCAGCCGTTCAGCGGCTATGAGGTTATTCCTTACCACCAGACGCCGTCAGGCGGCAGTACGGATGAAGAGGGCATCAGCCAGTGGGCGCTGGAGGACAGCGTGACGCCGGGGATTTACAGCCTCGACGACTATGACTTCCGCAAGCCGAACGCGTGGCTGTTCCAGGCCCAGCAGAACCCGGCGTCGCCGACGCCGGGCAGCATCGACGTGTACGACTGGCCGGGGCGCTTTGTGGACAAAGGGCACGGGGAGTTTTATGCCCGCATTCGTCAGGAGCGCTGGCAGGTGGAGCATCAGCAGATTCAGGCCACCGCCACGGCGGCGGGTATTGCGCCAGGGCACACCTTCACGTTAACCAACGCGCCGTTCTTCAGCGACAACGGTGAGTATCTGGTGACGGCGGCGGGCTACCACTTCGAGGAGAACCGCTACGCCAGCGGCGAGGGTGAAACTATTCACCGCACCGATTTCACGGTCATCCCGTCGGCGGTGGTCTACCGTCCGGCGCAGGCCACGGCGTGGCCGCGCACCTACGGTCCGCAGACCGCAAAAGTGGTGGGGCCGAAGGGCGAGAGCATCTGGACGGACAAATACGGTCGGGTGAAGGTGAAGTTCCACTGGGACCGCCTGGCGAAGGGCGATGACACCAGCTCCTGCTGGGTGCGCGTGTCGAGCGCGTGGGCGGGCCAGGGCTACGGCGGGGTGCAGATCCCGCGCGTCGGCGACGAGGTGGTGGTGGACTTCATCAACGGCGACCCGGACCGTCCGATCATTACCGGTCGCGTGTACAACGACGCGAGCATGCCGCCGTGGGCGCTACCGGCTGCGGCGACGCAGATGGGCTTTATGAGCCGCACGAAAGACGGTTCCGTGGACAACGCCAACGCCCTGCGGTTTGAGGATAAAGCGGGCGCAGAGCAGGTGTGGATCCAGGCCGAACGCAACATGGACACCAGCGTTAAAAATGATGAAACGCACAGCGTCGGCGGGGCGCGCAGCCATTACGTGAAGAAAAATGAACTGCATCGCGTGGAAGCGAACCAAACCCAGGCCGTGAAAGGCGGAACCGAAATCCTGACGGGGAAAGGCAAGCTGGATGCGGCGGTGGAGCAGTATGTTATCGCTTCCGGGACGAAGCTGCGGCTGGTCTCAGGTGAAAGCGCGATTGAGCTGAATGCTAACGGCAAGATTAACCTGATCGGTAAAGAGTTTAACTTCTTCGTGGAAGGGGATGGGTATATCACCACGGGCGGTAAGCTGCATCTGAATACCTCTGGTACAAAACCGGGCACCACGGCTCCGGGATCGGGGCATAAAGGGGATATTGATGCGGCGGTGCAGGCGTATTTCTCTCCGGATCAAGCTAAAAAATCTGCCGGTGTTGGAGTTGCCGGGGGATCAGGTAAAGCGGTACCTGCGCAAAACAATTCAGCTGCATCAACCGGCACAGACAAAACCAGTGAATATAATTATTCGTTGCAGGACATGGTGGATAAGCAAAAGAATTTAAAGGCTAAACCTCAAAAGTGGACGCGACGCGGCTTTGTTAACGCCTCTGAAGATGATATTAAGAAATATGCAAACCCGGATAATTTCAATACTGGAACTGATAAATATCAGTTCCTGGATCTCTCATCTTCATCAGGTGTTTCTGAAACTGATATGGCTTCCTTCCTGAAAGGGAAAGGCGTACTTGAAGGTCAAGAAAAAACATATCTTGATGCAGCAAAGAAATACAATGTCAGTGAAGTTTACCTCGCCTCGCATTCTGCTCTCGAAACAGGTAATGGAGCGAGTGAACTGGCAAAAGGTGTCGAGGTCAATGGTGTAAAAGTTTATAATATGTACGGTATTGGCGCTTTGGATGGTAATGCCGTTAAAACAGGTTCCAATTACGCATATAAAATGGGATGGACTTCGCCAGAAAAAGCGATAGACGGTGGTGCGAAATGGATTTCCGAAAAGTACATTAATAATGCGGATTATGCCCAAAACAATCTTTATAAGATGCGATGGAACCCAGCTTCGCCAGGGACGCATCAGTATGCAACTGATGTCAACTGGGCTGTAGCCCAAACATCAAACATGAAGAAAATGTTTGATAATTTCCCTGGTGCAAACCTATCATACGATATTCCAAAATTTAAGTAATGGAACAACTTATGAGTAAGAAAATTCTGAGTGTTTTCTGTTCTGTTCTGGTGCTCTGCAGTTTGAACAGTTATGCGGCGACTGCTCCAATCAATAAAGAAGTTGGAAATTCATCACGTACTCTTTTAGCAACTCCCGATTTTTCTGTACAAATAAATAAACAGTCTGTCGCATTGGGCGACAGATGGACTAATGACGTTGCAGGTAAAGTCGAGTTGCCGGTTGAAGGCCGTTTTGTCGGGGAGGTTCCTTTTGATGGAACAAATTATAAATTTTTCCAGCATCAAAAGTCTGGGTTAGAAATATTTAGTTCCAACCTTTGGTGGGATAAGGCCGAGAGAAGTGTTGATGATTATATTGTGTCACAGATTACGCTAACTGCTGCGGATGGCAAAACAGCTCGCGGAATCCATATTGGTTCAACAATAAATGAACTTAATAAAGCTTACGGTAGTGGCCAGGTCGAAAATGATTCTGGGGAACAGTGGGTTTCCTATGAATTGGGTAAGAAATTGCTCTCTTTTGAGGTTAAAGACAATAAGGTTGTAAAAATAACAATGAATTACGAAAATGGTACTTCAGAGTAATTTATGACCCAAAAATATCTGGCAGTCGTATTGTTCACGGCTTTATTGACAGGCGTCGTTGAAACGTCATCGGCACTTGAATTATCGCAATACAATAAGCTCGATACGGTAGGTCGCATCCTTAACGACAGTGAAGTGACAGACAATCTCAGGACGCTGTTGGGAAATCATTACCAGACCTTTATTGATAACTTTGACGTCTTCGGCGAACCGCATACCACCACAGGTGGAGGATTGTTTGTTGAGGGCTGGCTAAAGGATCTCTACCAGGAGAATGCATCAGCGCTGGTTATCAATCCTGGCGGCAAAATCTTCGCGGCCTGGGTGGTTCCGGAGTCGGACGTAATCCATTACCAATCCTCTGATAATAGCCCGGGTATTAATGCTGATATCCAGCAATGGGCCGCCAGGTTCAATACGATGCAGTTTGCAACGAACAGCCAGTCGAGACCTGCGTTTGACGGGGGTTGGGCAGGCGGAGCTGGCGACGACTCGACGTTAACCCTGCGGTTAGCTGAATCAGGCAACCGCATCACCGGGTCTTATTGCTATATATCCCGGAGAGGCAACCGCATAGATTGCCCGGAAAATGATGAGCGTAATCTTAGCGGTACCATCGCTGGCAATCGTGCCAGCGTAGCGTTTAACTCATCGTTTGGCGGCGCAGGCGGACGGGCTGTTCTGGAAATAAAGGGGAGTGAAATGGAATGGCGTCTGGTAACGCCTCCTCAAAAAGGAAATGATTATGCTCCACAGCGCTATACGTTACGTAAAGCCGCTTCGGTTCATCACGCTGAAACCAGAAAACTGGATACCGAAAAGTTCGCTATTTCTTTGATAAACAGGTGCGGTCATTTTGAGAGCGAATGTGACGAGATGGTCTATCTCGGCGTGCGAAAAAGCGATAACAGTACGATCTCCTTAAAGGGAAAAACGTTACGCGACTCCGCAGGTAAAATAATCGGCTCAACGTACAAGAATGGCGAGGTCGCTTATACCGTGACGTACGCCCCCGTGAATCTGGTTGTCAGCAAAGGCAACCATATTTTAGTCGAGCAGTCAGGCCAGTGGCTTAAATAACTATACAGCCAGCCAAAAGGCCAGCATGGATTGGCCTTCTTGTTTCTCTCAATATCAATCATCCCGAGTTCACTTATGAAATACACCCTCCAGGAAGGTTCGTTTTCCCTTTTTCCTGCTGCCTGGCAGGATAACAGCATGAACATTATTCGCGATGACGAAAGCGGGCTGTCCGTGGTGGTCAGCCGCGGCGTGATCCCCGATGGCAGCGACTATGAACAAGAGTTTCACCGCCAGTGGGATGTACTGCGACCTCAGATGGGTGAGATCGCCCAGAGCGAATTTAGGAACGTAAAGGCCGGGCCTGACGGCAACATTAACGGGCTGGAAGTTGAGACCACGTTTGACCGTAACGGGCAGCGCCTGTGGCAAAAACAGCTGGCCGTTCAGACGCCGGGCAAACCGGTATTGATGATTTTTACCCTCTCGGCACTCAGAGCCTTTACCGAAGAGGACGAGGTGCGCTGGAGCACGCTTAAGCAGAGTCTGACGCTAAACGACAACCGGAATGTGTAAGGCATGAGCGATAACAACGCGGCCCGTAAGGGCGACGAGATTATTCACTCCAGCATTTTTGCTGACATCACCAGCATTGTGGCGGAAGGTGCCGCCTATGCGGTGATCGGCGCGGCGGTAGGCGCAGCAGCAACCGTAGCGGCGCCATTGCTGGGGGCCGGGGCAGCAGCTGCAGGCGTGGCAGCAATTGGATCCAGCTGTCTGTTAAGCGGCATCATTGGCGGCGTGCTGGCGAACGTCGCGGGGATCACCGACGATATCAGCAACGCCGCTGAGGGGTTAGGTAATGCGCTTTTCCCGCCGTCGCCTGCGGGTAAAATCACGACCGGTTCCAGTAACGTTCTCACCAACGCAATCCCCGCCGCACGCGCGGCGGGCACGCTGACGCCCGCAGATACTCCTTCACCTGAGCCGCAGTCGCCGGGCAGCTTTGCCGATTACGCGGGTATGCTGCTTTCTGCCGCCGGACAGTTTGGCAGCGAAATGTGGCAGCCGAGTGTCGCCTCTGCCGCTGCCGGAACCTCGCCGCTGGAAGAAGACAAGGTGGCGTGCGAAAAGCACTCCGGGCCGCAGTATCTGGCGGAAGGCTCTAAAAGCGTCTTCATCAACGGGCAGCCCGCGGTGCGTGCGAAAGATCGCACCACCTGCGAAGGTACCGTGTCCGACGATGTTTCCCCGAACGTAATCATCGGCGGGGATACGCTCACGGTTCGCGATATCAAAAGCGGTAAAACGCCGGGTCTGGCGCTGGGGATGATTGCGCTCTCCCTGCTGCGCGGGCGTCCGGGCAAGATCCTGAAAAACATGCCCTGCGCGCTGGCCGCGGCCGGCGGCGGGATGCTGGCCGATATGGCGGTCAACGCCGTGTTCGGCTCCTCGCACCCGGTTCACGCCGCTACCGGCGTGAAGGTGCTGAACGACGACGATGAGCTCGACTTCTCGCTGCCGGGGCGCTTCCCGCTTCGCTGGCAGCGCAGCTACAACAGCCTGACCACCCGCGAAGGGCTGTTTGGTCTGGGCTGGGCAACCACCTTTGACAGCTACCTGACGCTGGAAGAAAACAACGCCACCTGGTTTGACGAAACCGGGCGCGAGCTGAGCTTCGAGCTGCCGCCGGTCGACCGGGCATTTTACAGTATCAGCGAAGGCATTATTATCCGCCGCAACGAGAGCGGCGACGTGGCGATTGCCGACGATGACGGCGCGGTGTGGCGTCTGTATAAACCAACCCGGGCGAACCCCTCCATCCTGCGTCTGGCCTCCCTCAGCGACGAATACGGCAACGCGCTGCTGACGGAGTGGGACGAGCACGGCAGGCTGACTGGTATTCACGACGAGCCGCGGGCAATCGACGTCACCCTGCGCTATGACGATGAACGTTTCCCGCAGCGCGTGACCGCAGCCAGCCATTTCGACGGCAACCAGACCTGGCCGCTGATGCAGTGGGGCTACGACGCGCGCGGCCAGCTGGCGAGCGCGACGGATGCCTCAGGCGTGGTGACGCGTGAATACCGCTACAACGACCACGGCCTGATGGTCTGGCACCGGATGCCGGGCGGTCTGGAGAGCGAATACCGGTGGCAAAAATTCGACCACTGGCGCGTGGTGGAAAACCGTACCAGCACCGGCGACGGGTGCCGCTTTAGCTACGATTTAGCCGCCGGGCTGACGACCGTCGAGCACTACGATGGTCAGACGCGCCGTCACTACTGGAACGCGCAGAATCTTATTGTCCGCTACGTTGACGAGCGCGGTGAAAACTGGCGCTACGAGTGGGACGAAAACGAGCTTCTCACGCGTCGCATCGATCCGCTCGGCAACGCCGTCACCTTTGTCTACGACGAGATGGGCAACCGGGTGCAGGAGACCGATGCCGACGGCAACACCCGCACCACCACCTGGCTGGAGCACCGCGCGCTTCCTGCGGCCATTATTGAAGCCGACGGCAGCGCCACCCGGTTCTGGTACGACGAACATCACGGGCTCAAGCGCGTGGTAGACCCGATGGGGCAGACGACGCAGCTGCGCCGGGACGAGTTCGGTCAGGTCGTTGAAGAGGTCGATGCCGCCGGAAACAGCCGCTACCAGGAGTACAACGAGGCCGGGCAGATCGTACGTTCGACCGACTGTTCCGGGCGTATTACCCGCTATCGCTATCATCCGCTGGGCTGGCTGGAGGCTGAGACTGGCGCCGACGGTGAAGAGACGCGCTACCGCTACGACGCCGCAGGGCGTCCGGTGCAGCTCGATCGCCCGGAAGGCTGGACGGAATCGCTCAAATGGAACGAACGCGGTCTGCCGGTGAAGCATGCGGGCGCCGACGGGAAAGAAAGTGAGTTCAGATACGACGAGGCGGGGCGCTTAACCGCCACCCGTAATACGCAGGGTGAAGAAGTGCGACGCCGCTGGGACAGCCGCGGGCGTCTGATTGCCCTGGAAAACGAGAACGGCGAAGCGTATCAGTTCCGCTGGGGGCCAGATTCGCTGCTGCTGGAAGAGGTGGGGCTCGATGGCGTGGCCTCGCAGTATCGCTATGATGCCTGCGGGCGCACGATTGCGCGCACCTTTGCCGCCGGTCATCTGGAGGCCATCACCCACGCCTTCGCCTGGAGCGCGAGCGGCCAGCTGGTCGCCCGCACCACGCCGGAAGGCCAGACCCGCTTTCACTACACGCCGTCCGGGCTATTAAGCCGGATTGGGCTGCATCCTGCACTTGCAGCCGACGTGTGGACCACCGAGGCAGAGCAGGAGCTTGCCTTTGAGTATGACGCGCTCGGTCGCGTGACGCGCGAAGCGGGCGAGCACGGCGAGCTGGCGTGGGAGTATGACGCGCTGGGCAACCGCACCTCCGTCACGCTGCCCGATGGCCGCGAGCTGAAGCAGTTCTACTACGGCAGCGGGCATCTGCTCAGCATTGCGCTCGATAAGCTGTCGGTCTCCGACTTTACCCGCGACGAACTCCACCGGGAGACCAGCCGCACCCAGGGGCTGCTGACCACCCGCAGCGAATACGATCGTCTTGGCCGACTGCATCGCCGGGACGTCTTTACCGGCAATGCCCAGCGTCCGTCGCCGCGCCGCTGGTCCCGCCGCTGGGACTACGACTACCGCAATAACCTGGTGCGCGAAGAGCGGGACGATAACCCGTTCAGCTGGTACCGCTGGCAGTACGACAGCGCCGGGCGCCTGCTCGTTCAGGACGGCACGCTGCCCGGACAGGAGCAGTGGCGCTGGGATGCAGCCGGTAACCCGCTGGAAGGGTCTGCTGAGAAGGTCACGCACAACCGCCTGACGCAGCTAAACGGCATTCGCTGGCGCTATGACATCCACGGCCGCACCGTGGAGAAAGATAACGGCCAGACCCGCTGGTACTACCGCTACGACGGTGAACATCGCCTGACGGAAGTCATCAGCCAGCCGCGGGACCGCAACAAGCCGCAGACGCAGGTCAGCTTCCGCTACGATCCGCTCGGGCGACGCATCAGCAAAACGCGCCGCCAGATGCTGGGCGGGCAGCCAACCGGCAAGCCGGTCACCACCCGGTTTGTCTGGGAAGGGTTCCGTCTGCTGCAGGAGCTGCACGGGGATGTGCCGCTGACCTACGTCTACAGCGACCAGGACAGCTACGACCCTCTGGCGCGTATTGACGGTGTGGAAGCGCCGGAGATTTTCTGGTTCCACTGCCAGCCGAACGGCACGCCGGAGCGTATGACGGATGTCGAAGGGCAGTTGCGCTGGGAAGGGGTCAACAGCGCCTGGGGCAAGCTGCTGCGGGAAAGCGAGACGCAGGTTTCAGGATATTCCCAGAACCTGCGCATGCAGGGGCAATACCTGGACCGTGAGACAGGGCTGCACTACAATCTGTTCCGGTATTACGACCCGGACTGCGGAAGGTTTACGCAGCAGGACCCGATAGGGCTGGCGGGGGGGATAAACCTTTACCAGTATGCGCCGAATGCGCTGGGGTGGGTGGATCCGTGGGGGTTAACTCCTGAAGATCTGATTCGCTACCGCCCACACGATTCTCTTTCTGCTCAAAACGGAGCTAGAAGCTCTGCTATCTCTAGGGCATGGGTACAAGAAAAAGCCTTATTGCAGGATGGTGGGGCTGGCACCAGGAATTGGACAGCGCAAGAGAGAGATTTAATATTGAAGACTCCGAACAAGAGTCTTACCTCCGTGATGTCACGGGCAGGCTATACTGGGCATCATATCAACTCGGTAGAAGGCAATGGTACACTTGGTTCTAAATGGCAAGGTGATCCGAGGAATATTGTTTTCTTGAAAAATCATAACCATCCCGACAAGTTCAATGAGCATGTCCATGGTGATCAAGGACATAGAGGGAATACTAAAAACTCGACGCGCGGGCGCTTAATTGATAGAGAAAGAACACTAAAATCCAGACAACGATGTAAGCAATTATAGGGGGAAATATGAACATAAAAAATGCAGTCCAAGACTTTGTTAGCAAATTCAAAATGAATGATTTAAATATGGGAGAGATAGACTATACAGACGATGAAAATGAAACTTCTTTTCCAGTGAGTTTAAATGGCGAAATTCGTTTTTTTTATAGCCATTTGATTTTAAATGACCACCCAACATTTGATGGTACTTTCTTTATACAGATTGTTGAGCCCCAAGAGCTTAATGAAATGTTATCAGGCTGGCGAGTTCAAAATGACACGACCTGGCGCGATGAATATATAATCTTTGCTGAAAGAAATGGAGATGTTCTTTTTTGTGATACCCAAAATATTACATCTCCTGTTTATGGTAGTATTCAAAAAAGAAATTTCATTATTTCTAATTCGTTAGCCGACTTTTTGGATGCTTTTTGTTCTGCCATTGAGATAGAACAAAGTAAATATGATGGTGATGCTACAGATGATGATTTTAATTTCAGAGAGGACTTTCTGGAAGATATCGATTTAATGCTAAAAAGCAAGCTTAAGGATGTTGAGGCAGAAGCTTTTAAATATTTCTTTTTTGGTTAGTAACAATAAAAACTTACTCTTTTAGAGACCTCCATGCTTCTGAAGGCATTTATTGCTTATATCCCTTTTATATAGGCAAGGAGGTCTCTTTTCGAATGATAATGAATAAATATATGAAAAACGTATGCTATAAATTCGATGAAAAAAGAGTTACATCTCTTGTAGAAAAAGGAAACGAGTTTCACGACAACCAAAAATACGCCGAAGCTTTAGAGCAATACCAAAAAGCCTGGCAAGCTCTTCCTGAGCCAAAGTTTGAATCGGAATTTGCTAACTGGATCGCTGCGTGCATGTACAGCGCTTACTTTGATCTTGAGGATTACGATGAGGCGAAGAAATGGGGAGAGACGACTTTGCGCACACGTGGATCGGATATAGACACCGCACCATCAATCGACCTCGGCATGGTCTGTTACGAGTTGAATCAATTCGATGAAGCATATAAATATTTCAACGATGCTTATAACTACGGCAAAGAGCGTGCGTTTCAGGATAGACCTAAAAAATACCTTGAGTTCTATCTGCGCAAGAAGGCGTAAAATCGGTAATTTATGAAAAAAAATCCACGCCAAAGCGTGGATTTTTTTCATTCAAAACAACTCAAACGTTAAACAAGAAGTTCATCACATCGCCATCTTTAACGATGTAATCTTTCCCTTCTGCACGCATCTTGCCTGCTTCTTTCGCGCCTTGCTCACCCTTGTAGGTGATAAAGTCTTCAAACGCGATAGTCTGCGCACGAATAAAGCCTTTCTCGAAGTCGGTATGGATTTTACCGGCCGCCTGAGGCGCAGTCGCACCCACAGGGATGGTCCAGGCACGCACTTCCTTCACGCCAGCGGTGAAGTAGGTCTGCAGGTTCAGCAGCTCATAGCCTGCGCGGATCACGCGGTTCAGGCCCGGCTCTTCCAGACCCAGCTCGGCCATGAACTCTTCACGGTCGGCATCGTCCAGCTCGGCGATGTCGGATTCAACGGCAGCGCACACGGCAACAACCACAGAACCTTCCGCCGCGGCGATTTCACGCACTTTGTCGAGGTAAGGGTTGTTCTCGAAACCGTCTTCGTTAACGTTGGCGATGTACATGGTTGGCTTCAGTGTCAGGAAGCTCAGGTATTTGATCGCCGCCTTGTCTTCGTCAGTCAGGTTTTTCAGCGCGCGCAGCATGCCGGCGTTTTCCAGCTGTGGCAGGCATTTTTCCAGCGCAGCCAGTTCCGCTTTCGCGTCCTTGTCGCCGCCTTTGGCTTTCTTCTGCACGCGGTGAATCGCGCGTTCGCAGGTGTCGAGGTCAGAGAGCGCCAGCTCGGTGTTGATAACGTCGATGTCGTCAGCCGGATCCACTTTGTTGTTAACGTGGATGATGTTGTCGTTCTCGAAGCAGCGCACAACGTGGCCGATCGCTTCGGTTTCACGGATGTTGGTCAGGAACTGGTTGCCCAGGCCTTCACCTTTGGATGCGCCTTTTACCAGACCCGCGATGTCCACGAATTCCATGGTGGTTGGCAGAATGCGCTGCGGCTTAACGATTTCCGCGAGCTGGTCCAGACGCGGGTCCGGCATTGGCACAACGCCGGTGTTAGGTTCGATGGTACAGAACGGGAAGTTCGCCGCTTCGATACCCGCTTTGGTAAGCGCGTTAAACAGGGTGGATTTGCCCACGTTTGGCAGACCGACGATACCGCATTTGAATCCCATTTCTAAATCACCTTAATATCTTGATAATCAATCCGTTAGTCATAACCGATTGATGAAAAGTAAATAACTACGCCTATTATACACGTAACCCGCATGACGCGCGGTAAAAAAGCCGTATCGGGCGGATTATTGCGCTTTAAAAGCGTGCAAGCGGTTTGTCGCTTTGGTTAAGCCGTCTTTCAGCCAGATTTCAGTGCAGCGCGCCGCTTCGTCTACCGCCTCGTCAATCAGTTTCTGTTCGGAAACCGGGGGCTTACCGAGCACGAAACCGACAACTTTGTTTTTATCGCCCGGATGGCCGATTCCCACGCGCAAACGGTGGAAATTCGGGTTATTGCCCAGCTTGCTGATGATGTCTTTAAGACCGTTGTGGCCGCCGTGGCCGCCGCCAAGCTTGAATTTCGCCACACCAGGGGGGAGATCCAGCTCATCGTGGGCGACCAGAATTTCATCCGGATTGATGCGATAAAACGTTGCCATCGCCGCCACGGCTTTACCGCTCAGGTTCATAAACGTGGTGGGTACCAACAGGCGAACGTCCGCGCCTGCAAGGTTGATACGTGAGGTATACCCGAAGAATTTAGGTTCTTCACGCAGGGGAGCACGTAACCGCTCGGCCAGCAGATCGACGTACCATGCACCGGCATTATGGCGGGTAGCCGCATATTCTGCGCCCGGGTTGGCGAGGCCGACAATCAGTTTAATCGTCACGATTCAATTCCTAATGGGTTCCAGATCTGGCGCGTAGTTTACTGTCTGGCGCGCCGCTTGACAAAATTCTGCGATCGTCGCAGCGAAACACGAATAATTACTTGTTTGAACAATTAGAATTTCAAGCTGTTCAAAGTCTTATTTGTAAACTTTTGTTTGGGAGTTATCTGTAATTGTGATCATTCACGCAACTCATAAAAGGGGCGTTGTCTATACTTTACACACAAGGATTAGGGGCTTTTCCCCTGACAACCCAAAGTTCCGGAGGTGACACATGAAACGCAAAAACGCTTCGTTACTCGGTAACGTGCTGATGGGGTTGGGGCTGTTCGTGATGGTAGGCGGCGTGGGTTATTCCATTTTGAACCAATTGCCGCAGCTTGATCTCCCGCAATACTTCGCCCATGGCGCGATACTGAGCATCTTCCTCGGTGCGGTATTGTGGCTCGCCGGGGCGCGCATGAGCGGACATGAGGAAGTGTGCGATAAATACTGGTGGGTGCGCCACTACGACAAACGCTGTCGTCGCGACCAGCATAAGCACAGCTAGTGCTGCGATAAAGAACACCGAAACGGCTCCCGAGGGAGTCGTTTTTTTTTGCATCAGGGGTTGACCCTCACGTAACGTAAGGCTCCAGAGTGGCGCCACTGGCAAAGAAAAAGGAGCAGTTATGTTGATTCAGGTGGGTGAGCTGGCGAAACGTGCCGGGATCACCGTGCGGACATTGCACCACTATGAGCAAACAGGGTTGTTGCTGCCTTCTGCCAGAAGCGCGGCAGGTTACCGGCTTTACAACCTGGCGGATGTCCAGCGTCTGCACATGATCCAGGCGCTGGCAAAAGCGGGGCTGGAACTTGCTGAAATCAGGGATTTCCTGGAGCAGGAGTCGCTGTCGTTAACTGAGTTACTCGATGCGCAAATCACGCTGCTGGATAAACAGCTGCGCAGCATACATACGCTGCGCGACCGGCTGGTGGAGCTGCGAGCCGGGCTTCTCGACGATGCGACGCCTGATCTGGAATCCTGGCTACAGACTCTGGAGTTAATGAATATGTACGATCGCTGGTTTAGCAAAGAAGAGTTACAGCAGCTGCCGTTTGCGGTGCAGAAGGATGCGCTGGCGGCTATCTGGTCAGGGCTGGTTGCAGAGGCCAACACGCTGCTGGAGCAGCGCATACCCGCTACGGACGCGCGGGCGATGGATCTGGCGACGCGCTGGATGGAACGCCTGGAGCAGGACACGGCGGGCAAGCCGGAGTTTCTCACCCGGCTGAACGAGATGCACAGCGTTGAACCGCAGATGCAGGCGCAGACCGGCATCACGCCGGAGATGACCGATTACATTACGCGGGCGTTTGCCGAGTCGAAGCTGATTATCTGGGAGAAATATCTTTCTGCCGAGGAGATGGCCTTTACCCGGAAGCACTATTTTGACCGTATGATGGAGTGGCCGCCGCTGGTGGCGAAACTGCATCAGGCGCAGCGGGAAAATATCGATCCTGCCTCGGAGGAGGCGCAAAAGCTGGCTGAAAACTGGCTGGCATTGTTCCAGTCTTACGCGGGCACCAGCCCGGAAACTCAGCAAAAGTTTCGCGCTGCCATGCAGCAGGAGCCGCACCTGATGAAAGGAACCTGGATGACGCCTGCCGTGCTTGCATGGCTCCAGCAGGCGATCGGAGTGATGATGCAGAGACGTTTCTCTGCATCAGATAACTCACATATCCGCTAGCGCGGCTTCACGGTTAGGATAGAAGGAGAGTCGGCCAGGGATAGGCTGGACACCCGCACGGGCCATGGTGCGCAGGGGCTGGAATTCCAGATTACTCACCCGCAGCTCGCAGCCTTCCGGCAGACGTGTCACAAAGCGCTGGAAGGCATCCAGACCGCCGGCATCCAGCACCGGTACGGCATCCCATTTCAGCACCACAACCCGTTTGCCCGCGATGCGGGACTCAAGATCGCTGAACAGACCTTCCGCTGCGGCGAAGAACAGCGGGCCAATCACGCGCAGCACCAGCACGTCGTCAGGCACCTCGACGTTAACCGGGGAAAGGCGCGTCATCTGCGCGATACGGCGCATAAACAGCAGGGAAGCCAGCACGATCCCGACGCTGATGGCGATAACCATATCGAACAGCACGGTCAGCGACATGCAGATCAGCATCACGATGATGTCGTCTTTCGGCGCGCGGCGCAGCAGGTTCACGACCTTATGCGCCTCGCTCATGTTCCATGCCACCATCAGCAGCAGGGCGGCCATGGCGGACAGCGGTAGCCAGGAGAGCAGCGGGGCGAGGATCAGCAGGGCAAGGATCACCAGCACGGAGTGGATAACCGCCGAAACAGGTGACGTTGCACCCGCGCGCACGTTGGCCGCAGAGCGGGCGATGGCTGCCGTTGCGGTAATACCGCCAAAGAACGGCGCGACGAGGTTCCCCAAACCCTGACCGACCAGTTCGCTGTTAGCTTTGTGCTTGGTGCCGGTCATGCCGTCCAGAACGACGGCGCAGAGCAGGGATTCAATCGCTCCCAGCATCGCCATCGAGAACGCGGCGGGAAGCAGGGCGCGCAGGGAATCCCAGCTTAGGGTAAAGCTGGAGCCGGGCATGTCCCACGGCAGCACCAGCTGCGGTAGCAGTTGCGGAATGCCGCTACCCTGTGAACCGTCCGCCAGAACATAGTGGAACTGCGAGCCGATAGTCGCGACGTGAACACCGAACATATTGACGATGGCCATCACCGCGCAGCCCAGCAGCAGCGCGGGCAGGTGACCCGGCAGACGGATCCCCAGACGAGGCCAGACGATCAGCGTGCCCAGCGTCACAATCCCGATGGCGGCGTCGCCCAGGTTAGCAGTCGGCAGCGCCATAAACAGCGCCCCCACTTTTTGCAGGTAGTGCTCCGGTACGTGGGGCATCTGCAGGCCGAGGAAATCCTTAATCTGCATGGTTCCGATGGTGATACCAATCCCCGAGGTAAACCCCAGCGTCACGGAAAGGGGAATGTACTCTATCAGGCGACCAAAGCGAGCCAGGCCAAACAGAATCAAAAAGACGCCGGACATCAGGGTGGCGACCAGCAGGCCTGCCAGACCAAACTGCTGCGAAACCGGGTAGAGGATCACCACAAAGGCGGCAGTCGGGCCGGAGACGCTGAAGCGCGAGCCGCCCGTCAGGGCAATGACGATCCCGGCAACGGCCGAGGTGTACAGACCGTACTGCGGCGCAACGCCGCTGCCAATTGCCAGCGCCATCGCCAGCGGGATGGCGATAATGCCGACGGTGATCCCGGCAATCAGGTCACGGACAAAGCGTGACGAGGTGTACTTCTCTTTCCAGCAGGCGTCGATGAGGGCGCGAAAGGGCAGAACATGTGAGGAGGCTACGTTTTTCACAATTATCTATCATCCGTATGCGCATCATCTGTCATATGAATGGCAGGTGAAGGAGGCATTAATCATACAAATAAAACCCGGAGACAAAAAAACCCGCCGCAGCGGGTTTTTCGGCCGTGTTCGATTAGTGTTCGAACATTGCAGAGATGGATTCTTCGTTGCTGATACGACGAATCGCTTCGGCCAGCATCCCGGACAGGGTCAGGGTACGCACGTTTGGCAGTGCCTTGATCTCGTCGCTCAGTGGGATGGTATCGCATACTACAACTTCGTCAATGACGGAGTTGCGCAGGTTGTTTACCGCATTACCGGAGAAGATCGGGTGAGTCGCGTAAGCGAACACGCGTTTGGCACCACGCTCTTTCAGCGCTTCAGCTGCTTTACACAGCGTACCGCCGGTATCGATCATGTCGTCGACCAGCACGCAGTCGCGGCCAGCCACGTCACCGATGATGTGCATCACCTGAGAAACGTTAGCGCGCGGACGACGTTTGTCGATGATCGCCATGTCGGTATCATTCAGCAGCTTAGCGATAGCACGGGCACGTACCACGCCGCCGATGTCCGGAGAAACCACGATTGGGTTATCCAGGTTCAGCTGCAGCATGTCTTCCAGCAGGATTGGGCTGCCGAATACGTTATCAACCGGGACGTCGAAGAAGCCCTGGATCTGCTCAGCGTGCAGGTCAACGGTCAGTACGCGGTCAACGCCGACGCTTGACAGGAAGTCAGCGACAACTTTAGCGGTAATTGGCACACGCGCGGAACGGACGCGACGGTCCTGACGTGCATAGCCGAAGTAAGGGATTACAGCAGTGATACGGCCTGCGGAAGCGCGACGCAGAGCGTCGACCATAACAACCAGTTCCATCAGGTTGTCGTTCGTTGGAGCACAGGTGGACTGGATGATGAAAATATCACCACCGCGTACATTTTCGTTAATTTGTACGCTGACTTCGCCGTCGCTAAAGCGACCTACGGCGGCGTCGCCGAGGGAAGTGTACAGGCGGTTGGCAATACGTTGTGCTAGTTCCGGGGTGGCGTTACCAGCAAAAAGCTTCATATCAGGCACGAGAAGAACCTCAGGCATGCGTCCAGTGGTGGATAGCGTTCGCCGTAAACTGTGCGGGCCAGGCAAAGGCTATCCAGGCGGTGTATTAAAGAGCGCGATGCAACGTCTGGAACAGGGTGACGTTGTCACCGAAACTCAGTCTGCGCCAGAATGGCCTGCTGTAGGGGGGAGGTGTTCATCCCACGTGCTACAAAACCATGCAGCCAAACCGGCGCTTGCTCAAGCACCTGACGAGCGGCGGATTCGGTGTCAAATTCAGCAAAGACACAGGCTCCTGTACCAGTCAGGCGCGACGGCGCGTATTCTAACAGCCAGGAAAGCACCGCATCAACCTCGCGAAAACGTTTTCTTGCGATATCCTCGCAATCGTTGCTGAATTCACAATTTAATAACGTTTCTATTGACCGAACCGGGGTATTCCTTTTCAGGTCAGGATCTTTAAAGATGACCGGGGTCGGAATGCTTACGCCAGGATGGGCAACCAGGTACCATTTTTCCGGCGGTTCTACAGGGGAGAGGATTTCCCCCACGCCTTCGGCAAAAGCCGCATGACCGCGCACAAATACCGGGACATCAGCCCCCAGCGTCAAGCCCAGTGCTGCCAGTTCATCCTTCGACAGCCCGCAGCCCCAGAGATGGTTCAGCGCAACCAGCACGGTTGCAGCGTTGGATGAGCCACCGCCCAGACCACCGCCCATCGGCAGCCGCTTCTCGATACGGATTTCCGCGCCGCTTCCCGCGGGTAGACGGCCCGATTCCGCTGCGGCTTTCATCAGCAGACGCGCGGCGCGCACGATCAGGTTCTCCTCATGCGCCACGCCCTCGACCGGGGTCAGGAGGCAAATCTGCCCGTCCTGGCGCTGTTCAATGGAGATCGTGTCGCCATAGTCAATAAACTGAAACAGCGTCTGCAGCGTGTGATAGCCATCAGCGCGCTGGCCGGTAATGTATAAAAACAGGTTTAGCTTTGCCGGAGAGGGCCAGTGGGTCATCATTTAACGATCCAGTTGTCCATTTTCAGCTTGATGCGCTGGCTTCCCTGAGTCAGTTCCATATTCGATGGCAGCGACGGTTTACTCTTACTGTCATAGGCGCTGTACACCACTTTCCAGGTTTTGCCGTTCTGGGTGTAGTTCACCTGGCTCAGACGGTACTGGTCGTCCAGGGTGTAGTCGGTGGCGTCACCCGGCAGGCCCAGGATCCACTGGCGCAGGCTGTTGAGCGGGATAGGCATCCCGGTCAGCTTGCCAATCATCTCTTCGGCATCGGTCGCGGTATAGTGCTGGCCTTTGTTATCGGTGATCTGCGCTTCGCCAGGTTTGGCGATAAGCTCCAGCTCGGTGCTGCCCAGCGGGTTCAGCAGCAGCAGGCGGTAGTTGTCCTGCCCCGTCTGCTGCCAGAAGAAGCGGGCATAAACCTTTTGTTCGTCAGAGAGATAAGCGAAAGCGCCGCGGGTCTGGTACTGGTTCAAATTACGGACGTCCTGCTGGTGCTGACGCCACTGCGGTGAATCAGGGCTTTTGCCCGGGCCTTTTGGTTGGGTGACGGTACAGGCGGTCAGAACCAGTGCTGCCAGCGGCAGCAGGCGAATCAGTCGGGTCATAATGAGGACAAATCCTTGAGATACGTTGCAGTTATGACTGTTAATGCTAGCGTCGAAGGGGGCTACCGTCTACGTTCAAATTATCTCAAAGCGCTGTGTAACCTATTACTCCGAAAGGGGGCTGTCTCTTTTATTGATCTCGCGCATCCTGTATGATGCGTTCTGCTAACCTTATTAACGCTGGTACTACTCCCGCTCAACATGACCCTATTAGCACTCGGTATCAACCACAAAACAGCCCCGGTTTCGCTGCGAGAACGCGTAACGTTTTCGCCGGATACGCTTGACCTGGCGCTGGACAGCCTGCTTGCACAGCCGATGGTGCAGGGTGGCGTGGTGCTCTCGACGTGCAACCGTACCGAGCTCTATTTAAGCGTGGAAGAGCAGGACAACCTGCACGAAGCGCTGATCCGCTGGCTATGCGACTACCACAATCTCAACGAAGACGAGCTGCGTAACAGCCTGTACTGGCATCAGGACAACGATGCCGTCAGCCATCTGATGCGCGTGGCCAGCGGTCTGGATTCGCTGGTGCTGGGCGAGCCGCAAATTCTCGGTCAGGTGAAAAAAGCGTTTGCCGATTCACAAAAAGGGCATCTGAAGGCCAGCGAACTGGAGCGCATGTTCCAGAAGTCGTTCTCCGTGGCGAAGCGTGTGCGAACCGAAACCGACATTGGTGCCAGTGCGGTTTCCGTTGCTTTCGCGGCCTGCACCCTTGCGCGCCAAATCTTTGAATCCCTTTCTACCGTCACCGTGATGCTGGTGGGCGCGGGCGAAACCATCGAACTTGTGGCGCGCCATCTGCGCGAGCATAAAGTGAAAAAGATGATCATCGCTAACCGCACCCGCGAACGCGCGCAGGTGCTGGCGGATGAAGTGGGGGCAGAGGTGGTTGCCCTGAGCGACATCGATGAACGCCTGAAAGAGGCGGACATTATCATCAGCTCTACCGCCAGCCCGCTGCCGATTATCGGAAAAGGGATGGTGGAGCGTGCGCTGAAGTCCCGTCGCAATCAGCCAATGCTGCTGGTGGATATCGCCGTCCCGCGCGATGTTGAAC
This sequence comes from Enterobacter sp. 241F3, assembly GCF_034106785.1. Taxonomy (NCBI): domain Bacteria; kingdom Pseudomonadati; phylum Pseudomonadota; class Gammaproteobacteria; order Enterobacterales; family Enterobacteriaceae; genus Enterobacter; species Enterobacter sp. 241F3. Next base: position 313,312 of record NZ_JAWNDD010000003.1, read on the forward strand.
CGGAAGTGGGCAAGCTGCCTAACGCCTACCTCTACAGCGTGGATGACCTGCAAAGCATCATTTCGCACAACCTTGCCCAGCGTAAAGCGGCGGCGGTTCAGGCGGAAACCATCGTTGAGCAGGAAACCAGTGAGTTTATGGCCTGGCTGCGCGCGCAAAGCGTCAGCGAGACCATCCGCGAGTATCGCGGACAGGCGGAGCAGGTGCGTGACGACCTGACTGCCAAAGCGTTAGCGGCCCTTGAACAGGGCGGTGACGCGCACGCAATTATGCAGGATCTGGCGTGGAAACTGACCAACCGCCTTATCCATGCACCAACCAAATCTCTTCAGCAGGCCGCCCGTGACGGGGATGATGAACGCCTGACTATTCTGCGCAACAGCCTCGGGCTGGAATAGCGCCCTATACCCATTTTCTAAGACAAGGTGCACTTACGCCTATGAAGCCTTCTATCGTCGCTAAACTGGAAGCTCTGCACGAGCGCCATGAAGAAGTACAGGCGCTGCTCGGGGATGCCGGGACCATTGCGGACCAGGAACGTTTTCGCGCGCTTTCACGTGAATACGCGCAGTTAAGTGATGTTTCTAAATGCTTTACCGACTGGCGACAGGTTCAGGAAGATATCGAAACCGCGCAGATGATGCTCGACGATCCTGAAATGCGCGAGATGGCGCAGGAAGAGCTGCAGGATGCTAAAGCGCGTTCTGAAGAGATGGAGCAGCAGCTTCAGGTGCTTCTGCTGCCGAAAGATCCGGACGATGAGCGTAACGCCTTTGTGGAAGTTCGCGCCGGTACCGGCGGTGACGAAGCGGCGCTGTTTGCCGGGGATCTGTTCCGTATGTACAGCCGCTACGCCGAGTCGCGTCGCTGGCGCGTGGAGATCATGAGCGCCAACGAAGGCGAACACGGTGGCTATAAAGAGGTTATCGCCAAGATCAGCGGCGACGGCGTGTATGGACGTCTCAAGTTTGAATCCGGCGGTCACCGCGTGCAGCGCGTACCGGCCACTGAATCTCAGGGCCGCATTCACACCTCCGCCTGCACGGTGGCGGTGATGCCGGAGCTGCCGGAAGCGGAACTGCCGGACATCAATCCGGCGGACCTGCGTATTGATACTTTCCGCTCCTCTGGCGCGGGCGGTCAGCACGTTAACACCACCGATTCCGCCATTCGTATTACCCACCTGCCAACCGGTATAGTTGTCGAATGTCAGGACGAGCGTTCCCAGCATAAAAACAAAGCCAAAGCGTTGTCGGTGCTGGGCGCGCGTATCCACGCGGCCGAAATGGCGAAACGCCAGCAGGCGGAAGCATCCACGCGTCGTAACCTGCTGGGCAGCGGCGATCGCAGCGACCGAAACCGCACCTACAACTTCCCGCAGGGGCGCGTAACCGACCACCGCATCAACCTGACGCTGTACCGTCTGGACGAGGTGATGGAAGGCAAGCTGGACATGCTGATTGAGCCTATCGTGCAGGAATACCAGGCCGACCAGCTGGCGGCACTGTCCGAGCAGGAATAATGGATTTTCAGCGCTGGTTACGTGAGGCTGCCGGTGAGCTTTCCGAAAGTGAAAGCCCTAAACGCGATGCCGAAATTTTGCTTGAGCATGTGACGGGTAAAGCCCGCACGTACCTGCTGGCCTTCGGCGAAACTGAACTGACCGCGGAACAGGAAGCACAGCTCGCCGCGCTGCTTGCCCGCCGTAAAACCGGCGAGCCGGTGGCGCACCTTGTCGGCGAGCGCGAGTTCTGGTCGTTACCGCTGTACGTTTCGGCGGCAACGCTGATCCCGCGTCCGGACACCGAGTGTCTGGTTGAGCAGGCGCTGGCGCGTTTATCTGCGGAGGCCTGCAGCATTCTCGATCTCGGTACCGGTACCGGGGCCATCGCGCTGGCGCTCGCCAGCGAGCGGCCGGACTGCACCGTTACGGCGGTGGACGTGATGCCTGATGCGGTCACGCTGGCGCAGCGTAACGTGGAACGTCTCGGGCTCAGCAACGTGACGGTGCGGCAAAGCAGCTGGTTTGCCGCGCTTGAGAATCGTTCATTTGCGATGATTGTCAGCAATCCACCTTACATCGACGAACATGATCCGCACCTTGCGCAGGGAGATGTTCGCTTTGAACCGCTCACGGCGCTGGTTGCTGCCAACGCGGGATTAGCCGATCTTGATCACATTGTGACAACGTCACGACAACATTTACTTCCCGGTGGCTGGCTGCTGGTGGAGCATGGCTGGACGCAGGGGGAAGCCGTGCGAGCGCTGTTTATGCAAGCAGGCTACGCCGCTGTCGAAACCTGCCGCGACTACGGCGGCAACGAGCGCCTGACGCTGGGGCAGTGGTTATGAGCCTTTTTACCGTACTTATTACCGTCCACTTGATTTCCGTTGCGCTGACCATCACCTTTTTCATCGTCCGTTACTGGTGGCGCTACAGCAACAATCCGCTGATGGATGCCCGCTGGGTGCGTATCGCGCCACACTGTATTGACACGGTGTTGCTCCTCTCCGGTGCCGGGCTTATGTGGAAGACCGGCTATCTGCCATTTACTGATAAAGGCGCATGGCTGACTGAAAAGCTGTTTGGCGTTATCATCTACATCGTTTTGGGTTTTATCGCGCTTGGGCGTCGTCGTCCGCGCAGCCAGCAGGTCGGGTTTATCGCCTTTCTGCTGGGTCTGGTGGTGCTGTACATCATCATTAAACTCGCCACCACAAGAATACCGTTACTGGGGTAAGTCATGAGGTCCTTAGCCGATTTCGAATTTAATAAAGTGCCGCTTTGCGATGGCATGATCCTGATTTCAGAGATGATTCGCGACGATTTTACGTCGCAGTTTGTCTACGATGAGCTGGAGAATCTGGTCAGCCTGGCGCGTGAAGAGATTAATCAGGCTCGCCCGCAAGACTGGCAATTAGAGAAGCTGCTGGAGCTTTTCTACGGCGAATGGGGTTTCTGCGACACGCGGGGCGTGTATCGCCTGTCTGACGCATTATGGCTGGACCAGGTCTTAAAAAATCGTCAGGGCAGCGCCGTGGCGCTGGGTTCTATTTTGCTGTGGGTCGCGCACCGTCTGGATATTCCGCTGGTCCCGGTCATTTTCCCGACGCAGATGATCCTGCGTGCTGAGTGGCTGGACGGCGAAATGTGGCTCATTAATCCTTTCAACGGCGACACGCTGGATGAACATACGCTGGACGTATGGCTGAAAGGCAATATTAGCCCGGTGGCTGAACTCTTCAACGAAGATCTCGACGAGGCGGATAACGCAGAGGTCATTCGTAAGCTGCTGGACACGCTAAAGTCCGCGTTAATGGAAGAGCGTCAGATGGAGCTGGCGTTGCGCGCCAGTGAAGTACTGCTGCAGTTCAACCCGGAAGATCCGTACGAAATCCGCGACCGAGGGCTGATTTATGCCCAGCTCGACTGCGAGCACGTGGCGCTGAACGATCTGAGCTATTTCGTCGAGCAGTGCCCGGAAGACCCTATTAGCGAAATGATTCGTGCGCAGATCAACGCGATCTCGCACAAACAAATTACACTGCATTAATCTTAATTCCGATTCATACCTGAATAAGGCGATCCTATGAAACAAAAAGTGGTTAGCATTGGTGATATCAAGGTAGCAAACGACCTGCCGTTCGTACTGTTTGGCGGCATGAACGTGCTGGAATCCCGCGATCTCGCCATGCGTATCTGCGAACACTACGTTACCGTGACCCAGAAGCTGGGCATCCCGTACGTGTTTAAAGCCTCTTTTGACAAAGCCAACCGCTCCTCCATCAACTCTTACCGTGGCCCGGGCCTGGAAGAGGGTATGAAAATTTTCCAGGAGCTGAAGCAGACCTTTGGCGTGAAAGTGATCACCGACGTGCATGAAGCCTCCCAGGCGCAGCCGGTGGCAGACGTGGTGGACGTGATTCAGCTCCCGGCATTCCTGGCTCGCCAGACCGACCTGGTGGCCGCGATGGCGAAAACCGGTGCCGTGATCAACGTGAAAAAACCACAGTTCGTCAGCCCGGGCCAGATGGGTAACATCGTCGATAAGTTTATCGAAGGTGGTAACGATCAGGTCATCCTGTGCGACCGTGGTGCAAACTTCGGTTACGACAACCTGGTCGTGGATATGCTGGGCTTCAGCGTAATGAAGAACGTCTCTAACCAGTCTCCGGTGATTTTCGACGTGACCCATGCCCTGCAGTGCCGCGACCCGTTTGGCGCCGCGTCCGGCGGCCGCCGTGCTCAGGTGACCGAACTGGCGCGCGCCGGTATGGCAACCGGTCTGGCTGGCCTGTTCATTGAAGCGCACCCGGATCCTGATAACGCAAAATGCGACGGTCCATCCGCGCTGCCGCTGGATAAGCTTGAGCCGTTCCTGAAACAGGTCAAAGCGATTGACGATCTGGTGAAGAGCTTCGACGAGCTGGACACCAGCAAATAATAAAAAAAACCCGCTTCGGCGGGTTTTTTATGCCTCCCTCTCCCTGGCGGAGAGGGGTGGGGGCATCAGCCCGCACCGTCCCACTCTTACGCAAATATCGTCATCAGATACGCAACAAACAACGCCATATGCGCCGCTCCGTTCAGCACGTTGGTGCGCCCGGTGGAGAACGAAATCTGGCACAGCAGCAATGATGCTACCATCACGATCATCTCCGGCGCACCCAGCGCAAACTGCAGCTCGTTACCGGTCATAAAGGCAATCAGCGTCACCACCGGTACGGTAAGTGAGATCGTCGCCAGCACGGAGCCGAAGAACAGGTTCATTGCGCGCTGCACCTGATTATTCAACACCGCTTTCAGCGCGCCCAGCCCTTCAGGGGAAAGGATCAGCAGCGCCACCAGGAAGCCGGTAAACGCCACCGGCGCGTTCAGCTCGGTTAACAGCGTCTCCAGCGGGTTAGCGTTCATCTTGGTAACGGCAATCACCGCAATCAGATGTACGATCAGCCAAACCGTATGCCACGCGCTGCTGTGGGCCGACGGCTTACCGTGGTGCGGATTATCGTCGTCGCCGTCGTCTTCATGCTCATACACAAACAGGCTCTGGTGCGTTTTGGTCTGAATCAACAGGAACACGCCGTACATGGCGGCGGAAATCAGCGCGACCAGCAGTGCCTGACCGGTGGAGAAGTTTGCACCCGGCAGCGCCATCGGGAAGACCAGCACGATAATGGCAAGCGGGAAGAGGGCAATCAGATACTGTTTGATGCCAAACAGGTTCATATACTGGGTCGCGAATTTACGCCCACCCAACAGCAGAGAGAAGCCCACCAGACCACCCGTCACAATCATAATGATCGAGTAAAGCGTATCGCGCATCAGCGTCGGCGCGGCATCGCCGGTCGCCATGAGCGCGGAAATCAGGCTAACTTCGAGAATAACAACGGAAAGGCTGAGAATTAAAGAACCATACGGCTCGCCCAGACGGTGGGCCAGGACGTCCGCATGGCGAACGACGCTAAATGCGCTGGTTAAGATGCCGACCAGGGCAAGAATATTGATACCAACCACCACTGGCAGTGACTGACTGCTTCCCCAGAAGAGCAGCACAGCCAGTGCCAGAACCGGGAAAATGAGTGACGTCTCCTTGTGGCGGGTCTTTACCGCCTCGTGTGTTGCTGTCATGTGCTTCTCCATCAATGCAGGTGCTTGTAATTATAGATAGATTTTTAAGGGCATTAAACTAACAGATCTCTGTTAAATACCCTTTATTTTTTACTTAATTTTACCCTTTTCTTTGAAATTTGCGCCTGACCCATATAATTTACTTTATCTCTAAAATAGATTTTAAATAACAATAAATTAGAGTTTTAATCAATGCATAAATTAAGTCCGGGTGGCACCATGCTATATCGTCGTCCACACTTATCTCTTTAAGCAAAAGAGAGGTGAGTGATGCCATATAAAACGAAACGCGAATTACCCGATAACGTGCAAAACGTGCTGCCCGCTCACGCGCAGGATATCTATAAAGAGGCGTTTAACAGCGCCTGGGATCAATACAAAGACAAGGAAGATCGCCGGGATGATGCCAGCCGTGAAGAGACGGCCCACAAAGTCGCCTGGGCCGCCGTAAAACATGAATATGAAAAAGGAGACGACGATAAATGGCATAAAAAGAAATAGCCGTGAAATAATTCGCTGCCTTCATTTTGACTTTTCAGGCGGTTGAACTGCCGTTGTATTGCAACTGGTCCGCTAATTGCTTATCGTTATTTAACTGCTGGCAAAATGACCAGCACCTAAGGCCGGGAAGGCGAATTACAGATGTCGCAAGGAAGCATGCAGTGGCGGAGGTGGAAAGTGTTAACGCGTGATTTCTTAATGAAGGCAGATTGTAAGACGGCATTTGGTGCTATTGAGGAATCGCTTCTCTGGTCAGCTGAACAACGTGCGGCGTCGCTCGCTGCCACGCTTGCCTGCCGCCCGGATGATGGCCCGGTATGGATTTTTGGCTACGGCTCCCTGATGTGGAACCCGGCGCTCGAATTTGTCGAATCGGCAACGGGAACGCTGCCTGGCTGGCACCGCGCATTTTGCCTGCGTCTGACGGCCGGACGCGGCAGCGCGTGCCAGCCCGGGCGCATGCTTGCACTGAAAGAGGGCGGGCGCACCACTGGCGTGGCGTATCGCCTGCCGGATGCCACGCTGGAAGAGGAGCTTACGCTGCTCTGGAAGCGCGAGATGATCACCGGCTGCTACATGCCAAGCTGGTGCAAGCTGGAACTGGACGACGGACGCACCGTCAATGCGCTGGTGTTTATCATGGACCCCCGCCATCCGCTGTATGAAGCGGATACCCGCACGCAGGTGATTGCTCCGTTAATTGCCGCCGCCAGCGGACCGCTGGGTACCAACGCGCAGTATCTCTTCTCCCTCGATCAGGAGTTGACCCGCCTCGGCATGCAGGACGATTGTCTGAATGAACTGGTGGTGAAGGTGAAGGCGTTGCTGGAAGGGAACCCGCTCAACGGCACGCTGCGACCGGGTTTTGCCTGATATTACGCCCGGCTTGCCGGGCGTTTAATATTATGCTGCCACGTAGCTGATGGAATGCTCCAGAGACTGACTGTGGCTGTCAATCAGCACATCCCATGTGCCGGTGTAGGGCACTGTAAGCCAGGCCTTATCATCCTGTACGGTGAGAATATCCGCCTGGGACTGTTTTTGTGCTTTCGAACTCATCAAATGAATACGACAGCGTTCTGAGCAACGCACCACCACCGTATCCCCGCCAAACAGCTTCAAACTTGTTTTTACCAGTGCCATTTTTTACCCCGTAGTCTTAAACAACGCTCTCCCTGCAGCCATATCCGAGCGTGATGTTGTTCACAATTCACTCATGGCATAACACCAAAGGGGAGGGGGTGAGATGCTGATTTTGATCAAAAAATGGCATAACGATTAAACAAAAATGACAAAATTCCTCAAAATTTCAGCTGGCGCGCGTTTTACCCGCTAAACGCGCGCCGCCAGAAAATTAAATGCGGAAATGACCGGCTGTTTCAGCAAGGTCGCCCGCCTGGCTCTGCAGGGCACCCGCAGCGGCGGCGGATTGCACGACCAGCTCGGCGTTCTGCTGAACCATTCTGTCGAGATGGGTCACCGCGTGGTTGATCTCATGAATCCCTTTCATCTGCTCGCTGGTGGCGATGGAAATTTCGCGCATAATGCCGGAGACGCTGCCGATGCTGGAGCGGATCTCATCCATGCTTTCCCCGGCCAGATGCACGTAGCGGGAGCCGGTCGCCACGCTGTCGGTGGTGGAGTCAATCAGGGATTTGATCTCTTTCGCCGCCTGGGCGCTGCGGCTCGCCAGATTACGCACTTCGCCCGCCACCACGGCAAACCCGCGCCCCTGCTCGCCGGCACGGGCCGCCTCGACGGAGGCGTTCAGCGCCAGAATGTTGGTCTGGAACGCGATGCCGTCAATCACGCTGGTGATATCGCCAATTTTAGCCGACGCGACTTCGATGGACTGCATGGTGCTGATCGCCTGGGATACCACCTCGCCGCCGCGCGCCGCGGCCGCGGAGGCCTTGCTCGCCTGGTCATTCGCTTCTGCCGCCGATTCGTTCGACTGGGTCACGGAGGCGGTGATCTGCTCCACGGCGCTGGCCGTCTCGCGCAGGCTGGATGCGGCCTGCTCGGTACGTCCGGAAAGATCCTGGTTACCCGCCGCAATCTCCTGCGCGGCGTTTTTCACCGACTCGCTGGCATCACGGAGCTGCACCATCACCACCGACAGCTTATCGCTGAAGGCGTTAAAGGCCTGCGCAATCTGCGCAACCTCGTCCTCGCCGTTGTCCGGCAGGCGCTGGGACAGATCGTTAGTCCCGTTAGCAATGTTGTGCATCGCGTCGCGAATGTCTGACAAACGCTTGAGCAGGCGGGCAATCAGGAAATGCACAATGGCCGCGCTTAGCAGTGCTAGGATCACCAGCGAAATCGCCGAGGCTTTAAGCAGGGAACGCATGCCGGAGGTGGCATCACCGTTGTCGAGCGCGACGACTAACAGCCAGTTTGTGCCCGGCACGGCTGTCGCCACGAAGGTTTTTTCAGCGTCGTTCAGCGTTCCGTCGACGAGGTTACCGCTTTTCAGCGCAGCAAAATCAATGCCTTTGATCGTCTCAGCGAATGGTTTAAGCGTGAGCGCCGGATCGTTAGCGGCAATCACGCTGCCGTCACTGTTCAGAAGCAACCCGCTGCTGGCCGGTGTTGGATGGATCCCGCGCACGTTAGCCACCACGCTGTCCATCGCCACATCGCCCGCCACCACCGCTTTCAGCGTACCATTCTCTTTTACCGGCACGGCGAAGGTTACCACCAGTTTGCCGGTCCCCGCGTCAACGTAGGGCGCGGTGACGACCGGACCGTCCGTGCTGACCACCTGCTGATACCACGGGCGGATAGTCGGGTCATAGTCCGCCGGGACACCCGCCGGTTCAGAGAATTTCGCCGTTTTGCTGGCGTAGCCAACATAAACGTTGGTGAAGCCACCCGCCTGCGCAAGCTGTTTAAACACCGGAACCGGATCGTCACTCAGCGCAACGGTCTGCGCTGAGGCGATCACCGCCATCTTGCTTTTTACCCAGTCGGCAATCGCCATGTTATGGCTGGCGCTGGTGCTGGTCAGAATATCGCGCTGGGACTGCTGGTTATCCTGGCGCGTGACCTGGAAGTTAATAACGGTATTAAGGAGAAGTGCGACGACCAGACAGCCTGCCGTCGTCGCGATGATGCGTGCACGAATCGATCTGAACATAAGTGAAATACCTGCTGTGTTGTTTCCATGCCTATCGGCATCCCCGCAGGTAAACTTGATGCTGAAACCGCGTCCATAAGAAAATAATATTTTTACGGGTTTATTATTAAAAAGTTAATACTTTATCCGCGGACAGCGTCCACTCGGCCAGCTCAACCAGCGTACCAATCTCTACGCCATCAATCAGCGGCAGACCGGTAATACCGCGGCCGTCGGTACAGGTCTTGCACAGCTTCACCGGCACGTTTTGCGCGGTCAGGATCTCCAGCATCTGCTGAATGTTATAGCCCTCGGCCGGTTTTTGTCCCTTCAGCCCCGCGGTGACCGCGTCCGACATTAAAAAGAGTCGTAACGCGAGGTCACTCTCTTTTTCACGCAGCGCAATCGCCAGGCGCAGGCTATTAAAAAGGGATTCGCTGCCGTAGGCCGCACCGTTGGCGACGATCACAATCTTTTGCATGTTGACTCCTGTTCTTATAAAGGCACGAATATTGCTTAGCTTTCCCGAGTTTCGCTGTTCCGGAGAGAAAGCATGACATTAATGGCTGGCATTTCGCCAGGCGCTGCCGAATGGCTCGAGCGCGCAAAGATGATGCGCCGGGAGCAGCTCAGCAAGCTGGCACAGCTTGGCGAGCTTGTGCACGGCATTAGCCAACTGGTGCACATGTTACAGTGCGAGCGTGGGGCGTCCAACGTCTGGCTCTGCTCACAGGGTAAGCTTTACGCCCCCGAATGCAAAGCCAGCCGGGCGCTGGTGGATGAAAACCTCGCTGCACTTTATGTGATTCTTGAAAAACAGTCGCCGATCCCGGGAAGTACGGTCTGTGAACGCATCGGCGGCGCGCTCCTGAGCCTGGATATGCTTCCTGCGCTGCGCGAAGGAGTTATTCAGCAAACGGTAACGGCACCGCAGGCGATGGAACACTACTCCCGCATGCTTCGCCATCTGCTCAGTATCGTACCGCAGCTTAATGACAGCATTGACGATCCGCAAATAGCCGGGCGTTTTGTCGCCCTGTATAGCCTGATGCAGGGGAAAGAGCTGGCGGGACAGGAGCGGGCGCTGGGGGCGATTGGCTTCACGCAGGGTTTTTTCGATGATGTGACTCGCCAGAGGCTGGTTGACCGCATCGACGGGCAGCAGGCCTGCTTTGAAATCTTTCTCTCGCACAGCCACGCTGAGGTACAGGCCACCTTTGCCTTAAACTGCCAGCCCGATCGTGAAACGGAGCAGCTACGAAGGGTGGCCTGCACCCGCCAGCCCGCCGCCGATAACGGCCATACCGCACTGGCCTGGTTTGCTCTGCAAACCGCGCGCCTTGAGCATCTGCGCGCGCTGGAGGAGACGCTCATCGCCGATCTGATGACGGCGGTGGACGAGCGTATTTACCGTAACGATGAGTACGTGCCTCCCGCCGATGAGCAGGACGATCCGCTGATACAGTACCCGGAAAAACCGTTGCTCACCCTGGTGCGCCAGCAGGCGCGCGAGATAGAACAGCTCTCGCGCCAGCTGGCGTCGCTGCGCGATACGCTTGAAGAGCGCAAAGTCATAGATAAAGCGAAAAGCGTTTTGATGACCCACCAGAATATGAGTGAGGAACAGGCCTGGACGGCGCTGCGCAAAATGGCGATGGATAAGAACCAAAGGATGGTGGATATCGCCCGCGCGCTGCTCATGGTGAAGAATTTGTGGCAGGTAATACCAAAGGAGTAGCTGCACGGTCAGCGGGCATTTTGTGCCTGATTGAGGTGCGTAAAACTGAGGGTAAAGCGGGATACACCGCGATACACCGCGAAAACCGCGTGTTAAAACCTGGCATTCGCTTTGCATTATCAGATTAACCATTTTTGACGATGCGCCAACGGCGGTGCATTCGTCTTCGGGATAAAGGCGTCCACTGGTGCTTCGGCATCGTGGGCGCTTTTTTTTGGTTTTTATTCAGGAGTGGTCATGGCGGATTTGTCGAGACGGCGTTTTTTGCAGGCCAGCATGCTGGCGAGTGGTGCAATGCTGTTACCGGGTATCATGCAGGCCGCATGGGCGGCAGGCTCGGATAAACCGGAGCAGGAAACAGTGCGCATCGGGTTTATCCCGCTGACCGACTGCGCGCCCGTGGTTATCGCGGCGCTGAAAGGCTTTGATAAAAAATACGGCATTACCATCGTGCCCACCAAAGAGGCGAGCTGGGCGGCGGTGCGCGACAAGCTGGTGGCGGGCGAGCTTGATGCCGCGCACATTCTCTACGGCCTGCTGTACGGCCTGGAGCTGGGCATTGCCGGCAAGCCGCAGCAGATGGCGAACCTGATGACGCTTAATCAGAACGGCCAGGCGATTACGCTTTCCAGCGATCTGGCGGAGAAGGGCGTTCGAGACCTTGACGGGCTGAAAAAGCTAATTGGTCAGCAGGCGCCCGGCACCTATACCTTCGCGCACACCTTCCCGACCGGGACGCACGCCATGTGGCTCTACTACTGGCTGGCCAGCGCGGGCATTAACCCCTTTGACGACGTGCGCACGGTGGTGGTGCCGCCGCCGCAGATGGTGATGAACATGCGCATTGGCAACATGGTCGGCTTTTGCGTCGGCGAGCCGTGGAACGCGCGGGCGATTAACGACCGCATCGGCTTTACCGCCGCGACGTCACAGTCTGTCTGGGCCGACCATCCGGAAAAAATCCTCGGCACGCGTCGCGACTGGGTGGAGAAAAACCCGCACACCGCGCGGGCGCTGGTCAGCGCGGTGCTGGAGGCCGCACGCTGGATCGAAGCCTCCGCGGAAAACAAGCGCGAGACCGCGCGGATCCTCTCCCGCCGGGCGTGGCTCAACTGCAAGGAACAGTTTCTCACCGGGCGAATGCTCGGCGAGTACGACAACGGCCTGGGCCAGCGCTGGCAGGACGCGCACCCGATCCGTTTCTTCAACGAGGGGGCCGTCAGCTACCCATATCTCTCCGACGGTATGTGGTTCTTAACCCAGTTCCGCCGCTGGGGCTTGCTCAAATCCGCGCCGGACTACGCGGGTATTGCACAGCGCATTAACCAGACCGCTGTCTGGCAGGATGCCGCCACGGCGGTGGGGGGCATCACCACACCGACTTCACCATTACGCAGCAGCACATTGATGGACGGCACCGTCTGGAACGGTACCGACCCGGAAGGATACGCCAGCCGTTTCGCCATTCATCGTAAAGGGGCCTGATTATGCAGCATCTACAAAAGACGAAATCACCAGATACGCCAGAGAGTGGGGAGGTGATTGTCCTCCCTCCGGTGCAGGTTCGCCGCCGTACGCCGACGTTTGCGCGTCGGATTAACGCGATCATTCAACGCATCATTCCGGCGTTACTCGGTCTGGGACTGCTGGTCGTGCTGTGGCAGCTGGCGGCGATTAACAGCAAAGGTTTCCCGACGCCGCTCAGCACGCTCGATTCCGCCATTACTCTTTTTGCCGATCCGTTTTATCGCGACGGGCCTAACGATATGGGCATTGGCTGGAACGTACTCGCCTCATTACAGCGCGTGGCGGTTGGCTTTGGCCTGGCCGCGTTCGCCGGGATCCCGCTCGGCTTCCTGATTGGCCGCTTCACCTTTTTTTCGCGCATGTTCGGCCCGCTGATCGCGCTGTTACGCCCGGTTAGCCCGCTGGCCTGGCTGCCCATCGGCCTGCTGCTGTTCCAGAAAGCGGAGCCCGCGTCGAGCTGGACCATTTTTATCTGCTCTATCTGGCCGATGGTGATCAACACCGCCGAAGGCGTGCGCCGCATTCCGCAGGACTACCTCAACGTTGCCCGGGTGCTGCAGCTTTCCGAGTGGACCATCCTGCGCCGCATTCTCTTCCCGGCGGTGCTGCCCGCGGTGCTGACCGGGGTGCGCCTCTCCATCGGCATCGCCTGGCTGGTGATTGTCGCCGCCGAGATGCTGACCGGAGGGCTGGGGATCGGCTTCTGGATCTGGAACGAGTGGAACAACCTCAACGTCGAAAACATTCTCATCGCCATCGTCATCATTGGCGTGGTCGGGCTGCTGCTGGAGCAGGGGCTGATGCTGATCGCCCGGCGCTTTAGCTGGCAGGAAAAATAAGGAGCGAACATGAAACCATTAATTCAGGTCCAGGCCGTGAGCCAGCGTTTTTCCACCGCCAGCGGCGAGTTTCTGGCGCTGCAGAACGTCTCTTTTGATATCCACGAGGGCGAAACCGTGAGCCTGATTGGGCACTCTGGCTGCGGCAAATCGACGCTGCTGAACCTCATCGCCGGTATTACCCTGCCGACCGAAGGTGGGCTGATTTGTGACAACCGCGAAATCGCCGGGCCGGGGCCGGAGCGCGCGGTGGTGTTCCAGAACCACTCGCTGCTGCCGTGGCTCACCTGCTTCGACAACGTGGCCCTGGCGGTAGATCACGTGTTTCGCCACAGCATGAGCAAGGCTGAGCGCCGGGAGTGGATTGAACACAATCTCGACCGCGTGCAGATGGGGCACGCTCTGCACAAGCGTCCGGGGGAGATCTCCGGCGGCATGAAGCAGCGCGTCGGTATTGCCCGCGCGCTGGCGATGAAGCCGAAAGTGCTGCTGATGGATGAACCCTTCGGCGCGCTCGATGCGCTGACGCGCGCTCATCTGCAGGACTCGGTAATGCAGATCCAGCAGGCGCTGAACACCACCATCGTGCTCATTACCCACGACGTGGACGAGGCGGTGCTGCTCTCCGATCGCGTGCTGATGATGACCAACGGCCCGGCGGCGACCGTCGGGGAGATCCTGCGCGTCGATCTGCCGCGCCCGCGCAACCGGGTGCAGCTGGCGGACGACAGCCGCTATCACCACATGCGCCAGCAGATCCTTCATTTCCTCTATGAAAAGCAGCCAAAAGCGGCGTAGCGAGGGGGCTTTGATGCGACTGGTCATTATCGGAAATGGCATGGCGGCCACGCGGCTGATTGCCTCGCTCACCGGGCGTGCTGCCGGTCGTTTCGCTATCACCGTCATCGGTGACGAGCCGGAACATGCCTATAACCGCATCCAGCTTTCGCCGGTGCTGGGCGGTGAAAAGCAGGCTGCAGACATCTGTCTTCAGGATGACGACTGGTACCAGGCGCGCGGCGTGACGGTGCTGCGGGGCGAAAAGGCGATCGCCGTGAACGTGGACACGCGGGAAGTGCAAACCGCCGCCCGCACGCTGAACTGGGATGCGCTGGTATTTGCCACCGGATCAACGCCCTTTATTCCGCCAATCCCCGGCTGCGATGCGCCGCATGTGTTCACGTTCCGTACCCTGGAAGATACCCGGGCCATTCAGGCGATCGTCGGTCCGGCGGTGGTGCTGGGCGGCGGCGTGCTCGGGGTTGAGGCGGCGGCAGCGCTGGCGCGTTCAGGTGACGAGGTCACGCTTGTTCATCGCGGTCCGTGGCTGATGGAGCAGCAGCTGGATCGGCAGGCGGGAATGCTGCTGGAAGAGGCGCTGGCGGCGCGGGGCGTGCGCTGTGAGCTCGTCTCTGGCATCGCAGCGGTGAACGGAAATAGCGTGACGCTGATAAACGGACGCAGTATCGCCGCCGCGCGCGTGGTGCTGGCGACGGGCGTGCAGCCCAGCGTCGCGCTGGCGCAGGCCAGCGGCATACGCTGCGCGCGCGGCATCGTGGTGGATCACCAGATGCAAACCTCCGAGCCGGACGTCTACGCCATTGGCGAGTGCTGCGAAATTGACGGCCAGACGTTTGGCCTGGTCCCCCCCTGTCTGGCGCAGGCGGATATTCTTGCCGCGCGGCTGGCCGGGGACGTCACCGCGCCGTTTGTCCTGACTGACAGCGGCGTACGCCTCAAGGTGACCGGCGTGGAGCTGTTCAGTCTCGGTCGCGCGGCAGAGCAGGAGGGCGACGTGGTCTGGAGCGCATGGGATCCGCTGACCCGTCACTATCGCCGTTTACTGATCAATCAGGGGGCGCTGGCTGGCGTACTGCTGATGGGCGACTGCCGCAGCGCGGCAACATTTACCGATTTACTGGCAACGGCTGCGCCCGCCCACGCGGACTGGCTGTTCGATCGTTTCACTACGCAACCGCAGGTTGCAGGACACAATGCTATGACAAAACCTACTCTGGTGGTGGTTGGGCACGGTATGGTCGGCCATCATTTTCTCGAAGACTGCGTTAACCGCAATCTGCATCAGCAGTATCAGATCGTTGTCTTTGGCGAGGAGCGCTATGCCGCCTATGACCGCGTGCATCTGTCGGAATATTTTGGCGGCCGCAGCGCGGCGTCGCTTTCGCTGGTGGAGGGGGATTTCTTTGCCGACAACGGCATTGAGCTGCGCCTGTCGCAGCAGATTGTCGCTATCGATCGCGACGCGCGCGTGGTGCGTACCGCCAGCGGGCATGAGACCCACTGGGATAAACTGGTGCTGGCGACCGGCTCATACCCGTTCGTGCCGCCCGTGCCGGGCAACGATTTGCCGGGCTGTTTTGTCTACCGCACCCTTGACGACCTGGACAACATTGCTGCGCACGCGGCGGGCTCGCGCCGCGGCGTGGTGATTGGCGGCGGCCTGCTCGGGCTGGAGGCGGCGAATGCCCTGAAGCAGCTCGGGCTGGAAACCCACGTGGTGGAATTTGCGCCTAACCTGATGGCGGTCCAGCTCGACAACGACGGCGCGATGATGCTGCGCAAGAAAATTGAGGCGCTGGGCGTCGGCGTTCACACCAGTAAAGCGACAACGGAGATCGCCACGGCGGACGGCGGGCTGGTGCTGCGCTTTGCCGATGGCGAACAGCTTGAAACGGACATGGTGGTCTTTTCTGCCGGCATTCGTCCCCAGGACGCGCTGGCGCGCAGCAGCGGGCTGGCTATCGGCGAACGCGGCGGGATTTGCATTGACGACGGTTGCCAGACCTCCGATCCGGACGTGCTGGCCATCGGCGAATGCGCGCTGTGGGAAGGGAAAATCTTCGGTCTGGTCGCGCCCGGCTACCAGATGGCGAGGGTGGCCGCCGCCGCGCTGGCGGGAGAGGAGAAAATCTTCGCCGGCGCGGATATGAGCACCAAACTCAAGCTGCTGGGCGTGGACGTCGCCTCGTTCGGTGATGCTCACGGCCGCACCCCAGGGGCGCTGAGCTACCAGTGGACGCACGGCCCGCAGCAAATCTACAAGAAAATCGTGGTCAGCCACGACGGCAAAACGCTGCTCGGCGGCGTGCTGGTGGGTGATGCCAGCGAATACGCCACGCTGGTGCAGATGATGCTTAACGGGATAGCCCTGCCAAAAGAGCCGGAAACGCTGATATTACCCGCGTCGTCAGGCAGCGCGCCGAAAGCGCTCGGCGTGGCGGCGCTGCCGGAAAGCGCGCAAATCTGTTCGTGTCATAACGTCAGCAAGGGCGATATCTGTCAGGCGGTAAGTGCGGGCGCAACGGATATCGGCGCAATTAAGCAGTGCACCAAAGCGGCGACCGGCTGCGGAGGATGTAGCGCGCTGGTGAAGCAGGTGATGGAGTTCCAGCTGGCGGAGCAGGGCGTGGAGGTGAAAAAGGACATCTGCGAGCACTTCCCTTACTCGCGCCAGGAGATTTACCACCTCGTGCGCGTCAACCATATTCGCACCTTTGACCAGCTTATCAGCCGCTACGGACAGGGACACGGATGCGAAATTTGTAAGCCGCTGGTGGGGTCAGTGCTTGCCTCGTGCTGGAACGAGTATCTGCTGAAACCGGCACACCTGCCGCTGCAGGACACCAACGACCGCTACTTCGCCAATATCCAGAAGGACGGTACCTACTCCATCGTGCCGCGCATGCCGGCGGGAGAAGTGACCGCCGACGGGCTGATCGCCATCGGGCAGATTGCGAAACGCTACAGCCTGTACAGCAAAATTACCGGCGGACAGCGTATCGACCTTTTCGGCGCCACTCTGGAACAGCTGCCGGAGATCTGGCAGGCGCTGGTGGAGGCCGGGTTTGAAACCGGGCACGCTTACGGGAAATCCCTGCGCACGGTGAAATCCTGCGTCGGTTCAACCTGGTGCCGCTACGGGGTGCAGGACTCCACCGGCCTCGCGGTCAGGCTTGAGCACCGCTACAAGGGGCTGCGCGCGCCGCACAAAATCAAAATGGCGGTCTCCGGCTGCACCCGCGAGTGCGCGGAGGCGCAGAGCAAAGATGTGGGGGTCATTGCTACCGATAAAGGCTGGAACCTCTATCTGTGCGGCAACGGCGGGATGAAGCCGCGCCATGCGGATCTCTTTGCCAGCGATCTGGATGACGAAACGTTAATCCGCACCGTCGACCGCTTCCTGATGTTCTACATCCGCACGGCGGATCGCCTGCAGCGCACCAGCACCTGGATGGATAACCTGGAAGGCGGTCTCGACTACCTGCGGGAGGTGATCCTCAACGACAGCCTGGGTATCGCCCACGAGCTGGAGCAGGAGATGGCCCGGGTGGTGGAAACCTATCAGTGCGAATGGCAAACCACGCTTAACGATCCCAACCGGCTGGCGCTGTTCCGCACGACGGTGAACGACACCGCGCCGGATGAAAGCAAGCGCTGGCAGGAAATTTGCGGCATCGACGATATCCCCGAGCAGGCGGGCATCGGCGCGCGGCTTGGACGTAAGCCGATTGCGCTCTTCCGTTTTGGCAAAACCGTTTACGCCCTCGACGATCGGGAACCGGGCGGTAATGCGAACGTGCTTTCACGCGGCATTCTTGGCGATGCGGCGGGCGAGCCGGTGGTGATTTCACCGCTGTATAAGCAGCGCATTCGCCTGCGCGACGGCTGTCAGGTAGAGAACGGCGAACCCGCGGTGCGCGCCTGGCCGGTGAAAATTGAAAACGGCAAGGTATGGGTTGGCAGCGACGCCCTGGTAATGCGTGCGGAGGCTTCATGACGGAAACCCGAACAACGTGCCCCTACTGCGGGGTCGGCTGCGGCGTAGTTGCCAGCGTGGAAGGTGAAGCGGTCAGCGTTCGGGGAGATGAAACCCATCCTGCGAACCTGGGGCGCCTGTGCGTGAAAGGATCGGCCCTGGGGGAAACGACGGGGTTACAGGGGCGATTGCTGCGCCCCGTTGTTGACGGACTTGAGGTGGACTGGGCGCAGGCGCTGAACGCGGCAGGGGAGCGTCTGCGGGAGATTATCGACACATGGGGACCGCAGGCGGTGGCGTTTTACGCCTCCGGACAATTGCTTACCGAGGACTACTACGCCGCCAACAAGCTGATGAAAGGGTTTATCGGTGCGGCAAACATCGATACCAACTCCCGGCTCTGCATGTCTTCGGCGGTGGTTGGCTACAAGCGCGCCTTCGGCGAAGACGTGGTGCCGTGCAGCTACGAGGACGTCGAAAACAGCGATCTGGTGGTGCTGGTGGGTTCAAACGCGGCCTGGACGCATCCGGTGCTCTATCAGCGGCTGGTGCAGGCGAAGCGCAACAACCCGCAGATGAAGGTGGTGGTAATCGATCCGCGCAGAACCGCCACCTGTGATATTGCTGACCTGCATCTGGCGCTCGCCCCCGGCAGCGACGCCGGTCTGTTTGTAGGATTGCTCAATCTGATTCAGGGGACCGAGGCGTGGCCGATTGCCCGCGTGGCGGCGTTTTGCGATCTTCCGTCAGAAGACATTGGTACCTTTTACGACTGGTTTATCACCGCGCCTCGCGCAATTACGCTCTACACCATGGGTATCAACCAGTCCGCCAGCGGCAGCGACAAGTGTAACGCTATTATTAACGTTCATCTTGCCAGCGGGAAGTTCAACCGTCCGGGCTGCGGCCCGTTTTCGCTGACCGGACAGCCAAACGCGATGGGAGGAAGGGAGGTGGGCGGACTGGCGAACCAGCTGGCGGCACACATGAACTTTGAGCCGGACGATCTTTCGCGGGTGGCGCGTTTCTGGGGAACGGAACGGCTGGCGCAGACGCCGGGCCTGATGGCGGTGGAGCTGTTTGACGCCATTGCCCGCGGCGAGGTGAAGGCGGTGTGGATCATGGGCACCAACCCTGCCGTGTCGCTGCCGGACAGCCACGCGGTGTGTCAGGCGCTGGCGAGCTGCCCGCTGGTGATGGTCTCTGAAGTGATGAACGATACCGACACCAGCCGGTTCGCCCATATCCGTTTTCCGGCTTTGGGCTGGGGAGAAAAGGACGGGACGGTGACCAATTCCGAGCGGCGCATTTCACGCCAGCGCGCGTTTCTGCCTGCGCCGGGCGAGGCGAAGCCGGACTGGTGGATCGTCGCGCAGATGGCGAAGCGGCTGGGCTACGGCGAGGCCTTTGCCTGGCAACATCCGCACGAGATTTTTTGCGAACATGCGGCGCTGACGGCCTTTGAAAATGACGGCGCGCGTGCGTTAAACCTTCATGACCTGGCTGCGCTAACCCGTGAGGAGTGGGAGCAGCTTGAGCCTTATCAGTGGCCGACAGGGGATTTCCCGCGCCGAAACATTGTTCCCGTTAACCCTCTGTCGCACGGTGCGACGGTCAGCGCGTTGTACCCGCTGATTCTTAACTCGGGGCGCATCCGCGATCAGTGGCATACCATGACCCGAACGGGATACGTAGCCAGACTGATGCAGCATATCGCCGAACCGTTTGTTGAGGTTTGCCCCGCAGACGCCGTTCGGCTTTCCCTGTGCGACGGCCAGCTGGCGCGAATTAGCTCGCCGCGCGGCGTGATGGTCGTCAGAGTACGAATCAATGACGGGATACGGGAAGGCGAGGCGTTTGCCCCGATGCACTGGAACGCTGAGTTTGCCCGCCAGGGAAAGGTGAATGCGCTGGTGGAAGGGCGCTGCGATCCGGTTTCGGGCCAGCCGGAGAGTAAACAAACTGCGGTCAGAATTCTGCCGTGGCAGCCTGCCTGGCAGGGGGAATTCTATGCCAGGGAATGGCCGGAAATGCCTTCTTCGGTTTACTGGTGGCGCAAAGCCTCACGTCTGACGGTGGCGTGCGATAAACCTTTGCTGTCGTGGGTAATGGAATACGCCGGCGTCCGGGGCTGGCAGCTGCAGGTTGCCCAAACCGGCGAACGCAGCAGCGTGCTGGCCTGGCATGAAGGCCAGCTGATGCTGGGCTTCTGGGAGGGCACCGCGTTACCGGCGCTGGCGCATACGGTGATTGAAGCCGCTTTTCAATCACCACCCGTGCTGGCCTCAGAACGTCACGCCTTGCTGAACGGACAGAGCGTCGGGAAGGAAGCGGATCCGGGACGCATCATCTGCAGCTGTTTCAGCGTCGGGGAGAATGCGATACGGGAGGCGATCGTCGGAGGGTGTGATTCCGTCAACGCGCTGGGGGCGAAGCTGCGCTGTGGTACGAACTGTGGTTCCTGCGTGCCGGAGCTGAAAGGGCTGTTTCAGGATAATCCTGAAATGTCCGCCAGGACTGCATTTCAGGGCTTATCGCGTTAACATAATAAGAGTTTATTCATAAACACAGGTTCTTATTGACGACGTTGATGGCTGTATCGTCCCGCATTCGTTTGCTGTTTTTACTCCCCCTTCTTACGGTCGGAGCCGTTCACGGTGCGCCGAATTCCTTTATCCAGCAGGCACAAAATCCCTTTGATAACGACGGGGATAACCTGCCCGACCTCGGCATGGCGGCGCCAACCGGCGAGGGGGAGAAGCATCTGGCCGAAATGGCGAAAGCCTTTGGTGAAGCCAGCATGACCGACAATGGACTGACGACCGGCGAGCAGGCGCGTCAGTTCGCGTTTGGCCAGGTGCGCGACGCGGTAAGCGGCGAAGTGAACCAGCAGATTGAGTCCTGGCTTTCGCCCTGGGGGAACGCCAGCGTGAACTTACTGGTGGATAACGATGGCAAATTTAACGGCAGCAGCGGGAGCTGGTTTATCCCCTGGAACGATAACAACCGTTACCTGAGCTGGAGCCAGCTTGGCCTGACCCAGCAGACGGATGGCCTGGTCAGTAACGCCGGTATAGGCCAGCGCTGGGTCGCCGGGAAATGGCTGCTGGGTTACAACACCTTTTACGATAACCTGCTGGATGAAAACCTGCAGCGTGCCGGGCTGGGCGCGGAAGCGTGGGGGGAAAATCTGCGCCTGTCAGCCAACTATTATCAGCCCTTTGCCGGCTGGCGCGATCGCTCTGACGTCCAGGAGCAGCGCATGGCGCGCGGCTATGACGTCACCGCTAAAGCCTGGCTGCCGTGGTTCCATCACCTGAACACCAGCGTCAGCTTCGAGCAATACTTTGGCGATAACGTCGATCTCTTCAACAGCGGAACCGGCTACCACAATCCGGTAGCGGTGAATCTGGGGCTTAACTACACCCCCGTTCCGCTGGTCACGTTGACTGCCGGGCATAAGCAGGGTGAAAGCGGCGCGAGCCAGAATAACCTCGGGCTGAAGCTCAACTATCGCTTTGGCGTGCCGCTGGTGAAACAGCTTTCCGCCGGTGAAGTCGCCGCCACGCGATCCCTGCGCGGAAGCCGCTACGACTCGCCGGAGCGCAATAGCCTGCCGGTGATGGAGTTCCGTCAGCGCAAAACGCTGTCCGTGTGGCTGGCAACGCCTCCGTGGGATCTGAAAGGGGGCGAGACCGTCATGCTGAAGCTCCAGGTCCGCAGCACGCACGGCATTCGTCAGATCCACTGGCAGGGGGATACGCAGGCATTGAGCCTGACGTCACCGGCGAAAAGCAACAGCATAGACGGCTGGAGCGTGATTATGCCTGCCTGGGATGACAGCGAAGGGGCGACAAACCGCTGGCACCTGTCGGCGGTGGTGGAAGATGAGAAAGGCCAGCGCGTCTCGTCCAATGAGATCGCGCTTGCTGTGGTGCAGCCGCTGGTCGCATTGCCTGACGACGATCCGCGCTGGAAGCTGCTGCCGGATGAGTAGCCCTTAAAAAATGCGTTCCTGATGCACCCACACCGCGGCTTCGACGCGGGATTTAAGCTTCATTTTCTTCAGCATATGCTTCACGTGCACTTTGACCGTACTTTCCGTGATGTCCAGGCGCCGGGCGATCATTTTGTTCGGCAGCCCCTGGGCAATGAGCTTGAGAATGTCGCGCTCGCGCGGCGTTAGCTGGCTGACGTCGCGGTCAGAGGTGGCGCGGTTGGCGCGCAGGCTGGCGGCCAGCACCGGCGTTAAGGCTTCGCTGAGAACCATCTCGCCTGCCGCAGCCTGCTGCAGCGCCTTAAGCAAGTCTTCCGGCTCCATGTCTTTGAGCAGATAACCATCCGCCCCGCGCTTCAGCGCCGTGACCACATCCTCTTCATGGTTCGAGACGCTAAAGACGACGATGCGCCCGGAAAGCGATTTTTCCCGCAGCTTGTCGAGGGTCTCCAGACCGTTCATGCCCGGCATATTCAGATCGAGCAGGATCAGATCGGGATCGAGGGATTCGGCAAGCTCAATGCCCTGTTCGCCGTTGCTGGCTTCGCCAACCACCGTGATATCGGGCGCCATGCTGACCAGCTGTTTCACGCCAGTACGCAGCATCGGATGGTCGTCGATCAACAGGATGGATGCCGGTTCCTGATTAGTCATGGGTTTCTCCTTGAGCAGTTGTAAGCGGTTTCTCGGGAATAAAGGTGACGACAACTTCCGTGCCGCCCGTCTCTCTCCGGCGAACCTGGCAATCACCGCGCAGGCTTTGGGCGCGGTCTCGCATAATAATTAAACCATAGTGGTTAGTGCGTTCGGCATTTTCCGGCACGCCGCGGCCGTTGTCGTGAACCGTAAGCTTCACCTGGTTGTTGTGCTGGCTGACGGTGACCGTTACCGCCGTCGCGCCGGAGTGCTTGAGCACGTTGCTCAGCGCTTCACGGGCGATCTGCAGTAAATGTATGGCCTGATGGGAGGGGACAAACCGCGGCGGCAGCTGGTAGTCAAGCTTCACCGGGAACCCCAGCCGGGCGCTAAATTCGTGACAGCTGGCTTCCAGCGCCGGGCGCAGGCCCGGCTCGGTCAGCTGCAGGCGGAAGGTGGTCAGCAGCTCGCGAAGCTGTACCCAGGAGGTGTTCAGCTCGTTGCGGATCTGGCTAAGCAGCTGCTTATTGCTTTCCGGCATCTCTGCATCCTGCATCTGCAGGCAGCTCACCTGCATTTTCATACAGGAGAGCGACTGGGCGATAGAGTCGTGAAGCTCGCGGGCGATGGTTGCGCGCTCCTCCATGACGATAAGCTGCTGCTGCTTTTCCTGATGTCTGTCGAGCGCCAGCGTGGCCGTTAGCTGTTCGACCAGCGTATCGACCAGCTGCTGCTGGTCGTGGCTCAGGTGACGCCCGGCTGGCAGCGTTGCCAGCAGAATACCGTACTGAGTGTGGCTGTCGGTCAGGCGCCACTTCAGGGTGGTGCCGCCGGACGTCAGCGGCGGCAGGCCACGAGGGCAAAGATGGCAGCCTTTGTCATCGCACGACATATCCGACTGGCAGGTAAATTCCTGATGGTTATCTTCGTCTTCCACGTCGTAGACGCGCAGCTCAAGGTCGTGCAGCAGGGTCAGATTTTGCAGGCCGTTCAGCACCGGAGAGAGGCGCTCGCATAGCGGCACCTGCATGTGCAGACGGCGGTTGGCTTGCCACAGGAAGGAGAGGATCTCGTTTTTCTGCTCCAGTCCCGCCGTTTTTTCCTGAACGCGCTGTTCCAGTACCGCGTAGCTCTCGGAGAGCTCTGCCGACATGGTGTTGAGCGCCTGGCCAAGCATGGCCATCTCGTTGCGCCCGCTGATGTGCGTGCGCTGGGTAAAATCGCGTGCGGTCACCGCGCGGGCCATCGCCAGCAGCTGTTTCCACGGGTTCAGCAGCCGCGCGCGGAGCCAGACGATGGTGAAGATCAGCAGCAGCCCCATAAACAGCGCCATTGCGCGGTGCACCATCACCACCCGGTCGATGCGTAATTCGGTCGTCTGGTCAAAAGCGGAGACCAGCGCATCAATACGTGAGACGAACCCCGCAACGTCCTGCGCAACGGTTTCCGTGCTGCGAGCCTGTTTCAGCCCGGGCTGCAGCTGGGTGTGCCAGTAACCCTGAAGGGCGTTAAGCTGGGACTGCTGACCGGCGCGGATGGCGGCGTTTTCCAGCTCGGGGCTGAAGACCGTGCGCTCCATTTCATCAATCAGAGGCCGATCGTCCTGCGTCAGGGGGACCGACGCCAGCAGGCGATAACTCTGCATGCGTAGCGAGCCTGCCTCGTTGATGGCATGCGCATTACCCTGTACTCCCTGTACCAGCCAGCCGGAGATCGCCATGCCGGTCACGCCGATGGCGGTGGACAGCAAAACAATCAGGGCTAGCTGATTCACGAGCGTCAGCGGAGATAAACATCTTTTTAACATAGAGGTGGCGTGCTCCTGACGTGGCCTGCTTGCAGGAATGGCGCTATTCTGGTGCATACCCTGGAGTATACCCATACCAATAAAGGATTACCCCTAAATTGCCAACGGAGTAGGGGGAAGGAGGTGGGAGTAGCCAGGAACCGTCAGTGCCGTGAAAAACCACGTCTTTTTTACCGAATTAGCCTACTCACTAAGGGTGAGACCTTATTTTGCGCCGCAAATCCTCCCACTTTTCCTTTGATTTATATCAACTTACCGCCGCCTTAAAACCCTAATGTTTGCAGCATCATTCGAGAATCAGAGGTGTCTATGAGTCACTCATCCGCTCCCGAAAGGGAAAATGGTGCCGTTATTACAGACTGGCGTCCAGAGGATCCGGCGTTCTGGCAACAGCGCGGCCATCGTGTAGCAAGCCGGAATCTTTGGATTTCCGTGCCGTGTTTGTTATTGGCGTTTTGCGTATGGATGTTGTTTAGTGCGGTGGCGGTAAACCTGCCGAAAGTGGGTTTTACGTTTACGACCGATCAGCTGTTTATGCTGACCGCGCTGCCGTCGCTGTCAGGCGCGCTGCTGCGTGTGCCTTACGCGTTTATGGTGCCGGTCTTTGGCGGCCGTCGCTGGACGGCATTCAGTACGGGCATCATGATCGTTCCCTGCGTCTGGCTCGGCTTCGCGGTGCAGGATACCTCTACGCCGTTCAGCGTGTTCGTGATTATCTCCCTGCTGTGCGGTTTTGCGGGTGCGAACTTCGCCTCCAGCATGGCAAACATCAGCTTCTTCTTCCCGAAAGCGAAGCAGGGCGGCGCGCTGGGTATTAACGGCGGTCTGGGCAATATGGGCGTGAGCGTGATGCAGCTGATTGCCCCGCTGGCGATCTCTGTTTCTATTTTTGCGGCCTTTGGCGGCGGTGGCGTTGAGCAGGCGGATGGTTCTTCCCTCTATCTGCAGAACGCCGCCTGGATCTGGGTACCTTTCCTGGTGGTCTTCACCCTCGCAGCCTGGTTCTTTATGAACGACCTGTCCGCGTCGAAGGCGTCGCTGAGCGAACAGCTGCCGGTGCTGAAGCGTGGACACCTCTGGGTGATGGCGCTGCTGTATCTGGCCACCTTCGGTTCGTTTATCGGCTTCTCGGCGGGCTTCGCGATGCTGTCGAAAACGCAGTTCCCGGACGTGCAGATACTGCACTTTGCCTTCTTCGGCCCATTTATTGGCGCCCTTGCTCGCTCGCTGGGCGGCATGGTGTCTGACCGCCTGGGCGGTACCCGCGTGACGCTGGTTAACTTCATCGTGATGGCGGTCTTCTGCGCGCTGCTGTTCCTCACGCTGCCGGCCGACGGGCAGGGCGGTAACTTCATCGCCTTCTTCGGCGTGTTTATGGTGCTGTTCCTGACGGCGGGGCTGGGGAGTGCGTCCACCTTCCAGATGATCTCCGTGATCTTCCGTAAGCTGACGATGGATCGCGTGAAAGCGCAGGGCGGGAGCGAAGAGCAGGCAATGCGCGAAGCGGCGACGGATACGGCTGCGGCGCTGGGCTTTATCTCAGCCATCGGCGCGATTGGCGGCTTCTTTATCCCGAAAGCGTTCGGTATCTCTCTGGATCTGACCGGCTCTCCGGCTGGCGCCATGAAAGTTTTCCTCGTCTTCTATATCGCCTGCGTCGTGATTACGTGGCTGGTATATGGCCGTAATACCAAAAAAAATAAGTAAGTGTGATTATCCGTTTACGCGGCCTTCGGGCCGCGTTTTTTTATCCTGAGTAATAGTTACAACATACTCACGACTTTTTCGACAGACGCCTGCGGGGGCACTGCGATCGCCATCGCTTTGCAGGTGGGTCTACCCCTTAATACCTGAGATGTTAAATTCCGACTGGCTTTTTGTACGATGAAATAAAATTAGCCTTATTTTTCATATTGATATGGATTTTTTGGAGATACCGCTTTGGTGGTATTCGGTGTAACCCCTCGCCTGAGAGTCCCTCCTCGTCTTGATCGTTATCAATTCTCCCCCTCTTTCAGGGCGTTACCTTCGCTGCAAATCAGCAATGTCGATTTAGAGAGCCACAGGCTCCATACAGGAGATACCCGATGAGCAAATTTTTGGACCGGTTTCGCTACTTCAAACAGAAGGGGGAAACTTTTGCCGATGGGCACGGCCAGGTTCTGGATACCAACCGGGACTGGGAAGACGGTTACCGTCAGCGCTGGCAGCATGACAAAGTCGTCCGTTCGACCCACGGCGTGAACTGTACTGGCTCATGCAGCTGGAAGATTTTCGTTAAAAATGGTCTGGTGACCTGGGAAATGCAGCAGACCGACTACCCGCGCACCCGCCCGGATATGCCAAACCATGAACCGCGCGGCTGCCCGCGTGGCGCCAGCTACTCCTGGTATCTCTACAGCGCTAACCGTCTGAAATATCCGCTGATGCGCAAGCGTCTGATGAAAATGTGGCGTGAAGCGAAAGCGCAGCACAGCGATCCGGTTGATGCCTGGGCCTCCATCATTGAAGACGCGGATAAAGCGAAAAGCTTCAAGCAGGCTCGCGGCCGCGGCGGCTTTGTGCGTTCCTCATGGAAAGAAGTGAACGAGCTGATTGCCGCCTCCAACGTCTATACCGTTAAAACCTACGGTCCTGACCGCGTGGCGGGCTTTTCGCCGATCCCGGCGATGTCGATGGTTTCTTACGCTTCCGGCGCGCGCTATCTGTCACTTATCGGCGGTACCTGCCTGAGCTTCTACGATTGGTACTGCGACCTGCCGCCGGCGTCTCCGCAGACCTGGGGCGAACAGACCGACGTGCCGGAGTCCGCCGACTGGTACAACTCCAGCTACATTATCGCCTGGGGCTCAAACGTGCCTCAGACCCGTACGCCGGACGCGCACTTCTTTACTGAAGTCCGTTACAAAGGCACTAAAACCGTGGCGGTAACCCCTGACTACGCGGAAATCGCCAAGCTCTGCGATCTGTGGCTGGCACCGAAACAGGGTACCGATGCCGCGATGGCGATGGCGATGGGCCACGTCATGCTGCGCGAGTTCCATCTTGATAAGCCAAGCCAGTACTTCACCGACTACGTCCGCCGCTACACCGACATGCCAATGCTGGTCATGCTGGAAGAGCGTGACGGCTACTATGCCGCAGGGCGTACGCTGCGTGCTGCCGATCTGGTGGACGCGCTGGGTCAGGAAAATAACCCAGAGTGGAAAACCGTTGCCTATAACAGCAACGGCGAGCTGGTGGCGCCAAACGGCTCTATCGGCTTCCGCTGGGGCGAGAAGGGCAAGTGGAACCTTGAGCAACGTAACGGCACCACCGGCGAAGAGACTGAGCTGCGCCTCAGCATGCTGGGTAGCCAGGACGAGATCGCCGAGGTCGGGTTCCCGTACTTCGGCGGCGAAGGTTCCGAGCACTTCAACAAGGTTGAACTGAAAAACGTACTGATGCACAAGCTGCCGGTGAAACGCCTGCAGCTTGCCGACGGCTCTACCGCGCTGGTCACCACCGTCTATGACCTGACCATGGCGAACTACGGTCTGGAGCGCGGCCTGGGCGATGAAAACTGTGCAACCGGCTATGACGACGTGAAGGCCTACACTCCGGCCTGGGCGGAACAGATTACCGGCGTGCCACGCGCGCACATTACCCGTATCGCACGTGAGTTCGCAGAAAACGCGGACAAAACGCACGGCCGTTCGATGATCATCGTCGGTGCCGGTCTGAACCACTGGTATCACCTCGACATGAACTACCGTGGCCTGATCAACATGCTGATCTTCTGCGGCTGCGTCGGTCAGAGCGGCGGCGGCTGGGCGCACTACGTTGGCCAGGAGAAACTGCGTCCGCAGACCGGCTGGCAGCCGCTGGCGTTTGCCCTCGACTGGCAGCGTCCTGCACGCCACATGAACAGCACCTCTTACTTCTATAACCACTCCAGCCAGTGGCGCTACGAGACGGTCACCGCGCAGGAGCTGCTGTCGCCGATGGCGGATAAATCCCGCTACAGCGGCCACCTTATTGACTTCAACGTGCGCGCCGAGCGCATGGGCTGGCTGCCGTCGGCACCGCAGCTGGGCACTAACCCGCTGCGCATTGCACAAGAGGCGAAGCAGGCGGGTATGTCACCGGTGGATTACACCGTGAAATCGCTGAAGGATGGCTCAATCCGCTTCGCGGCGGAACAGCCGGAAAACGGTAAAAACCACCCGCGCAACCTGTTCATCTGGCGCTCCAACCTGCTGGGCTCGTCCGGTAAAGGCCACGAGTACATGCTGAAGTACCTGCTCGGTACTGAAAACGGTATCCAGGGGAAAGATCTCGGCAAGCAGGGCGGCGTGAAGCCGGAAGAGGTGGAGTGGAAAGACAACGGTCTCGACGGCAAGCTGGATCTGGTGGTGACCCTCGACTTCCGTCTGTCCAGCACCTGCCTGTACTCCGACATCGTGCTGCCAACCGCGACCTGGTACGAAAAAGACGACATGAATACCTCGGATATGCATCCGTTTATTCATCCGCTGTCTGCCGCCGTTGACCCGGCGTGGGAATCGAAAAGCGACTGGGATATCTACAAAGACATCGCGAAGAAATTCTCCGAAGTCTGCGTAGGTCACCTGGGCAAAGAGACCGACGTGGTGACGCTGCCAATCCAGCACGACTCTGCCGCCGAACTGGCGCAGCCGCTGGACGTGAAGGACTGGAAAAAAGGCGAATGCGACCTGATCCCGGGCGTGACCGCGCCGCACATCATTCCGGTTGAACGTGACTACCCGGCAACGTACGAGCGCTTTACTTCTATCGGTCCGCTGATGGAGAAAATCGGTAACGGCGGGAAAGGCATCGCCTGGAACACCCAGAGCGAAATGGACCTGCTGCGCAAGCTCAACTACACCAAAGCGGACGGTCCGGCGAAAGGCCAGCCAATGCTGAATACGGCAATTGATGCGGCGGAGATGATCCTGACCCTGGCCCCGGAAACCAACGGCCACGTTGCGGTGAAGGCCTGGGCGGCCCTGAGCGAGTTCACCGGTCGCGACCATACGCACCTGGCGAAGAATAAAGAGGAAGAGAAAATCCGCTTCCGCGATATTCAGGCCCAGCCGCGCAAGATTATCTCCAGCCCGACCTGGTCAGGCCTGGAAGACGAGCATGTGTCCTACAACGCGGGCTACACCAACGTTCACGAGCTGATCCCGTGGCGCACCCTGTCAGGCCGACAGTCGCTGTATCAGGATCACCAGTGGATGCGCGACTTCGGTGAAAGCCTGCTGGTTTACCGTCCGCCAATCGACACCCGCTCCGTGAAAGCGGTGATGGGCGCGAAATCGAACGGTAACCCGGAGAAGGCGCTGAACTTCCTGACGCCGCATCAGAAGTGGGGTATCCACTCCACCTACAGCGACAACCTGCTGATGCTGACCCTGTCGCGCGGCGGTCCGATTGTCTGGATGAGCGAAACGGACGCCAAAGACCTGGGTATTGAAGATAACGACTGGATCGAAGTGTTCAACAGCAACGGTGCCCTGACGGCGCGTGCGGTGGTGAGCCAGCGCGTACCGGCCGGGATGACCATGATGTACCACGCGCAGGAACGTATCGTTAACCTGCCGGGGTCAGAAATTACCGAGCAGCGCGGCGGGATCCACAACTCCGTGACCCGCATTACGCCTAAGCCGACCCACATGATCGGTGGTTATGCACAGCTGGCCTACGGCTTTAACTACTACGGCACCGTAGGATCGAACCGCGATGAGTTCGTGGTGGTACGTAAGATGAAGAACA
The DNA here is from genome assembly GCF_034106785.1 of Enterobacter sp. 241F3. NCBI lineage: Bacteria > Pseudomonadati > Pseudomonadota > Gammaproteobacteria > Enterobacterales > Enterobacteriaceae > Enterobacter > Enterobacter sp. 241F3. The sequence goes on from NZ_JAWNDD010000003.1 coordinate 343,662, forward strand.
TTAACTGGTTAGACGGCGAAGGTAATGACCAGGTACAGGAGAGCGTAAAATGAAAATTCGTTCACAAGTCGGCATGGTGCTGAATCTGGATAAATGCATCGGCTGCCATACCTGCTCGGTCACCTGTAAAAACGTCTGGACCAGCCGCGAAGGTATGGAATACGCCTGGTTCAACAACGTGGAAAGCAAGCCGGGCACCGGCTTCCCGACCGACTGGGAAAACCAGGAGAAGTGGAAGGGCGGCTGGATCCGTAAAATCAACGGCAAGCTGCAGCCGCGCATGGGCAACCGCGCTTGGCTTCTGGGAAAAATCTTCGCCAACCCGCACCTGCCGGGCATCGACGATTACTACGAGCCGTTTGATTACGACTACCAGAACCTGCACAACGCGCCGGAAAGCAAACACCAGCCGATTGCCCGTCCTCGCTCGCTGATCACCGGTCAGCGCATGGACAAGATCACCAGCGGTCCAAACTGGGAGGAGATTCTGGGCGGCGAGTTCGAGAAACGTGCCAAAGACCAGAACTTCGAGAATATGCAGAAGGCGATGTACGGCCAGTTCGAAAACACCTTCATGATGTATCTGCCGCGCCTGTGCGAGCACTGCCTCAACCCGGCGTGCGTGGCGACCTGCCCGAGCGGCGCGATCTACAAGCGTGAAGAAGACGGCATCGTGCTGATCGACCAGGACAAGTGCCGCGGCTGGCGTATGTGCATAACCGGTTGCCCGTACAAAAAGATCTACTTCAACTGGAAGAGTGGCAAGTCAGAGAAGTGCATCTTCTGCTACCCGCGTATTGAAGCTGGGATGCCAACCGTCTGTTCCGAAAGCTGCGTAGGCCGTATTCGCTACCTCGGCGTGCTGCTGTACGACGCGGACGCGATTGAAAACGCCGCGAGCACCGAGAACGAGAAAGATCTGTATCAGCGTCAGCTGGACGTGTTTCTCGATCCGAACGATCCGAAGGTCATTGAGCAGGCCCTGAAGGACGGCATTCCGCAGAGCGTGATTGACGCCGCGCAGCAGTCTCCGGTGTACAAAATGGCGATGGACTGGAAGCTGGCCCTGCCGCTGCATCCGGAATACCGCACGCTGCCGATGGTCTGGTACGTGCCGCCGCTGTCGCCGATTCAGTCTGCCGCTGACGCGGGTGAGCTGGGCAGCAACGGCATTCTGCCGGACGTGGAGAGTCTGCGTATCCCGGTTCAGTACCTGGCTAACCTGCTGACCGCAGGCGATACCCAGCCGGTACTGCTGGCGCTGAAGCGTATGCTGGCGATGCGCCACTTCAAGCGTGCCGAAACCGTTGATGGCGTAACCGATACCCGCGCGCTGGAAGAGGTCGGCCTGACCGAAGCGCAGGCGCAGGAGATGTACCGCTATCTGGCGATTGCCAACTACGAAGACCGGTTCGTGGTGCCGAGCAGCCACCGAGAGCTGGCCCGCGAAGCCTTCCCGGAAAAAAATGGCTGTGGCTTTACATTTGGCGACGGTTGCCACGGGTCAGACAGTAAATTCAACCTGTTCAACAGCCGCCGCATCGACGCCATGGATGTGACCAGTAAAACGGAGCCGCACTCATGATTGAACTTGTCATTGTTTCGCGTCTGCTCGAGTACCCGGATGCTGCGCTTGCGCAGCATCAGCAGGAGCTTTTTGACGCGCTCGCGTCATCTGAAAACCTGGATAAAGACGATGCCCAGCGGCTTGGCGTTTTCCTCCGCGATCTGCTGGCGCGCGACCTTCTGGATGCCCAGGCGGACTACAGCCAGCTGTTTGATCGGGGGCGCGCAACCTCGTTGCTGCTGTTTGAACACGTTCACGGTGAATCCCGCGACCGCGGTCAGGCGATGGTGGACCTGATGGCCCAGTACGAACAGCACGGCCTGCAGCTCGACAGCCGCGAGCTGCCGGACCATCTGCCGCTCTATCTGGAGTATCTGGCGCAGCTGCCGAAAGAGGAGGCGCTGGGTGGTCTGCAGGACATCGCGCCGATCCTGGCGCTGCTCGGCGCGCGCCTTCAGCAGCGCGAGAGCCGCTATGCGGTGCTGTTCGATCTGCTGGTGAAGCTGGCCAACGCCTCGGTCGACAGCGAAAAAGTGGCGGAGAAAATCGCGGATGAAGCCCGGGACGATACTCCACAAGCGCTGGATGCGGTCTGGGAAGAAGAGCAGGTGAAATTCTTTGCTGACCAGAACTGCGGCGAGTCTGAAATCTCTGCCCACCAGCGTCGTTTTGCCGGCGCGGTTGCCCCGCAATATTTGAATATCTCTAACGGAGGACGGCACTAATGCACTTCCTGAATATGTTCTTCTTTGACATTTACCCGTATATCGCGGGCACCGTGTTCCTGGTGGGAAGCTGGCTGCGCTACGACTACGGCCAGTACACCTGGCGTGCGGCCTCCAGCCAGATGCTGGATCGTAAAGGGATGCATGTGGGCTCTAACCTGTTCCACATCGGTATTCTGGGCATTTTTGCCGGTCACTTCCTGGGGATGCTGACGCCGCACTGGATGTATGAAGCGTGGCTACCGATTGAGGTGAAGCAGAAGATGGCGATGATCGCCGGCGGTGCCTGCGGGGTGATGACCTTAGTCGGTGGCCTGCTGCTGCTGAAACGTCGCCTGTTCAGCCCGCGCGTGCGTGCGACCACGACCGCAGCGGATATTCTGATCCTCTCCCTGCTGATGGTGCAGTGTGCGCTGGGCCTGCTGACCATTCCGTTCTCGGCACAGCATATGGACGGCAGCGAAATGATGAAGCTGGTCGGCTGGGCGCAGTCCGTGGTGACCTTCCACAGCGGAGCATCTGAGAACCTGGACGGCGTGGCGTTTATCTTCCGCGTTCACCTGGTGCTGGGGATGACGCTGTTTGTGCTGTTCCCGTTCTCTCGTCTGGTGCATATCTGGAGCGCGCCGGTAGAGTACCTGACGCGCAAATACCAGATTGTGCGCGCCCGTCGCTAATTCGCCGTTTTGATGCCAACCCCGCACTCGCGGGGTTTTTTTTCGCCCCAGCCCAGGTTGTTGCCTGCGGCAGCAAACAGGATCAGCGCGCCGCCCGCCAGCTGCGTCAGGTTAAGCGAGTGTCCGAACACCAGATTATCGACAACAATTGCCACCACCGGATAGATAAACGACAGGGAACCGGTAATCGGGGTAGGCAGCTTCTGAATCGCGCTATAGAGAAGCTGATACATAATGCCGGTATGGACGATGCCCAGCGTCAGCAGGGTAGGCCAGGGAAAATCTCCGGTAAATGACGGCATGCTGGCAAACGGCAAAAGCATCACGACGCCCGTCAGCACCTGGATAAAGGCAATATGCTGCGGCGCGATTGTTTTCAGCTTGCGTGCAATGATTGCCGTCAGCGCGTAGAAGAAGGCCGCGGCCATTGCCAGGCCGATTCCGGCGAGCCATTCACCGCCATGCGCGCCGGTCAGCTCGCTGGAGAGCAGGATCACCACGCCGCTAAAGGCGAGGAACAGCCAGCCCCATTTCACCAGGCTGACGCGCTCGCCTAAAAACATCCCCATCAGGACCAGCATAAACGGCTGGGTGTTATAGACCACGGTCGAAAGACCAATCGAGATCCGTTCATAGGCCGCGAAGAGCAGCAGCCAGTTCACCACGAGCGCTACGCCGCCGAGAATAGCCAGCATCAGCGTGGTGCGGGTGAGAGGGCTAAAGGGCTTTTGACTCACCCGGATAAAAATAAAAAGTGCCATTGCCCCGATAAGACAGCGCCAGAACACCACTTCCATTACCGGCAGACCGCTCAGCAAAACAAACGCACCGATAGAGCCGGAAATTAACATCGCCAGGCTCATTTGCCAGACGCCTGTATGTAAATCACGCATTATCCACCTCCTGATTAGTGACGTTATTGTCGAAAATCGCTGTCGGGTTTTACAGGGATGAGATAAGGTGAAATGCAGCAATGGCTTTTTAAAATTAGGTGAAAGCGATGGAATACCTTATCGATGATATCGACCGGCAAATTTTAGCCTGCCTGGTTGAGGATGCGCGCATGTCGTTGAAGGTGCTCAGCGGCCGCATCGGTCTGACGTCTCCCAGCACGGCAGAACGTCTTAAAAGGCTGGAAGAGCGCGGTGTGATTGAGGGTTATGGTGCACGGGTGAACCTGGCGGCGCTGGGGTATACGCTGCAGGCGCTGGTACGGGTTCGCCCCTTACCGGGTCTGTTGCATAAGGTGGATAAGTACATTCAGGCGATGCCGGAGTGTATTGAGAGCGACAAGGTGACCGGGGAAGATTGTTTTGTGATTAGGCTGGTGGTGAGGTCAATCGAACAGCTTGATGCGCTGCTGGATGGGCTGGCGGAACATGCCCAGTGTAATACGTCGATTGTGAAAAGTTCACCGGTCAGGCGTCGTTTGCCGCCGATGTAGCCATCTGTTGCCGGGTGGCGGCTGCGCCTTACCCGGCCTACAGAGGCGGATTCGGTTGAGTGTTTGGTTTAATATGACTTGGGATGTTGCTGGAAGTGATGGTGGTAGGGGAAGGATTACTCGGCGCGTTGCGCCTCGCCCTTCGGGTCGTTGCCTGCGGCAACGCTTTCTCGCTGCGCTCGAATCGAACCTTAGTCGAAGCTTCTCATCCTTCCCCTTGCGGAAATACATGATGCACGGTGCGAGCAGAATGTTAAGTGTCGTTTGGAAGTGATGGTGGTGGGGGAAGGATTCGAACCTTCGAAGTCGATGACGGCAGATTTACAGTCTGCTCCCTTTGGCCGCTCGGGAACCCCACCAGGGGTAATTCAAATTTTGAGGTCGTGCTGAGAGATGGTGGTGGGGGAAGGATTCGAACCTTCGAAGTCGATGACGGCAGATTTACAGTCTGCTCCCTTTGGCCGCTCGGGAACCCCACCACGGGGTAATGCTTTTTTACTGGCCTGCTTCCTGCTGGAAGCGGGGCGCATCATATCAAATGAGACGCCCCTGTAAAGCATTCCTTTAGGGAAATGAAGCTGTTTGCCTGCTTTTTATCCGTAAAGGCGCAAAGCTAATCAATTCATTTTCCGAAAGATTAAAGAATGATGGTTCTGTTGCCGTAAACGAAGACACGCTGTGCCAGCACCTGATACAGCGCGCGGCTTAACACATTCTTCTCAACGTCACGCCCTGCACGCATCATGTCCTCAGCGGTGTAAGTGTGATCCACATGAATCACGTCCTGCATGATGATGGGACCTTCGTCCAGGTTGTCATTCACGTAGTGGGCTGTCGCGCCAATAATCTTCACGCCACGCTCGTACGCCTGGTGGTATGGACGCGCACCAATAAAGGCCGGCAGGAACGAGTGGTGAATATTGATGATCTTGTTCGGGAAACGCGCCACGAAAGATGGCGTTAATACGCGCATGTATTTCGCCAGCACCACGTAGTCCGGGTTATGCGCTTCAATGGCCTGGGCCATCAAATCGTCGTGTTCTTCACGCGTATGGCCTTCGTGGCTGACCAGCTCGAACGGAATATCAAAGCGTTCGACCAGCGTGCGCAGCGTCTCGTGGTTGCCAATAACGGCAGCAATTTCGACGTCCAGACCGCCGTAGTTTGCTTTCATCAGCAGGTCGCCAAGACAGTGTGCTTCTTTGGTCACCAGGATCACGATGCGGCGTCGACCGGCTGGGGTCAGTTCGCGCACGGAACCCTCCGGAAGCGCGCTGTCCAGATCGGCCAGCAGAGTGGTGTCGTTGAAAATACCTTCCAGTTCGGTACGCATAAAGAAGCGGCCGGTACGGTGGTCAACGAACTCGTTGTTCTGCACGATATTCAGTTCATGTTTATAGCAAATGTTGGTAATTCGTGCGATCAGCCCTTTTTGATCGGGACAGATGGTGCGCAGAACTTTACGTTGTAATGATTGCATCGCCGGGAAATCCTGTTTGTATTTGCGAAGTCTGGGTTGTCAGGCATTACTGCCCGCAACACTTTTTAAATTTTTTACCTGAACCACACGGGCAGGGATCGTTACGACCAAACTGTGGGCGCGTTCCGTCAATATAATACCACTGCCCGCTTTCCTTTAAGAACCGGGAACGTTCGATAATGGCCCCCGGTTTATTATTCTCGTTAAAACGGGCTACAAAGCTGACGTAACCTTCATCAACATGACTGCCTGGAGAGGATTCATAGACGGTGAGGCCGAGCCACTGCGTGTTCGCGAAGCCGGCTTCGATGTCCTTTCTGAATTCGGCAGCGTGGCAGGAGGGATGCCAGGTTTTAATCAGGTAGTCTGCGTCTTTGATCACAAAAGCAGTGTAACGTGAACGCATGAGGTGTGACGGGTCTGGTGCAACCTGATCGCCAGACAGATATCGCTGGCAACATAGGCTATACTCCAGAGCGCTACCACAAGGGCAGAGTTGAGACACGATTCTCTTCCTGGAACAAAAAATAAAGGCGTAAAACGCTTCGGGTAGCACTATGTTAACTGAGCTGTTGCGTTGACGCTATGTCAGGAATCCAGGGGAAGTAAAACAGGGCTAATGAGAAAGGTTAAAATTGGACTGGCGCTGGGCTCAGGTGCAGCCCGGGGATGGTCACACATCGGCGTGATTAATGCCTTAAACAAGATGGGCATTGACGTAGATATTGTCGCAGGGTGTTCTATCGGGTCGCTTGTCGGATCCGCTTACGCGTGCGGAAAGCTTACGGAACTCGAGACCTGGGTGCGTTCCTTCAGCTACTGGGACGTGCTGCGTCTGATGGACCTCTCCTGGCAGCGTGGTGGACTGTTGCGCGGCGAACGCGTTTTTAACCAGTTCCGCCAGGTTATGCCTCTCGAAGACTTCACTGATTGTCAGATGCCTTTTGGCGCCGTCGCGACGAACCTCAGTACAGGACGCGAACTCTGGCTAACCGAAGGGGATATCCATCTTGCCGTACGCGCCTCCTGCAGTATGCCGGGACTCATGGCGCCTGTCCCACACAACGGTTACTGGCTTGTCGATGGTGGCGTCGTTAACCCGGTTCCCATCTCTCTGACCCGTGCAATGGGGGCGGATATCGTAATTGCCGTCGATCTGCAGCACGATGCCCACCTGATGCAACAGGATCTCATGCCGGTCAATCTGCAGAGCGAAGATGCTGAGGGCGAGAAACTTGCCTGGCACGAGCGCCTGCGCGGCAGAATCGGGCGTATGGCCGCGCGACGCTCGGTTACCGCGCCGACGGCGATAGAAATCATGACCACGTCAATACAGGTACTCGAGAATCGCCTTAAACGTAACCGTATGGCAGGCGACCCTCCGGATATCCTTATTCAGCCGTACTGTCCGCAAATCTCTACTCTTGATTTCCATCGGGCTGAGGCCGCCATCGCAGCGGGCTCGTTAGCCGTCGAAAAGAAAATGGACGAATTGTTGCCTTTTGTGCAGACCGCACGTTAAGCACCTTTTTTTGACTACTTCAGCAAAATCTGACAGGCGATAGTGCCGATCGCATGCCACTATTTAGTTACTGTCAGCCAGGGGAGGAACCATGACGCAGCCATTGGCCGGAAAACACATTTTGATTGTTGAAGACGAGCCCGTTTTCCGATCGCTACTGGATTCGTGGTTATCCTCGCTGGGCGCACTGACGTCACTGGCTGAAGATGGCATCGACGCCCTGGAAAAAATGATCGGCATTACGCCCGATTTGATGATTTGCGACATAGCGATGCCGCGCATGAATGGACTAAAGCTGGTTGAACATCTGCGTAACGAAGGTAACCAGACGCCGATTCTGGTGATCTCTGCCACAGAGAATATGGCGGATATTGCCAAAGCATTACGTCTTGGCGTCCAGGATATTCTGCTTAAACCGGTCAAGGATCTGAACCGGCTGCGTGAAACGGTCCTGGCGTGCCTTTATCCCAATATGTTTAATTCCCGAGTAGAGGAAGAGGAGCGTCTTTTCCAGGACTGGGATGCCCTGGTGAGTAATCCGCCTGCTGCGGCGAAACTATTGCAAGAGCTCCAGCCGCCCGTGCAGCAAACTATTTCACACTGTCGCGTAAATTATCGCCAGCTGGTAGCTGCTGACCAGCCCGGACTGGTGCTGGATATCGCACCTTTATCTGATACCGACCTTGCGTTTTATTCTCTGGATGTCACCCGGGCAGGGGATAACGGTGTATTAGCCGCGTTACTTCTTCGCGCGCTATTTAATGGTTTGTTGCAGGAACAGTTATCGCATCAGGGACAACGGCTACCGGAGTTAGGCAGTTTACTCAAACAAGTAAACCAGCTTTTTCGTCAGGCCAATTTACCCGGACAGTTCCCGCTGCTGGTCGGCTATTACCACAGCGGTTTAAAAAATCTGATCCTCGTCTCAGCAGGTCTCAACGCTTCACTGAATACCGGTGAACATCATATTCAGGTGAGTAACGGCGTGCCGCTTGGGACATTGGGAACGGCTTATCTTAATCAAATTAGCCACCGCTGTTCCTCCTGGCAGTGCCAAATTTGGGGCGCCGGGGGACGGCTACGCTTAATGTTGTCCACGGAATAAGCAATTGGATCTTAATTTTAAGATTGCTTTACCTGTGTTTTACGGGGAGTGCTACTATCGCTGCCCAGATTCATGCGTATTTGTCCTAATTGATCGGCAACGCGTTCTTTTCAGACCCGGACTGCGGGGCGAGGCTGATATACTCAACGCGTTATTTATTGCATAAAAGTTCAAAACTTGAACAGCTCAGGAGAATTTGAATGGCTGCCCTAAATTCGAAAGTCAGAAAGGCCGTTATCCCGGTAGCGGGATTGGGGACCAGGATGTTACCAGCAACTAAGGCGATTCCTAAAGAGATGCTGCCTCTGGTTGATAAGCCATTAATCCAGTATGTCGTTAATGAATGTATCGCAGCCGGCATCACTGAAATTGTGCTGGTTACGCATTCATCTAAAAACTCTATCGAAAACCATTTCGATACAAGCTTTGAACTTGAAGCCATGCTGGAAAAGCGTGTTAAGCGTCAGCTGTTAGAAGAAGTTCAATCTATTTGCCCTCCACACGTCACCATTATGCAGGTTCGTCAGGGCCTGGCTAAAGGTCTGGGCCACGCTGTTATGTGTGCGCATCCTGTTGTAGGTGATGAGCCTGTAGCGGTAATTCTGCCCGACGTAATTCTGGACGAATACGAATCCGATCTTTCTCAGGATAACCTGGCTGAAATGATCAAACGTTTCGACGAAACCGGCAGTAGCCAGATTATGGTTGAGCCTGTTGAAGACGTAACGGCATACGGTGTGGTTGACTGCAAAGGCGTTAACCTTGAGCCGGGCGAAAGTGTGCCAATGGTTGGTGTCGTAGAGAAGCCTAAAGCCGACGTAGCGCCTTCAAACCTTGCCGTTGTAGGTCGCTATGTCCTGAGTGCTGAAATCTGGCCTCTGCTGGCTAAAACGCCTCCAGGCGCGGGTGATGAGATCCAGCTGACGGATGCCATCGATATGCTGATCGAGAAAGAGACCGTTGAGGCCTACCATATGAAAGGTAAGAGCCATGACTGCGGTAATAAGCTCGGTTATATGCAGGCATTTGTTGAATATGGTATCCGCCACAATACCCTTGGTGAAGAATTTAAAACCTGGCTCAAAGAGAGCGTAGGTATTAAGAAATAAGCCACGGTTGTAAATGTTCGAAACCGGTGAGGCATTGCCCACCGGTTTTTTTATGCCCATAACACTCCCAAAAACCTGTCTGAAAGTACAGTCGATGAAATTGCTAAATAATGCTTTATGACAGAGTGTAAGAGGATGTATGCGACAAATTTAGGTTAAAAAAAATCCCGCAATATGCGGGATTTTTCTGAATATGGCTCGATTAATCCTTGATCAGGAAGTCGTCCAGCTGTTTACCCTGCTCATCCATCGCTTTCTTGATTACAGCAGGAGTACGACCCTGGCCAGTCCAGGTTTTAGTTTCGCCGTTATCGTCAACGTAGCTATATTTAGCAGGACGTGCCGCACGCTTGGCTTTAGTACCGGTTTTAGCGGCAGCCATGCTGTTCAGCAATTCATTTGGATCGATACCATCAGCAATCAGCATTTCACGATATTGCTGCAGTTTACGAGTACGTTCTTCGATTTCAGCCGCAGCAGCGCTTTCTTCTTCACGACGTTCATTAACTACAACTTCTAATTTTTCCAGCATTTCTTCAAGCGTTTCGAGGGTGCATTCTCTTGCCTGCGCACGAAGAGTACGGATGTTGTTCAGAATTTTAAGTGCTTCGCTCATTGTAGTAATCTCAAACTTATAATGGGGGGTGGTTTGTTGACCTAATAATAGAGCCATAAATTCAGTTGTGCAATAGCCAGGAATGTAAGGAATTCAAAAAATACTAAATAAAGGCGCTATTATTAATTACGCTAACTTAAATTTCACCACCCGGCAGTCTCGGTTGTTATCACCGGAAGCTGCTTAACCCGGTCGATTGTGTCTTTTTTTTGTGACATTTCCCGCAGGAATTATAGTTGCGGCGGAGAAATATCAGCCTTTTGTATTAGTTCCCCTCCGTGATGTTAAGACTGAAATAGTTAATAAATAGTGAATTTTAATGAACGGGGATTCCACTATAAAAAGCAGTGTTATGTTTTGCTGAACATATAACATATTGGCCGAGGAGAGGGCGTTTACTACATGTTTTAACGGGTTATTTTCATGAAAAGAAGGTTGTAAACTCCGCGCTGAAACGCTTCCCCTGTGTGCTACATCGCTGATGACCAGACAAAATATGGTACAATGACTCATCGGGAATATTACACATTGATTAGGGTTTTACGGCCAATGGCACAACTTTATTTCTACTATTCGGCAATGAATGCCGGGAAATCCACCGCGTTGCTGCAATCCTCGTACAATTACCAGGAGCGCGGGATGCGTACCGTTGTTTATACGGCTGAAATTGACGATCGCTTTGGCGCAGGTAAGGTGAGCTCAAGAATAGGACTCTCGTCGCCTGCGAGGCTTTTTAACCCGAAAACCGATCTGTTTGAAGACATTCATGCAGAACATGCTGCGCAGCCGATTCACTGTGTCCTGGTAGATGAGAGCCAGTTTCTGACGCGTGAACAGGTATATGCCCTGTCAGAAGTGGTCGATGAGCTTGATATCCCCGTTCTTTGTTACGGTCTGCGCACGGATTTTCGCGGTGAGCTCTTTGCCGGGAGTCAGTATTTGCTTGCCTGGTCGGATAAACTTGTTGAATTGAAAACAATCTGCTTCTGCGGTCGCAAAGCCAGTATGGTGCTTCGTCTTGACCAGGCCGGTAAACCTTATGCAGATGGTGAGCAGGTGGTGATAGGCGGTAATGAACGCTATGTTTCGGTCTGCCGTAAGCATTATAAAGAAGCGTTGTCTGTAGGCTCGCTGACGGCGATTCAGCACGACAACAGAAAATAATGTCAGTCTTGTTATTCAGACATAAAAAAACCCGCCAATAAGGCGGGTTTTTCATCTGCTGCTGTCAATTAAGCGCTTTTCTTCGCTTTCTTGTCAGCTTTGATGACAGGAACTTCTGTTTTCACAGCGGCAACATCACCTTCTTTGAACTCACGACCATAGTAGGTATCCAGCAGAATCTGTTTCAGCTCGGAGATCAGTGGGTAGCGCGGGTTAGCACCAGTACACTGGTCATCGAAGGCATCTTCAGACAGCTTATCTACATGAGCGAGGAAGTCAGCTTCCTGAACGCCTGCTTCACGGATAGATTTAGGAATACCCAGCTCAGCTTTCAGGCTTTCCAGCCATGCCAGCAGTTTCTCAATCTTCGCAGCAGTACGGTCGCCCGGTGCGCTCAGACCAAGGTGGTCAGCGATTTCAGCATAGCGACGACGTGCTTGTGGACGGTCGTACTGGCTGAAAGCAGTCTGTTTAGTTGGGTTGTCGTTAGCGTTATAACGGATAACGTTGCTGATCAACAGGGCGTTCGCCAGACCGTGAGGAATGTGGAACTGTGAGCCCAGTTTGTGCGCCATTGAGTGGCAAACACCCAGGAAGGCGTTGGCAAACGCGATACCGGCGATGGTTGCTGCGCTGTGAACGCGTTCACGTGCTACCGGGTTTTTAGACCCTTCATTGTAGGACGCTGGCAGGTTTTCTTTCAGCAGTTTCAGAGCCTGCAGAGCCTGACCGTCAGAGAACTCAGATGCCAGTACAGAAACGTAGGCTTCCAGGGCGTGAGTTACCGCATCCAGACCACCGAACGCACACAGTGACTTAGGCATTTCCATGACCAGGTTTGCATCAACGATAGCCATGTCTGGGGTCAGCGCGTAGTCAGCCAGCGGGTATTTCTGACCTGTCGCATCGTCTGTTACTACCGCAAATGGTGTAACTTCTGAACCGGTACCGGAAGTAGTGGTTACCGCGATCATTTTGGCTTTTACGCCCATTTTCGGGAACTTGTAGATACGTTTACGGATATCCATAAAGCGCAGCGCCAGTTCTTCGAAGTGGGTTTCAGGGTGCTCGTACATGACCCACATGATTTTCGCGGCATCCATTGGGGAACCACCGCCCAGTGCGATAATCACATCTGGTTTGAAGGAGTTAGCCAGCTCAGCACCTTTACGTACAACGCTCAGGGTAGGGTCAGCTTCAACTTCAAAGAACACTTCAGTTTCAACGCCAGCCGCTTTCAGCACAGAGGTAATCTGGTCAGCGTAGCCGTTGTTGAACAGGAAACGGTCAGTCACGATGAGCGCACGTTTGTGGCCATCAGTAATCACTTCATCCAGCGCGATTGGCAGTGAGCCACGGCGGAAGTAGATAGATTTCGGAAGTTTGTGCCACAACATGTTTTCAGCTCGCTTAGCAACGGTTTTCTTGTTGATCAGGTGTTTTGGACCAACGTTTTCAGAGATGGAGTTACCACCCCAGGAACCACAACCCAGAGTCAGGGAAGGTGCGAGTTTGAAGTTGTAAAGGTCACCGATACCACCCTGGGAAGCAGGGGTGTTGATCAGGATACGCGCAGTTTTCATCATCTGACCGAAGTGAGCGACGCGTTCTGGCTGGTTATCCTGGTCGGTGTACAGGCAAGACGTGTGACCGATACCGCCCATGGCAACCAGCTTCTCAGCTTTCTCTACCGCGTCTTCGAAATCTTTCGCACGGTACATGGCAAGCGTAGGAGACAGTTTTTCGTGTGCAAACGGCTCGCTCTCGTCGACAACTTTCACTTCACCGATCAGGATTTTGGTTGTAGCCGGGACGGTAAAGCCTGCAAGTTCAGCGATTTTGTACGCTGGCTGACCCACGATAGCGGCGTTCAGCGCGCCATTTTTCAGGATAATGTCCTGAACTGCTTTCAGCTCTTTGCCCTGCAGCAGGTAGCCGCCGTGGCTGGCGAAACGTTCACGAACGGCGTCGTAAACAGAGTCTACGACAACAACAGACTGTTCAGATGCACAGATAACGCCGTTATCGAAGGTTTTAGACATCAGTACAGACGCAACGGCACGTTTGATGTCAGCGGTTTCGTCGATAACAACAGGTGTGTTACCGGCGCCAACACCGATCGCTGGTTTACCGGAGCTGTATGCGGCTTTAACCATGCCAGGACCACCGGTCGCCAGGATCAGGTTAATGTCCGGGTGATGCATCAGCGCATTGGAGAGCTCAACGGAAGGTTGGTCGATCCAGCCAATCAGATCTTTTGGTGCACCAGCAGCGATCGCCGCCTGAAGGACGATATCCGCAGCTTTGTTAGTCGCATCTTTCGCACGTGGATGTGGAGAGAAGATGATTGCGTTACGGGTCTTCAGGCTAATCAGTGATTTGAAGATAGCAGTAGACGTTGGGTTAGTGGTCGGAACGATACCGCAGATGATGCCGATAGGTTCAGCGATGGTGATGGTACCGAAGGTGTCGTCTTCGGACAGCACGCCACAGGTTTTCTCATCTTTATAGGCGTTGTAGATATACTCGGAAGCGAAGTGGTTTTTAATCACTTTATCTTCCACGATACCCATGCCGGATTCGGCAACGGCCATTTTAGCGAGAGGGATTCGAGCATCTGCAGCAGCCAGTGCGGCCGCGCGGAAGATTTTATCAACCTGTTCTTGGGTGAAATTGGCATATTCACGCTGGGCTTTTTTAACGCGCTCGACGAGGGCGTTCAGTTCAGCGATATTAGTAACAGCCATAATGCTCTCCTGATAATGTTTAAACTCTTTTAGTAAACCAGCGCTCGATACGTCACACAGTATAGACAGAGCCGATACGACTTGCGTAACACAAAGTAAAACAAAGAGTTACTTTCTGCGTCAGCACACTAATTTACTAAAAGAGCCTTACCTTAGCATCATCCCTTTTTGTCAGGTGACCTCCCTGGGGGTGTAACCAAGATTACTCACTTCTGAGTACTGAAATCATGATCTGTGTCAATTTTTCCCCAAGCTGATACCTTTCAGCAGGGTTATTTCTTTGAGATTTTTCCAGTGTTAAATAATTAAGTAAGTATTGGAAGCGGCACTATCATTGATTATACATCTGTTTAACATCCTGAAATGATAACGTTTTGGTACAGATTTCAAGTGAAGTATGCTGATAAAAAGGGTATCTTCAGCGCGATTTCTCACGACAAATTGTCAGTCCCGGGCATGTGTATAAGCGGAGCAAAACGTGATCCAAACGCTCTTTGATTTTCCAACGTATTTTAAATTTTTTATTGGTTTGTTTGCCCTAGTCAACCCGGTGGGGATCATTCCAGTCTTCATTAGTATGACGAGTTACCAGACGGCGGCGGCCAGGAACAAGACCAACCTTACCGCTAACCTGTCGGTCGCTATCATATTGTTGACCTCCCTTTTTCTCGGAGACACGATTCTTCAGCTGTTCGGGATTTCAATTGATTCTTTCCGCATTGCTGGTGGGATCCTGGTCGTGACCATCGCTATGTCCATGATCAGCGGTAAGCTCGGCGAGGATAAACAGAACAAGCAGGAGAAGTCAGAAACCGCCATCCGCGAAAGTATTGGCGTGGTGCCACTGGCCTTACCGCTGATGGCCGGTCCTGGTGCCATCAGTTCAACCATTGTCTGGGGGACGCGATACCATAGCCTGATGCACCTCATCGGTTTTTCCGTCGCAATTGCTATTTTTGCGCTCTGCTGTTGGGGAGTGTTCCGCATGGCGCCCTGGCTTGTACGCCTGTTGGGGCAGACGGGAATTAACGTCATAACGCGTATCATGGGCCTGCTGTTGATGGCGTTAGGGATTGAATTTATCGTGACGGGAATTAAAAGCATTTTCCCCGGTTTGCTGCACTGATATTTCGTATGAAAGAACGGAGCAACGGCTCCGTTTTTTTACGTCATTATCAGTAAATCCTATAACTAAAGTTGAAATGCTCACATATCATAATAAATTCTACTAATAATGTTCATTACTTGTATTTCAATAAGTTATTAATCCCCCTAAAACCCGCCTGCACAGAAAATCTTCGATCGCTCTGTTATTTTACTCACATGATACTCTGGGGCTTGCTGAGAGATAACCGAAATGATATTAGTAATTTCAACATTCCCCTAGATGAATGTGCTAAATAATAACCAGTTGTTAAATTTTTGTACAAAATCACTCGATGATAGCGCAGCGACGCGCTTGTAGAGAAAATTTTCTCTATCCTATTGAATGTCATGTTTTTTTAGTGATGTTTGATGTCCGGCAAGGCTGCCCTCAACGATACGGCACTCACCGTAAAAGAGAATTGCTTAACAAATTTGCAAAATGTATTGGCGCACGTTTACGCCATTTGATACTTTCCGGCCTAATATTTTGCAGCATAAAACAAGCAGATGAGAATTATTTTCATATGGTTCTCATCTCAGATATCCAGCCCAGGCCTCAAACAGGGGAGGCCTGTAAAGAATCGACGCAAGACGGCCATACGAGCGGTCAGTAATAAAAAAGTCGGTGATAGCAAGCAGTAAAAGAAGAACCTGACAGCAGCAAAAAAAACTCCTGCGCTGTACAGGCCCCAACAGGGGATTACACAGCTGGCGAAGGCCAGTCATTATAATGAGTGGAGTACCAACACAATGTCCATCATCACAAAAAAAAATCTGGTAGCGGCGGGGATTTTAACTGCGCTAATCGCGGGCAACGCTGCAATGGCTGCGGACGTTCCTGCAGGTGTTCAACTGGCTGAGAAACAGACGCTGGTGCGTAACAACGGTGCGGAAGTTCAGTCTCTTGATCCGCACAAAATTGAAGGTGTTCCTGAGTCTAACGTTAACCGCGACCTGTTCGAAGGCCTGCTGGTGACAGACGTAGACGGCCACCCGGCACCGGGTGTCGCAGAAAAATGGGAAAACAAAGATTTCAAAGTCTGGACCTTCCATCTGCGTAAGGATGCGAAATGGTCCGACGGTACGCCGGTCACGGCTGAAGATTTCGTTTATAGCTGGCAGCGTCTGGCGAATCCTACAACCGCCTCTCCATATGCGAGCTACCTGCAATATGGCCACATCGCCAATATTGATGACATCATCGCGGGCAAAAAACCGATCACCGATCTGGGCGTAAAAGCGATCGATGCCAATACCTTCGAAGTGACGTTGAGCGAACCTGTTCCGTACTTCTATAAGCTGCTGGTTCACCCGTCCGTCTCCCCGGTACCAAAATCTGCCGTGGAAAAATTTGGTGAGAAATGGACCCAGCCTGCCAATATCGTGACCAACGGTGCCTATAAGCTGAAAGACTGGGTGGTCAACGAGCGTATGGTGCTTGAGCGTAACCCGCAATACTGGGACAACGCTAAAACCGTTATTAATCAGGTGACCTACCTGCCAATTTCGTCCGAAGTGACTGACGTTAACCGCTACCGCAGCGGTGAAATCGACATGACCTATAACAACATGCCGATTGAACTGTTCCAGAAACTGAAGAAAGAGATCCCTAAAGAAGTTCACGTCGATCCGTACCTGTGCACCTATTACTATGAAATCAACAACCAGAAAGCACCGTTTACCGACGTACGTGTTCGTACCGCGCTGAAGCTGGCACTGGATCGCGATATCATCGTCAACAAAGTGAAAAACCAGGGCGATCTGCCTGCGTACAGCTATACCCCTCCATACACCGATGGCGCAAAACTGACCGAGCCAGACTGGTTCAAACAGACTCAGGAACAGCGTAACGCAGAAGCGAAGAAACTGCTGGCCGAAGCGGGCTACACCGCAGATAAGCCGCTGACCTTCAGCCTGTTGTACAACACCTCCGATCTGCACAAAAAACTGGCTATCGCCGTCGCCTCGATCTGGAAAAAGAACCTGGGCGCGAACGTGAAGCTGGAGAACCAGGAGTGGAAGACCTTCCTCGACAGCCGTCATCAGGGCACCTTTGACGTGGCGCGTGCTGGCTGGTGTGCGGACTATAACGAACCGACCTCCTTCCTGAACACCATGCTGAGTGACAGCTCAAACAATACCGCGCACTATAAGAGCCCGGCATTCGACAAGCTGATTGGCGATACGCTGAAAACCACTGACGAAGCACAGCGTACTGAACTGTACTCTAAAGCCGAGCAGCAGCTGGATAAAGATTCCGCGATCGTTCCGGTTTACTACTATGTTAACGCCCGTCTGGTGAAACCGTGGGTAGGTGGGTATACCGGTAAAGACCCGATGGATAATATCTACGTTAAAAACTTGTATATTATCAAGCATTAATGGCAATGAGTGGGGCGGGTTCGCTCGCCCCACGGTGTCTAACCAACGTCACACTATATAGGCACACGCCAGAAGGTACGGGCAATGTTGAAATTTATCCTACGTCGCTGTCTTGAAGCGATTCCAACGCTATTTATTCTTATCACGATTTCCTTCTTCATGATGCGCCTCGCGCCGGGAAGTCCATTTACCGGTGAGCGTACGCTGCCGCCAGAAGTCATGGCGAATATCGAAGCGAAATACCACTTAAACGATCCTATCTCTACCCAGTACTTCAATTACCTGAAGCAACTGGCCCACGGTGATTTTGGACCGTCATTTAAATATAAAGACTATTCCGTTAACGACCTGGTGGCCTCCAGCTTCCCGGTTTCAGCGAAATTGGGTGCTGCGGCATTCATTCTGGCGATCGTTTTCGGGGTCACCGCAGGCGTTATCGCCGCGCTCAGACAAAATACCAAATGGGATTATGCCGTAATGGGGGTGGCGATGACCGGGGTAGTCATACCCAGCTTCGTTGTTGCGCCATTACTGGTGATGATATTTGCCATTACGCTGAAGTGGCTGCCTGGCGGCGGCTGGAACGGCGGGGCATTGAAGTTCATGATATTGCCGATGGTGGCATTATCTCTGGCGTACATCGCCAGTATCGCGCGTATCACCCGTGGTTCAATGATCGAAGTGCTGCACTCGAACTTCATTCGTACCGCGCGTGCTAAAGGGCTGCCGATGCGTCGGATTATCTTCCGCCACGCGCTTAAGCCGGCACTGTTGCCCGTGCTCTCCTACATGGGACCGGCATTCGTCGGGATCATTACCGGCTCGATGGTTATCGAAACAATTTACGGCCTGCCGGGCATCGGCCAGCTGTTTGTTAACGGCGCGCTTAACCGCGACTATTCGCTGGTACTGAGCCTGACTATTCTCGTCGGTGCGCTGACCATTCTCTTTAACGCTATCGTTGATGTCCTGTACGCCGTCATCGACCCGAAAATCCGTTACTAACTGGAGCACGCCATGATGTTGAGTAAGAAAAACAGCGAGGCGCTGGAAAACTTCAGTGAAAAACTAGAAGTGGAAGGTCGTAGCCTCTGGCAGGACGCGCGCCGTCGCTTTATGCACAACCGCGCGGCGGTTGCGAGTCTGGTGGTTCTGGTGATCATCGCGCTGTTTGTGACCCTGGCGCCGATGCTGTCGCAATTTACCTATTTCGACACCGACTGGGGCATGATGTCCAGCGCGCCGGATCTGGAATCAGGCCACTATTTTGGCACGGATTCATCCGGACGCGATCTGCTGGTGCGTGTCGCTATTGGTGGTCGTATCTCTCTTATGGTCGGTATTGCTGCCGCTCTGGTGGCGGTGATCGTGGGGACGCTCTACGGCTCTCTGTCCGGCTACCTTGGCGGCAAAGTGGACTCGGTGATGATGCGTCTGCTTGAAATCCTGAACTCCTTCCCGTTTATGTTCTTCGTCATCCTGCTGGTGACCTTCTTTGGTCAGAATATCCTGCTGATCTTCGTGGCCATCGGGATGGTGTCATGGCTGGATATGGCGCGTATCGTCCGCGGCCAGACGCTGAGCCTCAAACGCAAAGAGTTTATCGAAGCGGCGCAGGTAGGCGGTGTCTCTACCGGCAATATCGTGGTTCGCCATATCGTTCCTAACGTGCTGGGCGTGGTGGTGGTCTATGCCTCGCTGCTGGTGCCAAGCATGATCCTGTTTGAATCTTTCCTGAGCTTCCTGGGTCTCGGTACACAAGAGCCGCTGAGCAGCTGGGGCGCGCTGCTGAGCGATGGCGCAAACTCAATGGAAGTGTCTCCGTGGCTGCTGCTTTATCCGGCGGGTTTCCTGGTCGTTACCCTGTTTTGTTTTAACTTTATCGGCGATGGCCTGCGTGATGCCCTCGACCCGAAAGACCGTTAAGGAGCGCCGTCATGACAATTATTGAAACGGCAACCGCGCCACAGGCGCAGCAGCGGAGCGACCTTCTGCTGGACGTAAAAGATCTTCGCGTCACCTTTAAGACTCCGGACGGGGATGTCACCGCCGTGAACGATCTCAACTTCAACCTGCGCGCGGGTGAAACGCTCGGCATCGTCGGTGAATCCGGTTCCGGGAAATCTCAGACCGCCTTTGCGTTAATGGGCCTGCTGGCTGCTAACGGCGTGATTGGGGGCTCCGCGAAATTCAACGGGCGTGAAATCCTTAACCTGCCGGAGCACGAGCTGAACAAGCTGCGCGCCGAACAGATCTCCATGATTTTCCAGGATCCGATGACTTCGCTGAACCCGTACATGCGCGTTGGTGAGCAGCTGATGGAAGTCCTGATGCTGCACAAAGGTCTGGGCAAAGCCGAAGCCTTTGAAGAGTCGGTCAAAATGCTCGATGCGGTGAAAATGCCGGAGGCACGCAAGCGCATGCGCATGTTCCCGCACGAGTTCTCTGGCGGTATGCGTCAGCGCGTGATGATTGCGATGGCGCTGCTCTGCCGGCCTAAGCTGCTGATTGCCGACGAACCTACTACCGCGCTGGACGTTACCGTTCAGGCGCAAATCATGACCCTGTTGAACGAGCTGAAGCGTGAGTTCAACACGGCGATTATCATGATTACCCACGACCTGGGCGTGGTGGCGGGCATCTGTGACAAAGTGCTGGTAATGTACGCCGGGCGAACGATGGAATATGGCAAAGCGCGCGATGTCTTCTATCAGCCAGCTCACCCGTACTCCATTGGCCTGCTGAACGCGGTGCCGCGTCTTGATGCGGAAGGGGAATCCCTGCTCACCATTCCTGGCAACCCGCCAAACCTGCTGCGCCTGCCGAAAGGCTGTCCGTTCCAGCCGCGCTGCCCGCACGCGATGGAAATCTGCAACAGCGCTCCGCCGCTGGAAGAGTTTGCACCAGGCCGTCTGCGCGCCTGCTTTAAGCCGCAGGAGGAACTGGTATGAACGCATTAGATGAAAAACGCAACGTGCTGCTCGAAATTGCTGACCTTAAGGTGCATTTCGACATTAAAGACGGAAAACAGTGGTTCTGGCAGCCGTCGAAGACCCTGAAAGCGGTGGATGGCGTTACGCTGCGCCTGTACGAAGGGGAAACCCTGGGCGTGGTCGGAGAGTCCGGCTGCGGTAAATCGACCTTTGCGCGCGCCATTATCGGTCTGGTAAAAGCGACCGACGGCAAAGTGGCCTGGCTGGGTAAAGATCTGCTGGGCATGAAACCCGACGAGTGGCGCGAGGTGCGCAGCGATATCCAGATGATTTTCCAGGATCCGCTGGCATCCCTTAACCCGCGTATGACCATCGGTGAGATTATTGCCGAGCCGCTGCGGACCTATCATCCGAAGATGTCTCGTCAGGAAGTGCGCGATCGCGTTAAGGCGATGATGATGAAAGTCGGCCTGTTGCCTAACCTCATCAACCGCTACCCGCACGAATTCTCCGGCGGCCAGTGCCAGCGTATTGGTATCGCCCGTGCGCTGATCCTCGAACCGAAGCTGATTATCTGCGACGAGCCGGTTTCCGCGCTGGACGTGTCCATTCAGGCACAGGTGGTTAACCTGCTGCAGAAGCTGCAGCGTGAAATGGGGCTGTCGCTTATCTTCATCGCGCATGACCTGGCCGTAGTGAAACACATTTCAGACCGCGTGCTGGTGATGTATCTGGGTCACGCCGTGGAGCTGGGTACCTATGACGAGGTGTACCACAATCCGCTGCACCCTTACACCAAAGCGCTGATGTCGGCGGTACCGATCCCCGATCCGGATCTGGAAAAGAATAAGACCATCCAGCTGCTGGAAGGTGAATTGCCCTCACCGATTAACCCGCCGTCGGGCTGCGTCTTCCGCACGCGCTGCCCAATGGCCGGTCCGGAATGTGCGAAAACGCGTCCAGTTCTGGAAGGCAGTTTCCGACATGCGGTTTCCTGCCTGAAAGTAGACCCGTTATAATCGCAAGGGCTGACATGATGTCAGCCCTTATTTTTGCGAGGTAACTGTGTCGCGTTTATTAACGTCAGCCCGTCGGCGGCTTTATCATTTTTTATTCGATCCTGAAACGGTATCCGGACGTCGCTTCGAAGGTCTTTGCGGTTTATTTGCGCTTCTCAGCGTGGTCGTCATCTTTATTGAATCGGGTGCCGGGACGCAATATCACCTGACGTTTGACGAATGGCACATCTTTGTCTGGCTTGAGCTGGCGATTACCCTGGTTTTTACCGCTGAATATCTCCTCCGGGTAATAGCCTGGCCCAACCCGGCCCGATATGTTTTCAGCTTCTGGGGATTTATTGATTTAGCCACCATTCTGCCGCTCTACGTCATGTGGTTGTGGCCGGAAATCAGCCTGAGCTATGTCTTTGCCTGGCGAGCGATGCGCGTTATTCGCGTATTACGTATTCTGAAATTACTGCGTTTTATGCCCTCATTGCGCGTGTTCTGGAGTGCAATCGTCAGCGCACGGCATCAGCTCATTCTGTTCTACTCGTTTATTGCCATCGTCATGATTGTTTTCGGCGCGCTGATGTATTTAATAGAAGGTCCCAAATATGGCTTTACGACGCTCAATGCCTCCGTCTACTGGGCGATTGTGACCGTCACGACCGTGGGTTATGGTGATATTACGCCCCACACGCCGCTGGGCCGCATTGTGGCGTCAGTGCTGATTTTGATTGGCTATTCGGTGATTGCCATTCCGACTGGACTTATTACCACACACATGAGCAGCGCGTTTCAGAGCCGCAAGCAGCAGCGCAAGTGTCCTCATTGCCAGCAGGGTGAACATGATCACGACGCGCGGTTTTGTCATCGCTGTGGCAATAAATTGCCGGAGTAAATAAAAAGGCTGCAATCGCAGCCTTTTTTATTATTCGCGCCAGAGTATATGGCACAGCTTATGGTCTTTCTCTCGACACAGCAGGACGCGAGCGAAAATATCGTTAATTTCGCCACCGTCTTCATCTGCCAGCCCAATCACCACTTCGGCAAAAAAGTCAGGGTTCAGGTCGAAATCCACATGCTCAGCCCAGTCTTCTGAAGGGTCAAACAGCTCGGCACCGCCGCGCTCTTCGAACTGCAGATTAAAAAGGATCACGTCTGCGGGATCGAGGTTATCAACCGCCAGTTCGAGAAAAATGTCATAGGCCTGCTCGAGCGTTTCGTCTTCGGTCAGGCGATTGTTCAGATCCATTTCCATGATGACTACCTGTTTAACATCGTTGGGCACGTTTTACAGCAACGGACTAAAGAAGTAAAACAGTCGTTCGGCAATTCTCTGCCACAGCGGACGTTTTACCCACAGTCTGGCATCCAGCAGACGCGAGCGGGAGATATAATCATCCTGCACCGCCGCGAGATCGCCGCCAAAGCCGGCATCATCAATGACCAGCGTGATTTCAAAGTTGAGCCACAGGCTGCGCATATCCAGGTTGACCGTGCCCACCAGGCTCAGCTCACCGTCGACGAGCACGCTCTTGGTGTGGAGCAATCCGCCTTCAAACTGGTAAATTTTCACCCCGGCGGCCAGCAGTTCGCTGAAGAATGCCCGGCTGGCCCAGCCCACCAGGAGAGAGTCATTTTTGCGCGGCAAAATGATGCTCACATCGACACCGCGCTGCGCGGCTGTACAGATGGCGTGCAGGAGGTCGTCGCTGGGGACAAAGTAGGGCGTCGTCATGATCAGATATTCACGCGCCGAGTAGGTCGCCGTCAGCAGCGCCTGATGAATCAAATCCTCCGGGAAGCCCGGCCCGGAAGCAATGGTATGAATAGTGTGACCGCTGGCCTCTTCAAACGGCATAATATTGCCGTCCGGCGGCGGCGGCAGGATACGCTTGCCAGTTTCAATCTCCCAGTCGCAGGAATAAACGATGCCCATCGAGGTGGCAATCGGCCCCTCCATTCGCGCCATCAAATCAACCCATTGACCTACTCCTGAGTCCTGTTTGAAGAAGCGCGGGTCGACCATGTTCATGCTGCCGGTGTAGGCAATATAGTTATCGATCATGATCATTTTGCGATGCTGGCGGAGATCCATCCGGCGCAGAAACACGCGAAGGAGATTGACCTTCAGCGCTTCAACCACTTCGATCCCGGCATTACGCATCATGCCTGCCCAGGGGCTGCGGAAAAATGCCACGCTACCCGCGGAGTCAAGCATCAGGCGGCAATGAATGCCGCGCCGCGCGGCGGCCATCAGCGACTCAGCGACCTGGTCAGCCATCCCGCCGGGCTGCCAGATATAAAAAACCATCTCGATATTATGACGAGCCAGCTGAATATCGCGGATTAACGCCTGCATGACGTCGTCAGACGAGGTCAGCAGCTGCAGTTGATTGCCCTTAACGCCGCCAATCCCCTGGCGGCGCTCGCACAGCTTAAACAGTGAGGAGGCGACGCTGCTGTTCTCCTCGGCAAAAATATGTTTGCAGGCTTTAAGATCGTTCAGCCACTTCGCGGTGGAGGGCCACATGGCACGGGCGCGCTCGGCACGGCGTTTACCAAGATGAAGCTCACCAAAAGAGAGATAGGCAATAATTCCTACCAGCGGGAGGATGTAAATGATCAGAAGCCAGGCCATGGCAGAGGGTACGGCTCTGCGCTTCATCAGGATGCGTAATGTCACACCCGCGATTAACAGCCAGTATCCCAAAATGACCAGCCAACTCACCACGGTGTAGAAGGTTGTCATAGGTAAAAAAATCCTTTTGAAAGCGTATTGTTATGAGTGTACGCATCAGGATTCATCTGGCAAATAAAAACGCCAGGTAAAAGCGCTGGTTTGCTGCCGGGTTGGGTTTATAATGGCGGCTCAGTTAGTTTAAGAGTTGTAGACATGAAGCGCAGTAGAACAGAAGTAGGGCGCTGGCGCATGTTGCGACAGGTGAGTCGTCGCAAGGCTCGTTGGCTGGAAGCACAATCCCGCCGCAATATGCGTATTCACGCCATCAGAAAATGTGGATTGACGCGGCACCGCAATGCGTTGCTGTTCGCAGTCCAGGATATCTGAGAACCATGAGGGCACCGTAACTGGTGCCCGCTGATTTTATAGCGTCTGATTTTTTGGGGATAGCGTATTTGCAGCGTTGTTCCTGTTGTGTTTAGCAAAAGGAGGGAGAAGTGTTTGCGGAGTTTGGCGTACTGAATTT
Source organism: Enterobacter sp. 241F3 (assembly GCF_034106785.1). Classification (NCBI taxonomy): domain Bacteria; kingdom Pseudomonadati; phylum Pseudomonadota; class Gammaproteobacteria; order Enterobacterales; family Enterobacteriaceae; genus Enterobacter; species Enterobacter sp. 241F3. Next base: position 368,492 of record NZ_JAWNDD010000003.1, read on the forward strand.
CTGGACGTATGTTGTTGGCGCATTTTTTATCGTTCTGGTGCCAGGACCGAATACCCTGTTCGTGCTAAAAACCGGGATCGGTCACGGTGTTAAAAAAGGGTATCTCGCCGCTACGGGCGTATTTATTGGCGATGCGGTGCTGATGTTTCTCGCCTGGGCGGGCGTCGCGGCATTAATCCAGACCACGCCGGTACTGTTTAATATCGTGCGCTATCTCGGGGCTTTCTATCTGCTCTGGCTGGGGGGCAAAATGCTCTGGTCGGTGGTAAACCGTCAAAAAAACGCGCATGAGAGCGGCCCCGAACCTGCCAGTATGATCATGAAACGTTCCCTGGTGTTAAGCCTGACCAACCCCAAAGCGATTCTGTTCTACGTATCGTTCTTCGTTCAGTTCATTGACGTGAATGCGAAGAGTACCGGCACTTCTTTCCTGATCCTTGCGACGACGCTGGAGTTGATAAGCTTTATGTACATGAGCTTCCTGATCTTCTCCGGCGCGTTTGTCACACGTTATCTGAAAACAAAAAAGAAACTGGCAAAGCTGGGGAACGGGCTGATAGGGCTGCTATTTGTCGGATTTGCGGCGAGGTTAGCGTCGCTGCATTGATGGTTTGAAAGGCTCCTGAAGGAGCCTTTCAACAGATTATAAAAATTAGCTACAGTCTTTGAAAATGGTACATAACTCGTTGAGTTTATAATTTGTTTTGTTTATAAACACATCTAATGGGATATCAGGGTTCCCTAAAATGAACTTAGTATCGCTTTTAGTATAAGTTCCTATTATTTGCTGTCTGGGGGCCAGGTCAGTAGCCGCATTCGCGCGCAATAATTCATTAACTGATGGTCTGGTTTCATAAGGGATACAAAAAACAGACTCATTTGAAGCAATGATGAGAGTCGAACTATCTTTACCAATCAAGTTTTTTACTGCATTCACATCAACTGGAACGTTATTGCATGTGTTAAAATTGGCCAGGAATTTTATTTTTTTATTTTCTCCTTCCAGTTTGTAAAAATTAACACCATATGGCATGGTTTGCTCTTGAATATTATCATTAATGCCTGTCTGGACATTAAGTGGCCCAGACGAAATGCCGATAAGTTCCTCAGAAAATAAAGGAGATGCAGCGTTAAGCTCTCTTCTATTGAAAATACCTTTTTCATTTATTTGGTACTGTGTCGTACTATTATGTGTTAGTTCATAACCACATAAGCCTTGTTTACTTTTCGATGTTACTGAACAATTGTTTATATAAAAAAGAATATTATCTTCGGCAGTAATTCTTTGCGCGTTTAAGGCAAAGGCTTCAAAATAAATGCTGTTGATGTTTTTATTCTTATCAGCGGTTCCGAAGAGAGGCCATTTGTATTCTTGTTGGCCAATTGTCAATTTGCCATCTTTAAATGAGAATTTATCATTTAGGGAAGGGTAATTCCATAGTGAAGACGAAAACCCTAGATAATCACTAATGTTTTTAGATTTTTCCCATGATTGTAAAATCTGGCTTTTTTCATTCCGAAGTAAACTGTGACCAAATCCAAAATCAGGTTTATCAGCCGAAGAGATATCAAGTATAGTCGGCCAGACATCCAGCAATGTTCCTGGTTTGGCGATTTTAGTGGGTTTAATTCCTTTTTTTATAATAATAAAATTGTTCCTACGCTTGTCCTGAATGCTGTCAAGCTCTTTACTAGCAGCGTTAGCCATCATCAAATGATCTGAAACAAGAACAATGATTGTATTGTCAAAATGGTCTGAGTCGATGATTTTTTTAATAAATGTACCAATAAGATAATCAGAACAACTTGCTGATTTAAACATAGGGTTAGTGATGGCAGCATTAATATGTCCATCACAAGCAGATAAATAGGTACCTGCTGGCGGATGAGTATTGACGGTTAAGAATGAGAGGAGAAAATTATCTTTTGAGGTCGATAACTTTTCAAATTCATTATATACATGGTCAATGAGCGAATCATCATGAACACCCCATCCGCTAATGTCATTTTGATTTACTACGTGATGATTAAGCAAATATTGTTTATCATGTTGATAAATCCAGCCATGCTGAGAAAAGAACTTATCCCCTCCAGCAAATTCTTTATCACTCCCACGTATAAATTCCGTAGTGTATCCACTTTTTTTCAAATGTGTTGCAATGCAATCAGCCCCACCCAAGAAATGTGACATATTATTCGCTGAATTACCTTGAGGGAGGACTAATGGAATAGCACATTGGGTATTGACCATACCTGCCATTGTCCACCCCATACCCGGAATTTGACGTATGTCAGTGAATTCAAGATATTGATCTGCAAGTTTACTTACTTGTGGTATATAATTGATGCCATCAATGTTTCTCAGTGAACGTTCAAGGCTCTCAGCATAAATAAAAACATAGTTGTACTTTTTATTCATTTCGTAATCAACGCTGTTATACTGCCTGGCCACTTTTACACCATTCCCATAGGATAAGTTCTGAAGCGAGTTGTATATATTTTGGGTTGCATTAGATTGAAAAACGAAAAATAAAAGGGATGAAATAAATAAAACATTATAGAATGTGGCATTGCGCCGTGGCAATTTTTTTCGAAATTTGAATGACGCAAATATTATCGCTATAGAAATCAAAATAAATATGCTGGCTGCAAAAACTTTAGGCAATATATCATCAATAGACGTCCCGTGAACATTACTTCTCAGATGATAATAAACTGCATCATTTACACCATTTCCGGTAAACATATTTGATATAAACCAGAAAGCAAATATCAGTAATGCAATAACCACCGCAATCGATTTGATTCTGATAAATGTAGCATTAGCAAAACAAACGGCCAATAATAATACTAATAAGATATAATCCATAACAAACTTTTCTAAGTAAAAGAGATGAATGGATTATATCTTTTTTCATTCAAAAAGGTAGTAGGGCAATGCAACGTTAGTTTGCTGCCCTACATTTACACGATTGATTTAAAACACTTTCTTATACGGTCTCACCGTCACTTTTGCATACACACCCGCTGCAACGTACGGGTCTGCGTCAGCCCAGGCCTGAGCGGCTTCCTGGGATTCAAATTCAGCAATAACCGTGGAGCCGGCAAAACCGGCAGCACCCGGATCGTTGCTGTCTACTGCGGGCATGGGGCCAGCGGTCAGTAATCGGCCTTCATCCTGGAGCAGCTGCAAACGTGCCAGATGCGCAGGGCGCACAGACTGGCGTTTTTCGAGCGAATCAGCAACATCTTCAGAGTAAATTACGTAAAACACGGCGAAGCTCCTTAACCGGTAAAAGTGTCAGTTACGTTATGTGAAAGGGCAAACGACTGCAATGTAAAATAAAAACAATGTTAATACCCTGATCTGACTGCGTCTTTTTTGGCCTCTCAGGCGCTAAAGTTGCGCCAGAGCATAGTGTCTTATTGAATATGATTGCTATTTGCATTTAAAATCATAGTTCGGTTTTTTAACGTTGATGAATATGACTTCGATGACCCTTGATTTACCTCGCCGCTTTCCCTGGCCGACGCTGCTTTCTGTCGTGATTCACGGTGCCGTTGTGGCGGGTTTGCTGTATACCTCGGTTCATCAGGTTATTGAAATGCCCGCCCCCGCGCAGCCGATTTCGGTAACGATGGTCTCGCCAGCGGACCTCGAACCGCCGCAGGTTGCCCCTCCGCCACCGCAGCCGGTGGCTGAACCTGAGCCAGAACCCGAGCCCGTTCCGGAGCCACCGAAGGAAGCCCCGGTGGTGATCCACAAGCCTGAACCGAAGCCAAAACCTAAGCCGAAGCCAAAGCCGGTGAAGAAGGTGGAGGAGCGTCCGAAACGTGAGGAACGTCCGGTTGAACCGCGTGCGACCCAGCCGGTTGAAAATGCAGCGCCTTCACGTCCGGTGATGAACAATACGGCAACGACATCAAAGCCAACGGTTAGTGCGCCAGCGGGCCCGCGTGCCGTAAGCCGCAACCAGCCTCAGTATCCGGCGCGAGCTCAGGCTTTGCGTATTGAAGGCCGCGTGAGGGTGAAATTTGACGTGACTGCGGATGGCCGAGTGGATAACGTGGAAATCTTGTCCGCTCAGCCTTCTAATATGTTTGAGCGCGAAGTGAAATCTGCAATGCGCAGATGGCGTTATGAGCCAGGCAAGCCGGGCAGCGGATTGATTGTGAATATCGTTTTCCGCCTGAACGGCGGGGCGCAGATGGAATAAAAAAAGCCTCCGAAAGGAGGCTTTTTTTTACCTGTCGATCAGGCCTGAGGAAGTTGACGAGGTTTACCCTCGCTGTCCACTGCGACATAAATAAACAGCGCCTCAGTGGCCTTATAACGCTGCCCAATCGGCTCAGAAGAGACTTTCTTAACCCACACTTCGATGTTAATTGAAATAGAGGTATTGCCGCGTTTGACGCAGCGCGCGTAGCAGCAAACCACATCACCTACCGCAACCGGGCGCAGGAAGGTCATGCCGTCCACTCGCACAGTCACCACGCGCCCGTGGGCGATCTCTTTTGCCAGAATTGCGCCGCCCATATCCATCTGCGACATCAGCCAGCCGCCAAAAATATCGCCATTGGCATTGGTGTCAGCGGGCATTGCCAGTGTGCGTAAAACCAGTTCGCCCTGCGGGGCGTTAGTTGTTGTCATTGTTTTAACTCGTAACGGAAGACTTCAGGCGGGATGCTACTATGATTTTACAGCGGAGAGAATAGACCAGAACGCCTGTCTCTGACGTTCTGGTCAGTCGTTAATCAGTGCTTGTCGTCCTGCGGCATGTGGCGATAAATGTATACGCCGCTTAACAGCGTGAAGATAAGGGTCAGCGCGGTCAGGCCGAAGACCTTAAAGTTGACCCAAATATTCTGCGGCAGCCAGAAAGCAATATAGATGTTAGCGAGACCGCAGAGAATAAAGAAGACCGCCCACGCGATATTCAGACGGGACCAGACTTCCTGAGGCAGCGTCAGCTCTTTGCCCAGCATGCGTTGGATCAGCGGTTTTTTCATCACCCACTGGCTGATTAATAATGCGCCCGCAAACAGGGCGTAAATCACGGTCACTTTCCACTTGATAAATTCATCGTTATGGAAGAACAGAGTCAGTCCGCCGAATACGGCGACCAGCACGAAGGTGACCAGCGCCATTTTTTCGACTTTACGATAGCGAACCCAGCTGTAGATCAGAACAACTGCCGTTGCAACGATCAGCGCAGTGGTCGCGGCATAAATATCGTACAGCTTATAAAAAGCAAAAAAGACCACGAGCGGTAAAAAATCAAGAAACTGCTTCATTCTGTGATTCCATCTTCTGAGCGGGGCGGGAGGCAGCGATGCCTCCCGCCTCTGGATTACTGACGAATTAACATATACAGGCGGAACAGATAGACCAGCAGTACCGCTGAAATCAGGTTGCTCAGCGTATTCGCCACTACCGCGCCAACATTTGGCGTTAATACCGCAAAATTCGGCGCAAACAACAGCAGGAGCGTTTTGGCGAGCAGCCAGCCGATCACGGCAGGCGCCACCAGACGCATATTAGCCCATGCCAGTCGGATGCTGCTGCGCATCGCGGTAAAAATACCCATCTTATCCTGCACGACCATCACAGGCGCAAACGAGAGCACGATAGCCAGCAGTACGCCCGGCACCACGACCAGCATTATCCCCATCTGCACCAGCAGGGTGGTCAAAAAGATCAGGATAAACAGCTTAGGTAAGACCGGCGCGCTGGCACCAATCGCCCGTAAGGCGCTGACCCGGTGACCCGCCGATACCAGCTGAATCATCAGCAAAACGCCGCCCGCCAGAACTGCATTACCAATCAGGCCCGAGAAGGTGGACGCGGCAGAGGCGCGCAGCAGGATTTGCTGCTGTTCTGGCGTCATGTTTTGCACCAGCTCAAACAACCCCACGCTACCCGCAAGATGGTCGCCCTGGCTCAGGCTGGCAATCTGTTCTTCACTCGGTGAAAACGCATGACCCAGCACCACCGTGATAAAGGCGCAAAGCAACGCGATCAGTAAAAAGGTTATGAACTGATTGCGGAAAAAGTTTCCCGTGTCACGGTAGACAGACTTCGCCGTGATAGACATGCACTCTCCTTGAGTATTGCAGGTGTTAATTAGCCGGCAATTGTACACCGGATGCACCTGCTGTGGCAGCATCAAGGCTTGTATGGAAAAGCATATCTTTGTAAAGCGGCGGTAATCCCACGCGTGCGCGTGCGCGATTGCAGGCTTCGTTGACCTGGCCATCTTCCCCCGACATGGCAAATTCCCGGCACGGGCTGGGGCGATCCTCATAGATGGAACATCGGGTAGAGACCCCAGGCTCACCCTGTAGCGCCACACAGCGAGCCTGCTTTTGGTTCGTGCCGCTCATGCAGCGCAGAAAGGGGGTTAACGGCTCGGTGAGATGAACCGGAACGGTACCGCCGCCATCGCTGGCTTCGGCCCAGTAGAAAGAGACTCGAAAATACGCACAACAGGCTCCGCACGTCATGCACGGGTTAATATCACTCATGGCACACCTGCAAAAGAAGAACGCATCAAATCAATTTGTGAGAGCGATAAATTATCCAGCCGCCAGAGGAAGAGCAAGAGGGGGAAAAGGGAAAATTATGTAACCGTGAAATGCCAAAAATTGACATGGAAACAACTTATCGCTTTTGAACGCGCCACAAAAAATTAACCCAGATCAATGAATGTTAAGTTACTGGTTTTAATGTGATCTGTGGCAGATCACTTATTACCCTTTTGTGAGTATATTCTCATCCGCGATTAAAACCACAACGATGGAGCGGATATGAAAAAATTAGCGGTGGCAGCCCTTGTATTAAGCAGTCTCTCTGGCGGCGCGTACGCGCATGAAGCAGGCGAATTCTTTATTCGTGCCGGTTCGGCTACGGTTCGCCCAACTGAAGGATCGGATAACGTGCTGGGTATGGGCGGTTTTAACGTCAGTAATAACACCCAGTTAGGGTTAACGTTCACCTATATGGCGACGGAAAACGTTGGTGTTGAGCTTCTTGCTGCAACGCCGTTCCGTCATCGCGTGGGTCTGGGCGCAACCGGTGATATTGCAACGGTTCACCATTTACCGCCAACGCTGATGGCGCAATGGTACTTTGGCGACTCAAGCAGCAAGGTGCGCCCTTATATTGGCGCTGGTTTGAACTACACCACCTTCTTTGACGAGAAGTTTAACGATACCGGTAAAGAGGCCGGTCTGACTGACCTCAGCCTGAAAGATTCGTGGGGCATGGCGGGGCAGGTCGGTCTGGATTACCTGATTAACCGCGACTGGTTAATTAACGCCTCCGTCTGGTATATGGATATTGATACGGACGTACGCTTCAAGGCGGGCGGTCAGCAGCAAAGCATCAACACGCGACTGGATCCGTGGGTGTTTATGTTCTCTGCGGGTTATCGTTTCTGATCCCCCGTCAAACTGGCCACAGGGTGGCCAGTTTGCTTTGCTCACTTCAAAACGACGGATAAACCGGCCGCTCATCAAGCTTTACGCAGTGCCTCAGGATCGTTTCCCCATCATATAAATAGCTGAAAGCGTCGCTGGACAGGGAATGGAAGAGAATATCGCCATTGGCAAACGGGATAATTTCGGTATCACCCGCACGTTTATGTCCCGCGCCGGTTTCAAAATGGCCGCGCCACCGTTCCTGGGTATGGTCATAGACGTGCAGAATAACCTCGACAAGTCCTCTTTGCGGACAATCAAGGCGCAGGAAGGTGGAAGAGAAATTCAGGGACAGCGCATGGAAGGGAATCAATAAGGCGAAAACCAGTAAAGCTCGTAAATACATCAAATCGCGAAAACCTCCTTCAAAAGGGAAATGAGATTTTACTTAAGTCAAAAATCGCGTTTTTGCCGTGGATCAAGATGTCTTATAATTCAATACGATAAAGGCCCCGGGCGAGGCCCTTAGGGATCATTTTTGAATCAGATAGCGAATGGTTGGGCCATCCTGCTGGATATCCAGCACCGTATAACCGTGGTTTTTTGCATCCAGCGGTATGTTGTTGATGGACTGCGGGCAGTCGCTCACCACCTCCAGAATTTCCCCTTTCTTTAGCTGCGGTAGCGCTTCAAGCGTAGCCACCGCCGGATATGGACAGGGCTCGCCAACCATATCCAGACGATAATCAGGCACGATCTCTTTCATGCAGCATTCTCCTGCGTTTCTGTTTTAACGCCCGCACGGCGGAAGAAACGTTTCTCCTGTGCGACGACCAGTAAAAAAGCAACCAACAGCAGGGCGTAGGTGACCAGCAGGCCGCCGAGAGGGCCGAAGGTGCTCAGCAGGTTGACCTTGTCCCAACTTGTGGCAAGCGCCGGGGACAAATCGTCCCAGAAGTACGCCAGGACCGTCGAGCCAATCACATTTCCAAGACCCACCCACCAGTAGTGCACCTGTCCTTCGACGGCGCGATACATCCAGCCGGTTTCACACCCGCCGGCCAGCACGATCCCGAAGCCGAACAGCAGGCCGCCAATGACCGCGTTAGGGCCGGCCCACATGATTTTCGGTTCGACGCCCAGTTGAACATAGCTGAAGATGCCGATGGCGCTGACCGCCATCCCGGCGATAATCGCCTTCGCCATCATCGTGCGGCCGGTGATCCACATATCGCGAAACGCGGAGGTGAAGCAGATCTGCGCGCGTTCAATGAGCAGACCAAAACCCACGCCGAACAGCATCGCCAGACCGAGTTTGGGCTGGTTCAGAGCCGTACACAGCGCCCATGCCACCATAGCGAAAAAGACCAGCATTCCGAGACGGAAACGGCGGCGTGCCTGAGAGGGCTTCTGGGTTAACGGAGACGCTGCGCTGACTTTGGTCATTTTCACTGGAATGCGAAACAGCGGCAGCAGGGTAAATTTTGCGCCAAAGTAAGAGCCGATGGCCGTGGCGACGGCAAAGAACCAGGCGTGAAGCGAAAACTGAGGAATCCCCGTAAAGAAAGCGGCCAGGTTACAGCCCATCGCCAGACGGGCGCCAAACCCGGCAATGATACCGCCGACAACTGCCTGAAGAATGCGGATCCGGCTTTTGGGCATACGCAACTTAACGTTGTTTGCCCACAGCGCCGCCGCGAAGCAGCCGCCGAACATGCCGATGATCATCATCCCGTCGATGCGGGTAAGCGGCGTGCCGTCCAGATGGATGAGTTTAAAGTAACCCCACTCTTCGGTATGCACGCCAGCGAGCTGCAGCAATTGACCACCCCAGCGGGTGAACTCGCCGGTCACGGCCCAGAAGGTGCCGGTAATGCCGAAATAGTAGGTAGAGAGAATGCCAGCCGCGATAACAGCCGGAACGGGTGACCAGAACTTAACCAGGTAAGTCTGTTTGAAGGATTGCCATGACATGAATAAGCCTCTGAACTCAGAAGGATTAAAGATAAAAAAGAGTCCAGATCATACGCTTACATAACAGTTTGAAAAGCCATTCACACCGAAAATATCGAAAGGATCAATTTTGACGTAATCCTTTGTTGATGGCGGGGAAGAAAGGGTAACCGTCTGGCAGGGGTGCCAGACGGTGGAGGGGTCAGGCTTTAAGCGTCGCCGCCTTCATGGCCGTCACAAACGCTTTCAGCTCGGCCAGCATCTGCTCGGGTTTGTCCACGTTCTTCTCGATGATCTTCACAATCGCAGAGCCGGAGATGGCACCCGCAGCCTTCGCGTCAATCGCCGCGGTGACCTGATCCGGAGAGGAGATCCCGAAGCCCTGCAGCGGCGGCGCGGCATGGTACTCGGCCAGCTTTTCCACCAGATGATGCAGCGGCAGGGCGGCTTTATTCTCGGCACCGGTTACGCCTGCGCGGGAGAGCAGGTAGGTGTAGCCGCGCCCGTAAGAGGCTATCTGGCGCAGCAGTGTGTCATCCGCGTTCGGCGGGCAGATGAAAATCGGGGCGACGTTGTGACGCATCGCAGCCTGGCGGAACGGCGCGGACTCCTCGACCGGCACGTCGGCGACCAGAACGGAGTCGACGCCTACGCGTGCGCACTCGGCGTAAAACTCATCGATACCGCGGTTGAACACCAGGTTGGCGTACATCAGCAGGCCAATGGGAATGGTCGGATGCTTCTGGCGAATTGCCGCCAGCATCTCGAAGCACTGGGTCGGCGTAACGCCTGAGGCAAATGCGCGCAGCGTCGCATTCTGGATGGTCGGGCCATCCGCCAGCGGGTCAGAGAACGGGATCCCCAGCTCCAGCGCGTCGGCACCGGCTTCAATCAGGGTGTCGATGATCTTCAGCGACTGTTCAGGGCCCGGATCGCCCAGGGTGACGAAGGGAACGAACGCGCCTTCCTGGCGGGATTTCAGTTCTGCAAATACGTTATCGTAGCGTTCCATCAGATTTCCCCTCGTGCTTTCAGAATATCGTGAACGGTGAAGATATCTTTGTCACCGCGTCCGGAAAGGTTTACCACCAGCAGCTGTTCTTTTTCCGGATTGTCTTTCATCAATTTCAGCGCATGGGCCAGAGCGTGTGAAGACTCCAGCGCCGGGATGATCCCTTCGCTGCGGCACAGCGTTTTGAACGCTTCCAGCGCTTCGTCATCGGTAATGGAGACATAGTCCGCACGACCGGTGCTGTTCAGATAGGCGTGCTGCGGCCCGACGGATGGGAAGTCGAGGCCGGCAGAGATAGAGTAAGACTCTTCAATCTGGCCTTCATCGGTCTGCATCATCGGGGATTTCATGCCGAAGTAGATCCCCACGCGGCCATGTTTCAGCGGCGCGCCGTGTTCACCCGATTCAATGCCGTGACCCGCAGGCTCGACGCCAATCAGACCCACGCTGGTGTCGTCGATAAAGTCTGCGAACATACCGATGGCGTTAGATCCGCCGCCGACGCAGGCGATGACCGCATCCGGCAGACGACCCTCTTTTTCGAGGATCTGCGCTTTGGTCTCTTCCCCGATCATGCGCTGGAATTCGCGCACGATGGTCGGGAACGGGTGCGGGCCCGCCGCGGTACCGAGCATATAGTGCGCGGTTTCGTAGCTGCCAGACCAGTCGCGCAGCGCTTCGTTACAGGCATCCTTCAGCGTCGCGGAGCCGCTGTGCACCGGGATCACTTCTGCACCCATCAGACGCATACGGAAAACGTTTGGAGACTGACGCTCAACGTCTTTCGCCCCCATATAGATGCGGCATTTCAGACCGAGCAGGGCGCTGGCGAGCGCCGAAGCCACGCCATGCTGGCCTGCGCCGGTTTCGGCGATGATTTCGGTTTTGCCCATACGCTTCGCAAGCAGCGCCTGGCCCAGCACCTGGTTAGTCTTGTGTGCGCCGCCGTGCAGCAGGTCTTCACGCTTAAGATACAGCGTGGTTTTCGTGCCTTCCGTCAGATTGCGGCATTTGGTCAGGGCCGTTGGGCGGCCTGCATAGTTTTTCAGCAGGTCGGTAAATTCGGCCTGAAACGCCGGATCCTTCTGCGCGCTGACAAACGCTTCTTCCAGCTGGCGCAGCGCGGGCATCAGGATTTGCGGGACGTACATCCCGCCGAACTCACCAAAATACGGGTTAAGTAATGTCGTCATCTTCTCTTCCTTAATATGCACGCAGAGTTTTAAAAACCGAGGCCAGTTTGCTGGCATCTTTAATACCCGGCTGGGACTCTACGCCTGAATTGAAATCGAGGCCTGCACAGCCGGTTTTCGCGGCTTCTACGCAGTTATCCGGGCTTAATCCGCCCGCCAGCAGGACGTTGTCCAGCTTTTCGCCGTTCAGCAGAGACCAGTCAAAACGCTGGCCGGTTCCGCCCTGGCCGTTATCAAGGACGTATTTATCCACGTGGTTCAGGTTACGCGGGGGCAAAGTATCGCCAACGCTTTGCGCTTTCCAGATCTGTACCTGCGGCGCCAGCGTGGCGCGCAGGGCATCGATATAGGCCTGATCCTCATCGCCGTGCAGCTGCACCGCGCTCAGGGATAACGCGTCGGCTTTTACAACCACCTCTGCGATATCCGCATTGCGGAACACGCCAACATAGCTGAGCGGTGCCGCGGCGATGATCTTACGCGCCTGCTCTTCGCTCACCGCGCGAGGAGAGGAATCCACAAAAATCAGCCCGCCATAAATCGCTCCGGCTTCATACGCGGCCTGGGCGTCCTGTTCGCGGGTTAAGCCGCAGACTTTGTTTTCACCCAGCAGCACGCGACGCACTGCCGCATTGAGATCGTCATGTTCCATCATAGCGGAGCCAATCAGGAAACCGTTGGCGAAGTGGCTCAGCTCGCGCACCTGGGCGTAGCTGTTTATGCCGGATTCGCTGATCACCGTGACGCCAGCGCCCAGACGCGGCGCCAGCTGGCGCGTGCGGTTCAGGTCGATTGACAGATCGCGCAGATCGCGGTTGTTGATGCCAACCACTTTGGCTTCCAGCGCAATCGCGCGCTCCAGCTCCTCTTCATTACTCACTTCGGTCAGTACGCCCATTTTCAGGCTGTGCGCGACGGCAGAGAGCTGGCGATACTGCTCGTCGTCAAGCACCGAGAGCATCAGCAGGCAGGCGTCAGCCTGGTAAAAGCGCGCCAGCCAGATCTGATAAGGGTCGATAATAAAGTCTTTGCACAGGATCGGCTGCGGCGCGATGCCGCTGACGATCGGCAGAAAATCGAAGCTGCCCTGAAAATATTTCTCATCCGTCAGCACGGAGATGGCTGAGGCATGATGCTTATAAATACCGGCAATGCGCGCCGGGTCGAAATCGTCACGGATAACGCCTTTGGACGGGGACGCTTTTTTGCACTCAAGAATAAACGCGGTGCGCGCACCCTGCAGGGCGTCATAGAAACGACGGCTGCTCGGGACGACGTCATTCTGGAAACTGGCAAGCGGCTGCTGTTGCTTGCGGGCTTCCACCCAGATGGCCTTATCGGCAACGATTTTCGCTAAAACGGTCTGCATTCTTTACCCTCTTGCCGCAAGTGCGGTAACGCGATCGTAAGCTGCACCGGAGCGCAGTACATCCAGAACTTTTTGAACGTTGGCCTTAAGGTCTTCCTCACCGTGCAAACGCATCAGCATGGCGACGTTGGCGGCAACGGCGGCCTCATGGGCGACCTCTCCCTTACCTTGTAATAAGCGCGTCAGAATGTCACGGTTTTCTTCCGGGGTACCGCCTGCCAGCGCTTCCTGGTGATACGGAGTTAAACCAAAGTCAGCGGCTTCGAGCTGGTAGCTCAGGATTTCACCGTCGCGCAGTTCGGCTACCAGCGTCGGGGCATGCAGAGACACTTCATCCATTCCGCCGCTGTGCACCACGGCGGCACGCTGGTAACCCAGCACGCGCAGCGTCTCGGCAATCGGCAGGACCAGTTCCGGGCTGTAGACACCGATCAGCGCCAGCGGCGGATGGGCCGGGTTGATCAGCGGGCCGAGCACGTTAAACAGCGTGCGGGTTTTCAGCTGCTGACGAACCGGCATTGCGTGGCGGAAACCGGTGTGATACTTCGGCGCAAACAGGAAGCAGACGCCCAGGTCATCCAGCGCTTCACGGGAACGTTCGGCGTTCATATCGAGATTAATGCCGAATGCGGCGAGCAGATCGGAAGAACCTGACCGGCTGGACACGCTGCGGTTACCGTGCTTCGCGACCTTTAAACCACACGCTGCCGCTACGAAGGCGCTGGCGGTCGAAATATTGATACTGTTGCTGCCATCACCGCCGGTACCGACGATATCGGCAAACTGATAGTCCGGGCGCGGGAACGGGGCGGCATTTTCCAGCAGGGCCGTAGCGGCACCGGCGATCTCCTGCGGGCTTTCGCCGCGGACCTTCATGCTCACCAGCGCGGCCGCCAGCTGTTCCGGCTTCAGCTCACCGCGAACCACGGCGGAGAAGAGCTGGTGGCTCTCCTGCTGGCTCAGGGTTTGCGCCTGGTACAGTTTTTCCAGAATCGGCTGCAGGGTGTTGGTCTGCTCCAGCTTCTGTAACGCCCAGTCGAGCGTCTGCTCCAGCAGGCGGGCACCGTGAGAGGTCAGGATGGATTCCGGATGGAACTGCATCCCGCAGACGCGATCCGCGTCGTGACGCACCGCCATCACCATCCCTTCAAACGAGGCGTTAATGGTCAGCACGGCGGGAATGTTGCTGCCGACCAGCGAGTGGTAGCGCGCGACCGGGAGCGGATTCGGCAGCCCGGCAAACATCGCCTGGCCGTCATGTTCGATGCTGGACGCTTTACCGTGCAGGATCTCTCCCGCCTGGCCAACGTAGCCGCCGTAGGCTTCCACAATCGCCTGATGGCCGAGGCAGATGCCGATAATCGGCAGCTTGCCGCGCATACGGGTCAGTAGCTCCGGCATACAGCCCGCTTCGCTCGGCGCGCCTGGCCCCGGAGAGAGCATCAGCACCGGGTTTTGCATGGTGGCCAGACGGTCAATCAAGGTCTGGGCCGGCACGTGGTTGCGATAGATAACGACGTTATGGCCATTCGCACGCAGCTGATCTGCCAGGTTGTAGGTAAAGGAATCGATATTATCGAGCAGCAGAATGTCAGCCATCAGAAAATCTCCTGTGCATGGTGTGCGGTAGCAATGGCGCGAAGGACCGCTCGGGCTTTACTGCGCGTTTCGTCAGCTTCAGACTGCGGAACGGAATCAAGAACAATCCCGGCTCCCGCCTGGACGGTGGCAATGCCGTCTTCTACATAGGCGGAGCGGATCACGATGCAGGTATCGAGGTCGCCGTGGGCGGTGAAGTAACCCACCGCGCCGCCGTAGCTGCCGCGACGACGCCCTTCGGCGGCGGCAATCAGCTGCATGGCGCGCACTTTCGGCGCGCCGCTCAGGGTGCCCATATTCATGCAGGCGCGGTAGGCGTGCAGCACGTCGAGGTCGTGGCGCAGCTCACCGACCACGCGAGAGACCAGGTGCATCACGAACGAATAGCGGTCAACTTTGGTCAGATCCGCCACGTAGCGGCTGCCCGGGGTGCAAATGCGTGCCAGGTCGTTACGCGCCAGGTCAACCAGCATAAGATGCTCGGAGAGCTCTTTGTGGTCGGTGCGCATTTCCAGCTCGATGCGGCTGTCGAGATCGCGATCCAGCGAGCCGTCAGCGCGACGTCCGCGCGGACGGGTTCCGGCGATCGGGTAAATTTCAATCTGGCGGCTGGTGGCGTCGTACTTCAGCGAGCTTTCCGGCGAGGCGCCGAACAGCGTGAAGTCGTTGTCCTGCATGAAAAACATGTACGGGCTCGGGTTGCTCTTTTTCAGCACGTCGTAGGCCGCCAGCGGAGACGGGCAGGGCAGCGAGAAGCGACGGGACGGTACAACCTGGAAAATTTCCCCGGAGCGAATCGCTTTTTGCATCTGGCGAACCACTGCGCCGTACTGATCGTCGGTCTGGTTCACATCGCAGGTCATTTTTTCCACTCGCTGCACCGGAAGCGCTGGAGGCGCTTCCGTCATCTGCTGCTGAAGCTGCGCGATGCGATGCTCAAGACGGTTTTTCTCAGCGGTCGAAGGCGTGAACAGGCTGGCCTGAATGCGGGTGTATTGTTTCTGATGGTCGATCACCAGCAGGGTTTCGGCCAGATAGAAACAATAGTCCGGGCAGCGATTGCCCTGCTCGGTTTCCGGTAAATCTTCAAAGCCGGCGACCAGATCGTAGGCAAACAGCCCGCCAAAGAACATCGCTTCACGCTCATCGTGCGGAACGGTGACCAGGTTCTGCAGCAGGCGGAAGGCATCAAAGACGGACAGGGAGCAGAGGCGCGCGTCTTCATCCAGCAGCTGGCTAACCGGCGGGAAATGCAGAATGCGCATTTCTGGATGACGTTCGTTTTCAATGCCTGAAGGCAGGGCGGCATCTAGCAGTGGCAGCAGTGATGCGCCGTTGTCTGATAAGGCCTTAATTGTGACAGTGTCACCTAGAGCGGTAATGCGCAACGCGCTGTCGACCAGCAGCAGGCTCTTGAGATCGTCCTTGCTGTCGATGTCCGCAGATTCCAGCAGCAGCGTTGCCGGGCGTGCCCCGCAGACCTGATGAAACAGCGCGGTCGGGTTGTGGCGGTAGGCCGCCTCGCAGGTCAGCAGTTCGAGATGAGGTTTGGCTGTTTGCATTATATTGTTCTCATTTTCTGTTCAAAAAAAAGCCCGCTTGGAAGCGGGCTGGGTATCTGTTTGCATTTCGCAGACGCGTGACACTGCCCGAAGATCAGGAAGTACGCCACCAACCGTGCAGAGTGAAATGCGCTGTCATTTTCAGATACCTTTCTCGTGTGAACTTGCGTACTAGTTAACTAGTTCGATGGCGTATTGTCAACCCTTGATTTCAGAATTTCGATATAAGTCGGTATCATGATGGTTTCGGATGTCTCCAACCTGTTATGGGAAGTGCTTTGAGCGATACCACCTATGCTATTATTTATGATTTACACAGCCATACTCAGGCCTCTGATGGCCTGCTGACACCCGAAGCCCTGGTTCATCGTGCCGTTGAAATGCGCGTCGGTACGCTGGCGATAACCGATCACGATACGACGGATGCAATACCGGCGGCGCGCGCCGAGATCGCCCGCAGCGGGCTGGCGCTCAATCTGGTGTCCGGCGTCGAAATTTCGACCGTCTGGGAAAACCATGAGATTCATATCGTTGGCCTGAACATCGATATAGACCATCCGGCACTTACTGCCTTTTTGCAAGAACAAAAAACGCGCCGCAACCAGCGCGCAGAGATGATCGGCGAGCGTCTGGAAAAGGCACATATTCCGGGCGCGCTGGAAGGTGCCCAAAAGCTGGCGAACGGCGGGGCGGTCACGCGCGGTCATTTCGCCCGTTTTCTGGTAGAGGCGGGTAAAGCCACGACGATGGCGGATGTCTTTAAAAAATATCTGGCGCGCGGGAAAACCGGATACGTTCCGCCACAGTGGTGTACAATAAAACAAGCTATTGATGTGATTCATCATTCTGGCGGTAAGGCCGTGCTGGCCCATCCGGGCCGGTATAATCTTTCTGCTAAATGGCTGAAAAGGCTGCTGGCACACTTTGCCGAATGCGGTGGCGAGGCGATGGAGGTCGCCCAGTGTCAGCAGGCGCCCAACGAGCGCGCCCAGCTCGCGACCTATGCCCGCCAGTTCGGCCTGCTTGGGTCACAGGGCTCTGATTTTCATCAGCCCTGCGCGTGGATCGAACTGGGGCGCAAGCTCTGGCTGCCCGCTGGCGTTGAGCCGGTCTGGCAGCTCTGGGAACAGCCGCAGCAAATTGAAGAGAGGGAAGTATGAGTCAGTTTTTCTATATCCATCCGGATAACCCGCAGCCACGTTTGATTAACCAGGCGGTGGAGATCGTCCGCAAAGGCGGCGTGATTGTCTACCCGACCGATTCAGGCTACGCGCTGGGCTGCAAAATTGAAGACAAAGGGGCAATGGAGCGTATTTGCCGTATTCGCCAGCTGCCGGACGGCCATAACTTTACCCTGATGTGCCGCGATCTTTCTGAGCTGTCGACCTATGCTTACGTCGATAACGTGGCGTTTCGCCTGATCAAGAACAATACGCCGGGTAACTACACCTTCATCCTGAAAGGGACGAAAGAGGTGCCGCGCCGCCTGCTGCAGGAAAAGCGTAAGACTATCGGTATGCGCGTGCCGTCGAACCCGATAGCGCAGGCGCTGCTGGAAACCCTCGGCGAACCGATGCTGTCTACCTCGCTGATGCTGCCCGGCAGCGAGTTTACCGAGTCCGATCCGGAAGAGATCAAAGATCGTCTGGAGAAGGTGGTCGAGCTGATTATTCACGGCGGTTATCTCGGCCAGCAGCCGACCACCGTGGTCGACTTAACCGAAGATGCACCGGAAGTGATTCGTGAAGGGGTGGGTGACGTAAAGCCTTTCTTGTAATGAAGGTTTTTAATGCCTCAAATTAAGGGAAGAGCGGAGGCTGGATCTCTCCAGCCTTTGGCGGTCATCTCACCTTTTTGAAGATGAGTAGGATCAGCGGGACACAAATCACAAATCCGTAAATTGCTGCATCAAAAACTACGCCTGTAGCTTGAAGGATAGAATCAATCGAAGCATGGTATTCATTCAACGGTACAGGGTCAGAAAATTGCATACTTTCATTCTCGCTGAAAGCAGAAAATGAGAATGTCGCTAGCGCCAACCCGATAAAGTAGCAAAGCGATACAATGCAGATTCCGCCCCATCGGAGAATAGTTTTAGTTCTACTTGTCATCGTCATACGAACCACCTAATACGCCGCCTACAGTGCCGCCTGAATATGGAGAAAATGAATCTCCAATAGCCGCACCATTAGTAAGAATATGCTGGAATTTCCCACCGGGAGTTTCCTGGAATGGCTGCAAAAAGCCTGAATTAGGGTATTGCTCTTTAAATGTATTTGTCATCTCAACGACAAGCATTGAGGACATGTCTGCACATTTTGCGATGAGAAATCTTTGCAGTGATACAGGAATGGTAAAATCCTCCTCTGCATCTATAGGCATCTGTGTCGTCGTCGATGTGTAACCGTTCTCGAATACCTTTGAGCCCGAAAACTTGATCCCTTCGACTGAGTGTGTGGTGCAGTTTCTGCCTGTCACATCATACCCGTCAATGGTGCGGCCTCTTCTCCGGGTGGTTGCTTTCATGTTTGACGTTTGGAACGATGGTTTACTGCTGTTCCATAGGTCTTCGAAGAATTTTCTTATCCGTTCTGGATTAGCATCATCTATTCGGAAGACACGAGCATCCATTTCATACAGTTCAGAACGATAGTACACACTCGCATCTTCATCTTGCAGAAAGTTGAGAATGCCATCGCCCGTAAACCCTCCAGGATTGGTTCTACCGTAGCGTCCGTATGTGTAAAGGTAGACATGGTTATTCTCATGCACAGAAACGAAAGCGTGGCCTGCCTTTTTGGTTTCAGTCCATATGTAAACACCGTTCAATAACAGGTTATCTTCTGGCTTGCAGGTGTCAGCAAAGCTGTTTTTTTTCTTCGCTACCTGTGCGTGCTGCACTGGCTCTACTGGCGCTATAGCCCAGGAAGGGGTATTAACCTCAATGGTACCAGGCGCGATAAGAAAATTAGTACCCTGTGGACAACCGCAGTGGATTTCTGCACCATCCACGGCGACTGCGGCGCTATTGGAACAGCGAGGATCGCCGCTCACAATTACCCCCACTTTCCCGCATTTCGGGCAAGGAGTGGTCTTATCGCCGATGTAGAGTTTCCACAAGCCCATAACAGACATACCGGGGCGGGCGGCAATACATTGTGCGCCTGTAGAGGTTTTATCTCCGTGTAGACCAACGTTCTTACCGTGAACTGTGCAGCCTCTGTTAACCGATGCCATAGTGACCGCCTTATTTCAGAAAGTTTTCTGGCAACGATTCCCCGGCTCGGACTACTCTTCTTCCGGCATTTTGTGGGCAGCTAATAATTTCATCGCCGTTATCCAGCGAGCTACCAACAAGGGCAATAGATTCGCCTGGTGTGTTTCCCGCACCATTGGAGATCTTCGCGGACGTTCCATCTGGGTAACGCACTTTATCGCCAACTCGAGACACGTTTAGCATTGTGCCGTCATCAAGTTTGATCTGCCGTTCGTTATATTCACTGAAAACTTTCCCACCATTACGTGTCAAGCTGCCCTCTGTAGCGATCAGATAAGCTGCCGTAACTGGATGAGCGAGATTGTAGGCGTTTTGTTTTTCGATGAGAGAACGGGTTTCGTCGTTCATTGCGGCGAGTTGTTCGGTTGTAAATGGTGACTTGTCAAAGGCTGCCAGCATCTCTGGTGTAAGGTTGTTGGTGTACTGCTTCATAAATCCCTCTACTTATTATGGATATAATCGTAGCGGTCATTTTACAAGCAATGGTTACAAGCGCAACAAGTATGAGACATAAGCAAAACTGCGTTTCGTAATGGAAGGTTATCAGTACAGAGAGTCAGACGAACAAAACTTGTTGAATCATTTAGTCTAAAGTTAGTGTAGTATGTGCGCCCACGAATCATTGTGTGTGACAGCCTTTGTGACATATTGTTTGCCATGCTGTGTACCATGAAATAGTTACATATCAGTGAGTTAAGTTGTTATTGGTGCTAACTCGTTGTTTTAAAATGCACACCAGACGCCTGTGAAGGCGACACCTGAGGAAGCTCAATGAGCGAGAAGTTACAGAAAGTGCTGGCGCGTGCCGGCCACGGTTCACGCCGTGAAATCGAAGCCATTATTGAAGCGGGCCGCGTGAGTGTGGACGGTAAAATCGCCACGCTGGGTGACCGCGTAGAAATCGTACCGGGGCTGAAGATCCGTATCGACGGTCATCTTATCTCCGTGAAAGAGTCCGCTGAACAAATCTGCCGCGTGCTGGCTTACTACAAGCCGGAAGGCGAGCTGTGTACCCGCAATGACCCGGAAGGTCGCCCGACGGTGTTTGACCGTCTGCCTAAACTGCGTGGCGCTCGCTGGATTGCCGTTGGTCGTCTGGACGTGAATACCTGCGGTCTGCTGCTGTTTACCACCGATGGTGAACTGGCAAACCGTCTGATGCATCCAAGCCGTGAAGTGGAACGTGAATACGCGGTGCGCGTGTTCGGCCAGGTTGATGAGAATAAACTGCGCGATCTCTCGCGTGGCGTTCAGCTGGAAGACGGTCCTGCGGCGTTCAAAACCATCAAGTTTACCGGTGGGGAAGGCATTAACCAGTGGTACAACGTGACCCTGACCGAAGGCCGCAACCGCGAAGTGCGTCGTCTCTGGGAAGCGGTAGGCGTGCAGGTTAGCCGCCTGATCCGCGTCCGCTACGGCGACATCCTGCTGCCGAAAGGTTTGCCGCGTGGGGGTTATACCGAACTGGATCTGACCCAAACCAACTACCTGCGCGAGCTGGTCGGCCTGACGCCGGAAACCACCTCTAAAGTGGCGGTGGAAAAAGATCGTCGTCGTATGAAGGCGAATCAGATCCGTCGCGCCGTGAAGCGCCACAGCCAGGTGAGCAGCAGTCGCCGCTCCGGCAGCCGTAATAACAACGGTTAACGTAAAAGCCCGGTGAAGTCACCGGGCTTTTTTCTTTAGTAATCAATCCCAATTTGCGCTTTGATGCCCGCATCAAACGCATGTTTAACCGGACGCAGCTCGCTGACGGTATCTGCCAGCTCCAGAATATCCCGATGACACCCGCGGCCCGTGATGATGACCGTCTGATGGGCGGGACGGTCTTTCAGTGCATTAAGCACGTCTTCCAGCGGCAAATAGTCGTAGGCGACCATATAGGTGATCTCATCCAGCAGAACCATATTGAGTGAAGGATCGGCCAGCATTCTTTTAGCGTGCTCCCAGACGGCCAGACAGGCGGCGGTGTCGGTTTCACGATTCTGGGTGTCCCACGTAAATCCGGTCGCCATCACCTGAAACTCAACCCCGTGGGGCTCAAGCAGATTACGCTCGCCGTTAGGCCACTCACCTTTAATAAACTGGATAACGCCGACCTTCTGCCCGTGGCCGACGGCGCGGGTAGCGGTGCCAAACGCGGCGGTGGTTTTGCCTTTGCCGTTGCCGGTAAAGACGATGACAATCCCTCGCTCGTCCTGTGCTGCCGCGACGCGCGCATCGACCTGTTCTTTCAGACGCTGCTGGCGCTGCTGATGACGTTCTTCACTCATTGCGAAATTCCTGGTTTACGGCCCGGCTGGGCGTCGAAGGTCATCCCGGTTTTGCGGCGGCTGTCGTCGCCCATCAGCCAGAGATAGAGCGGCATAATGTCTGCCGGGGTTTTCAGCTTCTGCGGATCTTCGCTCGGGAACGCGCTGGCGCGCATTTTGGTGCGCGTACCGCCCGGGTTAATGCAGTTTACGCGCAGATGGCGGCTTTGATACTCCTCCGCCAGTACCTGCATCATGCCTTCGGTCGCGAATTTGGATACGGCATAGGCTCCCCAGTTTGCGCGGCCCTCCCGGCCAACGCTGGAAGAGGTAAAGACCAGAGACCCTGACTCGGATTTGAGTAATAAAGGAAGCAATGCCTGCGTAAGGAAAAACGTGCCGTTGACGTTGACCTGCATCACCTGCTGCCAGATATCAGGATCCTGTTCATCCATCGGACGCACTTCACCTAACAAGCCGGCGTTATGAAGTACGCCGTCGAGTCTCGGATAGTGAGCGCTAATGCGCTGGGCTAATTCCTGGCACACTGCGGGCGTGCAGGTCAGTAAATCGAGGGTATACCACGGGGCTGGCGTACCAGATACCGACTCAATCTCCTGAGCGACGCTTTTCAGTTTTTCTTCGTTGCGCCCAATCAGAATGACGTTCGCACCATATTCGGCGTATGTCAGGGCCGCCTCGCGACCAATCCCGTCGCTGGCACCGGTGACAAGAATAATCCGGTTTTGCAGCAGATTTTTTTGCGGTTGATAATGCACGGTGACTCCTCAGGCGACCGGTAACGCAATGGCGCCTTTATGATGACTTTTCGGCTTTATGCCCGAATTCGCCTGATAATTCAATCAGTCTACAGGACGCATTACAGTAAAATTAACAATTTGCAAATATTTAAAGACCAGCCCGGGGATTCCTGAAGGCGGCTCGCAGAGGTAATGTCACGAGCGAGACGCATGGGCAGGGCTGTTGTACACTGCCGTGAAAGATTCGTGGTTAAATCAAGGTGGAACGCGTGGAATTACTTTCTCAATATGGGTTGTTTTTGGCCAAAATCGCGACGGTGGTGGTTGCCATTGCGGTAGTTGCCGTTCTGATTGTCAACCTGACGCAGCGCAAGCGTCAGCGTGGGGAGTTACGCATCACCCGCCTGAGCGAGCAGTATAAAGAGATGCAGGATGATATGTCTCTGGCGCTGCTTGATAGTCATCAACGGAAACTGTGGCTGAAAGCGCAGAAGAAAAAGCATAAACAGGAAGCTAAAGCGGCAAAAGCAAAAGCAAAACTCAATGCGCCGCAGGATAAGGCCACGCCACGGGTCTATGTGCTCGATTTTAAAGGCAGCATGGATGCGCATGAGGTTTCTTCTCTGCGGGAGGAGGTGACTGCCGTTCTGGCCGTGGCGACACCGCAGGATCAGGTTGTCGTGCGCCTTGAAAGCCCGGGCGGGGTGGTTCACGGTTACGGGCTGGCTGCCTCACAGCTGCAGCGCCTGCGTGAAAAACAGATCCCGCTGACCGTGGCCGTGGATAAAGTGGCAGCGAGCGGTGGCTACATGATGGCCTGCGTGGCGGACAAAATTGTTGCCGCGCCGTTCTCAATTATTGGCTCGATCGGCGTGGTTGCGCAGATCCCGAACTTTAACCGCTTCCTGAAAAATAAAGAGATTGATATCGAACTTCACACGGCGGGTCAGTACAAACGCACCCTGACGCTGCTAGGGGAAAACACGGAGGAAGGGCGTCAAAAATTCCGTGAGGATCTCAACGAAACGCATCATCTCTTTAAAGATTTTGTGCACCGTATGCGCCCGACGCTGGACATTGAGCTGGTCGCGACGGGTGAGCACTGGTACGGCGTTCAGGCGCAGGAGAAAGGGCTGGTAGATGAAGTCGGAACCAGCGACGATCTGCTGCTCAACCTGATGGAAGGTAGGGAACTGGTAGGCGTCCGCTTTGCTCAGCGCAAGCGACTGATGGACCGCTTTACCAACAGTGCGGCAGAAAGTGCTGACCGCCTGCTGCTGCGCTGGCTACAGCGCGGACAAAAACCGCTGTTGTAAACAAAAACGCGAGGCACATGCCTCGCGTTTTGCGTTAATCGACCAGGTGATATTTCTCTGAAAGCGTATGCGCCAGATATTTAAACATGTTAAACACGGCGGTGCTTTTCGGGGTCGGCAACCCCTGTTCGTCAAGGAAGTATTCGCCGCTGAAAACCAGCACCCCATTGCGCTGTTCTACGCCGGTGGCTTCAATACCCGCCAGGGTATCTTCATGGTCACGGATAAGCTTGTTTGCTTCGATAAGCAGAGAGGCTCGGTCAATAGGTTGGGTCGTATTCTGCATAATCCACTCCTTAAACAGTGACAATAGTCTACGCCGGGGGCGCTTTGGGGGCAAATTTTCCCTGTAATGTGAGGGGATAAGCTGCAGGGGCCTGGCTGGCGGGATTTGCTTTTGCATGCTAATAAAGTTGCGTAACGAATTTTATCAGGTAGAGTGTGCGCTTTCGTCATTCTGGCAACAGAATTGCTTGACATTCAACCGGGAATTCGTCACGAATTACACGAGATGTGAGAAAAATACCCGAGAACTCAATCACCTGGGCGTCTTTTCTTTAACGCCCGGTAAGACAAAGGGGTTGATATCTCCTGACGCAGTCGCAATATCATTGGCTCGTCGTCAGCGGAAGGGAAATCAACGTGCGGCGTATTCCTGGAAGAATTAAATTAGGTAAAGGTGAATATGGGTAAAGCTCTCGTCATCGTTGAGTCCCCGGCAAAAGCCAAAACGATCAATAAGTATCTGGGTAATGACTACGTGGTTAAGTCCAGCGTGGGTCATATCCGCGATTTGCCGACCAGTGGCTCAGCCAGCAAAAAGAGCGCAGACTCTACCTCCACCAAAGGGGCTAAAAAGCCTAAAAAGGATGAACGTAGCGCGCTTGTCAACCGCATGGGTGTTAACCCATGGCATAACTGGGATGCACAATATGAAGTGCTTCCAGGGAAAGAAAAAGTCGTTAACGAGCTGAAGCAGCTTGCTGAAAAAGCTGACCACATCTATCTCGCAACCGACCTTGACCGCGAAGGGGAAGCCATTGCGTGGCACCTGCGGGAAGTGATTGGTGGTGATGACAAACGCTACAGCCGTGTAGTGTTTAACGAAATTACGAAGAATGCGATTCGTCAGGCGTTTGAGAAGCCGGGCGAACTGAATATTGACCGTGTAAACGCCCAGCAGGCACGTCGCTTTATGGACCGCGTTGTGGGCTACATGGTTTCTCCACTGCTGTGGAAGAAGATTGCCCGTGGCCTGTCCGCAGGGCGTGTGCAATCCGTCGCCGTGCGTCTGGTCGTTGAGCGTGAGCGCGAGATTAAAGCCTTCGTCCCGGAAGAGTTCTGGGAAGTTGACGCCAATGTGACCACGCCGGGCGGTGACGCTCTGCCGCTGCAGGTCAGCCATCAGAACGATAAGCCTTTCCGTCCAGAAAACCGCGACCAGACCATGGCCGCCGTGGCGCTGCTTGAAAAGGCACGCTATCAGGTGCTGGAACGTGAAGACAAACCGACCAGCAGTAAGCCTGGTGCGCCGTTTATCACCTCCACCCTGCAACAGGCTGCAAGCACGCGTCTGGGCTACGGTGTGAAGAAGACCATGATGATGGCCCAGCGTCTGTATGAAGCGGGCTACATCACCTACATGCGTACCGACTCAACCAACCTGAGCCAGGACGCCGTCAATATGGTGCGTGGCTACATCAGCGACAACTTCGGTAAGAAATACCTGCCGGAAAGCGCTAACCAGTTTGCCAGCAAAGAGAACTCTCAGGAAGCGCACGAAGCGATTCGTCCTTCTGACGTCTCGGTGTTAGCGGAATCGCTGAAAGATATGGAAGCCGACGCGCAGAAGCTGTATCAGCTGATCTGGCGCCAGTTCGTGGCGTGCCAGATGACGCCAGCGCAGTACGACTCCACCACGCTGACCGTCGGCGCGGGTGAATTCCGTCTTAAAGCTCGCGGTCGTATCCTGCGTTTCGACGGCTGGACGAAAGTGATGCCTGCGCTGCGTAAAGGAGATGAAGACCGTACGCTGCCGGCAGTGAACAAAGGGGATGCACTCTCGCTGGTTGACCTCGTGCCTGCCCAGCACTTCACCAAGCCGCCTGCGCGCTTCAGTGAAGCGTCCCTGGTGAAAGAGCTGGAAAAACGCGGTATTGGTCGTCCTTCGACCTACGCGTCCATCATCTCGACGATTCAGGACCGTGGCTACGTGCGCGTTGAAAACCGCCGTTTCTATGCGGAAAAAATGGGTGAGATCGTCACCGACCGTCTGGAAGCTAACTTCCGCGAGTTGATGAACTACGATTTCACCGCGCAAATGGAAGACAGCCTCGACCAGGTTGCCAGCCATCAGGCGGAATGGAAAAAGGTACTCGACAGCTTCTTCAGCGACTTTACCGACCAGCTTGAAAAAGCGGAGAAAGATCCTGAAGAGGGCGGCATGCTGCCTAACCAGATGGTTCTGACCAGCATCGACTGTCCTACCTGCGGCCGCAAGATGGGGATCCGCACCGCAACCACGGGCGTCTTCCTTGGCTGCTCCGGCTACGCGCTGTCGCCAAAAGAGCGCTGCAAAACCACCATCAACCTGGTGCCAGAGAACGAAGTTCTCAACGTGCTGGAAGGTGACGATGCGGAAACTAACGCGCTGCGTGCCAAACGCCGCTGCAAAAAATGCGGCACGGCAATGGACAGCTACCTGATCGATCCAAAACGTAAGCTGCACGTCTGCGGTAATAACCCAACGTGTGACGGGTATGAGATCGAAGAGGGTGAGTTCCGCATTAAGGGCTATGACGGCCCGATTGTGGAATGCGAGAAGTGCGGTTCTGAAATGCACCTGAAAATGGGGCGTTTCGGTAAGTACATGGCGTGTACTAACGACGAGTGTAAAAACACGCGCAAAATTCTGCGTAACGGTGAAGTGGCTCCGCCGAAGGAAGATCCGGTTCCGCTGCCAGAGCTGCCGTGCGAGAAATCCGACGCGTACTTCGTGCTGCGTGACGGCGCTGCGGGTGTCTTCCTCGCCGCCAACACCTTCCCGAAATCGCGTGAAACGCGCGCGCCGCTGGTGGAAGAGCTGCATCGCTTCCGCGATCGTCTGCCTGAGAAACTGCGTTATCTGGCCGATGCGCCACAGCAGGATCCGGAAGGCAACAAAACCGTGGTGCGCTTTAGCCGTAAAACAAAGCAGCAGTATGTTGCGGCAGAGAAAGAGGGTAAAGCGACCGGATGGTCAGCCTTCTTTGTCGATGGCAAATGGGTTGAAGGCAAGAAATAATCTTCCCTAACCGTAACTTACCTGTGAAAGGGCCGGATTTCCGGCCCTTTTTTATTGCCTTGTTATTATTTTTTGTTCCGTACTATACAGTCAGGCTATAAATGATATAGTGGTTATAGTTAACCTGTTTCTTATTATTAAATCGTCTTAAGCGATTGACCGCATGCGCTAAATCGGATGGTCTGGCATGAAATTACAGCAGCTTCGTTATATCGTTGAGGTGGTGAATCATAACCTTAACGTCTCTTCTACCGCCGAGGGGTTGTATACCTCGCAACCGGGCATCAGCAAACAAGTTCGTATGCTGGAGGATGAACTAGGTATCCAGATATTTGCCCGCAGCGGTAAGCATCTCACTCAGGTGACGCCCGCTGGGCAGGAAATCATCCGCATTGCGCGGGAAGTCCTCTCTAAAGTCGATGCGATTAAGTCTGTGGCGGGGGAGCATACCTGGCCTGATAAAGGCTCGCTGTATATTGCCACGACGCATACGCAGGCGCGCTATGCGTTACCCGGCGTCATCAAAGGCTTTATAGAGCGTTATCCTCGCGTCTCTTTGCATATGCACCAGGGGTCGCCAACACAAATCGCTGAAGCCGTTTCCAAGGGGAATGCAGACTTTGCCATCGCCACCGAAGCGCTTCACCTCTATGACGATCTGGTGATGCTCCCGTGCTACCACTGGAACCGTTCTATCGTGGTGACCCCCGATCACCCCCTGGCAGGTAAAGGGTCGGTCACTATCGAAGAGCTGGCTCAATATCCCCTGGTGACGTATACGTTTGGCTTTACCGGACGCTCCGAGCTTGATACGGCCTTTAACCGGGCAGGGTTAACGCCGCGCATTGTCTTTACCGCGACGGATGCCGACGTGATTAAGACCTACGTGCGGCTTGGTCTGGGGGTGGGTGTTATTGCCAGCATGGCGGTGGACCCGGTGTCAGACCCTGACCTGGTGCGTCTTGATGCGCACGATGTTTTCAGTCATAGCACCACTAAGATTGGCTTCCGTCGTAGCACCTTCCTGCGCAGCTATATGTATGATTTTATTCAGCGCTTTGCCCCTCATTTAACGCGTGACGTTGTTGATACCGCCGTTGCATTACGCTCAAATGAAGATATTGAAGAGATGTTTAAAGACATCAAACTCCCCGAAAAATAATCACACCCGGTATCTTTCCCTAAGGGAAAGATACCGAAATAACGCCTCAAAGCTAAATTAGAATTATCATCATCTACGTATCCCCTGTCATATAATGTCATTATCCATTTGGTCAGTAAGGTTATAATGTCGTGAATTGGCGACAAAAGTAGAAACTAATTTACGCCTTCGCAAATTTTTCTTTTCAATTATTTATTTCTGGTCAAAAGAATGAATATTTCATACCTTCCGGTGCGTAAATTCACTGGCTTTTCGGCTAAAGTTTCTTTAGGATTTATCTCAACAGATGATTAATTGTACCAATTGTTTGGTCCTAAATGATAAGCGATGTCGATTGTATGAGGTTAGCAATGCCTTCAGGAAGTGAAGAACCGCAAAGGGATCCTGCGCTCAAGCGTAAAGCCTGGCTGGCGGTCTTTCTCGTCTCTACCCTGTTTTGGGTGGTGGTTGCTCTCCTGGCCTGGAAATATTGGGGTTGAATATGGCAGTGACGGTACGTACAGAAACGGTAAAACAGATGTGTCAGCATCGTGACAACGGCCACAGAGGGCGTAAAGCACCTGCGACTGTTGTACCCGCGTCCTGGAAACTGACGCCGCAGCAGCAAGCGTTTATTGATGTGTTCGCAGAAGACGAACCCAAAAAACAATAATTTAGTTAATTGCGTAATGATGCAAATAGTCTGAATATCGACTCTGCATTTTTGTACTCTTTAATAAATACACATCAGCAATATAGCACTGAGGACAAACCTCGGAACTTTTTATAAATAATGCCTGGTGTCCCTATGATGAATAACATGACGTCTCACAAATACTGGTCATGGATCGGCGTTTTTACCGTGTCGATTCTGTTCTGGAGTCAGCTCATCTGGTTGGCCCTCCACTAAATTGTAAAACCTCGCTACGGCGGGGTTTTTTGTTTTCCCGTTCGGGACCAATCCTAAATTTATCAATTTGGGTTGTTATCAAAACGTTACGACATCTTTGTGTTATCTTTAATTACGGCCCTGATGATTGTCGGGGCATCTCTGTGATTAAGGAGGAGCTTATGTCGTTAACCCTACGCGAAGCCAGTAAGGACACATTACAGGCAGAAAATAAAACCTGGCATTACTACAGCCTGCCGCTGGCTGCCAGAACGCTTGGGGACATTTCGCGTTTACCCAAGTCATTGAAAGTTTTACTGGAAAATCTTTTGCGCTGGCAGGACGGTGACTCTGTCACCCTCGATGATATCAAGGCGCTGGCAGGGTGGCTTGAAAATGCCCATGCCGACAGAGAAATTGCCTATCGCCCGGCCAGGGTGCTGATGCAGGACTTTACCGGTGTCCCTGCCGTCGTTGATTTAGCCGCGATGCGCGAGGCCGTTAAGCGTCTCGGCGGAGATACGGCAAAAGTGAATCCGCTTTCACCTGTTGACCTTGTCATTGACCACTCCGTAACCGTTGACCGCTTTGGCGATGATGACGCCTTTGGCGAGAACGTGCGTCTCGAGATGGAACGTAACCACGAGCGGTATGTATTCCTGAAGTGGGGACAGCAGGCGTTCAGCCGGTTCAGCGTGGTCCCGCCGGGTACCGGGATTTGTCACCAGGTTAACCTTGAATATCTGGGGAAAGCCGTCTGGAGTGAGTTGCAGGATAAAGAGTGGGTCGCCTATCCGGACACGCTGGTGGGCACGGACTCCCATACCACTATGATTAACGGTCTGGGCGTGTTGGGCTGGGGCGTCGGCGGTATCGAAGCAGAAGCGGCCATGCTCGGCCAGCCGGTGTCCATGCTTATTCCTGACGTGGTGGGCTTCAAGCTTACCGGTAAGCTGTCTGAAGGCATTACTGCCACCGATCTGGTGCTCACCGTCACTCAGATGCTGCGTAAGCATGGTGTGGTGGGCAAGTTTGTAGAATTCTACGGTGATGGTCTGGATTCGCTGCCGCTGGCCGACCGTGCCACCATTGCCAATATGGCGCCGGAATACGGTGCAACCTGTGGCTTTTTCCCCATTGATGATGTCACGCTGGAATACATGCGCCTTAGCGGGCGCAGCGAAGAGCAGGTCGCGCTGGTGGAGGCCTATACCAAAGCGCAGGGCATGTGGCGAAACCCGGGTGATGAACCGGTCTTCACCAGTACGCTAGAACTCGATATGGGAAGCGTCGAGGCGAGCCTCGCCGGGCCGAAACGTCCGCAGGATCGGGTTGCGCTGAGTGACGTGCCAAAAGCCTTTGCCGCCAGCAATGCGCTGGAGGTGAACGTGGCGCAGAAAGACCATCGCCCCGTAGACTATGTTCTGAACGGACATCAGTATCAGCTCCCGGATGGCGCGGTAGTTATTGCAGCCATTACCTCCTGCACCAACACTTCGAACCCCAGCGTGTTAATGGCGGCTGGTTTGTTGGCTAAAAAGGCGGTAGAGCTTGGGCTAAAACCTCAGCCATGGGTCAAGGCCTCGCTGGCACCGGGTTCCAAAGTGGTATCGGATTACCTGGCGCAGGCCAAACTGACGCCGTACCTTGACGAACTGGGCTTTAACCTCGTGGGCTACGGCTGTACGACCTGTATTGGTAACTCCGGCCCGCTGCCTGAACCCATTGAAACGGCGATTAAGCAGGGTGACCTGACGGTAGGCGCCGTTCTATCCGGTAACCGAAACTTTGAAGGGCGTATTCACCCGCTGGTGAAAACCAACTGGCTCGCCTCACCGCCGCTGGTTGTGGCATATGCCCTGGCAGGGAACATGAATATCAACCTTGCGACCGATCCGATTGGTCACGATCGCAAGAATGACCCTGTCTACCTGAAAGATATCTGGCCATCATCGCGTGAAATCGCGCTGGCCGTTGAGAAGGTTTCTACCGAGATGTTCCGTAAAGAATACGCGGAAGTCTTTGAAGGTACGCCGGAATGGAAAGCCATCAACGTTGCAGGTTCGGATACCTATGGCTGGCAGGATGACTCGACCTATATTCGTCTGTCGCCATTCTTTGATGAGATGCTGGCCGAGCCGGCACCGCTTAAGGATATCCACGGCGCGCGCATCCTGGCGATGCTGGGAGATTCCGTCACGACGGACCATATCTCTCCGGCGGGGAGTATCAAAGCCGATAGCCCGGCGGGCCGTTACCTGCAGAGCCGGGGCGTCGAGCGTCGCGATTTTAACTCCTACGGATCGCGTCGCGGCAACCATGAGGTCATGATGCGCGGGACCTTTGCCAACATCCGCATTCGTAACGAAATGGTACCGGGCGTGGAAGGGGGCATGACCCGTCATCTGCCGGGGACGGAAGTCGTGTCGATTTATGATGCGGCGGTCAAATATCAGCAGGAAGGTACGCCGCTGGCGGTGATCGCCGGGAAAGAGTACGGTTCCGGCTCCAGCCGCGACTGGGCGGCGAAAGGTCCGCGTTTGCTTGGCGTTCGCGTGGTCATCGCCGAATCGTTCGAACGTATTCACCGTTCGAATCTGATCGGTATGGGGATCCTGCCGCTTGAGTTCCCGCAGGGCGTGACGCGTAAAACGATGGGCCTGACCGGGGAAGAGCTGATTGAGATTAGCGGTCTGCAAAGCCTGCAGCCGGGTAAAACGGTGCCGGTGAAGTTAACCCGTGCAGACGGGAAAACCGAGGTGCTGGATTGCCGGTGCCGTATAGATACGGCAACCGAGCTGACCTATTACCAGAACGACGGCATTTTACATTATGTGATTCGTAAGATGCTGGATTGATGATACGAGCCCGGCACGCGTGCCGGGCTTTTTAGCATCACTCTTTCAGCAGATGGCCCATTTTGGCTGCTTTGGTATCAAGGTAGTGGGCGTTTTTCGGGTTACGGCCGACAATCAGCGGTACACGCTCGACGATGTTGATCCCCGCTTCGGTCAGGATCTCCACTTTTTTCGGGTTATTGGTCAGCAGGCGAACTTCGTCCACACCCAGCAGCTTGAACATATCGGCGCACAAGGTGAAGTCGCGTTCGTCAGCGGCAAAGCCGAGCTGATGGTTTGCTTCAACCGTATCGTAGCCCTGATCCTGAAGCGCGTAGGCGCGAATTTTATTTAGCAGGCCAATATTACGACCTTCCTGACGGTGATAAAGCAGCACGCCGCGGCCTTCTTCAGCAATATGAGACAGGGCGGCTTCCAGCTGGAAACCACAATCACAGCGCAGGCTGAACAGCGCGTCGCCGGTGAGACACTCTGAATGGACGCGGGACAGCACCGGCGTCTGCCCTGAAATGTCGCCATACACCAGCGCGACATGATCCTGTCCGGTTGCCAGTTCTTCAAAACCCACCATCAGGAAATCGCCCCATGGGGTTGGCAGTTTGGCTTCTGCCACACGTTTAAGCTGCATGTGATTCTCCAGAGTAGGCTGACACGTTTCGTGCCTTTGCCCTGTTTTGCTTTCTGTATCAGTTCATTTTGCCACAAGCTCAGCAGGTTCGCCTAATGGGCACCATGCTATATGAACGTTAAACGCACGATCCGACATATCCACCCAAAGGATTAATTTCAGTTATGATTGTGACGCTTAGCGAAAAAGGAGAAGACATGCTTTCAATCGCCAGACGTACGGCAGCAGGTGCGGCCATTTTACTGATTATGCCTCTGACCGTATGGCTTTCAGGCTGGATGTGGCAGCCCGGGCATAATGCCATGTGGCTGAAAACCTTATACTGGATAACGGAAACGGTCACCCAGCCATGGGGAATAATTACCCACGTACTCCTGTGCGCCTGGTTTCTGTGGTGCCTGCGCTTTCGCCTGCGTGCGGCACTGATGCTCTTTGCTATCCTCGGTGGCGCTATCATTGTCGGTCAGGGGGTGAAGTCCTGGGTGAAAGATCGCGTTCAGGAGCCGCGTCCTTTTGTCGTCTGGCTGGAAAAAACCCATCATGTTCCGGTGGATGAGTTCTACAATTTAAAGCGTAAAGATCGTGGCGCGCTGGTAAAAGAACAGCTTGCGGAACAGCAGGATATCCCGAAATTCTTGCGTAAACACTGGCAGAAAGAGACGGGGTTCGCGTTTCCTTCGGGTCACACCATGTTTGCGGCCAGCTGGGCGTTACTGGGGGTTGGGCTGCTTTGGCCAAGGCGTCGAACGATTACGATTGCGATTTTACTGGTCTGGGCGACGGGGGTTATGGGAAGCCGCTTGCTGCTGGGGATGCACTGGCCGCGCGACCTGGTCGTCGCCACGCTCATCTCATGGCTGCTGATCGTGCTGGCGACCTGGCTCACTGAACGATTCTGCGGCCCGCTAACGCCACCGCCAGAAGAGAAAGAAGAAATAGCCGAAAGGGACCAAACCGACGCCTGACGGTTGATATTCCGTATTTTGCCCATAGATCCATGACCTGCGCGTCACTTTTTCCGTTTCGCGCTCGTCGCTAAAATGGTAGTTTATAAGGCTGATTGCGGTAAATTGAACACACTTTATTCGCTTGAACCACATAACGGGAAGTAATGTGAAATATTTACTCATTTTCTTACTGGTATTGGCGATTTTTGTCATTTCAGTCACGTTGGGTGCACAAAACGATCAGCAGGTGACGTTTAACTATCTGCTGGCTCAGGGTGAGTATCGCGTATCGAGCCTGCTGGCGGTCTTATTTGCTGCCGGCTTTGCCATTGGCTGGCTGGTTTGCGGTCTGTTCTGGCTGAAAGTCCGTGTTTCGCTTGCGCGCGCTGAACGTAAAATTAGGCGACTTGAAAATAACATTGCCCCTGCGTCTGACATCCCGGAAAGCTCTGGCGTGCCGGTCGTGAAGGAATAATCGACTATGCTGGAGTTGTTGTTTCTGCTTTTGCCTGTAGCCGCAGCCTATGGCTGGTATATGGGCCGCAGAAGTGCGCAACAAACAAAACAGGATGAGGCCAATCGACTCTCCCGCGACTACGTTGCGGGGGTAAACTTCCTCCTGAGCAATCAGCAGGACAAAGCGGTAGACCTGTTCCTCGATATGCTGAAAGAGGATACCGGGACGGTTGAAGCGCATCTCACCCTGGGAAACCTGTTCCGCTCGCGCGGCGAGGTTGACCGCGCCATTCGTATTCACCAGACGCTGATGGAAAGCGCCTCTCTGACCTACGATCAACGTCTACTTGCAGTGCAACAGCTGGGGCGGGATTACATGGCCGCGGGGTTGTACGATCGTGCTGAAGATATGTTCTCCCAACTGGTGGATGAAACAGATTTCCGCATCGGCGCGCTGCAGCAGCTCCTGCAGATTTATCAGGCCACCAGCGACTGGCAGAAAGCCATTGATACGGCTGAACGTCTGGTGAAGCTGGGGAAAGATAAGCAGCGCGTTGAGATAGCCCATTTCTACTGTGAGCTTGCGCTTCAGCAGATGGGCAATGACGACATGGACAAAGCCATGGCGTTACTGAAGAAAGGTGCCGCCGCGGATCGAAACAGCGCGCGAATCTCCATCATGATGGGGCGCGTGTTTATGGCGAATGGCGACTACGCCAAAGCCGTTGAAAGCCTGCTGCGGGTGATCGACCAGGACAAAGAGCTGGTCAGTGAAACGCTGGAAATGCTGCAAACCTGCTATCAGCAGCTGGATAAGCAGGAAGAGTGGGTAGCATTCCTGCGTCGCTGCGTGGAAGAGAACACCGGTGCCACCGCTGAACTGATGCTCTCAGACGTCGTTGAACAGTATGAAGGAAGCGACACCGCGCAGGTTTACATTACGCGTCAGCTGCAGCGTCATCCGACCATGCGGGTCTTCCATAAGCTGATGGATTACCACCTTAACGACGCGGAAGAAGGGCGCGCCAAAGAGAGCCTGATGGTGCTGCGCGATATGGTTGGCGAGCAGGTGCGCAGCAAGCCACGCTATCGTTGTCAGAAGTGTGGTTTTACCGCGTATACGCTCTACTGGCACTGTCCTTCCTGCCGCGCCTGGTCCACTATCAAGCCAATCCGTGGCCTGGACGGGCAGTAATTTTTTAAAAGCCTTTATTTTAGTTACAACATACTAATGGCTTTTAACGCTTTCTCAACACCGTGCGGTTTGCTGGCCTGTCAGGGAAATAAATGGATTCTGTCAATTTGCGACGACGGCAGGTAGAATGCTGGCCGTTTATCTGTTCCGCGCCGCTGCGCGCCCATAGACGAAAAGGGCTGGTCATGACGTCTGTTACATCCTCCACTTCCCGAGTAATTACGGATTCTCCTGTTGTTGTTGCGCTTGATTACAATAAGCGTGACGCTGCACTGGCGTTTGTCGACGGCATTGACCCTCGCGACTGCCGTCTGAAAGTTGGCAAAGAGATGTTCACGCTGTTTGGACCGCAAATCGTTCGCGATCTGCAGCAGCGCGGCTTTGACGTTTTCCTCGATCTGAAATTCCATGATATCCCGAATACCACGGCGCACGCCGTTGCCGCAGCCGCAGAGTTGGGCGTATGGATGGTTAATGTCCACGCGTCGGGTGGGGCAAGAATGATGACCGCTGCCCGTGAGGCGCTCCTGCCGTTCGGTAAAGATGCACCGTTGCTGATTGCGGTCACCGTGCTGACCAGTATGGACGAAAGCGATTTACACGACCTGGGTGTGACGTTGTCACCAGCAGAGCACGCTGAGCGCCTCGCGCGTCTGACCCAGCATTGCGGCCTGGATGGCGTCGTCTGCTCCGCGCAGGAAGCGGTACGTTTCAAATCAGCGCTGGGCAAGGATTTTAAACTCGTCACGCCGGGTATCCGTCCTGCAGGCAGCGACGTGGGCGATCAGCGCCGCATTATGACGCCTGAGCAGGCGCTGGCTGCAGGCGTTGACTACATGGTCATTGGGCGTCCGGTGACGCAGTCTGCAAACCCGGCTGAGACGCTTAAGGCTATTAACGCATCGCTGAAGAAGGGGGCGTAATGACCGATTCCAACAGCCGCCTGGTCTATTCAACCGATAGCGGGCGTATTGACGAACCGAAAGCGAAAGTGGAACGTCCAAAGGGGGACGGCATTGTTCGGATCCAGCGCCAGACCAGTGGACGAAAAGGAAAAGGGGTTTGTCTTATCTCCGGCATTGACCTTGATGATGCTGAACTGACAGCGCTGGCAGCCGAACTGAAAAAGAAATGTGGCTGCGGCGGTGCCGTGAAAGACGGCATTATTGAAATCCAGGGTGATAAACGTGATTTAATTAAATCTCTGCTGGAAGCCAAAGGTATGAAAGTCAAACTGGCAGGCGGCTAAAATAAATGAGCCACGGCAAATGCCGTGGCTCGTGTTATATACGTGCGTATGTCAGACCTGAAATGCGTTTAAATATCGCATTACCGGGGAAGGCTTGGATAATTATTATTTGCCAACCTGGTGACCGATAATACCACCGACAGCAGCGCCACCTAATGTACCCAGCGTACTACCATCCGTTAATACTGCACCACCGAGAGCACCGGCACCGGCACCAATAGCGGTGTTACGGTCGCGTTTAGACCAGTTAGAGCACGCGCTCAGGGACATTGCTACAGTGATTGCCAGAACAGCGGCGGCTAATTTTTTGCTGGTTAAGGTCATAATACTTTCTCCTGAATTATCGATTCACGGAAAGATGTACGCATTAAGTATAGACGAATCGAATACTTAATTCTTTCTCCCGTGAAAGCTGGTCGCGCAGGCGTTACTTCATCACGCAGGTGATAGTCACTTCCTGTTATATCGCTAACAGTAATTTTACGACTTTAATGCAGGTTAAACAGGTAAAAACTCTTAAAGCAGGGTTAAGAATCATCTCAGAGAAAGAAGGGCGTATGCGCCCGAAGTTCGGGCGCGGAGGGGAGTCAGGCGCTGGTTTTAATAATATTGACGATCAGACCACTGTCTTCCAGTTTATTACGGTGTGCGTCGCTCAACCGCTCGTCGGTAATTACGCGGCTAAAGCGTGAAACGGGGCCCATCGTGTAAGGGTGAACGGCGCCAAATTTAGAGCTGTCTGTGAGCACAATGGCTTCACACTCTTTTTCCAGCACGGCATTCACTACGTCAGAGCGCATCATATCCCGGCCGGTAAAACCTGTCTCCGGCTGCCAGCCGTCAATCCCAATAAAGGCCTTGCTGAAATGAACCTGCTGGACGTACTGACGGGTCAGCGGGCCTACCATGCTTTCGCTTTTTTTCTGGTAAATTCCGCCGAGCAGTATCACCTCGCAGCGCGTCTCTTTGAGCAAATGCGCGATATAGCTGCTGACGGTGATGATGGTCACGTCTTTTTGATCGGCAAGCGTGCGCGCCAGAAGGGCATTACTACTGCCGTTTTCAATAAAGACGGTCTCGCCGTTGTTCACCAGGGACGCGGCAAATTCAGCCAGTTCACGTTTGAGCGCGTAGTTGTTCATCATGCGCGTCTCAACGTCATCACTGTCCAGAGGGACAGCATATCCGTGCGCACGACGCAGATAGCTCTGTTTTTCCAGCAGATTAAGATCCTGACGGATGGTAACTTCAGAAACGCCAGTGGTTTTAGCGAGATCGACTACGCTTACGCGTCCCTGATCGATGACCATCTGCAAAATGAGTTGTTGTCGGGAATTCATAGCATCCATTTAATAAAGCGAAACGAGGTCGGAGACAGTGGGGTTAAACTTCCCACGGCGCTTTTGGCTGTCCGTTTTCAGGCGTATTGTCA
Source organism: Enterobacter sp. 241F3 (assembly GCF_034106785.1). Classification (NCBI taxonomy): domain Bacteria; kingdom Pseudomonadati; phylum Pseudomonadota; class Gammaproteobacteria; order Enterobacterales; family Enterobacteriaceae; genus Enterobacter; species Enterobacter sp. 241F3. The sequence continues at coordinate 406,283 of NZ_JAWNDD010000003.1, forward strand.
GCGCCATTCTGAGCGAGAAGTTCAGACTTCAGGATCTCGAGATTACGGATAGCAGAGTGGTAATCGCCTGCCACCAGGATATCCAGCACGGTATCAATACGTTGTGCTACAGCTTGTGCGTCAATAGTCGACATAATCTCACTCCAGGCGCGAAAAGTTAATATTTTCAATGATGCAGAAATTAGGGTCAAAAGAGAAGGGAAAAAATGCAATAACTAAATTACATAAACGTAAGTGATAAATTTATTCCCCCTCATGCAGCAGGCTTAATGAGTGGATTAGTCTAAAACTGCGCGCAAGGCGCTTTTTTATAAGAGGAATTAGACTATGACAGTTATCAATCAGCCTACCTGTACACTGTTTACCGACACTGAACGGTTCACGCAGCTGTCGGGTTATTACGAGGCGGAGCGTCACACCGTCTGGATGATGCTGCGGGCTCAGCCGCGACCTTGCTTTAACCATGCGTTAATTGAGGAGATCATGAACTTTTCATGGCTGGTTCGCCAGTCTGGCTTTGCGGTTGATTTTTGGGTAACCGGATCGCTGGTTCCGGAGATGTACAATGTGGGCGGTGACTTACAGTTCTTCGTCGAGTGCATTCAGAACGGACGTCGGGAAGCGTTGCGGGCGTACGCGCGCGCCTGCGTTGATTGCGTCCATGCGGCCTCACGAGGGTTTGATACGGGAGCCATCACTCTGGCAATGGTCGAGGGCAGTGCGTTAGGAGGTGGTTTTGAGGCCGCTCTGGCGCACCATTTCGTCCTGGCTCAGCGCGATGCCCGTTTAGGTTTCCCGGAGATAGCCTTCAACCTGTTTCCGGGTATGGGAGGATATTCCCTGGTTGCACGCCGTTCAGGCATGAAGCTGGCGGAGGAACTCATCTACAAAGGGGAATCCCATACGGCTGAATGGTACGAGCAGCACGGGCTGGTGGAAGTCCTGTTTGAACCCGGACAAAGCTATGTCTCCACCCGAACCTTCATCGATACGCTCCGGCCAAAACTGAACGGCGTAAAGGCGATGCTGCGCGCCCGTACCCGCGTTCTGCAATTGCCCCGCAGTGAACTGATGGACATCACGGAAGACTGGGTGGATGCTGCTTTCTGCCTGGAGCAGAAAGATATCGCCTACATGGAGCGCCTGGTCACGCTGCAAAACCGCCATCACGCGGCGGGTCTGCGTAAAGCCAGTTAACGTTGATTTCGCGCTTGATATCGTTTTAGCCACCGCTCGAATGCGGCAGCGGGCATCGGCTTAGCAAACAGAAAACCCTGCCGCTCGTTGACGCCGTTCTTGGTCAGAAAGGCGTCTTCTTTTGCATTTTCCACACCTTCGGCAATTACCTGCAGATTTAACGCCTGCGCCACGGCGACAATAGCGCGCACCAGTGACTGGGAAATAGACTGCTTATGAATGTCCCTGACAAAGGATTGATCGAGTTTAATGGCGTCGATAGGGAAGCGGGCGAGCTGCGAAAGAGAAGAGTAGCCGGTGCCAAAATCATCCAGATGAATTTGCGCCCCGAGTCTGCTGAACTGCTGGATCACGGAGAGCGCCAGCTCTTCGTTCTCGATAAGACAGCTTTCGGTCAACTCGACGTCGACCGGGCAGTATTCAAAATTCAGATCCTTCAGCGCCTGCTTTAAGTCGCTGAAGATAGTCTGGTCGGCCAGCTGTCGTGCAGAGACGTTCACCGCCACGCGCAGGTTAATTCCCTTATCGCGCCATTTTGCCACCTGGCGAACCACATCGAGCATCACCCAGCGCCCCAGCGGCACAATCAGCCCCGACTCCTCGGCATAAGAGATAAATTCCAGCGGCGGGATCAGACCGCGTTCTGGTGATTGCCAGCGGACCAGTGCTTCAAGACTTCTGACTTCCCCACGCCAGGTTATTTTGGGCTGATAGTGGATTAGAAGCTGATCGTTATCCAGTGCTTTACGCAGGTTGGTATCCAACCAGAGATACTCAAATACGCGCTGGTTCATCTCGGGTGAGAAGACGCAGAACTTGCCCCGGCCGTTCTCTTTGGCGGTGTACATGGCGGTATCGGCGTTACGAATGACGCTTTCCCGGTCGCTACCATGCTGCGGGGCGAGGGCGATACCCAGAGAGCAGCCGGTATAAATCTCAATCAGACCGATTCGGAACGGCTGGCGCAGACGGGTTAAAATGCGCGACGCCATCGCCTCCAGAGAGCCCTGTGAGGTATTGGTGGCCATGACGATAAACTCATCACCGCCCAGTCGCGCCAGCACCTGTTCCTCATCCAGACAGCTCAAAATGGCGAGGGCGACAGCCTGTAACAGCTGATCGCCAAACATATGCCCGTAAGCGTCGTTGACCTTTTTAAAGTTATCCAGATCGAGATACACCACGCCTACCTGCGTGTCGCCGCGGTTGGCGATGGCGTCAGAAATCAGATCGTGGATCGCATTGCGGTTTGGCAAGCCGGTGATGGTATCGGTATTGGCCAGCACGCGCAGCCGCTCCTGAGCGCGGCGCTCCTCGGTAATATCGGTCCCGGAACAGATAAGGAAAATTTCATTTTTACCGCTGCCGCTGTGAACGAATTTGTTTCTGAACAGAAACAGCCGCTGCCCTTTACGCGTTTTGATCCAGCGTTCGACTTCGTAGGAGCTGCCGTTGCGAAAAAAACCGGTAATATTGCGCTTTGAAGCGGCCGCTTCGCTGCGGCTCATAAACAGCTTAAATACGTTCTGGCCAATCACTTCCTGCTCTTTCAGGCCGGTATACTCTTCGCTAAGCCGGTTAAAACGCTGGATGTTGCCGTGCCGATCGAGAATAACAATCACGGAGTTGGCCTCAGAGACAACCTGTTCCGCAAAAGAGAGCCCTTGAGCCAGATCGCGCGCCACGGAGGGCGTATCGTTCCAGGCGGAAGCGGTTCCGGCCCACTCGTTACGGGTAATTTTGCGGCCCACAAGATGCACCGGGACATCTTCTCCGTACAGGGAGAGCGACATGGAAATGCTGGAGGTAATAACGGTTAAATGACGGATGAGATCGGCCTGTTCATCGTCCAGCGCCACGACCTGAGTGACATCGGCATTTTCGCTGGTGGAAAGGTGCAGAGCGTTGCTGTCAGCTGACAAGCGCCACCACGGGCTGTGAGTCCCCATGTAGCGAAACAGCAAATTCTGCTCCAGATCGTCCATCATGTTTTCTCCCGCAGCTGTTCATTAGCGCACAAATTATTCATTTGTTGTCGACTTTTCCGTTGAGAAACAGCGGCAAAACCGAAGTGAACCTATTGTTTTTCCCTGCTTTCTTATAATAAAACGAGTCAGATTAAAAAGGATACTGAGCGTATAAAAATTCACGCAACCGAATATAACAACACTCTTTTACTGTAGATAATTCTGGCGGTTTTGGGCGAAGGGATACTGAAAATAGTAAGGAAAAATAATGATTTTGTGGCGGGGGTAAAAATAAAAATTGTCGGCCCTTCCGAAACGAAAAGACCGACAATTGAAGCGGTTATCAGGCGACAGGACGCGCGATAATACTGCGGGTTTCCATGCGGACTTCGGCGATATTAACGTCAATCACGTCGGTGACTTTGTAAACTGTTTCACCTTTGATTTGCACGGTACCGTTTTCCTGACTACAGACCATTTCGTCGCGAACCGCATGCAGGAACGGCGCAGGAATAAACGCGACAGCACCGTTATCGACCAGGCGGACGCGCATGCCCCCGCGGCTGATATCGATGATCTCTGCGGCGAAACGGGTATCCGTACCGGCTTTATCCTGCATGAAGCGTGCGTACAGCCAGTCCCCAACGTCACGTTCCGCCATGCGGTTCAGACGGCGACGATCGGCCATTTGCTGCGTGGTGTCCTCCTGAGGACGGGCAATGGTTTCACCTTTGATAATTGCTTTCAGCAGACGGTGGTTAACCATATCGCCATACTTACGGATCGGCGATGTCCAGGTGGCGTAAGCTTCGAGGCCAAGACCAAAGTGCGGCCCAGGCTCGGTGCTGATTTCAGCGAATGACTGGAAGCGACGAATGCGGCTGTCCAGGAAGCCTGACGGTTGCGCGTCCAGTTCGCGGCGAAGCTTGCAGAAGCCCGGCAGCGTCAGCACTTCTTCCGGATCAACGTGCACATCGTGATTCTTCAGCAGGGCCGCCAGCGCTTCGGTATTTGCCGGGTCAAACCCGGTGTGAACGTTGTAAATGCCAAAGCCCAGTTTGTCGCGCAGCACGCGTGCGGCACAGATGTTGGCGGAAATCATCGCCTCTTCAACGATGCGGTTTGCAATGCGTCGCGGTTCGGCCACGATGTCCAGCACTTCGCCTTTCTCGCCCAGAACAAAGCGATAATCCGGGCGGTCCTTGAACACCAGCGCGTGAGTTTTACGCCACTCGCCGCGGTTCAGGCAGATGCGATGCAGGAGACGGATCTGCGCGGCAATGGCGTCGGAATCAGGTTTCCAGCTACCGGTATTTTCCAGCCAGTCGGAGACGTTATCGTAGGCCAGCTTGGCTTTCGACTCGATAGTGGCGGCGAAGAACTCGATATCGTCTTCAATCGCGCCATCTGCGGCGATAGTCATGCGGCAGGCAAGGACCGGGCGCACTTCATTTGGACGCAGCGAGCAGAGATCGTCTGACAATTCGCGCGGCAGCATCGGAATATTGAAGCCCGGCAGGTAGTTGGTGAACGCACGGATTTTCGCCGCGTCATCCAGCTTGCTGCCCTCGGCAATCCATGCGGTGGGATCGGCAATGGCAACGGTCAGATGCATTTTGCCGTCGGCGCTCTCTTCAGCGTACAGCGCGTCATCCATATCTTCTGTGCTCGCGCTGTCGATGGTGACAAACTCCAGCGCGGTGAGATCGCGACGGGTCAGACCCTCATCCTGCATCTCGGTCGCTACGCCGTTCGGCGCTTCTTTTTCAAGATTATGGCGTGCCAGCGTGACCCACCATGGCACGAAATGGTCGGCGCCAAAGGTGATGAACTGGGTCAGTTCAGCATAAAAACCGCGATCGCCTTTCAGAGGATGACGGCGCATTTCTGCTACGGCCCAGTCACCTTCTTTAAAATCATGCTCAACGCCACGGGCGGCGCGGCAGGGAATAGCATCTTTCAGCAGGGGATGATCCGGCACGATAGAAAGACGATCGTCTTTTCTCTGTACCTTACCCACAAAACGGGTCAGGAACGGTTCGATCAGTTCTTCCGGCTCGGCAGACTCGCGGTCCTTCTCGGTATGAATGACGGCCATGACGCGATCGCCATGCATCACTTTCTTCATCTGCGGAGGCGGAATGAAGTAGCTTTTCTGCGCGTCAACCTCAAGGAAGCCAAAGCCCTTTTCCGTGGCTTTTACGACCCCTTCTGCACGCGGCGTCTGGGAATGCAGTTGCTGTTTAAGCTGCGCTAGCAGCGGGTTGTCCTGAAACATAATGTTCTATTTTCGTAGCCATTGAGCGGCTGACAGTTTTACGCGATTCTCACTGTCTCAGCAAGCGGTCTTTGGGTAATGAGTGTGGTTATTCCTCTTTACCAAACGCGACTTTCAGACGATTAAGCCAGCCATCAAACGCACTCCGGGTAAGCAGCGTGATGGCTTGTTCGCCCGTGAGCCCTTGATCCGTGATCGGGGTAAACTGCGCGGCGCTGAAGCGGTCCGGAGAGCGTGTCAGCAGTTCGAGCGCCGCTGAAAGTGCGGGAGACGTCAGTGGGATCTCTTCGCGAGTGTTTAACAGGATTTCGCCGGTCAGATCGAGCAGCGTCGGTTCATGACAAAGAACTGGCGTCAACGCCTCAAGCGCGGGTTCAGCCTGCCAGCGGGACAGGGACTCAAGCTGATGCGCATTCGCATAGCGCAGCTCAACGACAGGTAAAAGCGGCGTCCACGCATCGTGGCTCGCGGGGAGCGTGTGCGGCTGAATATGATGTCCCGGCAACCAGCGAACAGGATGTCCCAGCAGGGCCTGGAAAATTGCGACCACGCGCGCCTGAAAACCGATAAAGCCGATAATCTGGTTAATTACCACGATGTCGTACGTGGACAGGCCCACCTCGTCAAGCTGGTTGCGGGCTTTATCATCGATCACATCTGGAGAGCTGGAAAGCTGGCGGGCATACTGCGTAATTTGCGCCAGACGTCGGTTGCTTTCGCGCGAGGAGTCCGGGCCGGGAAGCGGGGCGAGGAGGGCGGCATAGTGGTTACAGAGCCGCTGAACGCCGCAGGCCTGTGCGACGGTTAGCGCGGTACTGAGCCGATCGTAGGCGCTGAGCGTATGCAGGCGGTTCACGGGAATCGAGAGCGGAAACAGCTGGTGGCATAAGGCTCTGGCAGGAGCAAGCCAGCCAGAACAGGCGGCGACAATCTCATCAGGCAAGGCTAAATCGAGCAAAAAACGATCGTCGACGTTAGCGGCTTCGGGCACCAGGGGCAGAACATCCGTCTGCGCGTGGTTTGACTGGGTCTCGTGATACCAGTGGCCTTTGCCGGAAAAACGGCGTTGTTCCATGTGCGTTCCTTGATCTCAAAATGGCGATCAATATCCTGGCGTAAGGCAGATAAAGGGAAAAATATTGTTAGGTGATAACAAATAGCAGAACGGAATAACGAAGGGATAGGGCGGGGGGAAACCTCTCTTCCCGTGCGGGAAGAGAGTCACAGCTTATTTAATTTCCAGCTCGTTCATTGCAGCGATGTTGAAGCCGCCGTCAACGTGAACCACTTCGCCGGAAATACCCGCGGAAAGGTCAGAGCACAGGAATGCTGCAGAGTTACCCACATCTTCAATGGTAACGGTACGACGAATCGGGGTAACCGCTTCGCAGTGAGCCAGCATTTTACGGAAATCTTTAATACCGGAAGCTGCCAGGGTGCGGATAGGACCTGCAGAGATGGCGTTAACGCGCACGCCTTCAGGACCCATTGCGTTCGCCATGTAGCGTACGTTGGCTTCCAGAGAGGCTTTCGCCAGGCCCATAACGTTGTAGTTAGGGATAGCACGTTCAGCGCCAAGGTAGGACAGGGTCAGCAGAGCTGCGCCCGGGTTCAGCATCGCGCGGCAGGATTTTGCCATCGCAACGAAGCTGTAGGAGCTGATGTCGTGAGCGATTTTAAAGCCATCACGGGTAACCGCGTTTACGTAGTCGCCGTCCAGCTGGTCGCCAGGAGCGAAGCCGATGGAGTGAACGAAACCGTCGAATTTCGGCCATGCTTTTGCCAGTTCAGCAAACATCCCGTCGATGCTTTCGTCTTGTGCAACGTCGCATTCCAGAACGATGCTGGAACCCAGCTGCGCGGCAAACTCTTCAACACGGCCTTTCAGCTTGTCGTTCTGATAGGTGAACGCCAGCTCAGCGCCTTCGCGATGCATTGCCTGTGCGATGCCGTATGCGATGGACAGTTTGCTGGCAACGCCAGTCACCAGAATGCGCTTACCGGAAAGAAAACCCATAGCTTTAATCCTTATATTCATTGCTTATTTTGCCTTGTAATTCATAGCGTTACAGGCAGTATTTCAAAATCATTCGAAATTAGCTCGAAATTATAGCCCACTCACAGCCCCTTGTGTCACGATATTTCTCGCACTTCTCGCGAGAGATATGCCTCAGATGGTGCCGGGCGAACTCAATCAGGTTGTTTCGCATCTGGCCGGGCAGACTAACGCGAAGCTCCTGAAAGGACGGTGAGGCATTTCCCGGACCAGCCCTGTAGCTTTGCGCGCAGTGGCAAAGTGAGTCGTAACATTCACTGCCGGAAACCTCGCCTGCGAGAGTGAGAAAGGCTGTAAGCACCTTTGATATTTTCCAGCATCCGTCCAGTATATCATTGAGCCTTTGATTCGCCTCATCCAACCAGAGGGGAAGAGTAACCACTCCTGGTGTGTTTCACGAAAAGCAGACCATCCTTTATAGAATCCCATCGAATTAATATCGCTCACTCGTTGACCGTTCATGAAACCTGGATCCAGACTCAAGCCAACCCAGCTCTTCATTTACGTGGCAGCTTCCCCGATCGAGACTTTCTTCGAAAGTTAGCCTGTGTTGCGGAACATCGCCCTGCATTTGTTAACTATTTGTTTTGATGTTGAGTCGGCGAATAACATAATGTCTATTTATAAACAAATTTCGCCCTGTTATTAACGTTTATGTACGTATATTCTCGGCGGGTCTATGAGGAAACCTGGCGGTAAAAACAGCGTAAAGAATAAATTCTTATACCTGATATGTTGCGCGGCGCAAAGACTTTTTATAAATGAAAAGGGCTCTTTTTTATTTTGAATCGCTTACTTTTACAAGTTTCCGAAATTTTTTTTGTGCTGGTCGGGTGTTGAGAGGCTTTATGTCATTGGTTGTACTTACGAAAAATAATTTCCTGCGGCTTGCGCTCCACTCTATTTGCGATGAGCTTGATTTAAAAGAAAATACCTGCGTGATTGATACTGAATCTTTCAGTGCACTTATAGATATTTTATACGAAATATATACCAGGGATTTAGTATCTTTTCGCCGAGTTATTCTGCTGGGAGGTGATGATATTGGTTCAAAGATACTATTTCCCTTAAATGTCATTTCACTTGATTCACCTCTCACGGTGCTGAAAAATCAAATGTATACTGGGTATAGCCTGAAAACCGTGCTGGAACGTATTCACGAGTGTAGAAGACTGGTTGCACTGACTGATGGCGAGCGCTTGTTTGCTCAATACTACAGCTCGAGAAACTCGATTAAAAACATAGCGCGTAGAATCGGTTTAAGTGAAAAAACGGTGTATCATCAAACGGCGAGTGCAGCTGCAAAACTTAACCTGCGTTCGGGAAAGGAGTTTCTGCTTTTCCTGGACCGAGAGTTTAGTAATAATCCTGGTCGTTAAACCTATAAAAATGCAGTTCGCAAGCTAATCGAGGTCATTGAGCACTGGCCGGGTACCGCCGGCTCAAAATGGCGCTGAAAGGGGGTACTTGCGAACGGGGCAGAACAAAATTCGCGGAGCACTCTGCGTCTGGCATTTTTATTTTACAAAACAATATCCATAGGTATATTTTCCATTTTTGGACGATATAGTAGATGTAAGAGTGCTGGGTGCAAGTGTAAAATATAAAAACAGTTTAATAAAAATTTGGCCATGCTAAATGAAGCCCTTTTATCGTCAATATATTAATCCATCATTTTTTCTATTTTTTATTCTGGCTGTATATTTCCTTGCAGCGCTGTTAGTTTATGTTCCTAACATGGGCGGAGATGGCCTCAGATTACCGCATAATATAATTTGCTGGGGAGTGATGTTATTTATAATTCTGGCATCTGGTTATTGCATATTGTTGCGTAAAAAAATAAAGACAAATGAGGCTTTAGCCTTTTTCATTATCGGTGCGTGTTTAATGTCGCTTCCATTATTGTGGAGTGATAAAGATGTGATGATATTCGCGTTGCCGAGATTTGCTGGTCTCTGGGGTGGTGTGCTTTTTTACCTGGCGCTACTGCAAATTCCAATCCGATTCTCGATGAAAATCCGATTGATTATCGTATTTGTCATAAGTGCACTGATTCAGGCGTATCTTGGTTTTTGGCAGTTACTGGTCGCCTCACCAGATAATTTCATGGAGTTCATACCGGGTACACGGCCTTACGGTATCTTTCAACAAGTTAATGTGTTGGCGAGTTTTGTTGCCACGGGTTATGCGTGTACCTTGTGGCTATTGTTTCAGGCAAAAACAAAGCGGTCTTGCTTTTTACTTCTGTTCGCAACGGTTGTTTTTACGGCAATTTTAGAGATCTTACAATCCAGAGCTGGAATGTATGGCATCATTCTTTATTTAGCCTTGATTTTGCTAGCCCGTCATCGCCCAAAGGTAAAAGGTGTCTTTATTGTCTATATCATGTTAGTAATAGGGACGTTATTAACCATTCATATATTAAAGAATTTAGGGTTCGCTGAGCACTTTTTACGGTTTGTTGGCTCGGTTGACAAAATGGGGTCGAACGCTGAACGGTGGAGAATAATTACTATAACCTTATCGATGATTCAGCGGCATCCTTTGAGTGGCTGGGGGTATGGAGGTTATGAGTTTCATCTTTCGAGGTTCGCACTCCACCATTTTGATTATCTTTTTGACGGAGTCGATAATGCCCACAATGAATTTTTATTTGAATGGGCAGAGGGTGGGGTGCTGGCTATTACAGGGATGGTTTTTATAATTGTGGGCTATTTCTATCTTTTACGCAGATACTCGCCATCACGAATTGCGCTGTGGGGGTTAGCTTTACCGATAACGTTTCATATGATGGTCGAGTATCCATTACTGCTTTCTACACCGCACTGGATGCTTTTATTGCTGATTTGCCGTCTGGTAACATCAGAAAAATGTAGCAAACGGAAGAAAAATAGTAATCGATATGGAATAGCATTGCTATTAGTTGGCGTTATGGGTGTCCTCTTTATGCTAACTGGGTTTCGTACGGGCATGGCGCTTACGGAATTTGAGCGTAACAAAATGCAGGATTTTACAGCAGCATCCACGGTATTGAATCCATGGGCTCAATGGGACCGCTGGCAATACGACTCGCATACATCCATGCTACTCAAATACTATCAGACGCATCAACCTGAACTATTAATAAGTTACGTTGAATGGGGTAAAAAGTATCTTATGCACAGGAATGATTTAAGAGTGTTTAAAAATATGGTGCAGATAAATAAAGTGTATCCTCAACAAGCAACAACAACATGGTTGCAGCAGCAATGGTACGATTACTACCAGTCAGTCGAGAGTGCTCATAAAGTAAATTGAATCATGAAGGGCCATTGTGGCCCTTCTTTTGTTAGAAACTTTTGGGGAGTTGCTTTGTGATTTCGACGAGTTTACCGTTTCTGGTCTTGATGTATCCACCCTCAGCCAGTTGCGAAATGATGTTATAAATCAAACTGCGCGACAGGTGCGTCGTTTCCTGAATATAGGCCACAATACCGGTTCGACTTAAATCACTTACCTCTTGTTTTTTCATGTACTCAAGCAGTTTGGCTCGAATTATGGAGTAAGAAGTTTTACTCACCAAATGTTCGTCCCGGTAGACCATCATATGAACTGTAAAGGCGAGTACTTCTGCGACATCCTGCCAGAGTTGCTGCTCGGTAATAATTGATTTGGCATATTCACTTGGCATGCATGAAACCTTCGAACTCCGCGAAGCTCGAAAGTAGTAACGGCCAAGGGGTTCAAATAAGTCTCCAAGGCCTGCAACAATGGGGCCTGCTGTTACTGATACTTTCAGGTCATCATAGGATCTGTGAATGGATACAGAACCATTGCTCACGAGCCAAAGTGTGTTCGTAGTTTTTTGCGACTTAATCCTGGTCCGGTTGGATGTTGATTCATAAGGTGTTGAAAACGGCAGTAATGCATCATGAATTTTGCGTAATGCCCCGCCTGGAAATGTGATCGCATCTAATGCCATATAACTTTGTAAGGGGAGGGCATCAGGCGAAATCACCGGTGATATGCTCCCTTCTGTTGCGATGGTTTTTGTATGCTCATTTATTGATTTTGGTTTCGTTGACATTGTGTCACCCTTCGGTATCGAAGCAGTACTAACGATAGCAGTAAGAATCAGTACTTATGATAGCAGCAAATGGCTCAGGCATTCATGACAACGCTGAAGGCCGAGGGTTTGCTGCAAGATGGTACTTTTTTAGGGGGGGAATTATGGCTGAATATAAACGGACGTCAACAATGATATTTTAATTGTTTATTTTTAACAATCCAACAACAACGATTCCAAAAGTGTACGCTTTATCTTCTTCAGACAATCCACGCTTTTTTATAGAATGATTTCCGTCTGATGACGTTAGTCATTTGAAGGTATCAGTATCAATGTTGTGAAGTTTATTTAGACGTGTTGTTAATGTGAATTTGTTCAACTTGATACTCATCATAATTGGAAAATATAAATTTTAAAACAGGATTTATGTAATGAACGCAAAAAAAATACTGCTGGCAATGGCACTCTCTTCCTTAATGGCCGCAGGTGCTCATGCGGCGTCAACCGATCAGGGACACGGTAAAATTACATTCCTTGGTTCTGTTATTGATGCGCCATGTTCTATCGATGCAAAAAGCCTCGATCAGACAATTCAGCTGGGTGCAATTTCTAAAAATCAGCTCTCTGAAGGTGGTAAATCTACGCCGGTAAGCTTTGATATCCAACTTCATGACTGTGATTCCGCAACGGCGAATAAAGCGTCCATCACTTTCAACGGCCTGGCTGGGGATAAAACTGATGGTCTGGACGGTGCTTTTGCTGTTACCGGTCAGGCAGCTGGTGTGGGTGTAGTGATTGCCGATATGGGTGGCAAAGTGATTAAGCCGAGTACCAAATCAGCTCTCGCAGCCATGAATGATGGTGACAATGATCTGCAATTCCTGGCCTACGTACAGGGGTCAACTGCTTCTGACGCCGTCGTCCCAGGAAACTTTGGCGCTATCGCTAACTTCATGATGACCTACGAGTAAGTAAATACTGTCTACCCGAAAGGGTAGACATCTATTCATGGAATTGTGAGGGCCTATGTTGACAGCCGTAGTTCTTCGCCAGTGCTTTGCTGTTGGTGTGCTTTTTTTGTTTTCTTTCGTATGTCACGCTTCCGAACTCGGGCGTGTTAGCGTGTCAGGCAGTATTTATGAGAGCTCTTGCTCAATAGATATGGCATCGACGAAACAGATAATCGTGATGAAAACCGTGTCTGTAGGCCAATTAATGCAGAATGGTGAAGCCGGAAACACGTTGCTCAGAATTCATCTGGTGGGATGCTCAACACAATTAGATGATCACCGTTTTTACATAACTTTTAATGGTCCCAATGACGATCGTGAAACATTCCATGTTCTGGGAAATACGCAAGGTGTAGGCATACGTATTAAAGATGAAAACGGGGTGCGTATTAAACCGGGTGAACCATCTTATATTAATCAGTCGATGGCTAAAATAAATACCCTGGACTACACCCTTACATTAACGGGTAATGGGGAAATACTGCATCCTGGCTTTTATGCCACCGTTGTGCGCATGAACCTTGATTATTTTTGACTGATTTAAGGTGATGTTAGTGTATAAAATACAGATATCTCGTCGGTCAATTATCGCCAGCGTGTTAATTACCGTATTTGCCAGATACGCATATGCTGAAGAAAAAACCATTCAGTTTAATACTGACGTTCTGGATGTGCAGGATCGTGGCCATATCGATTTAAGCCAGTTCTCGCGAGCGGGTTACGTTATGCCCGGCACATACGCATTATCAATTCAAATTAATAAAAGCTCATTGCCCGAACAGCAAATCACATTTTTGGTTCCAGACAATGATAAAAATGGAAGCGAAGCGTGCCTGACTAATGACATTGTTACTCAGTTTGGGCTAACCACGGCAGCAAGTAAAAACTTATCCTGGTGGCATAACGGTGAATGTCTCGACCCGACTTCACTTCAGGGGATGGTTATGCGGACTGACATGGCCAGCAATACGCTTTTTATTAACCTACCTCAGGCCTACCTTGATTACGTGGCCGAGAACTGGGACCCACCTTCACGCTGGGATGAAGGGGTTGCAGGCATTCTGTTTGACTATAATTTGAACGGCCAGTCTATACGTCAGAAAGAAAGTGGCAATACTGAAGAAAGCAAGACTCTCAGCGGTAATGGAACCACTGGGATGAACGTTGGCGCATGGCGTTTTCGCGCAGACTGGCAAGGTCAGATGGATAAACATTCAGGGAACGTAGCAAGCAATACGCAAAATTTTGAATGGAACCGCTATTACTTATACCGGGCGGTGCCCTCTATGCGGGCAAAAATGACATTGGGTGAAGACTACCTCACCTCCGATATGTTTGACAGCTTCCGTTTTACCGGCGTGAGCCTGGTGTCCAGCGACAATATGTTGCCGCCGAACCTGCGTGGCTACGCTCCCGAGGTTACGGGGCTGGCGAAAACAAACGCCAAAGTGACGATCAGCCAACAGGGGCGTGTGCTCAATGAAACTACGGTGGCAGCAGGCCCTTTTCGTATCCAGGATCTGAATAATGCTGTGTCCGGCACGCTTGACGTCAAAATTACTGAACAGGATGGCTCTGTACAGACCTATCAGATTAATACGTCGACGATTCCCTATCTGACTCGCCCTGGGATGGTTCGATACAAATTAGCAGCAGGGAAACCTTCAGATTTTGATCATCACAGTGATGGTCCGATATTCGGTACAGGAGAATTCTCCTGGGGGGTCAACAACGGTTGGTCACTTTATGGCGGCGCGCTGGTTGCCGGTGACTACAACGCGATGTCGATAGGGATCGGGCGAGATTTATTGGCTCTCGGGGCAATATCTATTGATGCAACTGAATCTCGAGCTCGTCTGCCGCAGCAGGAGTCCCGGCAGGGTGGGTCGTACAAAGTAAGCTACTCCAAGCGATTTGACAGCACTGATAGCCAGGTGACCTTTGCCGGCTATCGCTTCTCTGAGCGCGGTTTTATGAGCATGACGGACTACCTGGATGCGCGTTATCACGATAACGACAACGGTGGCAGCGGCAAAGAAATGTATACGGTGACGTTTAACCAACAAATAAAGCCGTTGAACATGAGTATTTATTTGGACTACAGCCGTCAAACCTATTGGGATCATCCCTCTAGCACAACGTATAACGTGTCGCTTTCGCACTATTTTGATATTGCTAGTTTTAAAAATCTTAGTCTGAGTATATCTGCGTTTCGCACTACGAATAACAACACCGACGATCGTGGTGCCTACATGAGTCTGTCTGTTCCATGGGGCGAATCGGGTTATTTCAATTATGGCAATCAAATCAGCCAGGATGGGACCAGTCATTCCTTATCTTACAGCGATCGCATCGACAAGGATAACTCGTACCAGATAAGCCTCAACTCCGATCAAAACGGGGTTATAGGGGGGAGCGGCTATCTTACGCATGATGGTGATGCAGCTGAAGTAACGGCCACAGCGACGCAGCAGGGCAATAAGTACAGTTCGATGGGATTATCAGTACGCGGTGGCATGACGGCAACAGCGCGCGGTGCGGCTCTGCACCGTATGTCGGTCGCAGGTGGCACGCGCATGATGGTGGACGCCGATGGTGTAAGTGGCGTGCCCGTTAAAACAGGTGGGAACAACACCCATACCAATGCTTTTGGTAAGGCAGTGGTCGGAGATGTGAGTAGCTATTACCGCAACAGCATGAATATCGATATGGATGAACTGGGTGATGATGTGGACGCCAGCCGTTCAGTGGTGCAGGGCACGCTGACGGAAGGCGCGATCGGCTATCGCAAGTTCGGCATTATTGCCGGTCAAAAGGCTATGGCGATATTGCGCCTGACGAATAATAGCGTGCCGCCATTCGGCGCCATGGTGACTAACAAGGATAAGGAACAGACCGGGCTGGTCAGCGAAGACGGTATCGTTTGGCTGACGGGAATAAAGCCTGGTGAGGTGATGAGCGTGAGTTGGGATGGTTCAGAAAAGTGTCACATTAACCTCCCGGCAGTACTGCCCCCGGACCTGGAGAGTCAAAAATTGCTGTTGCCGTGCACTACGGCAGACAGCATCAAATAATCCTATTTGTTGAAGAGAAAAGAGTCATGATTCGCAATACGTTAAAACGTAATAGTTGTTTGCTTGCATTGGCATTCACTACCTTGATCGCGCAACAGGCGAATGCTGCACTTGCGCTGGATCGCACCCGCGCGGTCGTTAATGGTGGCGATAAATCGGTGAGCCTGGGGGTGACTAACCAAAACCGTGAGCTGCCGTATCTGGCACAAGCGTGGGTAGAGGATGCTCAGGGTAACAAGATAAGTGATCCATTGGTGGCACTTCCGCCGGTACAGCGTATTGAACCTAACAGCAAAAGCCAGATAAAAATTCAGATTACGCCTGCAATGAATCTGTTAGCGCAGGATAAAGAAACGCTTTTCTTCTTTAACCTGCGTGAAATCCCGCCGAAGACGGACAAACCGAATACCTTGCAGATTGCGCTGCAAACCCGCATCAAGCTGTTCTATCGTCCGGCATCCCTGGCGGTGGAGCAGAACAGCAAACCCTGGCAGGAGCAAATGACGCTTACGCGCCAGGGAGAAGGTTACACGGTGAATAATCCGACTCCGTATTACATTTCCGTGGTTGAGGTTGCCCCATCGCTGAAGGGTGAGCCGCTTAAAAGCGTGAAGCCGTTGCTGGTCGCCCCTAAAAGTAGCGCCCGGTTAGAAGGTGATACTCACAATCTGGGAAACAACCCGGTTATTACCTACATAAATGATTACGGCGGACGCCCGAAGCTGGTCTTCAGCTGCAGTGGCAGTAGTTGCAATCTTACATCTGCGCATGCGGGCTAAACAGATGAAAAAAGTATGCATGTCGTTATCTCTGCTGTTGATCGTAAGCTCCACGACGCTGGCTGGTGAAAAAAGTGTGAGCGGGGATGTTCCTTTTATTGTTGGAGGAATGATGGTTGAGGGGGCATGCATACTAGAAATGCAGTCAGCATCACAGGAGATTTCACTCAGTACTGTGTCTGCATCGCTGCTGAAAAAAGTCGGTAACCGTGGAGCACCTGTACCTGTAGTCCTCCACCTCAAATATTGCGTAAGAATGCAGGGCTCAATTACGGACAGACGCACCGGCAGTCGCTCCTGGGATGCTATCCAACCCATCGCCACCTTAACGTTTTTGGCTCCTGCTGATAGCTATAACCCTGAACTGGTGCAGGTAACCGGGGCTCGAGGCATTGGTCTACGTATCACAGATGCCAGGCAGAATGACATTCATTTAGGGGAACGCAGTAAGCCACATTTTCTCACTCCGGGTAGTAGCGACCTCGTGTTTTACGTCACGCCTGAGAGAACCCCTGAACAGTTGATTTTGGGTCCCTATAAGGCAGTGGTGAATTTTTCTCTGGAGTACGATTGATGACGCGTTTTTTATGGCTGTTAGGTTTTCTTATTTTCATACCTCATGCATTTGCCGGGGATAATAATGTCAAAATCAGTGGTGCGCTGGTTTCAGAGCCCTGCACGCTATCTGAAGCATCATCAGATATTCAACTTGATTTTGGTAACCTGGTGAGCACCTTTTTCTATAACAGCAACCGCACGCCGGGTGAACCGTTCAGTATTACGCTGGTTAACTGTGATACGACATTGGGCAGCAGTGCCACTGTGACCTTTAAGGGGAGCGAGAGCGTGGCCTTGCCGGGTTTATTAACGCCAGATGCGGGTGATACTCAGGGTATCGCCATCGGTATCGAAACCAATAGCGCAGACCCGCAGCAGCTGGCGCTGAATAAGCCAAGCCCCGTATTCAGTTTGACGAGCGGTAACAATGTCATCGCGCTGAAGGGATATGTCCAGGCCGAGCCGGCCGCTATTGCCGCTCACAGCATCACTGCCGGGGCCTTTACGGCAACAGCTACATTCGAAATAGCGTATCCATGAGAGGCAATACAATGAAATTTTGGCTACACATCATGGTGGCTTCGGTATTGTTCGCATTTACATTTTTTGC
Source organism: Enterobacter sp. 241F3 (assembly GCF_034106785.1). NCBI lineage: Bacteria > Pseudomonadati > Pseudomonadota > Gammaproteobacteria > Enterobacterales > Enterobacteriaceae > Enterobacter > Enterobacter sp. 241F3. The sequence continues at coordinate 423,857 of NZ_JAWNDD010000003.1, forward strand.
GAAGGCGGATGATCCTGTAAGGCTAAACATCAATATCACTGGGACGGTGGTAGCAAATGGCTCCTGTACTTTTAACAAAGGTGAGATGCTGACGGTAGATTTTGGTGACGTAGACATTACTACCGTTAACGGAAGTTCCAAAATTGATGGATCCTATCAAAAAACTTTGTCATCCATGATGACCTGTTCTGGTGACATTGCAGGTAGTGCTCAAATGACCCTGAAATCGGTGGCTGGAGGGACAGTGGAATACCAGGGGCATAAACTGTTACCCGTAAGTATTAATGCCAAGAATCCCGGGCAGGAATTAGGAATAAAGCTTCTGGTGGATGGCGTGGAGCAGGATATTGATGCTGCATTCCCGGTGGACGCTTTCGAACAACCAGGACTGCAGGTCGAGTTGGTGCAAATAGGTGATGGAAGCGGCCTGGTTGGTGGGGCACCTATTACGGCCAGTGCAACACTGATAATGGAGTTCGTATGAGGGGTATTAAGTTGCTTTTATTTTCACTTGCGTCTGTGTTGTTTTTTTTGCATGTGAACGTCGCGCTCGCATCACAAACTGGAGATACCATGTCCATTGATTTTACTGGCAGGCTTATTAACCGAAAACCCTGTACGATTAACAACGGAGAAGTGATTAATATCACTTTTGGTAACGTGAGTATTAACAAGGTGGCAACGGGACACATAACTCAGCCGTTAAATTACAATCTTGACTGCCCAGGGGCGACGAGCAGCAATACCATTCAGATGACCATCAAGGCAACCCCAGTTTTGGGGGACTCGGCCGCAATGGAATCAAGTTCGACGGGGTTGTGGTTGAAATTTATGAATAATGGTGAGCCTCAGAATTTAAATGTTCCATTTAGTATTGAGGATGTTAATGCTCTTCCGAAGCTCGATATAGAGCTTGAAAAAAATCCTGCTTCTGAACTGCACGCTGATGCGTTTACAGGAACAGCAACGTTAATGGCCGAGTTTTTTTGAAGGGCATCAATATGTATCTCAGGCAATTGAGTGGTTACTCTAAGTTAGTATCTTTTACTATCATATTGTTCATGGGGCTATGGTCCCAGCCTAGCCTTGCAACATGGACGGGAGGATATGGTTATCAATGGTATTCACAAACTTTTTGTGCAGAATCAGCAACTGATAACATGATGAGCAAAGGGATTCATGAAAATATGACCGCTGCACCTATTTGTTCTTTTGATGTTGGCGAAGGAAATGCAGTCCCTGAATCTGGCCAGTATTCTCTTGTTGGCTTTTTTTCCCCTATAATTGGCGATGGCACTGGTTTAGGATGGGTGAATAACCCGCAGTATATAAATGCCGGTGTGCAGCTGAAAGATTTACAGCTAGCCTGGACCGGAACTCTTTACGGGGCGGGCACTCCATATGCTTATATCTGTTACGCGCTAAGAAACACTAGCACTCAAAAAATGTACAAGTTTAATTCGACTCCCATGGGTTGTACTAACGTAACAGATAGTTCGGATTTACCACCCGGACCCGGTATGCTTAAGTGTTCATTTAATAATGGAAATGCACTAAACGTTTCTTTAGGGGATGTAGCACGTAGTGAAATGGGTACTGCGCCAGGCTCAACACCTGCTGTTGAGAAACAACTTGACGTGACGTGTACAGGGGCTGGAACTGCTACTTACTCAATTAATTTCCAGTATACTGCGATTGATATTTCAGGTGATGAACTTGTTACGACATCAGCTAATGGATTAGCAGTGGCGATGTCCTTCAATGATGAGTTAATTAATACAACGGGCACATACACACGAACTTATGGCGTTGGTTCGCAATCAGAGTCACTGAAGTTTGAGCCAGTGCGCAATCCAACGGTAAACGTTAGTGATATTCCCACAGGTGCCTTTTCAGCAAGCGCAGTGATGGTATTAACTCTTCAATAGTTTGAAGATAAGCGCGATCCCTCAAAGGGATTCACGCTTTCCTGATGTTGTCGATGAAACGCACAATAACGATAAAGAAAACAGGTACGAAGAAGATCGCGAGAAGCGTGCCGCTAATCATGCCGCCAAAGACTCCGGTACCGATGGCATGCTGCGTACTGTCGCTCGCACCGCTGGCCAGCATCAACGGAACAACCCCCAGAGTGAAGGCTAACGATGTCATCAGAATGGGGCGCAGGCGCTGGCTGGCGGCATGAACGGTTGCCGCCAGCAGGGGCTGCCCCTGACGGTGGAGCTGCCTGGCAAATTCGACAATCAGAATGGCGTTCTTGGCCGACAGGCCGATGAGCGTAATCAGGCCCACCTTGAAGAAAACGTCATTCGTCATGCCGGCGACAGACACCGCTACTACCGCGCCGATAAGACCCAGTGGAACGACCAGCATGACCGCGAATGGGATAGACCAGCTCTCATACAGCGCGGCGAGCACCATAAATACGACCAGTATCGACAGGACGATAAGGCCCGGAAGCTGAGATTCCGATTTTCTCTCCTGCAACGAACTCCCGGCCCACTCGCCAGCCATACCCTGAGGCAGGCTCCTGGATAAACCCTCCATGACCTTCATTGCGGTGCCGCTGGACTCTCCCGACGCCGCATTGCCGGTAATGCGAATAGCAGAATATCCCTGATAACGCGTCAACTGCTGCGGCGCAACGTTCCAGGCAAGCGTGGCAAATGTAGATACCGGCACCATCTGACCCATCCGGTTTTTTACTGATAATTTCAGTATCTGCTCAGGCTGCATTCGGTAGGGCGCATCGGCCTGAATAATCACCTGCTGAACGCGGCCGTTGTTCGTATAGTCATTGACGTAATTTGAGCCCAGGGTGACGGAGAGCGTCTGGTTGATTTCATCAAATGAAACGCCCATCGCTTCAGCCTTTTCTCTGTCCACCTGTAGCGCAAGGCTTGTTCCTTCCGGAAGACCGTCTATATACACGTCACTCAGTTCAGGACGCTGATTGGCCTGCAGGACCAGCGCGTCGGCAGCTCGCTTTAAAGCCTCGTAGCCGAGTCCAGCTCTGTCCTGCACGTACCAGGTAAAGCCCGATGAGGTGCCCATATCCGAAATGGCCGGCGGGAGCAGGCTCATCGTGACGGCATCAGAGACGTTCGCCATGCTGGCCTGTATATGGTCGGCTTCATCCTGGGCCGTCGAACCCTGCCGATATTTCCAGTCCTTCAGCGTGGTGAAGGCCATAGCCGAATTCGGTCCTGAACCTGAAAATCCAAACCCCAGGATCATAATGTTGCTTTCAATATCCGGCCGGGCCGCAATTTCCCCTTCAAATTTTTTAACCACTTTCAGGGTACGCTGCATGGTGGCATCAGAAGGCAGCTGGATTGAAGACATAAAATAGCCCTGATCTTCGTCCGGCAGAAAGGACGACGGTAAGGAAGACATCCCCAAAAACAGCGCAGCACATAGCGCAACGTACAGGAGCAGCATACGTCCGGTTCGCTTCAGAACGGCACCCAGCCCGGCTTCGTAACAGGCGGTAAGCGAGCGGAAGCGCGCGTTAAACCCGACTGCGAACCGTCCGCCTCCGCTCTTTCCTGCCTTATGCGGCTTGAGTAACGTTGCGCACAGGGCAGGCGTCAGCGTCAGGGCAAGAAACGCGGACAGCAGTATAGAGACCGCCATGGAAATACAAAATTGTCGGTAGATAATCCCGACGGATCCTTCAGCAAACCCCATGGGTATAAACACGGCAGTGAGCACCAGCGTGATCCCGATAATCGCCGGGGTGATTTCCTGCATGGCTTGCCGCGTAGCGTCACGCGGGGAAAGGCTTTTTTCCTCCATCAGTCGTTCAACGTTTTCTACAACCACAATGGCATCATCAACAATAATCCCTATCGCCAGCACCATGCCGAACATCGTCAGAATATTGATGGAGTATCCGCTCAGAAGCATTACCGTGAAGGTGCCAAGAAGTGCAACGGGGGCAACAATCGCCGGGATAAGCGTGCAGCGTATCTTGTGCAGAAACAGCAGCATAACTAGGAAGACGAGGACCATCGCTTCCACAAATGTCTGAACAACCTTCATGATAGAAAGTTTCACAAACGGGGCGGTATCGAAGGGAACCGTAAATGCCATACCTTCGGGTAACACCTGGGAAAGTTCGTCGATGCGCGCGCGTACGCCTGAAGCCGTGCTCATTGCGTTGGCGCCAGGCGAGAGCTGGATAGCCGCCGCCGTTGCAGGAACCCCATTTTCGCGGATACCGAAAGCGTAGCTTTGCAGGCCAGATTCAATGCGTGCAATGTCGGACAATTTCAGGCGGGCGCCGGATGCGTCAGACTTCAGAGTAATATTCCTGAACGCCTCTACCGAGGAGAGTTGTCCCTTCACCGTGATGGGATACGTTACCCCTTGTCCTTCAGATGCTGGCTCATCTCCCGTTTTACCGGGCGAAACGAGGGCATTCTGCTGGCCAACAGCGGTAAGCACATCGCTCACCGAAAGGCCGTAGGTGTGGAGCTTCATCGGATCCAACCAGATTCGTAGCGCTTTTTCGCCGCCAAACAGCTGAACTTTCCCTACGCCGGGTACGCGACGAAGCTCGTCACTGACGTTTCGGGCAAAATAGTCGCTTAAGTCGGCTTCCTCAAATTGTCCTGTCGTGGACTTAAGCCCCACCATCATCAGAAACCCGGAATTAGCGGCCTCGACGTTAATGCCGTTTTGTCTTACCGCCTGAGGGAGACGAGGCTCGACAATCTTAATCTGATTCTGCAGGTCCATCTGCGCCAGCTTGATGTCCGTACCCGGTTTAAACGTGACGGTAATCGATGCCGAACCGGTTGTGTCGCTGGATGATTCGAAATAGAGCAAATTATCGACTCCAGAGATTTCGCGCTCGATTAACGATACCACCGACGTATTCATGATATCGGGGCTCGCCCCCGGGTAACTGACGGAAATAATGATCCCCGGCGGTGCCACGGCCGGATATTGCGCAACAGGCAAGCGGGGAATAGACAGGAGTCCTGCCAGCACGATAAACAGCGCCACTACCCAGGCGAAAACGGGGCGTTCAATAAAAAAATGAGGCATTAAATTAACGTCCAGTTACGTGAATTTCTTCATCAGTGGATACGCGTTTACCAATATCCCTGAGCTGAGAAAACTTCTCTAGAAGCTGCGGTGCGTCATCGAGGCTCGTCGCGAACATCCACATGTAGGTCATCACGGAATAAATATGTCCGGCGGTGATGCCGGTTGAGCGCGTCATCCAGACGATGGTCAGCGTAAAAAGCGCGGCAACAAGTACGCCGACCCACAAATAGCCCCACGCCTCGCGGTCAGATAACGCGATACGTAAACGGGCAAGCGTGGAGTAATGTCGGTGAAGAGTGGCCGTTCCCGCCTTATGAACATAATCCACTTCTTTTTCCAGACGATTATTCAGGCGCATGAATAGCCATTCATTTTTACGGGCATATCCGGAGACAAATCCGAGCAGGACAAATACAATCGCAAAGCACATGACGCCGGCCCAAAATTCAATAAACAGCAACATGATTGCGGCGCCAAACAGTGAACTCAGCGACGTAATCAGCAGGGGAAGGTGCATTTCAAAGAAATCCACGTACTCGCGCGAGAGCGTTACCCTGGCGGCGATTGCCGAATGGTTTAGCTGATACTTGCGCTGTGCCAGAACGACGGATACCGCGAGGCCGGCATAAATGCGTGCAAACGTGCGGGTATCGACGCTTCGTCTGGCCGCGCCGATGAACCACATACAAAGCACCATCAGGCCATATAGCGCGGCGTTAAGCGTCTTCCCTGCGAGGATGGCATTTATCGCGATGCCTGCCAGAACGGGGTAAAGTAGAAACGTTACGTTTTCGGCCACCACCAGGAAGAAAGTGACAACCAGTTTTTTTCGGTGCCGGATCGCGAGTTTTTTAAGCGAGTGCATCACTCCGGCAGGCTCAGAAGGACTAAGATTATTATTACGGTTCATCATTATGGGCAAATCGTGTCAGACTTTTTTTAGTGAATTATTTTTGTGCAAAATAGTGTGATGGAGAGCCTACCGCGCGCCTGTTTAGCGGAAATGTGCGGTTTGTGGAGGATGTGTGGAGCGGTGACTCAAATCATTCTCATAATGAGGTACAGCGGGGCTCCACCAAAAAAAATGATTAAATAACACTCGTAGTAAAAGACCAGATCCTCGATGTCGGGCATTGTGTTTAACAACACGGTGAACGTAATAATGAGATAAAGAAAAATTACTATTAGCCAGAAGGCGATGACAAGCAGCTCAGTCAACGCACCGGCTTTATTTTGGATTATCAGAGAGACAACCGACAATGCTATACAGCCATAGATGATGGGTGACGAGGGTAGCGTCGAGGCGACTTTCTCATCCATTCTGTGTACCAGCACCAGCCAGGTATAAAGTAATCCCCACGACAGCAGCAGAAACAGGGAGTATATGCCCAGTTTTTTCGGGGAGAAATATTTTGAAAGTTCCATGTTCATTATTTCAGCCAACTTCATAAAGTCTTTAAGAAACAGTGGTAATTTGCAACGCTCAATGCACAAAGGCTTATGCCTCAATAGCGATTTTGAACGGACATTGTCGAGTCTTTATTGACTGAATGTGTAGGTTGTGTGGAGAAATAACCGGGCATTTAAATCAACCGGGAAATTCTCGTGACCATGGCACTTTTTCGCGGAGGCTGTGTCTTATTGTGCTAAAGATATCTGATAGCGTGCTTAAAGGGATTTCACCCGCGGAGATAATATGAACAAAAATACGCTGATCCTTGTTGTTGAAGATGAAGACGAAATCGCCGAGATACTGATGAGTTACTTAGAGCGTTCGGGAATGAAAACGCTCAGGGCCAGGCAGGGCGAGCAGGCGATAACCCTCAATCGCCTGCATAAACCGGATCTCATCTTGCTGGATATTCATCTGCCCGTATGTGACGGCTGGAGCGTACTTACCACGCTCCGTCAGGAAAGTTCTGTGCCCGTCATTATGGTTTCCGCTCTCGATCAGGATGTCGATAAGCTCATGGGGCTGAGACTGGGCGCGGATGATTACGTGATCAAACCCTTCAACCCCTCTGAAGTTGTCGCACGGGTTGAGGCGGTGCTGCGCAGGACAAAACCCGCGCTTCAGCAGGCGGGTTCCCTGCCGCTCAGAACGCCCTTTATTACGGTCTATCCGGATGACTTCTACGTGGAAGTCACCGTGGGCGAAGAGGTTATCTCCCCGGTATTAACGACGACCGAATTTAAATTGCTCACCTGGCTGGTACGATATCCGCGAAAGGTCTGTTCCCGCGAAGAGTTGCTCAACGCGTGCCTGCCGGAAGGTGATACGCTCGACAGAACAGTCGACAGCCATATGAGCAAGTTGCGTAAAAAACTGGAACTTGCTGGCCTTTACGGCGTTCCCGAGAGCATAAGAGGCTTGGGTTACCGGCTTGGGGAAAAGAAATGAACAAAGAGTCTGTCCTGAGTCGTCAGATCTTAACGTATATGCTGTTGCTGACGTTTACGATAATTGCCATCGCCATACTGGGCTCCTGGTTTTTTTACTCCTTTATTCTGGATCACCTCCCGGGCGGTCCTGCTGCGGGCGATGACGAGCAGATGACGATGTGGGACTGGGTGTGGATTGGGACCGCGACGACGATCAGCCTGATTATCGCACTCTTTTTCACGGTCAAACTTTCATCGCGAATACTCACCCCGCTAAACGCGGTAGCATCCAGCCTGAAAAAGATTTCACAGGGCGATCTTGACGCACGGGCATTCTGCGCCAGCTCCCGGCTGGGTGAGATCAATCACCTGGTGACGGATTTCAATGAAATGGCGGAAAAATTACAGACGCTGGATATACAGAGGAAATCCTGGAATGCTGCGATTGCGCACGAGCTGAGAACCCCGGTCACGATCTTACGTGGACGGCTTCAGGGGCTGGTTGACGGTGTTTTTACCCCGGACCCGGTTCTGTTTAATAATCTTCTCAAACAGACGGAAGGGTTAACCCGTCTGATTGAAGATCTCCGGGTTATCAGTTCGGATGGCGGGGCGGGATACTCGTTATGCCTGTCCAGAACGGATCTTAAAGGGGCAATACAGAATGCGCTCGATACCTTCATGCCCGAGTTCAACCGTAAGGCATTTACCATCAAAACAGAACTGAGGGATCAGCAATGCGTATTCGATCCATTACGCATCAATCAGTGTCTGACCGTTTTGTTTGATAATGCCTTACACTATTCAACCTCGCGCACACTCATCGTGAAAAATGGCGTTTCTGATAAAGGCAATTATATCCTTATTCAGGACGGGGGACCTGGTATTCCAGGGGAGTTTCATGATTTCTTATTTCAGCCCTTTCAGCGCGATAATGGTGCCAGAGAGTTGAACCCGGAAGGCTGTGGTTTGGGCTTGTCGGTGGTAAAAGCCATCATGCTGGCGCATGGTGGCGATGTTACCTATACCTTATCGAAGCAAAACCACTCGATATTTAAACTCACCTGGCCCGACTCGTGAGCGTGAGCGGCAGGTCAAATGTGCCTGCCGGCGATAAATGCCATATTTTTCCTAGCTTAGCATCCCATTCCTGCGGGGTAATCAACAGTTTACCGCGTCTCGGGCTTAAGGTTATTTCACTGAAATAGATTTCATCTTTTTTTAGCATAAGGTCAACGCGGCAGTAGTCAATGCCATCCGCCAGCTCCTGGGATGCCAGCAACGCCTCTCGGAACAAGACCGGTTCGCCCGGCACTAACGGTGTATTCGGATATTCCATCTGGAAGGGTTGTAAGTTCCAGTGCCTGTCGTAAACGTTGATAAAACCCTGGCCGTTATTATCCGTAAAATCCGCTTCAACATAGTGCGCAACGCCATGAAAGCAATGGATCCTCAGCATTTCCGGCGTTGTGTTTCTGTCAGCATCATCAAAGAGATCGACAAACGGCTCGCAGAGTATACTGGGCGTAATATTTTTGTACTGCCATTCGCGCGTGGTGTAGTAGAGATTTTTCTTTAACGCGAGACTCAGCTTTTTACACGCTTCTTTTTCATTAAATTGCGCTTTGTTTGAACATATTATTGTGCTGCCGCTGTCATGATTGCACTTAAGGACGAATTTGTCAGGGAGTAATGAAAAATCAATCTGCGACGCCCGGGTATAAACGCCAATTAATGGCACCGTTTTCACGCGCGTTGTTCTGGAGGAAACGTAGGCCCGAACGGCGAGTTTATCGGCAAGCATCGTGTAGAGGTTATTATGGTCATAGACCAGACGATGGCATATTTTTTCACTCAGCGTAGTGGGGGATTTAATGTCGGGGCATTTCCCGGATATTTTCTTTAGCCTGATAGTATGAAAGTGCAGGTCCGACATTAAAAAAGAACGGCATTTTCTGATGAGATACTCTGTGTATTTTAGAACATAGGTAGTGGTGTTCATTTCTTCTCCTCCGTAATGTCCCGGTATTCTGGAGAAGAACTGTTGATTGATATTGCATAAAATATGGAGCAGGGATGGAGACGAAAGAGTTAAGGATTAAATAGCGAATGAAGTCTATTTAATCCCTAATTTAGTGGGGCGATTTTTGTTTGCCGTCGCGCTTAGCGGTCCTTTCTCCATGCATCGGCGGTCAATGCTTCACCAAAGTGACCCGCAATCAGTCGTTTTGTCAGCTCATGAAGCGGGGAGGCCATCACATCCGCGGTGCTGCCGCGCTCGACCACTTTACCCTGGTGCATGACCATCACCTGATCGCTAATGTGCTTCATCATTCCCAGATGCTGGGTAACGTAGATATACGAGATCCCCTGTTTTTCCTGCAATTCCAGCATCAGGTTAATCAGCTGCGAGCGCATCGACATATCCAGCGAGGCAAGCGCTTCATCCGCAACGATCACTTTTGGCCGCAAAATCAGCGCACGCGCCAGACCCAGGCGCTGTTTCTGACCGGGGGCCAGCATGTGCGGGTAGTAGCTTTCGTGGTCCGGTAACAGCCCAACCATACGCAGGGTTTCGAATACGCGCTTACGGCGCGCCTCCGGCTCCAGGTCGGTGTTCAGACGCAGCGGAAAATCGAGGATCTGCGAAATGCGCTGGCGCGGATTGAGCGAGGTAGACGGATCCTGAAAGATCATGCGGATGCGCTGGCTGCGGAAAGAGTAATCGCCGAACGTCAGAGGATGATCGTCAATCAATACTTCGCCTGCCGTGGGCTCAACCATGCCGGCAAGCATTTTCGCCAGGGTGGATTTTCCGGAACCGTTCTCGCCGATGATCGCCAGGGTCTGTTTTTCACGCAGCGTAAAGCTCAGCGGCTTCACCGCGTCGACGGTTTGACGATGAAACAGCCCCGTGCGGTAGCGAAAGGTCTTACTCAGGTTACGCACTTCCAGTAAGGTTTCGACCATTTCACTCTTTCTCCATGTTCAGCGGGAAATGACAGGCGTAAAGATGATTTTTTGCCCCGGTCAGGCGTGGCGTCTCGATACATTTACGCTGTGCATAAGGGCAACGCGGCCCCAGACGACAGCCTATCGGCAAAGATTCCAGCAGTGGAATCGCCCCGGGCAGGGTATTCAGGCGGCTTTTATGCGGCATGGCGCTGCCAAAATCCGGAATGGCGCGGATAAGCGCCTGCGTATACGGGTGGTGCGGCGCGGTGATCAGATCTTCACTCGGCGCGGTTTCAACCGTTTGCCCGCAGTACATCACGTCAATTTTATCCGCCCATTTGCTGAGCATTTGCAGGTCATGGCTGATCAGCAAAATGGTGGTGTTGTTGTTCTGGTTGAGACGCGACAGCAGGCGGAAAATTTGTGCCTGCGTGGTGGGTTCCATCGCGTTCGTTGGTTCATCCGCAATCAGCAGGCGCGGCTGATTGGCCAGCGCGATGGCAATCATCACTTTCTGACATTCGCCGTCGGTCAGCTCGTAAGGGAAGCTGCGCATCGCATCTTTGTGGTCTTTGATCCCGACGCGGTGTAAAAGCTCGATGGCGCGACGCTTGCGCCAGCCAACGCGTTGCCACCAGCGGCCTTTGTAGGTCCAGCCGGGAATGTTCTGCATCAGCTGTTTACCCACGCGTTCGGAAGGGTCGAGACAGGACTGCGGCTCCTGGAAAATCATCGAGACGTTGTGCCCGACCAACTTACGCCGCTCGCGGGGGGAGAGGCGCAGCAGGTCGATATCATCAAACCGCATACGGTCTGCGGTCACGCGCCAGTTGTCTTTCGCCACGCCGCAGATAGCTTTTGCAATCAGGCTTTTTCCTGAGCCGGATTCCCCCACCAGCCCGCGAATTTCACCCTCCGCGAGGGTGATACTGATGCGATCGACGGCTTTAACCCAGCCTTCACCGGTTTTGAATTCAATGGTGAGGTTGCGGATATCAAGAAGCGGCATTATTGCACCCCCGCGTTAATTGCACGGCGAATACCGTCGCCCAGCAGGTTGATCAGCAGCACGCTCACCATGATGGCCGCACCCGGCAGCATAACCGTCCACGGCGCCACGTAAATTAACTCCAGCGCGTCGCCAAGCATCGCCCCCCATTCGGGCGACGGCAGCTGCGCGCCGAGGTCAAGGAAGCCGAGCGCCGCGATGTCCAGGATCGCCATTGACAGGGCGCGGGTGATCTCAGTGACCAGCCCGGCGGCGATGTTGGGCAGTACGGCAAACCACAGAATGTTGAAGGTTGTCGCGCCGTCCAGACGCGCGGCGACGACATACTCTTTTTCCAGCTCGTCATGCACCATGCTGTAAACCGAGCGCACGATGCGGGGCAGGATAGCCAGCCAGACGGCGAACATGGCATGCGACAGGTGCGGACCGGCAAAGGCAACCACAACGATCGCCAGCAGCAGGGACGGAATTGACAGCAGCGTATCCAGAATATGGTTAAGCACCGCCGAGCGCAGGCCATGCGTGGAGCCCGCAAAAATACCGAGCGCCAGTCCGCAGATCGTTGCCGCGAGCGTCACCACAAACGCGCCGCCCACCGTCGGGGCCGCACCGCTCAGCAGGCGGCTCAACACGTCACGTCCGAGATCGTCCGTTCCCAGGAAGAAAGATACTTCGCCGTAGCGCGACCAGGACGGCGGCAGCAGCTGATAGCCGAGGAACTGCTGGTCAATGCCATACGGCGCAAACCACGAGCCAAAGACGCACAGCAATACCAGACCGGCGCAGCCATAAAGGCCGATCATTGCCGTGGTGTCACCATAGAATTTACGCCACACGGTACGCAGCACGCCGGGCGTGCGCTTTTCACTGTATACGTTATCGTAAGGCATACCATTCCTTATGCTTCAATGGGTTAGCCATGGCACCCAGAATATCGGACAACACGTTAACAATAATGACCAGCGAACCAATCACCATCACACCCGCAGAAATAGCGGCATAATCCTGCTGGCGAATGGCGTTAATCAGCCATCGCCCCAGGCCTGGCCAGCTAAAGACCATCTCGGTGATCATGGCCAGCGTCAGCATGGTGGAAAACTGTAATCCCAGGCGCGGAATAACCGGCGGCAGCGCGTTGTGCAGGACGTTGCGGCGCAGTATGGTCAGGCGCGACAGTCCGCGCGTGGCGGCGGCTTTGACATAGTTCTGGTCAAACACCTCGATGGTGCTCAGGCGCATCAGGCGGATCACTTCGGTGGTTGGCGCAACCGCCAGCGTCAGCACCGGCAATACCATATGGCGCAGGGCGCTGACGATCATCTCGTGGCGCCATACGGAATCGGACAGCCACGCATCGATGATGGCAAAGCCCGTCACCGTTTTAACCGTATAGAGCAGATCAAAACGGCCAGAAACCGGAAGCCAGCCCATCGTCAGCGAGAAGAAAAGCGTCAGCAGCAGCGCCAGCCAAAAGACCGGGATGGAGAAGCCGAGCAGGGCGAGGGCGCTGATAAACTTATCCTGCCATTTGTTGCGATAAATCCCGGCCAGCATGCCTACGGGGATCCCGACCATCAGGGCAAAACCGAAGGCCAGAATGCACAGCTCCATCGTGGCCGGGAAAACCTCTTTCAGCTGATCGGAAATAAGCTGCCCGTTAATGCTGGATACGCCGAAATCCCAGTGCAGCAGCCCGTTAAACCAGAACAGCCAGGCATCCCACAGCGACGACCCCTGGAGCGGGGCGTGGGGCGTGAAATAGCTCAGGCTGAAGCCGACAAAGTTCAGGAAAAAGAGCGTCACCAGCAGCAAAAGGAGACGACGCAAGGTAAAAATAATCATGGTTTTTTCACCTCTTGGTCTTTTTCACGCGATACGCCGGCGAACGAGGCGTTGCCGAACGGGCTCAGCACCAGGCCCTTAATATCGTAACGATAGGCCTGAAGACGCAGGGAAGAGGCCAGCGGCAGCACCGGCAGCTCCTGGGCCAGGATCTTCTGCGCTTCATCATAGGCGTCGATGCGCGAGGCCAGCTGTTGGGAAGACAGCGCTTTTTGCAGCACGGCGTCAAACTCCCGGTTACACCAGTGGGCGTAGTTGGTCTGCGAGTTTATCGCCGCACAGCTTAGCAGCGGCCGGAAGAAGCTGTCCGGGTCGTTACTGTCGGTAGCCCAGCCGGTCAGGGTTAAATCATGATTCATGTCCATCAGGCGCGCCTCCTGAAAACGGCCTTCAACCGGTACGATGATCACTTTGACGCCCACCTGCGCCATATCCGCCTGCAGCAGTTCGGCGGTCTTGAGCGGGCTCGGGTTCCACGCCTGGGAACTGGTTGGCACCCAAAGCTGCAGCGTCAGGTTTTCCGCCCCCAGCGCTTTCAGCTGTTCACGCGCTTTTGCCGGATTGTATTCCGTAATTTTAGCCTCACCGTCGTAGGCCCACGAGGCGCGCGGTAAAATTGAGGCGGCGGTTTCCGCCGTGCCGTAGTAGATCGACTGCATCAGGCGCTGGTTGTTAATCGCCAGCGCCAGAGCGTGTCGAACTGCAGGGTTATTCAACGGTGGCTTATCGGTGTTAAAGGCCAGATACGCGATGTTCATCCCCGGGCGTAACGTCAGGCGCAGGCGCGGATCGTCGCGCAAAATCGTGAGCTGGCTGGCCGCGGGCCAGGCAAGCACGTCGCATTCCCCGGTGAGCAGTTTCGACAGACGCCCGGTCCCGCCAGAACCCAAATCGACCACCACCTGCGGCATCAGCGGCGTACCGCGCCAGAAGTGTTCATGGCGTTGCAGACGAATATACTGTCCGGCGCGATATTCGGCCAGCTGGAACGGACCGGTGCCGACCGGCTGGCGATCGAGCAGTTCCTGACGATCTTTCTTCGTCAGCTGAGCCGCGTATTCGGCCGACATGACGGATGCATAGTGGGTCGCCAGGTGCCAGAGGAAGGAGGCATCCGGGCGCGTCAGCGTGAACTCAACCGTACGGTTGTCCAGCTTACGCACGCTTTTCACGGTGTCGGCAAACTGCAGGCTGTCGAAATAAGGGAAGTTGCTGCCGTTAACGTTATGCCACGGGTGGTTGCGGTTGAAGATACGCTGGAAGGTAAAGACCACGTCATCCGCATTCAGCTTGCGCGAGGGGGTAAACCACGGCGTGCGCTGGAACGCGACATCATCGCGCAGGTGAAAACGGTAGGTTGCCCCGTTATCCAGCACTTCCCAGCTTTCCGCAAGCTCGGGCACCAGACGGTAGGTGTACGGGTCGACGTCAAGCAGACGATCGTAAAGCTGCGCGGCAAGGGTATCCACAATCAGGCCGCTGCCCGCTTTTTGCGGGTTGAAGGTATCCACCTGGCCGCTTACGCAATAGACGAAGCCGCTGTCACGAATGTCAGGCTGCGGCGTTTGCCCGGGCGCGGCAAAGGCCAGGCTGCTAAACAGACCAAGTGCAAAAAAGGACGATAAAACCAGACGCATAATTTTTAAGGTTTTTAGGTTCGATCTGCAAAGTGTATCGCACTTACGCCTGCTTCGTAAAAATGTCTATGGTAAGTGCTGATATTGTCAGCGCATTTGATGCTTTTTAAGCAACGCTCTTAACTGATGGTAGGTCAGACCCAGCAGTTCAGCCGCCCGTTTCTGGTTATATTTCGCCGTCTTAAGGCTGTGCTCCAGCAGCTGTTTCTCCTGGTCGTGCTGGAACTGGCGTAAATCGAGAGGCAGAGAGGGGAGATCGCCTGAAGACGCTGGTGCCGGCAGCGGCGTCGCGCTGCGCTGAAAAGGATCGATAATGATGTTGTCCAGCTCGGTCTCGCTGCTGCCGTGGCGATAGACGGAACGCTCCACGACGTTTTTTAGCTCGCGGATATTTCCCGGCCAGTGGTAAGCCAGCAGCGTCTCCCGAGCATAATCGCTGAAGCCGGGGAAGAGCGGCAGTCCGAGCTCGCGGCACATCTGAATCGCAAACTGGTCTGCCAGCAGCATGATGTCGCTTTTGCGATCGCGCAGCGGAGGAAGCTGAACGACGTCAAAGGCCAGGCGGTCGAGCAGGTCGGCGCGGAATTTCTCCTCCGCCACCATCTCCGGCAGGTTGGCGTTAGTGGCGCACACCAGGCGCACGTTCACCTGCAGCGGCTGGCTACCGCCGACGCGCTCCAGCTCGCCGTACTCAATCACGCGCAGTAGTTTTTCCTGCACCAGCATGGGCGCGGTGGCCAGTTCATCCAGAAACAGCGTACCGCCGTCGGCGCGCTCAAATCGTCCTGGATGGCGTTTCTGGGCACCGGTAAATGCACCCGCTTCATGGCCGAAGAGCTCGGTGTCGAGCAGGTTTTCATTCAGCGCCGCGCAGTTCAGGGAAATGAAGGGGCCGTCCCAGCGCCCGGATAAATAGTGCAGACGGTTGGCGATGAGTTCCTTACCCGTACCGCGCTCGCCGATGATTAGCACAGGTTTGTTAAGCGGCGCAAGGCGAGAGACCTGTTCCAGCACTTCGAGAAAGCTGTTTGCTTCGCCGAGTAAATTGTCTTTGTATCCAGGCATGATGAAATTAACCACTCCTTAGCGATATTCACCAGGAAAGAGTAATCCTTCATTGCATAAAAATCAATCAGGCTCAGTGAAATCAATAAGATAAAAAGTTGGCATGATGTTTGTATTATCAGTACAGCAGGGCATAGCCCGATAACAGAACTATGAGGATTAGATTATGGGTATTTTTTCTCGTTTTGCCGACATCGTGAACGCCAACATCAACTCACTGCTTGAGAAAGCGGAAGATCCGCAGAAGCTGGTGCGTCTGATGATTCAGGAGATGGAAGACACGCTGGTTGAAGTGCGTTCAACCTCCGCCCGCGCGCTGGCGGAGAAAAAACAGCTTACGCGTCGCATTGAACAGGCTACCGCTCAGCTGAACGAATGGCAGGAAAAAGCGGAACTGGCGCTGCGCAAAGACAAAGAAGAGCTGGCCCGTGCGGCGCTGATCGAAAAACAGAAGCTGGCTGATATGGTCGCGACGCTTGAGCATGAAGTGACGCTGGTGGACGACACGCTCACCCGTATGAAGAAAGAGATTGGCGAGCTGGAAAACAAGCTGAGCGAGACCCGTGCGCGTCAGCAGGCGCTGACCCTGCGTCACCAGGCTGCGAGCTCCTCCCGCGACGTGCGTCGTCAGCTGGACAGCGGTAAGCTGGATGAAGCGATGGCCCGTTTTGAATCGTTTGAACGTCGTATCGATCAGATGGAAGCTGAAGCCGAAAGCCACGGCATCGGTAAGCAGAAGTCGCTGGATCAACAGTTCGCCGACCTGAAGGCTGATGATGAAATCAGCGAGCAGCTGGCGGCACTGAAAGCCAAAATGAAGCAAGACAACCAATAATAATTCCTGCGGCACCTGAACGTGCCGCATCGTAAGACAAGGAGTACACATGAGCGCGCTTTTTCTGGCCATTCCCCTGACAATTTTCGTGCTGTTCGTTTTGCCGATTTGGCTGTGGCTGCACTATAGCAACCGTTCTTCACGGGGCGAACTTTCCCAGAGTGAACAACAGCGTCTGGTACAGCTCTCCGATGAGGCGAACAAAATGCGCGAACGCATTCAGGCGCTGGAAGCCATCCTGGATGCTGAACATCCAAACTGGAGGGACCGTTAATGTCTGGACTGAATCTGAACAAAAAGCTGTGGCGAATTCCACAGCAGGGCATGGTGCGCGGCGTCTGTGCCGGGCTGGCTCATTATCTTGACGTCCCGGTTAAGCTGGTACGCGTGGTGACGGTGCTGTCGATCTTCTTTGGTCTGGCATTTATCACCCTGGTAGCTTATATCGTGCTGTCGTTTGTTCTTGACCCGATGCCGGAAGGAGAGCTGGCTGCGGAGGGTGCCCCAACCAGCAGCGATCTTCTCAATGCGGTTGATGCGCAACTCGCCGCCGGTGAGAAGCGGTTACGGGAAATGGAGCGCTATGTCACGTCGGATACCTTTACGCTGAGAAGTCGTTTTCGTCAGCTTTAAGAGAGAGATGAGATGAAACAACACTGGCAACAGGCCGGTCAGAAGGTAAAACCCGGCCTGAAAATCGCAGGTAAACTGGTCCTGCTGACCGCGTTACGGTTCGGCCCGGCAGGCGTGGCGGGCTGGGCGATCAAATCCGTTGCCCGCAAGCCGATCAGAATGGTGCTGGCCGTGGCGCTCGAACCGCTGTTGCAAAAGGTGGCAAAACGGCTTTCTCGCCGCTACTTATCCCAATAATTCCCGCTGGCGCTAGTCCTTTCCCTGACGGGCGAGGGACTGGCGATAGCTCACCGCATTTCCTCTTTACCCGTTCTTTCTTTGCGGCAGCTCACAATATTGTGCTGAGCTGCTTTGCAATCACCTTTTTCACCTCCCCGGTCCGTTGACAGATATTTTTCATGGGAGTAGATTGCCACTTCGTGGGACCGCTACCATGGAAAATGAAATGAATCCAAAAATTAAAGAACTCATTAATCTTGTTTACGGGGGAACGTTTTCTGAAGCCCATTTAAATGTGCTGCTGGAAAATATCGGAAAGGCCGCCTCTGTTATTACAGAAAAACGTAAAATGGGCTGGGATGAAAAAGATGTCGTTCTGATAACCTATGCCGACCAGTTTTCAGCGAAAGGGGAGAAAGCACTCCCTGTTTTTACACGTTTTTATAACAAATGGCTTTCTCGTTCTTTTTCTCATGTCCATCTTTTGCCTTTTTATCCATGGTCTTCTGACGACGGATTTTCTGTTATTGATTATCATGAGGTTGCACCTGAAACCGGAACATGGCGAGACGTTGCCGAATTAAAACAGTCAGCCAGTTTAATGTTTGATTTCGTATGCAACCATATGTCAGCCAAAAGCAAATGGTTCGCTAATTACCTGAAGCAAACGCCAGGGTATGACGATTTCTTTATTTCTGTCGATCCTGATACAGATTTATCCGCGGTGACGCGTCCGCGTGCCTTACCGCTTCTTACGCCTTTCACACTGCATGATGGCAGCGTGCGATACCTGTGGACTACCTTCAGCGAGGACCAGGTTGATCTCAACTTCGCCTGCCCGCAGGTACTGATTGCGATGGTCGACGTGCTGCTGCATTACCTGATTGAAGGGGCGCGATACATTCGTCTGGATGCTGTGGGCTTCATGTGGAAAATACCCGGAACAACCTGCATTCATCTTAAGCAAACCCATCAGCTCATCCAGCTTTTCCGCGCCATTACCGAGGCTGTCGCCCCGGGCACGGTGATTATCACCGAGACGAATGTTCCGCATAAAGATAACGTTGCTTACTTCGGTGACGGTGAAAATGAAGCGCAGATGGTTTATCAATTCTCTTTGCCGCCGCTGGTGCTGCACGCGGTGCATTCTCAGGACGTCCGTACGCTGAGCCAGTGGGCGACGTCGCTGACGTTGCCTTCCACGAAAACGACCTGGTTTAACTTCCTGGCCTCGCATGACGGGATTGGTCTGAATCCGTTACGCGGAATTTTACCCGAGTCGGAAATCCTCTCGCTTGTGGAAAAACTTCAGGCTGAAGGTGCGTTGGTTAACTGGAAAAATAACCCGGATGGCACACGAAGCCCGTATGAAATTAATGTGACCTATCTGGATGCTTTGAGTACGCGAGAAAGTCATGATAGCGAACGCATTGCCCGGTTTATTCTGGCGCATGCCGTCCTCTTAAGCTTCCCCGGCGTGCCAGCTGTTTATATCCAGAGTATTCTCGGCTCCCGTAATGATTATGCAGGTGTTAAACGCCTGGGATATAACCGTGCGATAAATCGCGAGAAATATACCGCGGGACAAATTGATGGTGCGCTTGAAGATAAAAGCAGTCTGCGTTATCAGGTCTATTGTGCGTTAAGCCAGTTAATCGCGCTGCGTCGTGCGGAAAAAGCATTCCACCCTGACAGCCAGGCTTATTTTAGTGCGTCAGGAGAACATGTTTTAAAAATCGTTCGTGTGGCGGATTGTGGCGAGAAAATAACGGCGCTGTTTAATTTCAGTGATGGCATTCAAACGGTAGAGTCCGATATGCAATCCGGAACGGATTTGATTTCAGGAGAAGTTATTACAGATAAAACGCTGACCCTACATCCATGGCAGGTGTTGTGGATTAAAGAAAACTAAAAAGGACCTTAAAAATGAAAATGCCCAGAATTGTGCTGATTTCAGCACTGGTTTCGTGCGCTTTGTTATCAGGCTGTAAGGATGACAAAAAGTCCGCTGTCACTATTGAGTTTATGCACTCATCAGTCGAGCAGGAGCGTCAGGCGGTTATCACGAAGCTGATCGAAAAGTTCGAGAAAGAGAATCCTGGCATCACGGTAAAACAGGTACCGGTGGAAGAGGATGCCTACAACACCAAGGTGATTACGCTGGCGAGAACCGGCGCGCTGCCTGAAGTGATCGAGGTCAGCCATGACTACGCAAAAGTAATGGACAAGGAACAGCTGCTGGATCGCAAAGCTATCGGCGAAGCCATTAACGCGGTAGGCGAAAACACTTTCTATGACGGCATCTTGCGTGTTGTTCGTACGGAAGACGGTTCAGCCTGGACGGGCGTGCCGGTCAGCGCCTGGCTTTCCGGCGTCTGGTATCACAAAGATGTGCTGGCCGCGGCGGGCATTCAGGAGCCACATAACTGGGAACAGCTACTGCAAGCCAGCCAGCGCCTTAACGACCCGGCTAAAAAGCATTACGGCATCGCGCTGCCGACAGCTGAAAGCGTGATGACCGAGCAGTCGTTCTCTCAGTTTGCGCTTTCCGGCGGCGCAAACGTGTTTGATGCCAAAGGGAACGTCGATATCGATACCCCGGAAATGGCAAAAGCGCTGGCGTTTTATAAAGCGCTGGCCGCGACCACCATGCCGGGTTCAAACGATGTCATGGAGATCAAAGACGCCTTCATGAACGGTTCAGCGCCTATGGCGGTTTACTCCACCTACATCCTGCCTGCCGTCTACAAGGACGGAAACCCCTCTAACCTGGGCTTCGTTGTCCCGACTGAAAAGTCATCGGCGGTGTACGGCATGATCACCTCCCTGACGATCACCACCGGACAAACTGAAGAGGAGACCGAAGCGGCCGAGAAGTTTGTGACCTGGATGGAACAGGCTCAAAACGCGACGGACTGGGTCATGATGTCGCCTGGCGCGGCACTGCCGGTGAACAAGCTAGTGGTGGGCACCGATGCCTGGAAAAACAACGACGTGATTAAAGCGTTTGGGCAACTGCCTTATGAATTGATTGCGCAGTTCCCGAACGTGCAGGTATTTGGCGCGGTTGGGGATAAAAACTTCACCCGCATGGGCGATGTAACGGGCTCCGGCATTATCAGTTCCATGGTGCATAACGTCACTGTGGGGCAGAAGGACCTTAATACAACGTTAAGCAGCAGCCAGAAGCGACTGACTGATCTTATTTCACAACGATAGGAGCGCTCTGCGGAAGGAAATTATGAAGACGTTGTTTTCTGGTCGTTCAGATATGCCTTTCGCCATGCTGCTGTTGGCCCCCAGCCTGATTTTGCTGGGGGGCCTGGTGGCCTGGCCAATGATTTCCAATATTGAAATCAGTTTCTTACGACTGCCGCTTAACCCGCGCATTAGCGCTGTGTTTGTCGGGCTGGATAATTACATTCGCATCCTCAGCGATGCCGCCTTCTGGCACTCGCTGTGGATGACGTTCTGGTACACCGCGCTGGTCGTGCTCGGCAGTACCGGGCTGGGGCTTGCCGTCGCCATCTTCTTTAACCGGGAGTTTCGTCTGCGGAAAACGGCACGTTCACTGGTGATTTTATCCTACGTCACCCCGTCCATTTCGCTGGTGTTTGCATGGAAATACATGTTCAACAACGGCTACGGCATCGTGAACTATCTGGGCGTTGACCTGCTGCATCTGTATGACCAGGCGCCCCTGTGGTTCGACAATCCCGGCAGCAGTTTTGTACTGGTGGTGCTGTTCGCCATCTGGCGTTACTTCCCGTACGCGTTTATCTCATTCCTGGCGATTTTACAGACCATTGATAAATCCCTGTATGAAGCGGCGGAAATGGACGGCGCGAATGCCTGGCAGCGTTTTCGAATCGTTACGCTGCCCGCGATTATGCCGGTGCTGGCAACGGTAGTGACGCTCCGCACTATCTGGATGTTCTACATGTTTGCGGATGTCTACCTGTTGACTACTAAGGTCGATATTTTGGGCGTCTACCTCTACAAAACCGCATTCGCTTTCAATGACCTGGGTAAAGCTGCGGCGATCTCCGTCGTGCTGTTCGTGATCATCTTCGCGGTGATTCTGCTGACCAGAAAAAGGGTAAACCTCAATGGCAACAAATAAACGCGTACTGAGCCGTATTGGTTTTTATCTGGGGCTGGCGGTGTTTCTGGTTATCACGCTGTTCCCGTTCTTCGTGATGCTAATGACGTCGTTTAAGAGTGCGAAAGAGGCAATCTCGCTCCATGCGACCATTCTGCCCCAGGAGTGGACGCTGCAGCATTACATCGACATCTTTAACCCGCTGATCTTCCCGTTTGTGGATTACTTCAAAAACAGCATGGTGGTATCGCTGACCTCCTCGGTGATTGCCCTATTTCTCGGCACGCTGGGTGCTTATGCCTTGTCCAAACTGCGTTTTAAAGGACGCACGACGATCAATGCAAGCTTCTACACCGTATATATGTTCTCAGGGATCTTGCTGGTGGTGCCGCTGTTCAAAATCATCACCGCCCTCGGGATCTACGACACCGAGCTGGCGCTGATCGTCACCATGGTGACCCAGACATTGCCGACAGCGGTGTTCATGCTGCGCAGCTATTTCGACACCATCCCGGACGAAATCGAAGAAGCCGCGATGATGGACGGCCTCAACCGCCTGCAAATCATCTTTCGCATCACCGTCCCGCTTGCGATCTCAGGACTCGTATCGGTGTTTGTCTACTGCTTTATGGTGGCGTGGAACGACTACCTGTTTGCGTCAATTTTCCTGTCCAGCTCTGGCAATTTCACCTTGCCGGTCGGGCTGAACACGCTCTTTAGCACGCCAGATTATATCTGGGGTCGCATGATGGCGGCATCGCTGGTGACGGCGCTTCCGGTGGTCATCATGTACGCCCTGTCTGAACGGTTTATTAAAAGTGGTTTGACCGCCGGTGGCGTGAAGGGCTGAGGCGGCCAATATTAACAAGGAGTCAGTCATGAAAAAATTAGTTGCGACAGCGCCACGCGTGGCGGCGCTGGTGGAATATGAAGATCGTCCGGTTGCAGTCCATGAAGTAAAAATTCGCGCCCTTTTTGGCGCGCCAAAACACGGTACAGAAGTGGTGGATTTCCGCGCCGCCAGCCCGTTTATTGATGAAGAATTCAACGCGGAGTGGCAGATGTTCACGCCGCGTGAAGAGGGCGCAGCGCGCGGTATTGAGTTCGGTAAGTTCCAGCTGGGTAACATGGTTGTTGGCGACATTATTGAATGCGGTGCGGACGTGACGGATTACCAGATCGGCGATCTTGTCTGCTGCTACGGCCCGTTGCAGGAAACGGTCATCGTCAACGCGGTGAACAACTATAAGCTGCGTAAAATGCCGCAGGGCGCGTCCTGGAAGAACGCCGTCTGCTACGATCCGGCGCAGTTCGCCATGAGCGGCGTGCGTGATGCCAACGTCCGCGTGGGCGACTTTGTCGTCGTGGTCGGTCTGGGAGCAATCGGGCAGATTGCGATTCAGCTGGCTAAAAAAGCCGGTGCGTCAGTGGTTATCGGCGTTGATCCAATCGAACACCGCTGCGAGATCGCCCGTCGTCACGGCGCGGACCACTGCCTGAACCCAATCGGCACCGATGTCGGCCTGGAAATCAAAAAGCTGACCGGCAAGCAGGGCGCGGACGTGATCATCGAAACCAGTGGTTTTGCCGATGCGCTGCAGTCCGCGCTGCGCGGGCTCGCCTACGGCGGCACCATCTCCTACGTAGCCTTCGCGAAACCGTTCGCTGAAGGCTTTAACCTCGGCCGCGAGGCGCATTTCAATAACGCGAAGATTGTCTTCTCCCGCGCCTGCAGCGAACCAAACCCGGACTATCCGCGCTGGAGCCGCAAGCGTATCGAAGAGACCTGCTGGGAACTGCTGATGAACGGTTATATCAATTGTGAAGATCTGATCGACCCGGTTGTGACCTTCACCACCAGCGCTGAAAGCTACATGAAATATGTGGACCAGCATCCGGAACTGAGCATCAAAATGGGCGTCACTTTTTAAGCTAAGGAGAGCAAATCATGAAAATCGCAACACAGAACCAGGCTTTTTTCCCGGTCAATATCATGGAGAAATTCGAGTACATCAAAGCGATGGGGTTTGATGGCTACGAAATTGACGGCAAGCTGCTGGTGGAAAACCTCGCCGAGGTGAAAGCGGCCATCAAAGCCACTGGTCTGCCAGTGACGACGGCCTGCGGTGGATACGATGGCTGGATCGGCGACTTCATCGAAGAGCGCCGTCTGAACGGATTACAGCAGATTGAACGCATTCTGGAAGCGCTGGCTGAGGTGGGCGGTAAGGGCATTATCGTGCCTGCCGCGTGGGGGATGTTTACCTTTCGACTGCCGCCAATGACCTCTCCACGCAGCCTTGAAGGCGACCGCAAAGCGGTGAGTGCTTCGCTGCGCTGGCTGGATGAGGTGGCAGCGCGCACCGGAACCACCGTCTATCTGGAGCCGCTGAACCGCTATCAGGATCATATGATTAATACCCTGGCAGACGCGCGTCGATACATCGAAGAGAACGGCCTGAAGCATATGCAGATCATCGGCGATTTCTATCATATGAACATCGAAGAAGACTCGCTGACGGATGCGCTGCATCGGAACCGCGATCTGCTTGGCCATGTGCACATCGCCGATAATCACCGCTACCAGCCGGGCAGCGGCAGCATCGATTTTGCCAGCCTGTTCGATCAGCTGCGTGCGGATAACTACCAGGGTTACGTGGTATATGAGTGCCGTGTTCGCGCCGATGATCCGGCTCAGGCATACCGGGATTCGCTCACTTATCTGCGTAAATGCTAAGGATGACGAGCGTGATGAGTGCTTCTACACCTTCGCCTCTGCGCGTCGCCATCATTGGCGCCGGGCAGGTCGCGGATAAAGTGCACGCCTCGTATTACGCCACGCGCAGTGATG
The DNA here is from genome assembly GCF_034106785.1 of Enterobacter sp. 241F3. Taxonomy (NCBI): domain Bacteria; kingdom Pseudomonadati; phylum Pseudomonadota; class Gammaproteobacteria; order Enterobacterales; family Enterobacteriaceae; genus Enterobacter; species Enterobacter sp. 241F3. Next base: position 448,445 of record NZ_JAWNDD010000003.1, read on the forward strand.
TTCAGATGGTGGCTGTCATGGACAGCCACCCTGAACAGGCTCGGGCGTTTGCGGAACGTCATGGTATTCCCTCGGCATGGAAGGATGCGCGAGAAATGCTCGAGGCGGTAAAGCCGGATGCGGTGAGCGTCTGTTCGCCTAACCGGTTTCATTTCGAGCACGTCATGGCAGCGCTGGAAGCAGGCTGCCATGTGATGTGTGAAAAACCGCCTGCTATGACGCCGCAGGAGGCCGATCGGATGCGCCTGGCTGCGCGCAAGGCGGGAAAAGTGCTGGCGTATAATTTTCACCATCGTTTTGCCCTGGATACTCAGCTGCTGCGCGATGCGGTAATGAACGGAACGCTCGGAGAAATTTACTTCACGTCAGCGCAGGCGCTGCGTCGCTGCGGTGTGCCAGGGTGGGGCGTTTTTACCAATAAATCGCTACAGGGCGGTGGTCCGCTGATTGATATCGGCATCCATATGCTTGATGCAGCAATGTATGTTCTGGGGTTCCCGGCGGTAAAACGGGTGACCGCGCATAGCTATCAGAGGCTGGGCAACCGTAAAAGCAGCGGTCAGTTTGGCACGTGGGATCCCACGCAGTTTACCGTGGAAGATGCTCTGTTTGGCACGATTGAATTTTGCAACGGCGGCATTCTGCGTCTGGACACGTCGTTTGCGCTCAATATCCGCGAGCAATCGATCATGAACGTCGCATTCTGCGGTGAAAAGGCGGGCGCCACGCTGTTCCCGGCGCACATCTACAACGACGAAGCTGGTGTTTTACACACTCTTACCCAGCGCGAAGAGGCTGACGACCAACGCCACCTGCGCAGTATGGATGCCTTCGTGCGCCATGTGCAGGGAGAGCCCGTTATGATCGCTGATGCGGAGCAGGGGCTGATTATCCAGCAGCTTGTCGCCGCGCTGTATGAATCAGCAGAAACAGGGGGAAGCGTGACGTTATGCTAAACGTGTCTGTATTAACCGACCCGGGCTTTTGTCCGCACAGTCTGAATAAATACGCCTCCATCATGGCCTGCGGTAATGGCTACATGGGGATCCGCGCTGCGCATGAAGAGGATTACACCCAGCAAACCCGAGGCATGTATCTTGCGGGTCTGTATCATCGTGCTGGTCGCAACGAGACCACTGAGCTGGTCAATTTGCCCGATATCACCGGTATTGAGGTTGAGCTGGACGGGGTGAATTTTACCCTTCTGTCGGGGGACATTCTCGAGTGGCAGCGCGAGCTGGCGTTTGCTAATGGCGAACTTCGTCGCAGCGTCATCTGGCGCTCGCCCGACGGGAAACGCTATCGACTGGAGAGTCGCCGTTTTGTCTCTCTGGATCAGCTGCCGCTGGTGGCCATGCAGCTTGCGATCACCCCGCTTGATGCTGCCTCACAGGTGGTGATGAAAACCGGCATTGATGCGACACAAACCAATACCGGCCGGCAGCATCTGGATGAAATTTCCGTCAGGGTGTTCGACCAGCACTATATGCAGGGTGTGTATGAAACGCAGAACCGGGCGTCAGAAGTTGTTGTTTCGGCGTTTTGTCAGCTCTCTGCGAAGAGCGACAGCTGCTTCACCGCCAAAAATCGTCGGGTCTCTGCGCACTATTGCCTGACGATACCGCAAGGTGACACTGTCACTCTGAATAAGATTGTCTGGGTTGCCCATCGCAGCGATAAAGCCCTTTCGCAGGAGTCGTTCGCGCGAAGGGCGCTGGCGGATCTCAAGGTTTGTGCGGCAAGGGGGTATGCCTCGCTGCTGGAGAGTTCATCCTGCGCATGGGAAGACGTATGGCGTAACGCCCGGGTGGAAGTGGCTTCTGCTGCTCCTGACGATCAGATGGCGCTGGACTATGCCGTCTGGCATCTGACCACCATGACGCCCGCCCATGATGATCGAAGCAGCATTGCCGCTAAGGGATTGACCGGCGAGGGGTATAAAGGACACGTCTTCTGGGATACCGAAATATTCCTGCTGCCTTTCCATCTTTTCACCCGTCCTCAGGTGGCCCGCAATCTTCTGCGCTATCGCTGGCTTAACCTGGCCGGGGCCCGGGAAAAAGCCCGCCGCAACGGCTGGCCGGGCGCACTTTTCCCGTGGGAGAGCGCCTCGAGCGGCAAAGAGGAAACGCCGGAGTTCGCGGCTATCAACATCCGAACCGGCATGCGCCAGAAGGTGGCCTCCGCGCTGGCTGAACACCACATCGTGGCGGATATTGCCTGGGCCGTCGTCGCTTACTGGCAGGCGACACACGATGATGCCTTTATGCGAAATGAAGGCCTGACGCTGCTGATGGAAACTTCTGCGTTCTGGATGGGCCGCGCCACGGAAATCAATGGTCGCCTCGAAATCCATGACGTCATAGGACCTGACGAATATACCGAGCATGTGAATAACAACGCGTATACCAACTATCTGGCCTGGCACAACGTCGCCTGCGCTCGCCGGTTTATGGCGATGTTTGGGCGCGAGGATGACGGTTTTACGCAGAAAGCGACACGGTTCCTGACGCGCTTATGGCTGCCGGAGGCCAATTCAGACGGTGTGATCCCGCAGGATGATACCTTCATGGCGAAACCAGCCATTGACCTGAGCCGCTATAAAGCAAAAGCAGGGAAGCAGACCATTCTGCTCGATTACTCCCGCGCGGAAGTCAACGACATGCAGATCCTGAAGCAGGCTGATGTGGTAATGCTTACCTACCTCTTGCCGGAGCGGTTTACCCCACAGCAATGTGCCGCCAATCTGGCTTTCTACGAGCCCCGCACGATCCATGACTCTTCGCTGAGCAAGGCCATACACGGCATTGTGACCGCCCGCTGTGGTGACACCGAAGGTGCATACGCCTTCTGGCGTGATGGCGTCGCCATTGACCTTGGGGACGATCCACACAGCTGCGATGACGGTATTCATGCCGCAGCGACCGGCGCTATCTGGTCCGGCGTCATTCAGGGATTTGCAGGTATGCAGATTGTGGAAGGGGAGCTATACCTTGCGCCCAGCCTGCCTGCTCACTGGCGAAGGCTTGCTTTCCCCCTGCGCTGGCGGAACGCAACGCTGCACTTCACCTATGAAAATGAGGTGTTAACCATTGAAACGACGACACCTGTCACGCTGACGCTGTGGGGCAAGACGCTACGCGTAGCGGGGCGCAAGGTATGCGCTTATAAGGATTTTCTTGCACCTGTAAATGGGACCGCTACCACGGAGGGGCGCCATGACGCTTAAGGCTGTTGTATTCGATCTGGACGGTGTTATCACCGATACCGCACACCTCCATTTTCTGGCCTGGCGTGCAGTGGCTGACGAAATCGGCATCACCTTCGACGAAGTGTTTAATGAACAGCTGAAGGGAATTAGCCGCATGGATTCCCTTCAGCGCATCCTGAAGCATGGCGGGAAAGAGGGGATGTTTAGTGAAGAGCAGTGCCTCGCGCTGGCGACGAAAAAAAACGCGCTTTATGTCCAGTCTCTGGCGTCGCTGACGGAAGATTCACTGCTTCCGGGTATTCGTGACGTGCTGACGGATATACGTAAAGCGAACGTCAAAACTGGACTCGCCTCCGTTTCCCTGAATGCCCCTGGGATCCTGCACGCGCTGGGCATTTATCAGGCCTTCGATTATTGCGCCGATGCTTCCCGTATTCGCCGCTCAAAGCCAGATCCGGAGATCTTCCTTGCAGCCTGTGCTGGCCTGAATGTGCGTCCTGAAGAGGCCATGGGCATCGAAGATGCACCTGCAGGCGTAGCGGCGATCAACGCGGCGGGCATGCTGTCGGTTGGTGTGGGTTCTGGCCTGAACCATGCGGGACTACAGCTTCATTCAACGCGGGAACTGACCTGGAAATGCCTTACCGAGTTTTGGGCATCCCGGACGTATTGATAAGGAATTAACAATGGCTCAACTGTCTCTGAAAAACATTCAGAAAATCTATGATAACCAGGTCCACGTGGTTAAGGATTTCAATCTCGAAATCGAAGACAAGGAGTTCATCGTCTTCGTCGGGCCTTCAGGCTGCGGTAAATCCACGACGCTGCGCATGATCGCCGGTCTGGAGGAGATCTCCGCTGGCGAACTGGTGATTGACGGCGTTTGTATGAACGATGTGCCCGCCAAGTCACGCGATATCGCCATGGTATTCCAGAACTATGCGCTTTATCCGCATATGACGGTCTACGACAACATGGCGTTCGGCCTGAAGATGCAAAAAATTGCGCCTGCGGTTATCGAAGAGCGCGTTAACTGGGCGGCACAGATCCTCGGATTACGTGAATACCTAAAGCGTAAACCCGGCGCGCTGTCCGGCGGCCAGCGCCAGCGCGTGGCGTTAGGCAGGGCGATCGTACGTGAGGCGGGCGTGTTCCTGATGGATGAACCGCTCTCAAACCTCGATGCCAAGCTTCGCGTGCAGATGCGGGCTGAAATCAGCAAGCTGCATCAGAAGCTTAACACCACCATGATTTACGTGACCCACGATCAGACGGAAGCCATGACGATGGCGACCCGCATCGTGATCTTAAAAGACGGCATTATTCAGCAGGTCGGTGCACCTAAGCAGGTTTACAACGAACCGGCAAACATGTTTGTCGCAGGGTTTATTGGATCGCCAGCCATGAACTTCATTCGCGGTGCTATCGACGACCGCTATTTCGTTACGGAAACGCTGCGTCTGGCGATTCCGGAAGACAAGCTCGCTTCACTGAATGCCGCAGGGTATCAGCGCAAAGCCGTGGTCTTTGGGATCCGCCCGGAAGATATTCTCACTCTGCAGAGCAGCGGTAAAAATATCGAGGCGAAAGTCAGCGTAGCCGAACTGACCGGCGCGGAGTTCATGCTTTACGCCACCGTTGGCGGTCATGAGCTGGTTGTTCGTGCTGGCGCTGCGAATGATTATGCCGCTGGGGATAATATCGACATCCAGTTCGATATGAATAAGTGCCATTTCTTCGACGCTGAAACCGAAGCGGCTATTAGATAAAAAAGGTGTTCGCTGGAAATACCCATTTCCGGTTTTTTTGTTTGTTATTTATAAAGGGAATATTTGATGAGTACTCTACTAAAAAGTGCTGCGCTCGTGCTGTGCGCAGGGGTTAGCTGCGCACATGCAACAGAAAGCGCTAAAAAGTGGGAATTTAATATTGGCGCGATGTATGAAATAGAAAACGTCGAAGGCCAGGGGGAGGATAAAGACGGGTTATATGAACCTTCCGTGTGGTTTAATGCGACCTGGGATGCCTGGACTATTTCGCTGGCGATGTATCAGGAGGGGTCGGTTGATTATAGCAGCATGACCCGTGGCACCTATTTCGATCGTCCTGAATTTGAATTACGCTATCGCTTTATCGGAACAGATGATTTTACGTTCGGTCTGACCGGAGGCTTCCGTAATTACGGCTATCACTTTAAGGATGAACACGGCGCCAGAGACGGCAGCGCTAATATGCAGCGCTACAAAATTCAGCCTGACTGGGATATAAAATTAACCGACGACTGGCGTTTTGGCGGCTGGTTTGCCATGTATCAGTTTGCTAACGATCTGGAAAAAACCGGCTATTCAGACAGCCGCGTCGAAACCGAAACGGGCTTTACCTGGACCATTAACGACACCTTTGCCGCTAAAGTGAATTACTATTTAGAACGCGGGTTCAACATGGACGGTTCCCGTAATAACGGAGAATTCTCCACCCAGGAAATTCGTGCCTATCTGCCTATTTCGTTAGGCCAGACCACCTTAACGCCTTACACGCGGCTGGGCCTCGACCGCTGGTCTAACTGGGACTGGCAGGACGATCCCGAGCGTGAAGGACATAATTTCAACCGCCTGGGTATGCAGTACGCCTATGACTTCAATAACGGTTTATCCATGACGCTTGAATACGCCTATGAATGGGAAAACCATGACGAGGGTAAAAACGACCGCTTCCACTATGCGGGCGTTGGGGTAAATTACGCTTTCTGATCGTGTGTATTCCAGGGGCTAACTGCCCCTGGTTTTAGCGCAGCGAGGCCGCCAGTATAAAATGGGTATCAACCAGCACTTTTTGCGGGGCGGGATGACCTGCAATACGCCTGAAAAGTAGATCGCAGCTCTCTTCCCCCAGCTTTCGGGTGGGGATATCAAACCCGCCAGGTGCGGGTGTTAAAATGAGAGACAGCATCGGGTCACTGTATCCGGCTATCACCACCTGCTCTGGAACCATCAGATTCAACTCATCCGCCGCACGATAGAGGCTGAGCAACTTCATGCTGTCGGTAGCAAATACCGCATCGGGCGGCGTGGATGAAGACAACAGCTCCAGAGCCGCAGTAAGCGCGCTCTCATGGGTATAACCGCCATCCCTGATCCAGTCCGGGTTAATGGCAATGTGGTGCTTTTCCAGACTGGCTTTATAGCCCGCAAGACGATCGATCGAAACATGATAATCAAGCGGGGCATGCAGACAGGCAATTTTACGGCGTCCATTTTTAATAAAGGTTTCGGTCAGCGTGGCGCTGTCATGGAAATTATCTGTGTCGACGGAATAGATATTTTGATACTCACCTTCCACTTTGCCGATAACCACTACCGGTACGCCATACCCATCCAGCGTGGTGAAAAAGGATTCATTTGCCGGTGAGCTCAGCATAATGATCCCTTTGATCATCTTTTGTTTAATTTTACTCACGCATTTCAGCAGATCGTCCTCGCTGCTTTTTGACGTTTGTAAAATAACGTCAAATCCTTCTTCTTCCGCTTTTGCCGTAATGGCATGAAGGATATCGGAGAAAAAGGGATTACCGGCAGTGGTTTTGGTTGAACGGGTCGAAATAACCATGATGGCATCAAAGCCTGAAGAGGTCAGGGCGCGAGCCAGTTTGTTGGGCTGATAATTTAATTCGTCAATCGCCTTCAGCACTTTTTCACGCGCTTCGGGAGAAATATTCGTTTGTTTATTCAGAACGCGGGAAACGGTTGATTTCGATACGCCCGCAACCCGTGCGATATCATAGATGGTGGGTGACATACACCTTACTCACTCCGGACTGACAGCAATGCCGTTCATCTTACTGGAGAGAAAACGGCAATAGCAATAAATAAGAATTGATAATCAACGATCTGCCCCCATTTATTGTATTCTGAAGCCATGCATTCAAGGCTTCCGGGCAACGAAGGACGGCGATGAAGCGACTTAAAAACGAAATTAATTCACTGGTTAACCGTGGCGTTGACCGTCATCTGCGACTGGCGGTAACAGGATTGAGCCGCAGCGGTAAGACGGCGTTTATCACCGCGATGGTAAACCAGCTCCTGAACCTGCATGCCGGGGCGCGTCTGCCGTTGCTCAGCGCGGTGCGGGAAGAACGTCTGCTGGGCGTGAAGCGCGTCCCTCAGCGCGATTTTGGTATTCCTCGTTTTACCTATGACGAAGGGCTGGCGCAGCTGTATGGCGATCCGCCCGCGTGGCCGACCCCGACGCGAGGGGTCAGTGAAATTCGTCTTGCGCTGCGTTTTCGCTCGAATGAATCCCTGATGCGCCACTTCAAGGATACCTCCACGTTGTACCTTGAAATCGTCGATTACCCCGGCGAATGGCTGCTCGACCTGCCGATGCTGGCGCAGGATTACCTCAGCTGGTCCCGCCAGATGACGGGCTTGTTGCAGGGGCAACGCGCAGGGTGGTCGGCCAAATGGCGACAGCTTTGCGAAGGACTGGACCCGCTTGCGCCAGCAGATGAAAACCGTCTTGCGGCCATTGCCGACGCATGGACGGCGTATTTGCACCAGTGTAAACAGGAAGGATTGCACTTCATTCAGCCGGGTCGCTTTGTTCTGCCGGGTGATTTAGCGGGCGCACCTGCGCTTCAGTTCTTCCCCTGGCCGGATGTGGATGGGGTGGGTGAGTCGACGCTGGCGCAGGCTGATAAGCACACGAACGCCGGGATGCTCCGCGAGCGTTACAATTACTACTGTGAAAAAGTGGTCAAGGGATTCTATAAAAACCACTTCTTGCGATTTGATCGTCAGATTGTGCTGGTGGATTGCCTGCAGCCTCTCAACAGCGGGCCGCAGGCCTTCAACGATATGCGCCTGGCGCTGACGCAGCTGATGCAAAGTTTTCACTACGGGCAGCGGACGCTGTTCCGTCGTCTTTTCTCACCGGTGATCGACAAACTGCTCTTTGCGGCCACGAAGGCCGATCACGTCACGGTCGACCAGCATGCCAATATGGTATCGCTGCTGCAGCAGCTGGTGCAGGACGCCTGGCAAAACGCCGCCTTCGAAGGGATCGGCATGGATTGCCTTGGGCTCGCGTCAGTGCAGGCGACACAAAGCGGGCTGATTGATCTTAACGGCGAGAAAATACCGGCATTACGCGGGAACCGGCTCAGCGACGGTGAGCCGCTTACCGTCTATCCGGGCGAAGTGCCTGCGCGGCTGCCGGGTCAGGCCTTCTGGCATAACCAGGGCTTCCAGTTTGAAGCCTTCCGCCCGCAGGCAATGAGTGTCGACAGGCCTTTACCACACATCCGTCTGGATGCGGCGCTGGAGTTTTTGATTGGAGATAAATTGCGATGACGGAACCGTTAAAACCGCGCATAGACTTTACCGGAACGCTTGAGCACGACTCTCAGGAGGCGTTCAAAACCGCGCAGACGTTCAGCGGCACGCAGGCCGATAACTTTTCTCCGGCCCTGACAGAGGAGCCCGCCGTTGAGGAAGGTCCGGCAGAGGCGGTTGTGGAAGCCGCTCTGCGTCCAAAACGAAGCCTGTGGCGCAGGATGGTCACCGCCGGTCTGGCGCTGTTTGGCGTAAGCGTGGTTGGGCAGGGCGTGCAGTGGACGATGAATGCCTGGCAAACTCAGGACTGGGTCGCGCTGGGCGGATGTGCCGCGGGCGCGCTGATTGTGGGGGCGGGCATCGGGTCGGTTACCACCGAGTGGCGTCGGCTCTGGCGTTTGCGCCAGCGCGCGCACGAGCGTGATGAAGCGCGGGATCTGCTCCACAGTCACGGCACCGGCAAAGGTCGTGCCTTCTGTGAAAAGCTGGCCAGCCAGGCCGGAATCGATCAGTCGCACCCGGCGCTTCAGCGCTGGTACGCCGCCATCCATGAAACCCAGAACGATCGGGAAGTGGTGACGCTATATTCCCACATGGTTCAGCCGGTGCTGGATGCCCAGGCGCGGCGCGAGATTAGCCGTTCTGCGGCGGAATCCACCCTGATGATTGCCGTCAGCCCGCTGGCGCTGGTCGATATGGCCTTTATCGCCTGGCGTAATCTGCGCCTGATCAACCGTATCGCGAACCTTTACGGCATAGAGCTGGGTTACTACAGTCGGCTCAGGCTGTTTAAGCTGGTCCTGCTCAATATCGCGTTTGCCGGGGCGAGTGAACTGGTGCGCGAAGTGGGAATGGACTGGATGTCGCAGGATCTGGCGGCGCGTCTTTCTGCTCGTGCCGCCCAGGGTATTGGCGCAGGGTTATTGACGGCGCGTTTGGGGATTAAAGCGATGGAGGTCTGCCGTCCGCTGCCCTGGATTGACGGCGATAAGCCGCGACTGGGGGATTTCAGGCGCGAGCTGATCGGCCAGCTCAAAGAGACGCTCAATAAAAAACCGGCTCCGTGAGGTTTTGTTCACTTATCGTGCTGGCTGTCAATATTTGTTGACAGCCATCTTCCCGATCACCGTGTTCTGACATATCATTTTACTGTTACTGGCTTAAAACGGTGAATTTCCCATGCGTCTTGAAGTCTTCTGTGAAGACCGTCTCGGTCTGACCCGCGAATTACTCGATCTTCTTGTTTTACGTAGCATTGATTTACGTGGCATTGAGATCGATCCTGTCGGGCGAATTTACCTCAATTTTGCCGAAATTGAATTTAATACATTCAGCAGCCTGATGGCGGAAATCCGCCGTATCGCTGGCGTTACGGATGTGCGCACCATTCCCTGGATGCCTTCTGAACGTGAACACCTGGCGCTGAGCGCGCTGCTGGAGGCCATGCCTGAACCTTTCCTCTCCCTGGATTTGAAAAGCAAAGTTGAGCGCGTTAACCACGCAAGCTGCCAGCTTTTCGCGCAGAGCCAGGAGAAGCTCAGCAATCATAACGCCGCGCAGCTGATCCCCGGCTTTAACTTCCAGCGCTGGCTGGACAGCAATCCGCAGAACACGCTTAGCGAGCATGTGGTGATTAACGGGCAGAATTTCCTGATGGAAATCACGCCGTTCTATCTGAAAGGGGAAGGGAATACTCGCGTGTTGACCGGGGCGGTGATCATGCTGCGCTCGACGCTACGCATGGGTCGCCAGCTGCAAAACCTCTCCAGTCAGGACGTTGGTGCGTTCAGCCAGATTATTGCCGTCAGCCCCAAAATGCGCCATGTGGTTGATCAGGCGCGCAAGCTCGCAAGCCTGACCGCGCCGCTGCTGATTACCGGGGACACCGGCACAGGGAAAGACCTGCTGGCTCATGCGGTGCATCTGGCGAGTCCGCGAGCGGCTAAGCCTTATCTGGCACTTAACTGCGCCTCTATTCCGGAAGATGCCGTTGAAAGCGAGCTGTTTGGTCACGCGCCGGAAGGTAAGAAAGGGTTCTTCGAGCAGGCTAACGGTGGCTCCGTGCTGCTGGACGAGATCGGCGAAATGTCGCCACGTATGCAGGCTAAGCTGCTGCGTTTCCTGAACGACGGAACATTCCGCCGCGTCGGTGAGGATCACGAAGTGCATGTGGACGTGCGCGTCATTTGCGCCACCCAGAAAAACCTGGTTGAACTGGTGCAAAAGGGGATCTTCCGCGAGGATCTCTATTACCGCCTCAACGTCCTGACGCTCAACATTCCCCCACTGCGCGATTGTCCGCAGGACATCATGCCGCTAACGGAGCTGTTCGTCGCCCGCTTTGCCGACGAGCAGGGTGTGCCGCGTCCGAAGCTGTCTGCCGATCTCGGCACGGTGCTGATGCGCTACGGCTGGCCGGGCAACATTCGTCAGCTTAAAAACGCCGTCTATCGCGCGCTGACCCAGCTTGAAGGCTACGAACTGCGTCCGCAGGATATCCTCCTGCCGGATTACGACGCCGGAACGGTATCGGTAGGGGAAGAGGCGATGGAAGGTTCGCTGGACGATATTACCAGCCGTTTTGAACGCTCAGTGCTGACGCAGCTGTACCGCAGCTATCCCAGCACCCGCAAGCTGGCAAAACGCCTTGGCGTCTCGCACACCGCGATCGCGAACAAGCTGCGTGAGTACGGTTTGAATCATAAGAAAGGTGACGAATAACAAAAAGCCTCTGCAAAGAGGCTTTTTACTTTACGTTTATTCCTTCGCCATCGGCGTGTTAACGATGTCTGTTTTTGTCTCGCCCTGAATCGACGCAATCCTGCTTTCAACCTCTTTCACCTGCTGCGGGCTGTGGAGCAGGGTATAGGTCAGGTCAAACTGCGCGCTGGCACCGGGCTGCAGCTGCTTAACCCGCTTCTGCTCACGTTCAATCGTGACGGGGTAGGCGTAACTAGTGCCCGGTTCGATGCCCGTGACGTAGCCCTGCTTCAGCGTGTCGGTGTTTTTCCATAAGGTCAGCACGGGCAGCTGGCGGGTATCAAACTGGATTGACGCGCCTTTATCGCCGGCTTTATTGACCACCGCCGCGAGCGTTTCGTGGTTGTTGTCGGCGAGCGGCTGAATATTAAAGACCATCTCATCAAAGCCTTTTGTCGGCCCGGCGTAGGTTTGCCAGTCGTTTACGCCCGCTTTGGCGTAGTCATTGAATGGGCTCACGCTCGCCGCCGGCGCAAGGAAACGTGCGCCTTCTTCGAGGATCGGCGTGCCGAAGTTGCTGTGATAGATGATTTGATAATCATGAGGGTAATCGGCATGGTTTGTCAGAACATCGTGCAGACTGAACCGGTTGGTTCCGGGAACGTAGCGCAGCTCGGTCATGGTTTGCAGATCCGATTTTTTAAACGTGCTCTCTTTGATCAAACCCCGAACGCGGATCTCATGCGGGGCGGTATCCGCCACCTCAACTTCCACCTGCGATACCGGTGTATTTCCGGCCCTGCCGTGAAGGGTGTAAATTTGCCCATCTGCGGTGACCGGATGACCTGTCCACTCGTAGCCACAGCGCACCATCATCTCGTTGAATCCATCCAGCCAGCCGAGACCGTTTCGGCTTTCAAGATTGATATAGGCAGGATTGACGACCTCTTTGACGGGGGAGTTCCATCCCAGTCTGGTGCCAAACCCTTCCACGTGCAGAAGGTTCATGCCACGGGTAGGGCTCAGGGTAATCGTCAGGCCATCTTTACTGCTAATAATGATGACTTTACTGCCTTCCTGCTTGCCGCCGTGTAAGATTTTTTGCTCAATGCTGAACGTCTGATCTTTAACTTTCAGCTCATCACTGGAAATCTTCCAGTTTCCTTTCTCTACGCTGCTTTCAGTACTTGTCAGCACCCAGGTTTTAGCCGCGGCATGGCCAGAAATCAGTACCGCCAGGAGCGTAAAAGCGAATTTAATCTTCATATTTAATCCTTTTTGCTGAAACGATTATTTTCTTTCGTAAGCAAATCTAATGTTTAGGCAAAAAGGGAAATGTGATGTGCTTCACTGCGGCCAAAAATAGGGAATTTTAACGATTATTATGCGTTGTTGATCACGCTCATGTTACAAATTGCTCATGTTATTGCATGATTAATGCGACTTGCGAGCATTTTAGCTTTAACGATTCAGCTTTAAAGTAATAAAAAACCCCGCCGAAGCGAGGTTGAGAATAAGTTGTATAGAATGCTAAGGACTTATTATGCTTTCAGCACGTCCAGCGCGGCAGTGTAATCTGGCTCGGTGGTGATTTCGTTAACCAGTTCGCTGAAAACGACAGTGTCGTTTTCATCAAGAACCAGTACAGCACGTGCTGCCAGACCTTTCAGTGGGCCTTCCGCAATGCTGACGCCGTATTTCTCGAGGAAATCTGCGCTGCGCAGGGTGGAGAGGGTGATGACGTTGCTCAGGCCTTCGGCACCGCAGAAACGGGACTGGGCAAACGGCAGGTCAGCGGAAATGCACAGCACCACGGTGTTGTCCATTTCAGTCGCCAGCTGGTTGAATTTACGCACGGATGCGGCACAAACACCGGTATCAATGCTTGGGAAAATGTTCAGTACTTTGCGTTTGCCCGCAAACTGAGCCAGTGTGACGTCAGACAGATCTTTAGCCACCAGAGTAAAAGCCTGCGCTTTGCTGCCAGCCTGCGGAATGGAACCTGCAACAGCAACCGGGTTGCCCTGGAAATGAACGAGTTGTGACATAGATATCTTCCTGTTTACATATAGTTAACGTCGGGGCTAGTGTATGCCATCAGCGGATAACACGGCAAACCAAATTTTTCGCCTTTCCGGGCCGCAAGGAGTCAGTGATGAGAAGCGTTAAGGTCTATGAAGAAGCCTGGCCATTGCATACGCCGTTTGTGATCTCCCGCGGCAGCCGAAGTGAAGCCAGCGTGGTCGTGGTTGAAATCGAAGAAGAGGGGTTTAAAGGCGTCGGGGAATGTACGCCTTACCCGCGCTACGGAGAAAGCCTTGCGTCGGTGATGGCGCAGATCATGACCCTGGTGCCTGACCTGCAAAAAGGTCTCACGCGTGAGTCGTTACAGCAGCGTTTGCCCGCCGGGGCGGCGCGTAACGCTATCGACTGTGCGCTCTGGAGCCTTGAAGCCGCTCAGCAGCAAAAATCGCTGACGTCCTTGCTGGGTGTGGTGCTGCCTGAGTTCGTCGTGACGGCGCAAACGGTCGTGATTGGTGAGCCGGAGCAGATGGCCGCCAGTGCGAAAGCGCTCTATGACGCCGGGGCCACGCTCTTAAAAGTGAAGCTCGACGATCGTCTGATCAGCGAGCGGATGGTCGCCATTCGCTCTGCGGTGCCCTCAGCGACGCTGATTGTTGACGCCAACGAGTCGTGGCATCCTGAAGGGCTGGCAGCGCGATGCCAGCTGTTGGCCGATCTGGGCGTGGCGATGCTGGAACAGCCTCTGCCGGTAAAAGAGGATGCGGCGCTGAAGAATTTTATCCATCCGTTGCCCGTCTGCGCGGATGAAAGCTGCCATACCCGCGAAAATTTGAGCGAGCTTAAGGGCCGCTATGACATGGTCAATATCAAGCTCGACAAGGCAGGCGGACTGACAGAAGCCCTGGCACTGGCGGCGGACGCCAGGGCGCAGGGGTTTGCCCTTATGCTGGGGTGCATGCTTTGCACCTCCCGGGCGATCGGCGCGGCGCTGCCGCTGGTCAATCAGGTCCGTTTCGCCGATCTGGATGGTCCGACTTGGCTGGCGGTTGACGTTTCACCGGCGCTTCATTTTACCAGCGGCGTGCTTCATCTCTGAGGCTGCCAGCGCAGAAGCTCCACCATCGCTTTTAAGTATTTTTCGCTGGCTTCGTCGGAGGAAATCGGCGGGAATTCAGCGGTGATGCAGGGCAGGCTCAAATCGGCGCACCAGCTACCAAAGGAACCAGGGGTTTCATAGCCCACGCTGGTGACGAGCGGCAGGGCGAAAGCCTGCGCCAGCCACTCGCCCAGTTCAGAGTGGCGCGGATCTTCAATACAGGCCAGCGGATCGTGGAAGGAGACAACCCATGCTGGGTGGATTTTATGGATAAGCTGGCACAGCGCCTGCGTTTCCGGCTCCGATCCGGGCTTATCTCCCGTTAGCAGCACCACGTCCCGCTCCTCGGCGGAGCTGTTCCAGCGATATACCGTTTCCCCTGCGCGCCAGTTTGCCGCCGGGAAATTACGGTTCAGGTCGATTCCTCTCGCATTCGCCCGCAATCCCAGCTGACAGCCGTCCGGATTGACGGCAAGAATCACATGGTGACGTCGCAACGAAGGCGTCAGCGTCCTCAGCGCGCAGGAAAGCGTGACGATGGAAGAGTTCTCGTCTCCGTGCGTGCCGGCAATGATCAAACCGCTGTTGCGATCGGCATCGGGCGCCGGGAACCAGATCAGCGATGCGCCTAAAAATGAGCGGCCATATTGCTCGGCGCCCGGCGGAAAGGCGCCGCGCTCCGCTCGCGGTCGGGTGGTTGCCATACGAAATCCTGATAAAGAAGTCTCTACAGGCAGTGTTGTGCAAAACCCGCTGTTAATCAAATAGTTTCCGTGACGGCTGAGAATTGCCTCAAATCACTATTCCGGACGAAGGTATTTGCATTTCTCTGTTTCGAAACAAATAATTACGCATCTGCTTGTTACCTGAATTCATTAAAGGGCATCTTATGAAGCATCCTGTTTCGCGTCTCTGTGCTGCACTGTACCTGTGCGGACTCTCTACACTCTCGTACGCTGCTGATGTGCCACAGGGCACGGTACTGGCGCAAAAACAGGAGCTGGTCAGGCATATTAAAGACGAACCCGCTTCGCTCGATCCGGCAAAAGCGGTGGGATTACCCGAGATTCAGGTAATTCGCGATCTTTTCGAAGGGCTGGTGAATCAGAACGAGAAAGGGGAACTGACCCCAGGGGTAGCGACGCGCTGGCAGAGCAACGATAACCGTATCTGGACGTTCACCCTGCGCGATAACGCGAAATGGTCTGACGGTACGCCCGTCACCGCTCAGGATTTTGTCTACAGCTGGCAGCGTCTGGTTGACCCGAAAACCACGTCTCCGTTTGCCTGGTTTGCGGCGCTGGCAGGCATCAACAACGCGCAGGCCATTATTGATGGCAAAGCGGCGCCAGGTACCCTGGGCGTGACGGCGGTGGATGCCAGAACCTTACGCGTCCAGCTGGACAAACCGCTCCCGTGGTTTAGCAACCTGACGGCGAACTTCGCCTTCTATCCGGTGCAAAAAGCGAACGTTGAAAGCGGTAAGGAGTGGACGCGTCCGGGCGCTCTGGTAGGTAACGGCGCCTACGTCCTGAACGACCGCGTGGTGAATGAAAAACTGGTTGTCGTTCCGAATACGCACTACTGGGACAATGCGAACACCGTCCTGCAAAAAGTGACCTTCATTCCGATTAATCAGGAATCGTCCGCCACTAAGCGCTATCTGGCGGGTGATATTGATATCACCGAATCGTTCCCGAAAAACATGTATCAGAAGCTCCTGAAGGACATTCCGGGACAGGTTTATACGCCGCCCCAGCTCGGGACCTATTACTATGCGTTTAACACGCAAAAGGGCCCGACGGCCGATGCCCGGGTGCGTCTTGCGCTGAGTATGACTATCGATCGCCGCATTATGGCAGAGAAGGTGTTAGGTACCGGCGAGAAGCCGGCCTGGCATTTCACCCCTGACGTGACGGCGGGTTTCACCCCTGACCCTTCACCGTTCGAGCAGATGTCCCAGCAGGAGCTGAACGCTCAGGCGAAAACCTTGCTCCAGGCCGCAGGCTACGGTCCTCAGCGTCCGCTGAAGCTGAACCTGCTGTACAACACGTCGGAAAACCACCAGAAGATCGCCATTGCGGTGGCGTCCATGTGGAAGAAAAATCTCGGTGTGGATGTCAAACTGCAAAACCAGGAGTGGAAAACCTATATCGACAGCCGCAACACCGGCAATTTTGATGTGATCCGCGCGTCATGGGTAGGTGATTACAACGAGCCTTCGACCTTCCTGTCCCTGCTGACCTCAACCCACAGCGGCAATATCTCGCGTTATAACGATCCGGCCTACGATAAAATTATTCACCAGGCGACGCTGGAAACCACGGCGAAAGCGCGTAATACGGACTACAACATGGCGGAGAAAATCCTTATGGAGAAAGCACCTATCGCGCCAATTTATCAGTACACCAACGGTCGCCTGATTAAGCCCTGGGTGAAAGGATATCCGATTAATAACCCAGAAGACGTGGCGTATAGCCGGACCATGTATATTGAGAAGCACTGACGAGCCCGGATTATGCGGTAACTGTCGTTAATGAGAGTACATTAAGAACTGGCGCATTTAGCGCCAGTTTCTTTATTCCAGAAAAGATGTCTGTTTCACATATAATCGCAGGGATAAATTATGACGGAAGAAAAGAAAGATAAACCCTCTTTTCCGGCAGGCTTAGGTATTATGGATAAAATCTGGGAATGGCAGTGGATTATACGCTTCATCTATATTGTCCTTTTCGCCGATCTGGCGCTGCTGGCTTACAGCGGACAGGGGATTTTGACCTGGCCCGTACAGGCCATTAGCTGGACCGAACACCTTGGTTTCTTCTGCGTCGCACTGGCGGCTCTGGGGCTGATAGCCACAACCCTCATGCCCTTTGTCGCCAGTCTCTTCAGGCAAGTGCTGAATGAGATCATATACAGCAGCATCTTTCCGGATATTCTTCGCCCGCAGAGCGATTACGAGAGATACCCGGGTAAGGTACCCTCAAGAGAAGTCCTTGATTTAGCACTGGAAGAGAATAATCAGTTTTTACTTAATTACTATGAAAAACATGATTCCGCCTGGCGCAGTAAATTCACTGAAAGATTCAAAGTTGGCGATTTACTTTTTGGTATCCTGTTTTTCATGATACTTGATTACCATCCGCACTGGTTCAGTCACGCTCAGCATTCCTTAGCCAGCGATCTTTTTAATCTGGGTGGTGATGAGGGTTTTGTTATATTTTATATCGTCCTTATCATTGTATTTAGCGCCCTGATGAATGTCTGGTTCGGCAAATGGGACTGGGGAAATATTTATTATCCACCGCTGTATCGTAAAAAAGAAGAAGCTCGAAGAAAGGAGCGAGAGAGAGAAGCGCAATGGCGTCGCCATGATGAGTAAATAATTCCCTGCTAACCAGTGCTCCATACATACTATTTTTTTGGCTTTGTCTGAGATATCGCTCCCGCCCATGCGGAGCTGGCGGGAGCAGAGGTGGGCTATTCTAACAACTCACTAAACTTCGCCAGCCACTGCGGATGCGCAGGCCAGGCGGGAGCCGTCACCAGGTTACCGTCTACATGGGCCTGATCGATGCCGATAGTGGCGTAGTGTCCACCCGCGAGACGTACTTCAGGTGCGCAGGCCGGGTAGGCGCTACAGGTTCGTCCTTTCAGAATGCCCGCGGCAGCAAGCAGCTGCGGGCCGTGGCACACCGCAGCAATAGGCTTACGCGCGGCGTCAAATGCCTGTACCAGCTTTAACACGTCCTCATTTAGCCGCAGATACTCGGGGGCTCTCCCGCCGGGGATGAGCAGCGCGTCGTAATCCTGCTCCTTTACGGTTGAAAAATCGGCGTTGAGGGTAAAGCGGTGACCGGGTTTTTCGCTGTAGGTCTGGGCACCGTCAAAATCATGGATTGCCGTCATGATGTAGTCGCCTTTCGGTTTGTCGGGGCAGACCGCATCAACCTGATGGCCAATCATCTGCAAAGCCTGAAAAGGCACCATGGTTTCGTAATCTTCGGCGTAATCGCCAACCAGCATCAGGATCTTCTTGCTCATCATTCCTCACCTTTTTCAATAAAGATGATTAAGATATAGCCTGGCATGGCTGAATTGCCGGAAATAAAAAAGCCCGTCAGAGCACGGGCAACATAAGCAAATGAATAAATGATTCGTTATCAACGTTGTTGGAGGATAACGCCGTATATTTTACGCGGCAGTAAGACAAGCAGATACCTGACATATTCGGTAGGTGAAACAAGCGATTAAACGTGCGTTACAGTGCGTCGAAGGTCGGGTAAAGGCTATTTTCAAGGAATTCTACGAGATACCAGATCTCACCGCTAAAAATAAACCAGAAGCCAAATATAATAAGGAGCAAAATAATAAAGGTGAGTATTATTTCAGTTTTTCCCATTGCTGCTTTTACCCACCTGAAGCTAATTGATTCGAGGTGGGCATTGTAGCGGGGCTTTTCCGGATACTCCAGTTTCATGCAGCAAGGACTTTATTGCGTCCGTCATTTTTAGCGCGATACAGGGCATCGTCCACACGCTTAAACAGCTCGTCAATACTCTCTCCCTGATTGTGCCGCGCCACCCCAATGCTGACGGTAAACCGCGGCAAGCCCGGAATCGTGATGCGTGCAACGGCTGCACGGATTAACTCGGCAATCTGCAGGGCGGTATCGAGAGAGGTACGCGGCAGCAGGATAACGAACTCTTCGCCACCCCAGCGGAACACCATGTCGCCCTCCCGACTACAGGCTTCCAGCGTTCGGGAAAGGGCGATTAGAACCTCATCGCCTTTCAGATGACCGAACAGGTCATTAATGTTTTTGAAATGGTCGGTATCCACCAGCAGCAGGCTAAATTGCTGCTGCGCAGGAAGTTTATTCCGGTTGCTTTGATCGGTAATTGCGTAGAACTGGCGCCGGTTGAGTAGTCCCGTCATGGAGTCACGTAACGCGGCATGTTCCAGCTCCTGCTCCAGCCTTTTTTGCTCGGTGATATCGTGGATGATGCACAGCATCAGCTTGTCGCCGTAAATCTCAATGGGCCCGGCATACGTCTGAACGTGGCGGGTGGTTCCATCGGCAAGGCGGTGAATAAAATTGAGCGGCTTATGACCACCGGGCAGCGCGGCAATCGCAGTCATAATGGGCATCACATCTCGCCCCAGCGTATTGATTTCCCAGGTATGCTTACTGCACATGTCATCATGTGAGTAACCATAAAAATTGAGTGCGGCCAGATTTGCATCGACAATTTGCCCGTCGCGGGCCGGATCGATTAACAGCATCGGGGCGCTGTTGGTCAGAAAAAAGCGCGCATAGAAACCCTGTTTTTTCCGTCGATAGGTGGCGGAACGGCTTGCCTTCAATCCTGAGAGCATTTGTTGGGAGATGCCTTCGAAAACAATCACATCTCCCCAGGGAGCGTAGTGGGCGAGCGAGAGCCGACAGCTTAACGGCGTGTCCTGTCCATCCCGGCTAGCCGTCCAGATTTCGACGATCTCCTGCTCTGTTTTCAGTTCAGGTACATACATCGTCAGGAGGGTTTGCGCCCTGGCAGAATAGATCCCTTTGCGCAGGTCCTCGAGGGTTTTATCCCCCATGAGCTGCCTTGCTGCCACATTCGCAAAAATGATCTTTTCCGACACGGGTGAAACGAGCCACACGGGTGTTTTAATTACATTCAACGCATCAAAACAAGGTTGCGACATAGGCGTTTCCTGTTCATCGACAACATGTGCCTGACAATCATGCCAGAATTGACTCGCGTGTACTCCTTTGAAACATACTCCACTTAACCCCGTCAGGCATGATTTTTTTGTGAAATAAATGCGGGGTCCGTTTGAATTTTATTAATGGGGATAATCTGTTTGTCTGAGTTTATCTGCAGCAGTAGCCACGGTACCTGTTCGGCAGGTAAGGGCCGGGAGAAAAGATACCCCTGCAGGTAATCGCAGCCGAGACGGGTGAGAACCGCCTCCTGTTCTTCCGTCTCGATCCCTTCTGCCACCACATTCATCTCCATGGTCCGGGCGATACTGATTATGGTCTCGACCAGCTTGTAGCTTTTTTCATTTCCCAGCATCGATGTGACAAAGCTTCTGTCGATCTTGAGTTCTTTTGCGGGAAGCACGCTAAGCATCAGCAGGTTGGAATAGCCCGTACCAAAATCATCAATCGAGACGACGATCCCCGCATGATTAAACGCGTTAAGCAACTCAATGCTGCGGTCGAGATTTTTAAGCGCGGTGCTTTCCGTTACCTCCAGGATCAGTCGGGACGGAGGCAGGTTATATTTTTCCAGCATCGACGAGATGATCTGGAAAATGTCCGGCTGTTCGAACTGAACGGGGGATAGGTTGAGCGACAACGTCCACTGGCTGAACCCTTGTTCAGTCCAGAAATGAAGCTGTCGGCACGCCGCTTCAATGGCCCAGTTACCTACCGGAATAATTAAGCCTGTTTGTTCCAGCGAGGGGATAAACAGATTGGGCAATACAACGCCTTGCTCTGGATGTCGCCAGCGCAGAAGGGCTTCAAAACCATGAATCGTTTTCTCTCCCGCATGCCAGGTTGGCTGATACCAGAGTTCAAACTGATCCCGTTCAAGCGCCTGCGAGAGTTCCTGCAGAAAGCCGGGTTTCGCCGGGATCGCTGTTGACATCTCGGCCCGGTAAATCGCCCAGCCGTTACGGCCATCTTCCTTGACGCGGTGTAAAGCTGCATCCGCCTTGAGTTTCAGCTCATGCAGCGTTTCGCCATCCTGAGGATAGAGGCTGACGCCCGCGCTGATGGTCGTGCTTAACGTATGCCCGCATATCGACAGAGGGCGTCGTACATCTTCGAGCAATGCGGTGAGCAGGGCGCTGAGCTTGTCGTCATCACATTCAGGCACCAGCAGGATAAAGGCGTCTCCTCCCAGTCTTGCCAGGGTCATCTCACGCGTGAGCCTTGCCGTGATGCGCTGCGCGACAGCGATCAATAGCTCATCACCGACGCTGTGACCCCACGTATCGTTAACGCGTTTGAAGTGATCGACGTTCAGGAAAATAACCGCAAATGGCTTCTTGCTCAGCAGCGCGCTGCGTAGACAGTCCTGCATACGGAGATCCATCTGGTGGCGGTTTGCGAGCCCGGTGAGCGCATCAAAACGCGCCTGCAGCTCTAGCTGACGGTTGAGCTGCTGCAAATTATCCGTCAGCCGGCCGGTGCGCCGGTGAGAATCGATAAGTGAAATGATTAACATCACGCCGAGCAGGCAGAGCGTGGTGACTGAAACCCAGATGGATAAACCCAGCTCGCCGATCCCTCCGGGGACGGCATGCGCCATTTCCTGAAATTGCGCGGCGCTCATGCCGGTATAATGCATCGCACAAATCGCGGCAGCCATAACGAAGGCCGCGATAATGCGATCGATAAAGACGCCTTTATGTTTATCGCGCAGTCGGAAAGCCAGCCACAGCGCCGTACCTGAGGCAACAACGGCAATGACCACTGATAACCCCACAATGCGGCGATCCCAGATGATGCTGCCATCCAGCATCAGGGCCGCCATACCGATATAGTGCATAGACACCACGCCAGCGCTCAGGAGCGTCGTGGCAAAGATCAGTCGAAAAGGGGAAAGTTTTTTACCCGTGACGGCAATATTAAGCGCCGTTGTCGACGCAACCACCGCGACGCCCAGTGACGCAAGGGTTAACCAGAGGTCGTAGCTCATCATCATGGGCATTTGCATCGACAGCATGCCGATAAAGTGCATCGACCAGATGCCAATACCCAGCGTGACCCCACCGGCAATCCGCCAGAAGAGTGCAGCCTTTCGGCTGGAGAGAGGGATCTTTCCGGCGCTGTCCAGCGCCACAAATGAGGCAATAAACGCCACCAGATAAGAGATAGCGATTAACACAGGGTCCCACGATATATTGAGCATTATGCAATCCCACGCCTGAGAGGGTTACCGATTTCGCCTGCCGGGTACATCTTTATCGGGCAACGAACATGCGCATTCAAACCATATTAGTTATTTATCGTGAATAATGACCAGTCATATTAATACTCTAAAACTCATCAAGAATATAAAATATATTCTTTTTGTTAATGTATTAAGCATTGCTAAACAAGAACGAATAACAGTAGCAAAGCTCCTTAAATATGAGTGCGATCGTATCGTCTCACCGCGGGCGATACTATCGCTTAACATGGCTGGAAACCAGTATTGCAGCATGCTGAGTAGAACATTTTTACTAATACGCTCTTTTAATCTGACTTAAGGTAAATCTCAGGATGCTAACGGCGAAACAAAAAACAAGCGTTGTTTGCGATGAAAAACTTCTGGGCCAATGCTATAAGTCTAAGTGCCGACTTAAATATAAAACGTGGGTATTATCATGCTAAAAAATATTAGTGTCAGGACCTTTATTATCGGGTTCCTTTTATCTCTTTTTTTGGTAAGTGCAGGTGTCGTTGTTCTATTTTCCAGCAATCCCTCTCTCTTTATTTCGCTTAATGCCATCAATTTCGTTGCACTATTTTTGCTCTGGGTCTACATGACGAAGTATCTTGTGACGCCGATCAATACGGTGAAGAAAAGTATTGAAGAGGTGACAGCAGGCAACCTTGGTGTATCTATCCCTGAATTTGGCAATAACTGTGCGGGCCGACTCATCCCCGGGATCAATAGCCTTTCCGGTAATATTGCGACGCTTGTACGTGAGATCAGGGCGTCATCGCAAACCGCCATGACCTTATCGGATCAACTCTCGCAACGTAGCGCTCAGCTTTCGGTGAAAACCGAGCAGCAGTCTGCATCATTAGTGCAAACCGCAGCCAGCATGGAGCAAATGGCCGCGAGCACCAAAAACAATGCCGATAACACGCGTCTGGCGAGCGAGCAGGCAAATGTGGCGACGCTGCAGGCGCGCAAAGGCGGTGAGCTGATGGGACAGGTCGCCAGCAATATGCAGTCCATTACCGAATGTGCGCAGCAGATGACGGAGATTATTTCGCTCATTGACGGCATTGCGTTCCAGACGAATATTCTCGCGCTCAACGCGGCCGTTGAGGCGGCAAGGGCGGGCGATCATGGCAAGGGTTTTTCTGTGGTCGCGGAAGAGGTAAGAAACCTGGCACACCGCAGCGCAGAGGCCGCGAAGAATATCAAAACGCTGATTGAAGTCACCAGCAGTAACGTCACGCAGGGAGCCAGCGTTGTGTCACAGGCAGAGAAAAATATGCATGAAATCGTAACGGGTTCGGGGAATGTCAGCCGCTTAATGGACGAAATTTCCGCGTCGACGTCAGAGCAGGAGAAAGGCATTTCTCAGATTACCCTGGCGCTATCGGAGCTGGAGCGGGTCACGCAAAGTAATGTGGCAATGGCAGAGGAACTCAACGGCTCCTCTGATGTACTGCGTAATCAGGTGATTGAGCTGCAGGCCAGAACGCGCAATTTCAGACTTGACCAGAACTCTTCTTCCTCATTACCTGGCGGCTCGCCATCCTTCCTCCACCGGCCAGAACACTCTCTCTGATTCAACCTCAAAGCCTGGCGTGCCAGGCTTTTTTTTGCCTCTTGCCAGCATGTTCATTTCCTGAGCGATTTCAGCGCGATGGAAAACATAGTTGTTGATTAAGCCCTGATGGAGGCTAGACTGACACCGATAGAGCTAAAAAGGCGGAGGCGCTGTGGAAAGCATTAAAGGATCTGAACTTAACGTTCCTGACGCAGTTTTTGCGTGGGTGCTGGATGGTCGCGGCGGTGCGCGACCGCTGGAAGATAATGATGCGATCGATAGCGCGCATCCCTGCTGGCTACATCTGAACTACACCCATACGGACAGCGCTGACTGGCTGGCCTCGACTCCACTCCTGCCTAATAACGTGCGCGATGCGCTGGCGGGTGAAAGCCTGCGGCCCCGCGTGAGCCGAATGGGTGACGGGACGCTGATCACCCTACGCTGCATTAACGGCAGCACGGATGAACGCCCGGATCAGCTGGTTGCGATGCGTGTCTACATGGACGATGGGCTGATTGTGTCCACCCGGCAGCGAAAAGTTCTGGCGCTGGATGACATCGTCAACGATCTGAAAGAGGGCACCGGGCCAACCGACTGCGGCAGCTGGCTGGTGGACGTGTGCGACGCGCTTACCGATCACGCGAGCGAGTTCATCGAAGAGCTGCACGACAAAATCATCGACCTGGAAGATAACCTTCTCGATCAGCAGATCCCGCCGCGCGGTTTTCTGGCCTTGCTGCGTAAGCAGCTGATTGTGATGCGCCGCTATATGACGCCGCAGCGCGACGTTTATGCGCGCCTTGCCAGCGAAAGGCTCGCCTGGATGAATGACGATCAGCGACGCAGAATGCAGGATATTGCCGACAGGCTGGGCCGCGGGCTGGATGAAATAGATTCCTGTATTGCCAGAACGGCGGTGATGGCGGACGAAATCGCGCAGGTAATGCAGGAATCTCTGGCGAGAAGAACCTATACGATGTCCCTGATGGCGATGGTGTTTTTACCGAGCACGTTTCTGACCGGGTTGTTTGGCGTCAACCTGGGCGGTATTCCGGGGGGCGCTTATCGCTACGGCTTTACGGCCTTTTGCGTGATGTTAGTTGTTTTGATTGGGGGTGTTGCATGGTGGTTGCATCGTAGTAAATGGCTGTAAATTTACGCTTTTTTCCTCTTTTTCCGGGATTAAAACGCTCTTTTAATTGAGCAAAGTCAATAAACATCTACCCCGTAAGGTGCAATATTACTCCCGCAGGTGAATGCAACGTCAAGCGATGGGCGTTGCGCTCCATATTGTCTTACTTCCTTTTTTGAATTACTGCATAGCACAATTGATTCGTACGACGCCGACTTCATAGTCGGCTTTTTTTTGCCTCCTGATTCTCAGCGTCTACCCTAAAAGGGATGACAGCCAATTCTGGAGGGAATGATGAGCATCCTTTACGCTCTGCTACTGCAACATTCACGTCAATTCGATCCCATCCCCACCGATCCGGTGCCCATGCCCGATCCCATACCGCGTCCGCAGCCAATGCCCGACCCGCCGCCCGATGAAGAACCGATTAAATTGTCGCATCGGACCGCGAGATCTGCGAGGATACGCGCCATCTGACCGCTAAGATCACCACGAGAGACAATTGTGACCGCTTTTTCTACCCTGAATGTTCTGCCCGACGCCCAACTCGCTAACCTCAACGAGTTGGGATACCTCACGATGACGCCTGTTCAGGCGGCCGCGTTGCCCGCCATCCTCGAGGGCCGTGACGTGCGCGTACAGGCGAAAACGGGCAGCGGGAAAACGGCGGCATTTGGCCTTGGCCTGTTGCAGCATATCGATGCGGCGCTTTTTCAGACCCAGTCTCTGGTGCTGTGCCCGACCCGCGAACTGGCAGACCAGGTCGCGGGTGAACTGCGTCGCCTGGCGCGTTTCCTGCCCAACACCAAGATTTTAACCCTCTGTGGCGGACAGCCGTTCGGCGCCCAGCGTGATTCACTCCAGCATGCGCCGCACATTATTGTCGCCACGCCCGGACGCCTGCTGGATCACCTGCAAAAAGGCACCGTCTCGCTGGATGCGTTACAAACGCTGGTCATGGATGAGGCCGATCGGATGCTGGATATGGGCTTCAGCGATGCGATTGACGAGGTGATCCGTTTCGCACCGTCCGATCGTCAGACGCTGCTGTTCTCTGCGACCTGGCCCGAAGCTATCGCCGCCATCAGTGGTCGCGTGCAGAAAAATCCACTCACCATTGAAATCGACAGCGTTGATGCGCTGCCCGCCATCGAGCAGCAGTTCTTTGAAACCTCTCAGCAGGGTAAAATCCCGCTCCTGCAGAAATTGCTGAGCCAGCATCAGCCTGCATCCTGCGTGGTGTTCTGTAATACCAAAAAAGACTGTCAGGCGGTCTGTGATGCTCTGAATGCCGCCGGTCAGAGCGCATTGTCGCTGCATGGCGATCTGGAACAGCGCGATCGCGATCAGACGCTGGTTCGTTTCGCTAACGGCAGCGCCCGAGTTCTTGTCGCAACCGACGTCGCTGCACGCGGTCTGGATATCAAATCGCTTGAGCTGGTGGTGAACTTTGAGCTGGCATGGGATCCTGAAGTACACGTGCACCGTATTGGCCGTACCGCGCGCGCGGGAAACAGCGGACTGGCCATCAGCTTCTGCGCACCTGAAGAGGCGCAGCGCGCCAATATTCTTTCTGAGATGCTGCAGATTAAGCTGAACTGGGTGAATGCACCGGCCGGCGTTAGCCTTGTGCCGCTGGAGGCTGAAATGGCGACGCTGTGCATTGATGGCGGTAAAAAAGCTAAGATGCGTCCAGGTGACGTATTAGGCGCGCTGACCGGGGATGTGGGGCTGGACGGGGCGGATATCGGTAAGATTGCGGTCCATCCGGCGCATGTCTATGTCGCGGTTCGCCAGAAGGTTGCCCTTAAGGCATGGAAGCAGCTGCAAAACGGGAAAATTAAGGGTAAAACCTGTCGCGTACGTCTGCTGAAATAAAGAATGAAGCGTCTCAGACGGTTTTTCTGAGACGCTAATCGTTTACTTCACTTCAAGCACGTTCAGACGCAGCTCTTCAAACTGACTGTCATCTTCTTCCGGCTGCCAGCCCGCTGGCTGCATGGGAATATCTTCCCGATCGAACGCCAGGTCCCCGCCATTCACAACTTCTGACTCGTGGTTGATGCCTTTAAAGTCGAACAGCTCCACATCCGCGAGATGGGAAGGGACGACATTCTGCATCGCGCTGAACATGGTTTCGATACGACCCGGATAACGCTTATCCCAGTCGCGCAGCATGTCGCCAATTACCTGACGCTGCAGGTTCGGCTGAGAGCCGCACAGGTTACATGGAATGATCGGGAACGCTTTCGCCTGAGAAAAACGCTCAATGTCTTTTTCGCGGCAGTAGGCGAGAGGGCGGATCACAATGTGCTTGCCGTCATCGCTCATCAGCTTAGGCGGCATGCCTTTCATCTTGCCGCCGTAGAACATGTTCAGGAACAGCGTTTGCAGGATATCGTCGCGGTGATGGCCCAGCGCAATTTTGGTCGCGCCCAGCTCCGTCGCGGTACGATACAGAATGCCGCGGCGCAGGCGAGAGCAGAGTGAGCAGGTGGTTTTCCCCTCCGGGATTTTCTCTTTCACAATGCCGTAGGTATTCTCTTCGACGATTTTGTACTCAACGCCCAGCTTTTCGAGGTATTCCGGCAGAATGTGCTCCGGGAAACCCGGCTGTTTCTGGTCAAGGTTGACCGCCACCAGGGAAAAATTCACTGGCGCACTTTGCTGGAGATTACGCAGGATCTCCAGCATGGTATAGCTGTCTTTACCCCCTGACAGGCAAACCATGATGCGGTCGCCTTCTTCAATCATGTTGAAGTCTGCAATGGCTTCGCCCACGTTACGGCGCAGTCGCTTTTGCAGTTTGTTGAGGTTGTATTGCTCTTTCTTTGTATTTGATTGATTTTCTTGCATTTATTACTACCTTCGGAGCCAATAGGGGCATAATAGGGGCAAAAATTTTTCAGCGTGCCAGCTTATCGTTAAGCATCAGCACCTGTTCGCCATTCATTTCTTCAATCCACGCACCGTAGACTTCATAAACCATTTGCGCGTTTTCATGCCCCATCTGGCTGGCTATGAAAGACGGGTTAGCGCCGGCAGATAAAAGCCAGCAGGCAAAAGTATGCCGCGTATGGTACGGATTCCGGCGGCGAATACCAGCACGTTTTACAGCTGCGTTAAATCTGGAGCCGATACTCGATAAAGAGTAGTAGGCTTTCTGTTTGCCCTTGCGCATCCTGGGCATGAAAACAAATCGCAGGTTTTGATATTCCATCGCACCATACTCACGGTGATGAAAAACAATCTCGGTTTTGGGCTGTAACGAAGTCAGCGTACGCTGTGCCTTCAAGGCCTCTAGTGCTGGCTCTAATAGCGTGATAACTCGATCACCTGCATCGGTTTTGGGTGGGACGAACATTCCTAGCGCATTAAGGTTGCGCTGTATATGAGCCGTACCTTTTTCCCAGTCGATATCTTCCCAGGCAAGAGCTGCAAGCTCTCCATGACGGACACCAGTATAAACTGCGAACGTCCACATATTGAGGCTTTGGCCACGCTCGGATTCCGCAAGCAAACTAAACTCCTGCTTCGTTAAAGGATCCGGTTTTACTTTCCCTTTGTGTAGTTTCTTGATCCCTTCAAAGGGTTTGCCACTGATAAAGCCAGATTTGTGTGCAAACCGAAGAAGGGAGCACAGAAGCGATATATAGTTGTTCACGGTACGCACAGTGCGTCCCTGTTTGTTACTTCTGGGATTTGCCAGGTAAAGTGTCTCACCGTTCAACAGCTCCTTCCTGTATTTCAGAATATCGCTGTGGCGTATAGTTGAAACAGGCGTATCTCCGTTAATGATGTGCATTAACGTACCGAGTTGTGAGCGCGTCTTACGCATGGTATTCGCGCTAATTTCGGTTTCTTTAATGCTCGTCCACAGTTCACACAGCTCTGAAAAGGTTTGAACTGAAACAGTGGTTACGGTTTTTTTGGCTCTGGATGATGAAGGAAAGCGCTGGTGGTAATCAAACTCTCCAAGGTTGATCTCACTAACGATCACAGCCCGAAGATTCCCGGCTTTTTTGATGTTCGCCGGGGTGTTAATCCAACCTTTGAGAATTTCGCGGCAACGCTTTCCCCGGTACATAAACCAGATACAAATCTTATTGTTTCTGATTTCGACACCTGTAGGCAAAGCTGCCATCTTACGCATCCCTTATTAACTGATTAATTCTCGGATAGTTGTACCAGGTTGTGCCACGCAAGGTTTTTTCTCCGGAAGGAGATACCCGTTTGAAATGGACACCTTCCACCCAACAGCCCTGGCGATACTTCTCAATCTGTCGTTCGGTCAGGCCTGTTTTTTCTGTGAGCCTTGCGCCAACAACCCATTCTTCGTTAAAAATTACCTGCGACATGGTTCACCTCAGGTAACCGGCATGAGTATAGATATGCCGGTCTGTAGTCGTTGATATTTCAGTTTCAGTTTGCCTGGCCGGGCAGGGAACGCAGTCGGCGCATGCCGGTCATTGCTGTGGCCACGTAGCTTGCCTTGCAGTTGACCACTTCAACCCAGACCTTCACGCCTTCCACTCTTACCGTATAGGTCTCTTTCATCTTGCTGCGCCCATAGCCACCATATCTTTGCTGGTGGGCTGCGAGTGCGATTTCACATGCCTGGCGAGCCAAAGGGGATTGCTTACTGCCTCGATTAATCAGTCGCATTTCTTCTCCTGAGGGAGGGTTTCCCCTCCCGATCTCGTTAGTCTACGTATTCCGGTTTCATATCCGCCAGGGTGATGCTGAACTGACCATGCAATTCGTCGCCCAGATGGCGTTTAGACGATGCAAGAACGCGCTCTACCTCTGCGAACAGCGCAGCTGCATTGGGGTCATCTGAAGGTGGCAAGGAATTGATGGCTGCTTCGACTTTGTTCCGTGCATCAACCAGGTAATAACGCTTCACGGCCTTGTTTTTCAGCTCAGTGAACAGGGCAGAACCCAGCGTTGCTTTCACGGTTTCAATATCTGCGCGCAGAGCTTTAGCGCTATCCACATCCTGAGCCGCCTCGATGCGGTCACGAAAATCATCAGCAAGTGCATCGATGTTTTGAGCTGATTCCTGAGCCGTTTGAGTGGTAGTGACATTGTCACCTGAAATGTCTGCAAGGCTAACGTGCTGCGCCGGTGCAGGGTTTACCTCTCGTTCTTCACGTCGATCATCGAGCTCATCAGGGGTGTAAACGCCCAGAATCACATCCGGGCAGAACAGTCTCGCCCAGCGTTTGACGGCCAGGTATGCCAGCTGCTGGCGGGGGTCGTCAGCCCAAAGGGTAGAGTTTCGGGTTCGGGCCTGAGCCAGCAGCAAATCGAGTTCCCTTGGCTGATCTTCTCCTCTCAGGGTTGCGCGGATAATAATGCCGATCCCGGCTTCGTCAGCCAGGGTCCAGCCTGGGACGCGGTACTCGCCTTTGTCGCCTTTACGGATATGGAATTTCCCAACAACCTTTTCCCATGGCCCGTACCACTCATATTCAAAACGGCTGGCCAGCACGCCGCTGCGTGAAATGACGGCATTAACCAGCTGCGCTTCATACCCGAGCACACCGTTAATCAGGTGCGTCTTCTGCGCCACGGCAAAGGGATTCATCTGCCACTGTGCCGCTTGCATCGCAACTGCCATGCAGTCGGCCTGATTGCCCTGCAGGTGTTTAGGAACAGTGGCAGTGCCCTGCGCCATAATCTGCGCGAACGTGCTGATGGCGTTCAGATACTGGGAATCGAACAAAGCCACGTTGGAGTTAATAACGGTGTTCTGGTCAGCAACGGTAACGTTTGTGTTATGCATAAATCCCCCTTAAGCCTGAGCGCGCAGCGCTTCGAGGCGGCGCAGGTCGAAGTCGTTCAGTTCATCGGTGTAATCGGTAGTTATCGGCGCTGGCCATTCGCCTGTGTCGA
This sequence comes from Enterobacter sp. 241F3, assembly GCF_034106785.1. Taxonomy (NCBI): domain Bacteria; kingdom Pseudomonadati; phylum Pseudomonadota; class Gammaproteobacteria; order Enterobacterales; family Enterobacteriaceae; genus Enterobacter; species Enterobacter sp. 241F3. Next base: position 479,353 of record NZ_JAWNDD010000003.1, read on the forward strand.
ATCCTGTGGCAATGGCGCGCATAGTTTTGCGGTACTCGAGCATGCCCAGTTCCAGCAGTTCTGTGGATGCCTCGATGATGGCGATCCAGTGGTAGTTCTCGTCTTTATTGACGAAAATCCAGAAGAACTGGTCAAGCGCCGCGGTCTCGCAATACATAGCCGCACTGAGGTGGTAGTCACGGTCTATGATTTCCCGGTGCAGCCTGGCGCGTAGGCTTTCTTGCTTAACATTCCACATGCTTATGGTTTTCAGGTCAGCACCGATGCGCACGCCGTCCAGTTCAATCTCGAGGTCAGGGCGTACACGCACTTCCAATCCGGTTTCGTCGTCGAAACCGAAGTAGCTCACTTCTACGGCGCGGCTTGGATGTGTCAGCAGCATGCCCGCGGTCGGGTGCGCCAGTAGTGCGGACTGAATTGCTCGCGCGGTAGCCAACTGCTGGCGGGTAACCAAAATCTTTTCGCCAGGGTTGTCGCGCCAGGCATCCAGCAGTTCGTCGGCGAATATGGCATCGGGCTTAACCGACTTAACTGCCTGGATCATGTCTGCCTTGGTGCCGGACACTTTCAGCGGCGTCGGTTTCTGCGCTTCCTGTGCCACCAAATCAGGATTGATGATCGCTAATTGCTCAAGTAACGCATCACGGCTGCCGCTGGTTTTAACCGGCGTCTGCAGAGTCGCGTTGTACTCTTTAATGCATGCCTTCATTGCCGTTGCTGTTTGCTTCTGGCCTTCTTCAATACGCTGGTACTCAGCTGGGAGAGCCATATAGCTTTGAGCCGTTTCTTCCAGGCTCGCGCCAAGCGGCACTGGAGCGGGAAGGGATGCGTTATGTTCTTCAAGTAACGCTTTAATCTCGTCAGCGCTTAGCAGCGCCGGCAGGCTGGCGTTGTACGCGTCGATGAACTCACGCAAAGTTGCGGTGGTGGTGAAAGCACCCTCAGGGATCTCAGGTTCTACGCTGAACTCTGCTTCGAGGTTTTCCGGCTGCAGTGCAAGAGCGTGCACCAGATTTCCCATATCCAGCACTTTGGATGCTGTTCGCGGGATGGTTTTAGCTACATGGCGCGCGTTAAAGTACATCAGGCTGACCCTGGCATCTTTTACCTGGGTTGAGCTAATGCCGTTCGCAGCGTGATAAACCTCATTCGGTAGGCCTTCGTATCGGCCAGGTTCGAAGTCTGCAGGGAACTCCACTTCTGGGTTCGATTCCTGAACGTCAATTGTTGTTTCCTGCAACTGGTCTGCTTCTACGGAATCTGTCTGCGAATTAGCTGCATCAGTGCTTTCGCCCGTTGGTACCGAACCAACATCTTCGCCTTTCTCTGGCTTAGCCGTTTCCATCTGCACATCGCTGGTGGTCTCCGCTGTGTTTTCCGTTTTTTCGACTTCATTTGAGGAGGTATTGACGACCGGTTCGGTATTTCCAGCCATCAGGCCATCGATGGAGAACACGCCGCCGCCAAGGCTTGCGACCTTTGGCTGGCTTGGAGTACTTTGTTCTTCCTCTGTGGAATGACGAACCGCGCGGGAGTCTTCGCTCCATTCTGGATAGCCTTTAGAGCGCTCACCGCTTTCATAGATGCCGTTCGCCGTGAACCACTCACGCACCTGGCTACGCAGTTCGGTTGTGCTTTCTTCTCCAGACCATGAAATAGCGCGGGTAACTCCAAAAATACTGTTGGCGTCGTAGTCGAGGATGTCGGTAGTTTTACCAAGAACCTTGAGAGCCTTGGTGTGCGACTCATCTTTTTTGTCAGCAAGTTCTTTGGCGGCCAGGAGTTGTGTACGGTTGATTTGTCCCGGTACTGTATCTGGGTACAGCAGCGCAATCGCGATCTCAATGCTCAGGTTCGCCATGTTCTGGGCAACCGCGCGTTTATAGGATTTGGTAGTTTCTGGCTTTGCTGGTTCTAAAGGTGCAGGAGAGCCTACTTCAGAAATGCGATTACCATCTGCCCATTCGCGCACCAGGGTGCCGCGGTCAATGTAATCAGTCGCCGCCCAGATTCTGGTGAATCGGAGAACCAAAGCGAGTTCGTGACGCTTCTCCTGGCTGAACACCTTGCGAATGGCGTCGGTATAGCGCCACAGGTCTTTGGTATCGTAACCCTTCACCTCTTCGCAGTTTTCTGCCGCCAGCAGCAGGTTCTGGACATAATTGTTGTCAGTGTCCATCTCCAGAGCGCTGATACCTTCGTATTCTTCGCGGGTTAAGTGGTGGCGCAGTTCGTCGGCGGTGAACTGGGCGAGTAGCTGCTTGCGGAAGGGCATACGAACGACCGGATAACGTGTGGTTTCGTCATCATTCTCGTCAATCTGAATACCGTTTTCGGGTTCTGGAACCTGATCGGTTGTAACATCGGCGTCGCTGGTGATTTCTGATTTGAGAAGAGCAAGCTTTCCGCTTCTCCACTCTTCAACTAACTTATTGCGGTCGCCGGCATCTGCTCTCGCCCAGTCAGCCATGAATGCAGCAATAATTTCAGTTTCGTGCGCCTCATCTGGCGCGAATACCTGCTTAATCGCCTGAACCAGTTTCCACTCAGCGTTCAGGCTGAGTTCGGCAACTTCAGGAATGCCGTTCTTCGCCAGCAGCAGGTTCTGGAGATAAGTGTTGCCTTCATCCAGAGACATTTCGCTGGCCGCCAGCTGCTGCTCTTTAGTGATATGTGATTGGTATTTGTCGCTGGTCAGGTGGACGGCATAACGAACCGCTGGAGTGCGGTTTTCAACCGGGACACTCTCGACGGTCGTTTCGACTTTAACGGTAGTTTCCGGTGCGGCAGTGTTGTCTACAGCTTCAGTAGACTCAGCACCAGCCTTTGGTAGCCAGGTGCGTCCATCGTCCTGGAGTTCGTAGCGTTTGCACCAGGTGTAATCCACTGTGCTTTCTACAGGCAGATCGTTGTAAACAGGGAAATCGGTGCGAACCGGCTTGGCATAATCCTTACCGCGGCCGGTTTCAATACCGGCATCTTCTAACTCAACATCGAGCTGTAGGTTTGCACGGGCTTCTGATTTAGCAGTGAACCAAATCACTGCGTCTTCTTTGCCTGATTTCTGCGTAGCCTTAACTACATAGAAAAATTCCATGTGAGATCCTCTTTTTTGGATGTAAGATCCCCGGGCCAGAGAAAGCGCCCATTGGGTGAACTTTGGTTTTTTAAGTAGTTTTCCGGTGTAACTTTGGTCGGGAGCACCGGACGTACGGGCCGCCTTGCGCGGCTTTTACGTTATGCCTCGTGGGCCATCTGGTCGTACGAAGCACAACGTTCAGAGCAGTATTCTTTTTCTTTGCGCGCCAGCTGTGAGCCGTTGCGATAGAGAAGGGTACTTTTGACTACTTCCCCCGGTTTAACCGGTTTACTGCAGTACCCGCATTTCGTTGAGTTACACATCTGGATTCCCCTTTTGCGCCAGTAGGTAGCACAGGCGGCGAAGAATCACCTCGAAGAAGTTCAGCTTTACGGCCTGCTGCCTTCCTGGTTTGCGTGCGAAATCAATCATTCTCACCTTCTTTTGCCTTATCGCCGGCCAGCGGAACGTTTACACCTGATGCGCGTTAATCTCTCCACCTCATCCGACTGTTCGTATGCCGTCGGCGGCTACTTCGTGGGCGTCCTGCCTTGGTGGTTCGTAGTGCGTCTTGGTGACTTCATATTAAGCCTGAGACTTAATTTATGTCAAGTCTTGGGCTAAGTTGGATTGTAAGTTTCAGGCTTAATCGTGATGTTCAGCGGATTGCAGGCAAAAAAAATCCCGACGCAAAAGGTCGGGATGGTGAAGTTCTGGGCGTTGGTTTGGCGGAGAAGTTGAAGGGTGAGGGTTTAAAAAACCCGGCTCGACGGCCGGGTGCTGGTTAGTTTTTCGTGTTTGGCAGTTCGGGCCTTTGTAGATTTTCCAGGACCTCAATCGCTTTAGCATTTTCGATAACTTTCTGTTGAACCTTATCTGCGAGATATTCCTTAAAGCCTTTTGGAACATACTCCTCCCTAAGCCATCTGCGAAACTCTCCTAACGCTTCTTCGGGATATATATTTGCTGGCAGATTGCCAGCTTTACTCTGTGGGAACCAATCAGGATAAACGTGAGGATGTTTCTGTATATCCCCATATTTTTCGCTCAAATTGTTACGCTTCCAGTGATTTGACCACCTACTTCCAACGCTAATATCTGGAACGGTTCTGGGACCTAACTCAAAACCAGCATTAATTAATGGGACGGTAATATCCACCATTTCCCGAAATACGCTAAAGAAACCAGCAGGAATTTTATCGTTCAGCAAAATCCTTTCTTGAAAGCATTTCCATGCGCCCGTTATTGGATTTCTCGGATCGATTCCTACGCTGCGATAAATGTATTCTTTGAGAGTTTGCCTTGCCAGAAGACGGTAGTTCTTTCTCGCAGTTGAGCTATCAACTTGAGAAGCATCGAATGCGTAATATTCAAGGATAGACATGCAGACGGCATCAGGATAAGCATGGCTATCACCGAATGCGCCACCATTAACAACGGAGTAAAGCTCGTTACCTTCAAATCCATTCTCAATGAGAAGTTCGGCAATTCTCTTACCCCTTGGCTTATTCCTTTCGATTAGCCAATTAGTGGTTAACGGGAGAAGGGTGGTGTGGTCTACACCACAGAGACGAGCTAAGCCGCGAAGACTGAGAAATGGCGTGCCATCATTAAGAACACCCATTTGAACGCCATTCACTTCGACCTCTTTTACTGGGAATAATGCCATTTCTTCTTGGTGGGGCATTAGTTCATTTTTCATCGTATCCCTCTGAATAATAAGTAATTAAAGTGGTGGTCGAAATGCATGAATCATTCGTTAGTTATCAGCCATAAGCCACTCAGAACAACTCAATCTTCCTGCGACCGGATCCGGCCCTTCATGTACTTCTCATACAGTTCATCCAGCTCCTTCAGGCGAAGCGCAAAAATGCGGAGCATGTTCTGTTGCTCTTCTTCCGGCAACTGGCGATAGAGCTCAAGCAGGCGCTGTTCGTCCGGCTTAAGCCCGTCTTTCTCGCCGACATCCTCACCAAGTAACCAAGGCACCGATACACCAGCTGCATCAGCGACAGCGAGAGCAGAATTCTTGCTGATCACGCCTTTTTTAAACCAGCCGTTCACAGACTGAGGGGTTACCCCAGCAACCCTAGCCATATCAGATTTGGTCATGCCGCGCCCGTTTAGCTCTGATAGGCGCTCAACAAGTATCGGATTAAGTACGGTTTTCTCTTTCATGTTTAGAAGAATAAGCCTTTTGCTTAAACTTGAAAATTCGCCTTAGACTTGACTATAAATTAAGTCTGGGGCTTAATTTGGGTGCATTCAAATCGGAGACAACGATGAACGGGTTAACGAAAGCCATTAAGTCCGCTGGTACAGCCACGACTCTCGCAAACATGCTGGGCATCAAGCCGATGTCAGTCAGCCGCTGGAAAAACCGGTATCAAGGTGTTGTGCCAGCTGACCGGGTCCTACAAATCTACGCGGCCACTGGTGTGACTCCACACGAACTGCGCCCAGATCTCTACCCAAATCCCACAGACGGTTTACCTAAACAGGAGCCTTAACAATGCAAACTGTTTCATTTCAAAAGAGTAACAGAGCTTCCTCTAATCCAATGATATTCCCGTGTCATCAAAGCGAATCGGCAGCGCAGGATGTTGATCATCGAGATATTTGTTCTGCAGTCCGGGCGTGGGCAGCGGTAGAAGGGCGTGTAGCTGTTGCGCTTCAAATTCAAGACGCGGCGGAAGAACTCCAACTTGATGATGTGGATTTCTCAGGCCAGGCCGATGTCTGGAACGTGAAGCTGTTCCGCTGGCTCGACAACAAAGAAGACTCCGCATCTTACCGAAAGAACGTCGAACAACTGGTGCCAGCGATCATGTCTGTATTACCGCTTCGGTACCGCGACCGCGTCGTTAAAAACGACTCCTTTGCCTACCGGATGGCCAGGCTGGAGAAAGAGGTGAGTGAGGCGAAGCAAGCTCTGATGCTCGATGCACCGAAGAAGGAAAAGCTGAAGGAGTTAGGCGAGGGGATTTTTGAGATGTTCCGTGTCGATCCGGACCTTACTGCGCCGCTGCTGGCGATGGTGACAACCATGCTGGGGGCAATGTGAATACTGTAGAAAAGGCGAAAGCCGGTCTGCGCGAACAGAACCGACTTTCAGGTGCAAAAACGGAGTGTAATTGCGGAGCTAAGTATGTCAAACACAGCTGAAATTATCAATTTCCCCCACAGAACCGAACAACCGGGAGGTCGTATGGCCGACCTGTCGAACGGGTATACCAAGGTCGCTAACGAGATCCAACAGCTCAAGCCTCGTCTGAGAATGTCAGGCCGGGAGTGGCAATGTTTTGAGGCGGTGATCTGGCTTACCTACGGCTGGAACAAGAAACAGGACCGCGTTACGAACACGGTGATCGCTGAGCTTACAGGGTTGAGTGATTCGCATGTTTCTGATGCGCTCAAATCACTCGCAGAACGCAAAATTATCTTCAGTCAGAAGCAGGGCGTGATGAAAACGGTCGGTATAAATACTGACCTTTCCGCCTGGATTTTAGACAAACCGAAAACGGGAAAAGTCTTCCCGAAATCGGGAAAAGTGTTACCGAAAACGGGAAAAACCTTCCCGGAAACGGTAGACACCCAAGACTATAACAAGAACAATATTAAAAGATCCTCGTCTCGGAATTCTGACGAATCCCGAAACCAGAAAACTCAAAAGTTTCTCTCGCGCCATCCAGAAGCTGCCGCCGGGATATACACCCCGGCAGGTAAATCATGGGGATCCGCTGACGACCTCAAGGCGGCTCGCTGGATTTACGACAGGCTCCTCACCGTCAACGCATCGCTATCTGAACCCAACTGGGCTGAATGGGCAAACACCATCAGGCTGATGCGTGTCCAGGACAATCGCACCCACTACGAAATTTGTGACCTGTTCCAGTGGGCTAACCGGGACGAATTCTGGAAAGACAATATCCTGAGCCCTTCGAGTCTTCGCAAACAGTGGGATCAGCTCACCACCAAACGGCTGCGCGCAACCGGAACGGCAAAACCTTCCAGGGGCGGCATCGACCTGCATAACACCGACTGGATTGACGGGGTGCTGGAATGAAAAACATAGCCGAGAGCATTCGCAATTTTGACCGGGAACAGGCTCGCCGAGTGGCGCACAACATGCCTGAGCAGTACACAGAGCGCGAACATACGCAGCAGGTGGCGCAGATTATCAACGGGCTATTCGTACAGCTGGCGGCCGCGTTTCCGGCAAGCCTGGTTAATCGCAGCCAGGAAGACGTGAACGAGATCCGCCGCCAGTGGGTGCTGGCCTTTAAAGAAAACGGGATCACCACTCTGGAGCAGGTTGAAGCCGGTATGCGTATGGTGCGGCGCCAGGATCGTCCATTCCTGCCGTCGCCAGGCCAGTTCATTAAGTGGTGCAGGGAAGGGCGCTGCGTACTGGGGATCACCACCGCTGACGTGATGGCTGAATACTGGAAGTGGCGCAAGCTGGTGTTCCGGTACCCGAGCAGCGAGCAATATCCGTGGCCTAAGCCGGTTTACTACCACATTTGCCTCGAGCTGCGTCGTCGTGGTACCGATGGTCAGTTGAGCCACAAAGAACTAGAGCGCGAAGCCAGCGACATTCTGGATGTGTGGGAAAAGCGGGTGCTGGCCGGAAAGCCGATTCCGCCTGTTCGTCGAGCGTTGGCGGCGCCAGTATCGTCGAAGGGGCAGACACCTGCAGAGCTTCTCAAAGCTAAATACGAGCGAATGAAGGCTGATGGAAGGGCATAGGAAAGAAATGATTCGCTATGAGCGAGAAGCGGACTTTACCGTGGATTTTATCAGCACTCAGGGATTGCTTTTAATAATCGTTATCCAGTTTTACTGCACGAGGTACCCCATGATTGTCCTACCGTTTTACCCATTTTTTGTCTCTTTTATCTACGACATAAATCGCTAAGATTACAACGTCTGAGCAGACGTACTAATTTAAATTCTGTCACTCAGTCGTAGCGATTCTGTGAGGCATCTTTTTATTAACAAAGGTTTACTTAAATAACTCAAAAAAGGGGATATAAGATGAAGCGTCCAAACTGGTTTCAAGTTTCCGATAAAGGTGGCAAGGCTATAGCAGCGCTCCATCATTACGCCACTACTGGGACAAGTTTACCTGCCGAACTGATCCATTTAATTTTTTTGAGAGTTTCCCAGATCAATGGTTGTGCACACTGCATAGATATACATACTCGCGATCTTATCAAGAGTGGCATGTCCGTCGAAAAGATTGTATTGGTGCCTGTCTGGCGAGAAGCTACCTATTTATTCTCGGATATAGAGCAAGCTGCCCTCTCATGGGCGGAAGAAGTTACCCGTGTTAGTGAAACACATGCTTCCGATGAAGCATATTCCGCAGCGCTTTCTGTATTCGGTGAAAAAGATTTGGTTGAACTTACCATTGTTATTGCCACCATGAATGCCATTAATCGTATGGGTATTAGTTTTAGAATGAAGCCGCTTGCTAAAGCCTGATAGATGTAAACAGCTCCCATAATGGACTTTAGAGCTGTATTAAAATCTGCTTCTGGCACAAAGCTGACATTCCAGCCTTTGTATGTCCGTAAAAACTACCTTCACGTGATATGCCGCTTCGCGTAATGACGAGGCGCTTGTGTGACATGCTGGAAAACCAACTTAGATGTTTACTGAAAGCCTGATTACCTTGGCTAAATGACCCTTAGAAATTTCTAAGGCGAAATAGTCACATAAGTCTTCTCCACGTGTGTTATAACCGAGTTTCAAATCGCCACCACTGGCGGTTAAGAGGCATCTCATGAAACTATGTGTCACAAGAGCAATCGGCCTCAGCAAGTTCTCGCCACGTTGGGTTAAGGTTATCTGTTTACGATTGACTAAAAACGATATTGAGCGCTCCCTCAATGCACTACTGGCCACAATTGATGAATCTGAGCTCTCTCCGGAGCAAGTCAAAGCATTAAGGGAATGTGTTGACAGAATTAACCTGGCAAGAGGAAAGGGGTTTCAGGCGTGAGCACGTAAGACACTGATCGCATAACGATTTGAAGGTTTTCTTCCTATTCTTATATTATGTTTTTCATTATGTAAATTTTCTAAGCGACAGACTTTATGAGAGGTAATGATGGAAAAGGACTTAAAGCCAGAACAAATCGAAATCGTAAACCGTATTGTCTTTGAGCAGATAGACAAGATGCAGGCTAGGGTAGCCGAGATTGTTGCTGAGACGGAGAGAGCTGCGCATCAGCAGTTGCAGGATCACGGGATTGATATGACTGAGTTTTATCCGGCGAATAAGGATTTTTTGATGATGACCCTTGTTCAGCACTTGATTGATCAAGTGCTTGGCGGCGATATGGTTCTTGCCCAAAAGATGATCACCATGGAAGCAAAACGCCTTAATGTAAAAGTAAATGTTGAGGTTGATAAATCGAGAGATTAAGTTGACATTAACAGTACTACAGAGCCCATTCCTCGGGCGGTGGTCCCACCAGTATCGCCGATGTGGACGACACTGGCGGAGTTGCTTAAGAAGAAGTTCGAGTGTAAAAAAGCTAATTCAAAAGCGGCCTAAAAATAAAATGTGAATCGCCACGGGTTTAACAGACACCTCAGAGTCATTTAAGATGACTTAAAGAGAGGTGCCCATGAGCGGTAAGCGTTATCCTGAAGAGTTTAAAATTGAAGCAGTCAAACAGGTTGTTGATCGTGGTCATTCTGTTTCCAGTGTTGCAACACGTCTCGATATCACCACTCACAGTCTTTACGCCTGGATAAAGAAGTACGGCCCGGATTCTTCCACTCATAATGAACAGCCAGATGCTCAGGCCGAGATCCGCCGTCTTCAGAAAGAGTTGAAGCGGGTTACGGACGAACGGGACATATTAAAAAAAGCCGCGGCGTACTTCGCAAAGCTGTCCGACTGAGGTACGCCTTTATCCGCGACAACAGCCGTTGCTGGCCTGTTCGTTTGCTCTGTCGGGTTCTGGATGTCCATCCGAGTGGATTTTATTTCTGGCTTCAGCAGCCACATTCGCAGCGTCACCAGACAGATCAGATGCTGACCGGGCAAATCAAACAGTTCTGGCTTGAGTCTGGCTGCGTCTATGGTTATCGCAAGATCCATCTCGATCTGCGTGATACCGGACAGCAGTGCGGAGTGAACCGGGTCTGGCGGCTGATGAAGCGTGCCGGAATAAAAGCTCAGGTTGGGTACCGTAGCCCACGAGCACGTAAAGGCGAAGCCAGTATCGTGACACCCAACAGGCTCCAGCGGCAGTTCAATCCGGACTCACCGGATGAGCGTTGGGTGACGGACATAACCTACATCCGAACCCACGAAGGCTGGCTGTATCTGGCCGTGGTGGTTGACCTGTTCTCCCGAAAAGTTATCGGCTGGTCAATGCAACCCCGCATGACAAAAGAGATTGTCCTGAACGCATTACTTATGGCGGTGTGGAGGCGTAATCCTCAAAAGCAGGTACTGGTTCACTCTGATCAGGGTAGTCAGTACACGAGCCATGAGTGGCAGTCGTTCCTGAAATCACACGGTCTGGAAGGCAGCATGAGTCGTCGCGGTAACTGCCACGACAACGCGGTTGCGGAAAGCTTTTTCCAGCTACTGAAACGCGAACGGATTAAGAAAAGGATCTACGGAACGAGAGACGAAGCCAGAAGCGATATTTTTGATTATATCGAAATGTTTTATAACAGTAAGCGTCGGCATGGTTCGAGCGAGCAGATGCCACCGGCTGAATATGAAAACCTATATTATCAACGGCTCAGAAGTGTCTAGATTATCCGTGGCGATTCAACATACGTATCCAAACAGCACGGTTAAGATCTTCTCGAAAGCCATCAACGTAAGATAGCTCGGCATCATTTAATCTGATACAAATACAATGAGAACGTGTCTGCTGGGAGGGTGTTTTAGCAGAAGTAAAATTTTCATAGCTACAACTTCTGAATGGTTCGAACTTATTAAAAGTATGATTGCTGTCATTCATATGAACTCCTTTCATATAGTAAAGTGAAATAAGCATGTCCATTATGCTTATTTTATTTATATGATAGATGCTGAAAATGTCAATGTATGGAGTTGATTTTGCTTTTGATTTTTTCAACCAAAGGGCGAAAAAACAAGGAGCAACTCAAAGTATCACCGAAGGAGATGCTGAGAGTTAGCCCTTGCTTTTTCACAAGTTAAGTGTTATTAGTTGATTAAAAGCCTAACTGATAGGTGAACATGAAAATATGTAGTGTGGATGGAACGGATATAGTTATCTTTACAAGGAATGAACATTGCCCACCTCATGTTCATGTCAGTATTAAAAATTGTGATCTTCGTCTTGAATTCAGTTTTGTGCATAATGATGTGAGAATATGGGATGCCACTCCTGATAAAAATATGCCGAAATTAAGAGAAATAGAGAAATTATGTGTTGAAATGAAAAAAAAGGATAATCTTACGAGAGCAAGGAAAACTTGGTTGTCTATCATTGGTCATATTTGTTTGAAAAATAGTTATCTTATGTCTCTTCAGGACGAATTATCAATTGATGAAATGTATCTGGATAAGAAAATAGCAAATGCAGTATATGATACTGATAAAAATGTTACCATTTTAACAATAGAGGGAATTTCTGATACTATAGAGGTTGAGTTATGAAAATTAAAGCAAAAAAACAAGTCTATGAGCCACTTACGCAAGAAAAGCTTGATGCTCTTTTAAAGGCTGGTGAAATAAAAAAAAGTAGAGAAGGATATGCATCTAAATTAGTAGTCTTTAAAAATGAAAGGAAGGTTTTGATCTTGTTCAACGACGGTTCTGGGTTTTTATTGAACGTTGATGATTATGATGAATTCAAAAATATGTCAGGTGAGGAATTAGATAATTTATCCATCGGCTTTTCAGGCAATGCGATATGCCATAATGAATTGGATATTCATGTTTCCATTCAAGGCTTAGTTGAAAAATCAGGAGATTTTGAATCGGCCCTCAATTTGACTTCAGTTTTGAAAAATCCTAAAAAAGCCAATAAAAAAATAAAAGCATCTAATGAATATAGTTTGAAAAATGGTAGGATGTTAAAAAAGAAAACTTCATACCTTGTGGCTTATATGAAAAAAGTTAAGCATGAATCATAAAAACCCCACAGCTAATATGTGGGGGGGACATTACTTTTGTTTAAGATTAAAACTTTCTGTTAATATTGTTAGCCATCGCCAACACAAAAAATCATATAGTGAGGAATGTATTTCGTCATCCCTTATTAATGCATGGGATATTTTATTCCTTATATTTGATCCTGTTTTTACAATCATTAGTTCTTTCATTTCAATGATAAGATTTTGATTTATAATGTTTTTCATCTCTAGCTCGCTATTAATTAAACCGCTCAGTGATTTTTCATCTTGGCTACCGTTATTATTTGTTTGAGTACTAATATTTTCTTTTTTTAATATATCACGTAATAATGCTTCATAAAGTGGAATAAGAATAAAGGATGATGAAATCATATCATCTAAAAGCCACCGTTCTATTCCAGTACACACAAAGCTCTTAATTTCTTCAGGTATGTTAATGCTCTTTTGAATCATTTCTTTTAAGTGTTCTTTGTCAACTCCATATTTATTGTATATTTCCATCTTATATATTTTAATTACAAATCCATGAAAGGAATAATAGAGTATTGCATTCATATTACTTTCACCACCAATAGCTGAAGTCCGGCCGTCAGAGGTTATTATAACCTGTTGAAACAACTTATTAAGGGAATCATCATCTTTATTAATGTGATGATGGGAAACATTACTCGTGTATTGGCTCATTAGTAGTAATGCTTGATGATAGCTTTTAGTATTGCTGACTGCACATTCAATATTATTTTTAATGTTTGACATATCTAATTCAATTGGTTCCTGAGCATCTATCAATATAGATTTCATTTTTTGTATTTCGAATTCAAAATGTGCTATGTTAAAATTATTAGTACGCAATAAATTTTTTGGGGTTAGTTTAATAGATTGTTCTGCAAAAAATATACAGGAAACATAGCTATTACTGTATTTTTTTCAATCTAATAAATTTATTAAATCCCAAAATAAAATAAGGGATTTAAAGTGTAATTTATTTATTAGTTTTGCATCGTTAATTTTTTTATATAGTTTAATTGAAAGGTCGAATGATAATTTTATATTTTGTA
>NZ_JAWNDD010000004.1:0-338928 GCF_034106785.1 Enterobacter sp. 241F3
CTGAAGGAACGTTAAAGACTATGACGTTGATAGGTCGGGTGTGTAAGCGCAGCGATGCGTTGAGCTAACCGATACTAATGAACCGTGAGGCTTAACCTTACAACGCCGAAGATGTTTTGGCGAAGAGACAGAACAATCAAATTTCAGCCTGATACAGATTTAACAGAATTTGCCTGGCGGCTTTAGCGCGGTGGTCCCACCTGACCCCATGCCGAACTCAGAAGTGAAACGCCGTAGCGCCGATGGTAGTGTGGGGTCTCCCCATGTGAGAGTAGGGAACTGCCAGGCATCAAAATAGAAGAACCCCGTACCGAAAGGTGCGGGGTTTTTTGCTTTTGTTTTCCCACTCTGGCCTTTCTCTTAATCCCTTATCCTGCTAATGGAATGTGTGATCTCTGTCTCAATGTGATTTATAACAAAATTATAACATTTCATTTACGAGGTTATTGAGTCTCCTGGCTCAATACGCCGCAGTTTATGGCAGGAGCATAATCACAATGACAGAAAGCATGACATCAAACGGGACGCTGGGTCACAGTGATACCCGAAGAAGGGTATGGGCAATCGTCAGCGCCTCTTCAGGGAATCTGGTTGAATGGTTCGACTTTTACGTCTACTCATTCTGTTCACTCTACTTCGCACATATCTTCTTCCCCTCCGGCAACACCACAACGCAGCTGCTTCAAACGGCAGGGGTATTTGCCGCAGGATTCTTGATGCGACCCATCGGGGGCTGGCTGTTTGGCCGCATTGCGGATCGTCGCGGGCGTAAGGCCTCTATGCTGATCTCGGTGTGCATGATGTGCTTTGGCTCGCTGGTGATCGCCTGCTTACCGGGATATGCATCGATTGGTACCTGGGCACCGGCGCTACTTTTGCTGGCCCGCTTATTCCAGGGATTATCGGTGGGCGGTGAATACGGTACCAGTGCAACCTACATGAGTGAAATTGCACTGGAAGGTCGTAAAGGTTTTTACGCGTCATTCCAGTACGTCACGCTGATTGGCGGTCAGCTGCTGGCCATTCTTGTGGTGGTGATCCTGCAGCAAATTCTGACGGACGAACAGCTTCACGCCTGGGGATGGCGGATCCCTTTCGCAATGGGCGCTGTACTGGCGGTTGTTGCACTTTGGCTACGCCGTCAGCTAGATGAAACCTCTCAGAAAGAGGTCAGGATGCTGAAGGAGGCGGGAACATTCAAAGGGTTATGGCGTAACCGCAAAGCTTTCCTCATGGTGCTGGGCTTTACTGCGGGCGGCTCTCTTAGTTTCTACACGTTCACCACCTATATGCAGAAGTACCTTGTGAACACCACCGGCATGCACGCAAACGTTGCCAGCGTAGTCATGACCGTGGCGCTGTTTGTCTTTATGCTCATACAACCTATTATCGGTGCGCTCTCGGATAAAATCGGTCGACGAACGTCGATGCTGATTTTTGGCGGGCTGTCGGCGTTATGTACCGTACCTATTCTGTCTGCCCTTCAGCATGTGACTTCGCCATATGCCGCGTTTGCGCTGGTGATGGTGGCGATGGTGATTGTCAGTTTCTATACCTCAATCAGCGGGATACTGAAAGCCGAGATGTTCCCGGCGCAGGTTCGTGCGTTAGGAGTAGGGCTTTCTTATGCGGTAGCCAACGCGGTGTTTGGCGGATCGGCGGAGTACGTTGCGTTGTCGCTTAAGTCATGGGGAAGCGAAACGACATTCTTCTGGTACGTAACGGGTATGGGGGCTCTGGCTTTTATTGTTTCCCTGATGCTGCATCGCAAAGGGAAAGGTATCCGACTTTAATAGCGCGCCATTTGCCACACGGCGTAGCCGGTCGTTGCGCCGGCAACATCCCAGGCGAAATCTTTCCAGCTCCAGCCGCTCCCTGCGGGGCGGCTATCCCACAGTTCTTTTGATGCCCCAAGACCTACTGAGAACATCAGCCCGATCGCCGCGCTACGGTCCCGGCTGTATCCCTGATGCTGGGCATATTCATTACCGGCTGCGGACAACATCGCGGAAGCGAGGAAATGCTGTGCTTTATCCTGTCCGGACCAGCTATCGTTGGCCATATGGCTACAGCCACTCAGGAAAAGGACGCTCAGTAACAGAGGAATACGCATCAACGGGCTCCATAAAAAAGCCCTGCGGGTGACAGGGCCTGGATATTACAGAATACGGCTGATAAGTCGGTCGATACGGATACGACGTAAGCGGCGAATAAGCTTGCGAACTTTTACCGGATAATCGGCAATGCTCTGCAGTTCGCGGTAGTGATTCACCACGGTCGTATGGGTGCGAATCAGCTCCAGTTCGCGTTCACGTTGGGCGGCTAACTCATGCTGCGGGTCATGAATCAGGATAGCGTTTTCCAGATCCAGTCGCCATGCGCGCGGGTTCAGGTTGTTACCGGTCAGCAACATCCACTCATCGTCGACCCACATGCCTTTCAGATGGTAACTATTGTCTTCATCTTTCCAGAGACGTACAACCAGCTGGTAAGTGTTGACGTAATACTGTAAGCGGCTCAGGAAACGACGCAGGTTAATCTCATAGAGATAAGGCAGCGCACCGATGATTTTGAACGGCTGATCTTCAGGAATGAAGAAGTCGTTTGCCGTTTTATCACCAACGATAATTTCCACTTTTTTACCGTCGCGCAGCAGCTGAATGATATTACGCACCAGCACGGCAGGAAGGTTAAAGTACGGCGTACAGATGGTGAGTTTCTGCTCCGCACACGGCATCAGATGGAAGATCGTTTTGTTCAGCTGGCTTGATTTGCCGAGTCCTACCAGCGGTGTAACGGATAACTCTTCGTTGTTCGCATCGCCCTGGAAATGATAGACCGCATCACGCAGCTCCTGGCGGAAGGCGCGAACATCGTTTTTGATTTCCGGGCTTTTAGGACGCTCGGGATCGTCAAGGCGGTTAACGCCACGGCCGTGGACCAGATTTTTATCAACCCAGTTAAACATGATATCGGCCATCTGCGGATTACGGATCAGATGGTAGCGGTCGTAGCGATATTTATCGAGCTGATGAAGGTAGACATCATTGAGGCTGGCGCCGCTGTACAGCACGCTGTCATCAATGATGAATCCCTTGAAATGAAGGACGCCGAGCGCTTCACGGGTATTAACCGGGACGCCATAAACAGGCACATCGACGCCAGGATTTTCCTGCGCCGTACGGCAATACCAGTCAGCATTGGTGTTTGACGCGGCAGCGCCAATACGGCCACGCTGAGCTCGATGCCAGTCTACCAGCACGCGAACATCAAGTTCCGGGCGCTGACGTTTGGCGTCATAGAGCGCGTTCAGGATCGCGCGCCCGCCTTCATCCTGTTCAAGATACAGTGCCACAATGCAAATGCGTCGTGTGGCGCTGGCAATCTTTTCCAGAAGCGTCTCCCGAAAATGAGCGGGAGCGTAAAAGAACTCTACATCATCAACTGACTGAGAAATCTTCGGTAGTTGAGCAAGGTGTTGTTGATGTTTATTACGCTTAAATTTTGACAACATCACAGTGCGTATCTTCTCTGTTCATTGAAGGGTTGTCTGTACCATGCAAACAACATAAGCGGACAATGATACCACCAGTCCCGTCCAAAGTGGGTAACATTTCCAGTAGCTTACTCGCGTTTGCTGGCTGATGTCAGACTAAGGGACAAGGCAACAATACCTTCGTCAAGCTGAATATCAACGTCAAACCCAAGTTTTCGCGCCAGGGTCACCATACCGCGATTGTTAGGCATAGTAATGCCATTAAGGCGTAACAATCCGTGATCTCGCGTATAACTGATGAGTTTTTCCAGCAACCGTCTTCCCAGACCCAGGCCTTTAAGATCGGAGCGCACCAGCACCGCAAACTCCGCATCGACGTTATCCGGGTCAGAAATCGCACGCGTAACGCCGAGGATCTCATCACCCTTATCGGCGCGACGAACGGCAACAAACGCCATTTCTCGATCGTAGTCGATCTGGGTCATATTGGCTAAATCATCGTGGGTAAATTCGTTGATTTCGCTAAAATAGCGATAATAAAGATCCTCTTTCGTGACCTGAGAGATAAAGGCTCGCAGCTGGGGCTCATCTTCCGGCAGAATAGGGCGGAACAAGGCGCGTTCACCATTTTTCATCTCAACCCACTCCTCCAGCTGCAGGGGATACGGGCGGATTGCCAGGCGACTCTCTCTGTCTCCTTCGAATGGTGCGATATCCAGAGTCACGTCCAGCGCCGTAAACTCATTGCCGGAGGCGAGCAGCGGATGAATGTCCAGCCGCTGGATCTCGGCACAATCTACAATCAGGTTAGAGACCTGCACCAGGAACTGACTTAGCCCGGCAATATCGAGCGGACGCAGCGCGCTCCGGCCGCGGATCTTTTTACTTTTAATCGCCTGAATGATCAGATAACGCGCCAGATTCATGTTAAGAGGCGGCAACGCCACCACGGCCTGCTCTTCCGGGCGCCACTCAACGCCGCCTTCTCCCAGCATGATGAGCGGACCGAAGACGGGATCGTGTTCAACCACCACCCGTAATTCCTGAGCACCAGCGCGGTTGGCCATACTTTGCACCAGCAATCCGTGGATCCTCGCCTGCGGCCAGGCCATTTTGACCCGATCGAAAATGGCATCAGCTGCCTGCTGCACCTCCGTTGCCGTGCGCAGGTACAACATGACCCCCTGCACATCCGACTTATGCGGGATATCCGGGGAACGCAGCTTCAGGGCAACCGGATAGCCAATCTGCTCGGCAATATGCACGGCCTCAGCGCTGTCGCTGGCGATCCAGGTCGGCAGGGTTTGCATCCCGTAGCTGCCCAGAATCGGCTGGACCTCATGTGTATCCAGCGACGTTGCGCCTTCTTCAATGGCCTGCTGCAGCAGCCTGTGAACGTCAACGGTGTTGGCCGTCAAATTCCCGGGCAAGGCCGGCGTCTCGCGGAGCTGTTTCTGGTTACGGCGATATTCCACCATATGCATAAACGCGGTGATGGTGCCTTCCGGCGTGCGGTAGGTTGGCAACCCGGCCTCGCTGAACAGGCGCCGCGCCTCCTGAGAAGAAAACTCACCGCACCAGTTGGTCAGCAGGGTGACATATTTGCCTCGCGGATGGTTGCGTACGGCCTCAATGAGCGCGCGCGCGCTTTCACTGCCCGGCGCGACCGCGCTGGGTGAGTGGATAATCATCAGCGCATCGAAATCCTGGCTATCCAGCAAAATGGAGATCGCCTTGATGTAGCGATCGCTGCTGGCGTCATCGCGCAAATCAAGCGGATTGCCGGGCGTCACGCTGGTCGGAAGCGCTTCTTTCAGGCGCTGCAGCGTCTCTTCACTTAGCGTTGCCAGCTTGCCGAAGCGCCGCCATAGCTCATCCAGAGCGAGCGCGGCAGGGGCGGCACCGTTACTGACGATCATTAGCTTCTCGCCGCGCAACGGGCGCATATGGCTTAACGTCTCAACGGCGGAAAAAAGTTCGTGTGTATCCTGCACCCGCAGCAACCCCGCGCGCTGGATGGCGGCGTCCCAGGCGGGATCCATGCCGGAATGCGAATGCAGCAGGCGCTGTGCCGCAGGGCTTCGCCCGCTTTTGATCACCAGGATCGGCTTATTGCGCGAAGCGCTTCGAGAAGCCGAGACAAAACGACGCGCGTCGCTGAGGTGCTCAAGATAAAGCAGGATCGCACTGGTTTTACCGTCGCGCGCCAGAAAATCCAGCAGCTCATCAACATCGATATCCAGACTGTCGCCGAGAGCAATGAAGTAGGAGAATCCCATTTCTCGCTGCTGCGCCCAGTCGAGGATAGTGTTCGATACCGCTGCCGACTGCGAGATAAACGCGAGCTTGCCTTTGCGGATTGGTACCGGAGAGAAGCTGGCATTTAAGCCCTGCCAGGGGGCGAGCAGGCCGAGACTGTTTGGCCCAAGAATGCGCATTTGATAGCGGCTGGCACAGGCCAGAAGCTCGGCTTTCTGTTCAGGCGGAGACGAGAGAATAATGCAGGTTTTACAGCCTTTCTTGCCGAGCGATTCCAGCAGCTCCGGATTCCGTTTCGCGTTTGTACACAGTACGGCCAGATCCGGTACGAAAGGCAGGCTCTGTACATCAGGCCATGCAAGCACTCCCTGAACCGCCTTATACGCCGGCGTGACGGGCATGACGGGACCATTAAATCCCCCGGCCAGCAGGTTGCGCATCATCAGATAGCCAGCACGATCCGGTTTCATTGATGCGCCGATGACGGCAATGGATTTAGGACGAAGTAGCGCTTCTAACCCTCGCTGGCTCATGCAGGCCTCCTGTGAATGCAAGCGACCTGATGATTTTAAACGCTTTCCGTCTCGGCTGCTGTGACGCTGCCCTTATGAACGGTTTTTCCCGCCAGATAGCGTTCCCGGAAACAGGAGAAATGGTTGCCCAGGGCGCCAGCCGCAGCGGTATCACCCGCCAGGTCCAGAAGCGCAATCGCCACTTCGGCGGTGCAGTATTGCCCGTCAGCATGCGCCTCTCGCAGACGGTAGGCGGAGACGCGGGAAAGGTCGACAGAAATAACCGGCAGCGCGTCGAGATACGGGCTTTTGCGAAACATTTTTCGCGCTTCGGTCCAGGTGCCGTCCAGCATAATAAATAGCGGCGGTTTACCGGATGGCGGCGTCGAAAGCACCTGGCGATCCACGCCTGCATAAGAGGCGGGGAAAACGACCATCGGCTGATAGTCCGGACTAGCCACTAAGTCGAGCAGGGCCTGAGGGGGCTCCGTTCGGGACCACTGAAAAGCCGCAGTATCCGGGAGAATATCGGCGATAAGGCGTCCCGTATTGCTGGGTTTCATCGGCTCGGTATCGAACATGACCAGACAAAAACGGCTCTGTGCCGTACTCGGAGTCAGCGTCTCGCACAGGCAAACCTTCAGCGGCAGCAGGCAGCGCTGACAGCGGCGAATACGGTTGCCTCGGGCGAGGAACGGTCGAGTGGCGCGCGCAAGGCGTTCGGCGCGTAGTTGAAGAACAGCGTTATCAGTCATGGGCGAAATGCAGGAAAAACCCTATTTTCGCAGAGGCGGCAGCGGGGCACAAGATGTGCCCCGTGAATGTTACAGCGACTCGTTTAACCAGCTTTCAAAAGGTGCTTTTGGAACTGCACCGTTGAGCATATCGATCACCTCACCATTTTTAAAAATCATAATGGTCGGGATGCTGCGGATGCGAAAACGGGCGCTCAGTTCGGGCTCAGCTTCAGTGTTGACCTTAACGAACCGCATTTTTCCGTTTCGCTCTTCGGCCACATCTTCGAAGATTGGCGCGAAGCTACGGCAAGGGCCGCACCATGGCGCCCAGAAATCGACCACGACAGGAAGATCGTCCTTGAGGAGTTTGTCCAGCGTAGCACCCGTTGCGTTAATGACGTCGCCATCAAACAATTCATGGCCGCAACGTCCGCATTTCGCACCATCTTCCATCCGATCGTCCGGAATGCGGTTAAGAGCCTGACAGTTGGCACATACGGTATTCATAACTAACCTCTGATAGAGCCGTGGGACAGCGGCGGAACGCCGATAATGTTTCTAATATGTTACATATTATCAATGAGCCTGTTTGAAACAACAATGCGTTTTATTCAATGAGAACAATAGTCACAGGCTTTTGTACGAAATTATGGCTATGCGCTGGCACATCGGGTAATCTGCGCGCTTCGCGCAGCGCTGGTGGAGAAAAGCATGAACGACGAAATGAAAAACAAAAGCGGCAAGGTCAAAGTGATGTATGTCCGCAGTGATGATGACTCTGATAAACGCACCCAAAATCCGCGTACCGGAAAAGGTGGCGGGCGTCCGGCGTCTTCTCGTGCAGACGGTGGCCGTCGCCCCGCCCGCGATGACAGAAATAACCGCGGTGATGACCGCAAACGTGACGATCGTAAACGCGATGAACGTCCGCGTTCCGACCGCCCGCGTAGTGACCGTCCACGCGATGACCGTCCGCGGGAAGACTTCTCACGTGATAACGCCTCCCCGTGGCGTACCGTTTCTCGCGCCCCTGGCGATGAGACGCCGGAAAAAGCCGATCACGGCGGTATCAGCGGTAAAAGCTTTATCGACCCGGAAGTGCTGCGCCGCCAGCGTGCGGAAGAGACCCGCGTGTATGGTGAGAACGCCTGCCAGGCGCTATTCCAGAGCCGTCCTGAGTGTATCGTCCGCGCCTGGTTTATCCAGAGCGTAACCCCGCGCTTCAAAGAAGCCCTGCGCTGGATGGCCGCGAACCGTAAAGCTTACCACGTTGTTGATGATGCTGAGCTGACCAAAGCCTCCGGTACTGAACACCACGGCGGCGTTTGCTTCCTGATCAAAAAACGTAACGGCACGACCGTGCAGCAGTGGGTCAGCCAGGCGGATGCCGATGACTGCGTGCTGGCGCTGGAAGATGTGGGCAACCCGCATAACCTGGGCGCAATGATGCGCAGTTGCGCGCACTTTGGCGTGAAAGGCGTGCTGTTGCAGGATGCTGCACTGCTGGAATCCGGTGCCGCGATCCGTACTGCGGAAGGCGGAGCCGAGCACGTGCAGCCGATCACCGGCGACAGCGTGCTGGATGCTCTTGAGCAGTTCCGTAAAGCGGGCTATTCCATCGTGACCACCTCGAGCCATGCCGGTACGCCGCTGTTTAAAGCGACGCTGCCGCGTAAAATGGTGCTGGTATTAGGTCAGGAACGTGATGGTCTGTCTGACGCGGCGCTCTCCAGTGCGGATCTGAGCGTCTCTATTGATGGGACAGGCAATGTAGAAAGTCTGAACGTATCCGTTGCGACCGGCGTACTGCTGGCCGAGTGGTGGCGTCAGAATAAGGCATAAGCCTCTTCATGTGCCGGGGCATACCCGGCACATTCAATTACTACTCGCTCTCAGCCGGTAGCACAGGCATCCAGTCAATGGGCGTTTCGCCACGTTTTTCCAGCCATTCGTTCGCCAGAACAAAATGATTACTGCCAAAGAAACCGCGATGTGCAGACAGCGGTGACGGGTGCGGCGCTTTCAACACGTGATGGCGCTGACGGTCAATAATCGCCCCTTTCTTCTGCGCATGCGATCCCCAGAGTAAAAACACGACCCCTTCACGATGCTCGTTGATCAGGCTGATGACTTTATCGGTGAACGTCTCCCAGCCCAGGCTGGCGTGCGAGTGCGCCTGGCCAGCCCGTACGGTGAGTACCGTATTCAGTAACAGCACTCCCTGACGCGCCCAGCTTTCCAGGTAGCCGTGGTTTGGCCGGGTAAACCCGGGCACGGTTCCTTCAAGCTCTTTATACATGTTGAGCAGAGAAGGGGGGATCGCCACGCCCGGACGTACGGAAAATGCCAGCCCATGCGCCTGGCCCGGGCCGTGATAGGGATCCTGGCCCAGAATGACCACTTTCACATCGCTCAGTTCGGTGTAGCGAAAGGCGTTGAACACGTCTTTCTGCGGCGGGTAAATCGTCTGTCCTGACTGACGCTCAGCGGCAACGGTGCTGAGCGTATTGATAAAATAAGGCTGCTGCTTTTCTTCTGCCAGCACGTCATGCCAGGTTAAAGGTGTTGTCATCTCGCTCTCCTGCGAATCTCAATCTGTGACTAGCTTACCTGTTTAACCCCGGTGAGCAAAATTACTCGCTGAAATGTGCGCTAAGTGGCTTAATTTATGTTGAAAATGTGCAGGTAAAATTGAATTGGTAAGGTCGTGAAATTGATCTAAAGCAATAAATTCAAACCACACTCTTTATGTGGTTGGTGTTTTTGTTGATTCAAATCAATAAATCACCGGGGTGTGAATGATATATATACACACAAGAAACAATGGTTTTACCAATTGGCCGCGAGAGGCCGACATCAGTTAATGTAGCCTAAGGGAGGCAACACATGATTACAGGTATCCAGATTACTAAAGCTGCAAATGACGATCTGCTCAACTCTTTCTGGCTGCTGGACAGCGAGAAAAACGAAGCGCGCTGTGTCGTTGCGAAAGCGGGTTTTGCTGAAGATGAAATCGTGCCGGTGAACAAACTGGGCGAAATCGAGTACCGTGAAATTCCAATGGAAGTGAAACCGGAAGTGCGCGTGGAAGGTGGTCAGCACCTTAACGTAAACGTACTGCGTCGCGAAACGCTGATGGACGCGGTTGAGCACCCAGAAAAATATCCACAGCTGACCATTCGCGTGTCTGGTTATGCGGTACGCTTCAACTCTCTGACCCCAGAACAGCAGCGCGACGTCATCGCCCGTACCTTTACTGAAAGCCTGTAACGGCTTCAGCAGGGGGGAATAAAAAAGCCGGGGATTTCCCCGGCTTTTTTTACTCTTCAGTTTTCGTCTCTGGTGCGGCAGAGCTTGGCTTACGTCGCTTACCAATATTCTTGGTGTCGCGGTGGCGCTGCTTCACGCGCGGTTTCTCTTTTTCTTTCTCTTTTCTCTCAGCACGTTTCGCGAGCGCTTTCTTGGACGGTTTACCCGTCATTTTTTCACTCGGCGCACGCGTGGTTGGGCGCAGGCCATCAATAACGCGCGCTTTCAGCGGCTCGTCAACATAGCGGCCAATTTTCTGCAGCAGCAGGTAGTCATGCGCTTCAACCAGTGAGATAGCAATACCTTTGCGGCCCGCGCGACCGGTACGGCCAATACGGTGCAGATAGGTATCGCCGCTGCGCGGCATATCGAAGTTAATCACATGGCTGACGTCCGGAATGTCGATCCCGCGAGCGGCCACGTCTGTAGCAACCAGCACGTTAACGCGACCGTCGGTCAGGCGCTTAATGCCTTCGGTACGCTTGATCTGCGCCATCTCGCCTTCAAGATAGCAGTTGTTGATCCCGGCGTTACGCAGCATTTCTGCCAGCTCGTGCACGCGCTCGCGCTTACGCACAAACACGATTGTGCGCAGCGCATCTTCCTGCTTCAGCAGGTGTTTCAGCAATTCGACCTTGTGCTCAAGGTTGTCCGCGCGGTAGTACCACTGGTGGATCTTCTTACGCTCACGGGTGGACGGCGTCGCCGACACTTCTACCGGATCTTCCAGCAGACGCTCGGCGAAGTCTTTAATCGCTTCCCCTTCGAGGGTGGCAGAGAACAGCATCGTCTGGTTACGCCAGCGTGTTTCCCCGGCAATGTGCTCGATATCCTGTGCAAAGCCCATGTCCAGCATGCGGTCGGCTTCGTCGAGGATCAGCGTTTCAACCGCGCGGCAGTCGAAGTTCTCTTCTTTAATGTACTGCAGCAGGCGGCCCGTCGTCGCAACGACGATGTCCTGGTTTTCGCTGAACACTTCTGCGTGGTTCATATACGCAACGCCGCCGGTGATGGTCGCGATATCCAGATGGGTATTTGCCGCAAGTTCACGCGCGTGATCGGCCACCTGCATGGCCAGTTCGCGCGTCGGCGTCAGGATTAAAATACGCGGCGGGCCAGATTTTTTACGCGGAAAGTCGAGCAGATGCTGCAACACAGGCAGCAAATAGGCTGCTGTCTTCCCCGTGCCGGTTGGCGCAGAACCGAGCACATCGCGGCCCTCAAGCGCAGGCGGAATGGCCGCTGCCTGAATGGCGGTCGGGCGTGTAAAGCCTTTGCTCTCAAGTGCATTGAGCAGGCTTTCATCGAGTTCAAGTTCGGAAAAAGTCGTTACAGTCATGTTCTACCTCTGTGTGGGGCGCTGATTATAGACGTTACGGCTGTAATCTTCATCTGTTTGTATGGATATCGCTTTTCGGCCACTTCGCTTTCCCCTATGCTACTCCAGTTTCACTTAGAAGGTTGCCCCGACATGTCTCAACTCAAAGCGCAGCTGCGCCGCGATGGTTTTACGTTCAAACAATTTTTTGTCGCTCACGATCGCTGTGCCATGAAGGTCGGTACAGACGGCATTTTACTGGGAGCGTGGGCGCCTGTCGCAGGTGTTAAGCGTATTCTTGATATCGGTACCGGCAGCGGGCTGGTGGCGTTAATGCTGGCGCAGCGCACGGAAGAGCATGTCACCATCGATGCCGTCGAGCTGGATGCGCAGGCGGCAGAGCAGGCGAATGAAAATATGGCCGAATCCCCCTGGGCTGCCCGCATGAAAGTGGAATGCGCAGATGTGCTCGCCTGGGCGCCTGAACAAACCGCGCGTTACGATCTGATCGTCAGCAACCCTCCTTACTATGCGCCCGGCGTTGAGTGCGGTACCCCCGAGCGTGAGCAGGCGCGTTATACCGGTTCCCTCGATCACAAGGCCCTGCTCACCAGTGCGGCCGAGCTTATCTCCGAAGAAGGTTTTTTCTGCGTGGTCCTGCCTGAGAGTACCGGCAACACGTTCATCGGTATCGCGCAGGAGATCGGCTGGACGTTACGCCTGCGTACCGATATTTCGGATACGGAAGGACGACTGCCGCACCGCGTGCTGCTGGCGCTCTCGCCGAAAGAGGGGGAATGCTTTAACGATCGAATGGTGATCCGTGGGCCAGACCAGCGTTATTCCGAAGATTACACTGCCCTGACCCAGGCGTTTTATCTGTTTATGTAAACCTGCGGGGCGAGTATCGACGGGCCGGACTCAGCAAGCTGATTCGGGTAGTCCAGGGTGTAGTGCAGCCCGCGGCTCTCTTTACGCATCATCGCGCAGCGGACGATCAGCTCGGCAACCTGCACCAGATTGCGCAGCTCCAGCAGATTATTGGATACGCGGAAATTGGCATAATACTCATCAATTTCCTGCTGCAGCATAGTGATGCGGCGCAATGCGCGTTCAAGACGTTTTGTGGTGCGCACAATTCCGACGTAGTCCCACATAAACAGCCGTAGTTCATGCCAGTTGTGCTGGATCACGACCAGCTCGTCCGGGTTATCCACGCGGCTTTCATCCCAGGCTGGCAGGTGCTCAGTCTCGCGGGCGTAGGGCATGCGCTTCGTGATATCTTCTGCGGCCGACCAGCCGTACACCAGACATTCAAGCAGCGAGTTAGAAGCCATACGGTTCGCGCCGTGAAGCCCGGTATAGCTGACCTCACCGATAGCATAAAGTCCGTCCACATCGGTACGCCCATGATCGTCAACCATTACGCCACCGCAGGTATAGTGGGCGGCTGGCACAATCGGCACCGGATCGCGCGTTAAATCAATGCCAAGATTGAGCAGCTTTTCATAAATCATTGGAAAATGCTGGCGAATAAACGCTGCTGGCTTATGGCTGATATCAAGATACATGCAGTCCACGCCAAGACGCTTCATTTCATGATCGATGGCGCGAGCAACGATATCGCGGGGAGCCAGTTCGCCACGGGCGTCAAAGTCCGGCATAAAGCGTGTGCCGTCAGGGCGTTTCAGATAGGCGCCTTCGCCGCGCAGGGCTTCCGTCAACAGGAAGTTGCGCGCCTGAGGGTGGAACAGGGCGGTTGGGTGAAACTGATTGAACTCAAGATTCGCCACCCGGCAGCCGGCGCGCCAGGCCATAGCGATACCGTCTCCGGAGGCAATGTCCGGGTTCGTGGTGTACTGATACACTTTGGAGGCCCCGCCCGTAGCCAGTACTACAGCCTTTGCCTGACAGGTTTCCACCTTCTCTTTATTACGGTTCCAGACCCAGGCGCCCACCACGCGACGCGTGCCGGGCAGGCCAATCTTGTCAGAGATAATCAGGTCAACGGCATTACTCCGCTCAAGAACCCGAATATTAGGATGGTTCAGCGCTTTACCAACCAGCGTGGTTTCCACTTCTTTTCCGGTGGCATCTGCTGCGTGCAGGATGCGGCGGTGGCTATGGCCGCCTTCGCGCGTCAGGTGGTAGCTCTCTTCACCGTTGGGTTGAACCTGCGTATCGAATAACACGCCCTGGTCGATGAGCCACTGCACGCAATGACGGGCATTGCTGGCGACAAACTCTGCGGCGTGTGCATCCACGATCCCGGCCCCGGCAATCAGCGTGTCTTCAACGTGGGATGCAATGCTGTCTGTCTCATCAAACACCGCGGCAATGCCACCCTGGGCATAAAACGTGGAACCCTCGCTTATCGGCCCTTTACTCAGAACGATAACGTTTTGATGCTCGGCCAGGCGCAGCGCCAGAGAGAGACCGGCAGCGCCGCTGCCGATGATCAGTACATCACAATGGAGTTCAGGTGTTGTGTTCATGATTGTTGTTTAATTTACTAAACAGTGTTGGGTCAGAATAGCACTCGAATGCGATATATCGCACGTATTTTTTTAGCGACTGTTGCAATGGCTAAACGCTTAAGTTGAGGTAAACGGAGGGTAAATGAGTGAAATTATTTTGCGAAGCAGATCGTTAGCGTCAGATTTTGTGGTGAAATAAAGCCTGTGTTGCGTTACTCTTCTGGCGGGAAAAAGATGTTTCTTGTCAGAAACTGGTGCGTATCGTGAACAGACTTATAATGAGAGAAAATGAACAGTCTGCGGCGCGATGAACAAAAACAAAGGCGTTACGGAACTTATTGAAGATCAGACACTCTAATTCGGTGCTTGCTCAAAGTGCGGTATTTTTAGAGTGGCGTTTCGATAACGCGTGGAATTTAGGTTTGGGGAGACATTACCTCGGATGAGCGAGCAGTTAACGGACCAGGTCCTGGTTGAACGGGTCCAGAAGGGAGATCAGAAAGCCTTTAACCTACTGGTGGTGCGCTACCAGCATAAGGTGGCGAGCCTGGTTTCCCGTTATGTACCGTCAGGCGATGTGCCTGATGTGGTGCAAGAGTCTTTTATTAAGGCCTATCGCGCGCTGGATTCTTTCCGGGGAGATAGTGCTTTTTATACCTGGCTGTACCGTATTGCGGTCAATACGGCTAAGAATTATCTGGTCGCTCAGGGCCGTCGTCCGCCTTCTAGTGATGTGGACGCAATCGACGCCGAAAACTTCGAAAGTGGCGGCGCATTGAAAGAAATTTCGAACCCTGAGAACTTAATGTTGTCAGAAGAACTGAGACAAATCGTTTTTCGCACGATCGAGTCGCTCCCGGAAGATTTACGCATGGCAATTACGTTACGGGAGCTTGATGGTCTGAGCTATGAAGAGATAGCCGCTATCATGGATTGTCCGGTCGGCACGGTACGTTCACGAATTTTCCGTGCGCGAGAAGCTATTGATAATAAAGTTCAACCGCTTATCAGGCGTTGACGATAGCGGGATACTGGAAAAGGTATTAGGCATGCAGAAAGAAAAACTTTCCGCTTTAATGGATGGTGAAACGGTAGATAGTGAGCTGCTCAACGAGCTGTCTCATTCTCCCGAAATGCAAGAGACCTGGGAGAGTTACCATCTCATCCGTGACACCCTTCGCGGTGACACCGGCGAGGTTCTCCATTTCGATATCTCAGCCCGCGTAATGGCGGCGATTGAGAATGAGCCTGTTCATCAGACCACTCCGCTGATTCCTGAAGCTCAACCCGCACCTCACCAGTGGCAGAAAATGCCATTCTGGCAAAAGGTGCGCCCGTGGGCCAGCCAGCTTACCCAAATGGGTGTGGCTGCATGCGTATCGCTTGCAGTTATTGTTGGCGTCCAGCACTATAATACTCAGTCTGAAACTAATCAGCAGCCAGAAGCGCCAGTGTTTAACACACTGCCGATGATGGGCAAAGCCAGCCCGGTAAGCCTGGGCGTACCGGCTGATGCTTCCGCCAGCGGCGGCCAGCAACAGCAGGTCCAGGAGCAGCGCCGTCGCATTAATGCGATGTTGCAGGATTACGAGTTGCAGCGTCGTCTGCACTCTGAACAGCTTCAGTTTGAGCAGGCGCAGACACAGCAAGCTGCTGTGCAGGTGCCCGGAAACCAAACTTTAGGAACGCAATCGCAGTAATGAAGCAACTTTGGTTCGCCATGTCTCTGATGGCGGGTAGCCTGTTCTTCTCTGCCAACGCCTCGGCTGATGTATCATCCGGGGCCTTGTTGCAGCAAATGAATCTGGCCAGCCAGTCACTCAATTACGAGTTGGCATTTATCAGCATCAACAAGCAGGGCGTCGAGTCGTTACGCTATCGCCATGCCCGTCTTGATAACCAGCCGCTCGCCCAGCTTTTACAGATGGATGGTCCGCGTCGGGAAGTTGTCCAGCGTGGTAACGAAATCAGCTATTTCGAGCCCGGCCTGGAGCCTTTCACGCTGAATGGCGACTATATCGTTGATTCCCTGCCGTCACTCATTTACACCGACTTCAAACGGCTTGCCCCTTACTACGATTTTATTTCGGTAGGACGTACGCGTATTGCGGACAGACTTTGCGAGGTGATCCGCGTTGTCGCCCGGGATGGAACGCGTTACAGCTATATTGTCTGGATCGACGCTGAAACTAAACTCCCGATGCGTGTAGACCTGCTTGACCGTGACGGTGAAACGCTGGAACAGTTCCGCGTTATCTCCTTCAGCGTGAACAATCAGGTTGGCAACAGCATGCAGAATCTGGCTAAGGCCAGCCTGCCGCCGCTGCTTTCTGTTCCTGCCGGGGATTCCGTTAATTTCAACTGGGTACCTGCCTGGATCCCACAAGGGTTTAGCGAAGTGTCCAGCAGCCGTCGTCAGCTGCCAACGATTGAAACGCCGGTGGAATCGCGTCTCTATTCGGATGGTCTGTTCAGCTTCTCGGTGAATATCAATCGCGCAACGGCAAACAGCGCTGAACAAATGCTGCGTACCGGGCGCCGTACGGTGAGTACAACGGTACGCGATAATGCAGAGATCACCATTGTGGGAGAACTCCCTCCGCAAACGGCGAAACGTATTTCCGACAGCATTAAATTCAGGGCTGCACAATGATTAAAGAGTGGGCGACGGTTGTCTCATGGCAGAACGGCATTGCGCTGGTGAGCTGCGATGTTAAAGCCTCATGTAATAGCTGCGCATCCCGCGCTGGCTGTGGCAGCCGCGTGCTGAACAAGCTCGGGCCACAAACATCGCACACGATTTCAGTGCCAAGCGAACAGCCGCTGATGGCCGGGCAGAAGGTGGAACTGGGCATCGCGGAAGGCAGCCTGCTCAGCTCCGCTATGCTGGTGTATCTCTCTCCGCTGGTCGGCCTGTTTATCATGGGTGGTCTGTTTCAGATGCTGTTTGGTACCGATGTGGCCGCTATGTGCGGTGCCGCATTGGGTGGCGTGGGGGGATTCTGGCTTGCCAAAGGTCTCTCCCCAACACTCGCCGCCCGCGAGGAGTGGCAGCCTGTCATTCTCAGCGTTGGGCTAGCGCCAGACCAGCTTCGTGTTGAAACGCTCTCTTCTGAGGCCCGGTGATCCATCGGGCTTTATCTTTTTTTACACCCTAAAACAGAAAACGTCCTTTCTTCACGCTATACCAGTCTCTAAGTGCATTTCCAGGTAGCGAGGATGTAGTGTAGAATGCTGCGTTTTCGCACTGAAAAACGTCAGGCTAAGAACAGCGGCCTCCAGGAATTCGTAAGGCATAATTATTTAACTATATGAAGAACATACGTAACTTTTCGATCATTGCTCACATTGACCACGGTAAGTCGACGCTGTCTGACCGTATTATCCAGATTTGCGGTGGCCTGTCTGATCGTGAAATGGAAGCCCAGGTTCTGGACTCCATGGACCTGGAACGCGAACGCGGTATCACCATTAAAGCGCAGAGCGTTACGCTTGATTACAAAGCGGCTGATGGTGAAACCTATCAACTGAACTTTATCGACACCCCAGGCCACGTTGACTTCTCCTATGAAGTTTCACGCTCGCTCGCGGCCTGTGAAGGCGCGCTGCTGGTGGTGGATGCCGGGCAGGGCGTTGAAGCCCAGACCCTGGCAAACTGCTACACCGCGATGGAAATGGATCTCGAAGTTGTGCCGGTTCTGAACAAGATCGACCTGCCAGCAGCCGATCCTGAGCGCGTAGCGGAAGAGATTGAAGATATTGTCGGCATTGACGCGACTGATGCCGTGCGCTGCTCCGCGAAAACTGGTGTCGGCGTCACCGACGTGCTGGAGCGCCTGGTGCGTGATATTCCGGCCCCGGAAGGCGATCCGGATGCCCCGCTGCAGGCGCTGATTATCGACTCCTGGTTCGATAACTATCTGGGCGTTGTCTCCCTGGTGCGTATTAAAAACGGCACCATGCGCAAAGGCGACAAAATCAAGGTTATGAGTACCGGACAGGTCTATAACGCCGACCGTCTGGGTATCTTCACGCCAAAACAGGTTGACCGCACCGAGCTGACATGCGGCGAGGTAGGCTGGCTGGTGTGTGCCATTAAAGACATCCTCGGTGCGCCGGTGGGTGATACCCTGACGGGTGCGCGTAACCCGGCAGATAAAGCGCTGCCAGGCTTTAAAAAGGTGAAGCCGCAGGTTTACGCGGGCCTGTTCCCGGTCAGCTCTGACGACTACGAAAACTTCCGTGATGCGCTTGGCAAGCTGAGCCTGAACGATGCCTCCCTGTTCTATGAGCCAGAAAGCTCAACGGCGCTGGGCTTCGGCTTCCGCTGCGGCTTCCTTGGTCTACTGCACATGGAGATCATTCAGGAGCGTCTGGAGCGTGAATACGATCTGGACCTGATCACCACCGCGCCGACGGTAGTGTATGAAGTTGAAACCACCTCGAAAGAAGTGATCTACGTCGACAGCCCATCCAAGCTGCCGCCGCTGAACAATATTCACGAGCTGCGTGAGCCGATTGCCGAATGTCACATGCTGCTGCCGCAGGAATTCCTGGGTAACGTCATTACGCTGTGTATTGAGAAGCGCGGCGTGCAGACCAACATGGTTTACCACGGTAACCAGGTGGCGCTGACCTACGAAATCCCGATGGCGGAAGTGGTACTCGACTTCTTCGACCGTCTGAAGTCGACCTCCCGTGGCTATGCATCACTGGATTACAACTTCAAACGCTTCCAGGCCTCCAACATGGTGCGTGTGGACGTGCTGATCAACGGCGAGCGTGTGGATGCGCTGGCGCTGATCACCCACAACGACAATGCGCCTTACCGTGGCCGCGAGCTGGTTGAGAAGATGAAAGATCTGATCCCGCGTCAGCAGTTCGATATCGCGATTCAGGCGGCCATTGGCAACCATATTATCGCTCGTTCCACCGTGAAACAGCTGCGTAAAAACGTTCTGGCGAAGTGCTATGGCGGTGACGTCAGCCGTAAGAAAAAGCTGCTGCAGAAGCAGAAAGAAGGTAAGAAGCGTATGAAGCAGGTCGGTAACGTCGAGCTGCCGCAGGAAGCATTCCTTGCCATCCTTCATGTTGGTAAAGACGGCAAATAACCCTAAGGAGTTGGCATGGCGAACATGTTTGCCCTGATCCTGGTCATTGCTACCCTGGTGACAGGTCTGCTGTGGTGTCTGGATAAGTTTATCTTCGCCCCAAAACGTCGCGAACGTCAGGCTGCCGCACAGGCAGCCACTGGCGATGAGATTGACGCGAAAACCCTGAAGAAAGTCGGCCCGAAACCGGGCTGGCTGGAAACGGGCGCCTCGGTATTTCCGGTGCTGGCGATTGTGCTGGTGGTACGTTCGTTTATTTACGAGCCGTTCCAGATCCCATCAGGTTCAATGATGCCAACGCTGCTGATCGGTGATTTTATTCTGGTAGAGAAGTTTGCCTACGGCATTAAAGATCCGATCTACCAGAAAACGCTGATCGAAACCGGTCATCCGAAACGCGGCGACATCGTGGTGTTCAAATATCCGGAAGATCCGCGCCTCGACTACATCAAGCGCGCGGTAGGTCTTCCGGGTGATAAAGTGACTTACGATCCGGTTGCGAAAGAAGTCACCGTTCAGCCGGGCTGCAGCTCCGGTACCGCATGCGAAAACGCGCTGCCAATCACCTACTCAAACGTTGAGCCAAGTGATTTTGTGCAGACCTTCGCCCGTCGTAACGGCGGCGAAGCGACCAGCGGATTCTTCCAGGTACCGAAAGGTGAAACCAAAGAGGACGGCATCCGTCTGGTTGAGCGCAAAGAGACGCTGGGCGATGTGACGCACCGTATCCTCACCGTGCCAATCGCGCAGGATCAGCTGGGTATGTACTATCGTCAGCCGGGCCAGCAGCTGGCGAGCTGGATTGTACCGCCAGGACATTACTTCATGATGGGTGACAACCGCGATAACTCTGCGGACAGCCGTTACTGGGGCTTTGTGCCGGAAGCGAATCTGGTCGGTAAAGCTACCGCCATCTGGATGAGTTTTGAGAAACAGGAAGGCGAGTGGCCGACCGGTGTACGCCTGAATCGTATCGGCGGAATCCATTAATTCTCAATAAATGAACGCGTAGCCGCTTTAATTAGCGGCTACGTGAATTATTTCCACGATAAATCTCTTCGAACTAACGACATCCCCTGTCGTTGTGTATAGAATATTCCCCCGAAGTTTAAGGTTGGCCCTGCAAGGGTGCCACGGCACACGAAACCGCGTTGGTTTTCTCAGGTCGGTTTCGTGTGCTGCATTTTTGACGCATTCATTTATTGGTATCGCATGAACCCCATCGTAATTAATCGGCTTCAACGGAAGCTGGGCTACACTTTTCATCATCAGGAGTTGTTGCAACAGGCATTAACCCACCGCAGTGCCAGCAGCAAACATAATGAGCGTCTCGAGTTTTTAGGCGACTCTATTTTAAGTTTCGTGATTGCGAATGCGCTTTATCATCGTTTCCCGCGTGTGGATGAAGGGGATATGAGCCGCATGCGCGCCACGCTGGTTCGGGGTAATACCCTTGCGGAAATCGCGCGCGAATTTGAACTGGGCGAATGTCTGCGTCTTGGGCCGGGTGAACTGAAAAGCGGCGGCTTCCGTCGTGAATCTATTCTTGCCGATACGGTCGAAGCATTAATTGGTGGTGTGTTCCTGGACAGCGATATCCAGACCGTAGAAAAGCTGATCCTTAACTGGTATCAGACCCGTCTGGACGAAATCAGCCCGGGCGATAAACAAAAAGATCCGAAAACGCGTCTGCAGGAATATTTGCAGGGTCGTCATCTGCCGCTGCCGTCTTATCTGGTGGTGCAGGTTCGTGGCGAAGCGCACGATCAGGAATTTACCATCCATTGCCAGGTCAGTGGCCTGAGTGAACCGGTGGTGGGCACAGGTTCAAGCCGTCGTAAGGCTGAACAGGCTGCCGCCGAACAGGCGTTAAAAATGCTGGAGCTGGAATGAGCGAAGAAAAGACCTATTGCGGATTTATTGCCATCGTCGGACGTCCGAACGTTGGCAAATCCACTCTGCTGAATAATCTGCTTGGGCAGAAGATTTCTATCACCTCGCGTAAGGCGCAGACCACGCGTCACCGCATCGTCGGTATCCATACTGAAGGCGCGTATCAGGCGATCTACGTCGATACCCCGGGCCTGCACATGGAAGAGAAGCGTGCCATCAACCGTCTGATGAACAAGGCGGCGAGTAGCTCAATTGGCGACGTGGAGCTGGTGATCTTCGTTGTGGAAGGCACCCGCTGGACGCCGGACGACGAGATGGTGCTGAACAAGCTGCGTGACGGCAAAACGCCGGTCATCCTCGCGGTCAACAAAGTGGACAACGTGCAGGAAAAAGCCGATCTGCTGCCGCATCTGCAGTGGCTGGGTAGCCAGATGAACTTCCTCGACATCGTTCCGCTGTCTGCGGAGACGGGTCTGAACGTGGACACCATCGCGGGCATCGTGCGTAAGCATCTGCCGGAAGCGATTCATCACTTCCCGGAAGAGTACATCACCGATCGCTCTCAGCGCTTTATGGCGTCTGAAATCATTCGTGAAAAGCTGATGCGTTTCCTGGGCGCTGAACTGCCGTATTCTGTGACGGTGGAGATCGAGCGTTTCCAGAGCAACGAGCGTGGTGGCTACGACATTAACGGCCTGATCCTCGTTGAGCGTGAAGGGCAGAAGAAGATGGTGATCGGCAATAAAGGCGCCAAGATCAAAACCATCGGCATTGAAGCCCGTAAGGACATGATGGAGATGTTCGAAGCGCCGGTTCACCTCGAACTGTGGGTGAAAGTGAAATCTGGCTGGGCCGATGATGAGCGTGCTCTGCGCAGCCTCGGTTACGGCGAAGACCAGTAACTCAAGACGACGAGTATGATGGAAGGATGGCAGCGCGCCTTCGTTCTGCATAGTCGTCCCTGGAGCGAAACCAGCCTGATGCTGGACGTCTTCACGGAAGAGTCGGGCCGCGTGCGCCTTGTTGCCAAAGGCGCACGTTCCAAACGTTCTAACCTGAAAGGCGCCCTACAGCCTTTCACGCCGCTGCTGGTTCGCTTTGGTGGGCGAGGGGAAGTTAAAACCCTGCGCAGCGCCGAAGCCGTCTCCCTGGCGCTTCCTCTCTCCGGCATCACGCTCTACAGCGGTCTGTATGTCAATGAACTCATCTCTCGCGTTCTTGAACATGAGACTCGCTTCTCTGAACTTTTCTTTGATTATCTGCACTGTATCCAGGCGCTGGCTGGCGCAACCGGCACGCCCGAGCCTGCGCTGCGGCGTTTTGAGCTGGCGCTGCTGGGTCATCTTGGATACGGGGTCGATTTTCTGCACTGTGCGGGCAGCGGTGACGAAGTGGAAGACTCCATGACCTACCGCTACCGCGAAGAAAAAGGCTTTATTGCCAGCGTCGTGATCGACAACAGCACCTTTACCGGGCGCCAGCTCCGGGCGCTGTATGAGCGCGAGTTTCCCGATCGGGAGACCCTGCGCGCAGCAAAACGCTTTACCCGGATTGCCCTCAAGCCGTATCTTGGCGGCAAGCCCTTAAAGAGCCGCGAATTATTCAGGCAGTTTGTGCCGAAACGTTAGACCACAGAATCGAAAAGAAAACCGAGGATTGTCATGGCTGAATTACTGTTAGGCGTCAACATCGATCATATCGCCACGCTGCGTAATGCGCGCGGCACGGCGTATCCCGATCCGGTTCAGGCGGCATTTATCGCTGAACAGGCTGGCGCCGACGGCATTACCGTTCATCTGCGCGAAGACCGCCGCCACATCACTGACCGCGACGTGCGCATTCTGCGCCAGACGCTGGACACCCGTATGAATCTGGAGATGGCGGTCACCGAAGAGATGCTGACCATTGCCTGTGAGACTCAGCCGCACTTCTGCTGCCTGGTGCCGGAAAAACGCCAGGAAGTGACCACCGAAGGCGGTCTGGACGTGGCCGGCCAGCTCGACAAAATGCGCGATGCCTGCAAGCGCCTGGCGGATGCCGGTATCCTGGTTTCTCTGTTTATTGACGCTGATTTCGCCCAGATTAAAGCGGCAGCCGACGTGGGCGCGCCGTATATCGAAATTCACACCGGCTGCTATGCCGATGCCAAAAACGATGCCGAGCAGGCGAAAGAGCTGGAGCGTATTGCTAAAGCGGCCACGTATGCCTCAAGCCTGGGCCTGAAGGTCAATGCCGGTCACGGCCTGACCTACCATAACGTGAAGGCCATTGCCGCCATCCCGGAAATGCACGAGCTGAACATCGGTCACGCGATCATTGGCCGCGCGGTGATGAGCGGCCTGAAAGAGGCGGTTTCAGAAATGAAACGCCTGATGCAGGAAGCGCGTCAGTAATGGCCATTCTGGGCTTGGGTACCGATATCGTTGAAATAGCCCGCATTGAAGCGGTGATCGCCCGCAGCGGCGATCGCCTCGCAAGGCGCGTGCTGAGCGATAACGAATGGGCCATCTGGGAAGCGCATCAGCAGCCGGTGCGTTTTCTGGCAAAGCGCTTTGCGGTAAAAGAGGCGGCGGCCAAAGCCTTCGGGACCGGCATTCGTAACGGTCTGGCGTTCAACCAGTTTGAAGTGTTTAACGATGAGCTGGGTAAGCCAAGCCTGCGTTTATGGGGCGAGGCGCAAAAGCTTGCAGAGAAGCTGGGCGTGAATCACATGCACGTGACGATCGCGGATGAACGCCACTATGCCAGCGCTACGGTGATCATCGAAAGTTAAAGTTTGTCCGCGTGGTGCATCAGGACAAACTTATCCCACAGCTGCTCTTCGCTCTCGACGTGCGCCGGATCCTTCAGAATGGTATTCGGGATCGGGCACACTTTCTGACAGGTCGGCGTTTCATAGTGGCCGATGCATTCGGTGCAGCGGTCGCTGTTAATCTCATAAATGCTGTCGCCCATCGAAATGGCCTGGTTCGGGCATTCGGGCTCGCACATATCGCAATTAATGCATTTTTTGGTAATTAACAGCGCCATCAGGAAATTCTCAGAAACAACACAAACTGGGCGGGCATTATACGCGTCAAACCAGTTTCTTTACCAGTTCTTCGCTGTGTCGAATGCGCTCCGGCGCGCGCTCCAGATCCTGCTGCACCAGCGCCATAAACAGCAGGTCCGTCAGCATCATTTGTGCGCTGGTGGACGAGATAGCCGCGCTGCGCGTGGCCTGCTCCTCGGCAATGGTATATAAACAGCGCGTGGCCCGCTGCTGCAGGGCATTCGGCGTAAAACCGGTGATCGCCAGAATTTTACCGCCGACGCGCAGCGCTTCATCGGTGGCCATGTTGATCTCGCGGCGCTCGCCGGAATAGGAGATGGCCAGCAGCAGATCGTCAGGATCCATCGCCTGTACAGTCGCCAGCAGGGCGTGCATATCCTGTTCGACGATGGCGTTAAGGCCAATTTTTGTCAGCTTCCAGCCAAAGTTACGCGCCACAAGTCCGGACGCGCCGATGCCGGTCAGAATGATTCGCCGCGCGCCGCGCAGCATCGCCACGCTCTCCAGCAGCTTCTCTTCGGTATTCACATCAAGCGTCGCATGCATGGCCGCCACGTTCTCTTTGATCAGCTTTTCTCCAACCAGCCGCATCGGGTCATCGCCGCGGATCTGATTATGCACCGGCATGGACTGCGGATTGGGGTTGCTGACCAGCGCTTCACTGATCGCCAGCTTGAGGGCGGGGAATCCCTTAAAGCCAATCTTCTGGGCAAATTTCACCACGCTGGACTGACTCACGCCGGCTTCACTCGCCAGCTGCTGCGAGCTGAGGTGGCGCGCGCGATCGGGTTGAGAAAGCAGAAAATCCGCCAGCTTCTTGTCGCTTTGGGCAAAGCCTGCGTAGCGCTGGCGAATGCGAATTAAACAGTTCATACGGTCTCCTGGCGAAAATGTGATTATCTGCGCAAATACGAATTTTGCTCGCCTGAATGAATTTTATATTCCATTATAGTGTGATTATTATGAATTAAAAATTCTTGAGGTACAAAAATGAATCTTGGCTCACTTGTTTCTGAAACGCGTAACCCGCAAACCATGGATCTGGATGCGCTCTCCACCCTGGAGCTGGTTAACCGCTTTAATCAACAGGATACGCTGGTCGCGCAGGCAGTGAAAGAGACATTACCCGAGGTGGCGAAAGCGGTCGATGCGGCGGCGGAAGCCCTCAAGGCCGGCGGACGCATTATCTACATGGGGGCGGGGACCAGCGGGCGTCTTGGGGTCCTGGATGCGTCAGAATGTCCGCCCACCTTTGGGGTGCCGCATGGTCTGGTCGTTGGGTTAATTGCCGGTGGTCCCGGTGCGCTGCTGAAAGCCGTTGAAGGGGCGGAAGATAACAAACAGCTGGGCGAGGATGACCTGAAGGCGCTGAATCTGACGGAGAAGGATCTGGTGGTCGGTCTGGCGGCATCCGGGCGCACGCCGTACGTCATTGGCGGCCTGGAATACGCTAACCAGACCGGCTGCACGACGGTGGCCATCTCCTGTAATCCGGGCTCCCCGATTGCGCAGGTGGCCGCTATCGCTATCTCTCCGGTGGTCGGGCCGGAAGCGCTGACCGGCTCCACGCGCCTCAAGTCCGGGACCGC
This sequence comes from Enterobacter sp. 241F3, assembly GCF_034106785.1. Classification (NCBI taxonomy): domain Bacteria; kingdom Pseudomonadati; phylum Pseudomonadota; class Gammaproteobacteria; order Enterobacterales; family Enterobacteriaceae; genus Enterobacter; species Enterobacter sp. 241F3. The sequence goes on from NZ_JAWNDD010000004.1 coordinate 25,754, forward strand.
GCAAAAGCTGGTGCTCAATATGATCTCCACCGGCGCGATGGTGAAGTTCGGCAAGGTGTATCAGAATCTGATGGTGGATATGCAGGCCACCAACGTCAAGCTGGTGGACAGAGCCTGCCGCATGGTGATGGAGGCGACGGGCGCAGGCCGTGAAGAGGCCGAAGCGGTACTCAAACAAACCGATCATGATGTTAAACCTGCCATTCTGATGATCTTAAGCGGGCTGGATGCGGCGACCGCGAGAGCAAAACTTGATGCGCATAACGGCTTCTTACGGGCGGCATTAGAAAACTAACAGAGGCGTCTATGGACAAAACAGCAGCGCTCGCCAGCGGTATCCTGCAGGGGATTGGTGGGGAAAAAAATATTCAGCGTCTCGAAAACTGCATGACGCGCGTGCGCGTCGAGGTGCATGACGACGACCAGCTTGACGTGTCGCGTCTGAAGCAATTGTCTGGGGTCAGCGGCTACGTGAAACAGGGCCAGCAGCATCAGCTGATCGTCGGGCCGGGGAAAGCGGCGCAGGTTGTTGACGCCATGCGCGCGCTGATGGGCGTTAGCGCGAGCGTGTCGATTGACAATACTGAGCGCACCAAAGCGCATGCGAAAGCCAAATACAAAGCCCCGATGAGCGATGCGCTGCGACAGCTGGCAAACGTCTTTATTCCGCTAATCCCGGCGTTTATTGCCTCGGGCCTGATCACCGGGATCATCAATATCCTCAAGCGACCGGATATCGTGGGGGATTTCGCCACGCAGTATCCGAACCTGCTGGGGATTCTCGGGATCTTCGGCAGCGCTGTTTTCGCCATCATGAACATTCTGGTTGGGGTGAATACCGCGAAGGTGTTTGGCGGATCGCTGGCGATGGGCGGCGTGATGGCGGGCATCTTGTCCAGCCCGCAGCTGGCGCAGATCACGCTGTTTGGTGAGGCGCTTCAGCCTGGCCGCGGCGGGGTGATTGCGGTGCTGCTGGTGGTCATCCTGATGTGCTGGATCGAGAAAAGGCTGCGAGCGATTTTGCCCGGCTCGATTGAGCTTATCCTCAACCCGCTGCTGACCACCCTGATTACCGGTAGCGTAGCGATTGTGGCCCTCCAGCCGTTAGGCGGGTGGATCTCTGAAGCCATCGCTCACGGTGCGTCTCTGGCGATTGACCGCGGCGGGCTGCTGGTTGGCGCGGTGCTGTCGGGTACCTTCCTGCCGCTGGTACTGACCGGCCTGCACCAGGGGCTGGTGCCGATCCACGTCGAGCTGGTGCAGGCGCACGGCTATAACGCGCTGCTGCCTATCCTGTCGATGGCGGGCGTGGGGCAGGTCGGCGCGGCGATTGCCGTCCTGATGAAAACCCGCAACGCGCGTCTGAAGAAAATGATTAAAGGCGCGCTCCCGGTCGGACTGCTGGGCATCGGCGAGCCGCTGATTTTCGGCGTTACGCTGCCGCTGGGTAAACCGTTCCTCGCGGCCTGTCTGGGCGGAGCGGTAGGCGGGGCGCTGATCAGCTACTGGAAAGTCGCCACCGTGATCACCTTTGGGCTTTCCGGTTTACCGCTGGCATTAACCATCGTGACCGGAAAAGTGATGCTCTATCTGTTAGGCTATTTAGTAGCGGTGATCGCCGGGTTCCTTTTTACCTGGCTATTAGGATTCAACGACCCAGAGGAGTAAGGTTTGGCAAATCACGCGCGTCGCGTTGTCTTTTTCGATCTGGATGGAACGCTGCATCAGCAGGATATGTTTGGTACGTTTATGCGTTACCTGCTGCGGCGTCAGCCTTTGAATGCGCTGCTCGTGCTACCGCTCTTACCCGTTATCGGTATCGCGCTGCTGGTGAAAGGCCGTGCGGCGCGATGGCCGATGAGTCTGCTGCTGTGGGGATGTACCTTTGGGCACAGCGAAGCGCGGCTCAAACAGCTCGAAAAGGATTTTGCGCACTGGTTTCGCGGTCACGTTGCGGCCTTTCCTGTTGTACAGGCGCGCCTGACCAGCTACCTCGACGCGAACGATGCCGACATCTGGCTGATTACAGGCTCCCCGCAGACGCTTGTGGAGCAGGTCTACTTTGATACCCCCTGGCTTCCGCGCGTGAATCTTATCGCCACGCAAATTGCCCGCGGTTACGGCGGCTGGGTGCTAACCCTGCGCTGTCTGGGGCATGAAAAAGTGGTCCAGCTGGAGAAACGCATCGGTACGCCGCTGCGCCTGTACAGCGGCTACAGCGACAGCAAACAGGACAACCCGCTGCTCTATTTTTGCCAGCATCGCTGGCGCGTCACGCCGTCAGGTGAACTCCAGCAACTCGAATAGTCTTATCCATAAGGGGTGTGTATAATGCCGCCGCTTTTCGACTGGAGAATCAACCGTTGTCCATCCCTGAATACAATCATGAATACTGGATGCGCCACGCGCTAACGCTCGCTCAGCGTGCCTGGGACGAGGGCGAAGTGCCCGTAGGCGCCGTGCTGGTCCACAATAACCAGGTGATTGGCGAAGGGTGGAACCGTCCGATTGGCCGCCACGATCCTACCGCGCACGCCGAAATCATGGCGCTTCGTCAGGGCGGTCTGGTGCTGCAAAACTATCGCCTGCTTGATACCACGCTGTATGTGACGCTGGAGCCGTGCGTGATGTGTTCCGGGGCGATGGTGCACAGCCGGATCGGGACTCTGGTTTTCGGGGCGCGGGATGAAAAAACCGGCGCGGCCGGTTCACTGATGGACGTGCTGGGTCACCCGGGGATGAACCACCAGGTGAAGACTATCGGCGGGGTGCTTGCACCAGAGTGTTCGGGGCTATTAAGTGATTTCTTTCGAATGCGCCGTCAGCAGAAAAAGCAGCAAAAGGCAGAATTGAAGCCGTCGGGCGATTAAGTTCGTCCGGCGCCACGACAGGGTAGCTTTGAGCCAGCCGTTTGGCCTCCGTCGCCTCTTTCTCTTTCTCCAGCAGATACCCGACCAGGCTAATCTGATATTTACGGATATTTTCCACGTAGGCGTAGGCTTCATGCCCGCGCGCGTAGCCGTATGTCAGTTTGTTATACCATGGCTTCTGGCTCAGCAGCGGCAGGCGCTGTTTTACGTCTGACCAGCTGTCCGGGTTGCCTTTCGTTTTGGCCGTCAATGCTCGCGCATCCAGCATATGCGCATAGCCCATATTGTAGGCCGCCAGCGCGAACCAGATCCGCTCCTCTTCCGGCACCGTTTCCGGTACTTTGGCCATCATATCCTGCAGATAACGCGCACCGCCGCTGATGCTTTGTTCGGCATCGGTACGGTCATTCACGCCCAGGCTCAGCGCGGTATTTTTGGTTAACATCATCAAACCACGTACGCCAGTCGGGGACGTGGCCTGGGTATCCCAGTGGGATTCCTGATACGAAATGGCCGCCAGCAGTTTCCAGTCAATTTCCTGGGCGTATTTTTCGAACAGCGGCTGCAGGTCCGGCAGGACGCTGTCTACCGCGCGCAGGAAGCTGCGGGTGTCAACGTAGTCAAAGTCATCGCCGTGCCCGAGGTACTTCTCCTCCAGACGCGCCAGGGTACCGTCTTCATTGATGGTGTTGAAAAAATCAAGCATCGCGGCAGAGAAGGTCTGATCGTCATCAAGCTGGCTAAACCAGGTCACGGGCTGCTCGTCGGTAACGTCCAGCGCCACGGCGATTTCAGGGTGCACGCGCTGGAACAGGCTGATTGCGACCGAATCGGCAATGGTGTAGGGCACTTTCTGGTCTTTTACCTGCTCAAGCAGCTCCGTCGTGCCGAGTTTCGGATCCACCGTCCAGCTCAGGTCGGGATATTTTTTCTCCTTGAGCTCACGCAGGTCGTCAATCACCACGTGGCCGGGCGCAATCGTCAGCTGCCGATCGTTAATCGAAGCCAGCGAGCGCGGGCGCAGGCTCCCGACGCGGTAAACCATCTGCTGCGAAACGGAGTAGTAGGTCGGGCCCGGCTGGTAGTTCTTGCTGCGCTCGCTGTTATACACCAGCCCGGCGGCAAGCATATCGGCATCGTCGTTATCGAGGTCGTCAAAAAGCTGGTTGATATTCTGGCGGACGGTGATTTTAAGCTTCACGCCAAGATAATCGGCGAACTGTTGTGCCAGCTCATAATCCAGACCAATGATTTTGCCATTGATGTCGCTGTAAATGAGCGGGGAGTTGAGGGTACTGACGCGCAATTCCCCCCGCTCCTGAATGGCGGCGATACGGTTTTCGGCTTTGCCGAACCAGGGGATAGAAGGCCAGAGGGCCACTGCCAACAGCAACGTTACAATGCCGATGAGCAGATAATTAATCTTTAATTTTTTCAATTAGTTAATTCTCTGCGACGCCGATTGCCTCAGTTTGCTGTAGCCATGTTAATAATAAGGTTTGCCATTGAATGAGCGGCATTTTGCGTAAACTTGCGCCACTTGGCAACCAATTAGAGAGACAGGTCACATCTATTGTTAAACCTCTGGGCAAATTTTATTTCGACGCAAACGGTTTCGTCGGCGCTCAGGATTCTCTATAATGACGCCCGTTTTCCCCCCTTGCGCACACTGTAAGCGCCCCGGCGCTTCGAAGACGAGAGACTTATGATGGAAATTCTGCGTGGTTCGCCTGCACTGTCTGCCTTCCGTATCACTAAACTGCTGGCACGTTTTCAGGCGGCCGACCTTCCGGTAAGCAATATTTACGCTGAGTATGTCCATTTTGCTGACCTGAATGCCCCCCTGAATGCAGAGGAGCGCGTACAGCTGGAACGCCTGCTCAAGTATGGCCCAAGCCTCAGCAGCCATACGCCAACCGGCAAACTGATCCTTGCGACGCCGCGTCCGGGCACCATCTCCCCCTGGTCTTCCAAAGCCACCGACATTGCCCACAACTGCGGCCTGAGCCAGATTAACCGTCTGGAGCGCGGCGTAGCGTACTACGTCGAAGCCTCTACCCTGAGCGACGCGCAGTGGCAGGCGGTTGCGGGTGAATTGCACGACCGCATGATGGAGAGCGTGTTTGCCTCTCTTGATGACGCACAAAAGCTTTTCTCCCACCATCAGCCTGCGCCGGTACAGAGCGTGGACCTGCTGGGGCAGGGCCGCCAGGCGCTGATCGACGCCAACCTGCGTCTCGGCCTGGCGCTGGCAGAAGACGAAATTGACTACCTGCAGGACGCGTTCGTTAAGCTCAACCGCAACCCGAACGACATCGAACTTTACATGTTCGCGCAGGCCAACTCTGAGCACTGCCGCCATAAGATTTTCAACGCCGACTGGATCATCGACGGCGAACAGCAGCCGAAGTCGCTGTTCAAAATGATCAAAAACACCATGGAACAAACCCCTGACCACGTGCTGTCTGCCTATAAAGACAATGCCGCGGTGATGGAAGGTTCCGAGGTGGGCCGCTTCTTCGCCGATCGCGAAGCAGGGCGCTATGACTTCCATCAGGAGCCTGCGCATATTCTGATGAAAGTGGAAACCCACAACCACCCGACGGCGATCTCCCCATGGCCGGGTGCGGCGACCGGCTCCGGCGGCGAAATCCGTGACGAAGGGGCGACCGGTCGTGGGGCGAAACCAAAAGCGGGTCTGGTCGGTTTCTCCGTCTCCAACCTGCGCATCCCTGGCTTTGAACAGCCGTGGGAAGAAGATTTCGGCAAGCCAGAGCGCATCGTGACCGCGCTGGATATCATGACCGAAGGTCCGCTGGGCGGCGCGGCGTTTAACAACGAGTTTGGCCGTCCGGCGCTGAACGGTTACTTCCGTACCTATGAAGAGAAAGTGGACAGCCACAACGGCGAAGAGCTGCGCGGCTACCACAAACCGATCATGCTGGCAGGCGGGATCGGCAACATCCGTGCCGATCACGTGCAGAAAGGCGAGATCGTCGTCGGCGCGAAGCTGATCGTACTCGGCGGCCCGGCGATGAACATCGGTCTGGGCGGCGGTGCGGCCTCTTCGATGGCCTCCGGCCAGTCTGATGCGGATCTCGACTTCGCGTCCGTGCAGCGTGACAACCCTGAGATGGAGCGCCGCTGCCAGGAAGTGATCGACCGCTGCTGGCAGCTGGGTGATGCCAACCCAATCCTCTTCATTCATGACGTAGGCGCGGGCGGCTTATCCAACGCCATGCCGGAGCTGGTGAGCGACGGCGGCCGCGGCGGTCGCTTCAACCTGCGCGACATCCTGAGCGATGAACCGGGCATGAGCCCGCTGGAAATCTGGTGTAACGAATCCCAGGAGCGCTACGTGCTGGCCGTTGCGGCGGACCAGCTGCCGCTGTTTGACGAGCTGTGCCGCCGCGAGCGCGCGCCGTATGCCGTCATCGGTGAAGCGACCGAAGAGCAGCATCTCTCCTTGAGCGATACCCATTTCGACAATCAGCCGATCGATCTGCCGCTCGACGTCCTGCTCGGTAAAACGCCGAAGATGACCCGCGACGTGCAGACCCGTAAGGCGGCGGGCAAAGCGCTGGATCGCCAGGGCATCACCGTGGCAGAAGCGGTTAACCGCGTGCTGCACCTGCCTGCTGTGGCAGAGAAAACCTTCCTGGTGACCATCGGCGACCGTACCGTGACCGGTATGGTATCCCGCGACCAGATGGTCGGCCCTTGGCAGATCCCGGTGGCGAACTGCGCCGTGACCACCGCGAGCCTCGACAGCTACTACGGCGAAGCGATGGCGCTGGGCGAACGCACCCCGGTGGCGCTGCTGGACTTCGCCGCATCTGCCCGTCTGGCGGTCGGTGAAGCGCTGACCAACATCGCCGCGACGCAGATTGGCGACATTAAACGTATCAAGCTCTCCGCAAACTGGATGGCCGCAGCCGGCCACCCTGGCGAAGATGCTGGCCTGTATGAAGCCGTGAAGGCGGTGGGTGAGGAGCTGTGTCCAGCCCTCGGCCTGACCATTCCGGTGGGCAAAGACTCCATGTCGATGAAAACCCGCTGGCAGGAAGGCAACGAGCAGCGCGAGATGACCTCTCCACTGTCGCTGGTGATCACCGCGTTTGCCCGCGTGGAAGACGTGCGTCACACCGTTACGCCGCAGCTTGCGACCGAAGACAACGCCCTGCTGCTGATTGACCTGGGTAAAGGCCACAACGCGCTGGGCGCCACCGCGCTGGCGCAGGTTTACCGTCAGCTCGGCGACAAGCCTGCCGATGTGCGCGACGTTGCGCAGCTGAAAGGCTTCTACGACGCCATCCAGGCGCTGGTGGCGCAGCGTAAGCTGCTGGCCTACCATGACCGTTCCGACGGCGGCCTGCTGGTGACCCTGGCAGAGATGGCCTTCACCGGCCACTGTGGCGTGGAAGCCAACATCGCTACGCTTGGCGAAGACCGTCTGGCTGCGCTGTTCAACGAAGAGCTGGGCGCCGTGATTCAGGTGCGTGCGGCGGATCGCGATGCGGTTGAAGCGATTCTGGCGAAGCACGGACTGGCAGACTGCGTGCACTATCTGGGTAAAGCCGTTCAGGGCGACCGCTTCGTCATTGAAGCAGACGGCCATGCCGTGTTCAGCGAAAGCCGCACCACGCTGCGCATGTGGTGGGCGGAAACCACCTGGCAGATGCAGCGCCTGCGTGATAACCCGGAATGTGCCGATCAGGAGCACAACGCGAAGGCCAATGACCAGGATCCTGGCCTGAACGTGAAGCTCTCCTTCGATATTAACGAAGACATCGCTGCGCCGTACATTGCGACCGGCGCGCGTCCAAAAGTGGCGGTGCTGCGCGAGCAGGGCGTTAACTCCCACGTTGAGATGGCTGCGGCCTTCCACCGCGCGGGCTTTGACGCTATCGACGTCCACATGAGCGATCTGCTGGCCGGACGTACCGGTCTGGAAGATTTCCAGGCGCTGGTGGCGTGCGGCGGCTTCTCCTACGGCGACGTGCTGGGCGCAGGCGAAGGCTGGGCGAAGTCCATCCTGTTTAACAGCCGCGTGCGCGACGAGTTCGAAACCTTCTTCCACCGTCCGCAGACCCTGGCGCTGGGCGTGTGTAACGGCTGCCAGATGATGTCTAACCTGCGCGAACTGATCCCGGGCAGCGAAGCCTGGCCGCGCTTTGTGCGTAACCAGTCTGACCGCTTCGAAGCGCGCTTCAGCCTGGTGGAAGTGACCCAGAGCCCGTCTCTGCTGCTGCAGGGAATGGTCGGTTCACAGATGCCAATCGCGGTGTCCCACGGCGAAGGTCAGGTAGAAGTGCGTGATGCCGCGCATCTGGCTCAGCTGGAGAGCAAAGGCCTGGTGGCACTGCGCTTTGTCGATAACTTCGGCAAAGTCACGGAAACCTACCCGGCTAACCCGAACGGCTCCGCTAACGGTATTACGGCGGTAACCAGCGAAAGCGGTCGCGCGACCATCATGATGCCGCACCCGGAACGCGTGTTCCGCACCGTGAGCAACTCCTGGCACCCGGAAAACTGGGGCGAGGACAGCCCATGGATGCGTATCTTCCGCAATGCGCGTAAGCAATTGGGTTAAGTTTTAGTCCCATATCCTTCCAGGCCCGGTAAGCGAAAGCTCAACCGGGTTTTTTATTTGTGTCGCATAATTGCGACAGACCGGCAATTTTAGTGTCTCCAAAAAGAGACACTTAAGCTATTGATTTATATATGGCAGGAAAGGTTTCCGTTAAGGTGTTGCTTAATAGCGACACTTAGCCTGAAAATCATTCAACCGATAATTAACAAGCTCAACGAGTAAAAAACATATATTTCAATATGTTAATATTTTGTTTTGCATTCTGGCACGGGTGTTGCATAATATTAGCCAGTGGCTCATTCACCTTCTTATGTCAGCCCCTTCGGGAAGCGCTACATAAACTTCGAATGACGCACAAAAAGGTGCCTGCCGTCCAACTACTGATCATAGCGATGCTTTATCAGGCCAGGGCGAAACGTCGAGTTAGGCACCGCCTCATTCCATGACAAAGCCGGGTTTTTACCCGGCTTTGTTGTATCTGAAGGGCAGACTCAGTTACGCTCTGCGTAAACCCCCATTAAGAGAGTAATGCGTTGAAACGCTGGACCGTTTTCCCCCGCTCCCTGCGGCAGCTCGTCATGATGGCCTTCCTGCTGATTCTGCTGCCGCTGCTGATCCTTGCCTGGCAGGCGTGGCAAAGTCTGAACGCGCTGAGCGCGCAGGCGGCATTGACCAACCGCACGACGCTCATCGACGCCAGACGCAGTGAAGCGATGACCAACGCCGCCCTGGAGATGGAGCGTAGCTATCGTCAGTATTGCGTGCTTGACGATCGAACGCTGGAAAAGGTTTATCAGAGTCAGCGCAAACGCTACAGCGAAATGCTGGACGCTCATGCGGGGGTTTTGCCTGACGACAGGCTGTATCAGGCGTTACGTCAGGATCTGAACGATCTCGCGCAACTGCAATGCAGTAACAGCGGCCCGGATGCGGCGGCCGCCGCACGCCTCGAAGCTTTTGCCAGTGCCAACACCGAGATGGTGCAGTCAACGCGTACGGTGATTTTCTCCCGCGGTCAGCAGCTTCAGCAGGAGATTGCCGAGCGCGGCCAGTTCTTCGGCTGGCAGGCGCTGGTGCTGTTCCTGGTGAGCCTCGGGCTGGTTCTGCTCTTTACCCGCATGATTATCGGCCCGGTGAAGGGTATCCAGCGGATGATCAACCGCCTGGGGGAGGGGAAATCGCTCGGGGATACGGTCGCCTTTAAAGGTCCCCGCGAGCTGCGATCCGTAGGCCAGCGCATTATCTGGCTGTCCGAGCGCCTGGCGTGGCTTGAATCACAGCGTCATCAGTTCCTGCGCCATATCTCCCATGAGCTTAAAACGCCGCTGGCCAGCATGCGCGAAGGAACGGAGCTGCTGGCGGATGAAGTGGCAGGGCCACTTACGCCCGAACAGGAAGAAATTGTCGAGATCCTGGATAACAGCAGCCGTAATCTACAGAAGCTGATTGAGCAACTGCTGGATTACAACCGCAAGCTGGCTGACGGGGCGGTCGTACTGGAAAACGTCGAAATTGAACCGCTGGTGGATATGGTGTTATCCGCCCATAGCTTGCCAGCAAGAGCTAAAATGATGCATACCGGTGTAGAGCTGAATGCGCCGACCTGTCTGGCTGAACCCATGCTGCTAATGAGCGTGCTGGATAATCTTTATTCCAATGCGGTGCACTATGGTACTGAATCCGGTAACATTTATATCCGAAGCTATACGAAGGGTTCCCGGGTGTTTATCGACGTCGCTAACACCGGCACCCCGATCCCCGATGACGAAAAAACCATGATCTTCGAGCCTTTTTTCCAGGGGAGTCATCAGCGGAAAGGTGCGGTGAAAGGAAGCGGTCTGGGCTTGAGCATTGCCCGGGACTGCATACGACGCATGCAGGGTGAGCTAAACATTGCCACGGACGAACGTTCGGATGTTTGCTTCCGTATTGAACTGCCCCTGAGCCGGAAAAATCAATAAAATGAATCTATGTCTGGTGAGTATGTCACACGTCTTTTCCCGCGCCGTACGCGCGGTGTTTTCCCGCAGCACGCTTCGCCTGAGCCTGCCCTGTTTATTTCTGGCAGGGTGTGTTTCCCATGTGCCGCAAAGTGCCATTAGCGATAAACAAGAAGATAAATGGCCCGATAACCAGCTGGCCGATTTCCTCTCGACCCGCTGCGAAGACATCTGGAACCTGTCAGGGCATGACGTCGAAAGCAACCCGCTGTTCTGGCTGCGTGGAATAGATTGCGCCCAGCGTCTGGCGCCGGTAGACGCCCGCTCGAAGGCGGCGATGCTGGACGACGACACCTGGCAGGACGCTTTCAAGCGCGGCATTTTGCTGGCTGATGCCAAAATCACCCCCGTCGAACGCCGCGTCAATGTAACCCGACTGGACACGTTTGTGGTCAATCTACCCGTACAGGTACGCCCGGTATACCAGCTCTGGCGCGATGGCCAGACGCTACAGCTTCAGCTTTCTGAAGAGCGCTCCCGCTACAGCAAGCTGCAACAGTCAACCGACAGCGAGCTTGATACGCTGCGTCAGCAGCAGCAACATTTACGTACCCAGCTGGATACCACGACGCGTAAGCTGGAGAACCTGACCGATATCGAAAGACAGCTCTCGTCGCGTAAATATCAGCCGGGGAGTTCATCCGCTGCGCCGGACAGCGATACGCCGAAACAAGAGGACGTGAAGCATGACGAGCCGTAAACCAGCCCATCTCTTACTGGTGGATGACGATCCCGGGCTATTAAAGCTGCTGGGGATGCGTCTGGTGAGTGAGGGCTACAGCGTCGTGACCGCGGAAAGCGGGCTGGAGGGGCTGAAAATTCTCAGCCGCGAGAAAATCGATCTGGTGATAAGCGACCTGCGGATGGATGAAATGGACGGCCTGCAGCTGTTCGCGGAGATCCAGAAGCAGCAGCCGGGTATGCCCGTGATTATCCTGACCGCGCACGGGTCTATCCCGGATGCGGTTGCCGCGACGCAGCAGGGGGTATTCAGCTTTCTGACCAAGCCGGTGGACAAAGACGCGCTGTATAAGGCTATCGACAGCGCGCTGGAACATGCTGCTCCGGCGGGGGATGAGGCGTGGCGGGAGTCTATCGTCACCCGCAGCCCCGTGATGCTGCGCCTGCTAGAGCAGGCGAGGATGGTAGCGCAGTCTGACGTCAGCGTGCTCATCAACGGCCAGAGCGGAACCGGGAAAGAGATCCTGGCGCAGGCGATTCATAACGCCAGCCCGCGCAGCAAGAACGCTTTTATTGCGATTAACTGTGGCGCGCTCCCGGAGCAGCTGCTTGAATCGGAACTGTTTGGTCACGCCCGCGGCGCATTCACCGGGGCGGTAAGCAGCCGGGAAGGGCTATTCCAGGCCGCGGAAGGTGGCACGCTGTTCCTGGACGAGATTGGTGACATGCCCGCGCCGCTGCAGGTCAAGCTGCTGCGCGTGCTGCAGGAACGCAAAGTGCGCCCGCTGGGCAGCAACCGCGATATCGATATTAACGTGCGAATTATTTCGGCAACCCACCGCGATCTGCCAAAAGTGATGGCTCGCAACGAGTTTCGCGAAGATCTCTACTACCGTCTGAACGTGGTTAACCTGAAGATCCCTGCGCTTGCGGAACGTGCGGAAGACATTCCGCTGCTGGCGAACCATCTTTTGCGCCAGGCGGCCGACCGCCATAAACCGTTCGTGCGCGCATTTTCCACCGATGCGATGAAGCGGCTGATGGCCGCAAGCTGGCCGGGTAACGTGCGTCAGCTGGTGAACGTGATTGAGCAGTGCGTGGCGCTGACCTCGTCACCGGTGATCAGCGACGCGCTGGTGGAGCAGGCGCTGGAAGGGGAAAACACGGCTCTGCCGACGTTTGCAGAAGCGCGCAATCAGTTCGAGCTGAACTATCTGCGCAAGCTATTGCAGATCACTAAAGGCAACGTGACCCACGCGGCGCGCATGGCCGGACGCAACCGTACCGAATTCTACAAGCTGCTGTCACGTCATGAGCTTGAAGCGAACGATTTTAAAGAGTAGTACCGCAAAATTCGCTTGAATATGATACTGTGAGCAATCGATTACGAGGCAGCTTACAGGCAAGAGTTTAAGGACCCACCATGAAAAAGATTGATGCGATTATTAAACCTTTCAAACTGGATGATGTGCGTGAAGCGCTGGCGGAAGTCGGCATCACCGGGATGACCGTGACGGAAGTGAAAGGTTTTGGTCGTCAGAAGGGCCACACCGAGCTTTACCGTGGCGCAGAGTACATGGTCGACTTTCTGCCGAAAGTAAAAATTGAAATCGTGGTCAGCGACGATATCGTCGATACCTGTGTGGACACCATTATCCGCACGGCGCAGACCGGCAAGATTGGCGATGGTAAAATCTTCGTCTTCGACGTGGCGCGCGTGATCCGTATCCGTACCGGCGAAGAAGACGACGCGGCGATTTAAATATTTTCCAGGCCGGGTAAGGCGCAGCCGCCATCCGACGAAAAAAAGCCCCTCAAACGAGGGGCTTTTTGCATTACAGCACCTTATGCGGCCCGAAGCATTCGTAATGAATGTTGTCCTTGTTCACGCCCAGCTCAACCAGCTGCTTCGCGGCATACTGCATAAACGCCACCGGCCCGCAGACGTAGAACTGCATCTCCGGTGCGCTGAATAGGCCTTCGTGCTGGCTAAGATTCATCAGACCTTCGCTGTCAAAGCGGGCAGCTGCGCGGTCAGCTTCCGTCGGCAGGCGATACCAGGTGTGCGCGGTGAAGCGCGGCAGGGAGGCCCCGAGCGTTTTCACCTCATCCGCAAAAGCGTGCACGTCGCCGTTTTCGGCTGCATGGAACCAGTTAACCTGCGCCCCGTGGTGTGATCTTGCCAGCGTATCGAGCATCGCCAGCATCGGCGTTTGGCCGACGCCCGCAGAGATCAGCGTGACCGGCGTATTGGTGTCAACGGCCATAAAGAAATCGCCCGCCGGCGCGGCCAGATGCACCACGTCGCCCACGTTAGCTTCGTTGTGCAGCCAGCTGGAAACCTGACCGCCGTCCTCACGCTTCACCGCAATGCGGTAGCCTTTGCCGTTTGGCTTGCGGGTAAGGGAATACTGGCGGATCTCCTGATGCGGGAATCCTTCAGGCTTCAGCCACACGCCCAGATACTGCCCTGGCTGGTAATCGGCCACCGGTTGACCGTCCACCGGCTCAAACTCGAAGCTGGTGATTAAAGCGCTGCGCGGCGTTTTCTCAACGATGCGGAACGCTCGCGTGCCTTTCCAGCCGCCGTTCTTGCTGGCGTTTTCGCTGTAGATCTGCGCTTCACGGTTGATAAACACGTTTGCAAGCACCCCGTAGGCTTTACCCCACGCGTCCAGCACCTCCTGGCCCGGGCTGAACATCTCGTCCAGGGTTGCCAGCAGGTGTCCGCCCACAATGTTGTACTGTTCAGGTTGGATCTGGAAGCTGGTATGTTTCTGCGCGATTTTTTCCACCGCAGGCAGCAATGCTGGCAGGTTTTCAATATTGCTGGCGTAGGCCGCGATGGCGTTGAACAGCGCTTCACGCTGATCGCCGTTGCGCTGGTTGCTCATGTTGAAAATTTCTTTGAGCTCCGGGTTGTGCGTGAACATGCGATCGTAGAAATGGGCGGTGAGTTTAGGGCCGGTTTCCACCAGCAGGGGAATGGTGGCCTTTACGGTAGCGATGGTTTGAGCGTCGAGCATAGCTGCTTCCTTCCGATGTGACTTTAATAATGTATTTTAAATGCATCTTATAAAAAATACCCCTGCGTTGTAAATGGTTCTTTGCAAGATGAAAAATATGCATCACAAACCTGAAAAGAAATCCGCTGGAAAGGGCGAGAGCTTTATTCCTCAAACCCTTGCGTGGCGGGTAGGAAAACGTTTGCGTAAAATCGTTTGTCAAGACCTGTTATCACAGAACTAATCAGTTATACTGTTGCCCGTCGTCCAACAGGACTGCCTTTTCAGGCCAAAATTTACTTGTTAGCTGAGTCAGGAGATGCGGATGTTAAAGCGTGAAATGAACATTGCCGATTATGATGCCGAACTGTGGCAGGCTATGGAGCAGGAAAAAGTACGTCAGGAAGAGCACATCGAACTGATCGCCTCCGAAAACTACACCAGCCCGCGCGTTATGCAGGCGCAGGGTTCTCAGCTGACCAACAAATATGCTGAAGGTTACCCGGGCAAACGCTATTACGGCGGTTGCGAGTACGTTGATATCGTTGAGCAGCTGGCTATCGACCGTGCGAAAGAACTCTTTGGCGCTGACTACGCGAACGTGCAGCCGCACTCTGGCTCTCAGGCTAACTTCGCGGTTTACACCGCGCTGCTGCAGCCGGGCGATACCGTTCTGGGTATGAACCTGGCGCAGGGCGGCCACCTGACTCACGGCTCCCCGGTTAACTTCTCCGGCAAACTGTACAACATCATCCCTTACGGTATTGATGAGTCCGGTAAAATTGACTACGAAGACATGGCGAAGCAGGCTAAAGAGCACAAACCGAAGATGATCATCGGTGGCTTCTCCGCTTACTCCGGTATCGTTGACTGGGCAAAAATGCGTGAAATCGCAGACAGCATCGGTGCTTACCTGTTCGTTGATATGGCGCACGTTGCGGGTCTGATCGCCGCAGGCGTTTACCCGAACCCGGTTCCACACGCTCACGTTGTGACCACCACCACCCACAAAACCCTGGCGGGTCCACGCGGTGGCCTGATCCTGGCGAAAGGCGGTGACGAAGAGCTGTACAAAAAACTGAACTCCGCGGTGTTCCCAAGCGCGCAGGGTGGCCCGCTGATGCACGTTATCGCGGCAAAAGCGGTAGCGCTGAAAGAAGCGATGGAGCCAGAGTTTAAGGTTTACCAGCAGCAGGTTGCTAAGAACGCCAAAGCGATGGTGGAAGTGTTCCTGAACCGTGGCTACAAAGTGGTATCCGGCGGTACTGAAAACCACCTGTTCCTGTTGGATCTGGTTGATAAGAACCTGACCGGTAAAGAAGCTGACGCTGCCCTGGGCCGCGCCAACATCACCGTGAACAAAAACAGCGTGCCAAACGATCCGAAGAGCCCGTTCGTGACCTCCGGTATTCGTATCGGTTCTCCGGCCGTGACTCGCCGCGGCTTCAAAGAAGCGGAAGTGAAAGAGCTGGCTGGCTGGATGTGTGACGTTCTGGACAACATCAATGACGAAGCGGTAATCGAGCGCGTCAAAGGTAAAGTTCTGGATATCTGCGCACGCTTCCCGGTATACGCATAATTCATCTGCTTTGCAGAAATAAAAAAGGCCGCTCTTGCGGCCTTTTTTATGGGCGCAATTGGTTGAATATATTGATGTTGCACCGAATAAAGAGAAATGTAATTTATAGAATTATTAATTTACGCCCCCTATTTTGTTGACGATTATTTGTTTTTTAATTCTTGCAACATCGCAAAAGAATTTATTTACTTTTAAGGGGTCTCCACATTTATCTTCATTAGAGTTTCTCACCATGCACATGGTGCAGAAATCTCTTTGGGTACACTTTAAACATTCAGGGAAATCACGTAAACGTAGGTTCCTCAAATAATTCACTTGGGCTGAATTATTCCAAACATTATCTAGTTTCGATGTGTTTATATTACCTATGCTATATCCTTGCCATCCTGCACATGGATATATGTTACCCGTTTCTGAAATACAAATTGAGCTGTTACACACACTACAAATAAATTCGTTAGGATCTTTTTTTGTTATTATTTGTTCTTCGCTAAAATTTTCGCTGCTATTGATTTTGTCTTTAATTATTGCTTCTATTTCGTCAAGTGATAGCCTGCATGATAAGTTCTCGGTGGAATGATTATAGTTTGCAATGATAGAATAATCATCCCCAATTTGTATTCCATGTGCTTTTGCCCAGTCTAAAACACCTTTATAGCTTTCACGATTTTGTTTCATTATAGGACAACTGATTTGTAAGGGAATATTGTTATTAATAAGTTTTAAAATGGATGCTTTTGTTTTTTCAAAACTGCCTTTTTTTCGGGTTATGCCATCGTGAATAACAGGATTCATTGAATATAAAGATGTCTGAACGCCAAGTAAGGGGTTTTTTTTCATTTCTCTTAGAATATCATCACTTAGTAATGTGAGATTGCTTAGAATATTTATTGAAAAATTATCGTGCCTGCACTTCCTCAAGAACTGAGAGAAGTGCTTATGAAGCATGGGTTCACCACCACTTAATGTCAAATGCAATACGTTCATTTCTTTGCATTGCTCTATTATCCTGAAGAATAACTCCGCTTCCATGGCAGCTATTTTATTTTTGTGCGGAATATAACAATGAACACACCTCTCGTTACATTTACTTATTATTTCTATATGTACGCTTTTTAGTTGATATTTACCTTGAAAATGTTTATCAAAAAAATCAATGGTTGATTCGTTTTTATCTTCAGGGTTTTCTTGGTTTAAAATATTATATGAGAATTTTTTGTCATCATCCAGACATTCTTGTTTGGTATTACCTGCAGCAATAAATCCACTCATATGAAGAGAATTGAGAAAATCCTTCGCATCATTTACAATTGTTTCAGTATCAACATTGGTAAAGCTTTTTTTTATTTCATTTGCAATGTCTTCAATTTGTTGCGGGTAATCTTTTAAAGCTAAATAGAATATTGTTCCGCTTTCTGATAAAATTTTATCGCCGATGTTATTACCATTAGATGGTAGATAACTGTAATCTCTATTATCAGTTATATAACTAAAGTTTTGATAATCTCTAAAAATTATATTTTGTTTTTTCTTGAGGAACATATCTGAAGACCTCATTAGCAAAATTGCTCGAATTGGAGGGTGTAATATGGTTATAAGGAAAATGAAATAGCCTCCCGTATGAAGCATCTTCAAATGGAAGCTATTTCATTGAATAATATTATTGAGGTGTTCTAATATAATAGAGTCTAATCAATAGATATTAGCGTCCGCCAGGTTTCGGAGGATTGCAAGGCCTTCCGCTTGGTTTGCTATTTGGACGACACTCAGCCATTTTTGTTGTGCTCTGAGCCATAACTTCAGGTTTTTTGTACATCATAACATTGTTCTCCTTGAGGATGTCTTTTGCCTTCCCTCATAACGTATTCCAACTGATTAACAATAAACTTATTTTAAATCAAACTTTGATGGTTTTTAGCTAATTAATATGTTATTGGTGTGATGAATGCATTGTATTGTCTCTTGTGATTATATGAATAGTTGAGTTCTAAAAAATTAAAATAATGCACTGCGGAAATATGAGGTCCATCTATTGCAATGAGCTTGATTTTAAAGTGTTTTCAGAGAGATAGCTTAGGTGCAATTTATGGTAGGTATTGACGCAGGGCTATGGATTCAGTTTAAGATGAGTACTTTCAACGCATTATTTAAAATACTAACTATTGTAGTTTGGTTAGTTTTTTCTTCGATTATGATGAATCATTAAGGGTTAGAGTCGACTTTTGAACGTCAGTGATTGGATACACGTTGTGAAATCTCAATTCTTTATTGTATGAACACATGCACATAAAGAGTTGGCATCTAAAGTGAGTGATGTAACAAAGAAAGAAAAAACTTGCTTGATCTACTTAGCCGCAACCCTCTCTCCATAGAGGATAAAGGGTCTTGGGGGTAGATTTATAGATAGGCTGCATAATGCAGGGCAGTTAGAGGTGATACATTACTAATGTCGGTCAAGGGAAATGGCCCCAGGTCCGACAATGGCCAGCAAAATAAAGGCGCCAGCAATGCTGACGTTCTTATAGAAGTTAATCATATTCGGCACGACCGCATCACCGGTCATATCCCAGTAGTGGTGTCCAATCACCGCTGTTCCGAGGGTATAGAATACAAACAGTACCGCGAGAGGACGGGTGAAAAAGCCCAGAACGATCAGGATGGCGGCAGGCACTTCCATCACTACCGCAATAATGGCCGCCAGCATGGGCATCGGCGTTCCCAGCGAGGTCATGTATTGTACGGTGCCGCTAAACCCCGTCAGTTTTGGATAACCAAAGATAATAAACAGCACGACAAGTGCGATGCGGCCAATGAGCAGCAGCAGGTGACGTGACTGGCCGAAATCGAGATAACGTAGTGAGTTCATGGCAGAAAAACCTCTGCTAGTGGAGTAATTTAAACGTAATACATATTTTCATTCCCTGCCATAAGCCAGACGATTGCACAAGATGTTAAATTTTCGTTAATTTATAGCAGGCTATCTACTTGCTTAATTTTTATATTCTCGCCAGACTATGGCCTCGATTTCGGGAGGGATTCATGGTCTTGCATTCCACGCGCTGGCTGGCGCTCAGTTATTTCACCTATTTCTTTAGCTACGGCATTTTTCTGCCTTTCTGGAGCGTCTGGCTTAAGGGTATCGGCCTGACGCCCGAGACCATCGGTGTCCTGCTCGGGGCCGGGCTGGTGGCGCGTTTCCTCGGCAGCCTGCTGATTGCCCCGCGCGTCAGCGATCCCTCCTTACTGATCAAGGCCGTGCGCATTCTTGCTCTGCTGACCCTGGTCTTTGTGGCCTGCTTCTGGGTCAGCCACCAGTTTGCCTGGCTGATGGTGGTGATGGTCGGCTTTAACCTGTTCTTCTCGCCGCTGGTACCGCTGACGGATGCCCTGGCGAACACCTGGCAAAAGCAGATCACCATGGACTACGGTCGCGTGCGCCTGTGGGGCTCTATCGCCTTTGTGATTGGCTCTGCGCTGGTGGGGAAACTGGTCAGCCTTTACGATTACCGCGCCATTCTTGCCCTGCTGAGTATCGGTATTGCCTCGATGCTGCTGGGCATGCTGCTGCGACCGTCGGTGATGCCGCAAGGGGAAAGTCGCAATCAGGAGAGCGCGGGCTGGCCCGCGTGGCGGAGCCTAGTTGCACAGAGCTGGCGTTTTCTGGCGTGTGTCTGTCTGCTTCAGGGGGCACATGCGGCGTACTATGGCTTCAGCGCCATCTACTGGCAGGGAGCGGGATATTCTGCTTCTGCAGTGGGCTATCTTTGGTCGCTGGGCGTGGTGGCCGAAGTCATTATTTTCGCCCTGAGCAAGAAGCTGTTTCGACGCTTTGGCGCACGTGACCTGCTGCTGCTTTCCGCCGTGTGCGGCGTGGCGCGCTGGGGGATTATGGGCTGGACGACCGATCTGCCGTGGCTGATTGTGGCGCAAATCCTTCACTGCGGCACCTTTACCGTGTGCCATCTGGCGGCCATGCGCTATATCGCAGCGCGCGAGGGCGGAGACGTTATTCGTCTGCAGGCCGTCTATTCGGCGGTAGCCATGGGGGGCAGTATCGCGATCATGACGGTCTTTGCGGGGTTCCTTTACCAGCACCTGGGGAATGGCGTGTTCTGGGTAATGGCGCTGGTGGCGCTACCGGCAATGTTTGTTCGACCGAAAGTGGCCGCACGCGCGTAACTACGATTCCAGCATGGCGCGAATATGTTCTTGCTGCTGCGCGTTCAATGTCTCAACGGCATGAATCAACGGCGGCGAGAACAGCGGCAGGGCCGTAGGGTAGGGGGTGATAACCAGCGCGGCCTCGCGCGGTGCCCCCTCTTTCTGAAAAGCCTGCAGCGTCAGATAGCGAATGTTGAGCGGCAACAGGGTCAGCTCGCGAAGCTGCTGTTCAATCAGGTCCTCACTGGCTTTATCTTCTCCCGTCAGCAGGATCACCTGTTTTTCGTGCAGATCGGTCTCCTGCATCAGCCAGGCACCGAAAATCACAGCCACGAGGCTCATCTCTTCATCGGAAAAACGCAGCCCAAACTCCGCTTCCAGCTCAAACAGCGCTTCCTTCGTGGTGCGTAACAGCCGGGGATAGAGACGGTGGATCTCCTCCGGCAGGCTATTATCGATGCCGATCTCAAACAGCGAGCGGTCCAGCGCCTGAGCAAGGTGGATATACAGCTGATCGGTGAGCCCTTGCTCATCGCTGAAGTTCATCCCGGTCTGCGAGCGAAAGCGGGCGACCATGCGTACGATGGCCCGGCGCAATCGCTGATCCTGCTGGTGTTTATCGAGCACCGGGTCGGGCGTGCGGAGCATCATAAACAGCAGCGCCAGAAACAGCTGTTCATCCCCGTGGGCACCCTGCGGGACGCGCCGTCTCCAGTGGCGCACGATCTCCTGCGCCGTAAAATACTCCCCTCTCGACTGGGTCCAGCTGCGCTGAACGTGGGAAAACTGCGGCGTATTCCCGAGCTGGTGCTGAATAAGGCAGTATTGCAGATAGAGCTGTAAAAACTGGACGTCGCGGCATTCAAACTGGCGCTGCAGCTTGCGAGAGCAGAAGCCGATCAGCGCCCGCAGGTTCGCATCGTCGTAAAGCGGACGCGCGATGCCGTGTTGTTTAAGCGCGGTTTTTAATGCGGGGGTAAACTGGTGCGAGACAAACTGCGGGCAAAGCCGCAGCGCCCGGCGCAGCCAGTGCAGCAGGCATAAACGCTGATTCAGGGCTGTGCCTTCAATCCGGTAGCTGCCGTCGTGGTGCGTGACGATATCCAGCCGGTGATAGCGCTGGATTTCATCGCGCGTCTCGGCTATATCTTGCCGTGCCATCGCGTCGTCCACGCCGTTGGCAGCAATTATGCTCTGTGCGGTGACGGCAGCATCGGGCAGGTAAAGCATCAAAAGCACCTGGCAGCGGCGCTGCGAACTGGAAAGCACAGATGGAATTTCAAGCGTCGTCATCATCTGTCGGGTATCCAGTGTGAATGTTTGATAAGAATAGCTAAAGGATGAACGCTGAAAAGCGCGCCGGCAGGCCTTTCATTCAGGATTGCTGGGGAACATCACAGAATTTTTGACGTGAGGAATTGATGCAAACAGTTAAACAAAGTGCGATGGCGTTATTTTTGGCGGTTATCAGCTTCACCGCCAGCGCACACCCTCACAGTTTTATTGACCTCCAGACCGAGCTGGTCACCGACGGCACGCAGCTCAGCGGCCTGAAAATGCGCTGGACGATGGATGAAATCACCTCGGCCGATCTGCTCTATGATGCGGGAAACGCGAAGCCCGGTGACGAAATCTGGAAAAAGCTGGCGGCAGAAGTGATGGCCAACGTGCTCGGCCAGCACTATTTCACCGAGTTCTGGCATAACGGGCAAAAGGTCAAATTTCTGAACCGACCCACGGAATACGGGATGACGCGCGAAGGGCACCAGGCGGTGCTGACGTTCGTGCTCCCGCTGGCGCACCCTCAGCCGCTGGCGGGGCAAACGTATCGCTTTTCCACCTTTGACCCTACCTATTATGTCGACATGCGCTATGGCAAAGACAGCGACGTGCTGCTGCCGGACGCGCTGCAAAAAAGCTGCAAAATCGGCGTTCATACCCCGAAGCCCAGCGAAGAGACGCTGAACTTTGCGGTCTCCCTCGACAAGGAAGATGCCCCGCCTGAGGACATGGAATTGGGTAAACAGTTCGCGCAGGAGGTGACGTTACAATGTCAGTGATCTCTTCTCCGGTTCGAAAACAGCGTCGCTGGCTGCACCTCTGGCCGCTGGCGATCTTTTTGCTGTTCGCCGTTTGCGGCGCGATGTGGCTGTGGCAGGCCTGGCCGCAGGTCATGATGAAAAGCATTATCTGGCAGCGTGAGGTCAACCAGCAGATGAGCGGTCTGCTGAAGGCGGTGGCGGAGAATCCGACAAAGGCGGGCGGTTCCCTGCTGGCGTTCAGCTTTATCTATGGCGTGCTGCACGCGCTGGGGCCGGGGCACGGCAAAATTGTCATCACAACCTGGCTCGCCACGCATCCATCAAAGCTGAAATCAAGTATCGGCCTGACGTTGGCCTCCTCGCTGCTTCAGGGCGGCGTGGCGATTGCGCTGGTCGTGGTCGTCCTTTCGCTGTTACAGCTTCCCGCGCGCCAGCTGCACATGAGCAGTTTCTGGCTTGAGAAGGGCAGCTACGCGCTGGTCGGCGTGTTGGGGCTGATCCTCTGCTGGCGGGCGCTGAAAAAGCTGCGTGCGCTGCTGCGAAAGCCAACGTTCAAATCCTTTACGCCGCACCACGTTCATGATGAAAACTGCGGTTGCGGGCATCAGCATTTGCCCACGCAGGAACAATTACAGAACGGCGACGACTGGCGTGCGCGGCTGATGATTGTTCTCTCGATGGGCATGCGTCCGTGCTCGGGTGCCATCATGGTGCTGCTGTTCAGTAAGGTGATTGGCGTGTTCGGCTGGGGCATGCTGTCCGCGCTGGCGATGGCAGCAGGAACCTCTCTCACTATTTCGTCTTTAGCGCTGCTGGTACACAGCTTCCGTCAGCTGGCGGTCAAACTCAGCGGCAATAAAACGCCGGTACTGTGGCGACAGGTAGGATGGACCACGCTTGCGCTGGCGGGCGGGGTCATTTTGCTGGTGGCTGCGGTAACGATGTGGATGAGTGCGGTGCCGGTGGGAAGGGGATTACGGCCGTTTTAGTTGGGATCCCCTCTCCCACAGGGAGAGGGAATTACCGGGATTAACGCTTCAGCGCATCGCTCAGTTCATCACGCATGTTTGCCAGCATGGCTTTAACAACGCGTGGGTTACCCGCAACGATGTTGCCGGTAGACATATAGTTATGGCCGCCGGTGAAGTCACACACGATGGCGCCTGCTTCACGTGCGATCAGCTCGCCCGCTGCAAAATCCCATGGCTTCAGTGAGAGTTCGAAGTAACCGTCAACGCGGCCGGTTGCCACGTAGGCCAGATCCAGCGCAGCAGAACCGGTGCGACGGAAGTCCGCGCATTCGGTGAACAGTTTGCCCAGGATATTCATGTAGGTGGTCGCGTGCTGTTTCGCCTTGAACGGGAAACCGGTCGCCAGAATGGTGCCGTCCAGATCGCGTGCGTTGCTGCAGCGCAGACGGTAGCCGTTCAGCTGTGCGCCCTGACCACGGGTCGCGGTGAACAGTTCGTTACGCATTGGATCGTACACAACGGCGACTTCAGTACGGCCTTTAATGCGTACTGCGATAGACACAGAGAAGTGTGGCAGGCGTTTAACGAAGTTGGTGGTGCCATCCAGTGGATCGATAACCCATTGAACATCCTGATCGGTACCTTCATGTTCACCGCTTTCTTCGGTGATGATGGTGTGCTGTGGGTAAGATTTGCGGATCGTTTCGATAATAATCGCTTCTGCGGCTTTATCGACGTTAGTCACGAAATCATTGCTGCCTTTCTGGCTGGTTTCTACGGAGTCTGGCGTTTCGTAGTGTTTGGCAATTACATTACCCGCCTTGCGCGCTGCGCGCACGGCGATGGTCAGCATCGGATGCATCGGTCTCTCTCACTGGATGTTAAAGAACAGGAAAATCGGCGCAGAGTATAGCAGCGGGATCGGATTATGTCTCCCGTTTATGATAATATGCCCGAATATTCTTCAGACACTGAATTCAGACATTAAAAATTATGCTGCAAAACATTCGAATTGTGCTGGTTGAAACATCGCATACCGGCAACATGGGCTCCGTTGCCCGCGCTATGAAAACCATGGGCTTAACGAACCTGTGGCTGGTTAACCCGCTGGTGAAGCCTGACTCGCAGGCTATCGCGCTGGCGGCAGGTGCCAGCGACGTAATCGGCAATGCCCAGATCGTCGATACCCTTGACGAAGCGCTGGCCGGCTGCAGCCTCGTTGTCGGGACCAGCGCGCGTTCACGCACGCTGCCGTGGCCAATGCTCGATCCGCGTGAATGCGGCCTGAAAAGTGTCTCGGAAGCAGCACAGGCACCGGTTGCGCTGGTGTTTGGCCGCGAGCGCGTAGGCCTGACTAACGACGAGCTGCAGAAGTGTCATTATCACGTCGCGATTGCGGCAAACCCGGAGTACAGCTCGCTGAACCTGGCGATGGCGGTGCAGGTTATCGCTTACGAAGTACGAATGGCGTGGCTGGCGACGCAGGAGAAAGAGGTCGAGCCAAAAGAAGAGACGGCTTACCCGCTGGTGGATGACCTTGAGCGCTTCTACGGTCATCTGGAGCAGACGCTGCTCTCAACCGGCTTTATTCGCGAAGGCCACCCGGGGCAGGTGATGAACAAGCTGCGCCGTCTGTTTACCCGCGCGCGTCCGGAAAGTCAGGAGCTGAACATCCTGCGCGGGATTCTTGCGTCGATTGAGCAGAAGAATAAAGAGTAGTGTCGATTTCCTCCTCTCCCTGTGGGAGAAGGGCGGGGTGAGGGCATCAGCCCGCACCTGGGTTATGAAGGCACAGAAGGTTAAATACCTGACTAAAACAGTCAAGTAAATAGTTGACCATTTTAGTCAGGAATGTCAGACTTGGCCCTGCTATGCAATACCCCCATTTTACAATAAAAAACCCCGGGCAGGGGCGAGTTTGAGGTTAAGTAAGACATGAGACTGACATCTAAAGGGCGTTATGCCGTGACCGCGATGCTGGACGTTGCGCTCAACTCCGAAGCGGGCCCGGTTCCGTTGGCTGATATTTCTGAACGACAAGGGATCTCCCTCTCTTACCTGGAACAGCTGTTCTCCAGACTGCGTAAAAATGGACTGGTTTCCAGCGTTCGTGGCCCAGGCGGCGGTTATCTGCTGGGTAAAGACGCGGGCAGTATTGCAGTTGGCGAAGTGATCAGCGCAGTTGACGAATCCGTTGACGCGACCCGTTGCCAGGGTAAAGGCGGCTGTCAGGGCGGCGACAAATGCCTGACCCACGCGCTGTGGCGCGATCTGAGCGACCGTCTCACCGGCTTCCTCAACAACATCACCCTCGGTGAGCTGGTGAATAACCAGGAAGTTCTGGACGTATCGGGCCGTCAGCACGGCCATGATTCCCAACGCAGCACCCGCGCGCAAGACGCTATCGACGTCAAACTGCGCGCGTAATAAAACGATAAGTATTTCAGAATCAGGCCGGGGCGAAGACTCGCCCCGTGTACTCGGTCGTACATCCAGCCGGTTGCCTGATTCCTTGCATTGAAGCGATGTACGGAGTTTAAAGAGCAATGAAATTACCGATTTATCTCGATTACTCCGCAACCACGCCGGTGGACCCGCGTGTTGCCGAGAAAATGATGCAGTGTCTGACCCTGGACGGAAACTTTGGTAACCCAGCTTCCCGTTCACACCGTTTTGGCTGGCATGCTGAAGAGGCGGTTGATATCGCCCGTAATCAGATTGCTGACCTGGTCGGTGCCGACCCGCGTGAAATTGTTTTCACCTCCGGCGCGACCGAATCCGACAACCTGGCGATCAAAGGTGCAGCCAACTTTTATCAGAAAAAAGGCAAGCACATCATCACCAGCAAAACCGAACACAAAGCCGTGCTGGACACCTGCCGTCAGCTGGAGCGTGAAGGGTACGAAGTCACCTATCTGGCGCCACAGAGCAACGGCATTATCGATCTGAAAGAGCTCGAAGCGGCCATGCGTGATGACACCATTCTGGTCTCCATCATGCACGTTAACAACGAAATCGGCGTTGTTCAGGACATTGCGACCATCGGCGAAATGTGCCGCGCGCGCGGTATCATCTATCACGTGGACGCGACCCAGAGCGTGGGCAAACTGCCTATCGACCTGAGCCAGCTGAAAGTGGACCTGATGTCCTTCTCCGGCCACAAAATCTATGGCCCGAAAGGCATCGGCGCGCTGTACGTTCGTCGTAAACCGCGTATCCGCATCGAAGCACAGATGCACGGCGGCGGTCACGAGCGCGGCATGCGTTCCGGTACGCTGCCTGTTCACCAGATCGTGGGCATGGGCGAAGCCTACCGCATTGCAAAAGAAGAGATGGAAACCGAGATGGCACGCCTGCGCACGCTGCGTAACCGTCTGTGGGACGGCGTGAAAGATATGGAAGAAGTGTATCTGAACGGCGATCTCGAGCAGGGTGCTCCGAACATCCTCAACGTCAGCTT
Source organism: Enterobacter sp. 241F3 (assembly GCF_034106785.1). Taxonomy (NCBI): domain Bacteria; kingdom Pseudomonadati; phylum Pseudomonadota; class Gammaproteobacteria; order Enterobacterales; family Enterobacteriaceae; genus Enterobacter; species Enterobacter sp. 241F3. The sequence goes on from NZ_JAWNDD010000004.1 coordinate 52,116, forward strand.
CAACTATGTTGAAGGCGAATCGCTGATCATGGCGCTGAAAGACCTGGCGGTTTCTTCCGGTTCTGCCTGTACCTCTGCAAGCCTTGAGCCATCCTACGTGCTGCGTGCGCTGGGTATGACCGACGAGCTGGCACACAGTTCTATCCGTTTCTCTTTAGGTCGTTTCACTACCGAAGAAGAGATTGACTACACCATCAAGCTGGTTCGCAACTCCATTGGCCGTCTGCGCGACCTTTCTCCACTGTGGGAAATGTTCAAGCAGGGCGTGGATCTGAACAGCATTGAATGGTCACATCACTAATCGGTACATAAGGAGAATTCAATCATGGCATACAGCGAAAAAGTCATCGATCATTACGAAAACCCACGCAACGTTGGCTCTTTTGACAACAGCGACGAATCTGTTGGAAGCGGCATGGTCGGTGCGCCAGCGTGTGGCGACGTGATGAAGTTGCAGATTAAAGTCAACAATGAAGGTATCATTGAAGACGCGCGCTTCAAGACCTACGGCTGCGGTTCTGCTATCGCGTCCAGCTCCCTGGTCACCGAATGGGTGAAGGGCAAGTCTCTGGACGAAGCACAGGCAATCAAGAACACGGATATTGCTGAAGAACTCGAACTGCCACCGGTGAAAATTCACTGCTCAATTCTGGCAGAAGACGCGATCAAAGCCGCCATTGCGGATTACAAAAGCAAACGTGAAGCAAAATAATTGAGGTTTGAGTATGTCGATTACCCTTAGCGACAGCGCTGCCGCGCGAGTAAGCTCTTTTCTGGCGAACCGTGGTAAAGGCTTTGGCCTGCGACTGGGCGTACGTACCTCCGGCTGTTCTGGTATGGCTTACGTACTGGAGTTTGTTGACGAACCGGCGTCTGACGACACCGTGTTTGAAGACAAGGGCGTGAAGGTGGTGGTCGATGGCAAAAGCCTGCAATTCCTCAACGGCACTCAGCTGGACTTCGTTAAAGAAGGCCTGAACGAAGGGTTCAAGTTCACGAACCCGAACGTCAAAGACGAGTGTGGTTGCGGCGAAAGCTTCCACGTTTAACCGCGCGTCATCCGAAACCCCACCGTGGCGTTACCCGCTGCGCGTGGGGTTTGTTCTAACAGGCTACCCCTGAGATTGTTATGGATTACTTCACTCTCTTCGGACTACCCGCTCAATACCCGATCGATCTCCAGGCGTTGACGATCCGTTTTCAGGATCTGCAGCGTCAGTACCATCCGGACAAATTCGCGAGCGGTACTCAGGCAGAGCAGCTGGCTGCGGTTTCCCACTCTGCCACCATCAACCAGGCCTGGCAGACGCTGCGCCACCCGCTGGCGCGCGCTGAATATCTGCTCTCGCTCCACGGTTTTGATCTGGCGAGCGAACAGCACACCGTGCGCGACACGGCGTTTCTGATGGAGCAGCTGGAGCTTCGCGAAGAGCTCGATGAGATTGAACAGGCCAAAGACGAAGCGCGTCTGGAAAGCTTTATTACGCGCGTGAAGGGCATGTTCGATACCCGCCATCAGCAGATGGTGGAGCAACTGAACAACGAGACCTGGGACGTGGCGGCAGATACTGTGCGCAAACTCCGTTTTCTCGATAAACTGCGAAGCAGTGCTGAACAACTCGAAGAAAAGCTGCTCGATTTTTAATTTCGGAAGCAATTATGGCCTTATTACAAATTAGTGAGCCTGGCTTAAGTGCCGCACCGCACCAGCGTCGTCTGGCGGTGGGTATCGATCTGGGCACCACCAATTCCCTCGTGGCGACCGTGCGCAGCGGCCAGGCGGAAACGCTGGCTGACGAGCAGGGCCGCCATCTGCTGCCTTCCGTGGTCCACTACCAGCAGCAGGGTCACGCGGTAGGCTATGACGCCCGCGCTAACGCCGCGCGCGATCCGGCCAACACCATCAGCTCCGTCAAGCGCATGATGGGCCGCTCGCTGGCCGATATTCAGACCCGCTACCCGCATCTGCCGTATCAGCTGCAGGCCAGTGAAAACGGCCTGCCGATGATTGCGACCGCGGCCGGTCTGCTGAACCCGATTCGTGTTTCTGCTGACATCCTCAAAGCGCTGGCGGCGCGTGCCACGGCGACGCTCGGCGGCGATCTGGACGGCGTAGTCATTACCGTTCCGGCCTATTTTGACGACGCACAGCGCCAGGGCACCAAAGACGCCGCGCGTCTGGCGGGCCTGCACGTGCTGCGTTTGCTGAACGAACCGACGGCGGCTGCGATTGCCTACGGCCTCGATTCCGGTCAGGAAGGGGTGATCGCGGTTTACGATCTCGGCGGCGGGACGTTTGATATCTCTATCCTGCGCCTGAGCCGCGGGGTGTTTGAAGTACTGGCGACCGGCGGGGATTCCGCGCTGGGCGGCGATGACTTCGACCACCTGCTGGCGGACTACATCCGCGAGCAGGCGGGCATCAGCGATCGCAGCGATGCGCGCGTACAGCGTGAACTGCTGGATGCGGCCATCGACGCCAAAATCGCCCTGAGCGATGCGCAGACGGTTACCGTCAATGTTGCGGGCTGGCAGGGTGACATCACCCGCGACCAGTTTAACGAACTGGTTGCGCCTTTAGTTAAACGCACCCTGCTGGCCTGCCGTCGCGCATTGAAAGATGCCGGCGTTGAGGCGAACGAGGTGCTGGAAGTGGTCATGGTGGGCGGTTCGACCCGCGTGCCGCTGGTGCGCGAGCGCGTGGGCGAATTCTTTGGCCGCACCCCGCTGACCTCCATCGACCCGGACAAAGTGGTTGCCGTGGGCGCCGCGATCCAGGCCGATATTCTGGTCGGCAACAAGCCGGACAGCGAAATGCTGCTGCTGGACGTCATCCCGCTGTCGCTGGGCTTAGAAACCATGGGCGGCCTGGTGGAGAAAGTGATCCCGCGTAACACCACCATTCCGGTGGCGCGCGCGCAGGAGTTCACCACCTTCAAAGACGGCCAGACCGCGATGTCCATCCACGTGATGCAGGGCGAACGCGAGCTGGTGCAGGACTGCCGCTCTCTGGCGCGCTTTGCGCTGCGCGGTATCCCGGCGCTGCCTGCGGGCGGGGCGCACATTCGCGTCACCTTCCAGGTGGACGCCGACGGTCTGCTGAGCGTCACGGCGATGGAAAAATCCACCGGCGTGGAATCGTCCATTCAGGTCAAGCCATCCTACGGCCTGACCGATGGCGAAATCGCCTCCATGATTCAGGACTCAATGAGCTACGCCGAGCAGGATGTGAAGGCGCGTATGCTGGCGGAACAAAAAGTGGAAGCCGCACGCGTGCTGGAGAGCCTGAACGGCGCGCTCGCTGCCGACGCCGCGCTGCTCAGCGCCGCTGAGCGCCAGGTGATTGACGACGCTGCCGCGCGCTTAAGCGCCGTGGCCGAAGGCAATGACGCTGACGCAATAGAAGAAGCCATTAAAAACGTTGATAAACAAACCCAGGACTTCGCTGCTCGCCGCATGGACAAATCTGTCCGCGTCGCGCTGAAAGGCCAGTCCGTGGACGAGGTTTAATATGCCAAAGATTGTTATTTTGCCTCATGCGGACCTCTGTCCGGATGGCGCTGTTCTGGAAGCGAAGACCGGTGAAACCATTCTCGATGTAGCCCTGCGTGCAGGTATCGAAGTGGAACACGCCTGTGAAAAATCCTGTGCCTGCACCACCTGCCACTGCATCGTGCGTGAAGGTTTCGACTCTCTCGCCGAGAGCACCGAAGATGAAGACGACATGCTGGATAAAGCATGGGGTCTGGAGCCAGACAGCCGCTTAAGCTGCCAGGCCGCGGTGACCGATGAAGATCTGGTCGTGGAATTCCCACGCTACACCATCAACCACGCACGCGAGCATTAATATGGGACTGAAGTGGACAGACAGCCGTGAAATCGGCGAAGCGCTCTACGACGCGAACCCGGATCTCGATCCGAAGACCGTACGATTCACCGATATGCATCAGTGGATCTGCGATTTAGAGGATTTCGACGACGATCCAAACGCATCCAATGAAAAAATTCTGGAGGCGATTCTGTTAGTCTGGTTAGATGAAGCAGAATAAATAACAAAACGGGCTGCCTTCAGGCGGCCCGTTTGCTAGTTGCTAATAAGGAAAAATAAAATGACCGAAGCGATGAAGATTACGCTCTCTACGCAGCCCGCCGACGCGCGCTGGGGCGAGAAAGCCAGCTACAGCATCAACAACGACGGTATTACCCTGCACCTGACGGGCAACGATGATTTGGGCCTGATCCAGCGCGCCGCGCGTAAAATTGACGGTCTGGGCATTAAGCATGTCTCGCTGGAAGGCGAAGGGTGGGACACCGACCGCAGCTGGGTATTCTGGGCGGGTTACAAAGGGCCGAAAGGCAGCCGCAAAATTGAGTGGGCGAACCTCGACGAAGCCGGTCAGAAAGAGCTGGAAAGCCGCCTGCAAATCATCGACTGGGTACGCGACACCATTAACGCTCCGGCGGAAGAGTTAGGCCCTGAGCAGCTGGCGCAGCGCGCGGTTGACCTGCTGTGCGGCGTGGCGGGCGACAAAATGTCCTACCGCATCACCAAGGGTGAAGACCTGCGCGAGCAGAACTACATGGGTATCCACACCGTGGGCCGCGGCTCCGAGCGTCCTCCGGTCCTGCTGGCGCTAGACTACAACCCAACCGGCGATAAAGCAGCGCCGGTCTTTGCCTGCCTGGTAGGTAAAGGCATCACCTTCGACACCGGCGGCTACAGCCTGAAGCAGAGCGCGTTCATGGACTCCATGAAGTCCGACATGGGCGGCGCGGCAACCATCACCGGTGCGCTGGCGTTTGCGATTACCCGCGGTCTGAACAAGCGCGTGAAGCTGTATCTGTGCTGCGCGGACAACATGGTGAGCGGTAACGCCTTCAAGCTGGGCGACATCATTCGCTACCGCAACGGTAAAAACGTTGAGGTGATGAACACCGACGCCGAAGGCCGTCTGGTGCTGGCCGATGGCCTGATCGACGCGTCTGCCCAGAAGCCTGAGCTGATCATCGACATGGCGACCCTGACCGGCGCGGCGAAAACCGCCCTGGGCAACGATTACCATGCGCTGTTCAGCTTCGACGACAAGCTGGCCGCTCGCCTGCTGGCAAGCGCCGCTGCGGAAAACGAGCCGTTCTGGCGTCTGCCGCTGGCCGAGTTCCACCGCAGCCAGCTGCCGTCCAACTTTGCCGAGCTGAACAATACCGCCAGCGCGGCGTACCCGGCGGGTGCAAGCACCGCGGCAGGGTTCCTGTCCCACTTCGTTGAGAATTATCACGAAGGCTGGCTGCACATTGACTGCTCCGCAACCTACCGTAAAGCAGCGGTTGAGCAGTGGTCCGCGGGCGCGACCGGTCTGGGCGTGCGTACCGTGGCGAACCTGCTAACGGCTGAGTAATGCTCTTTGCCCTTACCCTAACCCTCTCCCCATGGGAGAGGGCAGGGGTGAGGGGGAAATTCGACATCTGGAATTGTTATGTCCGAAACCAAAAACGAATTAGAAACCCTGCTGGAGCAGGCGGCGACTGAGCCCGCCCACCGTCCGGCATTTTTCCGCACCCTGCTGGAATCGACCGTCTGGGTGCCGGGTACCGCCGCGGAAGGTGAGCAGGTCGTAGAAGACAGCGCGCTGGATCTGCTGCACTGGGAGAAAGACGACGGCACGTCGGTGATCCCGTTCTTCACCTCGCTGGAAGCGCTTCAGAAAGCGGTAGAAGACGAACAGGCGTTCGTGGTGATGCCGGTGCGTACCCTGTTTGAAATGACGCTCGGCCAGACGCTATTCCTGAACGCGAAGCTGCCGACCGGGAAAGAGTTTACGCCGCGTGAAATCAGCCACCTGATTGGCGAAGAGGGCAACCCGCTCAGCACGCAGGAAGTGCTGGAAGGGGGCGAAACGCTGCTGCTCTCTGAGGTGGCCGAGCCACCCGCGCAGATGATTGATTCCCTGACGACGCTGTTCAAAACGCTCAAGCCCGTCCGGCGCGCGTTTCTCTGCTCCATTAAAGAGCGTGCGGACGAACAGCCGGTTCTGCTGATTGGTATTGAGGCGGACGGCGATATCGACGAAATCATTCAGGCGGCGGGCAGCGTGGCAACCGACACGCTACCGGGCGACGAGCCGATTGATATCTGCCAGGTGAAGAACGGCGAGAAGGGCATCAGCCACTTTATTACCGAGCACATCACCCCGTTCTACGAGCGTCGCTGGGGCGGCTTCCTGCGCGATCTCAAAACCAACCGCATCATCTGATTACGGCGGGGTGAATATCACCCCGTTGCTTCCAGCAGCAGTAAATCCATCAGCAGCACCAGATTCGACTCAAACGACGTCACCCCTGCCGCTTCGGCGGCGAAGTGTACCGCTTCGTCATAGAGCGCAAAATGCACGTCAGCCATTCCCGCCAGCGTATTGGCGGAGGCGCGGGTAAACGCGACGATCGTCATACCGACGTTTTTGGCTATCCTCGCTTTATCCAGCACCTGTTCCGTTTCGCCGCTGCGCGAGACGGCAATAAACACCTGATAGCGGGCGGCGTTGCTGAGGAAAATATTCCGGCTGTCACCCGGCCCGGAGATAAACGCCGTTTTGCCCAGTACCTGCAGCTTCTTGGTCAGGTACTCCGCAAACAGATAAGAAAACCCGGCGCCGTAGAGAAAGAAACTCTCTTTCTGGCGCAGCAGGTTAGCAAACTGCTGGCGTTTCTCCTGGGTAACCCACTGAAAGGTATGCTGATAGTTGGCGATAAACTGATTAAACAGCACCGGGAGTTCAGGACGCGACTGCGCCTGAGCGGCAATATGCGGCGTGTCGGATAGCAGCTGCTTGCAGTGCCAGATAAACTCGCTAAAGCCGCTGAACCCCAGCTTCTGGCATAGCCGCATAATGGTGGCTGTAGAAACGAACGTCGCCTGCGCCAGCTCGCGAACCGTGATGTTGCCCACCAGCAGCGGATGCTCCGTGAGGTGGGCGAGGACGCGATACTCCGCGCGGGTCAGCGACGCCCCGCGCGTTAACAGCGTGGCCAGGCGGTTATCCATTATTTCGCGGGTTCGACAGGCAGATCGTCTCGCGCACCCCATTCGCTCCAGGCGCCGTCGTAGAGCGTGACGTCGCTTACGCCGAGCGTGGCGAGCGCCAGAATCACTACGCAGGCCGTCACGCCGGAACCGCAGCTGGCAATAATCGGACGATGTAAATCAACCCCTGACTGGTCAAAAATAGCGCGCAGCTCGTCGGTGGTTTTCAGCTCGCCCTCAAACACCAGATCGCCCCACGGCACGTTCAGCGCGCCCGGAATATGTCCGCGCTTCAGCCCCGGACGCGGTTCATCCGCTTCGGCATTAAAGCGCGGAGCAGGACGGGCATCAACGATTTGCGCCGTTTTTTCATGGCTCACGACCAGCACGTCGGTCAGGCGTTTTACCACGTGGGCGTCAAAGGTCGCATCGAATTCGCCTTCCGGTAGCGTGACGTCACCCTGCTGAAGGGGCAGTTCGTCACGTTTCCAGCCCGCCAGCCCGCCCGCCAGAATCGAGACTTTTTCTACGCCGAAGTTTTTCAGCATCCACCACGCGCGCGGCGCTGAGAAGAGGTTACCTTCATCATAGACAACGAGGTGCTTATCTTTGCTGATGCCCAGCTCGCGCATCGCCACGGAAAACGCTTCCGGGCGCGGCAGCATGTGCGGCAGGGGAGAGGTGTGATCGGAAAGGGCTTCGATATCAAAAAATACCGCGCCAGGCAGATGCCCGGCACGGTATTCACCGGGCACGTCACGATGCTCTTGCCCCGGAGGGGCCATACGAGCGTCGATAATCTGAACTTCCGGATCGTCGCCGTGCTCAATCAGCCAGTCGGCAGCGACAAAATATGAGGTGGACATGGGTTGCCTCCATTCTTTTCCGTAAAAAAGGATTGTCGGTGTTTTTTCTGACACCGACAAGCAAACCACGTTCAACTCGCGAGCAAGCCCCTATTTTTTCACCGGTTCGCCGTCCTGCCAGGCTTTTTGCAGCGCAGGCCAGTAGTCGCGGTTGGCCTCGATCATCTCATCAAGAATCACTTTCGCATGTTCCATGGTCGGCACGGTGCGGTTGAGGGTGAACGCCTGCAGGGCTTTCTCATAGCTGCCCTCGATGGTCGCCTCCACCAGAAGCTGTTCCGAGGCGAGCTGCTGTTGCAGCAGGGTCTGATGGAACAGCGGCACCTGACCGACGCGAATCGGTTCCGGGCCTTCGGAGGTGATATAAGCGGGCACTTCCACCACGGCATCGTACGGCAGGTTGGCGATCGCCCCGCGGTTTTCCACCATCACCAGATGTCGGCTGCGCAGGTTAAAGGCCAGCGAGCAGGCGACATCAACAATAAACTCGCCGTGGACGCCCACGTGGAAGGCATCAGGCAGGATCCCGGTTCGCTTATATTCTTCGGCAGCGGCGAACAGCTTTTTCTCACGCCCGTCCATCACTTCATTGGCGCGGGTATAGTCCGGGTTCTGATGCTCCACAATCTGGTTCGGCATCAGGTAGTACTGCAGATACGGGTTCGGCAGATACTCCGGGAAGTTGTCCATGATCGGCTTGATATTGCGCCAGGTCTTCACCCATGAAGGATCGGAATGCTGCGGATCGGTTTTAGCCGCGTCTTCCGTCAGCAGGCCAAACTTTGCGATATGCTTACGCAGCTCGGGCAGCTTGTCTTCGCCGTCCACCAGCACGCGGGTAAACCAGCCGAAGTGGTTCAGGCCGAAGTAGTCGACCTCCAGCTTGTGGCGATCGACACCCAGAATTGCCCCCATATTGCGCATCGCGGCCACCGGCATATCGCAGATATTCAGCACCCTCGCGTTCGGGCGCAGACGCCGCACGCCCTCCGCGACGATCGCCGCCGGGTTGGAATAGTTCACGATCCAGGCTTTTTCATGCGCGTAGCGATCGACCAGATCGATAAGCTCCACCATCGGCAGGATCGTGCGCAGGCCGTAGGCAAGCCCGCCGGGTCCGCACGTTTCCTGGCCCACCACGCCGTGACGCAGCGGGATCTTCTCATCCTGCTCGCGCATTTTATACTGGCCGACGCGCATCTGGGCGAAGACGAAATGCGCGCCGCTGAAGGCCACTTCCGGATCGCTGGTGACGGTAAATTTGATGCTCTGACTGTGGTCGCGAACCACCTTCTCGACGACGGGCGCAATGGTGCTTTGACGCGCCTCGTCGATGTCATAAAGGCGGATTTCGGCCAGAGGGAAATCCTGCAGGCGCACCATCAGGCTTTTCACAATACCCGGCGTGTAGGTGCTGCCGCCGCCGGCAATCGACAGAATGAATGGGGGTGTAAACATCTTTAGCTCCTTTCAGAGAAACGTCTCAACGGCTTCTCGCATTTTTTTGACGTGCAGCCCGTAGACCACCTGAACGTTGTTACCTTGTTTGATAATCCCTTTCGCGCCGGTCGCCTTCAGCCGAGGCTCGTCGATAATGGCGACGTCCTTCACCGTGACGCGTAAGCGGGTGTAGCAGTTATCCACGACCTGAATATTTTCCCGGCCTCCGAGACCTACCACGATGGATTCGCCGAGCCCGTCGTTATTCCCCTTCGCCTGGTACTCCTGCTTGCTGTAAAGGCGCGTTTCCTTGTCGTCATCCTCACGGCCCGGCGTTTTCATGTTGAAGTGCAGGATCAGGAAGCGGAACACCACGAAGTAGAGGGCAAACACGATCAGCCCCACCACGATGTACATCGGCCAGTTGGACTTCTCCGTGCCGAGCGGCAGGTTGTAAAGGATGAAGTCGATAATCCCGTTGGCGCCGATGGCGTGAACGCCCAGCAGCGAGAACAGCATCATGCCGATGCCGGTCAGCACCGCGTGCACCACGAACAGCAGCGGGGCGACGAAGAGGAATGAAAACTCAATCGGCTCGGTCACGCCGACCAGCAGCGAGGTCAGCGCCGCGGGGATAAGAATGGCTTTCGCAATGACTTTACGCTCCGGCTTTGCGGTCATATACATCGCCAGCGCGGCGGCAGGCAGGCCGAACATTTTGCTGATGCCGCGCGCGTCCCACACCACCGTGCTGCTGAGCTGCTTCACGTTCGGGCAAGCCATCTCGGCGAAGTAGATATTGCGCGCGCCCTGATATGTTGCGCCGCACACCTCCTGCGTACCGCCCAGCTCGGTATAGAGAAACGGCGTATAAACCAGATGGTGCAGGCCAGTGGGAACCAGAATGCGTTCCAGGAAGCCGTAGATGGCCACGCCAAACGGCCCGGAGCCTTTGATGGCAAGCGCCAGGGCGCTGATGCCGTGCTGGGCAAAGGGCCACAGTTCACTCATCACCACGCCGAGCAGCATGGAGACCGGAAGCATTACAATGGCGACAAAACAGTGGCCGGAGTAAATCGCCATCGCGCCGTTAAACTGTACGCCGGAGTATTTATTGTACAGATATCCGGAGAGCGCTCCGGTCAGGATCCCGGCAAAGACCCCCATCTCTAGCACCTGCACGCCCAGCACCATTGTCTGTCCGGCCGCTTTCATCTGGGCAACTGGCGCCAGCGCGCCCTGCAGCTGCAGCGTGACGTTCATGGCGTTGATGAACACGATAAAGGTGACCAGGCCAATCAGTGCGGCATAGCCTTTATCACGCGTCGCCAGACCAATCGGAATACCGACGGCAAACACCAGCGCCAGGTTAACCAGCACCGACACGGCAGATTTCGCGATAAGCTGACCAGTATGCTGAATCAGAGGATGTCCAAGAAACGGCAGGTACTCCGCGAGATTACCGTTACCCAGCACGTTACCAAAGGCGATAAACAGACCGACGATCGGTAAGATAAGTACCGGTCCGTACAATGATTTTCCGAAATTTTGTAGGGCGTTCACGGCTCGTTTCATGGCTTTCTCTCTTATTGAACCGCGCACTCGGGGTGCGTCATGGTCATAAAACTAGCAGTCTTCAGGCACGTTTATCCAGCTATCTTATTGTTTTAAAAACAAATGACTTGGAAGGTAACATGTGACGTTATGTCTTGTGATCGCGGTTCCATCACGGCGTAGCGGCGTGATGTCACTCTGCGAGGCGCTTTCCAGACTCTAAAATTGGACTTTTTGAATTAATGAAACTTGCGGATAATACTTATCCGGACGACGACCAACAGGCCCCCTGGGCCAGGGACAAAGGATGAAACCGTTTCGCTTAGCCGCGCTCTCTCTTGCGCTGCTTACCACGTTTACGCTTGTCGGCTGTGATAACAGCGACGATAAATCTCAGGCTGCGGCTCCCGCGGCATCCACCGCATCCACACCAAAAGCCGCGGAAAAGCCCAATGCTGAAACGCTGGCTAAACTGGCCGCCCAGAGTCAGGGAAAAGCGCTGACCTTGCTGGATGCCTCTGAAGTCCAGCTAGACGGTGCTGCCACGCTGGTGCTGACCTTTTCTGTTCCGCTGAATCCTGAACAGGATTTCGCGAAAACAGTGCATGTCGTGGATAAGAAAAGCGGCAAGGTTGACGGGGCGTGGGAACTTGCGCCTAACCTGAAAGAGCTTCGCCTGCGCCATCTGGAGCCTAACCGCAACCTGGTCGTCACCGTTGAACCTGGCCTGCAGGCGCTGAACAAAGCGACGTTTGGTACTGATTATGAGAAAGCCCTGACCACCCGGGACGTTGAACCCACCGTCGGTTTTGCCAGCCGCGGCTCGCTGCTGCCGGGTAAAGTGGTGGAAGGGCTGCCGGTTATGGCGCTCAACGTCAACAATGTCGATGTCAACTTTTACCGCGTGAAGCCTGAATCGTTGGCCTCCCTTGTTAGTCAGTGGGAGTACCGTAACTCGCTGACCAACTGGGAATCCGACAATCTGCTGAAGATGGCGGAACTGGTTTACACCGGTCGATTCGATCTTAATCCGGCGCGCAACACGCGCGAAAAATTGCTATTGCCTCTGAAGGATATTAAACCGCTCCAGCAGTCTGGCGTTTATATCGCGGTCATGAACCAGGCCGGGCACTACAACTACAGCAACGCCGCGACGCTCTTTACCTTAAGCGATATTGGACTGTCCGCTCACCGTTATCATAACCGCCTGGACATCTTCACCCAGAGCCTGGAAAACGGGGCGGCGCAGTCCGGGGTTACCGTTACCCTGCTGAATGACAAAGGGCAGACCCTTGCCGAAGCAAACAGCGATGCCGACGGCCATGCGAAGCTTGAAACCGACAAAGAGGCCGCGCTGATTCTGGCCAGCAAAGACGGCCAGACCACGCTGCTTGACCTCAAGCTGCCGGCGCTCGATCTGGCGGAGTTCGATATTGCCGGTAGCCCCGGCTACAGCAAGCAGTTCTTTATGTTTGGCCCGCGCGATCTCTACCGCCCGGGTGAAACGGTGATCCTCAACGGCCTGCTGCGCGACAGTGACGGTAAGCCACTTCCCGATCAGCCCGTGAAGCTTGACGTGCTGCGTCCGGATGGACAGGTCGCGCGTACCATTGTCGTCAAGCCAGAGAACGGGCTCTATCGCTTTAACTATACGCTGGACAGCGGAGCGCAGACCGGCATGTGGCATATACGCGCCAACACGGGCGATAACCTGCAGCGTCTGTGGGACTTCCATGTCGAAGACTTCATGCCAGAGCGCATGGCGCTCAACCTGAGCGGACAAAAAACGCCGCTATCACCGCAGGATAACGTCGACTTTAACGTGGTGGGCTATTACCTGTATGGCGCACCGGCCAACGGTAATTCTCTGCAGGGCCAGCTTTTCCTGCGTCCGCTGCGTGACGCGGTGTCTGCGCTGCCGGGCTTCCAGTTTGGCGATATCGCCGAAGAGAACCTGAGCCGCAGTCTGGATGAAGTGCAGCTTACGCTTGATGAGCAGGGGCGTGGGCAGGTTTCTACCGAAAGCCAGTGGAAAGAGGTGCACTCTCCGCTGCAGCTTATCCTGCAGGCCAGCCTGCTGGAGTCGGGCGGTCGCCCAGTGACGCGTCGTGCTGAGCAGGCCATCTGGCCCGCAGCGGAATTGCCGGGTATCCGTCCTCAGTTCGCCAGCAAGGCGGTTTACGATTACCGCACCGATACCACCGTCAACCAGCCGATTGTTGATGAGAACGGCAACGCCAGCTTCGATATCGTTTACGCCGATGCCAGCGGCGCGAAAAAACCGGTGTCCGGTTTGCAGGTTCGCCTGATCCGCGAGCGCCGCGACTACTTCTGGAACTGGTCTGAGAGCGAGGGCTGGCAGTCTCAGTTCGATCAGAAAGACCTGGTTGAAGGCGAGCAGGAGCTGACGCTCAAGGCCAACGAGACGGGTAAAGTCACCTTCCCGGTGGAGTGGGGCTCTTATCGTCTCGAGGTGAAAGCACCTGATGAGATGGTCAGCAGCGTACGCTTCTGGGCAGGGTATAGCTGGCAGGATAACAGCGACGGCACAGGAGCCGCGCGGCCTGACCGCGTGACGCTAAAACTAGATAAGCCAGCCTATCAGCCAGGCGATACCATCAACCTGCACATTGCCGCGCCGGCCGCTGGCAAGGGCTATGCGATGATCGAGTCCAGCGAAGGGCCGCTGTGGTGGAAAGAGATCGACGTACCGGCAAACGGGCTTGATCTCGCGATCCCGGTCGACAAGGCGTGGAAACGTCACGATCTTTATCTGAGTACGCTGGTGGTGCGTCCTGGGGATAAATCAAAATCCGCTACGCCGAAACGCGCGGTCGGCCTGCTGCATCTGCCGATGGGCGACGAAAACCGTCGCCTGAATATTGCGCTCGATAGCCCGCAGAAAATGCGACCAAACCAGACGCTCTCTGTGAAAGTGAAAGCCAGCGTGAAAGAGGGGGCCGTGCCGCAGAAGGTGAACGTCCTGGTATCGGCGGTGGACAGCGGCGTGCTGAACATTACCGATTACGTGACGCCTGATCCCTGGCAGGCTTTCTTTGGTCAGAAGCGCTACGGCGCGGATATCTACGACATTTATGGCCAGGTCATTGAAGGGCAGGGCCGCCTGGCCGCGCTGCGCTTCGGTGGCGATGGGGATGAACTGAAGCGCGGCGGCAAACCGCCGGTGAACCACGTCACCATCATTGCCCAGCAGGCACAGCCGGTCACGCTGGATGCCAACGGGGAAGGCACGATTACGCTGCCGATTGGAGACTTTAACGGTGAGCTGCGTCTGATGGCGCAGGCCTGGACGGAGGACGATTTCGGCAGCAGTGAAAGCAAGATTATTGTAGCCGCGCCGGTTATTACCGAGCTGAATACCCCACGCTTCCTGGCAAGCGGAGACACCTCGCGGCTGACGCTGGATCTAACCAACCTGACCGACCAGCCGCAAACGCTGAACGTTGCCCTGACCGCAACAGGCAAACTATCGCTGGAAGGCGGACAGCCGCAGCCGGTGCAACTGCCTCCGGGGGCACGAACCACCCTCTTTATTCCGGTGCGTGCGCTGGAAGGCTATGGTGACGGTGAGGTGACAGCACAGGTTATCGGCCTGCAGCTTCCGGGCGAGACCTTTGCGCCACAGCAGAAGAGCTGGAAAATCGGCGTGCGTCCGGCGTTCCCGGCGCAGACGGTCAATACCGGTGCCATGCTGAACCCTGGCGAATCCTGGACCGCACCGGCGCAGCATAGTAACGGTTTCTCTCCTGCCACCCTGCAGGGGCAACTGCTGCTGAGCGGAAAACCACCGCTCAACCTGGCGCGCTACATTCGTGAGCTGCAGGCCTATCCGTATGGCTGCCTGGAGCAGACCGCAAGCGGCCTGTTCCCGTCGCTCTATACTAACGCGGCGCAGCTTACGGCGCTTGGCATCAAAGGTGATACGGACGATAAACGCCGTGCCGCCATTGATATCGGTATTTCCCGTCTGCTGCAGATGCAGCGTGAAGACGGCGGGTTCGCGCTGTGGGATAAAAACGGTCCGGAAGAGTACTGGCTGACGGCCTACGTGACCGACTTCCTGGTGCGCGCGGGCGAGCAGGGTTACAGCGTACCTGCCGATGCGGTGAATAACGCCAATAGCCGCCTGCTGCGCTACCTGCAGGATCCGGGCATGATGTCCATTCGCTACAGCGACGATACTCAGGCCAGTAAATTTGCCGTGCAGGCCTATGCCGCTCTGGTGCTGGCACGTCAGCAAAAAGCACCGCTGGGCGCGCTGCGTGAAATCTGGGAACGTCACGCTCAGGCGGCGTCCGGGCTACCGCTCATGCAGCTGGGCATGGCGCTCAAGCTGATGGGCGATGCGCCGCGCAGCCAGCAGGCGCTGGATCTGGCTCTCAAAACACCGCGTAACGACAGCAAAACCTGGATGGCCGATTACGGCAGCCAGCTTCGCGATAACGCGCTGATGCTCTCCCTGCTGGAGGAGTACAAGCTGCTGCCGGATGCGCAGAATACGCTGCTGAATGCTCTGTCTGAACAGGCCTTCAGCCAACGCTGGCTGTCAACGCAGGAGAGCAACGCGCTGTTCCTGGCCGGACGTTCGCTGCAAACCTTGTCCGGTACATGGCAGGCGAAAACCTCTCTGCCTGAGACCGCATCAGGCGGCGATAAGTCACTGGTACAAAACGTGAGCGGCGACCAGCTTGGCGCGCTGCAGGTGACCAATACCGGCACGACTCCGCTGTGGGTGCGTCTGGACAGCACCGGATATCCGGAATACACCCCTCAGCCGAGCGCGAACGTGCTGCAGGTTGAACGTCATATCCTGGCAACCGACGGCAGCACTAAATCACTCTCTTCCCTGAAGAGCGGTGAGCTGGTGCTGGTGTGGCTGGAAGTTAAAGCCAGCCAGAACGTGCCGGATGCGCTGGTGGTGGATCTCCTCCCTGCGGGTCTGGAGCTGGAAAACCAGAACCTGGCGAGCAGCAGCGCCAGCCTGCAGGACAGCGGTAGTGAAGTACAGAACCTGCTCAGCCAGATGCAGCAGGCGGACATTCAGCATATGGAATTCCGCGACGACCGCTTTGTGGCCGCCGTGCCGGTAAATGAAGGTCAGCCGGTCACGCTGGTCTATCTGGCGCGCGCCGTGACGCCGGGAACCTACCAGGTGCCGGTTCCGATGGTCGAGTCCATGTATGTGCCGCAGTGGCGGGCAACGGGGGCGGCCAGTGGCCCGCTGATTGTTGTTCCGTAATATGCGAATGGCACGTTTGACACGCTCCCGCTGGCTCTGGCTGGCGGGAGCGCTTCTCGTTTTATGGGGGCTAATTGTCGCCGCCGACCGCCTGTGGCCGTTGCCTCTGAAAGAGGTTAACCCTGCCCGGGTGGTGGTGGATGAGAAGGGCACGCCGCTCTGGCGTTTTGCCGATAGCGATGGGATCTGGCGCTATCCGGTGACGATCGAAGAGGTATCTCCCCGTTATCTTGAGGCGCTGATCCAATATGAAGATCGCTGGTTCTGGGATCACCCCGGCGTAAACCCGCTTTCTGTTCTGCGCGCTGCCTGGCAGGATCTCACTTCCGGAAGAGTGGTTTCTGGCGGCAGCACGCTCACCATGCAGGTCGCGCGACTGCTGGACCCGCATCCGCGCACCGTTGGCGGCAAAATTCGCCAGCTCTGGCGTGCCATGCAGCTGGAGTGGCATCTTTCCAAGCGTGAGATCCTCACGCTCTATCTCAACCGCGCCCCGTTTGGCGGTACGCTGCAGGGCGTGGGGGCTGCAAGCTGGACGTATCTGGGCAAGCCGCCGTCGCAGCTCAGCTATTCCGACGCGGCGCTGCTGGCGGTGCTGCCGCAGGCACCGAGTCGTTTACGCCCGGACCGCTGGCCTGAACGGGCCGAAGCGGCGCGCAACAAAGTGCTCGACCGCATGGCGACGCAGGGCGTCTGGTCCGCAAAGCAGGTCAAAGAATCCCGTGAAGAATCAGTATGGCTGGCGCCCCGGCAGATGCCGCAGCTGGCGCCGCTCTTTGCACGGATGATGCTCGGCAAAAGTCGCGACACGAAAATTGTCACCACGCTGGATGCCGGACTGCAGCGGCAGCTGGAAGAGCTGGCAATGAACTGGAAATCCCGCCTGCCGGCACGCAGCTCGCTGGCGATGATCGTGGTCGATCATACCGATATGAAAGTGCGCGGCTGGGTGGGGTCGGTGGATATCAACGATGACACGCGTTTCAGCCACGTGGATATGGTCAATGCGATCCGATCGCCGGGATCGGTGTTAAAGCCCTTTATCTACGGCATGGCGCTGGATGAAGGACTGATCCATCCCGCCTCGCTGCTTCAGGACGTTCCAAGAAAAACCGGTGATTATCGCCCGGGAAATTTTGACAGCGGTTTCCACGGACCGGTCAGCATGAGTGAAGCGCTGGTGCGCTCTCTCAACCTGCCGGCCGTACAGGTGCTGGAAGCCTACGGACCAAAACGGTTTGCCGGGATGCTGAGCAATGCAGGCTTGCCGCTGATCCTGCCAGCGGGGGCGCAGCCAAATCTGTCTCTGATCCTCGGCGGGGCAGGCGCGCGGCTGGCAGATATCACCGCTGCCTACAGCGCCTTTGCCCGACACGGTAGGGCGGGAAGGCTGCGCCTGCAGCCGGGCGATCCGCTGACTGAACGTCCGCTGTTATCACCGGGCTCGGCGTGGATTATTCGCCGGATTCTTGCCAATGAAGCGCAGCCACTGCCGGATAATGCGCTACCGCAGGTTGCGCCGCTGGCGTGGAAAACCGGCACCAGCTACGGCTACCGTGATGCCTGGGCCATCGGTCTGAATGCCCGTTACGTGATAGGCATCTGGACCGGGCGACCGGACGGTACGCCCGTGGCGGGACAGTTTGGGTTTGCCAGCGCGGTGCCGCTATTAAACCAGGTCAATAACCTGCTTCAGTCGCGCTCAACGGTAGACGAAGCCCGCCTGCCGCGCGATCCGCGTCCGGAGAGCGTCGGGAGGGGCGTAATCTGCTGGCCGGGCGGCCAGTCGCTGCCGGAAGGCAGTGAAAACTGTCGACGTCGCCTGTCGACCTGGCTGCTGGATGGGAGTGAACCGCCCACGCTGCTCTTGCCCGAACAGGAAGGCATACGCGGGATCCGTTTCCCGGTCTGGCTGGATAAATCAGGTAAACGCGTGGCGGCAGATTGCCCGGATGCTACAGAGAAAGTCCTGGATGTCTGGCCACTGCCGCTGGAGCCGTGGCTACCCGCAACCGAGCGTCGTGCGGTACGGGTCCCTCCTTCATCAACAACCTGTCCTCCGCTGTCGCAGGACGCACCTGCGCCACTCATTCTGACAGGCGTGCGCGAAGGGGCCGTCATCAAACGTCTGCCGGGGGAACCCCGCGTTTCGCTGCCGCTTCAGGCGACCGGCAATAGCGGTGAGCGCTGGTGGTTTTTGAACGGTGAACCGCTGAATGTGAAGGGAAGAGTTTACACATTACAGCTTGATAAACCGGGCGATTATCAGTTACTCGTTATGGATGAGACCGGGCAGGTCGCGACGGTGAATTTTACGCTGCAGTGACCTGAAAAAAGCTTTCTGATGTGAGCTGTTGCTAAAACTCGTCTTATTTTAAAAAAATGTTACCTGAATCCATAGGCAATGGCGCCATTGCTCATTATAATCCGCGCCACACCATACTCAGGTATGCAAAACAACAGAACATTGACAGAGGT
Organism: Enterobacter sp. 241F3; assembly: GCF_034106785.1. Lineage (NCBI taxonomy): Bacteria > Pseudomonadati > Pseudomonadota > Gammaproteobacteria > Enterobacterales > Enterobacteriaceae > Enterobacter > Enterobacter sp. 241F3. Next base: position 70,732 of record NZ_JAWNDD010000004.1, read on the forward strand.
TATCATGGCTATTGAACGTACTTTTTCCATCATCAAACCAAACGCGGTGGCAAAAAACGTTATTGGCAGTATCTTCGCTCGCTTTGAATCTGCAGGGTTCAAAATTGTTGGCACCAAAATGCTGCACCTGACCGTTGAGCAGGCTCGCGGCTTCTACGCTGAGCACGAAGGTCGCCCATTCTTTGACGGCCTGGTTGAGTTCATGACCTCCGGTCCAATCGTGGTCTCCGTGCTGGAAGGCGAAAACGCAGTGCAGCGTCACCGTGATCTGCTGGGCGCAACCAACCCGGACAACGCGCTGGCTGGTACTCTGCGCGCTGATTATGCAGATAGCTTCACCGAGAACGGTACCCACGGTTCTGACTCTGTTGAATCTGCTGCACGCGAAATCGCTTTCTTCTTCGCTGAAGGCGAAGTGTGTCCACGTACCCGTTAATTTAACGGTTTCGTTTACACATTATTTTCGTAAATGCCGCGTCCAGACGTGGCATCCCTGCGCCAGACTTTGTACAATGCAACGCCCCGGACGAGCAGACCGCTTTCCGGGGCGTTTCTATTCAACCCTCCATGGGCCATAACGTGTAACAACGAGGCCGGTAAATATTATGTCTGAATTAGTGAATACCTCCGAAGTCGCCATTCCTGCGGTTCCCAATAAAAATGGAAAAATCAACCTGCTGGATCTGAACCGTCAGCAGATGCGCGAGTTCTTTAAAGAGATGGGCGAAAAGCCGTTTCGTGCCGATCAGGTCATGAAGTGGATGTACCATTACTGCAGCGACAATTTTGATGACATGACTGACATCAACAAGGTCCTGCGCAACAAGCTCAAAGAAGTGGCTGAAATCCGCGCGCCGGAAGTGGTGGAAGAGCAGCGCTCCGCGGATGGCACCATCAAATGGGCGATTGCGGTTGGCGATCAGCGCGTTGAAACCGTCTACATCCCGGAAGAAGACCGCGCTACGCTGTGCGTCTCCTCCCAGGTTGGCTGCGCGCTGGAGTGCAAATTCTGCTCAACCGCGCAGCAAGGCTTTAACCGTAACCTGCGCGTTTCAGAAATTATTGGCCAGGTCTGGCGTGCCGCGAAAATCGTGGGCGCGGCAAAAGTAACCGGTACGCGTCCTATCACCAACGTGGTGATGATGGGGATGGGTGAGCCGCTGCTGAACCTGACCAACGTCGTTCCGGCGATGGAAATCATGCTGGATGACTTCGGTTTTGGTCTGTCCAAGCGTCGCGTCACGCTGTCTACTTCTGGCGTTGTGCCTGCGCTGGACAAGCTCGGCGACATGATTGACGTCGCGCTGGCGATCTCCCTGCACGCGCCAAACGATGAAATTCGTGACGAAATTGTGCCGATCAACAAAAAGTACAATATCGAAACCTTCCTCGCTGCGGTGCGTCGCTACCTGGAGAAATCCAACGCCAACCAGGGCCGCGTCACTATCGAGTACGTGATGCTTGACCACGTCAACGACGGTACTGAACATGCGCATCAGCTGGCTGAATTGCTGAAAGATACGCCATGCAAAATCAACCTGATCCCATGGAACCCGTTCCCGGGCGCGCCGTATGGCCGTAGCTCGAACAGCCGTATCGACCGTTTCTCCAAGGTGCTGATGGAGTATGGTTTCACCACCATCGTGCGTAAAACCCGTGGTGATGACATTGATGCCGCATGCGGACAGCTGGCGGGTGATGTTATTGACCGTACCAAACGTACCCTGCGTAAACGCATGCAGGGCGAGACGATCGCGGTTAAAGCTGTTTGATTATTATGCACTCACGGCGCATTATCTGCGCCGTGAGGCATAGTCTTATGAATAATCAGTCAGATTCGTGATGACTGATTAATAATTACGGTGCGTTTCATCCGACTTTCGGGCAGTATGTAACGACGTAACAACAGTTTAGCCGTACGGGCAGGGCTGTACTGTCATCTCCGGGCTGACAGTCTTATACTCTCTGTTCAAGGTTAACTGACCAGAAGTTTCGCGGTGCGGGTGGCATTGTGACTCACCGGCGCCTGAACCCTTATTTTTCACGTACCAGTAGTTGTAGCGAATGAATACTGAAGCCACTCACGACCAACATGAAGCACTCTCCACTGGCGTTCGTCTTCGCAACGCCCGTGAACAACTCGGACTCAGCCAGCAAGCCGTTGCGGAACGCTTGTGCCTGAAGGTTTCCACGGTTCGCGATATTGAAGAAGATAAGGCGCCTGCCGATCTGGCTTCAACGTTCTTGCGCGGTTATATCCGCTCTTACGCAAAACTGGTGCATATCCCCGAAAACGAATTACTGCCAATGATGGAGAAGCAGGCGCCGGTCCGTGCAGCAAAAGTTGCGCCGATGCAGACCTTCTCTCTGGGGAAACGTCGTAAAAAACGTGACGGCTGGCTGATGAGCTTTACCTGGCTTGTGCTGTTTGTGGTGATCGGTCTGACCGGTGCATGGTGGTGGCAAAACCACAAGGCGCAGCAGGAAGAGATCACCACCATGGCCGATCAATCGTCTGCTGAACTCAACCAGGCCGGAACGGATAACGGCCAGAGCGTGCCGCTGAATACCGACGGTGCTGCGTCCTCCAGCGAACCACAGACCGCAGCGCCTGACGCGTCTGCAACCGGTGCGGCACAGGCTCCTGCAGCAACGGCTGACACCAATGCGCCGCAGGCTCAGGATCAAAATGCGGTTGTTGCCCCTTCTCAGGCAAATGTTGATACGGCGGCGAACGCGCCTGCGGCTACTCAGCCTGCAGACAATACCGCAGCGTCTCTGCCAACCAGCCCGGCGGGTACGGCGACAGCAGCCGATCCTAACGCACTGGTGATGAACTTCAGCGCCGATTGCTGGCTGGAAGTTACTGACGCGACTGGTAAAAAACTGTTCAGCGGCCTGCAGCGTAAAGATGGCACGTTAAATCTAATCGGCCAGGCTCCTTATAAACTTAAAATCGGCGCTCCGGCAGCGGTACAGATCCAGTATCAAGGAAAACCTGTCGACCTGAGCCGCTTTATCAGAACTAACCAGGTTGCACGTCTTACCGTTAATGCCGAACAATCAGCAGCACAGTAACAGACGGGCAACGCGGGAGATTTTTCATGCATAACCAGGCTCCGATTCAACGTAGAAAATCGAAACGGATTTACGTTGGGAATGTGCCAATCGGCGATGGGGCACCTATCGCCGTTCAGTCGATGACCAACACGCGCACCACCGATGTGGAAGCGACGGTCAACCAAATCAAAGCATTAGAGCGTGTAGGTGCGGACATTGTTCGCGTCTCCGTCCCGACCATGGATGCCGCAGAGGCGTTCAAACTGATCAAACAGCAGGTCAGCGTTCCGCTGGTGGCTGATATCCACTTCGACTACCGCATCGCACTGAAAGTGGCCGAATACGGCGTCGATTGCCTGCGTATTAACCCGGGCAACATCGGTAACGAAGAGCGTATCCGCATGGTCGTGGACTGCGCCCGCGATAAAAATATCCCTATCCGTATTGGCGTTAACGCCGGTTCCCTGGAAAAAGACCTGCAGGAAAAATACGGCGAGCCTACGCCACAGGCGCTGCTCGAATCCGCTATGCGTCACGTCGATCATCTCGATCGTCTTAACTTCGATCGGTTCAAAGTCAGCGTAAAAGCGTCCGACGTGTTCCTGGCGGTAGAGTCTTATCGCCTGCTGGCAAAGCAGATCGACCAGCCTCTGCATCTCGGGATCACCGAAGCGGGCGGCCTGCGCAGCGGCTCGGTAAAATCCGCGATCGGTCTTGGGCTACTGCTCTCAGAAGGGATTGGTGACACCCTGCGCGTCTCGCTGGCGGCCGATCCGGTCGAAGAGATCAAGGTCGGTTTCGATATCCTGAAGTCGCTGCGTATTCGCGCGCGTGGGATCAACTTCATTGCCTGCCCAACCTGCTCACGTCAGGAGTTTGATGTGATCGGGACGGTGAATGCCCTGGAGCAACGTCTGGAAGACATTATCACCCCGATGGACGTCTCCATCATCGGCTGTGTGGTAAACGGTCCGGGTGAAGCGCTGGTGTCAACCCTGGGCGTGACCGGCGGTAACAAGAAAAGTGGTCTCTATGAAGATGGCGTTCGTAAAGATCGTCTGGATAATAGCGACATGATCGACCAGCTTGAAGCCCGCATCCGCGCCAAAGCCGCCATGATGGACGAGACACAGCGTATCAGCATCCAGCAGGTTGAAAAATAACGTGATGGGAAGCGAGCCGCTTCCCATGTATGATTGAACCCATTCTTTGGGTTTTTTTTGTATATAGAAAGAGAATAAACGTGGCAAAAAACATTCAAGCCATCCGCGGCATGAACGATTATCTGCCTGGCGAAACCGCCATCTGGCAGCGCATTGAAGGCACGCTGAAGCAGGTGCTCGGCAGCTACGGTTACAGCGAAATCCGTTTGCCGATTGTAGAGCAGACCCCGTTATTCAAACGCGCGATCGGTGAAGTCACCGACGTGGTTGAAAAAGAGATGTACACCTTTGAGGACCGCAACGGCGACAGCCTGACCCTGCGTCCGGAAGGTACGGCGGGCTGCGTACGCGCCGGCATCGAACATGGTCTTCTGTACAATCAGGAGCAGCGCCTGTGGTATATCGGCCCGATGTTCCGCCACGAACGTCCTCAGAAAGGTCGTTATCGCCAGTTCAATCAGCTGGGTGTGGAAGTCTTTGGTCTGCAGGGCCCGGACATCGACGCCGAACTGATTATGCTGACCGCCCGCTGGTGGCGCGCCCTCGGTATCGCCGATCACGTTTCCCTTGAGCTGAACTCTATCGGTTCTCTGGAAGCCCGCGCTAACTACCGCGATGCGCTGGTGGCGTTCCTGGAACAGCATAAAGAGAAGCTGGACGAAGACTGCAAACGTCGCATGTACAGCAACCCGCTGCGCGTTCTGGATTCCAAAAACGCGGATGTTCAGGCACTGCTGAACGATGCGCCTGCGCTGGGTGACTACCTGGATGAAGAATCTCGCGAACACTTCGCGGGCCTGTGCAAGCTCCTTGAAGCGGCTGGCATCGCCTACACCGTAAACCAGCGTTTGGTACGCGGTCTGGACTACTACAACCGTACCGTGTTTGAGTGGGTGACCACGAGCCTCGGCTCTCAGGGCACCGTGTGCGCGGGCGGTCGTTATGACGGTCTGGTAGAGCAACTTGGCGGTCGCGCAGCACCTGCTGTTGGCTTCGCGATGGGTCTTGAGCGACTTGTTTTGCTGGTTCAGGCAGTTAATCCGGAATTTAAAGCAGATTCCGTTGTCGATATATACCTGGTGGCCTCAGGCGCGGAAACGCAGTCTGCGGCGATGCAGCTTGCCGAACGCGTGCGCGATGCGCTGCCGGGCGTTAAGCTGATGACCAACCATGGCGGCGGCAACTTTAAAAAACAGTTTGCTCGTGCCGATAAGTGGGGCGCAAGTATTGCACTGGTGCTGGGTGAGTCCGAAGTGGCTAACGGCGAAGTGGTGGTGAAGGACCTGCGCTCTGGTGAGCAGACAACGGTAACGCAGGACGGCGTTGCGGCGCACTTGCGCACTCTATTGGGCTAAGGAGAAGGACTGCGTGGAAATTTACGAGAACGAACACGATCAGGTCGACGCGATTAAGCGCTTCTTTGTTGAAAACGGCAAAGCGCTGGTTGTTGGGGTTGTTTTAGGTATCGGTGCGCTGGTGGGCTGGCGTTACTGGAACAATCATCAGGCAGATTCCGCGCGCGGCGCGTCTCTGTCCTATGAAAATACCGTGAGCGCAATTCGTGCCGATCAGCCTCAAACGCTGACGGCGGCAGAAAAGTTTGCGGCTGACAACAAAAACACCTACGGTGCACTGGCTGCGCTGGAAGTGGCTCAGCAGTACGTTGATAAGAACGAACTGGATAAAGCCGCTGCACAGCTGTCTCAGGGCCTTGCTGCCGCCAGTGATGAAAACCTGAAAGCGGTGATCAATCTGCGCCTGGCACGTATTCAGGTTCAGCAGAAGAAAGCTGACGATGCGCTGAAAACGCTCGATACCATCAAAGGCGAAGGCTTTGCTGCCATCGTTGCCGATCTGCGCGGTGAAGCACTGCTGAGCAAAGGTGACAAAGCGGGCGCGCGTAAAGCGTGGCAAGCTGGCGTAGAGAGCAATGCTTCACCTGCGCTGAGCGAAATGATGCAGATGAAAATAAATAATTTGTCCGTCTGAGAGGGACCCGATGCAATTGCGTAAATTACTTCTGCCAGGACTGCTTTCTGTTACGTTATTGAGTGGTTGTTCACTGTTCAGTGGCGAAGAAGACGTTGTGAAAATGTCCCCACTGCCGACGGTTGAAAACCAGTTTACCCCATCCACCGCGTGGGATGTCTCCGTGGGCAATGGGATTGGTGATTTCTATTCCAACCTTCATCCTGCGTATGCAGACAGCGTTGTCTATGCCGCTGACCGCAAAGGTACCGTGAAAGCGGTGAACGCCGATGACGGGAAGGAAGTATGGTCCGTTAACCTGGCGGAAAAAGACGGCTGGTTCTCCCGTAAACCTGCACTGCTCTCTGGCGGTCTGACCGTTGCTGGTGGCCACGTCTACGTGGGCAGCGAAAAGGCGCAGGTGTATGCGCTGAACAGCAGCGACGGCTCCATTGCCTGGCAAACAACCGTGGCGGGTGAATCCCTGTCTCGTCCGGTGGTGAGCGACGGCCTGGTGCTGATTCATACCAGCAACGGCCAGCTGCAGGCGCTGAACGAAGCGGACGGTCTGGTGAAATGGACCGTTAACCTGGATATGCCTGCGCTCTCTCTGCGCGGCGAATCTGCCCCGGCTACCGCATTTGGTGCTGCCATTGTGGGCGGTGATAACGGTCGCGTGAGCGCAGTGCTGATGCAGCAGGGCCAGATGATCTGGCAGCAGCGTATCTCTCAGGCCACTGGCTCAACGGAAATTGACCGTCTGAGCGACGTGGATACAACGCCTGTTATCGTTAACGGTGTGGTTTACGCGCTGGCCTATAACGGCAACCTGACCGCGCTGGATCTGCGCAGCGGCCAGATCATGTGGAAACGTGAGCTGGGCTCGGTGAACGATTTCATCGTTGAGGGTAACCGTATCTATATGGTAGACCAGAACGACCGTCTGCTGGCCCTGAGCACCGAAGGCGGCGTAACGCTGTGGACGCAAAGCGACCTGCTGCACCGTCTGCTGACCGCACCGGCGCTGTACAACGGTAGCCTGGTTGTCGGCGACAGCGAAGGGTATATGCACTGGATCGATCCGGATAACGGCCGCTTTGTTGCGCAGCAAAAAGTCGACAGCTCTGGTTTCCTGACCGACCCGATTGTGGCCGACGGCAAACTGCTGATTCAGGCAAAAGACGGCACGCTGTACGCGATCACGCGTTAATTACCCGGCGGTTGTAGTATACTAAACGGCTCCTGTTCACTCAGGAGCCGTTTTGACATTTTTAAAAACGCCGCGAAAGCGACGTTATTTTGAATTTTATGAGGCTTCAAACATGGTACCTGTGGTCGCGCTTGTCGGGCGCCCTAACGTTGGAAAATCCACTCTTTTTAACCGTTTAACACGCACCCGTGATGCGCTGGTTGCGGATTTCCCGGGGCTGACGCGTGACCGTAAGTACGGTCGTGCAGAGGTGGAAGGACGCGAGTTCATCTGTATTGATACCGGCGGTATTGACGGCACGGAAGACGGCGTGGAAACCCGCATGGCGGAACAGTCGCTGCTGGCGATTGAAGAAGCGGACGTGGTGCTGTTCATGGTGGATGCACGCGCTGGCCTGATGCCGGCGGACTCCGCTATCGCTAAACACCTGCGTTCACGCGAAAAACCAACATTCCTGGTGGCGAACAAAACCGACGGCATCGATGCCGATCAGGCCATCGCGGATTTCTGGTCTCTGGGCCTGGGTGAAATCTATCCTATCGCGGCATCGCATGGCCGTGGCGTTACCAGCCTGCTGGAAACCGTTCTGCTGCCGTGGGTTGACGAAGTGAACCCGCCGGAAGAAGTGGACGAAGACGCTGAATACTGGGCGCAGTTTGAAGACGCAGAAGAGGGCGAAGAAGAAGAGCCTGAAGACGACTTCAACCCGCAGGACCTGCCGATCAAGCTGGCCATCGTGGGTCGTCCAAACGTAGGTAAGTCTACGCTTACTAACCGTATTCTGGGTGAAGAACGCGTGGTCGTTTACGATATGCCGGGCACCACCCGTGACAGTATCTACATTCCTATGCAGCGCGATGAGCGTGAATATGTCCTCATCGACACCGCCGGGGTGCGTAAGCGCGGGAAAATCACCGATGTGGTGGAGAAATTCTCCGTTATCAAAACCCTGCAGGCGATCGAAGATGCTAACGTAGTGCTGCTCGTCATCGACGCACGCGAGGGTATCTCCGATCAGGACCTCTCTCTGCTCGGCTTTATCCTCAATAGTGGGCGCTCACTGGTTATCGTGGTCAACAAGTGGGATGGCCTGAGCAACGAAGTGCGTGAGCAGGTGAAAGAGACCCTCGACTTCCGTCTGGGCTTTATCGACTTTGCACGCGTGCACTTTATCTCTGCGCTGCACGGCAGCGGTGTGGGTAACCTGTTCGAATCCGTGCGTGAAGCTTACGACAGCTCCACCCGTCGTCAGAGCACCGCCATGCTGACCCGTATCATGAACATGGCTGCGGAAGACCATCAGCCGCCGCTGGTGCGCGGTCGCCGCGTGAAGCTGAAATACGCCCACGCCGGTGGTTATAACCCGCCAATCGTGGTGATCCACGGCAACCAGGTGAAAGACCTGCCGGACTCCTACAAGCGTTACCTGATGAACTACTTCCGTAAATCGCTGGACGTGATGGGCACGCCTATCCGTATCCAGTTTAAGGAAGGGGAAAACCCGTTCGCCAACAAGCGCAACACCCTGACGCCAAACCAGATGCGCAAGCGTAAGCGTCTGATTAAGCACATTAAGAAAAGCAAATAAGCTTTGCTGAACACACAAAAGCCCGCGACTATCGCGGGCTTTTTTTGTCTAATCATACCGCCGGTTTTCTCTGTGTGAAGTCAATCACTATTCACTTTTAACCATGTTTAAATCTAAGAAAGTAGACAATCGTCGAATTTTCATCTTAAAGTCCAGGGGCCGGTACTAGACAAAACTAGCGCCTGGTTATCAAATGGTTAACTAACTTTTCGCCGCATGTAAAAAATCGGCCAGATACGTAACTGGCCGGCGTACCTGCTGGTGTTTACAAGCACGACGACATACCTTTCGGGAGAATTATGCAATCCACTGTTAATCAAAAAGAGAGCCGAACGTTCTTCGGCCACCCGTATCCGCTCGGTTCGCTGTTCTTCACCGAGATGTGGGAGCGTTTCTCGTTTTACGGCATTCGTCCGTTACTGATCCTGTTTATGGCCGCCACCGTCTATGACGGCGGGATGGGCCTGGCGCGTGAAAACGCCTCGGCGATTGTCGGTATCTTTGCCGGTACCATGTACCTGGCCGCGCTGCCGGGCGGCTGGCTGGCGGATAACTGGCTCGGCCAGCAGAGAGCCGTCTGGTACGGTTCGATTCTGATTGCGCTCGGTCACCTGTCGATTGCGCTCTCGGCGGTGATGGGGAACAACCTGTTCTTTATCGGCCTGATGTTCATCGTGCTCGGCTCCGGGCTGTTTAAGACCTGTATCTCGGTAATGGTCGGTACCCTGTATAAAAAAGGCGACGCGCGTCGTGACGGCGGTTTCTCGCTGTTCTACATGGGCATCAACATGGGCTCGTTCATCGCGCCGCTGATTTCCGGCTGGCTGATTAAAACCCACGGCTGGCACTGGGGCTTTGGCATTGGCGGTATCGGGATGCTGGTAGCGCTGATTATCTTCCGCGTGTTTGCCGTTCCGGCCATGAAACGCTATGACGGCGAAGTTGGCCTCGACTCCACCTGGAACAGCCCGGTGGTGAAGCGTAACGGCGTGGGCGTTTGGCTGCTGGCGCTGGCGGCAGGCGTGGCAACGCTCGTGACGCTGATTGCGCAGGGCGTGATTGTGATTAACCCGGTCGCGGTAGCCAGCGTGCTGGTCTACGTGATTGCTGCATCCGTTGCCCTCTACTTTATTTATCTGTTTGTTTTTGCAGGCCTGAACCGTAAAGAGCGCGCCAGGCTGCTGGTCTGCTTTATTCTGCTGATCTCCGCGGCGTTCTTCTGGTCCGCGTTTGAACAGAAGCCAACCTCGTTCAACCTGTTTGCCAACGACTACACTAACCGCATGATCGGCGATTTCGAAATTCCGGCGGTGTGGTTCCAGTCAATCAACGCCCTGTTCATCATCCTGCTGGCACCGGTGTTCAGCTGGGCGTGGCCAAAGCTGGCGAGCATGAACATTCGTCCGAGCAGTATCACCAAGTTTGTTATCGGTATCCTGTGTGCCGCAGCGGGCTTTGGCCTGATGATGCTGGCGGCACAGAACGTGCTGAGCAGCGGTGGGGCGGGCGTATCGCCGTTCTGGCTGGTGGGCAGCATCCTGATGCTGACGCTCGGCGAACTGTGTCTCAGCCCGATTGGCCTGGCGACCATGTCGCTGCTTGCGCCCGAAAGAATGCGTGGCCAGATGATGGGGCTGTGGTTCTGTGCGAGCGCGCTGGGTAACCTGGCGGCGGGTCTGATTGGCGGCCACGTGAAGGCCGACCAGCTTGATATGCTGCCGGATCTCTTTGCGCGTTGCTCCATCGCGCTGCTGATTTGTGCAGCGGTACTGATCGTCCTCATTGTTCCGGTACGCCGCATGCTGGAAAATGCGCAGACTAAACCGGCGGCTGAAGCCTGATAAAATTCACCCTGGCGGGGCAGTTATCTTGCCCCGATAAAACCCAACAGGAGAGAATATGACGATTACCTGCCCGGATTGCCGGGCACCGCTTGAGCCCCTGAACGGGGTGGCACACTGCGAGAGCTGTAATAAGGATATTGCGCTTGAAGCCCGCTGCCCGGAGTGCCATCAGCCACTCCAGGTCTTAAAAGCCTGTGGGGCGGTGGATTATTTCTGCCAGAACGGCCACGGTCTTATCTCCAAAAAACGCGTGGAGTTCGTTCGGGCCGAAGGTTAATCGCACACGCAGCCTTCGCCTTTCTTCCACAGCTCGACCAGCGACTCGGGCGCTTCCTGCTCCGGTACCAGCACGATGATATCGGCGTAGTGCGCCTGATTTTGCCCGGTCCAGATAATCTGGATGCGGAAATAGCGCTGGTCGCCGCTGCCGGGTGACGAGGCCTGTCCCGGCGGCTGACCGCGCGGAAAGGCCTGCTCCAGGATACTTACCAGGCGCTGGCGCTGGGCCTCATTGAGCGAGGAGAGCGCGATGGTGCGCTGTCCGCTCAGCTTGGGAATAAAAGCGACGCCGCCTTCCCGGGCCAGCTCAACAACGGCGTCATCCGTCAGTTCCGGAACCTGCATTTACAACACTCCCACCTGTTCCCAGGCTTGTTTAATGGCCGCCCCCACGTCGCCGCCGGAACGTTTCTCTCCGTGCGCGATCGTCAGTTTTGCGAAGGCCTCAAAATCCGCATCCTGCGCCAGATTGCGATCGCAAACCGTGTCGTACCAGGCATAACCCGCTTTTTTCCAGGCGTAGCCGCCGAGCGCCGTTGCCGCCAGATAAAATGCCCGGTTGGGGATGCCGGAGTTCAAGTGCACGCCGCCGTTATCCTCACGCGTTTTGATGAAATCTTTCATGTGTGCAGGCTGCGGGTCTTTGCCGAGCAGCGGATCGTTGTAGGCGGTGCCCGGTTCAGACATCGAGCGCAGCCCTTTGCCGTTGATGCCTTTTGCCAGTAATCCCTCACCAATCAGCCAGTCCGCTTTATCGGCGGTTTGCTTCAGATGGTACTGCTTCACCAGTGATCCAAACACGTCCGACAGCGACTCGTTCAGCGCGCCGGACTGCTCAAAGTAGATAAGCCCGGCTTCGGTCTCGGTCACGCCGTGGCTCAGCTCGTGCGCCACGACGTCTATGGCGATGGTAAAGCGGTTAAATATTTCCCCGTCACCGTCGCCGAATACCATCTGCTGTCCGTTCCAGAAGGCGTTCTGATATTCCCGGCCATAGTGAACGGTACCGGTTAAAATAAGCCCTTTATTATCGAGCGAATCGCGCTGATATTCTTTCCAGAAGAAATCATGGGTTATACCTAAATACTCGTAGGCCTCATCCACCGCTATATCGCCGTTCGACGGCTGGCCTTCGTAACGCACCTGCGTACCTGGTAGTTCCTGAGTCTGCTTTGCGTCGTAAATATCACGCTCAAGCTGCCCGGCTTTATTCACGTGCGGCGCGGCGGGTTTGCCCGGCATATGGGCCATCAGCGTCTGGACATGGGTTAAGGTCTGGCGGGCACAGCGCTGCTGCGGTTCGGAACCGCTTTCGATAATACGACGAAGAATATACGGCGGAATAACGCTATTAAGATGGGTCATGCTGCTCTCCTTATTAAAAAAAAGGGAATAGCAGCAGTATAGTAAGTAACCGGCGAAGAATTATCCGGTTTTACGCTGACGCGTTTTTTTCACCGGTTTAATTGATTTCACTTCGCTTTCTACCCAGCCGTCTGACAGGCGCGTCGTCAGCACATCGCCTGTACTCACCTGTTTGGTTTGCTTCAGCACTTTGCCGTCCGTCGCCGTCGTCACGCTATAGCCGCGCGCCAGCGTGGAGAGGGGGCTAACCGCTTCAAGGTGGGTCACCGCATTGCCAAAGCGTTCGCGGGTGGTGCTCAGTCGCGCACGGATAGTTTCCGCCAGACGATACTCCAGCTGCTGAATTCGCGTTTGCGCGCGATAAATTTTCGGCTGCGGGTTCTGCTGGTTCAGGCGCTGGGTCGCGCGCTGCTGGCGCGATATCGCGCGCTTAAGCTGCGCGTCCACCGCAACGTTCATGCGCTGACGCAGACGTTCCAGAACGGTCTGCTGACGCGCCAGACGCAGCTGCGGGTGCTGCTGCTGTAGACGGTGGTGAAGCTGGGTAAAGCGCCGGGTCCGGTTGGCGAGGTAGTAGTCCATCGCCATCTCAAGACGCTGCTGGCCGTTCTGAATCTGACGCAGCAGCTCCAGCTGGTTGCGGCTGACCACTTCCGCCGCCGCGGACGGCGTCGGCGCGCGGAGATCCGCGACAAAATCGGCGATCGTTACGTCCGTTTCGTGGCCGACGGCGCTCACCACGGGGATCTGACTTGCAAAGATTGCCCGCGCAACGCGCTCGTCGTTAAAGCTCCACAAGTCTTCCAGCGAGCCGCCACCGCGCCCGACGATTAGGACGTCGCACTCCTGACGGGCGTTCGCCAGCTCAATGGCGCGCACAATCTGGCCCGGCGCATCGTCACCCTGCACGGCGGTCGGGTAGATGATGACGGGCAGGGAAGGGTCGCGACGCTTCAGCACGTGCAAAATATCGTGCAGTGCCGCACCGGTTTTCGAGGTGATGACCCCAACGCAGTGGGCGGGGGAGGGCAGCGTCTTTTTGTACTGCTGGTCGAACAGCCCCTCGGCAGAGAGCCGGGCTTTTAACTGTTCATACTTCTGCTGCAGCAGGCCTTCGCCCGCGGGTTGCATGCTCTCGACGATAATCTGATAGTCGCCGCGCGGCTCATACAGGGTGATATTGGCGCGAACCAGAACCTGCTGGCCGTGCTGAGGGCGAAACGTCACACGGCGGTTGCTGTTGCGGAACATCGCGCAGCGCACCTGGGCGGTGTCGTCTTTTAAGGTAAAGTACCAGTGACCGGAGGACGGCTGCGTGAAGTTAGAGATCTCACCGCTGATCCAGACCTGCCCCATTTCCTGCTCAAGCAGCAAACGCACCGTCTGATTCAGGCGGCTGACGGTATAAATTGAGGGGGATTGAGAGGATAACATGTGAGCGGGATCAAATTCTAAATCAGCAAGTTATTCAGTCGATAGTAACCTGCTGAGAGGCAATCGCAAGCTTTTTTATAAAAAAGTGTAGATGCAATCGGTTACGCTCTGTATAATGCCACGGCAATATTTAACCACCCAGGTCAGAGATATTGCCCATGCTACGTATCGCTAAAGAAGCACTGACGTTTGACGACGTCCTCCTCGTTCCCGCTCACTCCACCGTTCTGCCGAATACTGCCGACCTCAGCACGCAGTTGACGAAAACCATTCGCCTGAACATTCCTATGCTCTCTGCGGCAATGGACACCGTGACTGAAGCGCGCCTGGCTATTGCCCTGGCACAGGAAGGCGGCATTGGCTTTATCCACAAAAACATGTCCATCGAACGTCAGGCAGAAGAAGTTCGCCGCGTGAAGAAGCATGAATCCGGCATCGTGTCTGACCCACAGACCGTTCTGCCAACCACCACGCTGCACGAAGTGAAAGCCCTGACCGAGCGTAACGGCTTCGCCGGTTACCCGGTTGTGACCGAAGAGAACGAACTGGTTGGTATTATTACCGGTCGTGACGTGCGTTTCGTGACTGACCTGAACCAGCCTGTTAGCGTGTACATGACGCCAAAAGAGCGTCTGGTTACCGTTCGCGAAGGTGAAACCCGCGACGTGGTGCTGGCAAAAATGCACGAAAAACGCGTTGAAAAAGCGCTGGTTGTTGACAGCAACTTCCACCTGCGCGGCATGATCACCGTTAAAGATTTCCAGAAAGCAGAACGTAAGCCTAACGCCTGTAAAGACGAGCATGGCCGTCTGCGCGTCGGCGCTGCGGTTGGCGCAGGTGCTGGTAACGAAGAGCGCGTTGACGCGCTGGTTGCCGCGGGCGTTGACGTCCTGCTGATTGACTCCTCTCACGGCCACTCCGAAGGCGTTCTGCAGCGTATTCGTGACACCCGTGCTAAATACCCTGACCTGCAGATCATCGGCGGTAACGTAGCTACTGGCGCAGGCGCTCGCGCGCTGGCTGACGCCGGCTGCAGCGCGGTGAAAGTGGGTATCGGTCCTGGCTCTATCTGTACCACGCGTATCGTGACCGGCGTGGGCGTTCCGCAGATCACCGCGGTCTCTGACGCGGTTGAAGCGCTGGAAGGGACCGGTATTCCGGTTATCGCTGACGGCGGTATCCGCTTCTCTGGCGACATCGCGAAAGCGATCGCTGCGGGCGCAGCGGCGGTGATGGTAGGCTCTATGCTGGCCGGTACCGAAGAATCCCCGGGTGAAATCGAACTCTACCAGGGCCGTTCTTACAAATCTTACCGCGGTATGGGCTCCCTGGGCGCGATGTCCAAAGGTTCCTCTGACCGTTACTTCCAGACCGATAACGCCGCAGACAAACTGGTGCCGGAAGGTATCGAAGGTCGCGTTGCCTATAAAGGCCGTCTGAAAGAAATTATTCACCAGCAGATGGGCGGCCTGCGCTCCTGTATGGGTCTGACCGGCTGTGGTACCATTGACCTGCTGCGTACTAAAGCGGAATTCGTACGCATCAGCGGTGCGGGTATCCAGGAGAGCCACGTTCACGACGTGACGATCACCAAAGAGTCCCCGAACTACCGTCTGGGCTCCTGATAAGTTTCCGCGCCCGGCTTCTGCCGGGCGCTCTGTTTTTGTTTCACTTGCCTCGGAATTAGCGTCAATGACGGAAAACATTCATAAACATCGCATTCTCATCCTGGACTTTGGTTCTCAGTACACTCAGCTGGTGGCGCGTCGCGTGCGTGAACTGGGCGTTTACTGTGAACTGTGGGCGTGGGATGTCACGGAAGCACAGATTCGCGAATTCAATCCAAGCGGCATCATCCTGTCCGGCGGCCCGGAAAGCACCACCGAAGAGAACAGCCCGCGCGCGCCGCAGTACGTATTCGAAGCTGGCGTGCCGGTATTCGGCGTTTGCTACGGTATGCAGACCATGGCAATGCAGCTGGGCGGCCACGTAGAAGGCTCCAGCGAGCGCGAGTTCGGCTATGCGCAGGTTGAAGTGGTTAACGACAGCGCGCTGGTGCGCGGTATCGAAGACTCCCTGACCGCAGACGGCAAACCGCTGCTGGACGTGTGGATGAGCCACGGCGACAAAGTTACCGCCATCCCGTCTGACTTCGTGACCGTTGCCAGCACCGAAAGCTGCCCGTTTGCCATCATGGCGAACGAAGAAAAACGCTTCTACGGCGTGCAGTTCCACCCGGAAGTGACCCACACCCGTCAGGGTATGCGCATGCTGGAGCGCTTCGTGCGCGACATCTGCCAGTGTGAAGCCCTGTGGACCCCGGCAAAAATTATCGACGACGCCGTTGAGCGTATCCGCCAGCAGGTTGGCGATGACAAAGTGATCCTCGGCCTCTCCGGCGGCGTAGACTCCTCCGTGACCGCGATGCTGCTGCACCGCGCCATCGGCAAAAACCTGACCTGCGTCTTCGTGGACAACGGTCTGCTGCGTCTGAACGAAGCCCAGCAGGTTATGGACATGTTTGGCGACCACTTCGGTCTGAACATCGTTCACGTGGAAGGCGAGCAGCGCTTCCTGGACGCGCTGAAAGGCGAGAACGATCCGGAAGCAAAACGTAAGATCATCGGCCGCGTGTTCGTGGAAGTGTTCGACGAAGAAGCGCTGAAGCTGGACGACGTGAAGTGGCTGGCGCAGGGTACCATCTACCCTGACGTGATCGAGTCTGCGGCTTCCGCCACCGGTAAAGCACACGTCATCAAATCTCACCACAACGTGGGCGGCCTGCCGAAAGAGATGAAGATGGGCCTGGTTGAACCGCTGCGCGAGCTGTTCAAAGACGAAGTGCGTAAGATCGGTCTGGAACTGGGTCTGCCGTACGACATGCTCTACCGTCACCCGTTCCCGGGCCCGGGTCTTGGCGTGCGCGTGCTGGGTGAAGTGAAGAAAGAGTACTGCGACCTGCTGCGTCGTGCGGACGCGATCTTCATCGAAGAGCTGCACAAAGCTGACCTGTACAACAAGGTAAGCCAGGCGTTTACCGTGTTCCTGCCGGTTCGCTCCGTCGGTGTGATGGGCGATGGCCGTAAGTACGACTGGGTTGTTTCCCTGCGTGCGGTGGAAACCATCGACTTTATGACAGCGCACTGGGCGCACCTGCCGTACGACTTCCTTGGCCGCGTGTCTAACCGCATCATCAACGAAGTGAACGGTATTTCCCGCGTGGTGTATGACATCAGCGGTAAGCCACCGGCTACGATTGAGTGGGAATGATTTCCCTCTGAGTTAACCCAAAACCCTCTGCCCGTGCAGGGGGTTTTTTATTTTCCTATTTCCCTTCACCCAACCGATACGCCAGCGCCACCACCAGCGACTGCACCAGGCACAGCGTCGCCGACTGAGAACGGAACGCATCCACCTGCGCCTCTTTCACCACAAAGCAGAGATCGCTGAACGTTGCCAGGGGGCTTATCTGGCTGTCCGTAATCACAATCTGCCGCGCGCCAACGCTGGCGGCGGTTTCGCTGACCATCACCGTCTCTTCCGCGTACGGCGAGAAGCTGATCGACACCACAATGTCGCGCGCCTTAATGCGGCTGATTTGCTCGCGCAGCATCCCGCCCATGCCGTCGAGCAGGATAGGGCGGCACTCCAGATGGCTCAGGGCATAGGTGAGGTACGCGGCGACGCTAAAGGAGCGGCGCAGTCCGGCGATGTAGATGGTGTCGGCGTCGGCCAGCAGCTGTACCGCGCGCTCCAGCATCTCCGGCTCGGCGCGGGCGGCCAGCTGCTGCAGCGCCTGCGCGTTCGAGCGGGCAAACTCCTGCAGGATATCGAGCGGCGTTTCCGGCACGGCCTCGCTCTCCATCTCGCGGAACAGCCGGGCGCGGTCGCTGTAGCTGGCGGTCTCCTCTACCAGGTTCATGCGAAACAGCTGTTTCATTTCGTTGAAGCCGGTGAAGTCAAAGGCGTTGGCAAAGCGGATCAGCGTCGAGGGCGGCACGTCGGCGCGCTCGGCAATGACGGCAACCGTATCAAACGCCACGCTGTTGGTGTTGTCCAGCACGTAGCGTGAGACCTGCTGCAGCCTCTTGCTCAGGCTATCGTAGCGATCGCGGATTTGCTGCTGCAGTTCGTTCAGGCTGGTTGCTGTCGTCATCTTATCCCCCAAATACAGTCATATGATTCTAAACGCAAAACCGCGTCTTTTAAATGTCGGCCATCCATCTGGCAGCAAAAATGAAACAGAAGCTTCAGTCATTTCCTCGCCCGAAATTCCTTAATAGCGCACGCGGCGTCTGTGGTGCTGGCTGTTAACATAAAAATCCATCCTTGATCACAATAATCATCATTTATTTTATTTCAACTTAAAATGGAATATTTGTTTCATATATAGTGTTCAGTACACAGTGTTCAGGTCACAGTCACGTATCAACAGCGAGAGGTTAAGGATGGAGACGGTAGCGAATTTTATTCACGGCGAATGTGTCACCGGTTCAGGCCAGCGCGTTCAGGCGATCTTCAACCCGGCCACCGGCGAGCAGATCCGCCAGGTGGTGATGAGTACGGCGCAGGAAACGGAGCAGGCCATTGCCGCCGCGCAGCAGGCGTTTCCTGCGTGGGCGCGTCATGCTCCGCTTAAGCGCGCGCGCGTGATGTTCCGCTTCAAGGCGCTGCTGGAAGAGAACATGGATCGCCTGGCCCGCCTCATCAGCGAAGAGCACGGCAAGGTCTTTTCCGACGCGGTGGGCGAGCTGACCCGCGGCCTGGAAGTGGTGGAGTTTGCCTGCGGTATTCCGCATCTGCAAAAGGGCGAACACTCGGCGAACGTCGGGACCGGCGTCGACAGCCACTCGCTGATGCAGCCGCTCGGGGTCTGCGCCGGGATCACGCCGTTTAACTTCCCGGCGATGGTGCCGATGTGGATGTTCCCGATTGCGCTGGCAACCGGGAATACCTTCGTGCTGAAACCGTCGGAAAAAGACCCTTCTCTGGCGCTCGCGCTGGCGCAGCTGCTGAAAGAGGCCGGCCTGCCGGACGGCGTCTTCAACGTGGTGCAGGGCGATAAAGAGTCCGTTGACGTGCTCCTGACAGACCCGCGCGTGCAGGCGGTGAGCTTTGTCGGCTCCACGCCGATTGCGGAATACATTTACCAGACCGCGTCCGCCCACGGTAAGCGCTGTCAGGCGCTGGGCGGTGCGAAAAACCACTGCATTTTAATGCCGGATGCCGACATGGAGATGGCGACCAACGCCATCATGGGCGCGGCCTACGGCGCGGCGGGCGAGCGCTGCATGGCGCTCTCGGTGGTGCTGGCGGTGGGCGATAACACCGCCGATGACCTCTGCGCCCGGCTGGAAAAACAGATTGCCGCGCTGCGCGTCGGACCGGGGCTGGACCAGTCGCCGGAAAACGAAATGGGGCCACTCATCTCCTCCGCGCACCGCAGCAAGGTGCTGGGCTACATCGACAGCGGGGAAGCGCAGGGGGCGACGCTGCGCGTGGACGGCCGCGGCTTCAACGTGAAGGGCCACGAGCAGGGCTATTTTGTCGGGCCGACGCTGTTCGATAACGTCACTCCGGAGATGACCATCTATAAAGAAGAAATTTTTGGTCCGGTGCTTTCTGTGGTGCGCGTAGCAGATTACGCCAGCGCGGTGGACCTGATTAACCGCCATGAATATGGTAATGGCTCGGCGATCTTCACCCGCGACGGCGGCTGCGCGCGCCGCTTCTGCGAAGAGGTGCAGGCGGGTATGGTGGGGGTCAACGTGCCGATCCCGGTGCCGATGGCATTCCACAGCTTCGGCGGCTGGAAGCGCTCCATCTTCGGCGCGCTCAACGTCCACGGCAGCGACGGCGTGCGTTTCTACACCCGAATGAAAACCATCACCGCGCGCTGGCCGGAAATGCAGCAGGAGACAGGCGCTGCGTTCTCCATGCCGACGCTGGGCTGACAGGAGGCGTTATGCAAACCGAACGTATGACCATGGCCCAGGCGCTGGTCCGGTTCCTTAATCAACAGTACGTCAGCGTGGACGGCAACGAAACGCCCTTCGTGGAGGGCGTCGCCACCATCTTTGGGCACGGCAACGTGCTGGGTATCGGCCAGGCGCTGGAGCAGGATCCGGGCCATCTGCAGGTGATGCAGGGCTGCAACGAGCAGGGCATCGCCCATATGGCGACGGGATTTGCCAAACAGCACCGTCGTCAGCGCATCTTTGCCGTCACCTCCTCCGTCGGGCCGGGCGCCGCCAATATGGTCACGGCCGCGGCAACCGCCACGGCGAACCGCATCCCGCTGCTGCTGCTCCCGGGCGATATCTACGCCAGCCGCCAGCCGGACCCGGTGCTGCAGCAGATCGAGCAGTATCACGACCTCAGCATCAGCACCAACGACTGCTTCCGTCCGGTCTCCCGCTACTGGGACCGCATTAACCGCCCCGAGCAGTTGATGAGCGCAATGCTTAGCGCGATGCGAACGCTTACTGACCCGGCAGATACCGGTGCGGTGACGATTTGCCTGCCGCAGGACGTGCAGGGGGAAGCGTGGGATTACCCGCTGAGCTTCTTCGCGCGTCGCGTGCACCACATCGAGCGTCGCCCGCCCGATCCGCAGCGTCTGGCGCAGGCGCGGGCGCTGATCGCCCGCAAGCGTCGCCCGCTGGTGGTGTGCGGCGGTGGCGTGCGCTATTCCGGCGCACATGAGGCGTTTCGCGAATTTGTCGAGACGCTGCAGCTGCCGTTTGCCGAAACTCAGGCCGGAAAGGGGGCGCTGGTAAGTGACCACCCACTTAACCTCGGCGGCGTAGGGGTGACGGGCGGAATGGCGGCCAACCAGCTCGCGCCGCAGGCTGACCTGGTGATTGGCATCGGCACGCGCCTGACCGACTTTACCACCGGCTCCAAGGCGCTCTTTTCCCATCCGGACGTCGAATTTCTGCTGCTGAACGTGGCCGAGTTTGACGCCCTGAAGCTGGACGCCACGGCGCTGATTGCCGACGCTCAAACCGGGCTCGAGGCATTGACCCACGCGCTCGGTGATTACCGCAGCGGCTGGGGAGAGGCGATCGCTGAGGCGAAATCCGCCTGGCGCGACGAGTGCCGCCGCCTGTGGGATCGCCAGTGGCGTCCTGACGACGCGCCCGAAGTGGCGGGGCACCTGGACGCGCAGTTGGCGGAGTACGGCGAGGCGCTCAATACCCGCCTGACCCAGACGCGGGTGCTGGGGCTGATCAACCAGCATGTGGAAGATAACGCCATCGTGGTGGGCGCGGCCGGTTCGCTGCCGGGCGATTTACAGCGCCTCTGGCAGGTCAAAACGCCGGACAGCTATCACCTGGAGTACGGTTACTCCTGCATGGGTTACGAGATTGCGGCAGCCATCGGCGCGAAGCTTGCCCGACCCGAGCAGCCGGTATACGCCATGGTGGGGGATGGCTCCTACATGATGCTGCACTCCGAGCTGCAAACCGCGGTGCAGGAGGGCATTAAGGTCACCGTTCTGCTGTTTGATAATGCCAGCTTCGGCTGCATTAACAACCTGCAGATGGGGCACGGTATGGGCAGCTTTGGCACGGAAAACCGCCATCGCAACCCGGAAACCGGACGGCTTGACGGTCCGCTGGTGAAGGTCGATTTTGCGCAAAACGCGGAGAGCTACGGCTGCCGCGCGTGGCGGGTGCAAGACGAGCAAAGCCTGCTGGCGGCGCTGGAGGCGTCACGCGCCCATCCGGGCCCGACGCTGCTGGACATCAAGGTGCTGCCGAAGACCATGACCCACGACTACGCCTCCTGGTGGCGAACCGGTGATGCGCAGGTGGCGGAATCGTCTGCCGTGCGTGAAGCCGCGGAGCAAACGCAGTCGCAGGTGAAAAAAGCCCGTCAGTATTGAGTTTTTCCGCCGTAACGAAATTTTCATTTCATTTTTATTTTCCCCTCACCCCAGCCCTCTCCCCAAAGGGGAGAGGGAGAAAAGACCGCGCCGTACCGTCCCCTCTCCCCTTTGGGGAGAGAGTTATGGTGAGGGGCACATCTCCCGCGATGTTGTGAGATTGATAACAAAATTTATCTCATTCATCTCAAAAGTGTTAACCCGCACTCAAAAACATAATTTTCACTATTTATAAAAATGAAATAAATGTTTTATTTATAGGGTCGTTAGTTCACAGCATTCACCAACACCGGGAGCCGTTATGTTTAACATTGCTTTACTGGGCGCTGGCCGAATTGGCCAGGTACATGCAGCTAACATCGCCAGCCACGGCGCGACCACGCTCTGGTCCGTGGTTGACCCGAATCAGGAATTTGCCACCCGTCTCGCCACGCAGTATCAGGCCCGCCAGCAGAGCCTGGATGAAGCGATGACCGACCCTAACGTTCACGCCGTGCTGATCGCCTCCGCCACCGATACCCACGCGGACCTGATTGAAATGGCCGCCCGCCACGGCAAGGCCATCTTCTGCGAAAAGCCGGTCCACCTTGACCTCGCCCGCGTGCGCGACTGCCTGAAGGTGGTAAAAGAGTATGACGTGCCGCTGTTTATCGGCTTTAACCGCCGCTTTGATCCGCAGTTCCGCCGCGTGAAAACCGACGCGCAGGCCGGGTGCATCGGCAAACTGGAATCGTTGCTCATCATCTCCCGCGACCCGTCTCCGCCGCCTGCGGAGTACGTGCGCGTTTCCGGCGGCATGTTCCGCGATATGACCATTCACGACTTTGACATGGCCCGCTTCATCATGGGCGAAGAGCCGGTGTCGGTGTATGCCCAGGGCAGCAACCTTGTGGATCCGGCGATTGGCGAGGCGGGGGACATCGATACCGCGTTTATCGTCCTGAAATACGCCTCCGGCGCGATGGCGACCATCGTTAACAGCCGCCGTTCATCTTACGGCTACGACCAGCGCCTGGAGCTGCACGGCTCCGAAGGGCTGCTGTGCGCGGGCAACATTCTGGAAAACCAGGTGCAGCACTACGGCAAACAGGGCTGCACCAGCGCGCTGCCGGAACACTTCTTCCTGCAGCGCTACAAATCCGCTTACGCCGCGGAATGGGAACACTTTGTCGCGGTCCTGCGCGGCGAAGCGGTGCCTGACTGCAGCGGCGATGATGGTGAACGTGCGCTGTACCTTGCGGATAAAGCGCTGGAGTCACTGCGCAGCCAGCGCGAGATCGTCCTCTAAACACCACAACCCTACACAGAGAGACATAATAATGAAAAAACTGATCGTAGCCGCCCTCATCGCCATGACGTCCGGGGCCGCTCTCGCCGAAAACGAGCAAATTGTTTTCAGTACGCCAAACCTGGCCATGCCGTTTGAAGTTCACATGCAGCGCACGGCGGTAAAAGCCGCAAAAGAGATGGGCGTGAAGCTTCAGGTGCTGGACGGGCAGGGCAGTTCACCGAAGCAGGTGGCTGACCTGGAAAACGCCATCACCCGCGGGGCGCAGGGCTTTATCGTCTCCCCTAACGACGTGAACGCGGTCTCCAGCGCGGTGGATGAAATTCAGGATGCGAAGCTGCCGGTGGTCACCCTTGACCGCTCCGTCGACAGCCAGAAGAAAGTGCCGCACTTTGGCGCCAACAACTACAAAGGCGGCCAGGCGATTGGCGACTTCGTCAAAACCAAATTCCCCGACGGGGCGGAGATCATTCTGCTGACCGGCCAGCCGGGCTCCTCCTCCAACATCGAACGCACTAAAGGGATCCGCGACAGCCTGAAGGCGGGTGGCGATAAGTACAAGATCGTCGCCGATCAGACCGGCAACTGGATGCGTTCTGAAGGGATGCGCATCGTGGAAAGCGTGCTGCCCTCGCTGCCGAAACGCCCGCAGGTGATCCTCTCCGCCAACGACGACATGGCGCTGGGGGCGATCGAAGCCCTGCAGAGCCAGGGCGTGAAGCCGGGTGAAATTCTGGTCACCGGCTTTGACGCGGTGCCGGAAGCGCTGGCCCGCGTGCGCGACGGCTGGCTGGCGGTAACGGCGGACCAGCGTCCGGGCTTTGCGGTGCAGACGGCGATGAGCCAGCTGGTGGCCAACGTGCGCGAGAAGAAGGCCATCACCGGGGCCGACTACCCGCCGACGCTGATCACCAAAGAGAACCTGCAGCAGGCTGAGCGTATCGGTGAGGCCGGTAACTGATTTATCCGCAGCCGTCGCTGGCGCGGCGGCTCACTCTAAAGGAGGAGCAGACCGATGTCGCAACCCTTACTGAAAGTGACCGACCTGGCAAAAAGCTTTTCCGGCGTCTGGGCGTTAAGCAGCGCCCAGCTGACCGTCGGCGCGGGCGAGATCCACGCCCTGCTGGGGGAAAACGGGGCGGGTAAATCCACGCTGCTGAAGGCGCTCGCGGGGGCGCAGCCGCAAACCCGCGGGGAGATCTGGTTCAACGGCGAAACGCTGCCGGTGGACGACTCCCCGGTGGAGCGCCAGAACAAGGGCATTATCACCATCTATCAGGAATTCAACCTGCTGCCCAACATGACCGTCGCGGAAAACATGTTTCTCGGGCGCGAGCCGCGTAAACGTAACCTGATCGTCGACGAAAAGGCGGTAAACCAGGAGGCGCAGGTCATTCTCGACTATCTGCAGCTGAACGTTGCGCCGACCACCCCGGTCGCCCGTCTGAGCGTGGCCCAGCAGCAGATGGTGGAGATCGCCCGGGCGCTGACCCTCAACGCCAGGCTAATCATTATGGACGAACCGTCCGCCGCGCTGAGCGACAGCGAGGTGGAAAGCCTGCACCGCGTGGTGCGCGAGCTTAAAAACCGTGGCGTGAGCATTATTTACGTTACCCACCGTCTGCACGAAGTTTTCCAGCTCTGCGACCGCTTCACCGTTTTCCAGGACGGCCGTTTCACCGGCACCGGCGCGGTGGCGGAGACCAACGTCGAACAGCTGATCCGCCTGATGGTCGGGCGCGACGTGGCCTTTAATCGCCGTCCCGCCAGCGAAACGCATCATGAGGACAAGCCCGTCCGCCTGGCGGTGAAGGGGCTGAGCCGCGAAAAGCCGCCGCTGGATCCGCACGGCATCGCCCTGCACGACATCAGCTTCCACGTCCACGCCGGGGAGGTCTTAGGCATTGCCGGACTGGTGGGCGCCGGGCGCACCGAGGTGGCCCGCTGCCTCTTTGGCGCGGACGCGTTTACCTCGGGCAGCTTTGAGCTGGACGGCGTGCCCTACCAGCCGCGTGACCCGCTGTATGCCCTCGACCAGGGCGTGGCGCTGGTGCCGGAAGACCGCAAAAAAGAGGGGGCGGTGCTGGGGCTGTCCATTCGCGACAACCTGTCGCTCTCCTGCCTCTCCTCGCTGCTGCAGTGGCGCTGGTTCGTGAATACCCGCAAAGAGGACGACCTGATCGAGTCCTACCGCAAGGCGCTGCAGATCAAAATGGTCAACAGCGCGCAGGAGGTGCGCAAGCTCTCCGGCGGTAACCAGCAAAAGGTGATCCTCGCGCGCTGCATGGCGCTCAACCCGCGGGTGCTGATCGTCGACGAGCCGACGCGCGGCATCGACGTAGGGACCAAATCGGAAGTGCACCAGGTGCTGTTTGACATGGCGAAAAAGGGCGTGGCGGTGATCGTGATCTCCTCCGATCTGCCTGAAGTGATGGCGGTGTCAGACCGGATCATCACCCTCAGCGAAGGGCGAGTGACCGGCGAGATCCACGGTGACGACGCTAACGAAGAACGGCTGATGACGATGATGGCCATCAACCACAACGCCCTGAACGCGGCATAACGGAGTTTCTCATGACGCAGATGATTTCTAAAACGCAGGCCCCGGTCAAACGCGCCGGACGCATCGATCCCATCGCCTTCTTTGAGCGCTTCGGGGTGCTGATTTTCATGATCCTGCTGCTGATCTTCTTCCAGTCGCAGAACAGCAACTTTTTCTCTGAACGCAATATTTTCAACATCCTGACCGAAGTCTCCATCTACGGGATCATGGCCGTGGGGATGACCTTCGTCATCCTGACCGCCGGGATTGACCTCTCCGTGGGCTCCATTCTGGCGGTGTGCGCCATGACCGCGGCGTACGTGATTAAGGGCGACAACTTCACCACCGTCGACCCGAACGCCTGGGGCGGCATGAGCTGGCTGATTGGGCTGGGGATTTGTCTGGCGATGGGGACGGCGATTGGCTTCCTGCACGGTCTGGGCGTGACCCGCCTGCGCCTGCCGCCGTTCATCGTCACCCTCGGCGGGATGACCATCTGGCGCGGCCTGACGCTGGTGATCAACGATGGCGCGCCGATCGCCGGTTTCGATCAGGGCTACCGCTGGTGGGGGCGCGGGGAGCTGCTCGGCATCTCCATTCCGATCTGGATCTTCGCCATCGTCGCCCTCGGCGGCTATCTGGCGCTGCATAAAACCCGCTGGGGGCGCTTCGTTTACGCCATCGGCGGTAACCCGGAGGCGGCGCGCCTGGCGGGGGTGAACGTCAAGCGCGTGCTGGTCAGCGTCTATGTGCTGATCGGCTGCCTGGCGGGACTGGCGGGCTTCATCCTGAGCGCGCGTCTGGGGAGCGCCGAGGCGGTGGCCGGGATCTCCTTTGAGCTGCGCGTCATCGCCTCGGTGGTGATCGGCGGTACCTCGCTGATGGGCGGCTACGGGCGCATCGGCGGCACCATTATCGGCTCCATCATCATGGGGATTCTGATTAACGGCCTGGTGCTGATGAACGTCTCGGCCTACTACCAGCAGATTATCACCGGATTAATTATCGTTCTGGCGGTGGCGTTTGATACCTACGCCAAGAGCCGTCGCGGCGCACTGTGAGGATCACGATGAAAGAGGTTCGTATTGGATTAATTGGCACCGGGTATATCGGCAAGGCGCACGCTATCGCCTATGCCCAGGCCCCAACGGTGTTCAACCTGCGCGGCAGGCTGGTGCGCGAGATGGTGGCGGAAGTCACGCCGGAGCTGGCGGCAGAGCGCGCGCAGGCGTTTGGCTTCAACCGCTCCACGGGCGACTGGCGGGCGCTGGTGGCCGACCCGGCTATTGATGTGGTGGATATTTGCTCACCCAACCATCTGCATAAAGAGATGGCGCTGGAGGCGATCCGCCACGGCAAGCACGTCTACTCGGAGAAGCCGCTGGCGCTGAACGCCCACGACGCGCGGGAGATGGTTGACGCCGCGAAGCGGGCCGGGGTGAAAACGCTGGTGGGGTTCAACTACATGAAGAACCCGACGGCGCAGCTGGCGAAAGAGATTATCGCCCGCGGCGAGATAGGCGAGGTGATCCACTTCTACGGCACCCACAACGAAGACTATATGGCCGACCCGCTGTCGCCTATTCACTGGCACTGCTTTAAAGAGACCGCCGGGCTGGGGGCGCTGGGCGACCTGGCGGCGCATATCGTCAACATGGCTCAGTACCTGGTGGGGGATATCGAGCAGGTCTGCGGCGATCTGAAGATCGTGGTCCCGGAGCGCCCGGCGAAGGCCGGAGCGTCGGAGATGATTGCCGTCGAAAACGAGGATCAGGCCCACGCGATGGTGCGCTTCGCGGGCGGGGCGCAGGGGGTAATTGAAACCTCCCGTGTCGCCTGCGGCCGCAAAATGGGGCTGTCGTACGTCATCACCGGGACGAAAGGCGCCATCAGCTTCACCCAGGAGCGCATGGCGGAGCTGAAGCTCTATCGGCATGACGATCCGGTGAACCGTCAGGGGTTCCGCACGCTGCTCGTCGGCCCCGCTCACCCGGACTACGCCGCGTTCTGCATGGGCGCAGGACACGGGATTGGCTTTAACGATCAAAAAACGGTGGAGGTGCGCGATCTGGTGGACGGGATTGCCGCCGACGCGCCGATGTGGCCGGACTTCGAAGAGGGCTGGAAGGTGTCGCGCGTGCTGGACGCGATCGCGCTTTCGCACCGGGAAGGCCGCTGGCTGAACGTGAACGACATTGTCTGATGAGGTATCAACGTGGAAAAGCAGTTTGATGTGATATGCATGGGCCGCGTGGCGGTAGACCTCTACAGCCAGCAGATTGGTGCCCGTCTGGAGGATGTGTCGAGCTTCGCCAAATACCTCGGCGGCTCGTCCGGCAACGTGGCGTACGGCACCGCGCGCCAGGGCCTGCGCTCGTCGATGCTGGCGCGCGTCGGCGATGAACATATGGGCCGCTTCCTGCGCGAAGAGCTCAACCAGGTGGGCTGCGATACCAGCCATCTGATTACAGATAAAGACCGCCTCACGGCGCTGGTGCTACTCGGCATTAAAGACCGGGACACCTTTCCTCTGATTTTTTATCGCGATAACTGCGCGGATATGGCCATTACGGCCAGCGATGTGGACGAAAGCTACATTGCCTCCGCACGGTGTCTTGCCATCACCGGGACTCACCTTTCTCATCCTCAGACCCGCGAGGCGGTGCTGACGGCGCTGGGCTATGCCCGCCGTCACGGCGTCCGGACGGTGCTGGACATTGACTACCGTCCGGTGCTGTGGGGGCTCACCGCCTTAGGCGACGGCGAAACGCGCTTTATCGCCGCCGATAAGGTCACCCGCGAGCTGCAGGAGGTACTGCACCTCTTCGACGTCATTGTCGGCACCGAGGAGGAGTTTCACATTGCGGGCGGCAGCACGGATACCCTGCAGGCGCTGGGGCAGGTGCGTGCCGTGAGTCAGGCCACCCTGGTCTGCAAACGCGGCGCGCTCGGCTGCTCGGTCTATACCGACGCCATTCCGCCCCGGCTGGACGACGGCCTGACGGTGACCGGCGTGCGCGTGGAGGTGCTGAACGTCCTCGGCGCGGGGGACGCGTTTATGTCCGGCCTGCTGCGCGGCTATCTGAACGACGAGGGCTGGGAGCAGGCGTGCCGCTACGCCAACGCCTGCGGCGCGCTGGTGGTCTCGCGCCACGGCTGCGCCCCGGCGATGCCGAGCAAAATCGAGCTGGATGACTATCTTTCGCGCGCTGCAGATGTGCCGCGCCCGGATCTCGACCCGCGTCTTAACCATCTCCACCGGGTGACCACCCGACGCCGCGAGTGGCCGGAGCTGTGCGTGATGGCCTTCGACCACCGCAGCCAGCTTGAGGATATGGCGATGCAGTGCGGCGCGTCGCTTAAGCGCATTCCGGCGCTGAAGCAGCTGATCCTGCAGGCCAGCCGCGAGGCGGCGAGCCGCGCCGGGCTGGAGGGCAAAGCCGGTCTGCTGTGCGACGGCACCTTTGGTCAGGACGCGCTGAACGCCATTACCGGCGAAGGGTGGTGGATTGGCCGCCCCATTGAGCTGCCGGGCTCGCGTCCGCTGGAGATGGAGCATGGCAACATCGGCACCCAGCTCATCAGCTGGCCGCAGGAGCACGTGGTGAAATGCCTGGTCTTTTTCCATCCGGAAGACGCCCACGGCCTGCGCCTGGAGCAGGAGCAGAAAATTGCCGAGGTGTACCACGCCTGCTGCCGGTCCGGGCATGAGCTGCTGCTGGAGGTGATCCTGCCCGCGACCATGCCGCGCAGCGACGAGCTCTACCTGCGCGCTATCTCCCGCTTCTACAACCTCGGCATTTACCCGGACTGGTGGAAGCTGCCGCCGCTCTCCGCCGACGGCTGGACGGCGCTGAGCGAGATTATCGAACGCCGGGACCCGCACTGCCGCGGAGTGGTGATCCTCGGCCTGGACGCCCCGGCGGAACAGCTGCGCGCTGACTTTAAAGCCGCAGCGGGTCAGACGCTGGTGAAAGGCTTCGCCGTAGGGCGCACGCTGTTTGGCGATGCCTCCCGCGCGTGGCTGAAACACGATATTGACGATGCGCAGCTGGTGGCGCGCATCAGGGACAACTACCTGCAGCTTATCGCCTGGTGGCGCGAGCGCGGACACGCATAATGGAGAAGACAATGAGTGTACAACTGGGCATTAACCCGCTGACGTGGACGAACGACGATCTGCCTTCTCTTGGCGCAGAGACGTCGCTGGAGACCTGCCTGAGCGAAGGTAAAGAGGCCGGTTTCGCCGGCTTCGAGCTGGGCAATAAGTTCCCGCGCGAAGCGCGCCTGCTCGGCCCCATCCTGCAGCGCCACGACCTGCAGCTGGTCTCCGGCTGGTATTCCGGCCGCCTGCTGGAGCGCAGCGTGGAGGAGGAGATCGCCGCCGTGCAGTCCCACCTGACGCTGCTGCGCGAGCTGGGGGCGAAGGTGCTGGTCTTTGCGGAAGTGAGCGGCTGCATTCACGGCGAGCAGCAGACCCCGGTGCATCTGCGCCCGCGCTTCCCGCAGGCGCGCTGGAAGGAGTACGGTGAGAAGCTCACCGAATTTGCCCGCTACACCCAGCAGCAGGGCGTGCAGATTGCCTACCATCACCATATGGGCACGGTGATTGAGTCCGCCGACGATGTGGACAACCTGATGACCCACACCGGCGACGCGGTGGGGCTATTGCTCGATACCGGCCATCTGACCTTTGCCGGGGCCGATCCGCTGGCGGTGGCGCAGCGCTGGGCGTCGCGCATCAACCACGTCCACTGCAAAGACGTGCGTGCCGACGTGCTGGCGGACGTGAAAAACCGTAAAACCAGCTTCCTCGACGCGGTGCTGAGCGGCGTGTTTACCGTGCCGGGCGACGGCTGCGTTGATTACCCGCCGATTATGCGGCTGCTGAAGGCACAGGATTATCACGGCTGGCTGGTGGTGGAGGCCGAGCAGGACCCGGCGATTGCCCATCCGCTGACCTACGCCCGTCTGGGGTATAACAATCTGAGCCGACTGGCGCGCGACGCCGGGCTTATCTGAGGAGGCGACATGTCACGTTTGCTATCACGCTGGCAACAGCCGAACGCGGATGGGCGCACCCAGTCCGTCACGTCGGAAAGCGCAGGGTGGGGGTACGTCGGCTTTGAGGCGTATGAACTGCAGGAGGGGCAGACGCTGACGCTGACCGCCGTCAGCGAAGAGCGCTGTCTGGTGCTGGTCGCCGGGCGCGCCTCCATCACAACGCCTTCCGCGCAGTTTAACGATATTGGCGGGCGGATGAGCCCGTTCGAGCGCATCAAGCCGTGGGCGGTGTACGTCACCCCGCAGGAGACGGTGCAGGTGAAGGCGCTGACGAAGCTTGAGCTGGCGGTCTGCGCCGCGCCTGGCAAGGGCACGTATCCGACGCGGCTGATTGCGCCACAGGATATCGACGGTGAAGCGCGCGGCAAAGGTCACAACCAGCGCTATGTGCACAACATTTTGCCGGAAGACAGGCCCGCCGATAGCCTGCTGGTGGTGGAGGTCTGGACTAACGAGGGCTGCACCAGCTCGTACCCGAGCCACAAGCACGACACGGATAACCCGCCGCAGGAGACGTATCTGGAGGAGACCTACTACCATCGCCTCAACCCGGAGCAGGGGTTCTGCATGCAGCGCGTCTACACCGACGACAGAACGCTGGATGAGTGTATGGCGGTCTATAACCGTGACGTGGTCATGGTGCCGAAGGGCTACCACCCGGTGGCGACGATGGCCGGGTATGACAGCTACTACCTCAACGTGATGGCCGGGCCGGTGCGCAAATGGATGTTCACCTGGGAGGAGGACCACGCGTGGATTAATCGCGATTATCCCGCGGATGGCGGGCACTGAGGCTATTATTTGCCGGGTGGCGCTGCGCTTACCCGGCCTACAATTTACAAAATATTATTTTGCTTCAATCGCCTGCTCAATCGTCCGGGCAACGATCTGCGGCTGGCTCACCATCGATACGTGGCTTGCCGCCACCTTGGTGGTTTTCGCGTAGATCGTCTTCGCCATCGCCCGTTCAAGATCGGGGTTGATCATTCGGTCATTCTTGCTGACCACATACCAGCTCGGTTTGTCATGCCACGCCGCGTGGACGACTTTTTCACCAAACGCCTCTGCCTTAATTGGCCCCTGCGTGGCTGCAATCGTATCTTGAATGGCTGGCTTCACGTCAGGCGCGAAATCCTTCCTGACGGCATCCGCTGGCAGGTATAAATAGCCGTCCGCCGCTTTGGCAATGCCCGCGCTACCCGGCGGCGCAGGGTAGCTTCCTGCCAGGTCCGCCGTCGACTGGCCGGAATCAGGCGCGAATGCCGCCACATACACCAGCGATTTTACCCGCGCATCGTTGCCCGCCTCGCTAATCACGGTGCCGCCCCAGGAGTGGCCCACCAGCACCACGTCACCCTTGGCGCGGGCGATGGCCCGCCGCGTGGCCGCAACGTCATCCTTAAGCGACGTGAGCGGGAGCTGGACGGCAATGACCTCGGCGTGCTGCTTCTGCAACAGGGCAATCACCTTATTCCAGCTGCTGCCGTCGGCAAACGCGCCGTGAACCAGCACGACGCTGGTTTTACCCTGTGCAAAGGCGCTTGCGGAAAGCGCCAGCAGGCCTGCCGTTAGTACAGTCAGTGCTTTCATCTTGAGACTCCTTAAAAATGGTGGACCGCCGCGTGGGGCGGTACGGTGAATTCAATGGTTTTGTGGTCGAGCGGCTTGTGCGTCGGGTCGGCCAGAATAATCGTCACCTTGTGTTTACCGGCGGGGAGTCCCACCAGAATCACCGGCTCTCCGCTGGCGTCAGCCCAGTGCCAGGGCGCGTCATCCACCACCACGTGAATGTGTCCGATGCGCGGGGTGACCTTGAGCGCTTCAGGTCCGAATACCGGCTCGATGCGCATGTTTTCGGCACGGTACTGGATAAACACCGCGCCTTTGCTCAGCGGCCCGGCAAGCGGGGGATCGACGATCAGCTTTGCGGGCGGCTGCGGCTGCGCCAGCGGGGCAACGGCGGCGGGGCCGTTAACGTCCCCGGCGCTCAGGTTGTCCAGCGGCGTGGCCTGGGCATGGGCTACAGATGCCAGGACAAGCAGGGGGATAAGTGTATAACGACGGGTCATCGGTCTCTCTCCTCATCGGTTCTGAATGGCGACAGGGAAAGAAAACCATTTTTATGTATCGGAGATATTTGCCGGAGGCGGCGTTTTGTACCCGTTTGTCAGCGTGGCGCTCTGGATACAGTGCGATACAGTTTGCTTCCCTGGACAGCGCACGATCGCTATCGCCAGCCCGGCAATCACCAGCGTCAGCCCCGTCGACACCCCCATTGCGCCAGCGATCCCCAGCGTTTTGTTCAGCCACGCATAGGCAAACGGTGAGGCTGCGGCCATCAGCTGGCCGGGGATAAGCAGCATGCCCGTATGGCGGGCATAGCTTTCGGTGCTAAACAGTTCCAGCGGCAGCGTGGCTTTCACGATGGTGACCAGCCCGTTGATGGCCCCATAGCCCAGCACAAATCCGGCCGCGCACCAGACAAATTGGGAACTGCTTAGCCCAACCAGAAAGCAGAGCGGCATGGCGAGCGCGGTAAAAAGCGTGAGTTTAAAGGGGGTTAAGCGAGCGCCCGCCAGCACTTCCAGCGAGCGGGCACCCGTCTGGCCGATCCCCCACAGCATGCCGATGGCGATAGGCAGGCCGAAGTGGGCAATAAACTCCGGCAGATGGGTGGACGTGCCGTTCGAAACAAAGGTAATGAGGGCAATGAAGATGGCATAAAGCCAGCCGTTACGCCGCTCGTTGCTCAAAGGCGGCGAGGTGAGCTTTGTCGTAATCGTTCGCCGCTGACGGGGAAGCGTTCTTATCAGCGCCGCGCTCAGCAGGCCGAGCAGAGCATAGACGCGCAGCGCGTCCTGCCAGCGCATAACCTGAAGCAGAGCATCGCCCAGCGGCCAGAAGACGGCGGAGGCCAGTCCGCCCGCCAGCGTGACGCGTGAGATTGTTCTGCGCGCCTGCTGCCCGTAGAGGTTCACCAGCGCGGCGAACAGCGCATCGTAAAGCGACAGGCGCATGCCTGTGCCGGCGACCAGCCAGGCACAGTACCAGCCAAAAAGCGTCTGGGTATACGCCATCCCTGCGCAGCTTGCGGCGATCAGCAACGTTCCGCTCATCACCACCGTCTGACCGCCAAAGCATGCCAGCAGGCGGGCTATAAAAGGGGATACCGCCGCCATCACCAGCATCGCCAGCGTCAGGCCGAGGTAAATCTGCGGTGAAGACCATCCACGGTCGGCTGAAATGGCCAGCGCAAAGGTGCCCGGCATATAAAACGAGATCCCCCAGTTGATGAGTTGATTACATCCGGCTGTGAGGGCGAGGCGGCGTGGCAGGGCAGGTGTTTCCATTATTTTTCATTCCGCTATGCAGTTGTCCTGAGCATAACGGGCGCGGTATTGTGCTGGCAGGGCTGCAACCTTATGCGCGGTATAAGAGAAACTTTGAATGACGACGCTTAATCTGGGCTATCTCGCCACCTTCCGTCTGGTGATCCAGCGCGGCAGCTTTTCAGCAGCAGCGGATGTGCTGGGTATCTCCCAGCCCGCCGTCAGCCTGCAAATACGCCAGCTGGAGCAGTTTCTGCAAACGCGGCTGGTGGAGCGTACCGGGCGAGGGATTAAGGCGACGGCTGCCGGAGAAACCTTGCTGGCGCACGGGGAGCGTATTCAGCAGGTGGTGGATGACGCCATCCGGGCCGTGAATGCGTTTAGCCACGACGTGAGCGGCACTATTACGCTTGGCACGGGGGCAACGGCCTGCATTCATTTTCTGCCGCCTCTGCTGGAGCAGCTACGACGCGACTATCCGCTCCTGAACGTGGGGGTGACGACGGGCAACACCCGCGATATCGTCAGGGCCATCGAAGAGAACCGTCTCGATATGGGGCTGGTCACGCTGCCGGTGAGTGGCAAGGCGTTGGACGTCATGCCGGTGATGGACGAAGAGTTTGTTTTTATCGCCTCGCCGGAGCTGAAGGATGTTTTCAGAGACTTTACCCCGGATGCGCTGCACGCTCAGCCGCTGATTGCCTTTGAATCAGGTAGCGGAACCCGGACGCTGATCGATGGCTGGTTTGCGGCTAATGGATTAACGATCGCACCGGTGATGCAGCTTGGCAGCATCGAGGCGATCAAACGCATGGTTCGCGCGGGGCTGGGCTACAGCATCGTGCCTCGAATGGCGGTAGAACAGGATGGCGATCGCGAAGGGCTATGCGTGATGTCGCTTACGCCCATGCTGCAGCGGCAGCTGGCGGTGGTGATGCGACAGGATAAAATCCTCAGCAAAGGGATAGCGGCCATTATTCGGCTCGTGCAGCATCCTTCGGCGGTTTAGCGGTCAGCGGTGTCGACGGTGAGGCTGGATTGCTGCGACTGGGTTTTGTCCTGATGGTGGTACCAGGCGCCAATCGAGGAGTAAACGAAGCGGCCAAAGAAAAACAGAAAGCTGATGAGCAGTATGATGCGGGTCATTCGGGTGTTAAATCGATGTCGTTTGCGCATACGCGTGACCTGACTCACTCTGTTTATCCTGGGTAAGCCCTTTTGGGCGATAAGGATATTAAGGCACAGCGGGAAGAAGGGGTCAATTCTGCAGTGTGTAAATAACCGTCAATGTATACATTAATTAATGTTATTGAATTTAATTAATGCATTTACCATATTGATAATATGAAGAAAATCATTTCAAAAAAAACACCACAAAGAGTAATTTGCGTAAAGTAGTTTGATTTAAGTCAACGGATTCCCGGCCCTTATATTTAAAATCCTTCCTCCACACAGTTCGCCCCGCACGCCGCCGGGCGGCGCGTACGTCAGGTTGGATGCCTGTCTTTATTTTCCCTCTGGAGCGAAAGGGGTTTAACCGGGCATCTATGAACATTCTCGCTTTCCTGAAAAAAAATGAAAACCGCTGGTGGGCATTGCCGCTTATTTTGCCTGTGGTTTTACTTCCCGTACTGAGCATCGCGAATACCTTCACGCAGCTGGGAGACGGTATTGCGGCACTCTATTATTTACCCCTCTCATTTTTGCTTTCGCTGATGATGTTCTTTGGGCTGGAAGCGCTGCCCGGGATCGTATTGTCGCTGTTTATCCGCTATTACCCCTCGGTCGGCATGTTCGAAACGGTCGCTGGTATGCTCCATTTTGTCGTCCCTTTAGTGCTGAGCTGGGGCGGCTACCGGGTGTTTGCGCCCAGACGGAATATGACCGCATACGGCGACATCCGGCTGATGGCGCAGCGCATCTTCTGGCAGGTCTTCTGCCCCGCGACGCTATTTCTGGTGCTGTTTCAGTTTGCGGTGTATTTAGGCGTGTATGAGAGCCGGCAGAGCCTTGCGGGATTAAACCCTCTTAATATTCGCACGCTCATCAACTATCAGACGCTGCTGGTCAGCGGGCTGACGGGCGTGCCGCTGAGCTATCTGCTGATCCGCCTGATTCGCCATCCGCGCTATCTCAAAAGCCTTTTCTCGCAGATCCGTTCCCAGATAGATAAAAAGGTGACGGTCATTGAGTTTCTGATGTGGGCGATTGCGCTAGGCGGGCTGCTTACGCTGCTGCTGCTCCCGATGAATGAAAACAGCTCCATTTTCACCACGAACTACACCCTGTCGCTGCTCATGCCGGTGATGCTCTGGGGCGCGATGCGTTTTGGCTATAAGCTGATTTCGCTTATCTGGACGCCGATACTGCTGGTATCTATTCACTATTTTTACCGCTATATCCCGGTGAACCCGGGGTATGACATTCAGCTGGCGATCACCTCTTCCAGTTACCTGGTCTTCTCGTTCGTGGTGGTTTTTATGTCGATGCTGGCAACCCGGCAGCGCGCGGTGAACAAACGCTCGCGCAGGCTGGCGCTGCTCGATCCGGTCGTCCATATGCCTAATCTGCGGGCGCTGTCGCGCGATCTGGCGAAAAACCCGTGGTCGGCGCTCTGCCTGCTGCGTATTCCGGAGCTGGAAATTCTGGGTCGAAATTACGGCGTGCTGCTGCGTATTTTGTACAAACAGCAGCTGGCGCAGTGGGTAAACGGTACCCTCCAGCCCAACGAGCAGGTGTATCACCTCACCGGGTATGACATGGCGGTGCGGCTCAACGCGGAATCGCACCAGCAGCGAATTGAAACCCTGGACGAGCATATCAAGCAGTTCCGCTTTGTCTGGGACGGCATGCCGCTTCAGCCGCAGGTGGGAGTGAGCTATTGCTATGTCCGGTCCCCGGTTAACCATCTGTATCTGGTGCTGGGTGAACTGGGCGTGGTTGCCGACCTGTCGCTCGCCTCTAACCATCCGGAAAATCTTCAGCAGCGTGGGGCCGTCCATTTGCAGCGTAACCTGAAGGATAAAGTTGCGATGATGAGCCGCCTGCAAAAGGCGCTTGATAACGACGAATTCACCCTGCTGGTTCAACCCGTTCGCGGCCTGCGTGGCGATTGCTATCACGAAGTCCTGCTCCGGATGCCGGATGCCAACGGGCTATTGATCTCTCCCGATCGGTTCCTGCCCGTCGCGCAGGAGTTTGGCCTCTCCTCGCGGGTGGATTTGTGGGTGCTGGAGTATACTCTGCGCTTCCTGGCCGCGCATCGCGAAAGGCTGCCCGGCCAGCGTTTCGCCATTAATCTGGCCCCCTCAACCGTATGTCGGGTGCAGTTTCCGCTTGAGGTCAGTCGCCTGCTGGCGAAATACACCATTGAGCCGTGGCAGCTGATTTTTGAAGTGACGGAGTGCAGCACCTTTTGCAATGCGGAGCAGGCTCTACACATCCTCCGGCAGCTGCAGAAAACGGGGGTACGTATTGCGATTGATGATTTTGGCACCGGCTATGCGAGCTATGCGCGGCTGAAAAGCGTGGATGCGGATATTCTCAAGATCGACGGCAGCTTTATCCGCAATATCGTCAACAACAGCCTGGATTATCAGATTGTGGCGTCTATCTGCCATCTGGCGCGCATGAAGAAGATGCTGGTGGTGGCGGAGTACGTCGAGACCGAAGAGATACGTAGCGCGGTTCACGCGCTAGGCATCGATTATGTGCAGGGCTATCTGATTGGCAGACCGGCGCCGCTTGAGTCGCTGCTGGAAGCTGAGGCGTCCTGCGCGGACGCCTGAACCGTTACGCGGCGACGTCGGCGCTCTCTTCTTCAATTTTAAGCAGCCAGCCGGTGACCGCTTCCCAGTACTGCTGCTCTTTTTCCAGGTCCAGCAGGACCAGAGCGTTCTGGCTGAACCAGTCGTGCGGGAAGCTCAGCGTCCAGTGATGGTCGTCGGTTTTAAGCTTCAGCGTGGGCGGCGTGGTGGTGGCCTGGCGCTGGTTATTGAGCAGTACGCCCAGACGCAGCAGCTGTATAAGCGGCAGGAACTGTTTTTTCTTGAACAGCGTGAAGCGCGGCAGGTCGTCGAGCTTGATGGCTTTGCGGTGATAACGCACCAGGGTCGCCATCATGGTTTGCTGCTCCTGGTTGAAGCCAGGCAGATCGCTATTTTGCAGAATGTAGGCCGAATGGCGATGCATCCCGCTGTGGTTGATGTTGAGCCCCACCTCGTGGAGCATTGCGGCCCATTTTAACAGCGCGGCAAGCTGCGGGTGCGCGAGCTTCGGATTCTGCTCTTCCCACTGCTCGTACATCTGCACCGTGGTGTCCAGCACGCGCTTCGCCTGCTCGCGGTCGATGTTGTACTGGTTAGCCAGGCTTTGCGCGGTGCGGCTGCGAATATCCTGATGGCGGAAGCGGCCTTCCATCTCATACAGCACACCTTCGCGCAGCGCGCCGTCGGAAAGGCGCAGCTCTTTAATGGCGAGGGCATCAAACACGCCGCAGAGGATGGCCAGCCCCGGAACGAAGACCACCTTACGCTCGTCGGAAAGCCCCGGCAGGCTTAAGGCGTCAAAACTTTTATGCTTCAGCACCTCTTCGGTCAGCAATGTCAGGCGTTCGGGCGTGATAAACCCGTCTTTTTCACCCATCGCCAGCAGCACTTCATGCGCCGCTTTGATGGTACCCGACGCGCCAAGCGCCACGTTCCAGCCCTGGATACGGTACTGCCAGGCCAGGTTTTCCAGCTTCTGGACGGCCGCCATCCGCGCACGCTGGAAGTTCTCGCGGGTGATGCTACCGCCCGGGAAATACATCTGTGCGAAGCTGACGCAGCCCATACGGCGGCTTTCCACCAGGCGCGGCTCAAAGTCTTCGCCGATCACAAGCTCCGTAGAACCACCGCCGATGTCGATCACCAGCTTGCGCCCTTTTTCCGGCTGGGTGTGCTCGACGCCCATGAAGATCAGACGCGCTTCCTCGTTGCCGGAGATGATCTCAATTGGGTAGGGGATCACCTTTTCGGCCCGCTTGAGAAACTCAGGGGCATTCAGGGCCTGGCGCAGGGTATGGGTGCCCACGATGCACACGCTGGAGGGCGAGAAGCCCTGCAGGCGCTCAGCAAACAGCGACAGGCAGTTTAACCCGCGCTCCATCGCCTCTTCGCTGAGCATGCTGCGTTCATCAAGACCATCCGCCAGGTGTACGCGCTGCTTCAGACGACCGATGATCTGCAACGCGCCATCCACCTCACGGGCGATGACCATGTGGAAACTGTTAGAGCCAAGATCGACCGCGGCGAATTCCTGCGGGCGTGGGGTCTTATCATTTATCGGCATAGGTTAATCGGGTTGCTCGAGTGATTTGATATAGTCGTAAATCGCCAGTTGCGACCGCACTTTACGGCGGTTGCCGCGCGGTACATAGCGGTTACTGAGTTCTTTGTCGATATAGCGTGCTTTCACGGTATCGCTGAACAGAATCTCGATGATGTCGAGGATCTGCTGCTTCAGGCGCGGATCCAGCAGCGGTGCCGCGACTTCAATTCGGTAGTCAATATTGCGCGTCATCCAGTCTGCCGAAGAGAGATAGACCTGTTTATCACCCGCATTATCGAAAATATAGACCCGATCGTGCTCCAGGTAGCGGTCAACAATGCTGATCACGCGAATATTGTCGCTGATGCCTTCCAGTTCCGGGATCAGCGAGCACATGCCGCGGATCAGAAGATTAACCGGTACGCCGGAGCTGGACGCCGCATACAGCCTGTCCACCAGCCCTTTATCGACCAGGTTGTTAAGCTTCAGCGTGATGCCGGACGACAGCCCTTTCTGGGCATTGGCGATCTCTTTATCGATCATATCGTACAGCAGACGGCGCGAGTTCTGCGGCGAGACCAGCAGATAGTCAAAGCTCACCGGACGGTACGGGTTTTCGATAAAGTTAAAGACCCGGCGCACTTCGTTAGTGATGCGGGCATCGGCAGTTAAGAGCGAGTAATCGGTATAAATTCGCGCGGTTTTCTCGTTAAAGTTCCCGGTACCGATGTGGGCATAACGCACCACCTCATCGCCCTCTTTACGAGAGATGAGGAACAGCTTGGCGTGAATTTTCAGCCCCGGCGCGGAGAAAATGACGTGCACACCGGCTTCCGTCAGACGTCGCGCCCAGTGAATGTTCGCCTCTTCGTCGAAGCGCGCCTGCAGCTCAACCACCACGGTGACTTTTTTGGCGTTGTGCGCCGCGTGGATCATCGCATCGATGATGCGGGAATCTTTTGCCACGCGGTAGATGTTGATTTTGATCGCCAGCACGCTCGGGTCGAACGAGGCCTGACGCAGCAGTTCCAGCACGTGCTCAAACGTATGATACGGATAGTAGAGCAGGACATCGCGTTCGCGGATGGCGTCGAATCCGTTGCGGAATTTATCGAACCAGAGATGGCGCAGGCGCGGCAGCGGCTTGTTCACCAGGTTGGCTTTGCCGACGTTCGGGAAGCCAATAAAATCTTTAAAGTTGTGGTAACGACCACCCGGAACGATGGAGTCATAGCGCGAAATGGTCAGTTTCTCACGCAGCATCTCCACCATGGCGTCCGGCATATCGCGCTGATAGACGAAGCGCACCGGTTCAGCCGTCAGGCGCTGTTTCAGGCTGGATGACATCAGCTCCATCAGGCTGGCTTCCATCTCGTGCACCAGGTCATATTCGGCGTCACGAGTCATTTTCATCGAGTAGGCGTTTAACGCATCGTAATCGAAGAAGCCTTTGAAGATGTCGTCCAGACAGTAGCGCAGGATGTTATCCAGCAGGATCATTGGTTTGCGTCTGCGCGGGGTTTCCGGCGGCAGGTTCACAAAGCGCGGCACCTTGTCGGATGGGATCTCCAGCAGCGCGTAACGGATAGATTCACCGCGAATAATTTCCACCGCCAGGTAGGTATAGTCATCTTTCAAAAACTGCACCAGATCGGTTTCGCGGTTGATCAGAATGGGGGTAATGTGCTGGCGCAGATAGTGTTTGAAGTAGTGGCGCAGCCAGTTTTGTTGGTTAACGGAAAGCTGGCGTTCGTTAATCAGGAAGATTTGATTGCGCGCCATCTCCAGCAGCAGTTCGTTATACAGGCCGTCAAATTCCTGATCGGCTTTCAGCACGCGGGACTGGATTTTGCCCAGCAGATGCCGCGAGTGCGAGTTTAAGCCCTGTTCTTCGCTGATGATGATGCGTCTTTTCAGCTCGGCAAAGCGAACCTTGTAGAACTCATCCAGGTTGTTCGAATAAATACCCAAAAAACGCATGCGCTCGATCAGCGGGTTACTTTTGTCTGCCGCTTCCTGGAGTACACGTTCGTTGAATGCTAACCAGCTTAGCTCTTTCTCGATATATAACTTTTCCTGACCCATTACAGCTCACACTCCAGTTCAATCACAGGACGTGGTAAATCCGTCTCGTCCTTATTATGGCGAGCATTTCCACGATATGTCCAACAGTGCCAGAAAAGTATGACAGTTATTTTTTTTGTTGGGGAATTTAGAGGGTTGGGGAGGGGACATTCGGGTAATGCATCAGGCAGGTCGGGTAAGCGCAGAAGCGCCACCCGACATAATAAACTACTCTTCCGCCGCATGGCCCTGCGGAGGTAACTTAACGCCGTCCAGCCAGGCAGCGCCGTCGCGCATCTCGAGACGTCCGTCGACAAACCAGCTTACCACCAGCGGGTAAATGGCGTGTTCCTGGGTCTGCACGCGTTCGGTCACGTCTTCTTCGCTATCGCCGTCAAAGACCGGGACTTTCGCCTGCAGGATAACCGGACCGCCATCCAGCTCGTCGGTAACGAAATGCACGGAGGTGCCATGCTCCTCATCGCCATTTTCCAGAACCTGACGATGGGTATGCAGGCCGGGATATTTCGGCAGAAGAGAAGGGTGAATATTCAGCAGACGTCCGGCGAAGTGTTCTACAAAAGCCGGGCTCAGAATGCGCATATAGCCCGCCAGCACGACTACGTCCGGCGCGTAGGCATCAATCTCATGCACCAGCTCGCGGTCAAAGGCTTCACGCCCGGCAAACTGGCTGGCTTCCAGCGCGTGCGCGGGAATGTTCGCTTCCCGCGCGCGCTCAAGGCCGAACGCGTCGGCCTTGTTGCTGAATACTGCCCGAATGGTGCCGTTGATTTTCTTCTGCTTGCAGGCGTCTATGATGGCCTGCAAATTGCTTCCGTTGCCGGAAATGAGCACCACGATGTTTTTCATTCAATGACCACACGCTGTTCGGAATCGGAGGCTTTAATCGTACCGATTTTCCACGCGTTTTCACCTTTCTCCGTCAGCAGCTTCACTGCTTTATCCGCTTCGCTTGCCGGCAGGGCGATAACCATGCCCACGCCACAGTTAAAGGTGCGGTACATTTCGTGAGAGCTCACGTTGCCCGCGGTCTGAAGCCAGTTAAACACGGCTGGCCACTGCCATGAGGATTCGTCGATCACCGCCTGGGTGTTGTCCGGCAGAACGCGCGGAATATTTTCCCAGAAGCCGCCGCCGGTCAGGTGGGCAATGGCGTGAACGTCGACGTTCTCGATAAGCTCGAGCACGTTCTTCACGTAGATACGTGTTGGCGCAAGCAGATGGTCAGCCAGTGGTTTACCGTCAAGCTCGGTGGTCAGCGGATCACAGCCGCTCACTTCGAGGATTTTACGCACCAGGGAGTAGCCGTTAGAGTGCGGGCCGCTGGAGGCCAGCGCGATCAGCACATCGCCATCGGCCACTTTGCTGCCGTCGATAATTTCTGATTTTTCTACTACGCCGACGCAGAAGCCCGCGACGTCATAATCTTCGCCGTGATACATGCCCGGCATTTCTGCGGTTTCACCACCGACCAGCGCGCAGCCAGACTGCAGACAGCCTTCGGCGATACCGTTAATCACGCTTGCCGCGGTATCTACGTCCAGTTTGCCGGTCGCGTAGTAATCGAGGAAGAACAGCGGCTCTGCGCCCT
This sequence comes from Enterobacter sp. 241F3, assembly GCF_034106785.1. NCBI lineage: Bacteria > Pseudomonadati > Pseudomonadota > Gammaproteobacteria > Enterobacterales > Enterobacteriaceae > Enterobacter > Enterobacter sp. 241F3. The sequence goes on from NZ_JAWNDD010000004.1 coordinate 113,743, forward strand.
GTACCACCAGGTCATTCACGCACATCGCGACCAGATCGATACCGATCGTGTCGTGACGTTTTAAATCCATCGCCAGGCGCAGCTTGGTGCCTACACCGTCAGTACCCGAGACCAGAACAGGTTCACGATATTTTTGCGGCAGCGCGCACAGTGCGCCGAATCCACCCAGACCACCCATCACTTCCGGGCGGCGGGTTTTTTTCACCACACCTTTGATTCGGTCAACCAGCGCATTACCTGCGTCAATATCAACACCGGCATCTTTGTAGCTGAGAGAAGTTTTGTTGGTCACGGCTTAAATCCCCACGCGATTGCATAGCTAGTAAGAAAAATCGGCGCAATTCTAACAGTCCAGGCAAACGTTTGCGAGCCTATTCTGGACGTGGAGATCTTTTTTTCTGTGCACCCCGTGAATGCAGCCAAACTTGACTCTGTTCACGAAAATGAAACCGGTTTCTGAGAACTGCTTGCAACGGTTATTCCCTTTGCACATCATCAAACTGAAACCGGTTTCTGTAATTGTTTTTGCAGATAATAACGCAGAATGAGGGAAAGCGAATGTCAGGATTTAAAGCAGATTTTCTGTGGGGTGGGGCCGTTGCGGCGCACCAGCTGGAAGGCGGCTGGAAAGAGGGCGGAAAAGGCGTGAGCGTGGCCGACGTCATGACCGCGGGCGCGCACGGCGTGCCGCGTGAAATCACCAACGGCGTGCTGGAAGGGAAAAATTACCCTAACCATGAAGCCATTGATTTCTACCACCGCTATAAAGAAGACATCAGACTCTTTGCCGAGATGGGGTTCAAATGCTTCCGCACCTCTATTGCCTGGACGCGGATCTTCCCGAAAGGCGACGAGCTTGAGCCTAACGAGGCTGGCCTGAAATTCTATGACGACCTGTTCGACGAATGCCTGAAGTACGGCATCGAACCGGTTATCACCCTGTCTCACTTCGAGATGCCTTTCCATCTGGTCACGGAATACGGCGGCTGGCGCAACCGTAAGCTGATCGACTTCTTCGTTCGTTTTGCAAAAGTGGTATTCCAGCGCTATCAGCATAAAGTGAAGTACTGGATGACCTTCAACGAGATCAACAACCAGGCCAACTTCCACGAAGATTTTGCGCCGTTCACTAACTCCGGGCTGAAGTACGCGCCGGGTGAAGACCGTGAGCCGGTGATGTTCCAGGCGGCGCACTATGAGCTGGTGGCCAGCGCCCTGGCGGTGAAGGCGGGGCGCGAGATTAACCCGTCGCTGCAGATTGGCTGCATGATTGCCATGTGCCCTATCTACCCGCTCACCTGCGCGCCGGACGATATGATGATGGCGATGAATGCCATGCACCGCCGCTACTGGTTCACCGACGTGCACGTGCGCGGCAGGTACCCGCAGCATCTGCTCAACTACTTTGCGCGTCGCGGCTTCACGCTGGATATTACCGAAGAAGATAAAGCCGCGCTGAAGCAGGGCTGCGTCGATTACATCGGCTTCAGCTACTATATGTCCTTCGCCACCAAGGCGACGGCGGATAACCCGCAGCTGGATTACGACGAGAGCAAGAGCCTGGTCACTAACCCGTACGTGCAGAAATCGGACTGGGGCTGGCAGATTGACCCGGTGGGGCTGCGCTACTCCCTCAACTGGTTCTGGGATCACTATCAGCTGCCGCTGTTTATCGTTGAAAACGGCTTTGGCGCGATCGACGTGCAGGAGAGCGACGGCACGGTGAACGACCAGTACCGCATTGACTACCTGTCCGCCCACATCCGCGAGATGAAAAAAGCGGTGGAGGAAGATGGCGTGGATCTGATGGGCTATACCCCGTGGGGCTGTATCGACCTCGTTTCTGCCGGTACGGGCGAAATGAAAAAACGCTACGGCTTTATCTTTGTCGACAAAGACAATGAAGGCAACGGCACGCTGAACCGCAGCAAGAAGAAATCGTTCGACTGGTATAAGCAGGTAATTGCGAGCAACGGCGATAGCCTGTAATTGCCGGGTGGCGCTAACGCTTACCCGACCTACACTACACGTAGGTCCGCGTAAGCGCAGCGCCACCGGGCAGAACCCGCACCCAAGCCGGAGTTTCGCCTCCGGTTTTTTTTGTCTCTAAATCACTTTGCTTGATATACGTCAAGCAAGATGGGTATGGCCTAATCCGAAAAAAGCGGTATAATCCCGCGATTTTTTTGCGGACGCCGCCTCAGAGGAGAAAGAGAATGAAGATTGTGGAAGTGAAACACCCACTCGTTAAACACAAGTTGGGCCTGATGCGTGAGCATGACATCAGCACGAAGCGTTTTCGCGAACTGGCATCTGAAGTCGGCAGCCTGCTGACATACGAAGCGACCTCCGATCTGGAAACGGAAAAAGTCACCATCGAAGGCTGGAACGGCCCGGTGCAGGTTGAGCAGATCAAAGGTAAGAAAATTACCGTGGTGCCAATTCTGCGTGCCGGTCTCGGCATGATGGAAGGCGTGCTGGAGCACGTGCCAAGCGCGCGTATCAGCGTGGTGGGTATCTACCGTAACGAAGAAACCCTTGAGCCGGTTCCTTACTTCCAGAAGCTAGTGTCTAACATCGACGAGCGTATGGCGCTGGTGGTTGACCCGATGCTGGCGACCGGTGGTTCGATGATCGCCACCATCGACCTGCTGAAAAACGCGGGCTGTAGCAGCATTAAGGTGCTGGTGCTGGTTGCGGCACCGGAAGGGATCGCGGCGCTGGAAAAAGCGCACCCGGACGTTGAGCTGTATACCGCCTCTATCGACCAGGGCCTGAACGAGCACGGATACATCATTCCAGGGCTCGGCGATGCCGGCGATAAGATCTTTGGTACGAAATAATCGAATAACGATAAATAAGCCGACTTTGATAGTCGGCTTTTTTTTGAATAAAACACCAACAACAATACTACTCAGAGGAAAACACTATGACGCGCCGTGCTATCGGGGTGAGTGAAAGACCGCCGCTTTTACAGACTATCCCGCTTAGTTTGCAGCACCTGTTCGCCATGTTTGGCGCAACCGTGCTGGTGCCAATCCTGTTCCACATTAACCCGGCAACCGTGCTGTTGTTCAACGGCATCGGTACGTTGTTGTACCTCTTTATCTGTAAAGGCAAAATCCCGGCGTATCTGGGGTCAAGCTTCGCCTTTATCTCGCCGGTTTTGCTGCTGCTGCCGCTGGGTTATGAAGTCGCGCTGGGCGGCTTTATCATGTGTGGCGTCCTGTTCTGCGTGGTGTCCTTCATTGTGAAGAAAGCCGGTACCGGCTGGCTGGACGTGATGTTCCCGCCTGCGGCGATGGGCGCCATCGTTGCGGTCATCGGTCTTGAACTGGCGGGTGTGGCGGCGAATATGGCCGGTCTGCTGCCTGCTGACGGCCAGTCACCGGATTCCAAAACCATTATCATCTCGCTGGTTACGCTGGGCGTAACGGTGTTTGGCTCCGTCCTGTTCCGCGGCTTTATGGCGATCATCCCGATCCTGATCGGCGTGCTGGCGGGCTACGCGCTCTCCTTCGCGATGGGCGTGGTGGACACCACTCCGATTGCCGAGGCGCACTGGTTCGCGCTGCCAACCTTCTACACCCCTCGCTTCGAATGGTTTGCGATTTTCACCATTCTGCCTGCGGCGCTGGTGGTGATTGCGGAGCACGTCGGCCACCTGGTGGTGACGGCGAACATCGTTAAGCGCGATTTGATCCGTGACCCGGGTCTACACCGTTCCATGTTTGCGAACGGTTTCTCCACCATCATCTCCGGTTTCTTTGGCTCCACGCCAAACACCACCTACGGTGAGAACATCGGCGTGATGGCGATTACCCGCGTTTACAGCACCTGGGTTATCGGCGGCGCGGCGATCATCGCCATTCTGCTCTCCTGCGTCGGCAAGCTGGCGGCAGCGATTCAGATCATCCCGGTGCCGGTGATGGGCGGCGTGTCTCTGCTGCTGTACGGGGTAATTGGGGCATCTGGTATTCGCGTGCTGATTGAATCCAAAGTGGATTACAGCAAGGCGCAGAACCTGATCCTGACCTCAGTAATCCTGATTATCGGCGTGAGCGGCGCGAAGGTGCACATCGGTGCGGCCGAGCTGAAGGGCATGGCGCTGGCGACCATCGTCGGCGTTGGCCTGAGCCTGATCTTCAAGCTGATCTCGGTGATCCGCCCTGAAGAGGTGGTACTGGACGCGGACGAAAGCGAAAAAGCGTCACATTGATCGAAAAGTCGGGCGAGGGATCGCCCGGTTCTCTCCTTGCAGGTTCCGTGTTAAACTCCTTTCCGATTTTACGTAGGATCTCTGGTTGAGGTATTTCTGAACGGACCGGCACAGCTCTCTCTGCCACTTTATCTCCCTGACGACGAAACTTTCGCGAGTTTCTGGCCGGGTGATAACCCCTCTTTACTGGCTGCACTGCAAAACGTGCTGCGCCAGGATCACAGCGGATACATCTATATCTGGTCACGCGAAGGCGCGGGGCGCAGCCATCTGCTGCATGCCGCCTGCGCGGAGCTTTCAGCGCGCGGTGATGCGGTAGGCTACGTGCCGCTGGATAAACGTACGTGGTTCGTGCCTGAGGTGCTGGAGGGAATGGAACATCTCTCGCTGGTCTGCATCGATAATATCGAGTGCGTGGCGGGGGACGAGCCGTGGGAAATGGCGATCTTCAACCTCTACAACCGCATCCTGGAGTCGGGCAAAACCCGGCTGCTGATCACCGGCGATCGTCCACCGCGACAGCTGAATCTGGGGCTGCCGGATCTGGCGTCTCGTCTGGACTGGGGGCAAATCTACAAGCTCCAGCCGCTGTCGGATGAAGATAAGCTTCAGGCGTTACAGCTGCGCGCAAAACAGCGCGGATTTGAGCTGCCGGAAGACGTGGGCCGCTTTCTGCTCAAGCGGCTGGATCGCGAAATGCGTACGCTGTTTGACACGCTCGATCAGCTCGATCGCGCCTCCATTACCGCCCAGCGCAAGCTGACCATTCCGTTTGTGAAAGATATTCTCAAGCTTTGAATTTTCTCGCCCGGTGGCGGCTAAATATCCCCAATTAGATGCTCAACCAGAAGTGGAATCGGTCTTCCCGATGCCACGCTCCGTCCGTTTTCGCGCCACAGCGCCGTACCGCTGATGTCCAGATGCGCCCACGGAATGGCTGGCGGGCAGAAGTGGTGCAGCAGCCACGCCGCCGAAGCGCTAATCGCCGCATTGTTGGTCGGCGTGTTGCACAGATCGGCGATCGCGCTGTCGGTCTGCTTTTTCAGCCGAGCATCCAGCGGCAGGGACCACACTTCATCGCCGCTCTGCTTACCCGCCAGCGTCAGCGCCGCGCGCAGCGGTTCATCCTGCGTCATCAGCCCGCTCAGCTCATACCCCAGCGCCTTCACGACCGCACCGGTTAAGGTGGCCATATCAATGATATAGCGCGCCTGCGGATGCCGCTGGCTGGCCCAGGCGATGGCGTCTGCCAGCACCAGTCGGCCTTCGGCGTCGGTATTGTTGATTTCAACGGTGATCCCGTTGCAGGCCGTTGCTACCGTGCCGGGCTGCATGGCGTCCGGGCCAATGGCGTTTTCCGCCAGTGCCAGCACGCCCATAATGCGTACGGGCAGCGCCAGCTCTGCGGCGGTCAGCATCAGGCCCAGCACGTTAGCCGCACCGCACATGTCGTATTTCATGGTATACATGCCCGCGCCTTCCTTCAGCCACAGGCCACCAGTATCAAATGTAATGCCTTTACCCACATAGCAGCGCACCGGTCCGTCGTTGACGCCGTCATAATGGATCGCCAGCAGACGTGGCGGACAGGTAGCCCCTTTGCCAACGGCGTGCAGCAGCCCCAGACTCTGCTCAACGATTTGCTTTTCATCCAACACCTCGCAGCGCAGTAAAGGGAAGGCGGCACACAGTTTTTGCGCCTCTTCCACCACAAACTGCGGCGTGCAGCGGTCGGGAGGGATATCCGCCAGCCGTCGCGCAGCGACCATGCCGTGGGCGATGGCCTGCTGCTGGCGGAAGATTCCCTCCAGTTTTGCCTGCTGTTCCGGCAGGCAAAGGGCAGTAATGTGCGTAAGGCGCACCGTCGAATCATCCGTTTTCCTCAGCTTCAGATCGCTTAGCCTGTGCGCCTGATTAAAGAGAAAACGCAGCGCCTGCGCCAGCACCACATCGTCGATATCGGTAACGTCCAGTATCAGATCGGGGCTGACGGGCGAGGCCAGCAGCGGGCGCAGCGCCGTCAGTAATCCTTCGGTCAGGCTATCCTGCCAGAGCGCATCGGGCAGCAGAGTGATCCGGGCAAACGGGGCGCAGCCAAAGCGGGTGTCAGCGATGCTGGCAGACTCGCGCATTTCTGCGACCAGCGCCGTTTCGGGCAAATGCGTACAGGTGGCGGACGCAATCAAATGGCTCTGCGGAGCCGCGTCAGAAAGCGCGTTGATAAACTGATACGTAATCATCATGACTCCTCAATCGGCGCGCGGATCCGCGCGGCATAGGCCTGCATCCACTCATCGTCTACCGCGTGATAATGCGTTTTCTCCCGCAGGCGTTCGGTACGAAAAACGGTGAGAGGCTGGCGAGCCGTCGCCACCACAAACGAGAAGGTTTTGATGTTGGTGGCGGCACCAAATTCGCCTTTGTTGTTCATGCACACCACTGAGAGATCGCCCGCGCGCCCAAAGCGCGACATCAGCTTGTCTTCCAGTTCGAACACTACCGAATCGGCAGCCTGCTGGGGCGTCATGCCCTGCGCCATGCGGCGGACGATTTCGTAGCTGGTGCAGCCTTTCATCAGATCTTCACCGACGCCCGTGGCGGTGGCGGCGCCGGTTTCACTGTCGCAGTAAAATCCGGAACCAATAATGGGCGAATCCCCGAGTCGACCGCGCTTTTTCATGAACAGGCCGCTGGTGGAGGTGGCGACGCTCATCGAGCCCTGCTTATCGAGGCCGATAATGCCGACGGTGTCATGCCCGTCGTAAGGGCTTAAGCCCTTATCCAGCGTTTCACGGCAGCGTTTGCGGTAGTGCTGCAAGGCGCGGTCAGTGAGCATGGTTTTGTCGGCAAAGCCCTGGCTCAGCGCCCATTCGCGCGCGCCCTGGCCCACCAGCAGGCTGTTGTAGCGCTGGCGGCTTAACGCATGCGCCACCCGCACCGGGTTGGCGATATCCACCAGGTTGCCCACGGCACCAAACGCCAGCGTATCGCCGTCCATGTAGGCGGCGTCCAGCTCCACTTCGCCATTTTCGGTGGGCAGCCCGCCGTAGCCGACGGATTTATAAAACGGAAAATCTTCGACGGCGGCGACGGCATCCACCACCGCTGCCGAGACCGGTTTCCCCGCAGCCAGCGCAGATGCAGACTCGGTGACGCCTTCAAGCGCCATTCTCCAGGTCGCGATAATTCCCCACATGCTTTACTCCTGTTTTGCAAGGGTGGTGTCGGTTTGCGTAACGGTGACCATTTCCGCCGCGCGGTACTGCTTGTCCACGATACGCATGAAAGGTAGGTACAGCATGGCGCCAATTAGCAGGTTGATAAGCTGCATCACGCTGCCGCTCAGGTGCCCGGTAACGATAAAACCGCTGATAACGGGTGGCAGCGTCCAGGGAATAAACACCCCGGTGGTGACGGCAACCGCGCCAATCTTCATCGCTGCATACTGCACGGTAACCAGCACCAGCGGCACCAGATTGAACGGGATAAGCATGATTGGGTTCATGATCACCGGCAGGCCAAACAGGATCGGTTCGTTGATGTTAAACACTGACGCCCCGGCGCCGAGGCGCGCCACTTCCCGCATGTTTTTGCTGCGGGCGAAAATCAGCATCGCAATGACCAGCGACAGCGTGGCCCCCGCGCCGCCCATCCAGATCATGTCAAAAAACTGTTCGGTGATAATGTGCGGCGGCGTGGCGCCAGCCTGAATGGCCGCGATGTTGTCGGTCTGGTTCTCCATCCACAGCGGGCGAATGATGCCGTTAATCATCGAGCCGGAGTTAATGCCCACTGACCAGAGAATGGTGATGCTGAAGACCGTCATCAGCGCGCCAAAGTAAGAGGTACCGTAGTGGCGCACCGGCGTGGCCACTACTTCGTAAATAAACTGGTGGATAGTGTTGTAGTGGGTGTTTTCAAACACGATACGGATACCCAGCACCAGAATCATCACCAGCAGGGCCGGGATTAATGCCGCGAACGACTCCTGCACCGCCGGCGGCACGCCGTCCGGCATTTTGATGACCAGTTTTTTGCGCTTGAGCCAGCAGAACAGTTCCGTCCACAGCAGAGAACCAATCATCGCCACGAACAGCCCTTTGCTGCCAATCCACTCCACCGGAATGACGGTAATACCGCCGTTTTCCGCCACTTTGATAAAGGGCGTCAGGATGAGAAAGGCGACCAGCGCCAGGATGCCGCAGGAGATGCGATCCTCACCGTAGTGTTCCGCCAGGCGGAAGGCCACCAGGAAGCTGATGAACAGCGACATGGTGGAGAACACCGCGTTGAACGGGATTTCAATAATGGCGCTCCAGCTCTCACCAAAGGCCTGAGACATAAACTGCTGATAGGCTTGATTCGGGAATGACGAGATCACCAGCAGAACGGAGCCGACGATGATAAACGGCATGAAGGATACGTAGGCGCCGCGAATGGCCCCGAGATGACGCTGCTGGGCCGTTTTGGCCGCCAGCGGCATCAGTTTTGCTTCAAGAAATCCCAGAACATTGTTCATTGTGAACTCCGTACAAGATTGAGGGGTGTTGGTTGTGTTATGTCTGGGAATTATCAGTGAAGCGTGGCGAGCGAAAGGTGAAATCGGTCACAAAGCAATCGCTGCTGTAGTATAAATCTCATAAGATTAGTTCTGAGGACTTGCGATGGAAATTAAACTGCATGCTAATGCCACCACGACGCCGCGCATCCGTCGCTATCTTCAGCAGTCAGATAAAAGCGACAGAGAGCTTGCCGCTGAGCTGGGCATTTCGGTCACTACCGTCAGGCGCTGGCGCAACCGCGAGCAGATTTCGGACAACCACACAACGCCAAAAGTGATACACAAAGCGTTGAGACAAGAGCAGATCGCACTGGTGAATGTCCTGCGTGACGTCTCGGGAGCGCCGCTTGATGAACTGCTGCAGATTGTAAACGGCGTGCTGGGGATCCCCGTATCCCGGGCGACATTGAACCGCTACCTCAAACCGACCTCTGCGCAACAAAAAGGGGCTCCGTTGCAGGGGAAAAAGGCGCTCAAGGCAGGTATCGTGCCGCAAAAACTTCTGTTACATCATCAGCCCCTGTCTCTGCATATGGACGATGGCGGAGAACAGCATCTACTTTGGGCGCGTGAACCGGTGAGCGGCTGGTGCTACGCCCGGCTGTACGCGGGCACTTCTCCGCAGCTGCTGGCCCGCTGGGCGCACGACGCGCTGGAAGCCTGTCCGGCTGATATTCAATCTATTGAGACTTTTGGTTTCGAGGTGAAGCCAGAGGAGCGTAATACCACCGTTACGGTGCATCCGCAGCAGTACCGCGCCGTTCAGGTTGCTCAGCCGCTCTGTGAAATCATTCCACGCCTGAACAGTGAGCCGGCAGGCGAGCTGTTGATCCAGCTGTGCGAATTTTACAACCGGGGAAAAGCGCAGAAAAAGTTAGGAGAGAGTACGCCGCAGGCCTTTCTTGAAGCGCTGCGGCGTAACGATTAGAGGATCTCGAGCACGTCTTCCGGCGGACGTCCAATGCGCGCCTGGCCGTTCGCCACCACAATCGGGCGCTCAATCAGCTTTGGATTTTCAACCATCGCCTGGATCAGCTCAGCCTCGGTGAGACGGCTATCATCCAGGTTGAGCGACTTATACAGATCTTCTTTCTGACGCATCAGCTCTCTAGCACTGCCCATTCCCAGCATGCGCAGCAGCTGGCGGAGGGTTTGCGCGTCAGGTGGTGTATCAAGGTAAAGCACCACTTCCGGCTCAACGCCGTTAGACTTCAGCAGGCTCAGGGTATCGCGGCTCTTGGAGCAGCGAGGGTTGTGATAAATTTTTACGGCGTCTGTCATGACGTGAATTCTCCTTTATTACATCTTCTCGTACGGCTTAAAGCGCTGCTGCAGGCCGCGCAGCTGATCGATACGCGCGTCGTAACGGGCCTGCTGTAGGCTACCAAGCTTGACCTGCGAGCTGGCGCTGCTGAGCGCGGAAATCGCCTGATCGAGGCGGCCCACCAGGGCAAAGCCTTCGGCACGCGCCGCAAGCTCCTGATCGCGGTTGCCGAGCTGGGCTTCCGCCTGAGCGAGCAGATCCCAGCCGTTTTGATCGTCTTTATTATTAAAGGTGTAGCGGTTCAGGATAGTCGCCGCTTCACCCGGCTGGCCGCCCTGCAGATAAGCGTTCGCCAGGTTAAGCTGCAGCACCGGGTTGGTACGGACGTCTTTCGCCCCTTTCAGACGGTTAATCGCATCGGCGGTTTTCTTCTGCCCCAGATCGATATCCGTCGACAGATCGAGATACCACGGGTTGTTCGGGTCGGCAGCCAGGAGCGGTTGCAGCGCTTTACGCGCCTCGTCGTATTTGCTGGCTTCCATCGCCTGAAGCGCCTGACCATACTGCGCGGCGTTTTTCTCACGCACGTTGCCTTTCGCCAGGGTATCCAGCAGGTCACTGGTGAGCTGGTTACGCCCGGAATTGTACATTCCCAGGGTTCTCACTTTCGCCATGTAGAAATCCTGCGAAGACTGGACCACCACAGGACGCATCTGGTTTGCACGGTTACGCGCGTCCGATAGTCGGCTTTCAGGCAGCGGGTGCGTCAGCAGGATTTCCGGCGGACGGGAAGAGTAACGCGCCTGATCGAGCAGTTTTTCCAGGAAGCTCGGCATGGCCTGCGGGTCAAAGCCCGAGCGCTGCAGCACCTGAATCCCGATGCGGTCCGCTTCCTGCTCGTTTTGTTGGGTAAAGCTGATCATCCCCTGACGTGTTCCCGCCAGCGTACCGGTCAGGGCTGCCATCCCGGCCTGCGGGCTGGCCATCGCCAGCAGAATCGATCCCAGTGCACCCACCCAGGTGAGGGGAGCGTTACGTTTCTGGTCTTCCATCGCACGCGCCAGGTGACGCTGTGTGACGTGCGAAATTTCGTGCGCCATTACCGAGGCCAGCTGGCTTTCGTTGTCAGAGTAACGGAATAACGCCGAATGCAGCACCACGTTACCGCCAAAGAAGGCGAAGGCGTTGATTTCGTCATTATTGATTAAATAGAAATGGAAGGGGGTCTTTACCGAGTCGGCGTGCGCTACCAGACGCATCCCCAGCCCGTTTATGTACTGCACCAGCAAAGGGTCGTTGATCAGCGGGGCGCTGCCGCGCAGCTGGCGAACATAGTAATCCCCCATTTGCATCTCTTGCCCAATAGAGAGCGTGCTTCCTGCTGTGGTGCCCATGTCCGGCAATGAATCGGACGAGTCAGCAAAAGCGGGCAACACCTGACCGACCGTCACCGCGGCAATCAGTGTTGCAACCAGTGTTTTTCTCAATTGCCTGAACATAACCACTGTCCTGTATGTTGGATGTGCTAATTTGACCGATGAACCGGCATATCGTTCATCTCTGCTGCCCTGCGAGTGTAGCCGTGTTGTAGCATGAAGAAAATCCCATTCATCAGGGTTTTGCGGATTGCGATCGGGATACAAAAAGCGAAAGTCTTTTTTGTGACAGTTAGATACAATTCACCGTCTCACTCCCGCCATTCGATTCAGGGAAGGGTTGTATGCTCGAAATGTTAATGCAGTGGTACCGGCGTCGGTTCAGCGACCCGGAAGCCATTGCTTTGTTGGTTATTCTGGTTGCCGGGTTCGGTATTCTGTTCTTCTTCAGCGGCCTGCTCGCCCCTCTGCTGGTGGCGATTGTGCTGGCGTACCTGCTGGAGTGGCCCACGGCGCGTCTGGAACATATCGGCTGTTCCCGCCGCTGGGCGACCAGCATCGTGCTGGTGCTGTTTGTCGGCATCCTGCTGTTAATGGCTTTTGTGGTGATGCCGGTCGCCTGGCAGCAGGGAATTAACCTGATCCGCGACATGCCCGGCATGCTGAACAAGCTGTCTGATTTTGCCGCCACGCTGCCGCGCCGTTATCCGGCCCTGATGGATGCCGGAATTATCGACGCGATGGCCGAAAATATGCGCGCCCGCATCATGACGATGGGTGATTCGGTGGTGAAATACTCTCTGGCGTCCCTGGTCGGACTGCTGACGCTGGCGGTTTACCTTGTGCTCGTGCCGCTGATGGTCTTCTTCCTGGTGAAAGATAAAGATCAAATGCTCAACGCCGTGCGCCGTATTCTGCCGCGCAATCGCGGGCTGGCGGGGCAGGTCTGGGAAGAGATGAACCAGCAGATCACCAACTACATTCGCGGCAAGGTGCTGGAGATGATTGTCGTGGGGGTAGCGACCTGGATTGGCTTCCTGATTTTCGGCCTGAACTACTCGCTGCTGCTGGCGGTGCTGGTGGGGCTGTCGGTTCTGATCCCGTACATAGGCGCGTTTGTGGTGACCATTCCGGTTGTTGGGGTCGCGCTGTTCCAGTTTGGGCTGGGGACTGAGTTCTGGAGCTGCTTCGCGGTCTACCTGATTATTCAGGGCCTGGACGGTAACCTGCTGGTGCCGGTGCTGTTCTCCGAAGCGGTGAACCTGCATCCGCTGGTGATTATCTTATCCGTGGTGATTTTCGGCGGGCTGTGGGGATTCTGGGGCGTGTTCTTCGCTATTCCGCTGGCTACGCTGATTAAAGCGGTCGTCCACGCGTGGCCGGATGTGCCGGCGGTGGAAGAGAAGTAGAGGGGGGCGGCCTGATGCCCTCACCCCGACCCCTTCACACGGGGAGAGGGAGAAAACATGAAAAACGGCAACCTGGGTTGCCGTTTTGCTGTTTATCAGGCGCTTTGTTTCAGCCAGTTCAACACCACGTCGTGGTGGTTGCTGGTTTTGAAGTCGTCAAACACGTGTTCAACTTTACCGTCAGCGTCAATCAGGAAGCTGATGCGGTGGATGCCGTCGTAGGTTTTACCCATAAACGTCTTCTCGCCCCAGACGCCGAACTGCTCGCATACCTGATGATCTTCATCAGAAAGCAGCGTGAAGTTCAGCAGCTCTTTTTCAGCAAATCGTGACAGCTTTTCTGGTTTATCGGTGCTGATACCCAGCACTTCCACGCCGACTTTTTTCAACTCGTCCATGTTGTCGCGTAAGCCGCAGGCCTGTACGGTGCAGCCGGGGGTCATGGCTTTCGGGTAGAAATAGACCAGAACACGCTGTCCCTGGAAGTCGGTCAAATTTACTTGCTCGCCGTCTTGATCCGGTAAGCTAAATTTCGGTGCGATGTCACCGGCTTTCAGTGGGTTCATTACTCAACTCCATCCTGTTCGTGCTGCGAATAATTGACGACGCTTATACTGCCCTGCGCGTTTAATTCTGTACAGAGGGCTTTGAACGCTTGCTCGATATTTGACGCATCCTGTGAGGCAGGGCTGTGCGCGGTAATTTGAATAAACAGCACCGGAAGACCATGGTCATCGCTTGTCTGCGTACGGGAAACCAGTTCGGCAATATTCATCTGATGACTGTCAAAAAGCGCCGTGAAACGCTCAATCAGATGCGGAGAATCAGGCACTTCAACCTGTACCCAGACGGTAGAAGGCAGTGCTGGACGCGGACGCGCAGTGGTGCGCTTCATGACAATCAGCAAATCCAGTTCGGCCCCTTTCAGCGGCAGGGTCGATTCAATCAACGTGATGGCGTTCCATGTCCCGGAAAGTAACATAATAAATGTGAACTCTTCACCGAGCATCGCCAGACGGCTGTCTTCGATATTACAGCCGCAGCTGCTTACGTGGCGGGTGATGGTGTTCACGATACCCGGCCTGTCGGCACCCAGCGCAGTGATAACCAGGTAATGTTGTGATGAGGTTGTCAAACCTGTTCTTCCTTTGCATGGTTAAGTCTTCCTAAGGAAAGCATAAAAAAAACATGCATACAACCGCCTGAGAGCCTCAGGTCGCTTGCTTTTATTACAGTTCCAAACGTAACATTGAGGCTCTTGTTCGCACAGAGGATGGCTCATGTTCACGGGAAGTATTGTCGCGCTTGTTACACCGATGGATGAAAAAGGTAATGTCTGCCGGTCAAGCATGAAGAAGCTCATTGATTACCATGTCGCCAACGGAACCTCGGCGATCGTTTCGGTAGGGACTACCGGTGAATCCGCAACGCTGAGCCACGACGAGCACGGCGATGTGGTGATGCTGACCCTGGAACTGGCTGACGGACGTATTCCGGTCATCGCGGGCACAGGGGCTAATGCAACCGCAGAAGCTATCAGCCTGACCAAACGTTTTAACGACAGCGGCATCGTTGGCTGTCTGACGGTGACTCCTTACTACAACCGTCCTACTCAGGAAGGTTTGTTCCAGCACTTCAAAGCCATCGCTGAACATACTGACTTGCCACAAATTCTGTATAATGTGCCGTCCCGTACTGGTTGCGATATGCTGCCGGAAACCGTTGGTCGTCTCTCGGAAGTAAAAAATATTATCGGTATTAAAGAGGCGACAGGGAACTTAAGCCGCGTTCATCAGATCAAAGAGCTGGTTTCAGACGACTTTATCCTGTTGAGTGGTGATGATGCGACCGCGCTGGACTTTATGCAGCTCGGTGGCCATGGCGTGATCTCCGTAACGGCAAACGTTGCGGCGCGCGACATGGCTGAAATGTGCAAACTGGCCGCAGCAGGTCATTTTGATGAAGCGCGCGTCATTAATCAGCGTCTGATGCCGCTGCACAATAAATTATTTGTCGAACCCAATCCGATCCCAGTGAAATGGGCATGCAAGGAGTTGGGTCTTGTAGCAACCGATACGCTGCGTCTGCCAATGACACCGATCACCGACCACGGTCGTGATATCGTCAGGGCTGCGCTGAAGCATGCCGGTTTGCTGTAGAGTTTAGGGAGATTTGATGGCTTATTCAGTACAGAAGTCGCGCCTGGCGAAGGTTGCGAGTGTTTCGCTTGTTATGCTGCTCGCTGCCTGTAGTTCAGACTCGCGCTACAAGCGCCAGGTGAGCGGTGATGAATCCTATCTGGATGCGACCCCGCTTGCTGAACTTCACGCACCGGCTGGTATGATCCTGCCGATTCAGAACGGCGATTATAATATTCCCGTGACCAACGGCAGCGGCCTGGTCGGTAAAGCGCTTGATATTCGTCCGCCAGCACAGCCTCTGGCGCTGGTTAGCGGGGCGCGTACCCAGTTCACCGGTGATACGGCGTCTCTGATGGTTGAGAGCGCGCGCGGTAGCAATCTTTGGCCGCAGGTTGTCAGCGTCATTCAGTCGAAGAACTACACCATCGATAAACGCGATGACGCCAGCCAGACGTTAACCACCGACTGGATCGAATGGAACCGTCTGGATGAAGACCAGCAGTACCGCGGTCGCTATCAAGTCTCCGTTAAACCACAGGGTTATCAGCAGGCGGTCAACGTTAAGCTGTTGAACCTGGAGCAGGCGGGTAAACCGGTTGCGGATGCCGCGTCCCTGCAGCGTTACAGTACCGAAATGTTGAACGTGATTGCCGCAGGTCTGGATAAGACCGCTACCGATGCCGCCAACGCTGCGCAGAGCCGTAACGGTGTGACCTTCGATGTTCAGAGCGGCGCGGATGATACCGGCCTGCCAATGCTGGTAGTGCGTGCACCGTTTAACCAGACCTGGCAACGTCTGCCAGCGACGCTGGAAAAAGTGGGCATGAAAGTGACCGACAGCACGCGTTCAACCGGCAGCATGACGGCAACCTATAAGCCGCTCTCCGACAGCGCGTGGCAGGAACTGGGCGCGAAAGATCCACAGCTTGCCTCCGGTGACTATAAGATTCAGGTAGGCGACCTGGATAACCGCAGCAGTCTGCAGTTTATCGATCCAAAAGGTCACACGCTGACCCAGTCGCAGAACGATGCGCTGGTCGCTGTCTTCCAGGCAGCATTCAGCAAATAAATACGAGGGCTGGTGAATCCAGCCCTTTTTATTTTAGTGCCACGCAAACGTGTGCGTGGCATAATATCCCCAGTTTTGAACACAAATCATCACACCAGGAGTAATGAAGATGCAGAAGCAAGCTGAGTTGTATCGTGGCAAAGCGAAGACCGTATACAGCACGGAAAACCCGGATCTGTTGGTGCTCGAGTTCCGCAATGATACGTCAGCAGGGGATGGCGCACGCATTGAGCAGTTCGATCGTAAAGGCATGGTGAACAACAAGTTCAACCACTTCATTATGACCAAACTGGCCGAAGCGGGTATCCCGACCCAGATGGAAGCGTTGCTGTCCGATACGGAATGTCTGGTGAAAAAACTGGATATGGTTCCGGTTGAGTGCGTTATTCGTAACCGTGCGGCGGGCTCCCTGGTGAAGCGTCTCGGCATTGAAGAAGGTATCGAACTGAATCCACCGCTGTTCGACCTGTTCCTGAAAAACGATGCCATGCACGATCCGATGGTCAATGATTCCTACTGCGAAACCTTCGGCTGGGTGAACAAAGAGAACCTGGCGCGCATGAAAGAGCTGACCTACAAAGCCAACGACGTGCTGAAAAAACTGTTTGATGACGCGGGCCTGATCCTCGTCGACTTCAAGCTGGAGTTTGGTCTGTTCAAAGGCGAAGTGGTGCTGGGCGATGAGTTCTCACCAGACGGTAGCCGCCTGTGGGATAAAGAAACGCTGGATAAAATGGACAAAGACCGTTTCCGTCAGAGCCTGGGTGGCCTGATTGAAGCGTACGAAGCGGTTGCTCACCGTTTAGGCGTTAAGCTCGACTAACTCCCTCACTTGCCAAAGGATGTTCGCATCCTTTGGCGTCTTACCTTTGTTTCCTATGGTAATCTTGCCGTTAACCGCCTACGATCATAGCTATTATAAATGGAATAGTTAGAGGTGGTTATGCGCTGGCAAGGGCGTCGTGAAAGTGACAATGTAGAAGACAGACGCAGTGATGGCGGCGGCGGTCCTTCAATGGGGGGACCCGGCTTCCGGTTACCCAGCGGTAAGGGCGGCATCATCCTGCTGATTGTGGTTTTAGTCGCGGGTTATTACGGCGTTGACCTCACAGGGTTGATGACCGGTCAGCCGCTGCAACAGCAGCAATCTCAGAACTCCATCAGCCCGAATGAAGATGAAGCGGCCAAATTTACCTCCGTTATCCTCGCCACAACGGAAGACACCTGGGGTCAGCTGTTTGAGAAGATGGGGCGTACCTACCAGCAGCCGAAGCTGGTGATGTACCGCGGCGCCACCCGCACCGGATGCGGAACCGGACAGTCCGTGATGGGCCCGTTCTACTGCCCGGCAGACGGCACCGTCTATATCGATCTCTCCTTTTACGATGACATGAAACGCAAGCTTGGCGCTGGCGGTGATTTTGCCCAGGGCTACGTGATCGCGCATGAAGTCGGCCATCACGTGCAAAAGCTGCTGGGGATTGAGCCTAAGGTGCGCCAGCTGCAGCAAAATGCCTCGCAGGCAGAAGTTAACCGACTGTCCGTCAAAATGGAGCTGCAGGCGGACTGCTTCGCGGGCGTCTGGGGCCACAGCATGCAGCAGCAGGGCGTTCTGGAATCCGGCGATCTTGAGGAGGCGTTAAACGCCGCTCAGGCTATCGGTGACGACCGTCTTCAGCAGCAGAGCCAGGGGCGCGTCGTGCCGGACAGCTTCACTCACGGTACCTCACAGCAGCGCTACAGCTGGTTCAAACGCGGCTTCGACAGCGGCGACCCGGCGCAGTGTAATACCTTCGGCAAAGCGATGTAATGCTGGCGTTTGAACAGCTGATACGCGAGCTTGAGCGCACCGGCCATCGTCGGCTGGTGGTGCTCAGCGGCGAGGTACAGTGGACGTTAACCCAGGCGCTTGCCCTGCGTGCCGCCTTGCCCGGAGACTGGGTAAGGCTTGACGAACATCCTTCAAAAGCCATCAGCGGCCTGCTGGGACGCGAGTTTCGGCATGCTGTTTTTGACGCCAGCGCCGGGTTTGATGTCGCCGCGTTTGCCGCCCTGAGCGGAACGCTGAGCGCCGGAAGCCTTCTGGTGCTACGGGTTCCGCCACTCGACGCGTGGGCCGGGTTGCCAGACAGCGATTCACTGCGCTGGAGCGACAGCGCGGAAGCAATAGCCACGCCGCATTTTGTCCACCATTTCTCCCGGACGATTGCAGCCGATCCCGACGCGATTGTCTGGCTTCAGGGCCGCGCGTTATCCCTTCCGCCTTTACCCGACGCGCCAGACTGGCAGCCTGCCAGCGGCGCCCCGCAGCGCGAACAGGCTGAGATCCTGGATGTGCTGCAGGGGATGTCGGGTGGCATCGTGGCCGTCACCGCCGCGCGTGGGCGCGGAAAATCAGCCCTGGCAGGAATGTTGCTGAGCCGCATTGCTGGCAGCGCCGTGGTTACCGCGCCGTCGAAGGGGGCAACGGATATCATCGCCCGCTTTGCCGGAGAGCGTTTTCATTTTATGGCCCCGGACGCGCTGCTTGCCTCTTCACGCCAGGCAGACTGGCTGATTGTTGATGAAGCCGCTGCGATCCCCGGACCTCTGCTGGAAAAGCTAGTTGCCCGTTTCCCCCGCGTGCTGTTAACCACCACGGTGCAGGGCTATGAAGGGACGGGCCGGGGATTTTTGCTTAAATTCTGCGGTCGGTTTGCCGGGCTGCAGCGCTACAGCTTATCTACACCTGTGCGCTGGGCGGCGGGCTGCCCGCTTGAGCGGATCGTCGCCAGCGCGCTGCTGTTTGACGATACGCTGATCGACCGTCGCCCGGAAGGAGAGGTGCATTTAACGTCTCTGGCGCCGACGGCATGGGAAAGCCGCCCGGCGCTTGCCGCGAGCGTGTATGAGCTCCTCTGCGCGGCGCATTACCGCACCTCGCCGCTCGATTTGCGCCGCATGATGGACGCGCCCGGGCAGCAGTTTGCCGTTGCCGAAACGAACCCGGTTATCGCCGGGGCGCTATGGCTGGTGGAGGAGGGCGGGCTGTCCCCTGAGCTTAGCCGTGCCGTGTGGGCGGGGTTCCGGCGTCCGCGCGGGAACCTGGTGGCGCAGTCTCTGGCGGCACACGGCGGCTCTCCGCTGGCGGCGACGCTCAGAGGACGGCGGGTGACCCGCATTGCCGTGCACCCTCGCCGTCAGCGGGAAGGGATTGGCCAGGCGCTTGTTCGCAGCGCCTGCGGCGAAGATTATCTGTCGGTGAGCTTTGGTTACACCGATGAACTTTGGCATTTCTGGCAGCAGTGCGGCTTTGTGCTGGTGCGGATGGGCAGCCATCGTGAAGCCAGCAGCGGCTGCTACACGGCGATGGCGCTGCTGCCGCTTAGCGAGGCAGGGCGTCGGCTGTGCGCGCAGGAACATCAGCGTTTGTGCCGGGATATGCGCGTCCTGTCTGCCTGGAACGGTGAAAAGATCCCCGTGGAAGACCGATGGGAAGCTACCCTTAATAGTGACGACTGGCTGGAGCTGGCGGGGTTTGCTTTTGCACACCGTGCGTTTTCAACCTCGGTTGCCGCGCTGACGCGGCTGCTGTTAGCCGTAGACATGCCGCTTCCGGCCCTGCGAGGGAAAATGGCAGGAAAAACGGAAGACGTCGGGCGAAAAGCGTTGCTGGCAAAGCTGCGCAGTGAAACCGCGCAAGCGCTTGAAAGCCTTGATTATCCCCGCAGCCATCAGTTGAAAGAAGACATTTTGCAATGGCAATTTTTTCAATGACTTCTTCAGTAAAGTGGCATGGTCATTCACGTCGGGAGGCGTAGAATCCAGGTCATCTATTAAGGAGACCACCATGAAACACGATCATTTTGTTGTTCAAAGCCCTGACAAACCGGCTAAACAGTTACTGCTTCTGTTTCATGGGGTTGGCGATAATGCCGTCAATATGGGGCAGATTGGCAGCTGGTTTGCACCCGTTTTCCCCGAAGCGCTGATTGTCAGCATCGGTGGCGTAGAGCCATGCGGCCCGAACGGGCGCCAGTGGTTCTCGGTTCAGGGCGTGACGGAAGAGAACCGTCAGGCGCGCATTGACGCCATCATGCCGACCTTTATCGACGTTGTCCGCTACTGGCAGCAGCAGAGCGGCGTGGGTGCCGAGGCGACCGCGCTGATTGGCTTCTCGCAGGGGTCAATCATGTCGCTGGAAAGCGTAAAGGCGCACCCGGGTCTGGTGTCACGGGTGATTGCGTTTAACGGCCGTTTTGCGACGTTACCGACTAGCGCAACCACGCAAACCACGATCCACTTAATCCACGGCGGTGAAGACCGGGTGATTGAGCTCTCGCATGCGGTTGACGCACAGGAAGCGCTGATTCGTGAGAGGGGGGATGTGACGCTGGATATCGTTGACGATCTGGGCCACGCGATTGACGACCGCAGCATGCAGTTCGCGCTCGATCGTTTGCGCTATACCGTGCCGAAGCACTACTTTGATGAAGCGCTCAGCGGCGGCAAACCGGATAACGATGATATTGTTGAGTTTATGTGAGGTTATCCCCTCTCCACAGGAGAGGGGATACGGACCGGTTACTTCTTCTGGTCTTTCTTCGGCCAGTCGTCGTCATCGTCCCACTTGTCGTTGAAATCACGGTGCGGGGGAAGATCCGGTTTGTTGGCGAGAAATTTTTTATGGTCCACGCGCTTAAGGTCTTTAATCACGTTAAGCAGTACGCCGACCAGAAAAACCAACACCAGAACCCACCAGTACTTTGAAAGCCAATCCATTCGCTATTCCTCTCAGAGCGTTCGTCAGGCGACGATTTGCTCCATAATACGTTGATACATACGGGCCAGCAGTTGTAAATCTGCCGCATTGACACACTCATTTATTTTATGAATGGTTGCGTTCACTGGCCCCAGTTCGACAACCTGAGCACCCATACGGGCGATAAAACGTCCGTCTGAGGTACCACCCGTTGTCAGCAGCTGTGGCTTAATTTCATTATAGTGCTCGATGGCGTTCACCACCGCATCCACCAGTTTGCCACGCTGCGTCAGGAACGGCTGGCCGGAAAGCCACCACTCCACGGTGTAGCGCAGCTGATATTTTTCCAGCAGGGCGATAACGCGCGCCTTGATCATCTCATCGGTCAGTTCCGTGCTGAAGCGGAAGTTGAACTGGACGAAATAATCCCCCGGGATCACGTTATTGCTGCCGGTCCCGGCCTTGACGTTCGCAATCTGCATGCTGGTCGGCGGGAAGAACTCGTTGCCCTTATCCCACTCAATCGCCACCAGCTCGCTCAGCATTGGCGCGGCGCGGTGGACCGGGTTATCGGCCAGATGCGGATACGCAACGTGCCCCTGAACGCCGTGAATGGTCAGGTTACAGGTCAGCGAGCCACGGCGTCCGTTTTTGACGACGTCACCCACCACTTCGGTGCTGGACGGCTCACCGACCAGGCAGTAGTCGAGACGCTCGTTGCGTGCCATCAGCGCTTCAACAACCTTCACGGTACCGTTGTGCGCGCTGGCTTCTTCGTCGGAGGTTACCAAAAACGCGAGACGGTTTTTGTGGTTGGGATGCTGCGCCACAAAGCGCTCTGCCGCCACGACCATCGCCGCCAGAGAACCTTTCATGTCTGCCGCGCCGCGACCAAACAGCATGCCGTCGCGAATGGTCGGTTCAAACGGCGGGTTAATCCAGCGGTCCGCGTCACCGGCGGGAACGACGTCAGTATGCCCGGCGAAGGCCAGCGTTTCGCCCTGTCCGCGCCACGCCCAGAAGTTCTGGGTATCGCCAAAATCCATGCGTTCAACGGTAAAACCGATGGCACGCAGGCGTTCAATCATAAGAGCCTGACAACCTGCGTCGTCCGGGCTAAGGGAAGGACGGCGAATAAGCTGCTGAGTCAGCTCAATGACCGGGCATGACATAAACTACACCTCAACGAAAAAAGTCGGAATAAAGGGTTTCACTGAAACCCAGCAGCATAGGCTGCCCTGGCGCGCAGAGCAATGGGCGTTTGATAATTGCCGGCATCTCGAGCATCAGTTTTGCCGCGCTGTCGGCATCGGTGATGCTGGCTCGCAGAGATTCGTCCAGTTTACGCCAGGTGGTGCCGCGGGTGTTCAGCAGAGCTTCCCAGCCCAGTTCGCTGATAGCGCTATGCAGAAATTCTGCATCAAGCCCATCGGCGCGGTAATCGTGGAAGCGGTACTCCACGCCGTTCGCTTCCAGCCATCGACGGGCTTTTTTGATGGTGTCGCAATTTTTAATGCCGTACATCACAACCATGGTGAATCCTTTTGACCTTATGATGATTAAATGTTCAGTAAATTCGAAGATATATCCTTAAGTGGAATATAACACATTAAGGAATCGTCTGGATTTACACTTTATATTAATTCAACTCACATCTGTACGCTGAATATTCTTTCACCGTTTAAGCATAGATGTCCATAAACTTTAAAAACCCAATAAAGTCAGCAAATAAAATAAAACTCACCCGTTCGTAGGGTTATTTCAAAATATTGCTGGCCGTCACAAAAAATTGAGGTCTCACCGTTCATATTTATCATAAATCCCCGCAGGACGTGGGGTACAATCACAGCAATTGGTTAAATAGTCTTCACAATGATGGCCCGTTTTTGTAGAATGCGCATAATAATAAGAGAGGTAGTTATGATTGAACGTGAACTGGGGAACTGGAAAGATTTTATCGAAGGCATGCTTCGTAAATGACATTCAGTAAGAATTGCAAGAGCACTAAAATAAGTAAAATAACCATAGTGTGAATTAATCACACAGTAAAAAGGCGGCCGATAAAGCCGCCTTTTTTTATTTCAATCACTTACTCAGCACGTTCCTTTAGCGGGAAGCGACGACGCACCAGCACAAAGAACAGCGGAACGAAATAAATGGCCAGGATGGTGGCCGAAATCATGCCGCCCATGACCCCCGTCCCGACGGCATGCTGGCTGCTGGAGCCTGCTCCCGTACTGGTTGCCATCGGCAGTACGCCAAAGACAAACGCCAGTGACGTCATCAGGATCGGGCGCAGGCGCTGACGGCAGGCGTGCAGCGTGGCCGCCATCAGCTCGTGGCCTTTGGCATTCATCTCGTTGGCAAACTCAACGATCAGAATGGCGTTTTTCGCCGACAGCCCAATCACGGTGAGCAGACCCACCTGGAAGTAAACATCGTTCTCCAGACCGCGCATCCAGGTCGCGAGCAGGGCACCAATGACGCCAAGGGGCACGACCAGCATGACGGAGAACGGGACCGACCAGCTTTCATACAGGGCGGCAAGGCAGAGGAAGACCACCAGCAGAGAAAGTGCGTAAAGTGCGGGAGCCTGCGCCCCGGAGAGGCGCTCCTGGTAAGACATGGCCGTCCACTCCAGACCAAAGCCGGCGGGCAGCTGTTGCACAAGTTTTTCCATAGTGTCCATGGCGGTACCGGTGCTGACGCCCGGCGCGGCTTCCCCGACGATTTCAACCGCAGAGTAGCCGTTATAGCGCTCCAGGCGTGGCGAACCGCTCTCCCAGTGCGAAGTCGCAAAGGCAGAAAACGGCACCATGCCGCCAGCGTTATTCCTCACAAACCAGCGGTTAATATCATCCGGCAGCATGCGGAACGGCGCGGCGGACTGGACATAGACTTTTTTCACGCGACCACGATCCATAAAGTCATTCACATAGCTCGAGCCCCACGCCGTTTGCAGGGTATCGTTGATATCGTTGATCGACACGCCCAGCGCCTGCGCCTTACGCTGATCGATATCTACCTGAAGCTGCGGGCTGTCATCCAGACCGTTATGGCGAACGCGGGTCAGGCCGGGATCGTTGCCCGCCAGCGCTAACAGCTTATCGCGTGCCGCCATCAGCGCCGTGTGTCCCGCACCGGCGTGATCCTGCAGCTCCATGTCAAACCCGGCGGAACTGCCAAGGCCGCTGATTGCCGGCGGGCTGCTGGCAAAGACGCGCGCCTCTTTGATGTGCGCGAAGGCTTTGGTCGCGCGTTCAATGATGGCAAATGATGTTCCCGTTCTGGTATCGCGCTCGTCCCAGTCCTTCAGGCGGACGAACATGCGGGCGACGTTCTGCCCGTTCCCGCCCGGCCCGGAACCGACGGTAGAGAAGACGGATACGACGTTATCTTTCTCTTTAGTAAAGAAATACTGCTCCACTTTCTGGACCACTTTCAGCGTCTGCTGCTGCGTTGCGCCGCTCGGCAGCTGCACCGAGGTGGTGAACATCCCCCGGTCTTCCATCGGCAGGAACGAGGTGGGCAGGTGCAGGAACAGCCACACCATCCCGCCCAGCAGCACGACGTAAACCATCATCCAGCGCAGGCTGCGGTGGAGTACACGCCCAACGGCAGATTCATATCGCGCGGCGTTGCGGTCGAACATGCGGTTAAACCAGCCGAAGAACCCTTTCTGCCCGTGATGCTCCCCTTTATGCAGCGGTTTCAGCAGGGTGGCGCACAGCGCGGGGGTGAGGATCAGCGCGACCAGCACGGAGAGCACCATCGCCGAGACGATGGTGATCGAGAACTGGCGATAAATCGCCCCGGTGGTGCCGCCAAAGAAGGCCATCGGGATAAAGACAGCCGACAGTACCATCGCGATACCGACTAGCGCCCCCTGAATTTGACCCATGGATTTACGCGTCGCCTGGCGCGGAGAGAGCCCTTCTTCGCTCATGATGCGCTCGACGTTTTCAACCACTACGATGGCATCATCCACCAGCAGGCCGATTGCCAGCACCATGGCAAACATCGTCAGGGTATTAATGCTATACCCGAACGCGTAAAGCACCGCAAAGGTCCCAAGCAGCACCACGGGGACTGCAATGGTGGGGATCAGCGTCGCGCGGAAATTTTGCAGGAACAGGTACATGACCAGGAACACCAGCGCGATGGCTTCCAGCAGGGTCTTCACCACGTCCTCAATGGAGGCTTTAACGAAGGAGGTGGTTTCATAGGCGACTTTGTACTCCAGCCCGTGCGGGAAATACTGTGAAAGCTCGTCCAGACGGTCTAACACCAGTTTTGCCGTCGCCATTTCGTTCGCGCCGGAGGCCAGTTTAATCCCCAAACCGGAAGCCTGATTGCCGTTAAAGCGGCTAAGGTAGTCGTATTTTTCGGCCCCCATTTCCACCGTGGCGACATCGCCCAGACGCACTTCCGACCCGTCCTGATTCACGCGCAGGGTGATGTTGCGGAACTGGTCCGGCGTCTGCAGCAGGGATTGCGAATTGATGGTGGCGTTCAGGGCTTGCTTATCAACGGAAGGTGTTCCCCCCAGCTGTCCCACCGCAATCTGGGCGTTCTGGGCTTTGATGGCATTCGTCACGTCGGTCGCCGTCATCTGATAGCTGTTGAGCTTGTTGGGATCGAGCCAGATGCGCATGGAGTATTGTGAGCCGTAGGCGTCAATATCCCCGACGCCGTTAATACGGCTGATGGGATCCTGAATATTACTGGCGACGTAGTCCGCGATGTCCTGTTTATCCATTGAGCCATCTGTCGAGACAAACGCGATGGTCAATATGTTGGTATCACCGGTTTTACGCACGGTTACGCCCTGGTTCTGCACCGCCTGGGGCAGCTTGCGCATGGCCGACTGCAGCTGGTTTTGGACCTGCTGCACCGCTTCGTCCGGGTCGGTGCCCGCCTTGAAGCTCAGGGTCACCGTCGCCTGTCCCGTGGCGCTACTTTGCGAGGACATGTACATCAGGTTATCCAGACCCGTCATGTTCTGCTCGATAACCTGCGTGACGGTATTTTCCAGCGTCTGTGCCGACGCGCCGGGGTAGTTTGCGGTGACGCGCACGTTCGGCGGTGCCAGGTCGGGGTATTGCTCAACGGGAAGTGAAGTAATCGCCAGGACGCCTGTCAGACACAACAGGATGGCAAGCACCCAGGCAAAAATGGGGCGATCGATGAAAAAATTCGCCATGAAAGTGTGACCTCGTTTTGCTGCACGTCATTATTGTTTATTGCCCGCATAACTTTAGCGGTAAGGCCCAGGTCAAACGTGGAGAAATAAAGGAGATAATGTAAATTATCATGCGCTTTTCCCTGCGCTTCCCTCTTTACCGTTATTTACCCGTTAACGGCGTGGGCGCCGGAAACGTCACGCTGACCAGTGTGCCGCCGTTTTGCGGCTGCGAGAAGTGCAGCATCCCGCCGAGCCGTTGCGCGCGTTCGCGCATAATATTCAGGCCGTAATGTCCCGGCGGCTCGCTGGCCTCGCCAATCCCAATACCGTTGTCACGAATGCTGACGCTGTGCGTCCCGTCCACTGAGGTCACGCAGCTTACGGTGATCTCGCTGGCCTGCGCGTGCTTAATGGCATTCAACACCGCCTCACGCACGATCTGTAACAGGTGCACCTGCTTTTGCGCGTCGAGCGCCAGCGAGGAGAGGCGGCAGTCGAGATGCAGTTTCGCCTGCGTCTGGCTCTGCAGCACGTCGAGGGACTCCTGCAGCGCCGCGGGTAAGTTCGCGTGGTTCAGCGTCAGGCGGAAGGTGGTCAGCAACTCGCGCAGCTGCTGCCAGGCATTGTTCAGCTCGCGGGAGAAGTCGGTGATGATGGTCTGCGCCGGGGTATTTTCCTCGGGCACGGCGCGTTTGAGCAGCGCAAGCTGAATGCGTAGATACGACAGCACCTGCGCCAGCGAATCGTGCAGCTCGCGGGCAATGGTGGCGCGCTCTTCCATCAGCAGCAGCTGCTGGTAATGCTTTTGCGCCTGGTTAAAGTACAGTCCGCGCCCGAGCATAGTCGCCACGCTTCTCATCAGCGGAAGGGGGACGCTGTCCGCCTCGCTTTGCCAGCGCAGCTCGCCGTAGAGCGTGTCCTGCATCAGTACCGGCAGGTTTTGCAGAGGGATACCCTCAGCCTCCGTCCCTTCACACAGCCGCCAGTCGTCGCTGGTGCGCAGTTCCAGATAATTCATCTGCGTATAGTCATGGACAATCTGCAGGATATGCCGGAAGCAGTGGCTGTCTATCTGGCCGGTATTCAGCGCCTGAGAGCACTTAAACAACATGTCGAGCTGCTGGTGGGCTTCATGCAAATGTCGCGTCTTTTCCGCGACCGAGGCTTCGAGAGAACGGTAGAGCGTATCCAGCTCGGCTGACATGTGGTTAAAGGCGCGCGAAAGCTGGCCCAGCTCGTTCGGCAGGGCGCTATCCGGCGCAGGCGTGGCAAACTCGCCGCGCTCAATGCGTTCGCTGGCCGCTACCAGGTTATTCAGCGGTAGCACCACCTGGCGGCGGATGCGTCGCAGGGTAAACAGCGTCAGCAGCAGGATCCCGAGTGCGCCAGCCAGCGAGAGCAGGGTGACCGTCTGAATTTTATGTTCAGTGTAGTGCTGCAGGGCGAGCACAAAGGCATCAATGCGGCCGACAAAATCTTCAATATTGCGTTGATACCACGCGCTGTCGCCGCGGGCGATGCGCGCATCCATCTCCTGCCAGGCCACATGCAGCTGCTGATAGCGTGCTTTAACATTGTCGGGGACGTACCAGCGGTTCAGCTTTTGCAGGGCAGGCGCGCCGAGCGTCTGTTGCCAGCTCTCGCGATGTGCCGCAAGAGAAGGGCTGTTGCGCTGCATCTCGTAACCCATGCGATAGCTCTGCATGCGCAGCGAACCGGCGATATTGATGGCTTCGGCATCACGCTGGCTGCTTGCCAGCGTCAGCAGCGCGACGGTGCTGGTCAGCACGGACAGGGCTATGATCGAAAAGAAAGCCCAGGCAAGGCTTCCGGAAACGGGTCGTTTAACGGTCACAGAACGGCTCTCTGAATAAAATTGATCTGCCACAGGTTCACTGGAAATAATTGGGCGCTTCAGGCATTTGAAAGTTGCCCGATCGCACCGTGATGCGTAAATACCATACTCTTATAAAGAGAAAGGTTATTGAACCAAAAACAGGTGTGGTTATGAATCGTTTTATTATGGCTAACAGCCAGCAGTGCATTGGGTGTCACGCCTGCGAAGTGGCCTGCGTGATGGCGCACAACGATGAGCAGCATGTCCTGAGCGAGCGCCATTTTCATCCGCGTATCACGGTCCTGAGAGCTGGCGAGAAGAGCCGCCCCGTGACCTGTCATCATTGCGAAAACGCGCCCTGCGCGCAAAGCTGCCCGAACGGCGCCATCAGCAAATGCGATGACAGCGTACAGGTGAATCAACAAAAATGCATCGGCTGTAAGGCCTGCGTGGTGGCCTGCCCGTTTGGCACGATGGAGATTATCGTCACCCCGCTCGACAACGGCAGCGTGAAGGCTTCGGCGAATAAATGCGATCTCTGCCTGACGCGTCCACACGGCCCGGCCTGTATCGAAAATTGCCCGGCGGATGTCCTCTCCCTGGCGACGTCTGCCGTGCTGGACAATCTGACGAAATCACGCCGACAGCGCACGGCCTGCCTGGAGGCGCAGCCCTGGCATGCGGAGGTCGTCGGCGTGGACGCGCCGCGTACCAAACTGCAGCAGATGCAGGCGACGGTGCCACGCGGCGAGCCCGACAAGCTGGCTGCCGCAGAACGCGTGGGCCATTTTAACGAAATTTACCTGCCGTTCCGGGCCGAACAGGCCGTTCGCGAGGCGTCGCGCTGCCTGAAATGCGGAGAGCACAGCATTTGCGAGTGGACCTGCCCGCTGCACAACCACATTCCGCAGTGGATCGAGCGCCTCAACGCGGGAGATATCGCCGGCGCGGCCGAGCTTTCTCATCAGACTAACTGTTTACCTGAAATTACCGGCCGCGTCTGCCCGCAGGATCGATTATGCGAGGGTGCCTGCACAATACGTGAAGAGGCAGGATCCGTGACCATCGGCAACATCGAGCGCTATATCTCCGATCGGGCGCTGGCGATGGGCTGGCGGCCGGATATGTCCGCCGTCACGCCGTCAGGTAAACGCGTCGCGATCGTCGGCGCGGGGCCTGCCGGGCTGGCGTGCGCCGACGTGCTGGCGCGCCGCGGCGTGAGCGTGACGGTCTATGACCGGCACCCGGAAATTGGCGGATTGCTGACCTTTGGCATCCCGGCGTTCAAGCTGGACAAATCGCTGCTCGCGCGGCGCAGAGAGATATTTACCGCGATGGGGATCCGCTTTGAGCTTAACTGCGAGGTGGGCCAGGACGTGTCGATGTCGCAGTTAAAGCACGATTACGACGCCCTGTTTATTGGCGTGGGAACCTATCGCTCGATGAAGGCGGGTATCCCACATGAAGACGCGCCAGGGGTCTACGACGCGCTGCCTTTCCTGGTGGGCAACACGCGCCATGTTATGGGGCTGGAGGCAACGGCCAGCGAACCATACATCGACACCCATGGCTTAAACGTGGTGGTGCTTGGTGGGGGCGATACCGCGATGGACTGCGTCCGAACCGCGTTACGCCACGGTGCGGCGAAGGTGACCTGCGCCTATCGTCGGGATGAGGCCAACATGCCGGGCTCGAAGAAAGAGGTGAAGAACGCCAGAGAAGAGGGGGCGGCGTTTGAATTTAACGTCCAGCCGGTTGAGCTGACGCTGGATCCGAACGGAAAGGTCAACGGTATCCGGATGCTGCGTACCGAGCTCGGAGAGTCGGATGCGCAGGGACGGCGGCGACCGGTTCCGGTGGCGGGCAGCGAGTTTGTGATGGCCGCGGATGCGGTCATCATGGCGTTTGGTTTTAACCCGCACGCGATGCCGTGGCTGCAAGCGCAGGGTGTCGAAACGGATGACAGGGGGCGGATCGTGGCCTCGGTCGAGAGCCGTTACCGTTACCAGACGACCAACCCGCAGATCTTCGCCGGGGGCGATGCGGTACGCGGCGCGGATCTGGTGGTGACCGCAATGGCGGAAGGACGCCATGCCGCGCAAGGGATCCTCGACTGGCTTGGGGTTAACGCGCCAAAACATCATTAAACCGGCGGGCGACAAAGCGGGATTCACGGCGTAGTATAGGACGACTCATTGTGCTGTGGAGCCCGTATGACCCTGAAAATTGACGTTATCAAAGACAAAATTCTTTCTGAAAACTACTTTGTCCTGCGTAACATCACCTATGATCTTACACGTAGCAACGGTGAGGTTATCCGCCACAAACGCGAGGTCTACGACCGCGGCAACGGAGCGACCATTCTGCTCTATAACCGTGACAAGCAGAGCGTAGTGCTAATCCGTCAGTTCAGGGTGGCGACATGGGTTAATGGCAACCCTGATGGACGTTTGATTGAAACCTGCGCGGGCCTGCTTGATGACGATGAGCCGGAAGTTTGTATCCGCAAAGAGGCCGTGGAAGAAACCGGCTTCGAAGTGGGCGAGGTCAAAAAGGTCTTCGAGCTGTTTATGTCGCCGGGCGGCGTAACGGAAATTGTGCATTTCTTCATTGCCGAATACAGCGACGCCCAGCGCACGCACCGGGGCGGTGGCGTAGAGGATGAAGATATTGAAGTGCTGGAGCTTCCTTTTACCCGGGCGCTGGAGATGATGCGTTCAGGCGAAATCAGGGATGGTAAAGCGGTGATATTACTGCAGTATTTACAGACAACCGGGCTGATGAACACCACTTTCGAACGGATATAGCCTGTTTTTCGGGTATATCTGATAAATCCGATTGAGCAACCCCGGCGGGAACACGAAGATACTGCCCAGTTAAGCGTTTTCGTTCCGGGATTGTGTCATTCATGCGCTACAGCGTCTTTTTGTTTTACCTGTTTTGTGTGCTCCTCGCGCCGCAGGTGCGGGCTGCACCGGCGCAGCAAGCCTTCTCTGACTGGCAGGTAACCTGCAATAACCAGAATTTTTGCCTTGCACGCAACACGGGTGAACACCGTGGTCTGGTCATGACGCTCACCCGTAGCGCCGGGGCGAAAACGGATGCCACGCTGCGTATCGATCTTGGCAGTCTTGATACACCCTCGATCAAAGAGCCAGAGATTGCCCCCCGGCTGCTGCTGGATAGCGTTCCTCTGAAGCTGGACAAACAGCGCTGGCAGCTCACGCCATGGCATCTGAAAACGGACGATGCGGCCACCATCACCGCCTTTCTGAAAAATATCCAGGAAGGGAAGGCCCTGACTCTGCGCGGCGGTAAGCAGGTCATTTCACTGACCGGGCTTAAGGCCGCGCTACTGTTCATTGATGCGCAGCAAAAGCGCGTCGGCAGCGAAACCGCGTGGATCAAGAAAGGTGACGATCCGCCGTTAAGCGTTCCGCCTGCACCCGCCTTAAAAAAGGTGGCGGTCGTCAATCCGACCCCGACGCCACTCTCCCACGCCGAACTGAACGACCTGCTGGACTATGGCACCGGCAGGATGAACAGCAGCCAGTGCTCGCTGGATCCTAACCGCCGGGAAGTGCGCGTCACCGCGTTAACCGATGAGAAAGCGCTGCTGATCGTCAGCTGCGAGGCGGGGGCCTATAACACGGTCGATCTGGCGTGGCTGGTATCACGTAAAAAACCGTTCACCGCACGCAGCGTCAGGCTGCGTCTGCCGTTTACGCCGTCAGGCGACGGGAGCGAAATGGAGTTGATGAATGCCAGCTTCGATGAAAAGACGCGCGAGCTGACAACGCTGGCGCTGGGGCGCGGTTTGGGCGATTGCGGAGTCCAGACGCGCTGGCGTTTTGACGGACAGCGATTCCGCCTGGTGCGCTACGCCGAGGAGCCCAGCTGTGATAACTGGAACGGGCCAGATGCCTGGCCCACGCTGTGGATCACGCGCTAGTTTTGCCCGGTAAGCGTAGCGCCACCGGGCACGCAGACCGCGCTACAGCACGCTTAACGCCTTCTCAACCACGTTCTCAACGGTAAAGCCGAAGTACGGGAACAGCTTGTCGGCAGGGGCGGACTCACCGTAGCCCCTCATTCCGACAATCGCCCCTTTCAGACCCACATATTTGTACCAGTAGTCGGCAATACCGGCTTCCACCGCCACGCGCGCTGCGACGTTTGAGGGCAGTACCGATTCGCGGTACGCCTCGTCCTGGGCATCGAAAATATCCGTAGAAGGCAGGGACACCACGCGCACCGCGTGGCCTTCGGCGGTCAGTTTCTCCGCCGCTTTCACCGTGATTTCCACCTCGGAGCCGGTGGCAATCAGGATCACGTCCGGCTTGCCGCCGCTGTCTTTCAGGATATAGCCGCCGCGAGCGATGTTTTTCACCTGCTCCGGGGTACGCTCAATCTGCGCCAGGTTCTGGCGCGACAGAATTAATGCCGTTGGGCCGTTGTGGCGTTCTACCGCCAGCTTCCAGCCCACCGCAGCTTCGACCTGATCGCAGGGACGCCACGTGCTGAAGTTCGGCGTCAGGCGCAGGCTCGCCAGCTGTTCAACCGCCTGGTGGGTGGGGCCGTCTTCTCCCAGACCGATGGAGTCGTGGGTATAGACCATAATCTGCCGCGCCTTCATCAGCGCTGCCATGCGCGCCGCGTTACGGGCGTACTCGACGAACATCAGGAAGGTGGCGGTGTAGGGCACGAAGCCGCCGTGGTGGGCGATGCCGTTGGCAATCGCGGTCATCCCGAACTCGCGCACGCCGTAGTGGATATAGTTCCCGGCAATGTCCTCCTTCAGCGATTTCGAGCCCGACCAGATGGTCAGGTTACTCGGCGCCAGATCCGCCGAGCCGCCCAGCAGCTCAGGCAGGAGAGGGCCGATTGCGTTCAGGGTATTTTGCGACGCCTTACGGGTGGCGATTTTCGCCGGGTTGGACTGCAGGTTTTCAATCAGCGCCTGGGTTTTATCGTCCCAGTCTTCCGGCAGACCGCCGCTCATGCGGCGGGAAAACTCGGCCGCCAGTTCAGGATGCGCTTTTTTGTAGGCGGCAAATTTATCGTTCCATGCGTGCTGCGCTTTCTCACCCTCTTCGCGTGCATCCCATGCCCGGTAGATCTCTTTCGGGATCTCAAACGGCGGATGTTTCCAGCCCAGCTTCTGCCGGGTCAGCGCCACTTCCTCCTCGCCCAGCGCCGCGCCGTGCGCCTCTTCTTTACCCGCCTTGTTCGGCGAGCCGAAGCCGATCGTGGTGCGGCAGATAATCAGGGACGGTTTGTCCTTCACGCTTTGCGCTTCCTGAATCGCTTTTTTCACCGCCTCAGGGTCGTGACCGTCGATTTCATGCACCACGTGCCAGTGGTAGGCTTCGAAGCGTTTTGCCGTGTCGTCGGTAAACCAGCCTTCGGTTTCCCCGTCGATGGAGATGCCGTTGTGATCGTAGAACCCGATCAGCTTGCCGAGCCCCAGCGTGCCCGCCAGGGAGCAGACCTCATGGGAGATCCCCTCCATCAGACAGCCGTCACCCATAAACACGTAGGTGTAGTGATCGACAATCTCGTGGTCCGGCTGGTTGAACTGCGCCGCCAGCGTGCGTTCGGCAATCGCCAGCCCGACCGCATTTGCCAGCCCCTGGCCGAGCGGCCCGGTGGTGGTTTCCACGCCCGGCGTATAGCCGATCTCAGGGTGTCCCGGCGTTTTGGAGTGCAGCTGGCGGAAGTTTTTTAGCTCCTCAAGCGGCAGATCGTAGCCGGAAAGGTGCAGCAGGCTGTAGAGCAGCATTGAGGCGTGACCGTTGGAGAGAATAAAGCGGTCGCGATCGTACCAGGTGGGGTCATTGGGGTTGTGCTTCAGAAAGTCGTTCCACAGTACTTCGGCTATATCAGCCATGCCCATCGGCGCGCCGGGGTGGCCGGAATTGGCTTTCTGCACGGCATCCATGCTGAGGGCGCGGATGGCATTGGCTAGCTCTTTACGGGACATAGTTCACTCCGTGGCAAGGTTAAAGTTTGGCGGCGAGAAGATCTTCTAGTTTGCGCTGGTCGACGGCGAACTGGCGGATACCGTCCGCCAGTTTTTCCACGGCCATGGCGTCCTGGTTGTGCTCCCAGCGGAACTCCGCTTCGGTCATGGCTTTCGGTTTTGGCAGAACGGTGGAGGTCGGCACCAGCTTGCGGATCACCGTTTCTTCTTTGTCCTGTAGCTCCTGGAGCAGGTTGGGTGAAATTGTCAGGCGGTCGCAGCCTGCCAGGGCGAGGATCTGCTCGGTACGGCGGAAGCTGGCACCCATCACGATGGTTTCGTAGCGGTGCTGCTTGTAGTAGTCGTAGATATTACGGACCGATTTCACGCCCGGATCCTCATCCACCACGTACGGATCCATCGGCTGTTTCGCCTGGTACCAGTCGTAGATGCGCCCGACAAACGGTGACACCAGGAACACGCCCGCTTCGGCACAGGCGCGCGCCTGGGCAAAGGAGAACAGCAGCGTCAGGTTGCAGTGGATGCCCTCT
Organism: Enterobacter sp. 241F3; assembly: GCF_034106785.1. NCBI lineage: Bacteria > Pseudomonadati > Pseudomonadota > Gammaproteobacteria > Enterobacterales > Enterobacteriaceae > Enterobacter > Enterobacter sp. 241F3. Next base: position 148,058 of record NZ_JAWNDD010000004.1, read on the forward strand.
TTTTCCAGTACCTCTGCCGCGCGGATGCCTTCCCAGGTGGAGGCGAGCTTGATCAGAATGCGTGATTTATCGATCCCCTGTTCCTCGTACAGTTCCACGAGGCGACGCGCCTTGTTAATGCTCTTTTCTTTATCGAAAGAGAGGCGTGCGTCGACTTCGGTCGAGACGCGGCCCGGGATGCTTTTAAGAATTTCCGCACCAAAATTAACCGCCAGCTTGTCGCTGGCTTCGGCCACCTGCTGCTCCTGCGTCTTGCCGCGCTTTTTACCGTAGGCAATGGCGTCATCAATCAGATGACTAAAATGGGTAAGCCCGGCTGCCTTGAGCAGTAGCGAAGGGTTGGTGGTCGCATCCTCCGGCTGATAGTGGCGAATCGACTCGATATCGCCGCTGTCTGCCACCACCGTGGTGAATTGTTTGATGCCGTCTAGCTGGTTCATAAATGATTACTCCTTGGAAATAAAAGAGTTAGATGAGTGCGTTAGTTCACACTTCTGGAAAAATCATGATGGACTTAACAAAAAAGCATAGCAGACGGGGGAGGCATTGCTTTTGAGACGGGTAACATGGCTGTTATAAATTGATAACAATTTTTAATGTGTGATGGTGAGAGTTTGGCTGCCTTCAAAGTTTAGGAGGCGGCCTGAGGCGATACTAGGCGGCACACCAGGGTGTGCATCAGGATCGCTTACGTCACCCTTTTGACCGATACGTGAAAGGAAAAATAAGATGGATGAGCAGTTGAAACAGAGTGCCCTCGATTTTCACGAGTTCCCTGTCCCGGGCAAAATCCAGGTCTCCCCAACCAAGCCGCTGGCAACCCAGCGCGATCTGGCGCTGGCCTATTCCCCGGGCGTAGCTGCCCCGTGTCTGGAAATCGAAAAAGACCCGCTGGCGGCCTACAAATACACCGCGCGCGGCAACCTTGTCGCCGTGATCTCTAACGGCACGGCGGTGCTGGGGCTGGGCAACATCGGCGCGCTGGCCGGTAAGCCGGTGATGGAAGGCAAGGGGGTGCTGTTCAAGAAATTCGCCGGTATCGACGTGTTCGATATCGAGGTGGATGAACTCGATCCTGACAAGTTCATCAACGTAGTGGCCGCGCTGGAGCCGACCTTCGGCGGGATCAACCTGGAAGACATCAAAGCGCCGGAATGTTTCTATATCGAGCAGAAGCTGCGCGAGCGTATGAACATTCCCGTGTTCCATGATGACCAGCACGGTACGGCCATTATCAGCACCGCTGCGATTCTCAACGGCCTGCGCGTGGTAGAGAAAAACCTCTCCGACGTGCGCATGGTGGTCTCCGGCGCCGGCGCCGCGGCCATCGCCTGTATGAACCTGTTGGTGGCGCTGGGTATGCAGAAACACAACATTGTGGTCTGCGACTCCAAGGGCGTTATTTATAAAGACCGCGAGCCGAACATGGCGGAAACCAAAGCGGCGTATGCGGTAGAAGACGACGGCAAGCGCACGCTTGAGGACGTCATTGACGGCGCGGATATCTTCCTTGGCTGCTCGGGTCCGAAAGTGCTGACCCAGGAGATGGTGAAGAAGATGGCGCGTGCGCCAATGATCCTGGCCCTGGCCAACCCGGAACCGGAAATTCTGCCGCCGCTGGCGAAAGCGGTGCGTGAAGACGCCATCATCTGTACCGGCCGTTCGGACTACCCGAACCAGGTCAACAACGTGCTCTGCTTCCCGTTCATCTTCCGCGGCGCGCTGGATGTCGGCGCGACGGCGATCAACGAAGAGATGAAGCTTGCAGCCGTTCACGCCATCGCGGAGCTGGCCCACGCCGAGCAGAGCGAAGTGGTTGCCTCAGCCTATGGCGATCAGGATCTGAGCTTTGGCCCGGACTACATCATTCCAAAACCGTTCGACCCGCGTCTGATTGTTAAAATTGCGCCAGCCGTTGCCAAAGCGGCAATGGATTCCGGCGTGGCGACGCGTCCGATTCACGACTTCGACGCGTACGTCGATAAACTCACCGAGTTTGTCTATAAAACCAACCTGTTCATGAAGCCGATCTTCTCTCAGGCGCGCGCCGACGCGAAGCGCGTGGTGCTGGCGGAAGGGGAAGAGGCGCGCGTGCTGCACGCCACCCAGGAGCTGATCACCTTAGGTCTGGCGAAGCCGATCCTGATTGGTCGTCCGAGCGTGATTGAAATGCGTATCCAGAAGCTGGGCCTGCAGATTAAGCCGGGCGTCGACTTCGAGATCGTCAACAACGAATCCGATCCGCGCTTCAAAGAGTACTGGAGCGAATACTACGCGATCATGAAGCGTCGGGGGATCACCCAGGAGCAGGCGCAGAAAGCCGTCATCAGCAACACGACGGTGATCGGCGCGATCATGGTCCATCGCGGCGAGGCGGATGCGCTGATCTGCGGCACCATCGGCGATTACCACGAGCACTTTAGCGTGGTGCAGGAGATCTTCGGCTATCGCGACGGCGTGCATACCGCCGGTGCGATGAACGCCCTGCTGCTGCCGAGCGGCAACACCTTTATCGCTGACACCTACGTTAACGACGATCCGAGCCCGGACGAGCTGGCGGAGATCACCGTGATGGCCGCCGAGACCGTGCGCCGCTTCGGTATCGAGCCAAAGGTGGCGCTGCTGTCGCACTCTAACTTCGGTTCGTCCAAATCTGCGGCGGCTTGCAAAATGCGTGAGACGCTGGCGCTGGTGCGCGAGCGCGCGCCGGAGCTGATGATTGACGGAGAAATGCACGGCGATGCCGCGCTCGTGGAGAGCATCCGTAATGAACGTATGCCGGACAGCCCGCTGAAGGGATCGGCTAATATCCTGATTATGCCGAACGTGGAAGCGGCGCGTATCAGCTATAACCTGCTGCGCGTCTCCAGCTCTGAAGGAGTGACCGTAGGACCGGTGCTGATGGGCGTGGCGAAGCCGGTGCACGTGTTAACGCCGATTGCCTCCGTGCGTCGTATCGTGAACATGGTGGCGCTGGCGGTGGTTGAGGCGCAGACGCAGCCGCTGTAATTTTTACCCTCACCCTTACCCTCTCCCAAAGGGAGAGGGGATAAGGGTTACACCCAGTCGCGAACCTGAATAAATTCTTTTAAGGCAGCCTCCGGGCTGCCTTCTTTTGGCTCGTAGCAGTACTCCCAGCGCACCAGCGGCGGCATCGACATCAGAATTGACTCCGTGCGCCCGCCGGTCTGCAGGCCGAACAGCGTCCCGCGATCCCACACCAGGTTGAACTCCACGTAGCGCCCGCGGCGGTAGAGCTGGAACTCGCGCTCGCGCACGCCGTAGTCGGTGTTTTTACGGCGTTCGACGATGGGCAGGTACGCGTCGGTATAGCCTTCACCCAGCGCGCGCATAAAGCTGAACGCGGTATCAAAATCAGGCGTGTTGAGATCGTCAAAGAACAGTCCGCCGATGCCGCGCTGCTCGTCGCGATGCTTCAGGTAAAAGTAGTCGTCGCACCACTTTTTATATTTCGGGTAAATGTCTTCGCCAAACGGCAGGCAAAGATCCCGCGCGGTGGTGTGCCAGTACACGGCATCCTCTTCGAAGCCGTAGTAGGGCGTCATGTCGAAACCGCCGCCAAACCACCAGACCGGATCGGCCCCCGGCTTTTCCGCTATGAAAAAGCGCACGTTGGCGTGGCTGGTTGGCACGAACGGGTTGTGCGGGTGCACCACCAGCGAGACGCCCATCGCTTCGAAGCTGCGGCCCGCGAGTTCGGGACGATGTGCCGTCGCAGATGCGGGCATGGCGTCGCCGTGAACGTGGGAAAAATTCACGCCAGCCTGTTCGAAGATGCCGCCGTTACGCAGCACGCGGCTGCGCCCACCGCCGCCGGCCTCGCGCTGCCAGGTATCTTCCTGAAATTCTCCGCCGTCTGCGGCGGCCAGTTTATGGCAAATCTCATCCTGCAGCTTCAGCAGGAAAGTTTTGACCAGTTGTGCATCGGGTTTCATCAACGTTTCCTGGAGTGCGCTTTTTGGTTATCGAACCAGTTGAAATAACTGATAATGCCGGAGGCGATGGCGTTGGCGATCTTCTGACGAAATGCCGTGGTGCCAAGGAGTCGCTCCTCTTCCGGGTTGGTGATGAAGGAGGTTTCCACCAGCACAGAAGGGATGGACGGTGATTTCAGGACCACGAACGCCGCCTGCTCGGTGCCTTTGCTGTGCAGGCGATGCACCGGCTTAATCTTCTTCAGGATGTGCGAGCCAAGCGTCAGGCTGTTTTTGATCGTATCCGTCTGCACGAGGTCGAACAGCACCTGCTGTAGCAGGTGGTCTTTGTCGGTGGCTTTTTTCCCGGCGACTTCATCCGCCCGGTTTTCGCGATCGGAGAGGTATTTCGCCATGGCGCTACTGGCGCCGCGGTTGGAAAGCGCAAACACCGAGGCACCTGCCGCAGAAGGGTTGGTAAAGCCGTCCGCGTGAATCGACATAAACAGATCCGCACCGTGCTGGTGGGCGATCTCTACGCGGTCATACAGCGGAATAAAAGTATCGCCAGAGCGCGTCAGACGGGCGTCAATGCCGTTACTGCGTAAAATCGCCCGCACATTTTTTGCAATCGCCAGCACGACGTGTTTTTCTTTCGACCCGTTTTTGCCGATGGCGCCGGTATCAATGCCGCCGTGCCCAGGGTCGAGCATCACCAGACGCTTCGCGCCCGGCTTTTTCGTTTTCGGTTTGCTGTGTCCGTTACTGGTTTTAAGCGTGCTCTCGTCTTTCGCCTGAGCCTGCTTTGCGATACCCGTTAACGTTAAGGCCGCCAGCCCCGCTTTGAGAACCTGACGACGCGATGTGAGTGCTTTTAATGGTTTGAATGTGCTCATGCGGCCTGAATACTAAAAAATGGGGTCCTGGTGTTATATCGTATCGTGTTTCCCGTTACGACAGTCCATGTTGAGAATTGTTTTACTTTTCATTTCAATACGTGACAAAGTGACATTATGCCAAATTTTGGCGAGATTTTCCCCGGTTATTGGCTAAAGGCGAGCTTCGCGCCATAATCACTGTTTTTAAACCCGAAAAGGCGGTTAATACCATGGAGATACGCGTTTTTCGCCAGGAAGATTTCGAAGAGGTGATTACCCTTTGGGAGCGCTGCGATCTGCTGCGTCCGTGGAACGATCCGGAAATGGATATCGAACGTAAGGTGAATCACGACGTCAGTCTGTTCCTGGTCGCGGAAGTCAACGGTGAGGTTGTGGGGACTGTAATGGGCGGTTACGACGGCCACCGCGGCTCGGCCTATTATCTGGGCGTTCACCCGGAATACCGTGGTCGTGGCATTGCCAATGCGCTGCTTAACCGGCTCGAGAAGAAGCTGATCGCTCGCGGCTGCCCGAAAATCCAGATTATGGTGCGGGAAGATAACGACGTGGTGCTGGGCATGTATGAACGCCTGGGCTACGTACACGCTGACGTGCTGAATTTAGGAAAGCGTCTGATCGAAGATGAAGAGTACTGAGATCCATCCGGCAGACTATGACGCTCAGGGGCGCGTCAGGCTGCCCTTTTTATTCTGGTGCGTTCTGCTGCTCCAGGCCAGAACCTGGGTTCTGTTTGTGATGGCCGCCGCGTCGCGCGGGCAGGGCGATACGCTGCTGAATCTTTTTTATCCCGATCACGATGCTTTCTGGCTCGGCTTACTGCCGGGCGTACCGGCGGTGGTGGCTTTTTTGTGTAGCGGACGACGGCACCTGATCCCTCGTTTTTGGCGCACGCTTCGATGGCTGCTGATCCTCGCCCAGGTTGCGTTGCTCTTATGGCAGCCGGTTCTCTGGTGGTACGGTGAACCGCTGACGGGCACCGGCGTTGCGCTGGTGGTTGCTGATATTGTGGCGCTGCTGTGGCTGATGACCAACCCGCGTCTTCGCGCCTGTTTTGCGCCTCAGGATGATTAATCCGGCACTTTTTGCCGATGTCGCACTCCAACAAGCGTTGATTTAACAAGTAAGGACGTTTCAATGAAATCGCTGCGTTTACTCTTATGCGCTCTCCCGCTGGCATTGACCGGCTGTTCGACGCTCTCCTCCATTAACTGGTCCGCTGCGTATCCGTGGAACTGGTTTGGCTCATCAACGGAAGTAACCGAGCAGGGCGTGGGGAAAATTACCGCCGCGACGGCGCTGGATCAGAATGCTATCCAGGATGCGCTCAGCAGTGATTACCGCCTGCGCAGCGGCATGAAAACGGAGAATGGCAATATTGTTCGCTACTACGAGGCGCTGAAGGGCGACAAGCTGGCGCTGGTGATTAACGGTGATAAAGGCACGGTCAACCGAATTGCGGTGATGGATGAAGATATTCCGACGGCGAGCGGTGTGAAGGTGGGGACCCCGTTTAGCGATCTTTATAAGCAGGCCTTTGGCAACTGCGCCAGCGTGCCGTCTGACGACAAGGTTGCGGTGGAATGTAAGGCTGAAGGCAGCCAGCACATCAGCTATGTCTTCACCGGCACCTGGAGCGGCCCGGAAGGACTGATGCCGTCTGACGACACGCTTAAGAGCTGGAAAGTGAGCAAAATACTCTGGAAGCAGTAATTTGCGCCTGAGCAAACCGCCTCGCTGAAATCCGGGTATAATACCCGCCATCAATGCCACGCTGACGTGGCATCTTTATTTCAGGAGGAGCGATGTCTCAGGTTCAGAGTGGCATTTTGCCAGAACATTGCCGCGCGGCGATTTGGATTGAAGCCAATGTTAAAGGGGACGTGGATGCCCTGCGTGCGGCCAGCAAAGCGTTTATTGATAAACTGGCGACCTTCCAGGCCAAATTCCCGGAAGCACACCTCGGCGCCGTTGTCGCCTTTGGCAATAACGTCTGGCGTCAGCTGAGCGGCGGGGAAGGGGCGGAAGAGCTGAAAGACTTCATCCCATACGGCAAAGGTCTGGCTCCGGCAACCCAATACGACGTGCTGATCCACATTCTCTCCCTGCGTCACGATGTGAACTTTTCCGTTGCCCAGGCGGCGGTAGCGGCTTTTGGCGACAGCATTGATGTGCAGGAAGAGGTTCACGGCTTCCGCTGGGTCGAAGAGCGCGATCTGAGCGGCTTTGTCGACGGAACCGAAAACCCGGCAGGGGAAGAGACGCGTCGTGAGGTGGCGGTGATTAAAGACGGCGTGGACGCGGGCGGCAGCTACGTGTTCGTGCAGCGCTGGGAGCACAACCTCAAGCAGCTTAACCGCATGAGCGTGCACGACCAGGAGATGATGATTGGCCGTACGAAAGAGGCTAACGAAGAGATCGACGGCGACGACCGTCCCGTTACCTCGCACCTGACCCGCGTTGACCTCAAAGAAGACGGCAAAGGGCTGAAGATTGTCCGCCAGAGCCTGCCGTACGGTACGGCAAGCGGAACGCACGGCCTTTATTTCTGCGCCTATTGCGCGCGCCTGTATAACATCGAGCAGCAGCTGCTGAGCATGTTCGGCGATACCGACGGCAAGCGCGACGCCATGCTGCGCTTCACCAAACCGGTGACCGGCGGCTACTACTTTGCGCCGTCCGTTGAGCGTCTTCTGGCGCTGTAATGGCATTCTCCCTCTCCCTGCTGGAGAGGGCCGGGGTGAGGGCATCAGGCCTCACCCTTATTCCCTTTTCTGCTTCTAAATCACCAAACGGTATATAAAACCGTTACTCCTTTCATCCCCGTTATAAATATTATGACTATAAGATAGTCATCACATTTATAAGGGTGCGCAATGGCCGTTACTGTACTGAAAAAAGGAACTCTGGCGCTGGCAGGTTTACTGCTGGTGGCACAGGCGCAGGCGACTGAACTGTTGAACAGTTCGTATGACGTCTCCCGCGAGCTGTTTGCCGCCCTTAATCCCCCGTTCGAACAGCAGTGGGCGAAAGACAATAACAGCGATAAGCTCACCATCAAGCAGTCCCACGCCGGCTCGTCCAAGCAGGCGCTGGCCATTCTTCAGGGACTGAAAGCGGACGTCGTGACCTACAACCAGGTGACTGACGTGCAGATCCTGCACGACAAAGGCAAGCTCATCCCGGCGGACTGGCAGAGCCGACTGCCGAACAACAGCTCGCCGTTCTACTCCACCATGGGCTTCCTGGTGCGTAAGGGCAACCCTAAGAATATCCACGACTGGAGCGACCTGGTGCGTTCCGACGTGAAGCTGATTTTCCCGAACCCAAAAACCTCCGGTAACGCGCGTTATACCTATTTAGCCGCGTGGGGCGCGGCGGACAAGGCTGACGGTAACGATAAAGCCAAAACCGAGCAGTTCATGACCCAGTTCCTGAAAAACGTCGAAGTATTTGATACCGGCGGCCGCGGGGCGACCACGACCTTCGCAGAACGCGGTCTGGGCGATGTGCTAATAAGCTTTGAGTCGGAAGTGAACAACATCCGTAAGCAGTATGAAGCGCAGGGCTTTGAGGTGGTTATCCCGAAAACCAACATTCTGGCCGAGTTCCCGGTCGCATGGGTGGATAAAAACGTGCAGGCGAACGGTACCGAGAAAGCGGCAAAAGCCTATCTCAACTACCTGTACAGCCCTCAGGCGCAGACCATCATTACCGATTACTACTACCGCGTAAACAACCCGGACGTGATGAACAAGCTGAAAGATAAGTTCCCGCAGACCGCGCTGTTCCGCGTGGAAGACCATTTTGGCTCCTGGCCTGATGTGATGAAAACGCATTTTGCCAGCGGCGGTGAGTTAGACAAACTGCTGGCGGCGGGGCATAAGTAATGTTTGCAGTTTCGACAAAACGCGTCCTGCCGGGCTTTACCTTAAGCCTCGGGACCAGCCTGCTGTTCGTCTGCCTGATCCTGCTGTTGCCGCTCAGCGCGCTGGTGATGCAGCTTGCTCAGATGAGCTGGGCGCAGTACTGGGACGTGGTCACCAACCCGCAGGTGGTGGCGGCCTATAAGGTGACGCTGCTGTCGGCGTTTGTCGCCTCCATTTTTAACGGCGTGTTTGGCCTGCTGATGGCGTGGATCCTGACCCGCTATCGCTTCCCGGGCCGCACGCTGCTTGACGCCCTGATGGATCTGCCGTTTGCGCTGCCGACGGCGGTGGCGGGTTTGACCCTCGCGTCGCTCTTCTCTGTAAACGGGCTGTACGGCGAGTGGCTGGCGAAATTTGATATCAAAGTAACCTACACCTGGCTCGGTATCGCGGTGGCGATGGCCTTCACCAGCATCCCGTTTGTGGTACGTACCGTGCAGCCGGTGCTGGAAGAGTTGGGTCCGGAATACGAAGAAGCGGCGGAAACGCTGGGCGCCACGCGCTGGCAGAGCTTCCGCAAGGTGGTGCTGCCGGAGCTCTCTCCAGCGCTGATGGCAGGTGTCGCGCTGTCGTTTACCCGCAGCCTCGGTGAGTTCGGCGCGGTGATTTTTATCGCCGGGAACATCGCCTGGAAAACGGAAGTGACCTCGCTGATGATTTTCATCCGCCTGCAGGAGTTTGATTATCCGGCGGCGAGCGCGATTGCTTCGGTGATCCTCGCCGCCTCGCTGCTGCTGCTGTACTCGATTAACACTCTGCAAAGTCGCTTTGGTCGACGTGTGGTAGGTCACTGATGGCGGAAGTTACGCAATTGAAGCGATACGATGCGCCCCGCATCAACTGGGGTAAATGGTTTCTGATTGGGGCGGGCGTGCTGGTTTCCGCCCTCATTCTCGTCGTGCCGACGATTTATATTTTCGTTCAGGCGTTCAGCAAGGGTCTGATGCCCGCGCTGGAAAACCTGGCGAACCCGGATATGCTCCATGCCATCTGGCTCACCGTGCTGATTGCCCTGATCACCGTCCCGGTGAACCTGGTGTTCGGGACCCTGCTGGCGTGGCTGGTGACGCGCTTTAACTTCCCCGGACGTCAGCTGCTGCTGACCCTGCTGGATATTCCGTTTGCCGTGTCGCCGGTGGTGGCGGGCCTGGTGTACCTGCTCTTTTACGGCTCCAACGGCCCGCTGGGCGGCTGGCTGGATGCGCATAACCTGCAGATCATGTTCGCCTGGCCGGGCATGGTGCTGGTCACCATCTTCGTAACCTGCCCGTTTGTGGTGCGCGAGCTGGTGCCGGTGATGTTAAGCCAGGGGAGCAACGAAGACGAAGCGGCGGTGCTGCTGGGGGCTTCGGGCTGGCAAATGTTCCGCCGCGTGACGCTGCCGAACATCCGCTGGGCGTTGCTTTACGGCGTGGTGCTGACCAACGCCCGCGCGATTGGCGAGTTCGGTGCCGTTTCCGTTGTTTCCGGCTCTATCCGGGGTGAAACCCTGTCGCTGCCGCTGCAGATTGAACTGCTGCAGCAGGACTACAACACCATCGGCTCGTTTACTGCCGCAGCGTTATTGACGCTGATGGCCATTTTGACCCTGTTTTTGAAGAGCGTGGTGCAGTGGCGTTTAGAAAATCAGGAAAAACGTCAGCATCAGGAGGGAAATCATGAGCATTGAGATTGCCAATATTAAGAAGTCTTTTGGTCGCACCCAGGTGCTGAATGATATCTCGCTGGATATCCCTTCCGGACAAATGGTGGCGCTGCTGGGGCCGTCCGGCTCGGGCAAAACCACGCTGCTGCGTATTATCGCCGGGCTTGAGCACCAGACCAGCGGGCACATCCGCTTCCACGGCACCGACGTGAGCCGCCTGCACGCCCGCGATCGTAAAGTGGGTTTTGTGTTCCAGCATTACGCGCTGTTCCGCCACATGACCGTGTTTGACAACATCGCGTTTGGGCTTACCGTGCTGCCGCGTCGCGAGCGCCCGGATGCGGCAACCATTAAGGCGAAGGTGACCAAACTGCTGGAGATGGTGCAGCTGGCTCACCTGGCGGATCGTTTCCCGGCCCAGCTGTCCGGCGGGCAGAAACAGCGCGTGGCGCTGGCTCGCGCGCTGGCCGTTGAACCGCAAATTCTGCTGCTGGATGAGCCCTTCGGCGCGCTGGATGCGCAGGTGCGTAAAGAGCTGCGCCGCTGGCTGCGTCAGCTCCATGAAGAGCTGAAATTCACCAGCGTCTTCGTGACCCACGATCAGGAAGAGGCGATGGAAGTCGCGGATCGCGTGGTGGTCATGAGCCAGGGCAACATTGAGCAGGTTGACGAACCGGAGCAGCTCTGGCGTGAACCGGCGACCCGCTTCGTGCTGGAGTTTATGGGCGAGGTGAACCGTCTGCAGGGCACTATTCGCGGCGGTCAGTTCCACGTGGGCGCGCACCGCTGGCCGCTGGGCTATACCTCCGCGCACCAGGGCCCGGTCGATCTGTTCCTGCGTCCGTGGGAAGTGGACGTGAGCCGCCGAACCAGCCTGGATTCACCGCTGCCGGTCCAGGTGCTGGAAGCGAGCCCTAAAGGTCACTACACCCAACTGGTGGTACAGCCTCTGGGCTGGTATACCGAGCCGCTGACCGTGGTCATGCGCGACGACGTGCCGCCGCACCGGGGGGAGCGCCTGTTTGTCGGGCTGCAGCATGCCCGGATTTATCACGGGAAGGAGCGCATCGAGACGCGCGAGGATATTGCTCTGGCGGAGTCAGCCTGATAGGTTATTAGGATGTTTATCGCCCGGTGGCGCTGCGCTTACCGGGCCTACAGTTATCACTGCGTCTTGTAGGCCGGGTAAGCGAAACGCCACCCGGCTTTTTTATTGAGTAAAAAACGTGAATACACTCGAACACACCATCGGCAACACCCCTCTGGTCAAACTTCAGCGCATGGGGCCGGCTAACGGAAGCGAAATCTGGGTCAAACTCGAAGGCAATAACCCGGCGGGGTCGGTAAAAGATCGTGCCGCGCTGTCGATGATTGTCCAGGCTGAAAAGCGCGGCGATATTAAGCCGGGCGCCGTACTGATTGAAGCCACCAGCGGTAACACCGGTATCGCCCTGGCGATGATTGCGGCGCTGAAAGGCTACCGCATGAAGCTGCTGATGCCTGACAACATGAGCCAGGAGCGCCGCGCCGCGATGCGTGCCTACGGGGCCGAGCTGATTCTGGTGACCAAAGAGCAGGGGATGGAAGGCGCGCGCGACCTGGCGTTAGAAATGGCCGAGCGCGGCGAAGGTAAACTGCTCGATCAGTTTAATAACCCGGACAACCCGTACGCGCACTACACCACCACCGGCCCGGAAATCTGGCAGCAAACCGACGGGCGAATCACCCATTTTGTCTCCAGCATGGGCACCACCGGCACCATTACCGGCGTATCGCGTTTTCTGCGCGAGCAGGACAAAGCCGTCACCATTGTGGGCCTGCAGCCGGAAGAGGGGAGCAGCATTCCGGGCATTCGCCGCTGGCCGGCGGAGTATATGCCCGGCATCTTTAATGCGCAGCTTGTGGACCAGGTGCTGGATCTTCACCAGCGCGAGGCGGAAAATACCATGCGTGAGCTGGCCGTACGCGAAGGTATCTTCTGCGGCGTCAGCTCGGGCGGCGCGGTAGCGGGCGCGATTCGGGTAGCGCAGGCAAACCCGGGCGCTGTGGTGGTGGCGATTATTTGCGATCGAGGCGATCGCTATCTGTCTACCGGCGTCTTTGGTGAAGAGAGTTATTCGCAGGGGGCGGGGATTTAAGCGTCATGGAGATGATTCTATTCCGGGATAATACCCGGGCGCAGCAAACTGATATTGTCGCGGTACAGTCGCAGGTGGTGTACGGGAGCGTGGGTAACAGCATTGCGGTTCCTAATATTCGAACCCACAGGCTGAACGTCACCGCCGTGCCAACGGTACTGTTCAGCAACACGCCACACTATGACACCTTCTATGGTGGCGTGATCCCCGATGAGTGGTTCAGCGGCTACCTGAAAGCGCTGGAAGAGCGCGAGATCCTGCGCGAGCTTAAGGCGGTTACCACAGGCTATATGGGCAGTGCCAGCCAGATCGTCCTGCTGGCGCAGTGGCTGAAGGCGGTCAAAGCTCAGCATCCTGATCTGCTGGTGCTGGTCGACCCGGTTATCGGCGATATCGACAGCGGGATGTACGTGAAGCCGGATATCCCGCAGGCGTATCGGGAGCACCTGCTGCCGCTGGCGCAGGGGATTACGCCAAACGTCTACGAGCTGGAAGTGTTAAGTGGCAAGCCGTGCCGCACGCCGAAAAGCGCCATCGCGGCGGCACAGGGACTGCTCTCAGACAGCCTGAAATGGGTGGCGATCACCAGCGCGCCGGTCGCTGACGACCCGCAAAACATCCATGTGGTGCTGGTGACGAATGAAGGCGTGACCGTCAGCGCGCACCCGCGCGTAGAAACCGATCTGAAAGGGACGGGCGACCTGTTCTGTTCAGAGCTGGTGAGCGGAATTGTAGAGGGGAAAACCGTTGCAGATGCCATTCGCATGGCCGGCGATCGGGTGACTGACGTGATGCTTTATACCCAGTCGAAAGGCTACGACGAGCTTATCCTCCCGGCATAAACAAAAATGGCGCCCGAAGGCGCCATTTTTCTGTGCGGGCAAGAATTACTTCTTGATGCGGATAACCGGGGTTTCACCCACGGTGACGCTGCCAGACAGTTTGATCAGTTCTTTGATTTCGTCCATGTTGGAGATAACTACCGGCGTCAGGGTAGACTTGGCTTTTTCTTCCAGCAGTGGCAGATCGAATTCAATCACCGGGTCGCCAACTTTAACACGCTGGCCTTCTTCCGCGATACGTTTGAAGCCTTCGCCTTTCAGTTCAACGGTGTCGATACCGAAGTGAACGAACAGTTCGATACCGCTATCAGATTCGATAGAGAACGCATGGTTGGTTTCAAAAATTTTACCGATGGTGCCGTCAACTGGAGCAACCATTTTGTTGCCAGTTGGTTTGATAGCAATGCCATCACCAACGATTTTCTCAGCAAACACTACATCCGGCACGTCTTCGATGTTGACGATCTCGCCGGAGAGCGGAGCAACAATCTCAATAGTTCCGGAGTCTTTCTTATCATCAGAAACCAGAGATTTCAGTTTATCGAACAAACCCATGATCTTCTCCTAAGCAGTAATTTGGGCCGCATCTCGTGGATTAGCAGATTGTTTTTTCTTCAATGAACTTGTTAACCAGCGTCATTAACTCGTCCGTTGTCGGTTGAGCAAGAGCCTGCTCTGCTAACACCTTCGCATCTTCGAAGTTCGTGTTACGGATAATCTTCTTAATGCGCGGGATGGAAATGGCGCTCATAGAGAATTCGTCCAGACCCATACCCAGCAACAGAAGTGTAGCACGTTCGTCGCCTGCAAGCTCACCACACATGCCAGTCCATTTACCTTCTGCATGAGAAGCATCAATAACTTGCTTGATCAAGTTCAGTACGGACGGTGACATTGGCTGGTAGAGATGTGAAATCATATCATTACCACGGTCAACTGCCAGGGTGTACTGCGTTAAATCATTGGTGCCGATACTAAAGAAATCAACTTCTTTGGCTAAATGACGCGCAATAGTCGCCGCCGCAGGTGTTTCCACCATTACGCCGATCTCGATTGACTCGTCAAACGCTTTACCTTCGTCGCGCAGTTCCTGCTTGTAAATTTCGATCTCTTTCTTCAGTGCACGCACTTCTTCAACAGAGATGATCATCGGGAACATGATGCGCAGTTTACCGAAAGCAGAGGCACGCAGGATCGCGCGAACCTGGTCACGCAGGATCTCTTTACGATCCATCGCGATACGAATCGCACGCCAGCCCAGGAACGGGTTCTCTTCTTTCGGGAAGTTCATGTACGGCAGCTCTTTGTCGCCACCAATGTCCATAGTACGGACGATAACCGCCTGAGAGCCACACGCTTCAGCCACGGCTTTATAGGCAGCAAACTGCTCTTCTTCCGTTGGCAGCGCGTCGCGGTCCATGAACAGGAATTCTGTACGATAGAGACCTACGCCTTCCGCACCGTTGCGCTCAGCGCCATCAACGTCGCGAACGGTACCGATGTTTGCGCACACTTCAACCTGATGGCCGTCCAGGGTGATAGCTGGCAGGTCTTTCAGCTTAGCGAGTTCCGCTTTTTCAGTCGCAACCTGCTCCTGAACCGCGCGCAGTTTATCGATCTCTTCATTAGTTGGGTTGACGTAAACCAGATTGTTTACGGCATCCAGAATCAGATAGTCGCCGTTTTTCACCTGAGAGGTGACGCTACCGGTACCCACGATGGCAGGCAGTTCCAGAGAGCGCGCCATGATAGAGGTGTGGGAGGTACGGCCACCCGCGTCGGTGATGAAACCGAGGACCTTTTTCAGGTTCAGCTGTGCGGTTTCAGACGGGGTGAGGTCCGCGGCAACCAGGATCACTTCATCCTGAATTGCGCTCAGGTCGATAATGGCCAGACCCAGGATGTTGCGCAGCAGGCGCTTACCGATGTCACGTACGTCAGCCGCACGCTCTTTCAGGTATTCATCATCCAGTTCTTCCAGGGCAGTTGCCTGACCTTCGATAACTTCATGCGCAGCCGCGTCGGCCGTCATGCCTTTATCTTTAATCAGGGCTATGATTTCCTGCTCCAGCTCCTCATCTTCGAGCAGCATGATGTGCCCTTCGAAGATGGCTTCTTTTTCTTCACCGAAAGTTTCGCCAGCTTTAGTTTTGATTGCTTCCAGTTGCGCAGATGCCTTGGCACGACCGCTCAGAAAACGTTCAACTTCCTGATCAACCTTGTCGGCAGAAATTTTTTTCCGGTCGATGACGATCTCGTCTTCTTTCAGCAGCAGTGCTTTGCCGAAAGCGATACCCGGGGATGCTAAAATGCCTGAAATCATAACCCTACCTTACTTGTGACTGATATTTAAAAGAACCCGGAAACTTACTCGAGCTCAGCCATCAGTTTTACCAGATGCTCAACTGCTTTCTGCTCGTCTTCACCTTCCGCAGAGATGGTGACAACGGTGCCCTGAGTCAGGCCCAGAGTCTGCAGTTTGAACAGGCTTTTTGCGCTCGCGCTTTTGCCGTTGGAAGTCACAGTGATTTCAGAAGAAAAGCCTTTTGCTTCTTTAACAAACTGAGCAGCAGGGCGGGTGTGCAGACCGTTCGGAGCGGTAATGGTAACTTCTTGCTGGAACATTGTATTTCCCCAACTTATAGGTTTAGTGTTGTGGAACTAAAGTCTAGCCTGGCGACTGAACTTTAGCCTGTATTGTTAGCGCTGACGTTTCGATCGTCATTAAACATTATGCAGCGAAAGCAAGACTTGAACCAAATCATAAAATCGATTCAGCAAGGCTATTTCATTCACCGATTAATTTCACGCATCAAAATAATTGCTGGTTTAAATACCAGACCCAACGGGGTGAAGCAATGCCAGGAGGGGTAAAAGTTTGAAGCAGGCCACAAAAAAGCACCTGAAAAGGTGCTTTTTTACGCGTTATTAACATGCTGGCACTACTGTTGCAGCTCTTTTTCGGTAAACAGATCGGCAAACAGTGCGGTGCTCAAGTAACGCTCACCCGAGGACGGAAGGATAACCACAATATTCTTATTGGTAAAGGCTTCGTCTTCCTGCAGCTTGAGCGCTGCCGCAACGGCCGCACCGGAAGAGATACCCGCCAGAATGCCTTCTTCATCCATCAGGCGACGCGCGGTAGAGATGGCCTCTTCGTTAGTGATGGTGACCACTTTATCGATCAGCTTCAGATCCAGGTTGCCCGGAATGAAGCCTGCGCCAATACCCTGGATTTTATGCGGGCCTGGTTTGAGCTCTTCACCGGCCAGGGCCTGGGTGATAACCGGTGAGTCAGTCGGCTCAACGGCAACGGTGATCAGGTCTTTTTTACCCTTTGTGCCTTTAATATAGCGTGACACGCCGGTCAGCGTACCGCCGGTACCCACGCCGGAGATAAAGACGTCAACCTGGCCGTCGGTATCTTCCCAGATTTCCGGACCGGTGGTCTTCTCGTGAATTTCCGGATTTGCCGGGTTGCTGAACTGCTGCAGCAGCAGATATTTCGCCGGATCGCTGGCCACAATCTCTTCGGCTTTCTGAATGGCGCCCTTCATGCCCTTCGCGCCTTCGGTCAGCACCAGGTTCGCGCCAAGCGCTTTAAGCAGCTTACGACGCTCGATGCTCATCGTTTCTGGCATAGTCAGCGTCAGCTTGTAGCCGCGCGCAGCAGCAACATAGGCCAGAGCAATACCGGTGTTACCGCTGGTTGGTTCCACCAGCTCAACGCCAGGCTTCAGTACGCCACGTTTTTCAGCATCCCAAATCATGTTTGCACCGATACGGCATTTAACGCTGAAGCTCGGGTTACGTGATTCGACCTTCGCCAGGATGCGTCCATTACCGATACGGTTCAGTCGAACCAGGGGCGTATGACCGATAGTCAGCGAGTTGTCTTCATAAATCTTACTCATGGCCTGTCCTTAACTGTATGAAATTGGGATACCGACCCAGCATACCTGTTGAGCAGGTAGGGGGAAGTAAGGAATTCGCATATCTATATACTGCAAGGAAATAATGGGGATCAGTATGGAATAAGGGGCGGCATAAGCCACCCCTGCTTTACACATTTTTGCATTATTTCCATAACGCGTGCTTAGCACGGTAGCAGTCGACCCACATCGCCGTCGCGCCGCAAACGGCGACGGGCATGATGAATAGATTCAGGAAGGGAATCATGGTGAACAGGCTGGTCAGTGCGCCAAACTGCATATTGGCGACCTTCTGGCTGCGCAGGGCGGTGCGCATCTCTTTAAACGGTACCTTGTGGTTATCGAAAGGATAGTCGCAGTACTGAATGGCCAGCATCCAGGCGCTGAACAGGAACCACAGCACCGGTGCCACGGTCTGGCCAATGCCTGGCACAAAATAGAGGATAAGCAGCACGAGCGCGCGGGGCAGGTACCAGGCAAACTTCTGCCATTCGCGCTTCATAATGCGAGGGAGGTCTTTCATGATCCCCCATATCCCTGTGTCCGGCGGCGTCGCACCGGTAAGCCGCGCTTCCAGCTGTTCCGCCAGCAGACCGTTAAACGGTGCGGCTATCCAGTTTGCAATTGTCGAGAAGAAGTAGCCAAACACCAGCAGCACGGAGATCACCGCCACCGGCCAGAGCAGGTAGTTAAGCCACTGCAGCCAGTCCGGCACGTAACTCATCAGCGACGGGATCCAGCTCTCCAGCTTTGTAAACAGCCACCAGAACGCGCCGCCCATAAGAATAATGTTGATCAACAGCGGCAGAATGACGAAGCGTCGAATCCCCGGCAGGGAGACCAGTTTCCAGCCCTGAGAAAAATACCAGACGCCGCTGCGCGGGGGGGAAGAAGATGTTGAAACCATAGCCAGGCTGTACTCCTTTTTACACAACCAGTGGAATTGCCCGCCTATATTATCCACTTACTGAGCAATGACCAGTTCGGAAATGTTCGAAAAACCAGCAAAAAGCACGATTTCCTTCATCTTTATGCTGTGAATGCTCTGCACACACTTGCACTTGACGTAAACGGCAAATACTCTTAGTGAGTAAATGTTTGCCGTGGTGGCAAGGTGTTAGAACAACAGAGAATATAATGATGCAGGATTTGCGTCTGATATTAATCATTGTTGGCGCGATCGCCATAATCGCTTTACTGGTACATGGTTTCTGGACCAGCCGTAAAGAGCGTTCCTCGATGTTTCGCGATCGCCCACTGAAGCGCATGAAGTCCAGTCGTGACGACGATGACAGTGAAGATGACATCGACGGTAGCGATGACGACGGCGTGGGTGAAGTTCGTGTTCATCGGGTCAATACTGCGCCCGGCGCAGGCCATGGGGAGCATGAAGCGCCTCGTCCTTCGCAGCACCAGTATCAACCGCCGTATGCTTCTGCACAGCCGCGCCAGCCAGCGCCGCAGCCTGTGGAAGAGCCGGTGCGCCAGCCGCCGCAACAGCCTGTCTATCAGCAGCCTGCTGCGCCACAGCCGGTTCAACAGCAACCGGTTCAGCAGCCCGTGCAGCAACAACCTGCTCAGCCGGTACAACAACCGCAGCAGCCTGTTCACGTACAGCCTGCGCCTCAGCCTGCTCCGGCCCCGCACGTTGAGCCTGAGCCCGTTGTAGAGCCAGAACCGGTTGTTGAAAAACCGCAGCGTAAAGAAGCGGTGATCATTATGAACGTGGCCGCGCATCACGGTAGCCATCTCAATGGCGATGTGCTGCTTAACAGTATTCAACAGGCAGGCTTCAAGTTTGGCGATATGAATATTTTCCATCGCCACCTGAGCCCTGACGGTAGCGGTCCGGCGCTGTTCAGCCTGGCCAACATGGTTAACCCTGGCACCTTCGATCCGGAAATGACCGGTGATTTCGTGACCCCGGGCGTCACTATCTTTATGCAGGTGCCGTCCTACGGTGATGAACTGCAAAACTTTAAGCTGATGCTGCAGTCCGCTCAGCACATCGCTGACGAAGTCGGTGGCGTGGTGCTCGACGATCAGCGTCGAATGATGACCCCGCAGAAATTGCGCGAGTATCAGGACCGCATCCGCGAAGTTAAGGAAGCTAACGCGTAATCGCTGCGTTGACTTCAACTCCTCCTCAACCCCCGCATGTCGGGGGTTTTTTCTCATTGATGGTGCGATATGGACTCAATCGAACAACAACTCACTGAACTGCGAACCACGCTTCGCCATCATGAATACCTCTATCATGTTATGGACGCGCCGGAAGTGCCGGATGCGGAGTATGACCGCCTTATGCGCGAGCTGCGCGAACTAGAGGCGCAGCATCCTGAACTCATCACGCCGGATTCCCCCACCCAGCGTGTCGGCGCTGAGCCGCTGGGCGCTTTCAGCCAGGTGCGTCATGAAGTGCCGATGCTGTCGCTGGATAACGTCTTCGATGAAGAGAGCTTCCTCGCGTTTAACAAGCGCGTGCAGGATCGCCTGAAAAGCAGCGACTCTCTCACCTGGTGCTGCGAGCTCAAGCTGGATGGCCTGGCGGTCAGTCTTCTCTATGAAAACGGCGTGCTGGTGCGTGCCGCGACGCGTGGCGACGGCACGACGGGCGAAGACATCACCACCAACGTGCGTACCATCCGCGCGATCCCTCTGAGGCTGCAGGGTGACAACATTCCTGCTCGTCTGGAAGTGCGCGGCGAAGTGTTCCTGCCGCAGGCGGGCTTCGAGAAAATTAACGAAGAGGCTCGTCGCACCGGCGGGAAAGTGTTTGCTAACCCGCGTAATGCGGCGGCGGGCTCGCTGCGCCAGCTCGACCCACGTATTACCGCGAAGCGACCGCTTACTTTCTTCTGCTACGGTGTGGGTATTCTTGAGGGCGGCGAGCTGCCGGATACGCACCTTGGACGCCTGCTGCAGTTTAAAGCGTGGGGCCTGCCGGTGAGCAACCGCGTTCAGCTCTGCGACTCGCCGGAAGCGGTGCTGGCGTTCTACCACAAGGTGGAAGCGGACCGTCCGACGCTCGGGTTTGATATTGATGGTGTCGTCATCAAGGTGAATTCACTGGCGCTACAGGAGCAGCTGGGCTTTGTGGCGCGCGCGCCGCGCTGGGCGGTGGCGTTTAAGTTCCCGGCTCAGGAGCAGATGACCTTCGTTCGCGACGTGGAGTTCCAGGTCGGTCGAACGGGGGCTATTACACCGGTCGCCCGTCTGGAACCAGTGCAGGTGGCGGGCGTGCTGGTGAGTAACGCCACGCTGCACAACGCCGATGAAATCGAACGCCTGGGCCTGCGCATTGGTGACAAAGTGGTGATTCGCCGCGCAGGGGACGTGATCCCGCAGGTGGTTAACGTCGTTGAGTCAGAGCGTCCTGACGATACGCGCGAAGTTGTCTTCCCAACCCATTGTCCGGTGTGCGGCTCGGACGTTGAGCGCGTAGAAGGTGAAGCGGTGGCGCGCTGTACGGGTGGCTTAATCTGTGGCGCGCAGCGTAAAGAGTCACTGAAGCACTTCGTCTCCCGTCGCGCAATGGACGTTGACGGCATGGGCGACAAGATTATCGATCAGCTGGTTGAGAAAGAGTACGTCCACACGCCAGCGGACCTCTTCAGGTTGACCGCTGGTAAACTGACCGGTCTGGACCGCATGGGACCAAAGTCTGCCCAGAATGTGGTTAACGCGCTGGAAGCCGCAAAAGAGACGACTTTCGCCCGTTTCCTCTACGCGCTGGGCATTCGTGAAGTGGGTGAAGCAACCGCAGCAGGTCTGGCAGCATACTTTGGTACGCTGGAGGCGCTGGAAAAGGCGAGCATTGAGGAGCTGCAGAAAGTCCCGGACGTAGGTATTGTCGTCGCCACGCACGTCTTTAACTTCTTCGCCGAAGAGAGCAACCGTAACGTCATCGGCGAACTGCTGGAAGAGGGCATTAAATGGCCCGCGCCGGTGGTGGTTAACGCTGAAGAGATCGACAGCCCGTTCGCCGGTAAAACGGTGGTACTGACCGGCAGCCTGAGCCAGCTTTCACGCGACGATGCCAAAGCACGTCTGGTGGCGCTGGGGGCGAAAGTGGCGGGCAGCGTGTCGAAGAAAACTGACCTGGTGATCGCCGGTGAAGCGGCGGGTTCGAAGCTGGCGAAAGCCCAGGAGCTCGGCATTGAGGTTATCGACGAAGTGGAAATGATGCGTCTGTTAGGAGAGTAACGTGGAGAAAGAGCAGTTCGTTGAGATCGCCAATACCGAGATGCCGTTCGGTAAATACAAGGGCCGCAGGCTGATTGATTTGCCGGAGGAGTATCTGCTGTGGTTTGCCCGTAAGGATGAATTCCCGGCAGGGCGACTGGGCGAGCTGATGGCTATCACGTTACTGATCAAAACCGAGGGGCTGACTCAGCTAGTGCAGCCCCTGAAACGTCCTTAACTTAAGCCTTCGCGGCGCGGGTCTCTTCCTGCGCCAGCTTTTCGGTCTGGCGCTTGTAGCGACGCGCCAGCACCGCGCAGACCATCAGTTGGATCTGGTGGAAAATCATCAGCGGCAGCACCATCATCCCAATCACCGAGGTCGGGAACAGAATGTTGGCCATCGGGATGCCGTTCGCCAGGCTCTTTTTCGAACCGCAGAATACGATCGTAATTTCATCCGCTTTGTTGAAGCCGCATTTGCGTGCCACAAAGACGTTAACGGCAATAACAATCGCCAGCAGGACGATGCTGACCACCACGATAAACAGCAGCGAGCCTGCCCCCACCTTGTGCCAGATCCCGTTTACGACCGCTTCGCTGAAGGCGGAGTAAACCACCAGCAGAATCGAGGTCTGGTCGGTTTTTGAAATCCATTTTTTATGCTTCGCCACAAACGCGCCGGTCCACGGTCGGGAAAGATGCCCCAGCACAAACGGCAGCAGCAGCTGCAGACAGATTTTGCCGACCTGCTCAAGGTTACCTTCCGCACCGTGCATGTTCATCAGCAGGCCTACCAGCAGCGGCGAAACGAAAATCCCTAACAGGCTGGATGCCGATGCCGAGCAGACCGCGGCCGCCACGTTCCCTCCCGCGAGAGAGGTAAAGGCAATGGCGGACTGCACCGTGGCCGGAAGAATACAGAGATACAGGAAACCGGTGTAAAGCGCCGGGTCGACGTTAACCGGCGCCCACCAGGCAAACAGCACGCCGAGGATCGGGAACAGAATGAACGTGCTGCACATCACCCACAGGTGTAGTCGCCAGTGGCTACCGCCCGCGATAATGGCTTCGCGGGAGAGCTTTGCGCCGTGCATAAAGAACAGTAGCGCGATGGCGGCCGTCGTCAGCCCTTCAAAAAACGGGACGAAACCGCCGCGAGCGGGGAAGAAAGAGGCCAGTAAAACGGTAACTACCAGGGTGAGCGTAAACGGATCAACAATACGAAATAGTTTCATAATGACTCCTGAAAACAGATGTCGCTATTGTGCTTTTTTCCATTTGAGAAATAAAATTGATTTATTGCATCCATTCATGAATTAAAAAGATGAATTATTCACTCCGTCAGCTTCGTGTTTTTGTCACCGTGGCGCAGGCTCGTAGCTTTAGCCGGGCAGGGGAGATGATTGGCCTGAGCCAGTCGGCGGTTAGCCACAGCGTGAAAGAGCTGGAAAATCAGACTGGCGTCCGGTTACTTGACCGAACCACGCGTGAAGTGGTGCTGACCGAAGCGGGGCAGCAGCTCGCTCTGCGCCTTGAACGGTTGCTGGATGAGCTCAACAGCACGCTCAGAGACGTGGGGAGGCTGGGCCAGCAGCTTTCGGGTACCGTGCGGGTCGCGGCCAGCCAGACGATATCCGCACACCTTATACCTCAGTGTATTGCCGAGGGAAGCCATCGCTACCCGGACATTGATTTTGTACTGCATGACAGGCCGCAACAGTGGGTGCTGGAAAGCATCCGCCAGGGGGATGTCGATTTTGGTATTGTTATCGATCCCGGTCAGGCAAGCGATCTGGCGTGCGAAAGCGTACTCTCTGAGCCTTTTTTGCTGCTCTGCCGTGACGACGATCCGCTGGCCTCGTTGCCTGAGGTCAGCTGGCAGTCCCTGCAGGGCGCGAATCTGGTATTACAGGATTATGCCTCGGGCAGCCGTCCGTTGATTGATTCCGCGCTGATGAATCAGGGCGTAAAGGCAACAATCGTGCAGGAGATTGGTCACCCGGCGACGCTGTTTCCCATGGTGGAAGCCGGCATTGGCATCAGCGTATTGCCCGCCCTGGCGCTCCCCCTGCCGCAGGGAAGCAGACTGGCCGTCAGGCGATTAACGCCCGTTGTCGAGCGAAAGCTGATGCTGGTGCGGCGAAAAAATCGTTCACTCTCGGGGGCGGCGCAGGCTATCTGGGAAGTGGTGCGTATCCAGGCACAACGATTAACCGAAGCCCGCATACGCGACCCACTGTTTAACGCATCAGAAGATCAGATGTAGATATCAATCTGATTATTGTCTGACGGGCTATTCACGCCTTCCACTTTGCCCAGTTTTTGTTCCTGCTTCTTCTGGGCCTCTTCGGCCTGCTGGCGCTGCAGCGCCGCGAGCTGAGCCTGCAGCACTTTGAGCTGGGTCTGAATAAGTTCCTGCTGCTTTTTCTTCTCGTCGGTGCTGATGGGGCTGTTCGACAGCTCTTTTAACTGCTGGGTCAGTTTTTTGATCTTGTCGAGAATGCGGGTGATTTGCGCAGAGATATCGTTACTGCTCGAAGTTCCACTCGCGCCGCTGGTTTGAATCTGTTGGGTTGAAGCCTGAATGGTCGTCATACTTTTTCCTCGCGTTATAAAACAGAGGTATCGGCACCAATGGGATTAGCTTGAGCAAAACTGCCATATCTGGCAGGGAGTTGCATCGATACACAATCAGTATTGATTGCGACGTTGAAGGCAGGGAAGTAGACAAACTGCGGATAGCAAAAAGGCGCCTTTAGGGCGCCTTTTTACATTGGTGGGTCGTGCAGGATTCGAACCTGCGACCAATTGATTAAAAGTCAACTGCTCTACCAACTGAGCTAACGACCCGAAATGGTGGGCGATGACGGGCTCGAACCGCCGACCCCCTCCGTGTAAAGGAGATGCTCTACCAACTGAGCTAATCGCCCATTTCGGAACTACTGCGATAAGGTGAGAATGGTGGGCGATGACGGGCTCGAACCGCCGACCCCCTCCGTGTAAAGGAGATGCTCTACCAACTGAGCTAATCGCCCAATCTCAATTCTTATCTACACTGCGGGTCTACCGAAGTAGATGGTGGGTGATGACGGGCTCGAACCGCCGACCCCCTCCGTGTAAAGGAGATGCTCTACCAACTGAGCTAATCACCCCCGCTGTGTGGAGTCGCATTATAGGGAGAGTTGAAAATGAGTCAACGCATTTTCTAAAGTTTTTATTCGTTCGTCGTAAAATTAAGCAAAACGATCGCGAAACGGGCTGTGGCGCATGATTTCTAAACAAAAATCGCAAACTCGGTCACGATAAAGGGATCAACATTGAGGAATCCCCCCACAGTGATAGAATATTGCCCATCTTTTTTTTCCCCAGGATTTGCCGATTGCCGGCATCTTTATAACGTAAGGCCATTTCATGAAAATCAAAACTCGCTTCGCGCCGAGCCCGACAGGCTATCTGCACGTCGGTGGTGCACGTACCGCTCTCTATTCCTGGCTTTTCGCACGCCACAACAAAGGTGAGTTCGTGCTGCGTATTGAAGACACCGATCTTGAGCGCTCCACGCCGGAAGCAATTGAAGCCATTATGGATGGGATGAACTGGCTGAATCTGGAATGGGACGAAGGCCCTTATTTCCAGACCAAACGCTTTGACCGCTATAACGCCGTCATTGATGAAATGCTGGTCGCGGGCACGGCGTATAAGTGCTATTGCTCCAAAGAGCGTCTGGATGCGCTGCGCGAAGAGCAGATGGCGAATGGTGAAAAGCCGCGTTATGACGGCCGCTGCCGCCATGACCACAGCGAGCATGCTGCTGATGAGCCTTGCGTTGTGCGTTTTGCTAACCCGCAAGAGGGGTCTGTGATCTTTGACGACCAGATCCGTGGCCCGATCGAATTCAGCAACCAGGAGCTGGACGATCTGATCATCCGCCGCACCGATGGTTCCCCAACCTACAACTTCTGCGTGGTGGTTGACGACTGGGATATGGAAATTACTCACGTTGTCCGTGGTGAAGACCACATCAACAACACGCCACGTCAGATCAACATCCTGAAGGCGCTGAACGCCCCTGTGCCTGTTTATGCGCACGTCTCCATGATCAACGGCGACGACGGGAAAAAGCTGTCTAAACGTCACGGCGCGGTCAGCGTCATGCAGTATCGCGACGACGGTTATCTGCCAGAAGCGCTGCTGAACTATCTGGTGCGTCTGGGCTGGGCTCACGGTGACCAGGAGATCTTCAGCCGCGAAGAGATGATCGAACTATTCTCTCTGAGCTCTGTCAGCAAATCAGCGAGCGCGTTTAATACCGACAAGCTCCAGTGGCTGAATCATCACTACATTAATACCATGCAGCCGGAATATGTGGCGACGTACCTGCAGTGGCACATTGAGCAGGCAAATATTGATACCCGCACTGGCCCTGAGCTGGCGGATCTGGTGAAACTGCTCGGCGAGCGCTGCAAAACTCTGAAAGAGATTGCTGAAAGCTGCCGCTACTTCTATGAAGAGTTTGCTGAGTTCGACGCGGACGCCGCGAAGAAACACCTCCGTCCGGTTGCGCGTCAGCCGCTGGAAGTGGTGCGTGACAAGCTGGCTGCGCTCACCGAATGGACCGCTGAGAATGTGCATCACGCCATTCAGGCGACGGCGGACGAGCTGGAAATCGGCATGGGTAAAGTCGGTATGCCACTGCGCGTTGCGGTGACCGGTGCGGGTCAGTCTCCGGCGCTGGACGTAACGGTTCATGCCATCGGCAAATCACGCAGCGTTTCGCGCATTAACAAGGCGCTGGACTTTATCGCTGAACGAGAAAATCAGCAGTAATAACGTCTCAGATAAAACAAACGGCAGGGGAACCTGCCGTTTTTTTATGCTTCTTCTTCTGCAATACCCAGACGCTTAAGAAATCCGTGTATGCCTTCGCGCTTCAATAACGCATCCAGACGCTTCTGCTCCGGCTTAGTCATACTCTCCAGCGTCTCAATAATGCCCGGATACAGGTTTGAAGAGGGGGTACCGTAGGAAGACGTGGCCTCCGCGAGATGGTAAACCTCGTGAGGGGTGCGAATTGCCGGGAGGCTCATAATATGTTCCTTCACGCGCGCATCGACATGAATGAGTCGCGCGCGACCGCCTTTCACGCCGTTGAGCCCTTCGGTTTTCCATCCCTGCTGGCGTATCCAACGATTAACCGTTTGCCTGGCGACGCCCAAACTCTCCGCCAGCTCTTCCGTGGTCATTTTGCTCCGTAATCTTTTCATATCAGTCCCGATCGCGAATCCCTAAACGTTGCAATAATCCGGTGATCCCTTCTCGCAGTAATAGCGATGTCATCTGCTTCTGCTCTTCCGGCGTCATTTCATTGGCTAGCGTCAGGAGCAGGGTGTGAAGTGAACTATCATGACTGACGCCTTCTGGCAGTTCGGATGTTTCGCTTGCCCGACGTGCACTGCGGATAAATTCACGGACTTTTTCGTTCACATGTACCAGACGCGCTTTCCCGCCCTGGACGCCTGGCTTTGGTGACGTAATCCAACCCTCTTTGCGTACCCATTTATTGATGGTCTGTCGGCTATAGCCAGTGAGGAGGGCTAACTCTTCTGGCGTCATTCGTTCCTTGATCATGCAATTTCCTGAATATCCGTGGGGTTAATTAGCGGCTCATTTTATAGCACCCTTTAACGTGAAAACGTGACAGGCTTAACTCCTGACTGCGAGCAGGCTCGCAAAGTGATTCATTTGCATGATTTTTCGGCGATTGAATAGCTGGAATTGATTTTGCCGTTGACACTCCGCAGCGGAATTCATATTATGCCGCCCGTCAACATGACAGCTTTACGATGGGGCTATAGCTCAGCTGGGAGAGCGCTTGCATGGCATGCAAGAGGTCAGCGGTTCGATCCCGCTTAGCTCCACCAAACTCTGAACCCAACAGAGTGCGGTCAGTAAAGTCATATGTGGGGCTATAGCTCAGCTGGGAGAGCGCTTGCATGGCATGCAAGAGGTCAGCGGTTCGATCCCGCTTAGCTCCACCAAAATTGTAAACCCTCGTCGAATGACGGGGGTTTTTTTTATCTGTTTGTAACGCCCTTTACCGCATTTTGTTATCAAAAAGAAGGTATTTCTGTACCTCACCTCAATCGTAATCAATAAACCGGTCTATAAATAGACTTGAACTTGATTCGCGCAATTAATAAACCTATTATCCATCCGGTCAATGATTCTCCTGGAAAATAACGTCCCTGATTAATGAATAAAAAAACGTATGATAATGTAAAGATATTTATGATTGCCCTGGCACTTTGCCTGATTGCGGTACCTGTCTCCCGTTATCTTTCTCCACGCGCAATTGTTAATGGTCACGACGTTTATTTAGCATGGTTGCCACTCAGCGTTATGCTGGCGGTCATTCTGATATTTGGGCGTAGAGCAATTCTTCCCATTCTGTTAGGTTTTACTGTCACTAATTTATTCTATATTAATTTAGCGCCGCTACAATATCCAGTTTTACTGTTCTGTCAGACCTTTGCGTTATTCGCGGGGTGCGGCCTGCTACGCCTTATGCTGGGCAAGCGCTGGCGCTACAGTATCCCTAACAAACACATCGGGCTTCGTATATTCTGGCTCGGTTTTGTCGTGCCATTAGGTATTAAGCTGTCGATGTATATGGCAGGCTATTTCTTTGATTTTCCGGTGACAATTTCGACCTATTTCGGCGAAGGCACGGTAATTTATAACGTTGTGGATATTCAAAGCCTGATATGCGCGGCGCTGATTTTTACCATGATGTTCTATTACCCGCTAAGAATGATAATTAATCCTCGTTATGCCGTCACCTTCTGGCGGCGAAGCGTGAAGCCCATGTTTTATCACAAGAATCCATTATATATTTTTGTCTGGTTAGCGCTTTTAAGCTTCATTCTTGTCATTTTATGTGGTCCTTTTGAGTCACCGATCATTGCGGGCTATTTGATGCCGCTGATATTTATTCTTTTTACCTTAGCGATAAGCCGCCTGACCTATGCGTTGATTTCTCTGCTGTGGGCCACCTCAGCGCTCCTGCTGCTGACATACAACTACAACTTCCTTAACGGGGTGGAATCGGGACATTCGCTCTCCTTTATCCTCTCCGTGCTGATCTCTTTCGCCATCTGTTTGCTTTACATGTCTCGCATTTACCAGCGCAGCGAGTGGCTGAAGCGGGGCTGGCAGGACAGGGCGCTGACCGATCCTCTTACCGGTTTGCCTAATATTCGTGCGTTGGAGGATTACCTTGAAATTCATCCGGATGCCAAAGTGTGCATTTTGCGCATGGATAATCTGGAGTTTTTAAGCCGCCACTACGGGATTATCATGCGGGTCCACTGCAAACGAACGATCGCCACGTCGCTTCAGCCGCTTCTGCAAAAAGATGAAATGCTCTTCCAGCTGCCCGGAAGCGAGTTGGTGCTGGTCTTGCTCGGGCCGGAAATTGCTGAACGTCTCCAGCATATGGTCGATCGGCTCAACAGCAATAAGATTTTCTGGAACAACACCGGGCTGGATATTGAGTTTGGCGCGTCATGGGGAATGGTCGAAGACGGCGAGAAACTGCATCACACGCTGGGGCAGCTAAGCTGGCTGGCAGAACAGGCCTGCGGAGAGCAAAACGTACTCGCGCTCACGAATAGTCTTGAGGTGGCATCAGGGCAAACGACAGAGCGTGTCCTGATGCTGGCTCGGATTAAGCATGCCCTGGAGGCGGGGCAGTTCAATTTGTATGCGCAGCCGATCCAGAAGGCGGACGGGAGCGGGTACTATGAAATCCTGACGCGAATGGAGAGCGAGGGGGAGATTATTACCCCTGACCGCTTTATTCCGCTGATTGCGCAGTTCAACCTCAGCCACCGGTTTGATATGTGCGTCATGGAAAAATTACTGGTGTGGCTGCGCGATAACCCTGCAACGCACGCTGGCGCCCGTTTTTCCGTCAACCTGATGCCGCTGACGCTGATGCAAAAAGAGGTGGCGACCGAGATTTGCGCGCTGTTTGAACGGTACGGCGTTGCGCCTCAGGCAGTCGTGATTGAGATTACTGAAGAGCAGGCTTTCTCAAATTCAGGCACGAGTATCAACAATATTCAGCAATTGCGGGAGTATGGTTTCCGTATTGCCATCGATGATTTTGGTACTGGCTACGCTAACTATGAGCGCCTCAGACGCCTGCAGGCGGACATCATTAAAATTGACGGCTGCTTTGTGAAAGACATTTGTACAGACGACATGGATGCAATGATTGTGCAGTCGATGTGTAATCTGGCAAAGACAAAATCGCTCTGCGTCGTCGCGGAATATGTGGAAACACCGGCGCAGCGGGAGATGCTGCTCCGCTTCGGTGTGGATTACCTGCAGGGCTACTTGATAGGCAAACCCAAACCGCTGGAAGAATTACGGACATAAAAAAACCGGGAGCCAGGCTCCCGGTTTTTGTTTCACGGTAAACGTTACAGGACCAGTGCCGCAATGGACGCTGACAGGACGCTCACCAGCGTAGAGCCGTAAACCAGCTTCAGGCCGAAGCGAGATACCACGTTACCCTGTTCTTCGTTCAGACCTTTAATCGCACCCGCGATAATCCCGATGGAAGAGAAGTTCGCGAAGGAGACCAGGAACACGGAGAGAATGCCTTCCGCACGAGGAGAAAGCGTACTGGCAATTTTCTGCAGATCCATCATTGCAACGAATTCGTTAGAAACCAGCTTGGTTGCCATGATACTGCCCACCTGCAGCGCTTCGTGAGCCGGAACACCCATCACCCATGCAACCGGATAGAAGATGTAGCCCAGAATCCCCTGGAAGGAGATACCCAGCACCGCGGCGAACAGGGCGTTCAGCGCAGAAATCAGCGCAATGAAGCCGATCAGCATGGCGGCAACGATAATCGCGACTTTGAAACCGGCCAGAATGTACTCACCCAGCATTTCGAAGAAGCTCTGGCCTTCGTGCAGGTTTGACATCTGAATGTTCTCTTCACTTGCGTCAACGCGGTACGGGTTGATCAGCGACAGAACGATAAAGGTGCTGAACATGTTCAGAACCAGTGCAGCAACCACATATTTTGGCTCCAGCATAGTCATATACGCGCCCACGATAGACATGGACACGGTAGACATTGCGGTTGCCGCCATGGTGTACATGCGGTTGCGGGACATCTTGCCGAGAATATCTTTATACGCGATGAAGTTCTCAGACTGACCGAGGATCAGGGAACTGACGGCGTTGAAGGATTCCAGCTTGCCCATGCCGTTCACTTTGGATAACAGGAAGCCAATTCCACGAATAACGAAAGGCAGAACGCGGATGTGCTGCAGAATACCGATCAGCGCGGAGATGAAGACGATAGGGCAGAGAACCTTCAGGAAGAAGAACGCCAGACCTTCGTCGTTCATTTTACCGAAGACAAAGTTGGTCCCTTCGTTGGCGAATCCGAGCAGTTTTTCGAACATTTCGGAGAAGCCTTTCACGAAGCCGAGGCCTACGTTGGAGTTCAGGAAGAACCACGCAAGTAAAACTTCAATGACCAGCAGTTGAACAACATAACGGATACGAATTTTTTTGCGGTCTGTGCTGACCAGCAATGCAAGTGCAGTAACGACAACAAGTGCCAGGACAAAATGAAGGACGCGGTCCATATTTGCTCCAAATATGAGGCAGGTTTAATTTTCGTGCACATTCTATGTAACAACCGAAAAGAAAACGAGATCGAGGACACACTATAGTTACATCCTGTGACGAGTCTCAAAAATAGTGATCCACAATACATTTTTGTTATGTTAGGTAAATGAGTGAAAAGTTAAGTTTGTGTGCTAGTCTTCACAAAAGCATGCGCGATTTCAGTTTCGGTTAGATCGCCCCACTTACCCGCCCGTCTATCGTTCAAAGCTATCAGAGAAATCACTGCAAGCTTCATTAATGATCTTGATAATCATTCTCATTTTGGTAGCATTAAACATAGCAAAGGCTATATTTCAGAGGCAGAAATGACAAACAGTCGCGTAGAGGGTAGCAGTGGCAGAGCCGCGCGCAAGTTGCGGTTCGCATTAATGGGACCTGCGTTCATCGCTGCCATTGGCTATATCGATCCAGGAAACTTTGCGACCAATATTCAGGCCGGGGCCAGCTTCGGCTATAAGCTGCTGTGGGTGGTCGTCTGGGCTAACCTGATGGCGATGCTGATTCAGATGCTCTCCGCAAAGCTGGGGATTGCGACGGGTAAAAACCTGGCGGAGCAAATTCGCGACCATTACCCGCGCCCCGCCGTCTGGCTCTACTGGGTTCAGGCTGAAATCATCGCCATGGCCACTGACCTCGCTGAGTTTATCGGTGCAGCGATCGGCTTTAAGCTGATTCTGGGCGTGTCGCTGTTGCAAGGGGCGGTGCTGACCGGGATTGCCACTTTCCTCATCCTGATGCTGCAGCGTCGGGGTCAAAAGCCGCTGGAGAAGGTGATTGGTGGTCTGCTGCTTTTTGTGGCGGCGGCCTACATTGTCGAGCTGATTTTCTCACAGCCGAATCTGGCACAGCTCGGTAAAGGGATGGCGATCCCAAGCCTGCCAACGTCGGAAGCGGTGTTCCTGGCCGCCGGGGTGCTGGGGGCGACCATCATGCCGCACGTGATTTATTTGCACTCCTCGCTGACGCAGCATCTCCACGGTGGGACGCGTAAAGAGCGTTACTCCGCCACCAAGTGGGACGTCGCGATCGCTATGACCATCGCAGGGTTTGTAAACCTGGCGATGATGGCGACTGCAGCCGCGGCTTTCCACTTTAACGGTCATACCGGTATTGCCGATCTCGACCAGGCGTATCTCACGCTGGAGCCGTTGCTGAGCCATGCTGCCGCCACGATATTTGGTCTCAGCCTGGTAGCTGCAGGCCTCTCTTCTACGGTGGTGGGCACGCTGGCAGGCCAGGTTGTGATGCAGGGGTTTGTCCGCTTCCACATTCCGCTGTGGGTTCGTCGCTCCGTCACCATGCTACCGTCATTTGTGGTGATTCTGATGGGTCTCGACCCAACGCGAATTCTGGTCATGAGCCAGGTTCTGCTGAGTTTTGGTATCGCGCTGGCGCTGGTGCCGCTGCTGATCTTTACCAGCAACAAAACTCTGATGGGCGAGCTGGTTAACTCAACGCTGGTAAAACGAACCGGATGGGCCATCGTGGTGGTGGTCGTTGCGCTGAACCTGTGGTTGTTGGTGGGAACCGCACTGGGTCTTTAACAAAAAAGGAGCCTCCATGGCTCCTTTTTTATTAGTGGTGATGGCCGTGACCATGACCTTTCCCGCGACCCCAGCCGCCGCGACGGTCGTCACGATCGTTCCAGCCTTCACGGTAGCCGCGCTCATACGCGTTGTCTTTATACCAGCCGCGGTGTCTGCCGTTATCATGTTTCCACCAGCGATCGCCGCGCCATTCATAATGACGGTGCCAGTAGTCACGGTCGCGCCAGTAGCCGCCGTCCCAGTATCTGCCGTAGTCGTCACGATCGCCAATTTGTAATTTTACTGATGGCAACAGGGTGATTTCGCCCGCAGTGGCGATCAGCGGCGCCGAAGCCAGTAATACCGCTGCAAGAATCAGTGACCTGAACATACTCTTTCTCCTTCACGATCGGGGCCTTTGGTGGGCCTGTTAACGCAATTTTACGAGTTGGTAAAGCTTCGTATCATCGCCTCAACTCCGAATTCCTGGGGGAGAGCACTTTTTGCTAAAAACGGTTTTATATTGAACTGCTCAGGATCGCGTCTATACGGGCCAACTCATCCACAGAGAAATGGCGGTTTGCCAGCATCCCCACGGCGTCATCAATTTGAGCCGCTTTACTCGCCCCAATCAGCACTGAGGTCACACTCTCATGACGTAATACCCAGGCCAGCGCCATCTGGGACAGCTTCTGGCCGCGCTCTTCCGCCATGGCGTTCAGCTTTCTAATCTTCTCCAGCTTCTCTTCGGTGAGCTGGTCGGGGTTAAGGAACTGACTGCCGCTTGCCGCGCGTGAGTCTGCGGGAATGCCGTTCAAATAACGGTTGGTCAGTTGCCCACCGGCCAGCGGCGAGAAGGGAATACAGCCGACTCCTTTTTCCTGCAGCACGTCCAGCAATTCTTCTTCCGGCGCACGCTCAAACAGGGAATATTTCGGCTGGTGGATCAGGCAGGGCGTACCGAGATCGTCAAGGATATCAATCGCCTTGCGGGCCAGTTCAGCGGGGTAGTTGGATAATCCAACATACAGAGCCTTCCCCTGACGCACCGCATGGTCAAGCGCTTTCATAGTTTCCAGCAGCGGCGTCTGCGGGTCAGGACGGTGATGATAGAAGATATCCACATACTCCAGCCCCATCCTCTTCAGGCTTTGATCGAGGCTTGCCAGCAGGTATTTGCGTGACCCCCAGTCGCCGTAAGGACCCTCCCACATGGTATAGCCCGCTTTGGTTGAGATGATTAGCTCGTCGCGCCAGGGCAGGAAGTCCTCCTGTAAAATACGGCCGAAATTACGTTCGGCCGATCCCGGTGGCGGGCCATAGTTGTTGGCAAGGTCGAAATGCGTAATGCCCAGATCGAACGCACGCTGTAAAAGTTGACGGCTGTTTTCGATAAGGGTGGTATCACCGAAGTTATGCCACAGCCCGAGCGAGATGGCGGGCAACCTGAGCCCGCTTTGCCCACAGCGGCGATACTCCATTGTCCCGTAACGATTTTTGTCCGGCTGATAACCCATTTTCGTAACCTCTGGCGCTGAAGTGTAAAATCAGTGTATGCGTTTACATTTTTAGGAAAAAAAGCAGCATAGCGCAGCCTTTTTTGTAAAGCATTCTTTCCATGCCCTTCTTATCGCCAATTCTGGACAGCCATCACGCTTATTTAATACTCAAGGTGAGGTCAACATTAGAAGGATACCTGTTCATGCGTACCCCATACTGCGTCGCCGATTACCTGCTGGACCGTCTTACAGATTGTGGAGCCGATCATCTGTTTGGCGTGCCGGGCGACTATAACCTGCAGTTTCTCGACCACGTGATAGACAGCCCCGATATCTGCTGGGTGGGCTGTGCCAACGAGTTAAACGCCTCTTATGCCGCGGACGGATATGCCCGATGTAAGGGCTTCGCCGCGCTGCTGACGACATTTGGCGTAGGAGAGTTAAGCGCCATGAACGGCATTGCGGGCAGCTACGCCGAGCACGTTCCGGTCTTGCATATTGTGGGAGCGCCGGGGATGGCATCACAGCAAAGAGGTGAGCTGCTGCACCACACGCTGGGCGACGGTGAGTTTCGTCATTTTTATCATATGAGCGAGCCGATTACTGCTGCACAGGCGATCCTGACCGAACAAAACGCCTGCTATGAAATCGACCGGGTGTTAACCACTATGCTCCGGGAGCGTCGCCCCGGCTATTTGATGCTGCCTGCCGACGTGGCAAAAAAGGCCGCCACGCCTCCTGTAAGCGCTCTCACGCTCCGCCATGCGCATGCCGATAGCGCCTGCCTGAAAGCGTTCCGGGAGGCCGCTGAGAACAAGCTTGCCAGAAGCAAGCGTACTGCGCTGCTGGCCGATTTCCTTGTCCTGCGCCACGGCCTGAAGCATGCGCTACAGAAATGGGTCAAAGACGTACCGATGGCACACGCCACCATGCTGATGGGCAAGGGTATATTCGACGAACGTCACGCTGGTTTTTACGGCACCTACAGCGGTTCGGCGAGCGCCGGCGCGGTAAAAGAGGCGATTGAAGGGGCGGATACCGTGCTGTGCATCGGGACGCGAT
Source organism: Enterobacter sp. 241F3 (assembly GCF_034106785.1). NCBI lineage: Bacteria > Pseudomonadati > Pseudomonadota > Gammaproteobacteria > Enterobacterales > Enterobacteriaceae > Enterobacter > Enterobacter sp. 241F3. The sequence goes on from NZ_JAWNDD010000004.1 coordinate 183,364, forward strand.
TTACCGATACCCTTACCGCCGGCTTCACGCATCAGCTCACCCCGGCACAAACGATAGAAGTTCAGCCTCATGCTTCACGCGTTGGTGATATCTGGTTTACCGGCATCCCCATGCTTCAGGCAATCGAAACGCTGGTGGAGCTGTGTAAACAGCACGTGCACGGTACGCCCGTGCCATCCTCTCAAAGCTCGATGGCCTACCCGCAGCCGGATGGCTCGCTGACACAGGCGAATTTCTGGCAAACGCTGCAGACGTTTATTCGTCCGGGAGACATCATTCTTGCGGATCAGGGCACCTCGGCCTTCGGCGCGATCGACCTTCGTCTGCCGGCGGACGTGAATTTTATCGTCCAGCCGCTGTGGGGATCGATTGGCTATACGCTGGCTGCGGCATTTGGCGCACAGACGGCCTGCCCGAACCGGCGCGTGATTGTTCTGACGGGGGATGGCGCGGCGCAGCTCACCATCCAGGAGCTCGGCTCGATGCTGCGGGATAAACAACACCCCATCATTCTGGTCCTTAACAACGAAGGGTACACGGTGGAAAGAGCGATCCATGGGCCTGAGCAGCGGTATAACGACATTGCGCTATGGAACTGGACGCAAATCCCGCAGGCACTGAGCCTTGATCCCCAGGCCCAGTGCTGGCGGGTCAGTGAAGCGGAGCAGCTGGCGGACGTCCTTGAAAAAGTGGCGCACCACGAGCGGCTCTCGCTGATTGAGGTGATGCTGCCGAAAGCGGATATCCCGCCGCTGCTGGGGGCGATTACCAAAGCGCTGGAAGCGCGTAATAGCGCCTGATTATTTGTCGTTTCGCCATGCCATCATCATCGGTTTGCCCGCCAGCAGGAGCCAGGCGGGCAACATCACGATACAAAGCAGCGGGAAAAGCGTTGAATCCGGTACGACTACCGCCGCCATAAACAGGCTTAGCCAGGCGTCGCGCGTGACCACCAGAACCAATCCCAGAATAGAACAAGAGACGGTAATGGCCGCAGGGACCGCATCGACATGCTCGTGCAGCATCAGCCCCAGCGCAACGCCGACAAAGACCGCCGGGAAGATGCGTCCACCGCGGAAACCACAGGCGGCGGCCACCACCAGCGCTGCCAGCTTGATCACGGCAAAAAGCAGATAGTCGGAGACGCTAAACACCTGGCTGAAGGCCAGCTGCTGCATCTCGTCCAGACCTTTGAACAATGTCACCGTCCCGCCGATTGCCCCTAAAATACCGAGGATCAAACCGCCGGCTCCCAGAATCAACACCGGGTGTTTAAGTTTATGCATCAGCCGATGCAGACGTGGAAGGCACCACACTGCCACCATGCCCAGCGCAATGGCGATGGCGACGACGATGGCGCCGCTGAAGATATCGGCGATTTGCATCTGGCCGTAGTGTGGCAGGGAGAGTGAAAAATGGGGATGGAAAAACAGGCTGGTGGTCAACGCCCCGGCTGCGGCGGCCATCAGCGGCGCAAACAGCTTATCCCACAGCGGGACGTCGTTGTTACTGCTGAGCGTCTGAGAAAAGATCAGTGCCGCCGCAACGGGCGTGCCGAAGAGTGCCCCGATGGTGCCTGCGGAGGCGAGAATGGTCCAGTCCAGCGCGCCGACGCGAGGCAAAATGCGTGAACCGAGAAAAACCGCCAGGCCAATATTCACGGCCATAATCGGATGCTCTGGCCCCAGGCTGACGCCGCCGGCAAGGCCCAGAATCAACGCAATGATTAGCCCTGGCAACGCCGAGGGCGCAACCGGGGCACCAATCAACGGTTCCTGCGCCGGGTCTGGTCCAGCATGGCCGGGACTGAAACGGATCACCAGACCCACCGCAATACCGGTTAACGTCAGCATTCCAACGATCCAGGCAGGAGAATCAGCGGGGACGCCCAGTCCTGCAGGAAGCGCGTTCCATAATAGTGTTTGCAGCACCGACGCGACTTTCATCACGACGATGAGCACCAGACTTGAAACCACGCCAATGATGAGCGCCGGAATGGCCAGCAACAGCATGGTTCTGGCTCGCGGGTGGAGCATGATGATTTCCTTGTACAAAACGGTATTACGTTACTTTGCACATTAAGCCTTATGGCAATAGTGCAAAAGGTGCTGAAACGGTAAAGTTATTCTGTGACGAAGATCGATAATCCATGGGCATTCATCTTCCGGTCGTTGTTGTTATCACGCCTTGAATTTACAGTGTCCCAAAGATTTATTTTGACTTTAGCGGAGCAGTTGAAGAATGACAAAGTATGCGTTGGTAGGTGATGTGGGCGGCACGAACGCGCGCCTCGCATTATGCGATGTAAGTAGCGGTGAAATTTCCCGGGCGAAAACCTATTCCGGGCTGGATTATCCAAGCCTTGAGGCCGTTGTCCGCGTCTATCTGGAAGAACATCAGGTGAGCGTTGAAGATGGCTGCATCGCAATTGCCTGCCCGATAACCGGCGACTGGGTCGCCATGACCAACCATACCTGGGCATTCTCCATCGCCGAAATGAGAAAAAACCTCGGCTTTGCGCATCTTGAAATCATCAATGACTTCACCGCGGTGTCCATGGCGATCCCGATGCTGAAGCCTGAGCATCTGATCCAGTTTGGCGGCGCTGAACCGGTCGAGGGTAAGCCGATTGCGGTCTACGGGGCCGGTACCGGCCTGGGCGTTTCACATCTGGTGCATGTCGCTCAGCGCTGGGTGAGCCTGCCGGGTGAAGGTGGTCACGTGGACTTTGCGCCTAACAGCGAAGAAGAGGGCATTATCCTCGAAGAATTGCGCGCTGAGATCGGCCACGTCTCCGCCGAGCGCGTCCTTTCAGGTCCGGGACTGGTGAACCTGTACCGGGCGATTGTGAAATCAGACGGTCGTCTGCCGGAAAATCTGCAGCCAAAAGACGTTACCGAACGCGCGCTGGCGGACAGCTGCATTGACTGCCGTCGTGCCCTGTCGCTGTTCTGCGTGATTATGGGACGCTTCGGCGGCAACCTGGCGCTGACGCTGGGCACCTTCGGGGGCGTTTATATCGCGGGCGGCATTGTGCCGCGCTTCCTGGAGTTCTTCAAAGCCTCCGGCTTCCGCGGCGGGTTCGAGGATAAAGGGCGCTTCAGAAGCTACGTGCAGGACATTCCGGTTTATCTGATCGTGCATGATAACCCAGGCCTGCTGGGGTCGGGTGCCCACCTGCGTCAGGTTCTCGGTCAGATTCTCTGATGCTTGGCCCTCTCCCGCGGGAGAGGGCTTTTTCGTTACAGGTGCATAAGCTGGCGGAACTCTTTCACCTTGCTGCGGCTCACCGGCACCTGAAAATCCAGATCCTTCAGACGCAATATATAGGTATTGTTAAACCACGGTTCGATCTCGCGGATCTTGTTTAAATTCACGCAGAACGAGCGGTGGCAGCGGAAAAAGTGCGACGCAGGCAGCTTGCTGCAAAACTCGGTGATGTTCATCGCCATCACGTAAGATTCCCGCCGCGTATAGACAAATGTCATCTTTTCATGGGCTTCGGCATAGTAGATATCATTGACCGGCGTCACGATGATGCGCTCATCTTTGACCAGATTGATGGTGTCGTTGTCCCTTATCGTTGGGCTGGCGTTAGCAGGGGCTGTCTGCTGCTGCCATGCGGCCTCCAGCTTTTGCAGCATGCTCACAATCCGCGATTCCTGGTAAGGCTTAAGGATATAGTCAAACGCCTCCAGCTCGAAGGCCTCTACGGCGTGCTCTTTCCAGGCGGTAACGAACACAATAAACGGCTTATGGGCAAACTGATTGATGTTTTGCGCCAGTAATACGCCATCCAGCGACGGAATATTGATATCCAGAAAAATGGCGTCGACCCGGTTATGCTGCAAAAACTTCAACACGTCCAGACCGTCATCAAACGTACCCACAATGTCCATCTGGCTGTGGGTGTTGATAAGCCAGGTTAGCTCCTGTTGAGCCAGAATTTCATCTTCGACAATAATAACTTTCATGGGTTACTCCACCTGGGGCAACAGTGATGTTGTCGAATGGACCGGAGAGCGCTCATTCGGGACGTAAAAAGCAATTTCGGTGCCCGGTTCAAGACGCTGAATGTGCAGTCCATCGCCGTAAAGCAGCTTGACCCGGTGGTGCACGTTCAGCAGGCCGATTTTATTTCCGGGCATCTCGTTAGACTCGACGCGCTCAATGACTTTAGGATCAATTCCGTGGCCGGTATCGCGCACGGCAATCCGCACCCGGTTTCCGCTTTCGGTGATGCTGATGGTGACCACCCCTTTGCCTTTACAGGGTTGAATGCCGTGAACAATCGCGTTTTCGACCAGCGGCTGGATAAGCAGGCTCGGGATCACGCAGTTGACCTCTTCATCAATATCGTAAATGACCGTGAGCTTGTCGCCAAAGCGCGCCTGCTCAATCGCGATGTAGTCTTTTATCTGATACAGCTCTTTTTTGATGTCGATCTGCTCGTCATCTTTCAGCTCGATGTTGTAGCGCAGATAGCGCGACAGATTAAAAATCAGCTGGCGCGCGGTGTCCGGATTAAGACGAATGGACGAGGAGATGGCGTTCAGCGCGTTAAACAGGAAATGGGGATTGATTTTGCTCTGCAGCGCGCGAAGCTCTGCCTTATTTGCCATCTCACGCAGCTGTTCTGCCCGCGAAACCTCCAGCTGAGTCGAGATAATCTGCGACAGGCCGATGGCCATCTCCTGCAGCGTCGAGGTGATCTGATGCGCGTGGCAGTAATAAATTTTCAGCGTACCCGTCACGACGCCTTTCTCCCACAGCGGGATCACCAGCATGGAGTGGATTTCCGGCGTTCGGTGGGCTTCATCATTGTTTTTAATAATGATTTTACCGTAGTTAATCGCCTGTCTGGTGGTCGGGCTAATGGTGTCATCGTTGTCGCGATAGTTGTGTTCCCCCACGCCGACGTAGGCCAGCACGTGGTCAATATTGGTGATGGCGACAGCGTCAGCATGAATGTCGTGGCGAATGATCTCGCAGACCTGACGCAATGATTCCGCGTTAACGTGACGGAAGAGCGGTAGCGTTTTGTTGGCGATATCCAGCGCCAGCTTGGCCTGACGTGCGGCGCTTGCTTCTTTTTCGCCTTCAACGCTTTGCACCAGCAGCACGATAAAGCCGATGCACACGCTGCCCAGAATCATCGGAATACCGATTTTCGAGACGATATCCAGCCCCAGCGCGGTGGTGGGGGCCCAGATAACGACCAGGATCATGGTCAGCGTTTCGCACACCATGCCCGCCACGATCCCGGCGCGCCAGCGCTGTTTTTTCGGGATTTTGCGGCTGATCCAGCCGGATAGCACCCCGGCGATAATGCTGGTGATAAAGCAGGGCACCGCCGTCACGCCGCCGATATCAATCAGATAGCGATGGGTTCCGGCAATCACGCCGGTGATGACGCCCACCCACGGGCCAAACAAAATTCCGCCGGACATCACGGCTATAATGCGCACGTTAACCAGCGAACCCTCTACCGGCACGCCTGACCAGGTGCTGAACAGGGCGAACAGGGAAAAGATAGCGGTAACGGCCAGCAGCTCTTTTGGCGAGTGTGCGGATTTGTGCAACAGCTCGCGAAACAGGCGAATGCGAATGAGGAAGAACAGGCAAATCAGCATTAATGCCGCACGGTCAAAAACCGCCAGCAGCATAGTAAATATTTCGTGCACGAGTAGACCTGGGAAAACGGGAAAGAGCCATGATAAAAAACCTGACGCGTATTGACCAGCTATCCGACAGGTTTATCAAATGAGGAAAAACCATAATTTCTAAAGGGGATTGTCTGTCGGTAACGGACACGTCCTGATTTTTTATAGCCTGCGTATCGTCAGGTAACTGTTTTGATATCATCCTGTTAAATAACGGCTATCAGAAAGCCAACCCTGAAACAGGGGCTTCCGCTTTTCGGCACAGGAGGGTTCCGGTTTTCAGGCGTTCGCTTTTTTTTCACTTCCCTCTCGACAGCATCATTTTTTTCAGGTTATTTTCTAAGCATGCCACATCGGTGGCAGCGTCGCTCGGACGGTCCGGGCGCTAACGTTAATCTGAGGAATCTATGGCTGAATTCAGTCCTGAACGCCGTTTTACGCGTATCGATCGTCTCCCCCCTTATGTTTTCAATATCACAGCTGAACTGAAAATGGCTGCGCGTCGGCGCGGCGAAGATATTATTGATTTCAGCATGGGTAACCCTGACGGCCCAACGCCACCGCATATCGTTGAGAAGCTCTGCACGGTTGCCCAGCGTCCGGATACGCACGGCTACTCAACCTCTCGCGGTATTCCCAGGTTACGTCGCGCGATCTCGCGCTGGTATCAGGATCGCTATCAGGTTGATATCGATCCGGAAAGTGAAGCGATTGTCACCATCGGCTCGAAAGAGGGGCTGGCACACCTGATGCTGGCCACGCTGGATCATGGCGATACGGTGCTGGTGCCTAATCCAAGCTATCCGATCCATATCTACGGCGCGGTGATTGCCGGCGCCCAGGTCCGCTCTGTGCCGCTGGTGGAAGGTGTCGATTTCTTTAACGAACTGGAACGTGCGATTCGTGAAAGTTATCCGAAACCGAAGATGATGATCCTCGGCTTCCCGTCGAACCCAACGGCGCAGTGCGTGGAGCTTGATTTCTTCGAGAAAGTTGTTGCGCTGGCTAAGCGTTATGACGTGCTGGTGGTTCACGATTTAGCCTATGCTGACATCGTCTATGACGGCTGGAAAGCCCCGTCGATTATGCAGGTCCCGGGCGCGCGTGACGTGGCGGTAGAGTTCTTTACACTGTCGAAAAGCTACAACATGGCGGGCTGGCGTATTGGCTTTATGGTGGGTAACAAAACGCTGGTGAGCGCACTGGCGCGCATTAAGAGTTACCACGATTACGGCACCTTCACGCCGCTGCAGGTCGCGGCTATCGCTGCCCTGGAGGGCGACCAGCAGTGCGTTCACGAGATTGCCGCCCAGTATAAGCGCCGCCGTGACGTGCTGGTAAAAGGCTTGCATGAAGCGGGCTGGATGGTGGAAATGCCGAAGGCGTCTATGTACGTCTGGGCAAAAATTCCGGAACCGTACGCGGCGATGGGATCGCTGGAGTTTGCCAAAAAACTGCTCCAGGATGCAAAAGTGTGTGTCTCGCCTGGCATTGGATTCGGTGATTATGGCGACACCCATGTGCGATTTGCCCTGATTGAAAACAGCGACCGTATTCGTCAGGCGGTGAGGGGCATCAAGAGTATGTTCCGGGCCGATGGTCTTCTCACCTCAAAGAGCGTCGCAGAACATCCCGCATCGTCATGACATAAAAAAACAGGAGCCGATGGCTCCTGTTTTTTTGACTGCATGTTCTTCACTAAATCATCAGGGCAAAGGTTCCGGCCCAGACTAAAACAATCACCGAAATGCCCATAAAGAAATATTTCACGTTTCATCGCTCCGCGTATCTTGTGGTACGCATATAAAAACAGAGTCCACCTGATTATAGAGAGCTGAAATCCGGTCAAAACGAAAATGAGAATTTTCCCGTTACGCCGCTGACTCCAGCTCAGAATTCTGTGCTTTCCTGTTGCCAGACGGCGCTAATGTACGCCTAAAAATGAAGGGTGACAAGAGGGATTTTTTTAAATAATTTCCGCTACTTACGAGTGTCGTGGAACGGCGACAGTTTGATTTCACAACGCAATAAATTCACTTTGAGCGACGCAATGAGTGACGGGTTTTCAGCGGGAAGACAGGTGATTGAAAAGGTTAGTTTCTTAGCGAAACTAACCTTCATGAAGAGCTTAAATATAGAGCGAGGCTTCGCCAAGAGGGCGTGTTTTGAAACGACGATGCATCCACAGATACTGCTCTGGAGCACGCATGATTTCAGTTTCGATGACTTTATTGATAAACGCTGCGGCTTCGCACTCGTTTTCCGGATAGTTAGCCATTTCAGGGGAGATGTGCAGACGGTAGCCTGATTTATCTGCTTTTCTCACCATCGTCACGGTCAGCATGGAGGCGCCCGATAATCGAGAAATGACAAAGGTACCGTTAGTCGTCGCAACGTCTTTCACCGCAAAGAAGGGGGCAAAGCTGCTGCCTTTACGTCCATAATCCTGATCGGGTGCAAACCAGACGGCCTCTCCTTTCTTGAGAGCGCCGACCATACCGCGCAGATTGTTACGACTGATCATCGCCTTATTGGAACGCATGCGGCCACGCGTTTGCACCCACTCCATCAGAGCGCTGTTGTGCGGTCTGTAAGTTGCCATCATTGGCTGACAAAGCCCCATCACGCGGCCACCCAACTCCAGCGACATAAAGTGAACGCCGACGACCATCACGCCGCGTTTTTGCATCTGCGCGCGTTTCAGATTATCCAGTCCTTCCACGTCAAACCACTTGCGGACACGCTCATCCGGCCAGAACCAGGCCATGCCCGTTTCAAGCAGCGCCATGCCGATAGACTTGAAGTTTTCAGCAATGAGTTTCTCGCGCTCTTCGGCATTGTACTGCGGAAAACAAAGCTCAATATTTTTACGCGCGATGGATTCGCGTCGTTTCAGGAAAACGCGGGAAGCGCTGCCCAGTTTCGACCCCAGCAAGCGCAGGACAGGGTATGGAAGTTGAACCAGCAGCCAGAGTACGCCAAGACCAAACCATGTAAACCAGTAACGCGGATGTAAAAACGCGCGTTGAAATTTGGATTGAGACAAAATAGTAGAACCTATATGAAGCCTGTAAAGGTAGCGCAGAGTTTGCGATACGACGTGCCGATAAGACCGTTCTTCAAGGTGATGGTTGCAGGCTTTACCGAACTTTACGGCGTTGCCTGGCCACTGCTGATTTGGGCGGGCGGCGTAATGTAGCACCGTTATACGATATGTGCTATTACTCGTTTTTGATTAAAAAAGCGGCAGCTAAGGAGGTGTTTGATTTTACAGATTTTATCGACTTTCACATAGAAAGCGCCTTTCCTCCCCCAGCGGAACGCAGTAGCGTTAGCGTTCAGAAAGAAAGCGTAACGAAAAAAATGCGTCGTTGATTTTCGCCAAATTAAATATTTACGCGTTTATTTATCCCTTCATATAATACTTAAGAATTTTCTTTATGAAAATTCTTAAGTATTATTCATGCTGTTAATGGAGTGGTCGCCTTCTTTCCTCGATTACGTTCCCCTTTTAATCGTGCCGCAATAAGTTATTGCAGTTCTTTAGCGTTTTTTGGCGTGGTGCTGTGATGCAAATCAAAACAAGATGTTTTTATTAACATCTCTCTGGCTGCAATCCCTTCTGCGATACAAATATTCGATTTGTGCGAAAAGAGCAGTTTCTTTTTCTGAGTTAATTAGGCAATTTGCGATAATGTATTAGAGGAAAATTCTTAAGAAAATTCTTGTCGTGGATAAATGATCTGTGTATTTGATTTTGTTTCGATCATTATTCTATTATTGCGCATCAAGAACGATACCGTGAAGTTGGCATAGCTAAACAAAGAGGGATGATTAAATGGCTGACAGTTTTCAGAATGAGGTGCCTAAGGCACGTATTAACCTGAAGCTTGACCTGCATACTGGCGGAGCAAGCAAGAAAATGGAATTACCGTTGAAATTGCTTGTTACAGGTGATTTCAGTAATGGACAGGAATCTGCACCAATATCAGAGCGTGAAAAAGTTAATATCAACAAAAATAATTTTGATAGCGTTCTTTCCGAATATTCCCCAAAAGTTAATCTGGCCGTTAAAAATACGCTGTCTGAAGATGGCGGTGAGGACAACATTCAGCTGACTTTCCAGAGCATGAAAGATTTCACGCCAGAGCAGGTGGCGGCCCAAATTCCACAGCTGAAGGCGATGCTGGCAATGCGCAATTTGCTCCGCGATCTGAAGGCCAACCTGCTGGATAACCAGACTTTCCGAAAAGAGCTGGAGAAAATCGTTCTTGACCAGACGCTTAGTGCTGAGTTGCGAAATGAGTTATCCGCGCTGGCTTCAAAAAAACCTTAATCATCATGCTGTTTTAACGGATTAATCAAGGAATGCTCATGTCTGTACAAAATAATACTGCTGGCGGGGAAAGCGTGGTGCTGGAACGCCCTGTTGTGGGTGGGGTGTACGCCTCACTGTTTGAGAAAATCAATCTGAACCCAGTCTCTGAGCTGAGCGCGCTGGACATCTGGCAAGATGCGCAGGCGATGTCGGATGCGACCGCTGACGAGCGTCTGACCGCAGGTATGCAGGTCTTTCTGGAATGCTTGACCAAGGCTGGCTCGAAGGTCGAAAAACTGGATAAAAGCCTGATCGATCACCATATCGCTGAGCTCGACTACCAGATAAGCCGCCAGCTGGACGCCGTTATGCACCATGAAGAGTTTCAGTCGGTTGAGAGCCTGTGGCGCGGAGTGAAGTCGCTGATTGATAAAACAGATTTTCGCCAGAACGTAAAAATCGAGCTTCTGAGCATGTCTAAAGAAGAGCTGCGCCAGGACTTTGAAGACAGCCCGGAAGTCATCCAGAGTGGTTTGTATAAACACACCTACATTGATGAATACGATACCCCGGGCGGCGAGCCGATTGCGGCGTTGGTTTCCGCTTATGAGTTCAATGCTTCAGCGCAGGATGTCGCTCTGCTGCGCAACATCTCAAAAGTATCTGCGGCTGCACATATGCCATTTATCGGCTCGGCAGGCCCGAAATTCTTCCTCAAAGAATCAATGGAAGACGTCGCTGCGATTAAAGATATTGGTAACTATTTTGATCGCGCCGAGTATATCAAGTGGAAATCGTTCCGCGATACGGACGACGCTCGCTACATCGGTCTGGTGATGCCGCGCGTACTGGGACGTTTACCGTATGGCCCGGATACCGTTCCGGTTCGCAGTTTCAACTATGTAGAAGAAGTCAAAGGTCCGGATCACGACAAATACCTGTGGACGAATGCGTCGTTTGCCTTCGCTTCCAACATGGTGCGTAGCTTTATTAATAACGGCTGGTGTGTCCAAATCCGTGGCCCGCAGGCCGGCGGTGCGGTTCAGGATCTGCCTATCCATCTGTATGATCTGGGGACAGGCAATCAGGTAAAAATCCCGTCTGAGGTCATGATCCCTGAAACGCGTGAATTCGAATTCGCGAATCTGGGCTTTATTCCGTTGTCCTACTACAAAAACCGCGACTACGCCTGCTTCTTCTCAGCAAACTCCACTCAGAAACCGGCGCTGTATGACACCGCTGATGCAACGGCCAACAGCCGTATCAATGCGCGTCTGCCGTACATCTTCCTGCTGTCGCGTATTGCCCACTACCTGAAGCTAATTCAGCGCGAGAACATCGGTACCACCAAGGATCGTCGACTACTGGAGCTGGAACTGAACACCTGGGTCCGCAGTCTGGTGACCGAAATGACCGACCCGGGCGACGAACTCCAGGCGTCTCATCCGCTGCGTGATGCAAAAGTGGTGGTGGAAGATATTGAAGATAACCCAGGCTTCTTCCGCGTGAAATTGTATGCGATTCCACACTTCCAGGTGGAAGGGATGGACGTCAACCTGTCGCTGGTTTCCCAGATGCCGAAAGCGAAATCGTAAGGCGAGGGGTGATCAGGGATGAAAATTTACCGCCCACTTTGGGAGGATGGGGCCGCTCTGGCCCCGCAACAGTTCCAGCAGCAGGTCCGCTGGAGTGAGCACGTTGCCAACATGGTCGCCCGGATGGGTATTTCTCATCCCTGGGGCGTGGTTGCGGCAGAATTTGATGATGCTGCACTTGCGCTCTCGCGTCTGAATGCCATCCGTCTGGTCGTACGTTTCCAGGATGGCACGATTGTTGATACGGATCTGGCGGATAATATTCCGCCGGTCTGTGATTTGTCTGCCGCAAACGGCTTTGAGGCTGTTGAGGTGGTTGCCGCATTGCCGCTGCTGAGCGCCAGTGGTGGCAACCTCGATAACGGGCAGGATAGTGAACGCCCACGTCGCTGGAAAGCCGAACGTGTGGTGGTGCAGGAACTGGCTGGTCATGAAAGCGGGGAACTCGCCATTCTACGTAATGCGCTAACACTGCGTCTGTCCAGCCAGGAAAACACGGCATACTTAACCTGTCCGGTGACCCGTCTGGTGCGTAATGCTCAGGGGCAGTGGGGTCGGGACCCTGCTTTCATTCCCCCCATGCTTTCCGTTTCTGCCAGCCCTTCGCTGACCACCGAACTGGGTGACCTGCTGGTTCGTCTGCAGGCCCGCCGCCGTCGCCTGATGGCCATGCGCCGTGAAAGCAATGAGCGGATGGCTGACTTTGCTGTCGCAGATGTTTCCCTGTTCTGGCTGCTGAATGCTCTGAACAGCGCCGAGCCGGTGTTAACGGAACTTCTGCAGACGCCCGCTCGTCACCCGGAACTCCTGTATCGCGAACTGACCCGTCTTGCCGGCAGTCTGCTGACATTCTCACTGGAGCATGACGCTGGTGACATCCCTGCTTACCAGCACGATGCACCTGAACGGGTATTCCCACCGCTGCTGGCACTGCTGGACAAGCTTCTGGAAGCGAGCCTGCCGTCGCGGGTAGTAAGTATTCACCTGGAGCATCAGGACCAGATTTGGAAGGGTGCACTGCACGATGCACGCCTGCGCGAAGGGGCGGACTTCTACCTCTCAGTACGTTCTTCCATGCCGAACCATGAGCTTCAGATTAAATTCCCGCAGTTGTGTAAAGCGGGCAGCTTCGATGATGTTTCGGATGTGGTGAATGTGGCTCTGAGTGGGATGCTGATTAAGCCTTTGACGCATGTTCCGGCCGCTATCCCGCTGCGCCTTGAGAACCAGTATTTCTCGCTGGATCTGAGCTGTGAGGCGGCTCGCGCAATGCTTGAGATGGGCTGTTGTACCTTCTATACCCCACGCTCGCTGGGTGATGTTGATCTCGAACTCTTTGCGGTGTTGCGTACATGAATAAATCTGAACTCAGTCAGATAGAAAATATCTTCTACCCGGGCTGGCTGATGGCCAGCCAACTGCAGGGTGGTCAGGAAGTGCGTGACGGGGAAGGGCTCTATCGCCGTGCCTGCCGTCTGGTAAGGGAGGCGAAAGCTGCGCTCACAGAGGCAGGTTACAGCGACATCAGCCGTGACCATATGGTGTATGCCCTGTGTGCACTGCTTGATGAGAGCGTGATGAACCGGGGAACCACCGATGATGGCTACCTGACCTGGCGCCGTGACCCGCTGCAGGCTCACTTCTTCGGTACACTCAATGCTGGTGAAGAGCTATGGGAAAGAATCCGTAACCTGCTGAAAGAAACTGCCCCTGATACCGCCGTCCTGACCTGTATGTACCGGACTCTGCAACTGGGGTTCGTGGGAAAGTATCGCGCTCAGGATGATGAGCGTAGGGAAGATATTGTTCGCGCTCTCGCAGAGCGGGTGCCCGCCTTCACATTGGCACAGGATGCCCCCATTGTTGCACGCGCATCGCGTCTGCGCAGCGGCCGTCGCGGGTACTGGCTGAGCTGGGTTGTGGTCGCTGTCGCCCTGGCTGCGCTCTGGTTTTTCCTTTCATCTTCGCTTACCGAGCTGGTAAGCCAGATCGTCAGGCCGGGGTAAGCGATGCGGGATGCGTACCGAAGTCTGTTAACTGCCCTGGGTGCTGTACTGGCGCTATGGCTCATTCTGGGATTCTGGCCACTGTCCTTGGGCAGCCGTGTGGCACTCAGTCTGCTGGTTGTGCTGGTTTCCGGGATGATGCTCTGGCGTCAGCGCCGGGCTTCTCAGGCACGGGCGACCGCTGTCCGGGAAATTGTGGATGAAAATCTGCCGCCGGAAGATTTTCAGGGTGCGGTGATCCTTGTTTGTGGCGACAACTGCCCACTGTTTGTGTCCGGCTCCCGTAACCGGGAAACCCGACAGGGCTGGTATCTGTGGGTGAAGAATGCGGAGCAGTTGCCACTCCTGGCACAACACCTGAGCCTGGTGCGTCCGGCTCAGGTGCCGCAAATCTCCGTCATGCTGGCGGTGGTACCTGAACAGCACACCTCCGGCGATGATTTTATCCAGCATCTTCGGGGCTGGCAGCGTGCTGTCGTCCGGTGCCGTGCGGCATTTGGCACTATCCCCCCGCTGTGGACCGTGACCTGGGTATCTCCTCCTGCGGCCTGTGCAGAGGCTGAGCCCGTCTGGTTTACCACGGTAAGCCCGCGAAGCGGTATACAGGTGTATCAGCCCGGTCAGGGTAATGTGTCACTGACGGATTGGCCTCTGGAAATTGGAACGGACGGGCGTCTTTCGCGTTTGAGCCATGGCTTGTGGCTGGACAGTCTGCTTGCCTGGCAAAACAGCGCGGTGAATGACCTGCTGTCGGTACGGCGGGGGGAGTTACCGGTGATGTCGCCCTGCGTGCAGGGTATGTGCATGGTGCCGGTGAATGGTATCGCGGGCAATCTCTGGCAACAACACGTCACTTCCGTGACGGCGCTGCCACCGGATGCCTTTGTGAGCACCGAGCCACTGCCGCTGCCTGAACTGCTGCTGCCGGCGTTGCCGCGCCGACGTGGCGTGAGCCGCAGGATGGTGTTCTGGCGTTATGCCGGATTACTGTGCGGGATTTTTCTCGCGCTGGCGATGCTGGCGTCCTGGATGAACAACCAGCTCCTCATTCGTAACGTTGGCGATCACCTTGCGTTATATCACCAGCTGACGGGTCAGCCTGTTGCCCCGAAACTGCGTGCGCAGCAGCGCCTGCGGGCCGATGGCGCATTGCTGGACGACTGGCAACGTCGCGGGGAGCCACTGCGTTATCGCCTGGGTCTGTATCAGGGACTGCGACTGATTCCGCCCGTTGAGGCCGCAGTCAGTGACTGGGCACCTCCGCCACCGCCGCCTCCGGTCATTAAGAAAATTATTCAGGGTCCGAAAACCATTCGTCTCGACAGCATGTCGCTGTTCGATTCGGGTAAATCGGCGCTAAAAGCCGGTTCGATCAAAAGGCTGGTGAATTCTCTGGTCGGCGTGAAGGCGAAGCCGGGCTGGCTGATTGTCGTGTCAGGGCATACCGATAACACCGGCAATCCGCAACTTAACCAGACGCTGTCTCTGAAACGCGCCGAAGCGGTACGCGGCTGGATGCGGGATACCGGCGACGTACCCGAAAGCTGTTTTGCGGTGCAGGGCTATGGCGAAAGCCGCCCTGTCGCAACCAACGACACCCCGGAAGGGCGTGCGCTTAACCGCCGTGTCGAAATTAGTCTGGTACCGCAGGCGAACGCCTGTCAGATACCCGGCAAACACCCGGCGTCATCGCAGGATGATGGCGCTTCACTACACAATGGAGAGTAATTCCATGGCAATTCCTGTTTATCTTTGGCTGAAGGACGACGGCGGCGCGGACATCAAAGGGTCTGTTGACGTTCAGGATCGTGAAGGCAGCATTGAAGTGGTCGCTCAGGAACATAATCTGTACATCCCGACCGACAACAACACCGGCAAGCTGACCGGTACCCGTATCCATACCCCGTTCCTGTTCACCAAGGAAATCGATTCCTCCAGCCCGTACCTGTACAAGGCGGTGACCACCGGTCAGACCCTGAAATCCGCTGAATTCAAGTGGTACAAAATCAACGACGCGGGCCAGGAAGTGGAGTACTTCAACACCAAACTGGAAAACGTGAAGGTAGTGAAAGTGAATCCTGAAATGTATGACATCAAGGATCCTTCGAAAGAGAAGCACAACCACCTTGAACGCGTTGAACTGCGTTACGAAAAAATCACCTGGACCTACAAAGACGGCAACATCATTCATTCCGATTCCTGGAACGAACGCGCCACGGCGTAATCCTGATGCGGGCAGGTTTTCCTGTCCGCAGTTTTTTGCTGAGTGCCTGAGATGCGGGCACTCAGCAAAGAAAAAACAATCTGCCTGCCTGACCTTATGCGCTTTGGTGAACAGCGAGGGGCGGTAGCGTGTCCAGGAACCGACAAAGAGAGAATCTCATGGAAAATCCAGCCATCCTGTTACGTCGTCTGAACCCTTACTGTGCCCGAGCGATGGAAGGCGCAGCTTCGCTTTGTCAGACCCGTGCCCATGCCGAAATTCTGCCGGAGCACTGGCTGCTGAAGCTGCTGGAGCAGGGGGAAGGTGACCTGACGGTGCTGGCACGCCGCTACGAGTGGGATATGGATGGCATCTGGCAGGATCTGCTCGGCTGGCTCGACAGACAACCTCGCTCCGTGCGCCATCGGCCCCAGCTCTCTGATGACATCCAGACTCTGATGCAGCAAGCCTGGCTACTGGCCTCACTCAATGGTGAAGAGCACATTCGCAGCGTCCATCTGCTGATGGCCCTGGTGGAAAAACCGAAACTGGCACGTTGTGACGGCCTTTGGCCGTTGTTAACGCTTGCTCAAAGCCAGCTGGAGCGCCTGCGACCGTTGCTGGATGCGCAATCGGATGAGCGTCCGGAAATGCAGCGCGAAGCCGAGCTGGCACAGAACCACGGTGGTGAGGTGGAGTTTGTCGGGCGTCCGGCTGGCGTGGAAATGAAAGAGGGGGAGCTGAGCCCTGCGCTGCAGAACACGCTTGATAAATTCACCCTCGATGTCACCGCCAAAGCGAAGGAAGGGAAGATCGATCCGGTGTTTGGCCGCGACACAGAAATCCGTCAGATGGTGGATATCCTCTCTCGTCGCCGCAAAAACAACCCGATTCTGGTCGGCGAGCCGGGCGTGGGGAAAACCGCACTGGTTGAAGGCCTGGCATTGCGTATTGCCGAGGGTAATGTGCCTGAATCCCTGAAAGCGGTCACTCTGCGTACCCTTGACCTGGGCCTGCTGCAGGCCGGTGCAGGCGTGAAAGGCGAGTTCGAACAGCGGCTGAAAAACGTCATTGATGCGGTGCAGCAATCCCCGTCCCCGGTCCTCCTATTTATTGATGAAGCGCATACCATCATCGGCGCGGGCAACCAGGCAGGGGGCGCCGATGCAGCGAACCTGCTGAAACCGGCGTTGGCGCGTGGCGAACTGCGTACCATTGCGGCCACTACTTGGAGCGAGTACAAGCAGTACTTCGAACGCGACGCGGCCCTGGAGCGTCGTTTCCAGATGGTAAAAGTCGATGAGCCTGACGACGACACCGCCTGCCTGATGCTCCGTGGTCTGAAATCCCGTTACGCCGAGCACCATAACGTGCACATTACCGACGATGCGGTGCGCGCTGCTGTTACGCTTTCCCGTCGCTACCTCACGGGCCGCCAGTTGCCGGATAAGGCGGTTGATCTGCTCGACACCGCCGCAGCGTGCGTCCGCATGAGCCTCGACACGGTACCGGAACAGCTGACCTGCATTCGCTCGCAGATTACCTCTCTTGAAATGGAGAAGCAGGCGCTGCTGGAAGATATTGCTGTCGGCAATCAGAGCCATGGTGAACGCCTGACCGTCATTGAGCAGGAAGAGAACGCTCTTATCGTTGCTCTCGACGAGCTTGAAACGCAGTACGGGCAGGAATTGAAACTCACCGAACAACTGCTGGAAAGCCGCCAGGATATCTCCCGTCAGAGCGAGACGCACATGCTGCAGCAGGAACTGAACGGCATGCAGCACAGCAACCCACTGCTCTCTCTGGATGTGGATGTACGCACCGTTGCCAACGTGATTGCTGACTGGACAGGCGTTCCGCTGTCATCGCTGATGAAAGATGAGCAGACCGAACTGCTGATCCTGGAAAATGAAATGGGTAAACGTGTGGTCGGGCAGGATGTGGCGCTCGAGGCCATCGCCCAGCGTCTGCGTGCGGCAAAAACGGGTCTCACCTCAGAGAATGGCCCGCAGGGCGTATTCCTGCTGGTGGGACCGAGCGGCGTGGGGAAAACCGAAACCGCGCTTGCGCTGGCCGATGTCATGTACGGCGGTGAGAAGTCACTCATTACGATTAACCTCTCAGAATACCAGGAGCCGCATACGGTTTCCCAACTGAAGGGCTCCCCTCCGGGTTACGTCGGTTATGGCCAGGGAGGGATCCTGACCGAAGCCGTGCGCAAGCGCCCGTATAGTGTGGTTTTGCTCGATGAAGTCGAAAAAGCCCACCGTGACGTGATGAACCTGTTCTATCAGGTCTTTGATCGCGGCTTTATGCGCGACGGCGAAGGGCGTGAAATCGACTTCCGCAACACCGTCATTCTGATGACCTCGAATCTCGGCAGCGACCACCTGATGCAGCTGCTTGACGAGCAGCCGGAGGCCAGCGAAGGCGATCTTCACGAGCTGCTGCGTCCGATACTGCGCGATCACTTCCAGCCGGCGCTGCTGGCCCGCTTCCAGACGGTGATATATCGCCCGCTGGCGGAAGCGGCGATGCGAACCATCGTGGAGATGAAGCTGTCACAGGTCAGTAAGCGGCTGAACCGACACTACGGCCTGCTGACGCATATTGAAGAGAGCCTGTATGACGCTCTGACCGCCGCCTGCCTGCTGCCGGATACTGGTGCGAGGAATGTTGACAGTCTGCTGAATCAGCAGATTCTGCCGGTGCTGAGTCAGCAGTTGCTGAGCCATATGGCGGCGAAGCAGAAACTACACTCCCTGACTCTGGGATGGAGTGAGGAAGAGGGCATAGGGCTGGAGTTTACACATGGCTGATGAAACGCAGGATGGGTTCAGAATCAAAGAGGGTGGTGTCAGACTACTCACGGCGGGGGAAATACAGCTGGCGCAATCCGTTTTTTTATCCACCATTGATTATTCGAAAGTATGGATACACAGAGAAAGTTATCTCCCTTTCAATTTACAGGATAACAATATGGCGATGACCCCGAACGGGGAGATCTATTTTCGTGATCTATATTTCGATGATTTCTCACAGACAACCGACAGTCTTCAGCATCTTTTCATCCATGAAATAAGTCATGTCTGGCAGCGTGGAAAAGGAATGAATGTGATCTTCAGAGGGCTGGTGAGCTGGATGGTGAGTTACCGTTATACCCTTGATGGTCGTCTCTTAAGCGAATATCCGATGGAGCAGCAGGCGCAGATTATTGCAGATAATTTTGTTTTACAGACTTTTGGGTATGAAATCTGGAGTCATCTTGAAAATAAAAGATATCCCGATATTACGCTCGATGGGGATACTTCTGAGTCGGTGATACGTGAGGGATATAAAAATGCTTTGAGGGGCTTTCCATGGTGAGACGTAACTATTTTATTAAGCTTAACTCTTTGTTGTTAGCGTTTTTTTGTCTTCCAATCCTGACGGGATGCCCTGGACCAGGTGACAGATTTCGTTTTGATGAAACTGCACAGGTGAGTAAAAAGGGTGATAATGTTTGCGTGAATATTGATAATGCACAAGATTATCAGCCAGTAGATATGGGTATCAATCTGCGAGGGACGCCTTCAATGGAGAAAGATTTTAATTTTTCCCCCGGCCTTAAGATTATTGAAGGTGAATTATGTATTCCTCCATCTTATTTTAATTTTAAAGATGGTGGCAAGTATATAGTTGAGTTTGTACTTCATTCAACACTTGATGATAAAGAAGCGAGAAGCTTTGTTGTTGGTGTCGGTATTAATAATAATCAAGTGTATAATTTCCCTTTGACAGATCGCGAATTCGCAAGGCCGTATGGTTCAATTAAGGCTCCAGAGTAGCAAGTCTAATAAGTGTCCGTATTTATAATTCTTTTGTAAATATATAGCTTAATCTTTTGTTTCCTGACGTTGGGGTGGCTAGTAGATTGAAATTTTCATCTTATTTCTGTTTTTTTCGTTGGTGTTCTATTTCTACCTGAAGCTTTTATTTACACGTTTGTTAAGCGTTTTATTCCCATCAGTGGTAATGGGGAAAATGCGATGGACAACTTTGAAATGACCGTGTTGCTGGTTAAAGCCCTCATGTGTGCTGTCGGGGCTGGAGCCGTAATCACTCTTTTTCGTACGCGCTGAGTACCCCTGATTAAACCTGTTACTTACCCGTTGGCATTAAAGTCATGAACAGCAGGTTATCCCATGGAGTCAAAATCATGAGTCTGACAGATACACTGAAGAACACCCTGGCTGCGCTAACTGAAGGCGGGCTGAACCGCTATCGTCTGGATATTCCGTCCTGCACAGCCTTACTGGATGTGGAAACTTTCAGCGGTAAGGAGTTTATGAGTGAGATTTATTACTACCAGGTTATCTTTACCAGCAGCGATCAAAATATCAGTTCAGCGCAACTGCTGACTAAGCCTGCCACGCTGACCATGGGGACCGGGCCTCTGATGGGGCTGACCGGGGAGAAAGTGGTGCATGGTGTGGTGACGCATTTTAAGCGTATCAGTGGCTCACGTGACCAGGCGACGTACCAGATTATTATTGAGCCGTTCCTGTCTTTGCTGCGCAATCAATTCCGTACCCACCGCTTTTTTGTTAATAAGTCAGTACCGGAAGTTGTCACTGAAGTATTGCAGGAGCATGGCCTGAAAGGTTGGGAGTATGAGTTCACCCTCAAAGCTGACTATCCGAAGCGTGAACAGATTAACCAGTACAAGGAAAACGATCTCGCGTTCATTGAGCGTCTGCTGGCTGAAGTGGGGATTTTCTACTTCTTTACCCTGCAACCCGACACCCAGACTGAGGTGGTGCATTTTGCAGACAAGCAGAGTGTATGGACGTTCGGTAAGTCGCTGCCACTAAGCAGTCCATCGGGCATGAGTGATAATGCAGCGGACTCGGTATGGGGGGTTCACGTCCGACAGAACGTAGTCGAGCGCTCTGTCACCGCCAGTGATTACAACCACCGTGAAGCCCAGAACATCCTGACTTCTGTACCGGCAGACATGACGAGGGGTGATGGTGAAGGTCTGACCTACGGTGATGTGTATCACTACCTGCCACGTCATCTTGAACGCGGCGACAAAATCACCCCCGCAGCAGAAACCGGCAACTTCTGGGCACGCCTGGAGCATGAGCGTTTCCTGTCCGGGCAGACGACTATCAGCGGCTGTAGTAATTATGCCCTGCTTTCTCCGGCCCAGGTGCTGACCATCAGTGAACGTGTGGTACCGCCGACACTGCCGTCAGAAACGGACAACGGTATTATTATTACCCGCACGGGCTATATAGCCAGTCGTAAAGATGCCCTGATAGTGATGTGGGAGGGGATGCCATATTACGAGAACCGATGCTGGCGACCTGCCGCTAAAAAGCGCCCGGTGGTCAGCGGCACCCTGATGGCGCGCGTGACCAGCGCCAAAGATAACGACATCTACGCCTGGCAGGATGCATCCGGCATGTACCGGGTGAAGTTTGATGCTGACCGCGATGATAAGCGTCAGGGCCAGGAAAGTATGCCGGTGCGTTTTGCTAAACCCTACGGCGGCGACAAGTATGGCTTTCACTTCCCGCTGATACAGGGAACTGAGGTTGCCATTGCGTTCCATGAAGGTGACCCCGACCGTCCATACATTGCTCATGCCCTCCACGACTCCCGCCACGTTGACCATGTCACTGAGGCCAACAGTACGCGCAATGTTGTCCGCACAGCTGGCCTGAACAAGCTTCGGATGGAGGACAAGCGCGGCGAAGAGCACGTCAAGCTCAGTACGGAGTATGGCGGCAAAACCCAACTCAATTTAGGTCACAATGTAGACGCTTCCAGGAAGCTTCGTGGCGAAGGTGCGGAGTTACGCACCGATAAATGGGTGGCCGTTCGTGGCGGAGCCGGTGTATTCATTAGTGCGGACAAACAACCATTCGCCAGTGACAAAATGCTTTCCATGAAAGAGGCTGTGGCACAGCTTGAAAATGCGTTAAGTATCGCCAGAAGCCTTTCCGATGCGGCAGAAAGTGCTCAGGCGTATCCGGCGGATATCCAGAGCCAGAAAATGCTGACGGATGCACTGACGGAACTGGCACAGCCGGGGATGGTATTGAATGCACCGCAAGGCGTTAGCATCAGCAGCCCGGAAGGTGTACGCATTTCCTCGGGAAGTGCCAGCGTGGGGATCGTCACGCAAAATAATGCAGACATCAGCGCTATGAAGCGTTTCACGGTTGCGGCAGGTGAAGCTATCAGTATGCTGGCCCGTCAGGCGGGTATGAAGCTGTTTGCTGCGAAGGGGAAAGTCGAAATTCAGGCACAGGATGACGCACTGGACGCTTTCGCCAAGAAAGATATTACGGTAACGAGTGCCGAAGGCAAAATTGAAATTACAGCAGCAACGGAACTGGTCGTTAACTGTGGTGGGGCCTATATCAAGTTAAGTGGCGGGAATATTGAGTTGGGTTGTCCTGGAAATATTCTTCTGAAATGTGCCAATGCTCAGAAAATGGGAGCAGCTTCGCTGAACATGCCAGCCCCTGAATTTCCGAAAGGTTATGGTGGTGTTTACTCTCTGACTGACGAAGAAGGGAAAATCATCCCTCAGACTGAATATAAAGTGACGACAGCTGACGGGCAGGTGTTTCATGGCATTTCAGATGATAATGGCAAAACACTGCCGATTTATACCACAATGCCCGGCAAATTAAAAGTTGAGATCCTTGGAACCGGCAATTCAACAACAGGGAGTGAATAAGTATGAGTGATTACCATGCGTGGGAAGCCAGTGATTGCGAGCATTTCACTGATGTTAATATTTCCGAGAAAACAGTTGTCTGCAAACGAAAACCCGTCCCGGGGATAACCATCACGATCGGGATGTTTTTTGATGGTACAGGGAATAATGCGTTTAATACCCAGAATCGCATCCTGGAGTCCTGCTCTCATCTTGACGTTGGAATGAAGCCTGAAGACACTGAAGCCTGTGCTAAAAAACTGGGAAAAAAAATTGATAATGCAGGGAGTTATATTGGTTATTATTCAAATATTCACTGGCTCAATACACTTTATGCTACCAATGATGAAGTAATTGAAGGGAAATTAGATTATCAACGCGCTATCTATGTACAGGGGATCGGTACCGATAAGGGGAATAGTGATAGCACGATAAGTATGGGGACGGGCGGTTGGTTTTATGGTGTGGTTGATAAATCTGATGAAGGCGTTGGTCAAATTGCTGAACAGATTTCACAATTTCTGGCTCTTAACCAAGGGATAAATTTTGCAATCGAAAAAATTCAGTTCGATGTTTTTGGATTTAGTCGCGGAGCGGCAGCAGCTCGCCACTTTGTTAACCGTGTAAGAAACAACGATAAAGCCATACAGCAGGCCATAACGAAAGGGCTTGGTGGTCGAAATCAGCATGGGAAACCTGCAGGTGAAACCCGCTTTCTGGGGTTATTTGATACCGTGTGCGCGGTAGGTACAGTAAGTAATCTATTTGATGTTCATAGTGGTGTGAACCCCGGCGTTGAGCTGGACCTGCCTCCAGATATTGCACAGAAAGTCTTTCAGATTACGGCAATGCATGAGTGCCGCTACAACTTTAGCCTGAACAGCATCAAGGAATCGTGGCCGGAACTGGCTCTGCCGGGAGCACATTCCGATATCGGCGGTGGCTATAATCCGAAGGAAAAGGAATATCTTTTTCTGACTCAGCCCCAAAACGAAACTGTCAGTGAAAGTATTCCTTCTGAAGTGACTGATATCTACCGGCGTTCAGCGGCTGAAATACCTGACTTAAAGAGCCTGCCAGCGTTAAGTGCGATAATTCTGAGCGGTGAAGTAAAGACAGAAACCTGGTACGACTATCTTGTTAACGAGGATAAAAAACGTGGTGGCATCACACAAAAGCGTGTTGGGGCGGCAGTCACTATTGAGAGGGTAGTAACTAACGACTGGAGCAAAGTTAGTTTACGGGTGATGCTGGATGCGGCTCAGGAGTCTGGAGGCTTATTTAATGAGATCCTCCCCAAGGATGAGAATTTCTCTTTACCGCCTGAGCTCGAAGCTTTGTGTCAAAAAGCAATTGACCAGGGTAGGGCTGCGAGAAATGGTGGTGTGCCGACGCCTTTTATCTCACCAGAATTACAGTTAATTGGCAAATATATTCACTGTTCCGCTCACTGGAACCCTGTGGTTGTAAAAGATGTCTGGCTGGACGGGGATAAAGTGAAATCCATCTACGGGGCAGTGAAATCATCTGATTTGTTTTTTTATATCAATCGTCCAAATCCGGGTTGGCTTCGAGCTGTCTGGAATATGCAGGGAGGTAAATCATGAAATCAATTGCCAGAATTATCTCGATCTTATTTTTTTTTGGCTCTGTTAGTGTCTGCGCTAGTGAAAAATCTAACAGATTCAAAAATCCCTGGGACAAGTGGTATTTCGCTTTTACCACACCAAAAGCTTTACCAGCACAGGTTACATTGTTAAAACTGTTGGATGTTGATGGTTATGCATCGACATATCGGACTATCGATCAGCCACAAGGGATCAGTGTAGATAAATGGAGTGAACGTAACTCTGCGGGGAACACCCAGTTTAATAAAGCCGACAGATTGCCACAGATAATGATATTTTGTTGGGACTCAATCATTGATAAAAAGGTTTATCAGTCCACTTTATTCTTTACTCAGGATACTTGGAATAAGATGACCACCCCTTATCCTGATGTCTTAGAACCTGGAAAAAATGCATATCGGCAAACGATGTTAATAGGATTAGCGCCGGAAGGAAAAGTACGGGTCTGGTTGAGACAATATGGCCATTCGGATATCCCATTAAATGATACAAAAATAACGACAGTTTCCGGTAAAGACCTTGATATGTGTAAAGGGGTAACGGGAAGTGATTTTTCCTATGGGTATAGTAATACAACCAAAGAGTTCATCAAGGGTAAAAAATATCCTTATGGTTCATGGTGAATAATCGCATTTCAAAGACGGAGTTGTGTTCAATACTCTTTATTCATATGAACCTTTGCTCAGTTTAAGTTGCTTAGAATATGCAGAGAAGTAAACCATGAAATCAAATGCCAGAATTATCTCGATCTTATTTCTTTTGGGCTCTGTTAGTGCCTGTGCTAGTGAACAACCCAATAGTCTTAAAATCCCTTGGGACAAATGGTACTTTGTCTTTACTACCCCAAAAGCTTTGCCAGCACAGGTTACACTGTTGAAGTTGTTAGATGTTGATGGATATGCATCGACATATCGGACTATCGATCAGCCGCGTGGAATCAGTGTCGGAAAATGGAGTGATAGGAACTCCGCGGGGAGTACGCAGTTTAACAAAGCCGATAGATTGCCTAAGATAATGATTTTTTGCTGGGACTCGATTATTGATAGAAAAACATATCAATCAACTTTATTTTTCTCTCAGAATACATGGGATAAAATGATCACTCCTTATCCTGATGTATTAGAGCCTGGGAAGAATGCATATCGACAAACGATGTTAATAGGATTGGCGCCGGAAGGAAAAGTACGGGTCTGGTTGAGGCAATATGGCCATTCGGACATCTCACTGAATGATACAAAAATAACGACTGTTTCAGGCAAAAACCTCGATATGTGCAAAGGAGTGACAGGGCACCCTAATGGGTATGTTTACTATGGAGATACTCCTGATTTTATCAAAGATAAGACATACCCTTATGGTAATTGGTAATCGTAGTAAATAGTAATTTGTAATGATGAGCATCATTAACCATTAATGATCTATCATGCTTTTGTGGAGGGTGCTTTTTATGAAACCATTTTACGTATTAATGTTGTTTTTTATCTCCGCTTTGTGTTTTTCTGAAACTATCACTATAGACCCAACATCAACTACAAAAGCAGACGATGCAAATTCAATGGCTAATGTTTATCGTTTGGGCATGGGTGTTCCTAAGGATATGAAAAAAGCATTTGAACTCTATCAGGTTGCTGCTGAACTGGGAAATACGGATGCTCAGGTCGATTTAGGTGACATGTATTATTCTGGTGAAGAAACCCCTCAGAGTTACGAAAAGGCCAATTATTGGTATGAGAAGGCTGCGAAAAACAACAACGCTAAAGCTCAGATGTATTTAGGTTACGCATATCTTAATGGTAAGGGCGTCGCTGTGGATTATGCTAAGGCCAAAAATTTTCTTGAACTTGCCGTTAAACAAGGCGAACCTTCAGCCATGAATCATTTGGGAACGATGTACTTTGATGGTAAAGGGGTAACTAAAGATCAAAATAAGGCTATTCCGCTATTCCAAAAAAGTTGCTCTGCAGGTGATTCTAATGCGTGTGATAAGTTAAAAGAAATTAAAACTGAGAAGTAATGCTTTTACCCGCATAAAGAGATACATATGCAGAAATCAAAAAATGGAGTTTCGTATGTCTAAAGGCTTTGTATTAATTGGTGATAACACTACGCACGGGGGGCAGGTCATTTCCGCCTCATCATCAATGGTAGTTAATGGTAAAAAGGTTGCTCTCGTGGGCGATAAAGTCAGCTGCCCAAAAGAGGGGCATGGCATTAATGCCATTATTGAAGGTTCGCCTGAATGGACTTCTGATGGTAAAGCTGTCGTTGTGGATGGTTGCCACTGTGAGTGTGGTTGTCAGGTGATCTCCAGTGCACCGGATTGTGTAATAGGATAAGTAATGAGCTGGGAGCGTCAGAAATCAACAATATCGGCTAAGCCCGAAGAACCTTCATTCATCCTGTGGATGATGCTGGGTGTTCTTGCACTGGTCGGGTGCGTGCTGTTGTTTGTCCTGCATGCCAATCAACTGGCTGGGCCACTTCAAACATTTAATTTTTGGATTGTTACCGCATCCCCTGCAGTTGTCTGGTTTTTCTTTCTCTGTCTGCGTGGCTGGCTCTATAACAATGCATTTGACAGACACGAATTTGAAGCCGGTGAGGCAGAATATGCGCAACAACAGTGGATGGAATGGTCTGGACGCAATGTCGCTGTATTACACAGCGGTGTATTGCTGCCTGCAAATCTGACCCTTCAAAATTTTATAGCAGCCCCGCTAGCGCTAGAGCAGAGCACATCTCTGACCCGACGCATTTGTCTGCAAGATCATGAGACCCATTTTTCTGTTCTGCTGACAGGATTAAGCCAAGTTCTGGCAAAGTTGCATTCAGATTTAGTCCCAGCCGTTACGCTGCTGACAGATTCTCACGATGACATTCTGGTACTACAGGAGGCATTTGCGCAGGCTTGGCAGACAGCCATAGTAGATCGCCTTGTTCCACAGTTGACGATCCTTACGTCAAGGTCCTTCATTTCACTGGATGAGCGAATTAAATCACCGACGCTGGATGTGGATTTGATCCTGATTCACCAGACACAGGGGCGGGATAGGTACAGTGATGTGCTGGCAGCCCTGTTGCTGACCTCCGATGATGTCGCCACAAAATATAATCTCTCCTTTAACGCCCGTATTTTGCGTCCAATGGCACTTGACATGGCGATTTCAGAAAAGTCACTGGATACATTTTTCTCGACCCAGACTCAAGCTTGTGCCACCGCCAGTATTGTCGGCGACAGCGTGGGGTGGGGTGATGCATTTTCTGATTTACTCGCAGCGGCACAAGATTATGACGGTTACTGGAAACCTGAACAGCTCCACTGGCTGGAGAAATATGCCGGGCTTAGCGGCCCTTTTTCTCCATGGATACTGGCTGCAGTAGCCAGCGATATCGTGAATATACAAAAAGCCGACTGTCTGATGCTCTCCACAGATGGTGAGCAGAAATTTATTAATACCGTGCAAACAGGGAACAGAAACGATGACAACGGGTGATTCAGCATGGCGCGGAGGATGGGGAAAACTGGGGTTCTCCGCGCTTTTAGCGGGCGGGATTGCCTGGGGCATCTGGCACTATGGTGATCAGATGGGGCTGCATACCCCGTTACTTAAAGGGCTGGTCATTGCCGGAGCCCTGATTTTATTGATGCTGTTCCGCCACGGCAAAACCATTACGCTCGCCATTAAACAGGGCTGGCATCGTTTCCAGTCTAAGCGAAAGAATGTTCTGCCAGCCGATGAAGGCCGCGTTGAACAGACCGAGCCGCGTAACGTCACCGTCGACACCATCCGTGAAGCCATGCGTAACCTCTATGGCCATCGCTGGGGACGTAAAACTCGCATCCTGCTGATAACCGGTACGGCCGCTGAAGTGGAACAACTGACTCCGGGCCTTACAACTCAGCTCTGGCAGGAAGACCGCGGCACACTGTTGCTGTGGGGCGGTGGCCTCAATACGCCAGCGGACAGTGCCTGGCTGACCGCGCTGCGCAAACTGCGCCGTCGCCCGGTAGATGGGCTGGTGTGGGTCACCTCGGCCTTTGACCAGCTCTCAGCACCAGGGCTGGAGCCGCCGCTGCCGGTACCGTCTGAAAGCACCATGGACTCCCTGTCGCATGCCATCAGTGCCCGTATGGATACGCTCGGCTGGAAACTTCCCCTGTACGTCTGGTCCCTGCATCTGCGGGTCGGTAAGCCGGAAGGGCGGGTTGTACAGGCGGCGGGGTGTCTGCTGCCTGACAGATGTACTGCGGAAGGCCTGGCTGAGCAACTGACTGCCCTGACGCCAGCGCTGACCTCACAGGGTTTGCAACAGACCTGTGATGACGTGAAACACAGCTTCCTGCTGACGCTTGCTGACCAGCTAATTCGTGAGCCGGAAAGCGTGACCGCACCGCTGTCGGTGATGCTCAATCCCTACCGCCCGCTGCCGCTGGCCGGTGTGGTGTTCAGTCAGCCCTCTGCCGGTGCCGAACGTGCCGTGCCGCACCACTGGGGCATGGATAAGCGCTGGGAGGTTCTGCCGGACTCTGTCCGGGCGCTCCCTGCGGCTCTGCGTCCGCGCAAGCCGGGCATCCAGTGGCGTAAAGCGATGACCTCTGTTGTCGCCTTGGCGATGGTGGGCTGGGCTGTGTGGATGGGCATCGCGTATGTCACCAACCGCAGCCAGATTGCCGGTGCGAATACCCAAGCCGCACTTGCTGCCCGACAGAATCAGCCGCTGGAGCAGCGCCTGCACGCGCTGTCTGAACTGCAGAAAACGCTGGCCCGCCTGCAGTACCGCTCTGAGCATGGTGTGCCATGGTATGAGCAGGCCGGCCTGAGTCAGAACAATACCCTGCTGGCGGCACTCTGGCCACGCTATCAGGACAGTGCGCTACCGCTGTTGCGGGATGCTTCTGCAAACCATCTGCAAAGACAGATTAATGCCTTTAATGCACTGCCGCCGGACAGCCCGCTGCGTGAACAGATGGCAAAAACTACCTATGACCAGCTTAAGCTCTACCTGATGCTAGCGCGTCCGGAACATATGGACGCAGCCTGGTTCAGTTCTGCGCTGCTGCACGACTGGCCAGAACGTGATGGTGTGAAAGACGCCGTCTGGCAGGGTGTAGCTCCGTCACTGCTGACGTTTTATGGCGCTCAGCTGAATGTACACCCGGAATGGAAGCTCAGTGCGGATGAGAGCATGGTCAGCCAGACGCGTTCCCTGCTGGTTCGCCTGATGGGCTTGCGTAATAGCGAATCGACTCTGTACCAGAATATGCTTTCACAGGTGGCACACTTGTATGTCGACATGCGCCTTGAAGACATGACCGGCGATACCAATGCATCCCGTCTGTTCAGCACCACGGAAGTCGTGCCGGGCATGTTTACCCGCCAGGCCTGGGAGCAGGCCGTCCAGCCTGCCATCGAGAAGGTGGTGAAGGCGCGCCGGGACGAGCTCGACTGGGTGTTGACGGACAGCAAACGTCCGGTCAATAAGCAGGATGAAATCTCCCCGGAAGCACTTAAAAATCGCCTGACGGAGCGTTATTTTGCCGATTTTGGCGGCACCTGGCTGGAATTCCTCAACAGCCTGCGCTGGAACCAGGCCACCACGCTGTCGGACTCCATTGACCAGTTGACCCTGATGGCCGACGTGCGTCAGTCGCCTCTGGTGGCGCTGATGAACACTCTGAATGTTCAGGGGCGTACCGGACAGACAGGCGAAGCGATATCAGATTCACTGGTGAAATCAGCCAAAAATCTGCTGGGCGTTGACAACAAGGATGCCATTGACCAGAGTGCCGGCGTTCACGGTCCGCTGGATGCAACCTTTGGTCCGGTACTGGCACTGATGGATAAAAGCAACACCGGTGCGCAGGCGCTGAGCCTGCAGTCGTACCTGACTCGCGTGACGCAGGTGCGTCTGCGTCTGCAGCAGGTGACTAATGCCGCAGACCCTCAGGCCATGACCCAGACCATTGCCCAGACCGTATTTCAGGGTAAAGCGGTTGACCTGACCGAAACCCGCGACTACGGCAGCCTGATTGCAGCAGGCCTGGGTCAGGAATGGAGCGGCTTTGGGCGTACGGTATTTGTGAATCCGATGGAGCAGGCCTGGCAGCTGGTGCTGACCCCGGCGGCCGAGAGCCTCAATGCCCAGTGGCAGCAGGCGGTGGTGGCTGAGTGGAACAGTACCTTTGGTGGCCGTTATCCGTTCAATAACTCCAGCAGCGATGTTTCTCTGCCATTGCTGGCCAAATACCTCAACGCGGATTCCGGGCGTATCGCTCAGTTCCTGCAGACCCGTCTCAAAGGCGT
The DNA here is from genome assembly GCF_034106785.1 of Enterobacter sp. 241F3. Lineage (NCBI taxonomy): Bacteria > Pseudomonadati > Pseudomonadota > Gammaproteobacteria > Enterobacterales > Enterobacteriaceae > Enterobacter > Enterobacter sp. 241F3. Next base: position 213,797 of record NZ_JAWNDD010000004.1, read on the forward strand.
GCTGCACAAAGAAGGGAACCACTGGGTGCCGGACAGCATCAACTCACAGGGCCTGACGTTTAACCCGGCGTTTCTTAACGCCATCAACACCCTGAGTCTTATCTCGGATGTGGCCTTCACCGAAGGCAACGCCGGCATGAACTTCGAACTGCGCCCGGGCACCGCCGATGGGGTGATGCAGACCGACATGATTATCGACAGCCAGAAGCTGACCTATGTGAACCAGATGCCGGCATGGAAGCGGTTCACCTGGCCTGCTGATACTGAAGCCCCGGGGGCCAACCTGAGCTGGATTAGCACGCAGGCCGGGACCCGTCAGTACGCCGATATTCCGGGTAGCTGGGGGCTGATTCGTCTGCTCGATAAAGCCAGCGTGAAAGCGTATCCGGGCGTGGGCAGCAGCTACAGCCTGAGCTGGAAGGCACAGGATGGTCGTACGCTCAATTATACCCTGCGTACCGAAGCCGGCGAGGGGCCGCTGGCGCTGCTGAAGCTGCGCAATTTCCGTCTGCCGGAAACCATCTTCAGCACGACCGTCGCGTCAGACCAGGTCGCCAGTGCGGCCAGTGATGCAGAGGAGGTCTACTGATGAGCACGCTCAATGCCTTACTCAGTGCCTGCCAGACAGAACAGGAACCACTGCTTGTAGCAACCCGAGAACGTGTGGCGCAGTGGGACAACTGGCTGCAGCCGCTGTCCGGGCAATCGCCCGCTGGCGAAGACCCGGGCTATGACGATGACTTCCAGCAGATGCGCGAGGAGGTCAACAAACTCTCCGGCGCGGATACCGAACTCATCTGCCGGCTTGCTGAGAAGCTGTTGACCACCACTGCCAAAGATATCCGTGTGGCGACGTACTACTGCTGGGCAAAGCTGCACCGCGAAGGTGAGCGGGGGCTGGCTGAAGGACTCGAACTGTTGACCGGTCTGCTGGAGCGTTTTGGACCACAGCTGCACCCGCAGCGTGACCGTAGCCGTAAGGCGGCACTGGAATGGCTGGCCGGGTCGCGCATGACTGATTCGCTTTCCCTGTACCCGGAAGTGGTCAGGATCGATGCGATGCGAACCACTGGTGCGCTGCTGCTGATATCACAGTTTATTGAGAATGAGCCGGATGAAACCCGTCCCGAACTTAATGCGCTTTATAGCGCGCTGGAAAGTCGTCTGCAGAAAGCGGGCGGCGTGGATGCGGTGGTACCGCAGAATGCCAGCACCAGCGACACCCCTTCGGCAGCCAGCCACAGCGATGCCCCGGCCATCGGGCGGATCACCTCCGGTCAGGATTTGCTGGCCCAGGCCCGCACCCTTACTGAATATCTGCGCGAGCAGCCGGACGGCTGGCTGTCAGCACACCATCTGATGAAAAGCCTGCGGCACGACACCCTGCGGGCCATTCCTGCCCCGGATGCGCAGGGGCGCACACGCATTGAGCCGCCAAGGGCGGATCAACGCGCGTTACTCAAACGCCTCTACCTGCAGCAGAACTGGGCTGAAATGCTGGAAACGGCCGACAGCACCTTTTCCCGCGGTGCCAATCACCTGTGGCTGGATTTGCAATGGTATATCCACCAGGCGTTGACGAAATCCGGTCAGGAGACGCTGGCCGACATTGTCGTGGCTGACCTGAAAGGGCTGCTGTCTCGCCTGTCCGGGCTGGAGACACTGGCGTTCAGTGACGGTACACCGTTTGCGGACGAAGTGACGCTGAACTGGATCCAGAATAGCGTGATTGATACCACTGGTGGGTGGGACAACGATACGCCATCAGCCCCGGCCACCGCCGGTAATGATGACATTCTGGCGCTGGAGCCGGAAGCCGTGGCGCTGGCCGACAGTGAAGGCCCGGATGCCGCGCTGGGCTGGTTGCAGACCCGGCCGGGCATGACCACCGATCGTCAGAAGTGGCTGTTGCGTCTGCTGATGGGACGCATTGCTGAGCAGTACGGTAAAAATGACCTGGCGGTACACCTGTTTGCAGAACTGGGTGAGCGTGCAAGAGAAGTGACCCTCAGTGACTGGGAGCCTGAGCTGATGTTTGAGGTGCAGGCCCGCCATCTGAAACTCCTGCGCCTGAAAGCCGGTCGCAGCGAGGCTGAAAAGGCCCGCCTTACACCGGTAATGGACCAGTTACTTGCCGGACTGATCGCCGTCGATCCAGCCCGTGCCGCCGTGCTTTGCGGTTAAATCCACAGGAACAGAAATAAATGGAAGATTTGACCCTGCGTTATTACGACGCAGAAATACGGTACCTGCGTGAAGCCGCGAAAGAGTTCGCTCAAACCCATCCCGATCGTGCAGCAATGCTCGACCTGGATAAGGCCGGCACACCCGATCCCTATGTTGAACGCCTGCTTGAAGGGTTTGCCTTCTCAATGGGGCGGCTGCGCGAAAAGATTGACGACGACTTGCCGGAACTGACCGAAGGGCTGGTCAGCATGCTCTGGCCCCATTACCTGCGCACCATTCCGTCTCTCTCGGTGGTGGCGTTCACGCCTGCGCTTCAGGCCGTTAAAATGGCAGAAGTGATACCCGCGGGTCTGGAAGTTTACTCCCGCCCGGTGGGGCCGAAAAACACGGTCTGTCGCTACCGCACCACCCGCGATGTGATGCTTAACCCGCTGAATATCTCTGGGGTGACCATGACCACTGAGCCGGACGGGCGCTCTCTGCTGCGGATGCGTTTTGCCTGCAGCACCCAGGCGGACTGGTCCCATGCTGATCTCAGCCACCTCAGTTTGTATCTCGGGGCGGATGCCCCGGTCAGCAGCCAGCTGCACCTGATGCTCACCAAACGACAGGCTGCCCTGTATATGCGTCTGCCCGGGCAGACCGACCGTATTCGCCTCGACGGGTATTTCTCGCCGGGTGGTTTTGCGGAGGAAGACTGCCTGTGGCCGAAGGGCGATACCGCCTTCAGCGGCTACCAGCTGCTGCTGGAGTACTTCACTTTCCGTGACAAGTTTATGTTTGTCCACCTCAACGGGCTGGACGGCATTACGCCATCTGCCGGAGCAGAGTATTTCGACATCGAAGTCGTGTTCAGCACACCGTGGCCATCAGAGCTGCCGGTCACCGATGACGCGGTTCGTCTGCACTGTGTGCCGGTGATTAACCTGTTCACACTGGAAGCTGACCCACTCACCATTACCGGGCTTGAAAGCGAGTACCTGCTGCGCCCCAAACGTCTGCAGGACGGACATACCGAGATTTATTCGGTGGATTCGGTGACAGGCTCAAACCGGACCAGTGACGCAGAGTATGTGCCGTTCAGCAGCTTCAGGCACAAGGGCGGGATGATGCGCCGTCATGCACCACCCCGTTACTACCACACCCGCGTAAAGCGCAGCGTGACCGGGTTGTATGACACCTGGCTTATCCTTGGGGGGCACCAGTGGGAAGAGGACCGCCTGTTTGAGCGTGAAGCCGTATCGCTGCAAATCACCGGCACCAACGGCCAGCTGCCGCGCCGTGCACTACAGAGTACGCTGCTTGACCGCTGTGAGCAGGTGGTCAGTACACAACTTTCAGTACGCAACCTCTGCAAACCAACGCTGCCAGTCTATCCGCCTTCTGAAGACCGTTTTCACTGGCGGGTGCTGAGCCACCTGGGATCCGGGTTCCTGAACATGATGAGTACTGCCGAAGTGCTGCGCGGGACGCTGGCGCTCTATAACTGGCAGGAAGATGAACTGAACACCCGGCGTCTGGAGGCGATTCAGCACGTGGAGCACCATCGCCTTCAACGTTTTGAACAGGGCTACCTGCTTCGGGGGCTGGATATCGAAGTGACCCTCGACAGCAACGGCTTCACCGGCGAGGGCGATATTCACCTGTTCGGTGAAATGCTCAACCGGTTCTTTGCGCTGTATGCCGATATGAACCAGTTCAATCAGCTTACCCTCATTGTTCAGCCAGAAGGAAAATGCATCCGGTGGAAAGAGAATCACAGTCCGCGTCTGCCAGGCTGATAGCGCAGCTGGGCGACCGACTGCCGTACATGAATTTTTACCGTTTCTGTCAGCTACTGGAGCAGAGCCAGCCGGATAAACCGGTCACTGGCAGCACCTGGCAGGTGCGACAAGAGCCGGTACGCTTTCGACCCCATTCTGGGATGGGGTTCCCGGCCTCTGAAATCAAAGGGGCAGAGCTACCGGAACATCCGCACCTTCCAACCACGATTCGTACCACCTTTATGGGGCTCTACGGCGTGGAGTCTCCGCTGCCGACGCACTATATCGATGACATCGCCCAGAGACGGGAAGGGTACGAAGCTAACGCGGACTTCCTCGATATCTTCAACCACCGGCTGATTGCTCAGTACTACCGTATCTGGCGTAAATACTCGTATCCGGCAACGTTTGAAGAAGGCGGTAAGGACAAAACTTCACAGTATCTGCTGGGTTTGGCCGGGCTCGGGATTAACGGTTGCACGGACAATATCGCGGCCCCGGCTTCGCGCTTTCTGGCACTGTTGCCGGTCATGTTGCTGCCGGGGCGTACCGCAGAAGGCATGGCCTCGCTGGTGCGCCTGCTGGCACCCAACACGCAGGCGAAAATCTGGCACCACGACAAACGCCGTGTACCGCTGAAGAAGCCACTGACCATGAGCGTCAGGCAGCCCGTCACCCTGACCAGCCGTCCGGTGATGGGGAACTATGCCACCGACGTAAACAGTCAGGTGCTGATGCGTCTGACCACCACTGACCCGGCAGAGGTGCGGGGCTGGTTACCGGATGGGGAGCTTCACACGGACCTGATGGCGCTCCTGCATGTCTATCTTGGCTCCCGCCTCGATGTGCGGTTACAGCTGTGTGTCGACCGTAGCCTGCTGCCGGACGCGACAATGAGCAGTAAACCCAACGCCGGGGCGGTTCAGCTGGGCCGCACTGCCGTGATGCGACCGCTGAATGCGGCTAAGACCGCATCACATCCAAAAACAATAACCATCAATCTTGGCCGCTACGAGCGCGTACAGGAAAATATTCACCGCAGGGAGACCGATGAAGATGGCGATTACCGCTGGTAAATTTCCTCTGGTTACGCTGGCTACAGGCATTACGCTGATACTGGCAGGCTGTGGACTTACTCAGAGTGTTACGGACGGCACTGTCGCCGTGACTAAATCGATTTTTTATAAGCAGGTGAAGATTCTGCATCTCGATATTCGTGCCCGTGAAGCCGTGAACAGCAATGCTGGTGGTGTCGCTCTGTCGACGGTGGTGCGTATTTATCAGCTTAAAGACCGCAAAACCTTTGATAGCACAGACTACCCCTCATTGTTTAAAGACGACAGCCAGGCCGTCAAGGCAGACCTCATGGCGGAGAAAGATATAAGGCTGCAGCCCGGGGGGGCGGTCACGGTTGATATGCCAATGGAAAAAGATGCGCAGTATGTGGCAGTGGCCGGGATGTTTATGTCACCGGACCAGGAGAACAACACCTGGCGTGTAGTATTGAGCCGCGATGAGCTTGATCCGGATAAGGCCCGGGTTATTGACGCGGGCAACAATCGACTGACTCTGCAGGCGCTGAAAGATGAGTGAGTCATTCCGTCCTTCACTGTATGAAACACTTTATGGCAACTTCACCGGCGGCCTCGACCTGCATCAGGTCAGCGAGCAGAACCAGGTCGTTTTGTCCGTACTCGATAACATGCAGCGTATCCTCAACTGCCGCGCCGGCACGCTGGCGCATCTGCCTGACTACGGCCTGCCGGACATGACCAAAATCCTGCAGGGCATGCCGGGAACGGCCCATGAGCTGATGGGCACATTGTCTGCCGTTCTGCTCAAATATGAACCGCGCCTGAAAAGCATAAATGTCATTCTGCTCGACCAGAAAATCCCTGGTGAGTTGCGCTATGCCATTGATGCTGAACTTAAAGGGATTGGCCTGGTGCGCTACGGGACTGAATTTATGCCCGAAGGACGGGTCCTGTTAAGGCATCTCAGGCAACAGCAGTATCTCGACACCACTCTCCGTATATAAGGTCCGATAACATCATGTCCGTAAAATCACAGTTCCTGAAGAAGTTGCAGGCAAGACAACCTGCACCTGTTCCTGCAATCAGCAGGAGTCAGGCTGATATTGCAGAGTTTCGCCAGCGAATGGCTGAGCTTCAGGATGAGATGAACGCGTGGCTGACAGATACGGGACTGAATGTGGAGCCACTGACGGTATCCGTTCCGGATCTGCTGGTGGAGGGCGGGGCTTTTGAGATTTCCGGTATCGTTCTGCGTTATGGCAGCCGAGCGGTCAGATTTATGCCGATCTTTCTGTATGGACAGGGCGTAGCAGGTTGTGTCGAGGTGACTTTCTGTTCCGGGGATAAGGTGATTTCTCAGGGACGCCTGTTCATGCGAGTGGGGAGCGTAAATGGCTGGATCTTTACGCCCCCCTGATATCTCATCCCGTTCAGGACAACTATTTGATGAAGGCATTTTTTACGGTCTGATTTTAGCGCTGCTGCCATAGCGATAACATTCATTCCTTTTATTAGTCACTGCATTTTTAATCGCAAAATAGCCTTACATCTCAACTGACGAAATTAACTACACGGATATGCAGGCCCTTCAGGATGACCACACATATAACGTTAAAAACCGGCGGCGACCCGCGTACGCTGCCAGATTACGCCGCCCTTCGCGATGAACTCAGTAAGCTTACGCATCCTGCTCGCCCGGATGTGAACTGGCAATATGTCGAAAGACTCTGTCTCTCTCTGTTTGAACAAAACGGTGTGGAGTTGCAGACTGCGGCCTGGTACACCCTTGCCCGTACTCACCTGTCTGGATTAGCTGGCCTGAACGAAGGGTTGGCAATTCTGGAGGCCCTGATTAGCCGCCAGTGGGACGTTTTCTGGCCGAAGACGCTACACGCTCGTCTGGAAATCCTTAGTGGCCTGAGCCAGCGCCTGCAGCAGCGCATGCGCATGCTTGCATTGAACAACAGCCATCTACGTGAGCTTTATAGTGCTGAAGCGTTGCTTACCAGCCTGAGCGCGGTGTTCCAGCGTCTCGAACTCAAACGCCTTAGCCAGTTCAATACGTTACGAACGTTGATACGTTCAAGTGCTGAACGGCTGGAAAGCGGTAATGACGCATCAGATTTGGATGCGATCATAATGCCCGGTCGCGAGTTACCTCAGGAAAGGGTAGAACCGATTGGCGAAGTGAAATGGGTCTACGTTGTGCAGCAGGAAAATCAGCCGGATACAAAGGAGCGTCCGACTGCGCAAGGGTCTGTCAGACCATGGAAACCCTTTCTCGCCGGGATGTGTTCTGTGCTGGTGGTCAGCCTCGCCGTGGCGTGGGGAGGGGGCTTTCTGTCGAGACCGGATCCCTTAACGACTCAGGCCATTGCCTCGCTGGCGCCGTTACCTGAAGTGCTTACTCCTGTTCAGCAAGACGCGTTAGCGCAGCGAGGCACCATTCCGTCCACGTTTATCACCGAAACGCAGCAGCAGCTTGCCCGACTGGATAAGCTCCCACCTGACTGGAATATTTCCTACAGCCTTCAGTTGTTAGCGCAACTCCAGACTTTGCAGCCGGAGGAAGCGAAGTCGCTCACCGTGCAGTGGAAGCAACAATTTAACGCGGCAGCGTTGCCTGTCGATTCCATGAACAGCTGGTATCAGGGAATGATGAAGCTTCAGCAACTGAGCCATAGGCTGAGTAGTCTGGATGAGCAAAAAGGAAAATATATCACGGTAAGTGAGCTTAAATCGGTGGTTTTTTCGACAATGCAGTCCTTTAACCAAACCATACCGGCTGAAGAACAACTCCGGCGCCTGTCAGAGCATAGTGCTGAAAGTGCGCTTCCTGAAGCCGAAAAAACCCAGCTGGAGTTGCGTCTAAGACAGCTGGCAACGCGTTATGCTCAAATCAAACAGGATTTTTCTGCTCAGTGAATGCGGGTGTGGAGAAACGATGTGCAGAAATAAGCGGGAGGGTAAAGTGTCCCCTGCAGGAATCGAACCTGCAACTAGCCCTTAGGAGGGGCTCGTTATATCCATTTAACTAAGGGGACGAGGCGGCACGAGTATAGCCTTATTTACACTTTGCGTTAAGCGCATCGCCGCCTGACTGCTCAAAGAGTCACCATTCAGGTCGTTTTTTTTGTCGATTTATCATCATTTTCCCGTGCCTTAAGCTCAGCTTTGCGTTTGTTTGACATGTCGTTACGGATTTGGGCGTGGCTTAACAGCGCGAAGATAAACGTTCCACCGCAGATGTTTCCCGCCAGCGTCGGAAGGGCAAACGGCCAGAAGAAATCGCTCCAGTGAAGCGTACCGTTAAAGACCAGATAGAGGATTTCAACGGTCCCGACCACAATATGCGTGGTGTCCGCCAGCGCAATCAGCCAGGTCATCAGTATGATCACGACAATTTTGGCGCTGCCTGCTGAAGGGAACATCCACACCATCGTGGCGATAATCCAGCCGGAGATGATGGCATTCGAGAACATCTCGACCGGCGTGTTTTTCATTACATCCATGCCGATTTTTACAAACGCATCCCGTGTGGGTTCATCAAATATCGGCATATATTCAAACGCCCAGGCCGCGATGCCCGTGCCGATGATATTTCCCAGCAGGACCACGCCCCAGAGCCGCATCAATAAACCGAAATTCCCGAGTGTGGGGTTTTGCATCACCGGCAGAACCGCGGTCACCGTGTTTTCAGTAAATAGCTGCTGGCGGGCCATGATGACGATAATAAAGCCGAAGGTATAACCGAGGTTCTCGAGTAAAAAACCGCCGGGTACGCCTTCCAGCTGCACATGAAATATCCCTTTCGCAAGCAGAGATGCGCCCATTGAGAGCCCTGCAGCGATGGCTGACCAGAAGAGAGCCATCGCGTCGCGCTCCATCTCTTTTTCACCGTCCTGGCGGATATGCTCGTGGATGGCCATCGCGCGGGAAGGGAGGCGATCTTCGTCAATTTCTATTTTCTCGCCGCGCGCTTTCTCCTCGCTTTCAATTTCAAGTTCCTCATTGCTCTCGCCAATTTTTTCTTCGCCCACTTCTTTCATATATGCTCCCGGAGATTGATCTTTCTGTTAAGCGTAGCGGCTTTTGTCGGGATGCCTGTGGGGATGCTCTTAAATTGGCAGCAATGACAACAAAGGTGATACATCTCTTTCAAAGGCATTATAAAATTGCCAGCGAAACGAATTCTAAAAGCCAGGCTATGCTGAGATCAGAGTCACGGTGGTTACTGCCCGTAATTGTGCTCATAGACATCGGTAAACGTGCTGTTACAATCGCTTGCACGTTTACAGACGGAGCATCAGGCTCCGTTACGGATGGCAATCAACGATAGCCATACTGAACAGGGAGATATTTATGAAACTTCGGCTGTCGGCGCTTGCGCTGGGCGCGACGATGCTTGTGGGCTGCGCCAGCTCTGGGGAGCAAACGGGCCGCTCCGATCCTCTCGAAGGATTTAACCGCTCCATGTATAGCTTAAACTACAACGTGCTGGACCCGTATGTGGTTCGCCCGGTGGCAGTGGCATGGCGCGATTATGTTCCACAGCCCGCGCGTAACGGGTTAAGTAACTTTACCAGCAACCTCGAAGAGCCTGCGGTAATGGTGAACTACTTCCTGCAGGGCGACCCCTACCAGGGGATGGTCCACTTTACCCGCTTCTTCCTGAACTCCATTCTGGGGATGGGCGGCTTTATTGACGTCGCAGGCATGGCGAACCCGAAACTTCAGCGTGAACAGCCGCACCGTTTTGGTAGTACGCTGGGGCATTATGGTGTCGGTTACGGCCCTTACGTTCATCTGCCGTTCTATGGCAGCTTCACCGTGCGTGATGACGGCGGTGATATGGTCGATACGCTGTATCCGGTTCTGTCATGGCTGACCTGGCCGCTGTCGGTGGGTAAATGGACGGTGGAAGGGATTGAAACCCGCGCGCAATTGCTTGACTCTGATGGCCTGCTGCGCCAGTCTTCTGACCCGTACATTATGGTACGTGAAGCGTACTTCCAGAATCATGACTTTATTGCCAACGGCGGTAAGCTGAAGCCGGAAGAGAATCCAAACGCGAAGGCGATCGAGAACGAACTAAAAGATATCGATTCTGAGTAAATAAAAAAGGTGAGCAATGCTCACCTTTTTTGATTCTGTCGCGGTTAGAACGCGTAGTTGAAGTTCGTACCGAACAGCCAGGCTTTACCTTCAGAGGTAAACTCGTAAGGGCCTTCCTGGAACGTCACTTTCTGACCGTGCATATAAGATACGCCCGCATCGATGGATGCATTCTCGTTGAACGCATACGTCGCGCCCGCGCTTAACCAGAAACGGTCCTGATCCGGAATGGAAATGGAACGTTTGTCTGCCGGAACCGGGCTGTCGTCAAATGCGATACCGGAGCGGAAAGTCCAGTTTTTATCGTAGTAGTAGGTGGTACCCAACGCAATACGATAGGCGTCGTGGAAGCTTTCGTCCTTATAGAACAGCGTCTGGCCATTGGTTCCGGTCGCTTTCAGCTCCTGGAACTGGCTCCAGCTGGTATAGGCCAGGCTATAGTGGATAGCCCATTGCGGCGCAACACGGTTGTAACCGGACACTTCCCACATTTCTGGCAAATGCAGTGACAGTGAACCTGGAACGGTCTGGTTGGACGTTCCCCAAGGAATGGTTGTACCCGCACCAGGAACCAGGTTGTTCACAGGCGTCAGGATGCCGCTCTTGTAATCGCCGTCGAAGTCAATTTTCACTTCGGAACGATAGGTCAGGCCCCAACGGTTGTTTTTGTCCAGCTCGTACAGGATACCGGCGTTCCAGCCATAGCCCCACTCATCACCTTCAAGACTGGCAATTTTATTGCTGTTTTTAGGCAGGCGCGCAGTCTGTTCCCCGGAATAACGTTCGATTTTGGCATCGGCGTAAACGGCATCAAAGCCCAGACCAAAGCTCCAGTTATCGTTCAGGCGATACGCACCGCTCAGGTTGAGGTTCAGCGTAGTAAGGTCTGTTTTACCGCCGTATTCACCAGCCGGGTAGTTGTTATTGAACTCGGTAGCCAGGCCGTAGTTAGACGTTACGGATGCACCCCAGCCAAACTGTTCGTTAATAGGCGCAACGAAGTGCAGGTTGGGGATCCATGCTGTTGGGGCAATGTTGTCCGCTTTAAGGTTCGCACCCGTATAAGGCGACTTACCAGAAACGTTGACATCAGGGTCGATATAAACCGCACCGGCAGAGAAAGTCGGACGATCGAACATCATGATCAACGCGGGGTTACGACTCGCGTTACCCGCATCATCAGCAATAGCGCCTTCACCGGAATACGCACGGCCAAGGCCAGAGGAAGAAAATTCGTTTAACTGAAAGCCCGCTGACCAGGCGGAAGTGGAGACGAGTGCCACTGCGACTGCCAGCGCAGTCTTGTTGAACAGGGTTTTCTGGCTCATGACCATAACCTCATTGAGTTATTTTTATTCAATAATTGTTACATACCGTAACAGGAGCGCGAAGTGTAGGGTCTGAGGTATGACAGACAAATCAGACCAGTGGCCAGAGTATAGGTCTGACCAGCCAGAATGTTGCAAGTTTGTTTATTAATATTTTCAAACATGTTTCGCGAAACGAGATCTGGTTGGCAAAATTGTGACCATCGCGACTCACCCAAAAGGGTGGTTTTTGTTCTGGATCATTTTTTAGTGTGATATTGGTCACTTATCCGTTTTTGCGCCATTAACGGCTGGAGAGAGCCCGCGCCGGGGCGTAAAATATCAGCATCGTGTTTATCTCGCGCGCTGCGCGAATACAGAGGAAATTGAGCTATGAGTAAATGCAGTGCTGATGAAACCCCGGTTTGCTGCTGTATGGATGTTGGGACCATCATGGACAACTCCGATTGCACCGCGTCTTACAGCCGTGTGTTCACTAACCGTGCCGAAGCGGAAGAGACCCTGGCCGCGCTGAGCAAGCGTGCGCGTGATGTTGAATCCGATCCGTGTGAAATCAAGTCGACCTTCACCGAAGTGGAAGGCGGCGTGAAGCTGGACATCGACTTTGTTTTCGCCTGCGAAGCAGAAACGCTGATTTTCCAGCTGGGTCTGCGTTAATCCTTTTTGCCCGGCGGCGCTTCGCTTGCATGGGCCTACGATCGTGTAGGCCGAGTAAGGCAACGCCGCCACCCGGCAACAAACCGCACAAATGCCCCTGCCATGCAGGGGCATTTTCTTTTTCTTCTCTGTGTTTTAGCTCGCATTTTTTCGTTTCCCCGATTGGCTGAATGTAAAAAAATGGTTAAGACTATTATCAGGTCAGACCACTTTATGTTTGCGAAAAAATTTTTTACAGGGGAGTGTTATGAGTCAGGCATTACCGCTAATTACCCGTCAGGGCGATCGCATTGCCATAGTCAGTGGATTGCGAACGCCATTTGCGCGTCAGGCAACGGCGTTTCATGGCATACCGGCCGTTGACCTGGGGAAAATGGTAGTGGGGGAGATGCTGGCTCGCAGCGAAATTCCGCCTGAGGTCATCGAGCAGCTGGTGTTCGGTCAGGTCGTGCAGATGCCTGAAGCTCCCAATATTGCGCGGGAAATCGTACTCGGTACCGGGATGAACGTGCATACCGATGCCTACAGCGTCAGCCGCGCCTGCGCAACCAGTTTCCAGGCCGTGGCTAACGTAGCCGAAAGCCTGATGGCGGGCACTATTCGCGCCGGAATTGCGGGTGGGGCTGACTCCTCTTCGGTGCTGCCGATTGGGGTCAGTAAAAAGCTGGCGCGTATCCTGGTCGATGCCAACAAAGCCCGTACAACGGGTCAAAAACTCAAACTCTTCTCGCGTTTACGTCTGCGCGATCTGATGCCTGTCCCCCCTGCCGTAGCGGAATATTCCACCGGCCTGCGCATGGGCGATACCGCCGAGCAGATGGCGAAAACCTACGGCATTACCCGTGAACAGCAGGATGCGCTGGCGCATCGCTCGCATCAGCTTGCGGCAAAAGCCTGGTCGGAAGGCAAGCTGACCGACGAGGTCATGACCGCCTACATTCCGCCCTATCGCGAACCGCTTGCGGAAGATAACAATATTCGCGGCACCTCGACGCTGGCGGATTACGCAAAGCTGCGCCCGGCGTTTGACCGCAAGCACGGTACGGTGACGGCGGCGAACAGTACGCCGCTGACGGACGGGGCCGCCGCCGTGATCCTGATGACCGAATCCCGCGCGAAAGAGCTGGGCATCACTCCCCTGGGCTATTTACGCAGCTATGCCTTCACCGCCATTGATGTCTGGCAGGACATGTTGTTAGGTCCGGCATGGTCCACGCCGCTGGCGCTGGAGCGCGCGGGGCTGACGATGGCTGATTTAACCCTGATTGATATGCATGAAGCGTTTGCCGCGCAGACTCTGGCAAACGTTCAGCTACTGGCAAGCGAGCGTTTCGCGCGCGATGTGCTGGGCCGCGCCCATGCCACAGGCGAAGTGGATCAGAGTAAGTTCAACGTGCTGGGTGGTTCTATCGCCTACGGTCACCCGTTTGCCGCCACCGGTGCGCGAATGATCACGCAAACATTACATGAACTCCGTCGCCGCGGCGGCGGGTTTGGCCTCGTAACCGCCTGTGCGGCGGGTGGCCTTGGCGCAGCAATGGTTCTGGAGGCTGAATAATGGATATGCCATCTGCATTTAATCTGACGGTTCGCCTCGATAACGTGGCCGTTATCACTATTGATGTGCCTGATGAAAAGATGAATACCCTGAAGGCCGAATTTGGTGTTCAGGTGCGCGCGATGCTAAAGCAGATCCGCGAAAACAAAGCCATTCGCGGCCTGGTGTTTATCTCTGCCAAACCCGACAACTTTATCGCCGGGGCGGATATCAACATGATCGACCGGGCGCAAAACGCACTGGAAGCCGAAGAGCTGGCGCGTCAGGGCCAGCAGGTAATGTCGGAGATCAACAGCCTGCCGATCCCGGTTATCGCAGCGATCCACGGCGCCTGTCTGGGCGGCGGGCTTGAGCTGGCGCTGGCATGTCACAGCAGGATTTGTACTGACGATGCAAAAACCATTCTGGGCCTGCCGGAAGTGCAGCTGGGCCTGCTGCCTGGCTCCGGCGGAACGCAACGGCTGCCGCGCCTCGTGGGCGTCAGCACGGCGCTGGAGATGATCTTAACCGGTAAACAGCTGCGTGCCCGTCAGGCGCTAAAAGCCGGTCTGGTCGATGACGTCGTACCGCAGTCCATTTTGCTGGAGGCCGCCGTTGAGGTGGCGCTGAAAGGGCGTCAGGCAAAACGTCCTTTGCCGGTACGCGAGCGCGTGCTGGCTGGCCCGCTGGGAAGAACGCTTCTGTTCAACATGGTGGGCAAAAAGACTGAACAAAAAACCAAAGGCAACTACCCGGCGGCAAAGCGGATCCTGGAAGTGATCGAAACCGGGCTGTCGCAGGGAAGCAGCAGCGGCTATGCCGCGGAGGCCAAAGCCTTCGGCGAACTGGCGATGACGCCGCAGTCACAGGCGCTGCGCAGCATCTTCTTCGCCAGCACGGACGTGAAAAAAGATCCCGGCAGCGAGGCTGATCCTGCACCGCTGCGTGCCATTGGCGTACTGGGTGGGGGGCTCATGGGCGGCGGTATCTCTTTTGTTACCGCCAGCAAAGGCAAATTACCTGTACGTATCAAAGACATCAATCCGAAGGGTATCAACCACGCGCTGCAGTACAGCTGGCAGAAACTTGATCAAAAGGTGAAACGCCGCCATATCAAGGCAAGCGAGCGTGATAAAACCCTGGCGATGATCTCCGGTACGACGGATTACAGCGGTTTTGCGCACCGCGATCTGGTGATTGAAGCCGTGTTTGAAGATCTGGCGCTTAAGCAGCAGATGGTGGCAGACGTTGAGCAACATTGTGCTCCGCATACCATTTTTGCTTCCAATACGTCGTCATTACCGATTGGCGATATCGCGGCGAAAGCCGCGCGTCCGGAGCAGGTGATTGGGCTGCACTTCTTTAGCCCGGTCGAAAAAATGCCGCTGGTGGAAGTCATTCCACACGCGACGACCAGTCCGCAAACCATCGCCACGGTAGTCAAACTTGCGAAGAAGCAGGGGAAAACGCCGATCGTAGTAGCAGATAAGGCCGGCTTCTACGTTAACCGCATTCTGGCTCCCTATATTAATGAAGCCATGCGATTGCTGACGGAGGGAGAGAAGATCGAGCACGTCGACGAGGCGCTGGTAAAGTTTGGTTTCCCCGTAGGTCCAATCCAACTTTTGGATGAGGTGGGAATAGACACCGGCACTAAAATTATACCAGTGCTGGAAGCCGCATATGGCGATCGTTTCAGCCCACCTGCAAATATTGTTTCTGCGATTTTGAAGGACGATCGCAAAGGCAGAAAAAATGAACGCGGTTTCTATCTTTACGGCGCGAAAGGGCGTAAAAGCAGGAAACAGGTCGACCCTTCGGTTTATGGACTTATTACGACTTCTGGTCAGGGAAAACTCTCCGCCGTTCAGTGCGCTGAGCGCTGCGTGATGATGATGCTCAATGAAGCGGCGCGCTGCTTTGGTGAGCAGGCGATCAAGAGCGCGCGCGATGGAGACATTGGTGCGGTATTTGGCATTGGTTTCCCGCCGTTCCTTGGCGGCCCGTTCCGTTACATGGATACGCTCGGCGCGGGTGAAGTGGTTGCAATCCTGCAACGTCTGGCTTCGCAGTATGGTCCACGGTTTACACCGTGTGACCAATTATTGCAGATGGCGGAACGGGGCCAGACATTTTGGCCAGCAAGGGAAACTGTCCTCGTAAGCTGAGGTCAAAGAAGGGTAAATCCTGAGGTGAAGGAACCTGTTCTGGCGATTTTGTAAACAGAGATTGACTATACTTACGCCATTGAGGTAAAAAACAGCGTTTCATTCACCGAATGGATCAGGCACAATGCCCGGCCATCGGGTTTTCTACCTCTCAGCATTTATCGCGGGTAGTTAACGCCGGTGATTCTGGTTAACAAAAGCGGTGCAATATGCAAGTTTTTATCATGCGTCACGGCGACGCGGCACTCGATGCCGCCAGTGACTCAGTACGTCCTTTGACCGTCTGTGGCTGCGACGAATCTCGTCTGATGGCGACCTGGCTTAACGGTCAAAAAGTGGACATCGAACGCGTTCTGGTGAGTCCGTTCCTGCGTGCAGAACAGACGCTGGACGTGGTAGGGGAGTGTATGAACCTACCATCCAGCGTGGATGTTCTCCCTGAACTCACCCCGTGTGGCGATGTAGGCCTTGTCAGCGCTTATCTTCAGGCGCTGTGCAATGAAGGTGTCGCTTCCGCGCTGGTCATTTCCCACCTGCCACTGGTTGGCTATCTGGTATCTGAGCTTTGCCCTGGCGAGACCCCGCCTATGTTCACGACATCCGCTATTGCCAATGTTTCTCTCGACGAAACGGGCAAAGGTGTCTTCAACTGGCAAATGAGTCCGTGCAACCTGAAGATGGCAAAAGCGATCTGACGTGACGTGCGATATGGCGGGGTGCAATGTGCTTCCCGCCATTCTGTCAGGGCAACTCTGGCGGTTGCCACTCTTCCACTTCAATCAACACCAGCAACGCGGCATCTCCGCCGTACTCTTTCGGTGCCTGATGAAAAGCCATCACGTGCGGGTGCTGCGCCAGCCACAGGGGCGTCTGTTGCTTGAGAATATGTTTACCGTGGCCATGCATTACGCAGGCGCAAAAAACATGTTCGCGACGGCAGGCGGCGATCAATGCCCCCAACTCCTGTTTGGCCTGCATCTGCGTTAAGCCGTGGAGATCGAGAAACAGCTCCGGCGAATAATCCCCGCGGCGTAATTTTTTCAGCTCAAAATGGCTGACGTCTTCGCGTACATACTTAACAGCCCCTTGCGTATTAAGCAGCGGCTGAAATTCATCTGAAAAATAGTGGCTGTTATCGGCCTGCTCCTGCAGCAGGCGTTTGACCGGGACTTCGCTGATTTTTTTACGCTGCGGGCGATGAACGATGGTGTCCTGCGCGATCTTACGCGTCCCGGTCATCAGCTGTCGGAAGAGCGCCTGATCCTCCTCGCTGAGCGATGTTTTCTTTTTCATTCGTCATTCTCATCTCGTATTTCCGATAGTGTACCCGACTAAACGCATTTTTTAACCTCAAGCGCGACGCGTCATTGCTGATTTATCGCCGTCTTCATGGCAAACTAGCCGCCGAAAATTATGCGAGCATGCCCTGGAGGAAAGAGTGGATAAAATATTTGTCGATGAAGCAGTAAACGAGCTGCATACCATACAGGACATGTTGCGCTGGTCGGTTAGCCGCTTCAGCGCCGCCAATATCTGGTACGGTCACGGTACCGATAACCCATGGGATGAAGCCGTGCAGCTGGTGCTGCCGTCACTCTACCTGCCGCTGGATATCCCGGAAGACATGCGCACCGCGCGCCTGACCTCCAGCGAAAAACACCGCATCGTTGAGCGCGTGATCCGCCGCGTGAACGAGCGTATTCCGGTCGCCTATCTGACCAACAAAGCCTGGTTCTGCGGCCACGAGTTCTATGTCGATGAACGCGTGCTGGTGCCGCGCTCGCCGATTGGTGAGCTGATTAACAACCACTTTGAAGGCCTGATCGGCCATCAGCCGCAGCACATTCTCGATATGTGTACCGGCAGCGGCTGCATCGCGATTGCCTGCGCGTACGCCTTCCCTGAAGCGGAAGTGGACGCCGTCGATATCTCCACCGACGCGCTGGCCGTGACCGAACACAATATTGAAGAGCACGGCCTGATCCATCACGTTACGCCAATTCGCTCCGATCTGTTCCGCGATCTGCCGACGCTGCAGTACGATCTGATCGTCACCAACCCGCCGTACGTCGATGCGGAAGATATGTCCGATCTGCCGAACGAATACCGCCACGAGCCGGAGCTGGGTCTGGCTTCTGGCTCTGACGGCCTGAAGCTGACCCGCCGCATTCTGGCCTGCGCGCCGGATTATCTGACCGACGACGGCGTTCTGATTTGTGAAGTGGGCAACAGCATGGTACATCTGATAGAGCAGTACCCGGATGTGCCGTTCACCTGGCTTGAGTTCGACAACGGCGGTGACGGCGTCTTTATGCTGACCAAAGCGCAGCTGCTCGACGCGCGCGAACACTTCAGCATCTATAAAGATTAATCCAGCGGGCTTCGGCCCGTTTCACAACGCTCAAACACAAACAACAACATCGGAGCCGTGATGGCAGGAAACACTATTGGACAGTTATTCCGCGTGACCACCTTTGGCGAGTCACACGGGCTGGCGCTGGGCTGTATCGTTGATGGCGTACCGCCAGGCATCGAACTGACCGAAGCCGATTTACAGCACGACCTCGACCGTCGTCGTCCGGGCACCTCTCGCTACACCACGCAGCGTCGCGAGCCGGACCAGGTCAAAATTCTCTCCGGCGTCTTTGAAGGCCGAACCACCGGCACCAGCATTGGTCTGCTGATTGAAAACACCGATCAGCGCTCCCAGGACTACGGCGCCATCAAAGACGTGTTCCGTCCGGGCCATGCCGACTATACCTACGAACAAAAGTACGGGTTCCGCGACTATCGCGGCGGCGGACGCTCTTCCGCCCGTGAAACCGCAATGCGCGTGGCGGCTGGCGCCATTGCCAAAAAATACCTGCAGCAGAAATTTGGTATCGTTATCCGCGGCTGTCTGACCCAGATGGGCGACATTCCGCTGGCGATCAAAGACTGGGATCTGGTCGAGCAAAACCCGTTCTTCTGTGCCGATGCCGACAAGCTGGACGCGCTGGACGAACTGATGCGCGGCCTGAAAAAAGAGGGCGACTCCATCGGGGCGAAAGTGACCGTGGTGGCCGATGGCGTCCCGCCAGGCTGGGGCGAGCCGGTATTTGACCGTCTCGACGCCGACATCGCCCACGCGCTGATGAGCATCAACGCGGTGAAGGGCGTTGAGATTGGCGACGGTTTTGACGTGGTATCCCTGCGCGGCAGCCAGAACCGCGACGAAATCACGAAAGCGGGCTTCCAGAGCAACCACGCGGGCGGCATCCTGGGCGGGATCAGCAGCGGGCAGCAGATTGTTGCCAACATCGCGCTGAAGCCAACCTCCAGCATTACCGTGCCGGGCCACACGATTAACCGCGATGGCGAAGAAGTTGAGATGATCACCAAAGGACGTCACGATCCGTGCGTGGGGATCCGCGCGGTGCCGATCGCAGAAGCGATGCTGGCGATCGTGCTGATGGATCACTTCCTGCGCCAGCGCGCGCAGAATGCGGATGTGACGACCACCATTCCACGCTGGTAAACATGAAAAAAACCGCAATTGCTTTGCTGGCGCTGCTTGCCAGTGGAGCCAGTCTGGCCGCCACACCGTGGCAAAAAATCACCCATCCGGTGGCGGGGAGCGCGCAGTCGATCGGCGCTTTTTCCAACGGCTGTATCGTGGGCGCGCAGGAACTTCCGCTGCAATCGGAGACCTATCAGGTGATGCGTACCGACCAGCGTCGTTACTTCGGCCACCCGGATCTGGTGCTGTTCATTCAGCGACTGGGAAACCAGGTTCATAACCTGGGGCTGGGCACGATGCTGATCGGCGATATGGGGATGCCTGCCGGCGGTCGTTTTAACGGTGGACACGCCAGTCACCAGACCGGACTGGATGTGGATATCTTCCTGCAGCTGCCGAAAGCCCGCTGGACCGCCGCCCAACTGCTGAAACCGCAGGCGCTGGATCTGGTGGCGAGCGACGGCAAGCGCGTTGTGCCGTCCCTGTGGACGCGAGAGGTCTCCAGCATGATCAAGCTGGCGGCAGAAGATAACGACGTCACGCGGATTTTCGTTAACCCTGCCATCAAGCAGCAGCTCTGCCTGGATGCCGGAACCGATCGTGACTGGCTGCGCAAAGTGCGGCCGTGGTTCCAGCATCGAGCGCACATGCACGTTCGTCTGCGCTGCCCGGCGAATAGCCTGGAATGTGAAGATCAGCCGCTACCTCCGCCGGGCGATGGCTGCGGTGCGGAACTGCAAAGCTGGTTTGAACCGGCAAAACCTGGAACCTCTAAGCCTGAGAAGAAGACACCGCCTCCGCTGCCGCCTTCCTGCCAGGCGCTACTGGATGAGCATGTACTTTAATGGATAATTTCGTCGATCTGTTTATGGTGTCACCGCTGCTGCTGGTGGTGCTGTTCTTCGTGGCCATGCTGGCAGGTTTCATTGATGCCCTTGCGGGCGGCGGCGGGTTATTAACCGTACCTGCGCTGCTGGCGGCGGGCATGAGCCCGGCGCAGGCGCTTGCCACCAATAAGCTGCAGGCCTGCGGCGGCTCGCTCTCGGCGTCGCTCTATTTTATTCGCCGCAAGGTGGTGAGCCTGGCCGATCAGAAGCTCAATATCCTGATGACCTTTATCGGCTCAACGTCGGGCGCGCTGCTGGTGCAGCACGTGCAGTCGGATATTTTGCGCCAGATCCTGCCGGTGCTGGTTATCTGCATCGGTCTCTACTTCCTGCTGATGCCAAAACTCGGCGAGGAAGACCGCCAGCGTCGTCTGCACGGCCTGCCGTTTGCCCTGATTGCCGGGGGCTGCGTCGGTTTTTACGACGGTTTCTTCGGCCCGGGGGCAGGCTCGTTTTACGCGCTGGCGTTCGTGACGCTGGCCGGGTTTAACCTCGCCAAGTCGACCGCCCATGCCAAAGTGCTCAACGCCACCTCGAACGTCGGCGGCCTGCTGCTGTTTATCATTGGCGGCAAGGTTATCTGGGCAACCGGGTTTGTGATGATGGCAGGGCAGTTCCTGGGCGCGCGCGCGGGCTCGCGCCTGGTATTAAGCAAAGGGCAAAAACTGATTCGCCCGATGATCGTCATCGTCTCGGCCGTGATGAGCGCCAAACTACTTTATGACAGCCATGGACAGGAGATCCTCACCTGGTTGGGGATGCAC
This sequence comes from Enterobacter sp. 241F3, assembly GCF_034106785.1. Lineage (NCBI taxonomy): Bacteria > Pseudomonadati > Pseudomonadota > Gammaproteobacteria > Enterobacterales > Enterobacteriaceae > Enterobacter > Enterobacter sp. 241F3. Next base: position 234,736 of record NZ_JAWNDD010000004.1, read on the forward strand.
TAATGAACAGTACGCATAAATACGAACAGCTGATTGAGATTTTCGACGGCTGTTTTGCTGACGATTTTAATACCCGTCTGATTAAAGGCGACGACGAACCGATCTATCTTCCTGCAGATGACGAGGTTCCGTATAACCGCATCGTCTTTGCCCACGGCTTTTACGCCAGCGGCTTGCACGAGATTTCGCACTGGTGCATCGCCGGAAAAGCGCGGCGCGAGCTGGTAGACTTTGGTTACTGGTACTGCCCGGACGGACGTGACGCCGCGACGCAGGGGCAGTTTGAAGATGTGGAAGTCAAACCGCAGGCGCTGGAATGGCTGTTCTGCGTCGCGGCGGGTTTCCCGTTCAACGTCAGCTGCGATAACCTCGAAGGCGACTTCGAGCCAGACCGTATCGTCTTCCAGCGCCGCGTGCATGCGCAGGTGATGGAATATCTTGAGAAAGGCATCCCGGAACGTCCGGCGCGCCTGATCGAGGCCTTACAGAATTATTACCACACGCCGGCGATCGCGGCGGAATGCTTCCCTTGGCCGGAAGATCTTTAACAGAGGAAAGAAGATGATCGCAGAATTTGAATCACGCATTCTGGCGTTAATTGATGACATGGTGGAACACGCCAGCGATGATGAGCTGTTCGCCAGCGGTTATCTGCGTGGTCACCTGACGCTCGCGGTAGCCGAGCTTGAAGCGGGGGACGATCACTCTGCCGACGCCGTTCACGAAGAAGTGACCCGCAGTCTGGAGAAAGCCATTCAGGCCGGGGAACTCTCTCCGCGCGACCAGTCTCTGGTGCTGGGCATGTGGGACAACCTGTTCCAGCAGGCAAAAGCGAAGTAAGTGTTTCACCACCCTCTCCCAGTGGGAGAGGGGCGGGGTGAGGGCCCCGGAACGCACCCTATTTAATCTTCTTCCCCTTCAGCAGTTTCCGCACCCACAATCGATTCGGATTCAGGCCCGCAAGCGTAATTCTGTCCAGCGGAATCGGCTCTCCGCTCATTTGCGCGGCTAAGACTTCGGCCAGCAGCGGCGCAGAACACAGCCCGCGAGAACCCAGCCCGCCGAGTATATACAGTTCCGGATAAACCGGAGCGCTCACCGCTTTATCCCGGTTATTAGCAAGGTCCTGATAAACCTCAAGCGTTGCCTGATAGTCCGGCACATTGCCCGCCATCGGCAGATGATCGCGGGTGGCGCAGCGCACGCCGCAGCGCGCGTCTCCGGCGCTGACGTCGACTTCTTTCGCCCACGCCGCATCCGGGAAGCAGTCAATCAGACGCTGGCGGTTCTGCGCCTGATCCACTTCGCTGTAGCGCATATCCGTTTCGCCACGATGATAGCTGGCCCCGATGCAGTGATGGCCGTTAGACGGATTTTGCGGCGTCAGATAGCCGTCATAGCACAGCACCTGGCGCAGTTTGCCGAGCTCAGGCGCGGTGGGAATATGGCTTACCTGGCCGCCAACAGGATAAACCGGCAACGACTCCGTCTGGGCAAACTGGCTGATGTGATGTCCGTTTGCCAGCACAACGCTGGCATGGCGTGCCTCTTTGCCATTAGCAAAACGCAGATCCCAGCATTCTGTCCGGCTCAGCGATTCAACCTTGTAGGCATACTGCACAGTCAGCCCGCGCGACTGCGCCAGGGTAATGACCGCCGCGGTCAGTTCAGCCGGGCACAGCCAGCCGCCGAGCGGATACTGAATGCCCCCACACCCGGTTTCCACGCCAGCGGTGTCTTCCACCTCTTGCGCACTTACCGCGCGGGCAATCTCTTCGGGCAGGCCCAGAGACAGCATCTGCGCGATCTTCTGCTGGCTCTTCTCATCCCAGCCGAGCTGCGTGACGCCGCACCAGTCATGGTCGAAGGCCACCGGAAGCGCGTCATAAAGGCGACGAGCGAAGGTAAACGCTGCCGGGAAAAACTGGAACAGAGCCGGGTCGTGCGCGCTTAAAAGCGGATAGAGCGCCCCCTGACGGTTGCCGGACGCGCCGCTGGCGGGCGCGTCGTCAGCACAGTAGAGCGTGACCTGCCAGCCGCGCTGGAGAAGGGCGAGCGAGAGCAGGGCGCTGGCGATCCCGCCGCCAACGATTGCTACGTCGCGCGATGCGCTGGCGCGGCGCGCAAACCAGGGCGTCTGAGCGGGGATGTCCAGCGTCTGCTCCATCCTGCCGACCAGCATGTCGCGCTTGCGGCCAAAGCCTTTGGTCTTCTGCATGGTAAAGCCCGCCTCCTGCAGCCCACGGCGGACAAAGCCCGCCGAGGTGAAGGTGGCAAGGGTAGCCCCAGGGCGCGCCAGGCGCGCCATCGCGTTAAACAGATGCTGGCTCCACATGTCCGGGTTTTTGGCAGGGGCAAAACCGTCCAGGAACCACGCGTCGACCTTCTGATTCATCGAATCATCGAGCCTGTCGGTCAGGTCGTTGATGTCGCCGAGCCATAAGTCCAGCGTGACGCGTCCACCGTCCAGAATCAGACGGTGACAGCCGCCGATGTGGGCCGGCCACTGCGCCTGAAGCTGTTCTGCCCAGGGCGCAAGCTCCGGCCAGCGCTGGTGGGCAAGCCGCAGATCGTGCGCGGTGAGCGGGAATTTTTCGAAACTGATGAAATGTAATCTTTGTAGCGTAGCCTCGGGGTGAGCAGCGTGGAACTGGTTAAACGCCTGCCAGAGGGTTAAAAAATTCAGCCCGGTGCCGAATCCACTTTCCGCGACCACAAACAGGCTCCGCGGGTGCGCCGGGAAGCGGGTGCTGAGCTGGTTTCCGTCGAGGAAAACATAGCGAGTTTCTTCGAGTCCGTTATCATTAGAAAAATAGACGTCATCAAAATCTCGGGAAACAGGTGTACCCTCAGCGTTGAATTCGAGGTTGGCGGGTTGTATAGCGTTTTGTTTCACGTAAGTTACTCGTCTGACAGGCAGTGGCACGATCTTAACGATGTGAGTCCATCGGTGCAAATTTCCGCAGAAAATGTCTGATCGGACTTGTTCGGCGTACAAGTGTACGCTATTGTGCGACTCGAAACTTACTATAGTGCGACTTACAGAGGTATTGAATGAAACGTGCAGTGATTACTGGCCTGGGCATTGTTTCCAGCATCGGTAATAACCAGCAGGAAGTCCTGGCATCTCTGCGTGAAGGACGCTCCGGGATCGCTTTCTCTGAAGAGTTTAAAGATTCAGGTATGCGTAGCCACGTATGGGGTAACGTCAAACTGGACACCACCGGTTTGATCGACCGCAAAGTGGTTCGTTTCATGAACGATGCCTCTATTTATGCTTATCTCTCCATGCAGGAAGCGATCAAAGATTCCGGCCTGAGCGAAGAGGTTTATCAGAACAACCCGCGCGTGGGTCTGATTGCCGGTTCCGGCGGCTCATCTAAAGCGCAGGTATTCGGTGCTGACGCAATGCGTAGCCCGCGTGGTCTGAAAGCGGTAGGTCCGTACGTGGTTACTAAAGCCATGGGTTCTGCGGTTTCCGCGTGCCTGGCGACCCCGTTCAAAATCCACGGTGTGAACTACTCCATCAGCTCCGCGTGTGCGACCTCCGCGCACTGCATCGGTAATGCTGTTGAGCAGATCCAGCTGGGTAAACAGGACATCGTATTTGCTGGCGGCGGCGAAGAGCTGGGCTGGGAAATGGCCTGTGAATTCGACGCGATGGGCGCACTGTCCACCAAGTACAATGAAACCCCGGATAAAGCCTCCCGTACCTATGATGCGCACCGTGACGGTTTCGTTATCGCGGGCGGCGGCGGTATGGTTGTGGTTGAAGAGCTGGAGCATGCCCTGGCACGTGGCGCGCATATCTACGCTGAGATCGTGGGCTACGGTGCAACGTCTGACGGCGCCGACATGGTTGCGCCATCCGGCGAAGGCGCGGTGCGCTGCATGAAGATGGCGATGCACGGCGTTGACACCCCAATCGACTACCTGAACTCCCACGGTACCTCTACTCCGGTAGGCGACGTGAAAGAGCTGGGTGCGATCCGTGAAGTCTTCGGCGACAACAGCCCGGCGATCTCCGCGACTAAAGCCATGACCGGTCACTCTCTGGGTGCGGCTGGCGTGCAGGAAGCGATCTACTCTTTGCTGATGCTGGAAAACGGCTTTATCGCGCCAAGCATCAACATTGAAGAGATGGACGAGCAGGCTGCCGGCCTGAACATCGTGACCAAACCAACGGAAGCGACGCTGACTACCGTCATGTCAAACAGCTTCGGCTTCGGTGGTACCAACGCCACGCTGGTTATGCGTAAGCTGAAAGCATAAGTTTTAAGTTTGATTCCGAAAGGGAGCCATAAGGCTCCCTTTTTTATGCATTGACAAGCGGCTGATCTCACAGGCAAACTTTACCCCTCAACATTATCCTCACGATAATGCGTAAGCGTTTAACGTCAACCAACGCACCTTAATCCTGATAATCAGGTAGAGGGGGCGTGGCATTTTCCCGCCTTACTCTTCATTTCGGAGTAAAGCATGACTGCAGTAACTCAAACAGAAACAACCCCTTCAGCGAACGTCTCGCTGTTCCGTATCGCCTTTGCGGTATTCCTGACCTATATGACCGTTGGCCTGCCGCTGCCGGTGATCCCGCTTTTCGTTCATCAGGAACTGGGCTATGGCAACACCATGGTCGGCATTGCTGTGGGCATTCAGTTTTTAGCCACGGTATTAACCCGCGGTTACGCCGGACGTCTGGCGGATCAGCACGGTGCCAAGCGCTCGGCGCTGCAGGGCATGTTTGCCTGCGGGCTAGCGGGCGGCGCCTGGCTGCTGGCGGCTCTACTGCCGGTCGATGCTGCGTATAAATTTGCGCTGCTTGTACTGGGCCGTTTAATTCTTGGCTTCGGTGAAAGCCAGCTGCTGACCGGCACCCTGACCTGGGGAATGGGGCTGGTGGGGCCTGCTCGTTCCGGTAAGGTGATGTCCTGGAACGGTATGGCCATCTATGGCGCGCTGGCTGCCGGTGCGCCGCTTGGGCTGCTTATCAATAGCCAGTTTGGATTTGCGGCATTGGCCGCAACCACCATGGTTTTACCTCTGCTGGCGTGGGCGTTTAACGGCTCGGTGCGTAAGGTGCCCGCGCACAAAGGCGAGCGACCTTCCCTGTGGAGCGTGGTAGGCCAAATCTGGCAGCCGGGTCTTGGCCTGGCGCTGCAGGGCGTGGGTTTTGCGGTGATTGGGACGTTCGTTTCGCTCTATTTTATGAGCCGTGGCTGGGCGATGGCCGGTTTTACGCTCACCGCTTTTGGCGGCGCGTTTGTGCTAATGCGCGTCTTCTTCGGCTGGATGCCGGATCGCTTTGGCGGCGTGAAGGTGGCGGTGGCGTCGCTGGTGATTGAGACCATCGGTCTGCTGCTGCTGTGGAATGCTCCCGTGGCTTCCGTTGCGCTGCTTGGTGCGGCGCTGACCGGCTGCGGCTGTTCACTGATCTTCCCGGCGCTGGGTGTTGAAGTGGTGAAGCGCGTGGCCCCGCAGGTGCGCGGTACGGCGCTGGGCGGCTATGCGGCGTTTCAGGATATCTCATACGGGGTAACCGGACCGCTGGCAGGGGTGTTAGCCACCTCGTTTGGCTATCCGTCCGTCTTCCTGGCAGGTGCGGTTTCCGCGGTGGTTGGGATTGTGGTCACGCTGGTGGCGTTTCGCAGGACTTGAGCCGTTGTAGGCCCGGTAAGCGCAGCGCCACCGGGCCAAACCTCAGACAACCAGCCAGAAAATCGCCAGTGCAATCAGTAGCGCAATAAACATCAACCCCGGACGCGCGGAGAGCGTTCTGAAGGTTTCCACGACCGGCGCAAACAGCGGGCTGTAGATCGGCTGAATGTTTCTCACCTCCGGCACGCCGCCTTCACGCTCTGCGCGGCGAACGAAGATCTGGTTGAGCAGATCCTGCACCTGCGCGGTGGTCAGTACCGTCTGCGGCGTGGCCTGCCAGTTTTGCTGGGCGTAATCCCGAATCACCTCGAACTCGTGCGGCTCAAGCGGCTGTTTCAGCGCGGCCTGGACGGTATGCAGGGTAGGGGCGCTCTGGGTGCTGAGCGTCTGGCGCGCCTGAAGCCAGGTCACCAGATGAGTAAACTGTTTGGCCGGGATTAACTCACCCGCCTTCACGCCGGACAGCTCCAGCATGGATTGCCAGATAAGCTTCGTCGGCTCGCCGGTGGCCGCTGCCAGCTTCGTCACCATCTGCTTGAGCGTATTGTGCTCCGCGGGCAGCAGCGGACGCTCGGTCGCCGGGCGCACCTGTGGCTGCGGAATAGACAGCTCGTTATTCTGCAGCAGGGTCAGCACGGTTTTGAGCTGGTCGGGCGTCAGCTGGCCCAGCGCGGTCTGACCATACTGCTGGCGAATAAAATCACTTACCGCCTGGCGGTTATTTCCCTGACCCAGCAGCTCCGTCAGCTGAGAAACAATCTGGCGGGTGGTGTGGTTCTGCTGCGCGGTCGTAATACGCTGGTTCAGATTTTGTTCGGCCGCCGGGAAATGGCGCGACTGCAGCGGTGCGTCGTTTCTCACGCCTAAATCATGCTTTACCCCGGCCCAGACTTCCGCGTTCTGCTGCGAAGTCAGCGCAATCAGGCGCGTGATCAGTCGCTCCAGCACGGTGCGCTGTTGCGTGGATAGCGGTTGTTCACCGGCAACGTTTGGCGTGACCGGGCCTTCACCCGGAGGGCGTGGCGGCGTACCTGAAATGGGCTGCATCGTCAAAAATCCTTAAAGTCAAAACTCAGCGTAAACCTGGCAGACGTATATGCCTGGCGGCCAGATTATGGCACACTTGGCAGGTTTTCTTCCTCTCAAACAGGTACTCAGACGTGAAAATCCTCGTTGATGAAAATATGCCTTACGCCCGTGAGCTATTTAGCCGCCTGGGTAACGTAAAGGCTGTTCCTGGTCGCCCGATCCCGGTCAACGAACTGGACGATGCCGACGCCCTGATGGTGCGCTCGGTGACCAAAGTAAATGAGGCGTTGCTCGCCGGTAAGGCGATTAAGTTCGTTGGGACCGCAACGGCAGGGACCGATCATGTGGATGATAAATGGCTGAAGCAGGCCGGAATCGGTTTTTCCGCCGCACCGGGCTGCAACGCCATTGCCGTCGTGGAATACGTTTTCTCCTCTCTGCTGATGCTGGCCGAGCGCGACGGTTTTGCGCTGAAAGACCGCACCGTGGGGATTGTCGGCGTGGGTAACGTCGGCGGGCGCCTGCAAAAGCGCCTGGAAGCGTTAGGGATCCGCACTCTGCTGTGCGATCCGCCGCGCAAAGACAACGGCGAGGACGGGGATTTCCGCTCGCTGGACGAGCTGGTTGAACAGTGTGACGTGCTGACGTTCCACACGCCGCTGTTTAAAGAGGGTCCGTATAAGTCGCTGCATCTTGCCGATGAGGCGCTCATTCGCCGTCTGAAGGCTGGCACTATTCTGATAAATGCCTGTCGTGGTCCGGTAGTCGATAACGCCGCGTTGCTGACGTGTCTGAACGAAGGACAAGATCTCAGCGTGGTGCTGGACGTCTGGGAGCCGGAGCCGGACCTCAACGTTGAGCTGCTTAACAAGGTGGACGTGGGCACCGCGCATATCGCCGGTTATACCCTCGAAGGGAAAGCCCGCGGCACGACGCAGGTCTTCGAGGCCTATAGCGCCTTTATCGGCCATCCGCAGCAGGTGGCGCTGGATACCTTACTCCCCGCGCCTGAATTTGGCCGCATTACTCTCCACGGCCCGCTCGATCAGGGAACGCTGAAAAGGCTGGTGCATTTGGTGTATGATGTGCGCCGCGATGATGCGCTGCTGCGTAAAGTGGCGGGGATCCCGGGCGAGTTTGATAAGCTGCGCAAGAACTACGTTGAGCGCCGCGAGTGGTCATCCCTGTATGTGATGTGCGACGACGCCCCGGCGGCGACGCTGCTGCACAAGCTGGGGTTTAACGCCGTTCATCACCCGGCGCATTAATGTCTTCTTAATGCTCCCTGTCGGATACTCCGACAGGGACGCTTTTTTATTTCTGGAGTAAACCACCATGTCTGAAGGCTGGAACATTGCCATTTTAGGTGCCACGGGTGCCGTGGGCGAAGCCCTGCTCGAAACGCTTGCTGAGCGTCAGTTCCCGGTGGGCGATATCTATGCGCTGGCGCGAACGGATAGCGCGGGTGAGCATCTGCGTTTTAACAGTAAGTCCGTCATGGTTCAGGATGCGGCGGCGTTCGACTGGACGCAGGCGCAGCTGGCGTTTTTCGCTGCAGGTGCTGAAGCCACTGCGGCGTACGTTGAAGAGGCGACCAACGCAGGCTGCCTGGTGATTGACCTGAGCGGCCTGTTCTCCATGGAGCCGGATGTGCCGCTGGTGGTGCCGGACGTGAACCCGTTTGTGCTGGCTGACTACCGCAACCGTAACGTCATTGCGGTGCCGAACAGCCTGACCAGCCAGCTGCTGACTGCACTGAAACCGCTGACCGACGACGGCGGCCTGTCGCGCATTACCGTCACCAGCCTGCTGTCGGCGTCCGCAAACGGCAAAAAGGCCGTTGACGCGCTGGCCGGGCAGAGCGCGAAGCTGCTGAACGGCATTCCGATTGATGAAGATGATTTCTTTGGCCGCCAGCTGGCGTTCAACATGCTGCCGCTATTGCCGGATCGCGAGGGCTCCGTGCGCGAAGAGCGCCGTATCGTCGATGAGGTGCGTAAAATTCTGCAGGACGATGGCCTGATGATCTCCGCAAGCGTCGTGCAGTCCCCGGTCTTCTACGGTCACGCGCAGATGGTCGGCTTTGAAGCGCTGCGTCCCCTGGCGGCAGAAGAGGCGCGCGATGCGTTTGGCCGCGGGGAAGACATCGTCCTCTCCGAAGAGAGCGAGTTCCCGACGCAGGTGGGCGATGCCACCGGCAGCGCGCATCTTTCCGTTGGCTGCGTGCGTAACGACTACGGTATGCCGGAGCAGGTCCAGTTCTGGTCCGTTGCCGACAACGTTCGCTTCGGCGGCGCGCTGATGGCGGTCAAGATCGCTGAAAAACTGGTGCAGGAGTACCTGTACTGATGTCAGACGTGGAACAAAAGCCGGTTCATAAAATTGCCCTCGGTATTGAGTACGATGGCAGTAAATATTATGGCTGGCAGCGTCAGAATGAGGTGCGCAGCGTTCAGGAGAAGCTGGAGAAAGCGCTCTCTCAGGTGGCAAACGAGCCGATTAACGTCCTGTGCGCAGGCCGTACGGATGCTGGCGTTCACGGCACGGGGCAGGTGGTGCACTTTGAGACCACCGCCGTGCGTAAGGATGCCGCCTGGACGCTGGGTGTAAATGCGAATTTGCCTGGTGACATTGCGGTGCGTTGGGTGAAAGCTGTGCCGGATGATTTTCATGCGCGTTTCAGCGCCACCGCGCGTCGTTACCGTTATGTCATCTACAACCAGCGTCTGCGTCCGGCGGTGTTAAGCCAGGGCGTGACGCATTTTTATGAACCGCTCGATGCGGAACGCATGCATCGCGCGGCGCAGTGTCTGATTGGTGAAAATGACTTTACCTCGTTTCGTGCGGTGCAGTGTCAGTCCCGCACGCCGTGGCGTAATGTCATGCACATTAACGTCAGCCGTTTTGGCGCGTATGTGGTGGTGGATATCAAAGCCAATGCCTTTGTACATCATATGGTGCGGAATATTGTGGGCAGCCTGATGGAAGTGGGTGCCGGACACCAGCCGGAGAGCTGGATTGCAGACCTGCTGGCAGCGAAGGACAGAACGCTTGCGGCAGCCACGGCGAAAGCGGAAGGGCTGTATCTGGTCTCGGTAGACTATCCGGATCGGTTTGACCTGCCGAAACCGCCAATGGGGCCGCTGTTTTTAGCGGACTAAACAAAGGTGCAATTAAGGCTTAGACAATATGGACGTAATTCGTTTTTTGATTGATTTCATCCTGCATATTGATGTTCACCTGGCAGAGCTGGTCGCGCAGTATGGCGTCTGGGTTTATGCCATTCTGTTCCTCATTCTGTTTTGTGAAACCGGGCTGGTTGTCACGCCGTTTCTGCCGGGCGATTCACTGCTGTTTGTCGCCGGGGCGTTATCGGCGCTGCCCACCAACGATCTGAATGTGCATCTTATGGTGGTGCTGATGGTGATCGCCGCCATCGTCGGTGATGCGGTCAACTACACGATTGGACGCGTATTCGGTGAGCGGCTTTTCAGCAATCCGGATTCAAAAATTTTCCGCCGCAGCTATTTAGATAAAACTCATGCGTTTTATGAACGCCATGGCGGAAAAACCATTATCCTTGCGCGCTTTGTGCCTATTGTGCGCACATTTGCACCGTTTGTGGCGGGAATGGGACATATGTCCTATCGTCATTTTGCCATGTATAACGTCGTGGGGGCGCTGCTGTGGGTACTGCTGTTTACCTATGCGGGTTACCTGTTTGGCGATCTCCCAGTGGTTCAGGAAAACCTTAAGTTACTGATTGTAGCGATTATTGTGCTTTCCGTACTGCCTGGCGTTATCGAAATTATTCGTCACAAACGTGCGGCGGCAAAACAAGCGAAGTAAATGCACGCTGGCGGTTCGACCACTTTTTTATCCAAAGTTTCGGGCTGTTATGTTTTAATGTGCAACATTCATGGTCTGTTGGAGGCAAAAATGGCATTATTCGCCTCTTATAGCAAAACTGGCATACGACCAGGTTCAGGCAGAAAGGTTATCAATGAGCTGGATTGAACGAATTAAAAGCAACATTACCCCAACGCGCAAAGCGAGCATTCCTGAAGGGGTATGGACGAAGTGTGATAGCTGCGGTCAGGTTCTGTATCGCGCAGAGCTGGAACGCAACCTTGAGGTGTGTCCGAAGTGTGACCACCATATGCGTATGTCGGCGCGCAACCGCCTGCATAGCCTGCTGGACGAAGGTTCTCTGGTAGAACTGGGCAGCGAGCTTGAGCCAAAAGACGTGCTGAAGTTCCGCGATTCCAAGAAATATAAAGATCGTCTGGCCTCCGCACAGAAAGAGACCGGCGAGAAAGACGCGCTGGTCGTCATGAAAGGCACCCTGCATGGGATGCCGGTTGTTGCCGCTGCGTTTGAGTTCTCCTTTATGGGCGGCTCAATGGGTTCCGTGGTCGGTGCGCGCTTCGTGCGTGCCGTTGAGCAGGCGCTGGAAGACAACTGTCCGCTGATCTGTTTCTCTGCCTCCGGCGGAGCACGTATGCAGGAAGCGCTGATGTCCCTGATGCAGATGGCTAAAACCTCTGCAGCGCTGGCAAAGATGCAGGAGCGCGGTCTGCCGTACATCTCCGTGCTTACCGACCCAACCATGGGCGGCGTCTCCGCGAGCTTCGCGATGCTGGGCGACCTGAACGTCGCTGAGCCAAAAGCGCTGATCGGCTTTGCGGGTCCTCGCGTTATCGAGCAGACCGTTCGTGAAAAACTGCCGCCGGGCTTCCAGCGCAGTGAGTTCCTCATCGAGAAAGGCGCCATCGACATGATCGTCCGCCGTCCGGAAATGCGCCTGAAGCTGGCGAGCATCCTGGCGAAGCTGATGAATCTGCCAGCGCCAAACCCGGATGAGCCGCGCGAAGGCGTGGTGGTACCGGATCAGGAACCCGAGGCCTGATAACTGAAAAGGGCAGGGCCGGTTGGCGCTGCCCTTTTGCTTTCTAATCTGTTAATGACAACCGGGCATTATGGAAAATAAAAGCATTCCCCAAGCCACGTCGCCCCTGGCCGCGTGGCTTTCTTATCTGGAAAACCTGCACAGTAAAACCATCGATATGGGGCTTGAACGGGTGAGCCAGGTTGCCACGCGTCTAGATGTGCTCAAACCGGCACCTTTCGTGTTCACCGTCGCAGGGACCAACGGTAAAGGCACGACCTGCCGCACGCTGGAGTCCGTCCTGATGGCGGCCGGTTACAGGGTAGGCGTTTATAGCTCTCCACACCTGGTCCGCTACACCGAGCGGGTTCGCGTGCAAAATCGCGAACTGCCGGAATCCGCGCATACGGCGTCGTTCGCGGAAATTGAAGCCGCGCGCGGTGAGATCTCATTAACCTATTTTGAATACGGCACCCTGTCGGCCCTGTGGCTGTTTAAACAGGCGCAGCTGGATGTGGTGATCCTTGAGGTTGGCCTCGGCGGGCGTCTTGATGCAACCAATATCGTGGATGCAGATGTGGCGGTGGTCACCAGCATCGCGCTGGATCATATCGACTGGCTGGGGCCGGATCGTGAAAGCATTGGCCGCGAGAAGGCCGGTATTTTCCGGGCAAATAAACCCGCCGTGGTCGGCGAGCCGGATATGCCGCACACTATTGCTGACGTAGCAAACGAGAAGGGCGCGCGTCTGCTGCGCCGCGGCGTTGACTGGCAGTATGAGGTTCAGAACAACGGCTGGCGCTTTAGCGACGCGCAGGGGGCACTGGATAACTTGCCGTTGCCGCAGGTTCCGCAGCCGAACGCGGCCACCGCGCTGGCGGCACTGCGCGCCAGCGGATTGGTGGTGAGCGAGCAGGCAATCCGCAACGGCATTCAGAGCGCAATTCTGCCCGGGCGTTTCCAGATTGTCAGCGAGTCACCGCGCCTGATTCTGGACGTGGCGCATAACCCGCATGCGGCGGCGTATCTCGCGGGACGTCTCAAATCGTTACCAAAAACCGGGCGCGTGCTGGCGGTTATCGGTATGCTTCATGATAAAGATATCGGCGGGACGCTGGCCTGCATGGAGAGTGTGGTCGATAGCTGGTATTGTGCTCCTCTGGAGGGGCCGCGCGGCGCGACGGCCGAGCAGCTGATGGAACATCTCGGCAAAGGCGCAATCTACAGTAGCGTGGCTCAGGCCTGGCATGCCGCGATGGCGGATGCTAAACCAGAAGATACCGTGCTGGTGTGTGGTTCATTCCACACGGTGGCACATGTCATGGAAGTGATGGACGCGGGGAGAACCGGTGGCGAGTAAGTTTCAGAACCGTTTAACAGGAACCATTGTGCTGGTCGCGCTCGGGGTGATTATTCTTCCCGGGCTGCTCGACGGGCAGAAAAAGCATTATCAGGATGAGTTTGCCGCTATTCCGCTGGTGCCTAAACCGGGTGACCGCGATGAGCCGGATATGCTGCCCGCGGCGACGCAGGCGCTGCCTGCTCAGCCACCGGAAGGCGCGGCGGAAGAGGTGCGCGCGGGCGATGCCGCAGCACCGTCGCTCGATCCGTCTCGCCTGGCGGCAGCGAGCAGCAGCGATATCGATCCGGTGCCGGTAGAGCAGCCTAAACCGGTTGAAAAACCGAAGCCGGTTGAGAAGCCGCAGCCGAAACCGCAGCGCGATAAAACGGCAGAACAGCTCGCCGCGGCGTCAGAAACCCCACCGCCAGCAAAACCGGCGCAGCAGGACGCTGCTGCCCCAACGGGTAAAGCCTACGTGGTGCAGCTCGGTGCGCTGAAAAACGCCGACAAAGTCAACGAGGTCGTGAGCAAACTGAGAAGTGCGGGATACCGTGTTTACACTTCACCTTCCACGCCGGTGCAGGGTAAAATTACCCGTATCCTCGTGGGGCCAGAAGCGTCTAAAGACAAACTGAAAGGGTCGCTGGGTGAGTTGAAGCAGATCTCCGGCCTGAGCGGTGTGGTGATGGGTTACAGCGCAAACTAAGTACGACCTGCTCCTTTAAGAGAGAGGCGATAAGCCACGGCGTTGAACATTTTTTCAGCGCCTTTTTTATTTACGCGCGGGAAGGAAATCCCTACGCAAACGTTTTCTTTTTCTGTTAGAATTCGCCCCGAACTGGATGACAGGGCGTTAAATCGTGGGACACATATGGTCTGGATTGATTACGCCATCATAGCGGTGATTGGTTTTTCCTGTCTGGTTAGCCTGATCCGTGGCTTTGTTCGTGAAGCGTTATCGCTGGTGACTTGGGGTTGTGCTTTCTTTGTCGCCAGTCATTACTACACTTACCTGTCTGTCTGGTTCACGGGCTTTGAAGATGAACTGGTCCGAAACGGAATTGCCATCGCGGTGCTGTTTATCGCAACGCTGATTGTCGGCGCTATCGTGAATTACGTGATAGGTCAGCTGGTCGAGAAAACCGGTCTGTCAGGAACGGACAGGGTGCTCGGGATCTGTTTCGGAGCGTTGCGAGGCGTGCTGATTGTGGCCGCGATCCTGTTCTTCCTGGATACCTTCACCGGGTTCTCCAAAAGCGAAGACTGGCAGAAATCGCAGCTCATTCCAGAGTTCAGCTTCATCATCAGATGGTTCTTTGACTATCTGCAAAGCTCGTCGAGTTTTTTGCCCAGGGCATAAACCCTGAGATGTGGCTTAACGAGGAAAAGACGAATGTGCGGTATTGTCGGTATCGCCGGTTTCATGCCGGTAAACCAGTCGATTTATGACGCGTTAACGGTGCTTCAGCACCGTGGGCAGGATGCTGCGGGTATCATCACCATTGATGCAAACAACTGTTTCCGTTTACGCAAGGCGAATGGCCTGGTAAACGATGTGTTTGAAGCCCGCCATATGCAGCGTCTGCAAGGTAATATGGGGATCGGTCACGTTCGTTATCCTACTGCTGGCAGTTCCAGCGCCTCCGAGGCACAGCCTTTCTACGTCAACTCACCGTACGGCATCACCCTTGCCCATAACGGCAACCTGACGAACGCACATGAGCTGCGTAAAAAGCTGTTCGAAGAGAAACGTCGCCACATTAACACCACCTCTGATTCTGAAATCCTGCTCAATGTGTTCGCCAGCGAGCTGGATAACTTCCGTCACTATCCGCTGGAAGCAGACAACATCTTTGCCGCGATTGCCGCGACAAACCGTCAGATCCGCGGCGCGTACGCCTGCGTGGCGATGATTATCGGTCACGGCATGGTAGCTTTCCGCGATCCAAACGGCATTCGTCCCCTGGTGCTCGGCAAGCGCGACCTCGGCGATGGCCGTACCGAATATATGGTTGCCTCTGAGAGCGTGGCGCTGGATACCCTGGGCTTCGAATTCCTGCGCGACGTTGCGCCGGGCGAAGCGGTCTATATCACCGAGAAGGGCCAGCTGTTTACCCGCCAGTGTGCCGATAACCCGGTCAGCAACCCGTGCCTGTTTGAATACGTTTACTTCGCCCGCCCGGATTCCTTCATCGACAAGATTTCCGTCTACAGCGCGCGCGTCAACATGGGCACGAAGCTGGGCGAGAAGATTGCCCGCGAGTGGGACGATCTCGACATCGACGTGGTTATTCCTATCCCGGAGACCTCCTGCGATATCGCGCTGGAGATCGCCCGCATTCTGGACAAGCCATACCGTCAGGGCTTCGTGAAGAACCGCTACGTTGGCCGCACGTTTATCATGCCGGGGCAGCATCTGCGCCGTAAGTCCGTGCGCCGCAAGCTGAATGCCAACCGCGCGGAGTTCCGCGACAAGAACGTTCTGCTGGTGGATGACTCCATCGTTCGCGGCACCACCTCTGAGCAGATTATCGAGATGGCGCGCGAAGCGGGTGCGAAGAAAGTTTACCTGGCCTCTGCTGCGCCGGAGATTCGCTTCCCGAACGTGTACGGCATCGATATGCCAACCGCCAACGAGCTGATCGCTCACGGCCGTGAAGTGGATGAAATTCGCCAGATCATCGGTGCCGACGGCCTCATTTTCCAGGATCTGAACGATCTCATCGACGCGGTGCGTGCCGAGAATCCGGAAATTCAGCAGTTTGAATGCTCCGTGTTCAACGGTATTTACGTGACCAAAGACGTTGACCAGCAGTACCTCGACTATCTTGATTCACTGCGCAACGACGACGCCAAAGCCGTCCAGCTGCAGAACGATCTCGAAAGCTTAGAGATGCACAACGAAGGTTGATACTCCGGCAGGTGAGGGCGAATGCCCTCACTTGCAACTCCCCGCAAAATCCTGCACAGTCTGCCCTGAAATCAGTAAGGGCGAAAATCATGAAACGACTCATTGTTGGGCTCAGCGGCGCCAGCGGCGCGATTTACGGCGTACGTTTGTTACAGGTTCTGCGTAGCGTGGCGGACGTCGAAACCCATCTGGTGATGAGCCAGGCGGCGCGGCAGACCCTCTCTCTGGAAACCGATCTTTCCCTGCGCGATGTTCAGGCGCTGGCGGATGTCGTTCACGATGCCCGTGATATCGCTGCCAGCATCTCCTCAGGCTCGTTTAAAACGGCCGGCATGGTTATCCTGCCCTGTTCAATTAAAACGCTCTCCGGCATTGTGAACAGCTATACGGACACCCTGGTGACGCGCGCGGCGGATGTGGTGCTGAAGGAGCGGCGTCCCCTGGTGCTGTGCGTGCGGGAAACGCCGCTGCACCTGGGCCATCTGCGCTTAATGACGCAGGCTGCGGAGCTGGGGGCTGTCATCATGCCGCCGGTACCCGCGTTCTATCATCGCCCGACCTCGCTGGATGACGTGATTAATCAGACCGTTAACCGCGTGCTGGATCAGTTTGACATCAACCTGCCCGACGATCTCTTCACCCGCTGGCAGGGTGCCTGAATCTGTGCACAAAACAGGTGCATGAAAAGACAAGTTGCCCTGTTTCAGGGCAATTATGCAACGGCGATCATATCCTCGACATTTAATTCGTTTTTTCCCTTTTTCTCTTTCCGGTTCGTTCGGCAGACCTGCTATCTTTCACCATTAAGGCAATATCGCAACGTTTTATTAACATATTTAACGTCGAAGTTTTGACCAGACGGCAATGTGGCATAAGACCTGCAAGATGAAGCCTGCAACACAACACACAACACAATACATAATAAAATCACGGTACTTGAGGGTAAATGTATGAAGAAGACGGTTCTGGCTCTGTCTTTGCTCGTGGGGTTAAGTGCGGCAGCAGGTAGCTACGCAGCGCTTCCACAGACGGTTCGTATCGGTACAGACGCAACCTACGCGCCATTCTCTTCCAAGGATGCGAAAGGTGATTTCGTAGGGTTTGATATCGATCTGGGTAATGAAATGTGCAAGCGCATTGCGGTGAAATGCACATGGGTGGGCAGCGACTTTGACGCGTTAATCCCGTCGCTGAAAGCCAAGAAAATTGACGCCATTATCTCTTCTCTCTCCATCACCGAAAAACGTCAGCAGGAGATTGCCTTCTCTGACAAGCTCTACGCCGCGGATTCTCGCCTGATTGCGCCGAAAGGCTCCCCGATTAAGCCCACCATCGACTCTCTGAAGGGCAAACACGTCGGCGTGCTTCAGGGCTCGACGCAGGAAGGCTATGCCAATGCTAACTGGCGTGAGAAGGGCGTAGACGTGGTGGCTTACCAGAACCAGGATCTGATTTACTCTGACCTGGCGGCAGGCCGTCTGGATGCGGCATTCCAGGATGAAGTCGCCGCGAGCGAAGGCTTCCTGAAGCAGCCTGCGGGCAAAGAATTCGCGTTTGCTGGCCCGTCTGTAAAAGACAAAAAGTACTTTGGTGACGGCACCGGTATTGGCCTGCGTAAGGATGATACCGAGCTGAAAGCCGCCTTCGACAAAGCCTTTGCAGAGCTGCGTAAAGACGGTACTTACGACAAACTGGCGAAGAAATACTTCGACTTCAACGTATACGGTGAATAACACCTGACGGTAACGCACCGGAGAGGTGCGTTGCGGGAGCGGTTGACCCAATACAGTGCATTAAATGCACTGTATTGGATCGCTTTGTGCATACTTACGCATTTATAATGCAAAAATTCCCGCCTGAAGGGCATTAGTCTTTGCCTGGCAGAGGGGATTAATGGCACATTAGCACCACCCCGTCGTCGTAAAAATCCCGTATGAAGACAGTTTGTTGAGGATAAATATGAAAAAACTCGTGTTGTCACTATCTCTGGTACTGGCCTTTTCCAGCGCCACCGCGGCATTCGCAGCCATTCCGCAGAAAATCCGAATTGGTACCGATCCAACCTATGCGCCGTTCGAATCGAAGAATTCAAAGGGTGAACTGGTCGGTTTTGACATCGATCTGGCCAACGAGCTGTGCAAACGCATCAAAGCACAGTGTACCTACGTTGAGAACCCGCTGGATGCGCTGATCCCGTCCCTGAAAGCGAAAAAAATCGACGTAATCATGTCCTCGCTCTCCATCACCGAAAAACGCCAGCAGGAGATTGCCTTCACCGACAAACTCTATGCGGCCGATTCACGTCTGGTGGTAGCTAAAGCTTCTGACATTCAGCCAACGCTGGAGTCGCTAAAAGGCAAACGCGTCGGCGTGCTGCAGGGCACCACGCAGGAAACCTACGGCAACGAACACTGGGCGCCGAAGGGGATTGAAATCGTCTCCTATCAGGGCCAGGAAAATATCTACGCTGACCTGACGGCAGGCCGAATTGATGCGGCATTCCAGGATGAAGTCGCGGCAAGCGAAGGCTTCCTGAAAACGCCGGTGGGTAAAGATTACAAGTTTGGCGGCCCGTCCATTAAGGACGTGAAGTTGTTTGGTGTGGGCACCGGTATGGGCCTGCGCAAAGAAGACAACGAGCTGCGTGAGGCGCTGAACAAAGCGTTCGCTGAAATGCGTGCTGACGGTACCTACGACAAGCTGGCGAAAAAGTACTTTGATTTTAATGTTTACGGCGGCTAATCGCCCCGTCAAATAACGTGCGGCCCCTCCCGCTGCGGGAGGGGAAAAGACACGGTTCCACCACTCACGATACGACAGGGCTCGCGGTATGCTGTACGGATTTTCTGGCGTTATTTTACAGGGCGCGCTTGTCACCCTTGAGCTGGCTATCAGCTCCGTGGTGCTGGCGGTGCTGATAGGTCTGGCAGGCGCAGGGGCGAAGCTTTCGGCTAATAAACCGCTGGCGCTGATCTTTGAAGGCTACACCACGCTTATTCGCGGCGTTCCCGATCTGGTGCTGATGCTGCTTATCTTTTACGGTCTGCAGATTGCGCTGAACAGCGTAACGGACGCGATGGGCATGGGACAAATTGATATCGACCCGATGGTGGCCGGTATTATTACCCTCGGTTTTATCTACGGCGCCTACTTCACCGAAACCTTCCGCGGCGCCTACATGGCCGTGCCGAAAGGCCACATTGAGGCGGCAACCGCATTTGGTTTTACCTCTTCACAAACGTTTCGTCGGATTATGTTCCCGGCCATGATGCGCTATGCGCTTCCGGGCATCGGCAACAACTGGCAGGTTATCCTTAAAGCCACGGCGCTGGTCTCGCTGCTCGGTCTGGAAGACGTCGTGAAAGCGACTCAGCTGGCGGGCAAGAGCACCTGGGAGCCGTTCTACTTTGCGGTGGTCTGCGGCGTGATCTATCTGGTCTTTACGACCGTCTCCAATGGTGTGCTGCTTCTTCTCGAGCGTCGCTACTCTGTGGGTGTGAAGAGGGCTGACCTGTGATTGAGATTATTCAGGAATACTGGAAATCGCTGCTGTGGACAGATGGCTACCGCTTTACCGGCGTGGCGATTACCCTCTGGCTGCTGATCTCCTCCGTGGTGATGGGCGGTATTCTGGCGGTGTTTCTCGCCATTGGCCGCGTGTCGAACAATAAATTCATCCAGTTCCCGATCTGGCTGTTCACCTACGTATTTCGCGGTACGCCGCTGTACGTGCAGCTGCTGGTGTTCTATTCGGGGATGTATACGCTTGAGATCGTAAAAGGCACTGAGATGCTGAATGCGTTCTTCCGCAGCGGTCTGAACTGTACGGTGCTGGCGTTGACGCTCAACACCTGCGCCTACACCACCGAGATTTTCGCGGGGGCGATTCGTTCTGTCCCTTACGGTGAGATTGAAGCGGCGCGCGCGTACGGCTTTTCCTCGGTGAAACTTTATCGCTGCATCATTCTGCCGTCGGCCCTGCGTATTGCGTTACCGGCGTACAGTAATGAAGTGATTTTGATGCTGCACTCCACCGCGCTCGCCTTTACCGCGACGGTGCCGGATTTGCTCAAAATCGCGCGCGATATTAACTCCGCGACCTATCAGCCGTTTACCGCGTTTGGCATTGCGGCGGTGCTCTATTTAATTATCTCTTATGTTCTGATTAGCCTGTTCCGTAAGGCTGAAAAACGCTGGTTGCAGCATATAAAACCTTCTTCGACGCACTGAGAAAGATGATGGCTGAGAACAAATTAAACGTTATTGATTTGCACAAACGCTACGGCGAACATGAAGTGCTGAAAGGGGTGTCGCTGCAGGCAAATGCTGGCGACGTAATCAGTATCATCGGCTCATCCGGCTCGGGGAAAAGTACCTTCCTGCGCTGCATTAACTTCCTCGAAAAGCCGAGCGAAGGCTCGATTGTGGTGAGCGGGCAGAATATTAACCTGGTCCGTGACAAAGACGGACAGCTGAAGGTTGCGGATAAAAATCAGCTACGCCTGCTGCGTACCCGCCTGACGATGGTTTTTCAGCACTTCAACCTCTGGAGCCACATGACGGTGCTGGAGAACGTGATGGAAGCGCCGGTTCAGGTGCTGGGCCTGAGCAAGCATGAAGCTCGCGAGCGCGCGGTGAAATACCTGGCGAAAGTGGGCATCGACGAGCGCCAGCAGATGAAATACCCGGTGCATCTCTCCGGCGGTCAGCAGCAGCGTGTCTCCATCGCACGCGCGCTGGCGATGGAACCCGAGGTGCTGCTGTTCGACGAACCGACCTCCGCGCTGGACCCCGAACTCGTTGGCGAAGTGCTGCGCATCATGCAGAAGCTGGCCGAAGAGGGCAAAACGATGGTGGTGGTGACGCACGAGATGGGCTTCGCCCGTAACGTCTCGAACCACGTTATCTTCCTGCATCAGGGGAAAATTGAAGAGCAGGGGCACCCGGACGAAGTGCTGGCGAACCCGCAAAGCCCGCGTTTGCAACAGTTCCTGAAGGGGTCGTTGAAGTAGATTTTGTCTTTCCCCTCTCCCTGTGGGAGAGGGGCGAGGTGAGGGCATCAGGCCGCACCGCACTCCAACCTGTACACCCAGTCGTCATAGCGCACGCCGTCAATCTCATACGCCTTTTCCAGCACCTGCGTACGCACGAACCCGACTTTCTCCAGCACCCGCACCGACCCGCCGTTGTCCGCCAGGACATACGCGTTAATCGCTTTCACGCCGGTCTGGTTGAACGCATAATCACACACCGCGCGCAGCGCTTCGCTGGCGATACCTTTGCCCTGCGCGGCAGGCACAACCGTATAGCCAATATCCGCCTCATCACGATTCTCTGCGCTGATTTGCAGGCCGATATCGCCCAGCGGCGTATCATCATCCCGGGCGCGAATAACAAACACATGAGCAGCAGCGAGTCGCGCGGCAAACACGCGTCGGGTCTCTTTTTCCGGGGCGATGGCGGCCATATAGCGCATGATGGCGCGATCTTCACGCAGCGAGCGGAAGAAGGCCCAGTCAGTGGGTTCGAAAGGGGTGAGGTAAAGCCGGGGTGTGGTGATGGTTGCCATTGTTACGCCATATCTTCGGAACACGGCCTGTCACTGTACCATATTCACCGCACCACATCCCCCAGCGCCTCTTCTAATTCATACCAGCGGAACGCAAACCCGGCCGCTTCCAGCCGTTTGGGCAGTGCCCGCTGCCCGCCTAATACCAGAACAGACGCTTCACCCATCATCAGGCGAATAACCGTCGCAGGCACGCGCAAAATTGCCGGACGGTGCAGGGCATGCCCCAGCGCGTGGGCAAACTGTTCATTGCGCACCGGATACGGCGCAACCATATTGAACGGCCCGCGCAGATCGTTATCCAGCAGCCAGAGAATCCCGTTGACCATATCGTCGATATGGATCCAGGCCAGGTACTGACGACCATTACCGATGGGGCCACCGAGTCCGAGCCGGAAAGGGGGAAGCATCTTAGCCAGAATGCCGCCTTTCGGCGCGAGAACGACACCGGTCCGCAGCAGGCAGACGCGGGTCCGATCGCTCTGCGCAGCGCAGGCGATACGCTCCCACTGGGCGCAGAGCTTATGGGTAAACTCGTTATGGGGCGGCTCTTCCTCGGTTACAACCACCTCGCCAAGATCGCCGTAGTAGCCCACTGCGGAACCCGAAATCAGCACCGAAGGCGGCGTGTGGCTATTGCGGATCAGCTCGACCAGCTTTTCGGTGATGTTCCACCGGCTGCTGCACAACAGCTGTTTTTGCTCTTCCGTCCAGCGCTTATCGGCGATGGGTTCACCCGCGAGGTTAATGACGGCGTCGAAGCCGTCCAGATTTTGCTGCTCGGCCAGATTTTTCCAGATATCAACACCTGCCCCCAGCACCTGGCGCGCTTTCTCCGGGCTGCGCGTGACCACGGTGATGTCATGGTGCATGGCCTGCAGACGCGCAATGAGGTGACGACCAATAAGGCCTGTACCGCCGGTCAGCAAAATCTTCATACAACCTCCAGGTTTACGCCTGGCGCCGCCAGCTTAACGTCATGGAGACGGAGTCGGCATAGCGCAGGGCGTGAAGTTTATCGATCTCAACTTCAGCATAAGTGACCCAGTGATGTTCGCGTGCGATATCGAGCACATCCTGAGTTAATTTTTCCAGCAGAGAGAAGCGGTTATTCTCAACGTACTGGATGATGTTTTTGGTTATTGTGCGGTAGTTCAGCGCGTCGTTGATGTCTTCGCTGGCCCGCGCTTTGTCTGCGGGGTAGTGAATTACCACATTAATGACAATATCCTGACGGTTGGCGATCTCTTCCTCTTTGATGCCGATGAAGGTACGCAGGCGTAAATTTTTTATGCGAATAATAGCGTCTGGCTGTGACATTGCAGGTCTTCTCCGTGTCAGTATTTCCTGCCCATAATACATGAGAGCTTCACAGGCACCCAGCCTCATACCGGGTTAAATTTGCTGGATTTTTTGCATCGCCCGCTCGGTCGCCGGGCGGGTCCGGATGCGCTCAAACCAGTTGTTCACCGCCGGGTAAGCGGCCAGGTCAATGCGGTGTTTTTCATGCGTATTCACCCACGGCCAGCAGGCGATATCGGCAATACTGTAATGATCGCCCCCGAGCCACGGCGTTTTCTTCAGCCGACGGTTCAGAACGTCATAGAGCCGTTGAGTCTCAACCTGATAGCGTTCTATCGCGTAAGGAATAGGCTGCGGGGCGTAAGCGGTAAAATGATGATTTTGTCCCAGCATGGGGCCCAGCCCGCTTGCCTGCCAGAAAAGCCATTGCAGGGTATGGTGACGCTCGCGCAGTTCGCCGCTCAGCAGCTTGCCGGTTTTCTCCGCCAGATAGAGCAAAATTTCACCGGATTCAAACAGGCTCAATGGTCTGCCCCCGTCCGCCGGCTGGTTATCAATAATGGCCGGGATTTTATTATTCGGCGAAATAGCCAGAAAGAGAGGGCTGAACTGTTCGCCTTTGCTGATATCCACACGAATGATCCTGTAATCCAGCTCGGCTTCTTCAAGAAAGAGGGTGATCTTATGGCCGTTTGGGGTAGGGGCGTAATAAAGGTCGATCATTCTCAACTCCTGTCCATGCGAATAGTGGTGCCATGACAAATGAGTATAGGTGGTTGTTGTAAATCGTGAGTTTTCATCAAGTGACAGCGAGGCAAAGAGATTATATGTTGAGTAAAAACCGATCAGTCTATGAGGATGTTATGAACCAGCCCGTCATCACGTTGTGGTCCGATGCGAACTTTTATTCTCCCTATGTCATGAGCGTATACGTTGCGCTGGCCGAAAAAGGGCTCACCTTTACGCTGAAGACCGTTGATCTCGACGGCGGTGAACATCTCAAACCACAGTGGCAGGGTTACGACCTGACCCGACGCGTGCCGGTACTGGAAATTGATGGTTTTGCCCTGAGCGAATCGTCGGCGATCGATGAGTATCTGGAAGATCGGTTCGCCCCCCCGGAGTGGGAACGTATCTATCCTCACGATCTGCAAAAACGCGCGCGGGCGCGGCAGATCCAGGCGTGGCTGCGTAGCGATCTGGTGCCAATTCGCGTGGAACGCTCAACGGACGTCGTGTTCGCCGGGGTGAGAAAGCCAGCGCTCAGCGCTGAAGGTCGTGAAAGCGCGAAGAAACTGATTGAAACCGCCACCTCGCTGCTTGCCCATGGCAACCCGAATCTTTTTGGCGAGTGGTGCATTGCCGACGCCGATCTGGCGTTGATGCTAAACCGCCTGATCCTCAACGGTGATGAGGTGCCGCAGCTGCTGGTGGATTATGCTGCGTTTCAGTGGCAGCGTGCCTCCGTGCAGCGCTATGTGGCACTCTCGGCTAAGCGCGCGGGCTGATAAGCCCAGACGCATAAGGTATGATGGGGGCAGTCTGTTTTACCGAGGAGTGACTGATGAAACTGATGTTTGCGTCGGATATCCATGGATCGCTGCCCGCAACCGAGCGTGTCCTTTCCCTGTTTGCACAAAGCGGTGCGCAGTGGCTGATTATTTTGGGCGACGTGCTGAATCACGGCCCGCGCAACGCGCTGCCGGAAGGCTATGACCCTGCGCAGGTCGCGGAAAAGCTCAACCCGTACGCCTCGCGCATCATCGCCGTTCGCGGCAACTGCGACAGCGAAGTGGACCAGATGCTGCTGCATTTTCCCATTACCGCGCCGTGGCAGCAGGTGCTGCTCGAACAACACCGCCTGTTCCTGACCCACGGGCATCTTTTTAGCCCGGATAATCTCCCGGCGCTCGCGGCTGGCGATGTCCTGGTTTACGGTCATACTCATATTCCGGTTGCGGAAAAACGCGGTGAGATTTATCACTTTAATCCGGGCTCGGTTAGCATCCCAAAAGGCGGATATCCTGCGAGCTACGGCATGCTGGATGGAAATACCCTGAGCGTTATCGCACTTAATGATCAGCAAGTTATTGCGCAGGTAGCGATTAATCCGTAAGTTACACCTCAACTGCAAACGCGCCGAAAGAGCGCTTAGAAGAGAAGGTTTCCCGATGGTGGAGCAGAGTCATTTGGCAAGTACAGAGTGGGTTGACATTGTCAGCGAAGAGAATGAAGTGATCGCGCAGGCCAGCCGCGAACAAATGCGTGCGGAGCGTCTGCGTCACCGCGCAACGTACATCGTTGTGCATGACGGTATGGGCAAAATTCTGGTCCAGCGCCGTACGGACACCAAAGATTTTCTCCCTGGGATGCTGGATGCCACTGCAGGCGGGGTTGTCCAGGCAGATGAAGTGCTGCTGGATTCCGCGCGTCGAGAAGCAGAAGAAGAGCTTGGTATCGCCGGTGTGCCGTTTGCCGAGCACGGTCAGTTCTATTTCGAAGACGAAAACTGTCGCGTCTGGGGCGGGCTGTTTAGCTGCGTTTCTCACGGCCCGTTTGCCCTGCAGGAAGAAGAGGTGAGTGAAGTCTGCTGGATGACGCCGGAAGAAATTACCGCGCGTTGCGACGAGTTTACGCCGGATTCATTAAAAGCGCTGGCGCTGTGGATGACCCGCAACGCCAAAAACGAATCGACCAAATCAGAGAAAGAGGAAGAGGCTGAGTAAGCTTCAGCAACTCTCTCTCAGACACAGACTGGACGCGATGGGCTTTTGATCGCGCCAGTCGCCGCCATTCAGTCGCTCCAGTAGTGCTTTCCCGGCTTCAACTCCAATCTTACGATGCGGTACCGCCATCGTCGTCAGCGGCGGCTGACAGACGCGGCTCACGTCGCTATCGCCAAACCCTACCACCGCCAGATCGTCCGGCACCTTGATTCGCCTGCGCTGACACTCGTACAGCGCGCCGCAGGCCAGCTCGTCAGAGACGCACACCAGCGCATCCAGCTCCGGCCACGCCAGCAGGAATTCAGGCAGCTGCGCCGCGCCGGTCGAGAAGCTCGGCGGCATCGCCGCGTTAATGACCCGGTTCGGCGACATATGGTGGCGAAGCATGGCCTTGTACCAGCCCTGCAGATGCTGCTGGAAAATCCACTGCTCCTGGTTGGCGCACAGGAGGCCAATATTTTGGTAGCCGCGCTTAATCACCATTTCCGTGAGTTCATACATGGCCGCCACGTTATCAATCCCGATATTCATATCAATCGGGTCGGCGCGCATGGCACCCATCTCCATCACCGGAATGGAGGCGTTTTTCAGCCAGTGGCGAACGGTATCGGTATGTTCAACGCTGAGCAGGATAGCGGCGGCAATGTTCGACGCCAGCAGCGTCTCCAGCAGTTTCTCCTCCTGCTCCAGGCGATGCTGGGATTCTGCCAGCATGATCTGATACCCGGCAGGCTGCAGCACCTGCTGTAGCCCGGCGAACATCTCCGAGCAGCCGGCTTCGGAGAGGTTGGGCACCACCATGGCTATCGTCCATGACGACGCCGAGGCAAGCGCGCTGGCGGCAAGATTAGGCATATAACCCAGCTCCTGCACGGCAGCTTCAATTTTTTCTCGTAATTTATCGGAAACCTGTTCGGGCGTGCGGAGTGCACGGGACACGGTCATCGTGCCCACACCGGCAAGCTGTGCGACATCGGCGAGTGTCACTTTACCAGTACTGCGCCGTTTTCGGGTTAGAGACATACACCTTCCTGCTGACCAGACGCGTTCTTCATTTCCTTCGCTTCACGTGACAGGCAGTATACGCCTTAAATCCCTTTTTTTGCTGTGATTTAGCGCCGTGAATGTAATTTGATAGCGCTATCACATTTCTGCATGTTAACGATTGGTAGCGCTATCTTTGTGATCCCGATCGCAGTCATCCAGCGATGTGTTGAATAAAGTTTGCTCATCTTTAGCGTGTAGCGGGAGTAAAAAGTGCTCAAAAAATGGATATATGATACAACCATCACGCTGCAGGAGAGCGTGGAAAACTGGCCGCAGGCGCTGGAGCTGTGCGCGAAGCCGCTGCTGGATTTGCAGGTGATTGAGCCTGAATACGTCACGGCCATCATTCAGCAGCATCACACGTTAGGACCTTATTATGTGCTGGCACCAGGGCTGGCGATGCCGCATGCGCGGCCGGAGGAAGGCGCCAAAGGACTGGGGTTGTCGTTATTAAAACTAAAACAGGGCGTCTCGTTTGGTGCCGGTGAGTTTGACCCTGTCGACGTCATTATTATGCTCGCGGCACCCGACAAAAATAGCCATATCGAGATGATCTCGTCGCTGGCAGAGTTATTTTCCAGCGACGAGGATATGGAGAAACTGCATCAGGCGAATACGCGGGAGGAAATTAAAACAATTATTAACCGCTTCTGATTTAATTCTTTAATCCGGTTTTTCACAACATTACGCGTCAGCGTGATGGGGCGTACTCTACTCAAAATAAGGGGACAACAATGAAAATCATGGCTATTTGCGGTTCTGGCCTGGGCAGCAGTTTTATGGTCGAAATGAATATAAAAAAGGTGCTCAAAAAGCTGGAGATTGAGGCTGAGGTTGAACATTCCGATCTCTCCTCGGCCACGCCGGGCGCGGCCGATCTGTTCGTGATGGCAAAAGACATTGCGGCCAGCGCCAGCGTGCCGGAAAGCCAGCTGGTGGTGATCAACAACATCATCGACATCAACGAACTTGAAGCGCAGCTGCGCGCCTGGTTCGAAAGACAATAACCCTGATAAGGCGAGGTGGATATGTTTATCCTTGAAACGCTGAATTTCGTTGTTGATATTTTAAAAGTCCCTTCGGTGCTGGTCGGTTTAATTGCGCTTATTGGTCTGGTTGCGCAGAAAAAAGCGTTTTCGGACGTGGTGAAAGGAACCATTAAAACTATTCTGGGCTTTATTGTGCTGGGCGGCGGCGCCACGGTGCTGGTCGGGTCATTAAATCCGTTAGGCGGTATGTTCGAACACGCCTTTACGATTCAGGGCATTATTCCAAACAATGAAGCGATTGTCTCCATTGCGCTGGAAAAATACGGTGCAGCGACCGCGCTGATTATGGCCTTCGGCATGGTGGCGAATATTATCGTCGCGCGCTTTACTCGCCTGAAGTACATCTTCCTGACCGGGCACCACACGTTTTACATGGCGTGCATGATTGGCGTGATCCTGACGGTAGCAGGCTTTGAGGGCGTGGGTCTGGTCTTTACCGGCTCGCTGATCCTCGGCCTGATCATGGCTTTCTTCCCGGCGATTGCGCAGCGCTACATGAAGCGCATTACCGGCAACGATGAGATTGCCTTCGGCCACTTTGGCACGCTGGGCTACGTGCTGTCGGGCTGGATTGGCAGCAAGGTCGGCAAAGGCTCCCGCTCAACCGAAGAGATGAACCTGCCGAAGAATCTGAGCTTCCTGCGCGACAGCTCGATCTCCATTTCCCTGACCATGATGATTATCTACCTGATCATGGCGGTGAGCGCCGGGCGCGAGTACGTCGAGGCTACCTTCAGCGCCGGCCAGAACTACCTCGTCTACGCCATCATCATGGCAATCACCTTTGCGGCGGGGGTGTTCA
Source organism: Enterobacter sp. 241F3 (assembly GCF_034106785.1). Taxonomy (NCBI): domain Bacteria; kingdom Pseudomonadati; phylum Pseudomonadota; class Gammaproteobacteria; order Enterobacterales; family Enterobacteriaceae; genus Enterobacter; species Enterobacter sp. 241F3. The sequence goes on from NZ_JAWNDD010000004.1 coordinate 263,059, forward strand.
TTATCCTGCAGGGCGTACGCCTGATTCTGGCAGAAATCGTCCCGGCCTTTACCGGCTTCTCGGAGAAACTGGTGCCGAACGCGCGTCCTGCGCTGGACTGCCCGGTGGTGTACCCCTATGCGCCAAACGCGGTGCTGATTGGCTTCCTGTTCAGCTTCCTCGGCGGGATTGTGGGGTTGTTCATCTGCGGTCAGTTTAGCTGGGTGCTGATCCTCCCGGGCGTCGTGCCGCACTTCTTCACCGGCGCAACGGCGGGCGTGTTCGGTAACGCCACCGGTGGACGTCGCGGGGCGATGATCGGTGCGTTTGCCAACGGCCTGCTGATTACCTTCCTGCCGGTCCTGTTGCTGCCGGTACTGGGCGCCATTGGTTTTGCCAACACCACCTTCTCGGACGCCGACTTCGGCGCGGTCGGGATTGTGCTCGGCAACCTGGCGCGCTTCCTGTCGCCGCTGGCCATAACCGGGCTGGTCGTAGCGCTGTTTGCGCTGCTGGTGGCGTACAACATCTTCGCGAAAAACAAACCTGCAGGCGGTAACGCGCAGGAAAACACCGGAGCCAAATCATGAATGAGAAAGAGATAACCGAACTCGCGCGTCAGATCCGTCTTGAGACGCTGAAGTCGCTGACGCAGCTGGGCTTTGGACACTATGGCGGCAGCATGTCGGTGGTTGAAACGCTGGCCGTGCTCTACGGCGCGGTGATGAAAATCGACCCGGCGGATCCGGACTGGCCGGAGCGAGACTATTTTGTCCTGTCGAAAGGCCATGCGGGCCCGGCGCTCTACAGCACGCTGGCAATCAAGGGCTACTTCCCGGTGGAAGAGCTAAGCACGCTAAACCAGAACGGCACGCGCCTGCCGAGCCATCCGGACCGCCTGAAAACGCGCGGCGTAGATGCTACCACCGGTTCGCTGGGACAGGGGATTTCCATCGCCGGCGGTATGGCGCTGTCGCACTGGCTGGCCGGGCGACCGAATCGGGTCTTCTGCATCGTCGGCGACGGCGAGCTGAACGAGGGGCAGTGCTGGGAAGCATTCCAGTTTATTGCTCACCATCGCCTGAACAACCTGACGGTATTTGTCGACTGGAACAAACAGCAGCTCGACGGCGAGCTGGACGAGATCATCAGCGCGTTCGACCTGGAGGGGAAATTCCGCGCCTTTGGCTTTGACGTGGCGACGGTGAAGGGGGACGACATTCCGGGTCTGCTGGCAGTGACGTCGCGGATCCGGGCAGCCGATGCGCGTCCGTTAGTCGTCATCCTCGACAGCATCAAAGGCCAGGGGGTGCCGTATCTGGAGCAGCTCAGCAACTCGCACCACCTGCGATTGACCGCGGAGAGCAAAGCGGCCCTCAACGAGACGATTCGCCAACTGGAGGCTTCACATGATTAAGGTTGCACCGGCAGGACAGAAAGACGCCGTTGAGATGCGTAAGGTCTACGCTGGCTTCGTGGCAAAACAGATTGAGTCCGGAAGTGACATCATTGCGCTCGAAGCAGACCTGATGAGCTCGATGGCGATGGACGGCGTAGCGCGAGATTATCCGCAGCACGTGATTAACTGCGGCATTATGGAGGCCAACGTCATCGGCACGGCGGCGGGGCTGTCGCTTACCGGACGCAAGCCTTTCGTTCACACCTTCACCGCCTTTGCCAGCCGCCGCTGTTTTGACCAGCTGTTTATGTCCCTGGACTATCAGCGCAACAACGTGAAGGTGATAGCGTCGGATGCGGGCGTGACGGCCTGCCACAACGGCGGAACGCATATGTCGTTTGAGGATATGGGCATCGTGCGCGGGCTGGCGCATTCGGTGGTACTGGAGGTCACCGACGCGGTGATGTTCGAGGACGTGCTGCGACAGCTTATCGATCTCGACGGCTTCTTCTGGGTGCGGACCATCCGTAAGCAGGCACCGAGCGTGTATGCGCCTGGCTCGACCTTCACCATTGGCAAAGGCAACGTGCTGCGCGAAGGAACCGATATTACCCTGATTGCCAACGGCATCATGGTGTCGGAAGCGCTGGAAGCCGCGCGCCAGCTTGAGCAGGAGAGCGTCAGCGCGGCGGTCATCGACATGTTTACCCTGAAGCCTATCGACCGGATGCTGGTGAAAAACTACGCCGAGAAGACCGGGCGCATCGTCACCTGTGAAAACCACAGCATTCACAACGGCCTCGGGTCGGCGGTGGCGGAAGTGCTGGTGGAAACCTGCCCGGTGCCGATGCGGCGGGTGGGCGTTAAGGAGCGTTACGGCCAGGTGGGGACGCAGGATTTTCTGCAGAAAGAGTATGGCCTGACGGCACATGACATTGTATCGGCGGCGCGCGAGCTGCTGTAAATAAAAAAGGCGACCGGTTAAGTGGTCGCCTTTCTTGCCCGGTAAGCGCTAGCGCCACCGGGCTTTTTAACATTACTGCTGCTGCGAAGACTGGATCGCCGTCAGCGCGATGGTGTAAACGATATCGTCTACCAGTGCGCCACGAGACAGGTCGTTCACAGGTTTACGCATGCCCTGCAGCATTGGCCCGATGGAGATCAGGTCGGCAGAACGCTGTACCGCTTTGTAAGTGGTGTTACCGGTGTTCAGATCCGGGAAGATGAACACGGTAGCGCGGCCTGCAACCGGCGAGTTCGGCGCTTTAGATTTTGCAACGTCAGCCATAACCGCGGCGTCGTACTGCAGCGGGCCGTCGATCATCAGATCAGGACGTTTTTCCTGCGCAATACGGGTCGCTTCACGCACTTTCTCTACATCGCTACCTGCACCTGAGGTGCCGGTGGAGTAGGAGAGCATAGCCACGCGCGGCTCGATACCGAAAGCGGTCGCGGAGTCTGCGGACTGGATAGCGATCTCGGCCAGCTGTTCTGCAGTTGGATCCGGGTTGATCGCGCAGTCGCCGTAAACGTAAACCTGTTCAGGCAGCAGCATGAAGAACACGGAAGAAACCAGAGAGCTGCCTGGCGCGGTTTTGATCAGCTGCAGCGGTGGACGGATGGTGTTCGCCGTGGTGTGAACCGCACCGGAAACCAGACCGTCAACTTCGTCCTGCTCCAGCATCAGCGTGCCCAGCACTACGTTGTCTTCCAGCTGCTCGCGCGCAACGGCTTCGGTCATGCCCTTGCTCTTACGCAGCTCAACCAGACGGGCAACGTAGCTTTCGCGAACCACTTCTGGGTCAACGATTTCGATGCCAGCGCCCAGCTCAACGCCCTGAGATGCCGCTACGCGGTTGATCTCATCCGGGTTACCCAGCAGCACACAGGTCGCGATGCCGCGCTCTGCACAGATAGCCGCTGCTTTAACGGTACGTGGTTCATCGCCTTCTGGCAGAACAACGCGTTTGCCCGCTTTGCGCGCCAGCTCGGTCAGCTGGTAACGGAATGCTGGAGGAGACAGACGACGGCTGCGCTCGGAGGTCGCAGTCAGGGATTCGATCCAGTCTGCGTTGATGTAGCCCGCAACGTATTCCTGAACTTTCTCGATACGCTCGTGGTCATCAACCGGCACTTCCAGGTTGAAGCTCTGCAGGCTCAGGGAGGTCTGCCAGGTGTTGGTATTCACCATGAAGACCGGCAGGCCGGTGGCGAACGCGCGTTCGCACAGCTTGCTGACGCGTGGGTCCATCTCGTAGGCACCGGTCAGCAGGATCGCACCGATTTCCACACCGTTCATCGCGGCCAGGCAGGCTGCAACCAGCACGTCTGGACGGTCTGCGGAGGTCACCAGCAGGGAACCTGCGCGGAAGTGTTCCAGCATGTGCGGAATGCTACGCGCACAGAAGGTCACGGACTTCACGCGGCGGGTGTTGATGTCGCCTTCGTTAACGATGGTGGCGTTCAGGTGACGCGCCATGTCGATTGCACGGGTGGCAATCAGATCGAAGCTCCATGGCACCGCGCCCAGAACTGGAAGCGGGCTGGATTCCTGCAGCTTAGCCGGGTCAACTTTGATGACTTTCGCTTTGGAAGAGTCGTCGAAGATCTCGGACAGGTCAGGGCGAGTACGGCCCTGCTCATCCACTGGCGCGTTCAGCTTGTTGACGATCACGCCGGTGATGTTGGTGTTTTTCGCGCCGCCGAAGCTGCTGCGCGTCAGCTCGATACGCTCGTTCAGCTGCTCTGGGGTGTCGGTGCCCTGAGACATCACGAAAACGATCTCTGCGTTCAGGGTTTTCGCAATTTCAAAGTTCAGAGACTGAGCAAACTGATGTTTGCGGGTTGGAACCAGACCTTCTACCAGCACCACTTCCGCGTCTTGCGCGTTAGCATGGTAGTTGGCGATGATCTCTTCCATCAGCACATCTTTCTGGTTGCTGGAGAGGAGAGATTCAACGTGGCTCATCTTCAGCGGTTCGGCCGCTGGCAGATTGGAGTTTTTGCGCACGATGGTGGTGGTCTGGTCTGGCGCATCGCCACCGGCACGTGGCTGGGCGATTGGCTTAAAGACGCTCAGACGAACGCCTTTGCGTTCCATAGCACGGATAACGCCAAGGCTGACGCTGGTCAGGCCGACGCTGGTTCCGGTAGGGATCAGCATAATAGTACGGGACACGGTTTATCCTCTTTCGTTACCACCTCGATTGGGCGGGTTACAAAACAGCACCGCCAGCATTGCTGGCGGTGTGGAATCAGGCAGTCAGGCGGTGCGCGTCTTGCGCGATGACCAGCTCTTCGTTAGTTGGGATTACGAGAGCAGGGCGGGTGCCTTCTTTGTTGATGAAGCCAGACTTGCCGAAGCGGGCAGCCAGGTTACGCTCGTGATCAACCTCAAAGCCCAGAACGCCCAGTTTGCCCAGGGACAGTTCACGAACCATTGCCGCGTTCTCACCGATACCACCAGTGAAGATAACCGCGTCCAGACGGCCTTCCATCAGCGCAGTGTAAGAGCCGATGTACTTCGCCAGACGGTGGCAGTAAACGTCCATTGCACGTTTAGCGTCTTCTTTCTCTGCGTAGTTGTCTTCAACGTAACGGCAGTCGCTGGTGACTTCGGTCAGACCCAGCAGGCCAGACTCTTTGGTCAGCATTTTGTTGATCTGGTCAACGCTCATGCCCAGGGTGTCATGCAGGTGGAAGATGATTGCCGGGTCGATGTCACCGGAACGGGTACCCATCACCAGACCTTCCAGCGGGGTCAGACCCATGGAAGTATCAACACATTTACCGTTGCGGATAGCCGAAACAGAACCACCGTTGCCCAGGTGGCAGGTGATGATGTTCAGTTCTTCAACCGGCTTGTTCAGGACTTTTGCGGCTTCCTGAGTCACATAGAAGTGGCTGGTGCCGTGCGCGCCGTAACGACGTACGCCATGTTCTTTGTACAGGCTGTATGGCAGGGCATAGAGGTAAGACTCTTCCGGCATGGTCTGATGGAACGCGGTGTCGAACACGGCCACGTTTTTGTCTTTCAGATTCGGGAAGGATTTCAGTGCTTCAGCGATACCGATCAGGTGAGCTGGGTTGTGCAGCGGTGCGAAGGACGCAGAGTCCTTGATGCCCTGGATCACAGATTCGTCGATCACCACGGAGCTGGTGTATTTTTCGCCGCCGTGGACGATACGGTGACCAATCGCAGTCAGCTGAGCAGACAGTTCTGGTTTTTGTGCCAGAATAGTGTTAACGATAAAGTTCAGCGCTTCACTGTGAGCGGCGCCTGCACCTAAAGCCGCTTCTTGTTTGCTGCCGTCCATCTTCCACTTGATGCGTGCTTCAGGCAGATGGAAACATTCGGCCAAACCAGAGAGGTATTCGTCACCGTTGAGCGCATCGATGATGGCGAATTTCAGTGAGGAGCTACCGCAGTTCAGAACCAGTACTAACTTACTCGACATGGAAGTACCTATTATTGATACGTGGCTAAAAAAACGTCAGTGAGTCTAACAGCGTAACGCATGATGACTCGGACATTTATGATTAACATCATGCCAAACGAACATTGTGGCATGATGGAAGAAATAACTATGATTTTATGCCATTTTGCACAATTTTCAGCCAATGGCATAATATGCAATAATTTGACGAGCTAATGATTCTCGTCTATGGCCCTATCAGGCTGGCACAGGATACCCGATACGGGGTAGAGATGACAAAATATTTTGAACGTTGTCATAGCTTGTTGTGGTTTTGCACGAAAATTTTAATTTTTATATGTGAAGTTGAGGTACAGCCATGTCGACACCAGAGAACCCGTCCGTAAATTTCTTCAGTCTGTTTCGTCGGGGACAGCATTATGCAAAGACGTGGCCAATGGAAAAGCGCCTTGCGCCGATGTTTATTGAGAATCGCACCATCCGCGCCACGCGCTATGCGATTCGCTTTATGCCGCCTGTCGCTGTCTTTACGCTGTGCTGGCAGATTGCGCTGGGTGGGCAGCTTGGACCTGCCGTCGCCACGGCGCTCTTCGCATTAAGCCTGCCGATGCAGGGCCTGTGGTGGTTAGGTAAACGGTCCATCACGCCACTTCCACCTTCTATTTTACACTGGTTTTATGAAGTGCGCGGTAAGCTGGAAGAGGCCGGTCAGGCGCTCGCCCCGGTTGAAGGCAAGCCGGATTACCAGGCGCTGGCGGACACGTTAAAGCGTGCTTTTAAGCAACTGGATAAAACATTCCTCGATGATTTGTGATTGATCATCGAAACGACGACGAAAAGAAGGCACAGTAACAATCAGTTACCGTGTCTTTTTTTTAAGTGCAATGCGCTACAGGAGTCGAAAGATGGAAATGACCCATGCTCAACGTCTGATTTTGTCTAACCAGTACAAGATGATGACTATGCTTGATCCCGATAACGCTGCGCGCTACAGCCGCCTGCAAACCATCGTCGAACGCGGCTTTGGTTTGCAAATGCGTGAACTGGACCGCGAGTTTGGCGAGCTGAAAGAAGAAACCTGCCGCATCGTGATCGACATTATGGAGATGTATCACGCTCTGCACGTGTCATGGACGAATCTCAAAGATCGGCAGTCGATTGACGAGCGCCGCGTGACCTTTTTAGGCTTTGATGCCGCAACGGAAGCGCGTTATCTGAGCTATGTTCGTTTTATGGTGAATACGGAAGGGCGTTATACCCACTTTGACGCGGGCACCCACGGCTTCAACGCGCAGACCCCGATGTGGGATAAGTATCAGCGCATGCTGAGCGCGTGGCATGCCTGTCCGCGTCAGTACCATTTAAGCAGCAACGAAATTCAACAAATCATTAATGCCTGACGGAGGTGCGTGTGCAGTGTAGAGGTTTTCTGTTTGATCTGGACGGTACGCTGGTGGACTCGCTGCCGGTTGTTGAGCGTTCATGGTGCCATTGGGCTGACAGACATGGCATCGACCATCAGGACGTGCTGAATTTTATCCATGGCAAACAGGCCATTACCTCGCTACGGCACTTCCTGGCCGGACGCACTGAGGACGAAATTCAGGCGGAGTTCAAATACCTGGAGCATATTGAAGCCACCGATACTGACGGCATCACCGCATTACCGGGCGCGCGCGAACTGCTTGAGCATTTGAACGAGGCGCAGATCCCGTGGGCTATCGTCACCTCCGGTTCCGTACCGGTTGCCCACGCCCGACACAAGGCGGCAGGGTTGCCGACGCCTGACGTGTTTATTACGGCGGAGCGCGTGAAGCGGGGTAAACCGGAACCTGATGCATTTTTACTGGGCGCTGAACTGCTGGGCCTCGACCCGGCAGAGTGCGTGGTGGTGGAAGATGCGGCGGCTGGCGTACTGGCCGGGCTGAACGCAGGGAGCCACGTCATCGCCGTTAACGTTCCGGCGGGATCTCCCCGCCTGGAGGAGGCAGATTTGGTGCTCGATTCACTGACGGCACTGGCTGTTTCAAAAGCCTCTGATGGTGTTGTAACCGTCTCGCTAAAAATGTAAACCCATGATATAGCCCCACGCTGATGGGGCTTTTTTATGGCAAAATTTCTCATCTCCCACTGACAAGGACATGTTGTGAACGGTGAACTGATTTGGGTCCTGAGCCTGCTTTTAATCGCCATCCTTCTTTTTGCAACGGGCAAGGTACGCATGGACGCCGTCGCCTTGTTTGTCATCGTCGCGTTTGTGCTGAGCGGTACGCTCACGCTGCCGGAAGCCTTCTCCGGGTTTAGCGATCCCAACGTTATCCTGATTGCAGCCCTGTTTATTATTGGTGATGGGCTGGTGCGCACCGGCGTGGCGACCATTGTGGGGTCGTGGCTAGTGAAAGTGGCGGGCAGCAGCGAAACCAAAATGCTGATCTACCTGATGGTGACCGTCGCCGGACTGGGGGCGTTTATGAGCTCCACGGGCGTGGTCGCCATCTTCATCCCAGTGGTGTTGAGCGTTTCCATGCGGATGCAGAGCTCGCCGTCGCGCCTGATGATGCCCCTGAGTTTCGCCGGTTTGATCAGCGGAATGATGACGCTGGTGGCAACGCCGCCGAACCTGGTCGTCAACAGCGAGCTGATCCGGGAAGGATTTGAGGGCTTCAGTTTTTTCAGCGTCACCCCGCTTGGGCTGGTTATTCTTGTAATGGGCGTGGTCTACATGCTGCTGACCCGTTTTGCCCTTAAAGGTGAAAGACAGGACAAAAATAAAGAAGGATGGAAGCGACGCACCTTCCGCGATTTGATTAAAGAGTACCGCCTTACCGGGCGCGCGCGCCGTCTGGCTATTCGCCCCGGCTCGCCGATGGTTGGGCAGCGGCTTGATGATCTGAAACTGCGTGAGCGCTATGGCGCGAATGTGATTGGCGTAGAGCGCTGGCGACGTTTTCGTCGAGTGATCGTTAACGTCAACGGGGTGTCGGAATTCCGCGCGCGTGACGTCCTGCTGATTGATATGTCAACCGCGGACGTGGATCTGCGCGATTTTTGCAGCGAACAGCTGCTGGAACCTATGGTGCTTCGCGGGGAGTATTTCTCCGATCAGGCGCTGGATGTCGGCATGGCCGAGGTGTCGCTGATCCCGGAGTCGGAACTGTTGGGTAAAACCGTGCGGGAAATGGGATTCCGTACCCGCTATGGCCTGAATGTCGTGGGGCTGAAGCGCGATGGCGTGGCGATGGAAGGGGCGGTAGTCGATGAGCCGATCCTGCTGGGCGACATCTTCCTGGTTGTCGGTAACTGGAAGCTGATAAGCCAGCTCGGGCAAAAAGGGCGTGATTTTGTGGTGCTCAACATGCCTGTTGAGGAGAGCGACGCGTCGCCTGCGCACAGCCAGGCGCCTCACGCTATTTTTTGTCTGGTGCTGATGGTGGCGCTGATGCTGACCGATGAAATTCCCAATCCGGTCGCGGCAATCATCGCCTGCCTGTTGATGGGTAAATTCCGCTGTATTGACGCCGAAAGCGCCTATAAAGCCGTTCACTGGCCGAGCATTATTCTCATCGTCGGGATGATGCCTTTCGCCCTGGCGTTGCAAAAAACCGGTGGCGTGGATCTGATCGTTAAAGGCTTAATGGACGTCGGCGGCGGGTATGGGCCGTACATGATGATGGTCTGCCTGTTTATCATGTGCGCCACCATCGGTCTGTTTATCTCCAACACCGCGACGGCGGTACTGATGGCGCCTATCGCGCTGGCGATGGCAAAGTCCATGGGCGTATCGCCGTACCCGTTTGCGATGATGGTGGCGATGGCCGCTTCCGCGGCATTTATGACGCCGGTCTCTTCACCGGTGAACACGCTGGTGCTCGGGCCCGGGAACTATAAGTTCAGCGATTTCGTGAAGCTGGGCGTGCCGTTCACCGTGCTGGTGATGGTGGTGTGCGTGGTATTGATACCGGTCCTGTTCCCGTTTTAAGCGTGAGCGCAGAAACGTAGGCCGGGTAAGGCGAAGCCGCCACCCGGCGAAAAATTACAACGGTGAATCCTGGCTGATCTCATCCAGAGACAGATGGAAGCTCGGTACAAACACCTGCATAAAATAATCCATCTCTTCGCTGCGGCGGGATTCCAGCGTTTTTTCCAGGCGCGTTTTTGCCAGTAAAAATTCGTTATTCCCTGCGGACAACTCTTCGAGACACTTCAGATAGGCGCAGAGCGCGTCGGCCTGTTTGACCAGCGACTTTTCATCTTCCGTGTACTGATGCTCATCGATGAGCGGCTCAAAGATGTCGCGCAACTCATCCGGCACCATGTCGATCAGCTTCTGCTGGGCAATCTTCTCGATGGCCTTATATTCCTGCGCAATTTGCGAGTTGAAATATTTCACCGGCGTAGGCAGGTCGCCGGTCAGCACTTCTGACGCATCGTGGTACATCGCCAGCAGGGCGATGCGCTCTGCATTGACCTGACCGTTGAATTTGCGGTTTTTAATGGCGGCCAGCGCGTGAGCGACCATGGCAACCTGCAGGCTGTGCTCTGACACGTTCTCTGTGCGCACGTTGCGCATCAGCGGCCAGCGGTTGATGAGTTTCAGGCGGGAGAGGTGGGCAAAGAAATGACTCTGACTCATAGGATACCTTTTGTCTTCACTGCGACAGGCGTTCATTGTGCGGGGAGGGGAGGGAAGATGCAAATCAGGCTACCGAAGTAGCCTGATTTTAAGATTACTGATGGTATCCAGAGAGGAAGCGACCAAAGCGGCTGATGGCCATTTCGAGGTCATCTTCGCGCGGCAGCGTCACGATGCGCACATGATCCGGCCACGGCCAGTTAAACGCCGTGCCCTGGACCAGCAGCACTTTTTCCTGCAGCAGGAAATCAAGCACCATTTTCTGATCATCGTGAATATTGAAGCGCTTCGCGTCAATTTTCGGGAACATATAGAGCGCCCCATTCGGCTTCACGCAGGAAACCCCCGGAATATCGTTGATCAGCTCCCACGCGCGGTTACGCTGTTCGTACAGGCGTCCACCGGGCACGATGAACTCGCTAATGCTCTGATAACCACCCAGCGCCGTCTGGATTGCGTGCTGCGCCGGAACGTTGGCACATAAACGCATGGAGGCCAGCATCTCCAGCCCTTCAATATAGCCTTTGGCGTGCTTTTTCGGACCGTTTAATACCATCCAGCCCTGACGGAAACCGGCCACGCGGTAGGTTTTAGACAGGCCGTTAAAGGTGACGGTCAGCAGATCCGGGGCCAGCGCTGCGATTGAGTGGTGCTGTGCCGCGTCGTACAGGATCTTGTCGTAAATTTCGTCGGCAAAGATGATCAGGTTGTGCTGGCGGGCGAGCTCGACGATCTCCATCAGCAGCTCTTTTGAGTATACCGCACCCGTTGGATTGTTCGGGTTAATGATCACGATGCCGCGCGTGCGGGGCGTGATTTTTGCGCGAATATCATCGAGGTCCGGGAACCAGTCGGAGGACTCGTCGCAAAGATAGTGCACGGCCTTACCGCTGGACAAGGATACTGCAGCCGTCCACAGCGGATAGTCCGGTGCGGGAACCAGCATTTCGTCACCGCTGTTCAGCAGCGCCTGCATCGCCTGCACGATCAGTTCGGAGACGCCGTTGCCAATATAAATATCTTCAACGGTAACATCACGCATGCCGCGTGCCTGGTAGTGTTGCATGATAGCTTTACGTGCGGAGTAAAGTCCTTTTGAATCGCAATAGCCTTGTGCAGTAGGAAGGTTGCGGATCACATCAACCAGAATTTCATCCGGCGCTTCAAAACCAAATGGCGCAGGGTTACCAATGTTGAGTTTAAGAACCTTATTGCCTTCCTCTTCAAGGCGTTTTGCCTCTTTCAGAACCGGGCCGCGGATGTCATAACAGACGTTATCTAGCTTGCTGGATTTTTCGATAGGGGACATGAACCTTTAACCTTTTCGCTATTATTGCCACTCCCTGCCGTGGAAGTCAGCACGGAATAATGTACTCCCCCCTCGCTTCGTTTTGAAGGGTGTGCAGTAGAAGATTTTGTGCCGGCAGCAAAAAATTGATAAATCTTTTTCGCTGCACATTCGCTTTTATACTGGCTTAAAGTTGCACTTACGGTACCAGGATGGGGCGAATGTGCTATTAATTTGTCAAAATACTGTATATTGTGCTGAATAAAATAAGTGGTGAGCCGGACGACGGTAGCAATCACCCTGAGTGACTTTTCGTAAATCCTGAGTGCTTGAGGAATGTTCCTGTAAAAGCATAATGTGGCTAAAAGTTACTCATGTGAAATTAATGTTAAGTGCCATTAATGAATGGTCTTAATCTAAATTAAAATTTATTTATTATTAACCTATAAAATGCAACTTTAGTTAATTTTAATAAAATTAGTTTAGAAGCTTAACATTCTTCTTTAATCCTCAATATTGCAATAAGACTTATAAATAAAGTGGATTTGGGTTAAGATGTCTTACAGGAAAGCAGGGGGCAGATACACGGTTTTTGTATATCTGTAACTGATTTTCCGAATTAATTGATTGTTATTGTTGGAGTTATCTCTGGCTGGAATGTGTCGAACATCTCCTGCTACGTTGACAGCGCTGCGATAAAGATGGCAGAAAAGGTGTTATACCTTTAATGTAATTTACATAAACCTGCGAACATCTAAATATCCTGAACGTTTAAGAGAATAAAAATAACGTCATGAAACGTGCTTTCTGACTGTTGATATAAAGCAGCACAATAACTATCTGTCAGGCAGTCTGCCGGGCCGGGATGCGAGGGAAAACCTTCAGAGGGAATTGCTTAACTGTTACACACAGCTTCAACCCGGGCAGCTCCGCACGAGCAACCTGAAAGTGAATAGATATGATAAATGCAAATCGTCCGATAATGAATCTCGACCTCGATCTGCTGAGAACGTTTGTTGCGGTCGCCGATCTCAACACTTTTGCAGCAGCTGCTGCCGCCGTTTGCCGAACTCAGTCCGCCGTCAGCCAGCAAATGCAGCGGCTGGAGCAACTGGTTGGTAAAGAGCTTTTTGCGCGTCATGGGCGTAATAAGCTCTTAACGGAACACGGTATTCAGCTTCTGGGTTATGCCAGGAAAATTCTTCGCTTTAATGATGAAGCATGTATGTCATTAATGTTTAGCAACCTACAAGGGGTGCTAACGTTAGGCGCATCTGATGAGTCAGCGGATACAATATTGCCGTTTCTTCTCAATCGTATCAGTTCGGTTTATCCGAAGCTTGCACTGGACGTTAGCGTAAAGCGTAATGCTTTTATGGTTGAGATGTTAAATGAGAATAAAGTCGACCTGGTGGTGACTACGCATCGTCCCGGGCAGTTTGATTGCCTGACGCTGCGTACATCGCCTACGCACTGGTATTGCGCAGCCGAATACGTGCTGCAAAAAGGGGAACCGGTGCCACTGGTCTTACTGGATGACCCGAGCCCGTTCCGTGATATGGTGCTCACGGCGCTGAATGAGGCCAACATTCCGTGGCGTCTGGCGTATGTGGCTTCCACGTTGCCAGCGGTCCGTGCAGCCGTGAAGGCCGGTCTGGGTGTAACGGCGCGTCCGGTAGAGATGATGAGCCCCGATCTGCGCGTTCTGGGAAAATCCGATGGCCTGCCTGCGCTGCCGGATACGGAATATCTGCTCTGCCACAATTCGTCCAGCCATAACGAGCTGGCAAAGGTGGTGTTCGACGCGATGGAAAACTACCATAACCCGTGGCAGTTCGAGCGCGTTACCTCCGAAGGGGGGGATGATTCCCTGATCGTTGAAGGGGATTTTGAGTGATCGCCTGCTCAAAATTCTGGTAACAAAATGTAAGTGTAAAAAAAGGCCACTCGTGTGATTTTCGCATGCAGTGGCTTTTTTTTAGCAATAATATCCGCTTATAGCATATGGATTTTCAGGATACTCTATATTTATCAATAAGCTAAATGATTTTGCTTACATATTGTCCGTTTTCCGTTCTAACTTCATCCATATCCCTCTCATGTTAAAAAAACAGGAAATATGTTGCCGTTTTCCTGGTTGAATTAACAAAAGCGTGTCACAGATCAAGAAAATACTCCTATTTGGGGGGAGGAATCGTTGGCAAATCCTGTCAAAATAGGAGGGTTATTTTTTTTACTTCCGAAACGGACACGATTCAACAACATACATTTGACGGAAAGTCATGCACCCACCAGGGTTAAAGGGCACCAAATGTTAATGAGAATCGCTCGATGTAATTTAATGTGAAGAAACCTTTGTTAAAGTTGACAATAGGTTATAGAAAGGAGTAAAAAACCCCATCATTTTGCTGTCTACGTCTCATTTCTGACAGTTAGTGTAAGGTTATTTGTTCCTCCCCATGAATCGATGTGATGCCCATCTGCCAGCAAGAGCAGTGTCGTTGGTATCACTTTTGATGAGTAAGCAATGAGTATGTCAACATCCACAGAAGTCATCGCTCATCACTGGGCATTCGCAATCTTTCTTATTGTAGCCATTGGCCTGTGCTGCCTGATGCTAGTCGGCGGCTGGTTCCTGGGCGGTCGCGCCCGTGCAAGGCACAAAAACACACCTTTCGAATCAGGTATTGATTCAGTAGGTTCCGCTCGCTTACGCCTGTCTGCCAAGTTCTATCTGGTAGCCATGTTCTTCGTCATCTTCGACGTGGAAGCGCTTTACCTTTTCGCATGGTCAACGTCCATCCGCGAAAGTGGTTGGGTGGGCTTTGTCGAGGCCGCAATTTTCATTTTAGTGCTACTGGCCGGTCTGGTTTATCTGGTGCGTATTGGCGCGCTTGACTGGACGCCTGCGCGTTCACGTCGTGAACACATCAACCCGGAAAACAGTATCTCTAATCGTCAGCAGTAACAGCGAGGCAATAAGATGGATTATACGCTCACCCGCATAGATCCTAACGGTGAGAATGACCGTTACCCCCTGCAAAAACAGGAGATCGTAACCGACCCCCTGGAGCAAGAAGTCAATAAAAGCGTGTACATGGGCAAACTCGAACATGCCATGCACGATATGGTCAACTGGGGTCGTAAGAACTCCATCTGGCCTTACAACTTTGGCCTTTCTTGCTGCTACGTTGAAATGGTGACGTCATTCACTGCGGTGCATGACGTTGCGCGTTTTGGGGCAGAGGTACTGCGTGCTTCCCCACGTCAGGCTGACCTGATGGTGGTAGCCGGTACGTGCTTTACCAAAATGGCACCTGTTATTCAGCGTCTTTATGACCAGATGCTGGAGCCTAAATGGGTTATCTCCATGGGGGCATGTGCTAACTCTGGCGGTATGTACGACATCTATTCCGTCGTACAGGGCGTAGATAAATTTATCCCAGTGGATGTGTACATCCCGGGTTGCCCGCCACGTCCGGAAGCCTACATGCAGGCATTGATGCTGCTGCAGGAATCTATTGGTAAAGAACGTCGCCCACTGTCGTGGGTTGTTGGCGATCAGGGTGTGTATCGCGCGAACATGCAGTCTGAGCGCGAGCGTAAACGTGGTGAACGTATTGCCGTCACCAATCTGCGTACGCCTGACGAAATTTAAATTGCGCCTGTAGGCCTGGAGAACACCTTCGCATATCACTACTCAAATAGCGCGAAGCCAGGCTCAACAGTCACCACGGACCATTTGCAATGGTGAACAATATGACCGACTTAACCGCGCAAGAAGCCGCCTGGCAGACCCGGGATCATCTGGATGACCCAGTCATTGGCGAACTGCGCAACCGTTTTGGGCCGGATGCCTTTACTGTTCAGGCTACCCGCACCGGGGTACCCGTTGTTTGGGTGAAGCGTGAGCAATTGCTGGAAGTTGTCGATTTCCTCAAGAAATTGCCAAAACCGTACGTCATGCTGTTTGACTTACACGGCATGGATGAACGTCTGCGTACCCACCGCCAGGGGCTCCCTGCTGCGGACTTTTCCGTTTTCTACCACCTGATCTCAATAGACCGTAATACGGATATCATGCTCAAGGTGGCATTGTCTGAAAACGACATGCATCTGCCGACAATCACCAAACTTTTCCCGAACGCCAACTGGTATGAGCGTGAAACCTGGGAAATGTTCGGCATGACCTTCGACGGCCACCCGCACCTGACGCGCATCATGATGCCGCAGACCTGGACCGGCCACCCGCTGCGTAAAGACTACCCGGCACGTGCAACCGAATTCGATCCGTTTGAGCTGACCAAAGCCAAACAGGATCTGGAAATGGAAGCGCTGACCTTCAAACCGGAAGACTGGGGCATGAAGCGCGGTACCGACAACGAGGACTTCATGTTCCTTAACCTCGGTCCGAACCACCCGTCTGCGCACGGTGCATTCCGTATTATTCTTCAGCTCGATGGCGAAGAGATTGTCGACTGCGTGCCTGACATTGGCTACCACCACCGTGGTGCTGAGAAGATGGGCGAGCGTCAGTCCTGGCATAGCTACATTCCGTATACGGACCGTATCGAGTACCTCGGCGGCTGCGTCAACGAGATGCCATACGTGCTGGCCGTTGAGAAACTGGCGGGTATCGTTACGCCGGATCGCGTTAACGTGATTCGCGTCATGCTGTCAGAACTGTTCCGTATCAACAGCCACCTGCTGTACATCTCCACGTTCATTCAGGACGTCGGCGCGATGACCCCGGTGTTCTTCGCCTTTACCGACCGTCAGAAAATCTACGATCTGGTGGAAGCGATTACCGGTTTCCGTATGCACCCGGCCTGGTTCCGCATCGGCGGTGTGGCGCACGATCTGCCGCGCGGCTGGGACCGTTTGCTGCGTGAATTCCTCGACTGGATGCCAAAACGTCTGGCGTCTTACGAGAAAGCCGCGCTGCGTAACACCATCCTGAAAGGCCGTTCCCAGGGCGTTGCTGCCTACGGCGCGAAAGAAGCGCTGGAGTGGGGGACAACAGGTGCAGGTCTGCGTGCGACCGGTATTGATTTCGACGTGCGTAAAGCCCGTCCTTACTCTGGCTACGAGAACTTCGACTTTGAAGTCCCGGTGGGCGGCGGTGTTTCCGACTGCTACACCCGCGTGATGCTTAAAGTGGAAGAACTGCGCCAGAGTCTGCGCATCCTTGAGCAGTGCCTCAACAACATGCCGGAAGGCCCGTTCAAGGCGGATCACCCGCTGACGACGCCGCCGCCGAAAGAGCGCACGCTGCAACATATCGAAACCCTGATCACCCACTTCCTGCAGGTTTCCTGGGGTCCGGTCATGCCGGCGCAAGAATCCTTCCAGATGATTGAAGCGACCAAGGGTATTAACAGTTACTACCTGACCAGTGACGGCAGCACCATGAGCTACCGTACCCGCGTGCGTACGCCGAGCTTTGCGCACCTGCAGCAGATTCCGTCCGCCATCCGCGGCAGTCTGGTCTCTGACCTGATTGTGTATCTGGGTAGTATCGATTTTGTTATGTCAGATGTGGACCGCTAATTATGCACGAGAATCAACAACCACAAACCGAGGCTTTTGAGCTGAGTGAAGCAGAACGTGCCGCCATTGAGCACGAGATGCACCACTACGAAGACCCGCGTGCGGCGTCCATTGAAGCGCTGAAAATCGTACAGAAACAGCGTGGTTGGGTGCCGGACGGGGCGATCTATGAGATCGCGAAAGTGCTGGGTATTCCGGCAAGCGACGTAGAAGGCGTAGCCACGTTCTACAGCCAGATCTTCCGTCAGCCGGTTGGCCGCCATGTGATCCGCTACTGTGACAGCGTTGTCTGCCATATCACCGGTTATCAGGGCATCCAGGCTGCGATTGAGAAGAAGCTCAATATCAAGCCGGGCCAGACCACGTTCGATGGACGCTTTACTCTGCTGCCAACCTGCTGCCTGGGTAACTGCGACAAGGGGCCGACCATGATGATTGATGAGGACACTCACAGCCATCTGACGCCGGAAGCGATTCCTGACCTGCTGGAGCAGTACAAATGAAAACTGTAATTCGTACTGCTGAGACGCATCCGCTGACCTGGCGTCTGCGTGATGACAAACAGCCGGTATGGCTCGACGAATATCAGAGCAAAAACGGCTATGCCGGTGCGCGTAAAGCCCTTGGCGGCATGGCGCCGGACGACATCGTTAACGCGGTAAAAGAGTCTGGCCTGAAAGGCCGCGGCGGCGCGGGCTTCTCCACCGGTCTGAAGTGGAGCCTGATGCCAAAAGATGAATCCATGAACATCCGTTACCTGCTGTGTAACGCCGATGAAATGGAGCCGGGCACCTATAAAGACCGCCTGCTGATGGAACAGCTGCCGCACCTGCTGGTGGAAGGCATGCTGATTTCCGCGTTCGCGCTGAAAGCGTACCGTGGCTATATCTTCCTGCGCGGTGAGTACATTGAAGCGGCGGAAAACCTGCGTCGCGCGATTGCCGAAGCCACCGAAGCGGGCCTGTTGGGTAAAAACATCCTGGGCACCGGGTTTGACTTCGAACTGTTCGTGCACACCGGTGCCGGGCGTTATATCTGCGGTGAAGAAACCGCGCTGATTAACTCTCTGGAAGGCCGCCGCGCGAACCCGCGTTCCAAGCCACCGTTCCCGGCAAGCTCCGGCGTGTGGGGGAAACCGACCTGCGTAAACAACGTCGAAACCCTGTGTAACGTTCCGGCTATCCTCGCCAACGGCGTGGAGTGGTATCAGGGCATCTCCTCAAGCAAAGATGCCGGTACCAAGCTGATGGGCTTCTCCGGTCGCGTGAAAAATCCTGGCGTCTGGGAACTGCCGTTCGGTACCACCGCGCGCGAAATTCTTGAAGACTACGCCGGCGGCATGCGCGATGGTCTGAAATTTAAAGCCTGGCAGCCGGGTGGGGCAGGGACAGACTTCCTGACCGAAGCCCACCTTGACCTGCCGATGGAGTTCGAAAGCATTGGTAAAGCAGGCAGCCGTCTGGGTACGGCGCTGGCGATGGCCGTCGACCACGAGATCGGCATGGTCTCGCTGGTGCGTAACCTGGAAGAGTTCTTCGCCCGTGAGTCCTGCGGCTGGTGTACACCGTGCCGTGATGGTCTGCCGTGGAGCGTGAAGATCCTGCGTGCAATCGAACGTGGCGAAGGCCAGCCTGGCGATATCGAGACGCTTGAGCAACTGTGTCGATTCTTAGGCCCGGGTAAAACCTTCTGTGCCCACGCACCGGGTGCCGTCGAACCTCTGCAGAGCGCGATCAAATATTTCCGCGACGAGTTCGAAGCAGGCATCAAGCAGCCGTTCAGCAATACCCATGCCATCAATGGGATTCAGCCGAACCTGCTTAAAGCGCGCTGGTAACGACAAGAATTTTGATTAACGCTCGGTTTCGACCGAGCCAACTGGAAGCATGCTAATGGCTACGATTCATGTAGACGGCAAAGAATACGAAGTCAACGGGGCGGACAACCTGCTGGAAGCTTGTCTGTCTCTTGGCCTCGATATTCCGTACTTTTGCTGGCATCCGGCGCTGGGCAGCGTCGGTGCTTGCCGCCAGTGTGCGGTGAAGCAATATCAAAACGCGGAAGACACGCGTGGTCGCCTGGTGATGTCCTGTATGACGCCAGCCACCGAAGGCACCTTTATTTCGATTGATGACGAAGAAGCGAAACAGTTCCGTGAAAGCGTTGTGGAATGGTTGATGACCAACCACCCGCACGACTGTCCGGTCTGTGAAGAGGGCGGTAACTGCCACCTTCAGGATATGACCGTGATGACCGGTCACAGCTTCCGTCGCTATCGCTTTACCAAGCGTACCCACCGTAATCAGGATCTGGGGCCGTTCATCTCTCACGAAATGAACCGCTGCATTGCCTGCTACCGCTGCGTGCGTTACTACAAAGACTATGCAGACGGTCAGGATCTGGGCGTGTATGGCGCACATGACAACGTCTACTTCGGTCGTCCAGAAGACGGCGTACTGGAAAGCGAATTCTCCGGTAACCTGGTAGAAATCTGCCCGACCGGCGTCTTCACGGATAAAACCCACTCCGAGCGTTACAACCGTAAATGGGACATGCAGTTTGCGCCAAGCATCTGCCAGCAGTGTTCCCTCGGCTGCAACACCAGCCCTGGTGAGCGCTACGGCGAACTGCGTCGTATCGAAAACCGTTACAACGGTACCGTTAACCACTACTTCCTGTGCGACCGCGGTCGTTTCGGCTATGGCTATGTGAACCTGAAGGACCGTCCGCGTCAGCCGGTTCAACGCCGTGGCGACGACTTCATTACCCTGAACGCTGAACAGGCGATGCAGGGCGCGGCAGACATTCTGCGCCAGTCGAAGAAAGTGATCGGTATCGGCTCTCCGCGCGCCAGCATCGAAAGCAACTTCGCCCTGCGCGAGCTGGTTGGGGCGGAAAACTTCTATACCGGTATCGCCCAGGGCGAGCAGGAACGTCTGCAGCTGGTACTGAAAGTGCTGCGTGAAGGCGGTATCCATACCCCTGCGCTGCGCGAAATCGAATCCTATGATGCGGTCCTGGTGCTGGGTGAAGACCTGACGCAGACCGGCGCACGCGCGGCTCTGGCGGTTCGCCAGGCGGTGAAGGGTAAAGCACGTGAAATGGCAGCGGCGCAGAAAGTGGCTGACTGGCAGATTGCGGCGATCCTGAACATCGGCCAGCGCGCGAAGCATCCTCTGTTTGTGACCAACGTCGACAACACCCGTCTGGACGATATTGCGGCGTGGACCTACTGCGCACCGGTTGAAGATCAGGCGCGTCTTGGCTTTGCCATTGCCCACGCGCTGGACAACAACTCACCGGCCGTTGAGCTGGATCGCGACCTGCAAAACAAGGTCGACGTGATTGTTCAGGCCCTGGCCGGTGCGAAGAAACCGCTGATTATTTCCGGTACCAACGCCGGTAGCGCAGAGATCATTCAGGCAGCAGCCAACGTGGCCAAAGCTCTGAAAGGCCGCGGTGCTGACGTCGGTGTGACCATGATTGCCCGTGCGGTGAACAGCATTGGTCTGGGCATGATTGGCGGCGGCTCGCTGGAAAAAGCGCTAAGCGAACTGGAATCCGGTGCCGCTGACGCCGTGGTGGTGCTGGAAAACGACCTGCATCGTCATGCTTCTGCCGCTCGCGTAGACGCCGCGCTCTCCAAAGCCCCGCTGGTGATGGTCATTGACCATCAGCGCACCGCGATTATGGACAAAGCGCACCTGGTGCTCTCTGCGGCAAGCTTCGCAGAAAGCGACGGTACCGTTATCAACAACGAAGGCCGCGCACAGCGTTTCTTCCAGGTTTATGACCCGGCGTACTACGACAGCAACACCGTGATGCTGGAAAGCTGGCGCTGGCTGCACTCCCTGCACAGCACCGTGCAGAGCCGTGAAGTGGACTGGACGCAGCTCGACCACGTTATCGACGCGGTAGTCGAAAAACTGCCTCAGCTGGCAGGCATTAAAGATGCCGCGCCTGAAGCAAGCTTCCGCATTCGCGGCCAGAAACTGGCGCGTGAACCGCACCGTTACAGTGGCCGTACTGCGATGCGTGCCAACATCAGCGTGCACGAACCGCGCCAGCCGCAGGATAAAGACACCATGTTCGCCTTCTCGATGGAAGGGAACAACCAGCCGTCTGCGCCGCGTTCGCAAATCCCTTTCGCATGGGCACCGGGCTGGAACTCCCCGCAGGCATGGAACAAGTTCCAGGCTGAAGTGGGCGGCTCCCTGCGCCACGGCGATCCGGGCGTGCGTCTGATTGAAGCCTCCGAAACCGGTCTGGACTTCTTCACCACCGTACCGGCGAGTTTCCAGGCGCAGGACGGTAGCTGGCGTATTGCCCCGTACTACCACCTGTTCGGTAGCGACGAGCTGTCCCAGCGTTCACCGGTCTTCCAGACCCGTATGCCGCAGCCGTACATCAAGCTTAACCCGGCTGACGCCGCGAAGCTTGGCGTTAACGCGGGTGCAAACATCGCCTTTAGCTATGACGGCCAGACCATCAGCCTGCCGCTGATTATTTCTGAAAGTCTGACAGCAGGGCAGGTAGGTCTGCCGATGGGTATGCCTGGCATCGCGCCGGTTCTGGCGGGTGCGCGTCTTGATAATCTGCAGGAGGCAAAAGCATGAGTTGGTTAACGCCGGATCTTATCGACATCCTGCTGAGCATTCTGAAAGCGATTGTTATCCTGCTGGTGGTGGTCACCTGCGGCGCGTTCATGAGCTTTGGTGAACGTCGTCTGCTCGGTCTGTTCCAGAACCGTTACGGACCGAACCGCGTGGGCTGGGGTGGTTCACTCCAGCTGGTCGCGGATATGATCAAGATGTTCTTTAAAGAGGACTGGATCCCGCGCTTCTCGGACCGCGTGATCTTTACTCTGGCACCGATGATCGCCTTCACCTCGCTGCTGCTGGCGTTTGCTATCGTTCCGGTCAGCCCGACCTGGGTGGTCGCTGACCTGAACATCGGCATTCTGTTCTTCCTGATGATGGCAGGCCTCGCGGTTTACGCGGTCCTGTTCGCAGGCTGGTCCAGTAACAACAAATACTCGCTGCTGGGGGCGATGCGTGCTTCCGCGCAGACCCTGAGTTACGAAGTGTTCCTGGGTCTTTCCCTGATGGGCGTGGTGGCGCAGGCCGGTTCATTCAACATGACCGACATCGTCAATAACCAGGCCGACATCTGGAACGTTATTCCGCAGTTCTTTGGGTTTATTACCTTTGCCATCGCGGGCGTTGCAGTGTGTCA
The DNA here is from genome assembly GCF_034106785.1 of Enterobacter sp. 241F3. Classification (NCBI taxonomy): domain Bacteria; kingdom Pseudomonadati; phylum Pseudomonadota; class Gammaproteobacteria; order Enterobacterales; family Enterobacteriaceae; genus Enterobacter; species Enterobacter sp. 241F3. The sequence continues at coordinate 285,579 of NZ_JAWNDD010000004.1, forward strand.
CCGTCACCCGTTTGACCAGCCAGAAGCCGAACAGGAACTGGCCGACGGTTACCACATCGAATATTCCGGTATGAAATTCGGTCTGTTCTTCGTGGGCGAGTACATCGGTATTGTCACCATTTCCGCGTTGATGGTAACGCTGTTCTTCGGTGGCTGGCATGGCCCGTTCTTACCGCCGTTCATCTGGTTCGCGCTGAAAACCGCGTTCTTCATGATGATGTTCATTTTGATTCGCGCAGCGTTACCGCGTCCGCGTTATGACCAGGTAATGTCCTTCGGCTGGAAAGTGTGCCTGCCGCTGACGCTCGTCAACTTGTTGGTAACGGCGGCTGTCATTCTCTGGCAGCAGCCATAAGGGGCTATAGACCATGACCTTAAAAGAATTACTGGTAGGCTTCGGCACTCAGGTACGCAGTATCTGGATGATCGGCCTGCACGCGTTTGCCAAACGCGAAACCCGGATGTACCCGGAAGAGCCGGTATATCTGCCGCCGCGCTACCGTGGCCGTATCGTGCTGACGCGCGACCCGGACGGTTCCGAGCGCTGCGTTGCCTGTAACCTGTGTGCGGTAGCGTGTCCGGTAGGCTGTATCTCTCTGCAGAAAGCCGAGACGGTAGACGGCCGCTGGTACCCTGAGTTCTTCCGCATCAACTTCTCACGCTGCATTTTCTGCGGTCTGTGTGAAGAAGCGTGCCCAACCACGGCGATTCAGCTGACTCCAGACTTCGAGCTGGGTGAGTACAAGCGTCAGGACCTGGTGTACGAGAAAGAGGATCTGCTGATTTCCGGTCCGGGCAAATACCCGGAATATAACTTCTACCGGATGGCGGGTATGGCAATCGACGGCAAAGATAAGGGTGAAGCAGAGAACGAAGCTAAGCCTATCGACGTCAAGAGCCTGTTACCGTAAGGAGAGGGCAATGGAATTCGCTTTTTATATCTGTGGCCTTATCGCCATCCTGGCTACGCTGCGAGTGATCACGCACACCAACCCGGTGCATGCGCTGCTGTACTTAATCATCTCGCTGCTGGCCATTTCCGGGGTGTTCTTCGCACTGGGCGCGCACTTCGCCGGTGCGCTGGAAATCATCGTCTACGCCGGGGCCATCATGGTGCTCTTCGTGTTTGTGGTGATGATGCTGAACCTGGGCGGCTCTGAAATTGAGCAGGAACGTCAGTGGTTAAAACCTCAGGTGTGGATCGGCCCGGCAATTTTGTCGGCCATCATGCTGGTGGTGATCGTGTACGCCATTCTGGGTGTTAACGATCAGGGCATCGACGGCACGCCGATTGGCGCGAAAGAGGTAGGTATCACGCTCTTTGGCCCATACGTTCTGGCGGTTGAACTGGCCTCAATGCTGCTGCTGGCAGGTCTGGTTGTTGCTTTCCACGTTGGCCGCGAAGAGCGTGCTGGCGAGGTGCTGAGCAACCGCACTGACGACCGCGCGAAAAGAAAAACGGAGGAGCGCGCATGATCCCCTTAACACATGGACTGATCCTCGCTGCGATTTTATTCGTTCTGGGTCTGACCGGTCTGGTTATCCGCCGCAATCTGCTGTTTATGCTGATCGGGCTGGAAATCATGATTAACGCCTCCGCGCTGGCCTTCGTGGTCGCCGGAAGCTACTGGGGCCAGACCGATGGTCAGGTGATGTACATTCTCGCCATCAGCCTCGCGGCTGCCGAAGCGAGTATTGGCCTGGCGCTGTTGCTGCAGCTCCATCGTCGCCGCCAGAATCTGAACATCGATTCAGTAAGTGAGTTGCGTGGATGAACATGCTTGCCTTAACCATTATTTTTCCGCTGATTGGCTTCGTGCTGCTGGCGTTTTCTCGCGGCCGCTGGTCTGAGAATCTGTCTGCGACCGTCGGCATGGGCTCTGTTGGCCTGGCCGCGCTGGTGACAGCGTATGCGGGTATCGACTTCTTTAACAACGGGCGTCAGCCTTTCAGCGTACCGCTGTGGACCTGGATGTCGGTCGGTGATTTCAACATCGGCTTCAACCTGGTGCTGGACGGCCTCTCGCTGACCATGCTCTCCGTGGTCACCGGCGTCGGCTTCCTGATCCACATGTTCGCCTCCTGGTATATGCGCGGTGAAGAGGGGTACTCCCGCTTCTTCGCCTACACCAACCTGTTTATCGCCAGCATGGTGGTTCTGGTGCTGGCCGATAACCTGCTGCTGATGTATCTGGGCTGGGAAGGCGTAGGTCTGTGTTCTTACCTGCTGATCGGTTTCTACTATACCGATCCGAAGAATGGCGCAGCGGCCATGAAAGCATTCGTCGTGACCCGAGTGGGTGACGTCTTCCTCGCTTTCGCGCTGTTCATTCTTTACAACGAACTGGGCACGCTGAACTTCCGCGAAATGGTGGAACTAGCGCCGGCGCACTTCGCGGCAGGCAACAACATGCTGTGGTGGGCAACGCTGATGCTGCTGGGTGGTGCCGTGGGTAAATCCGCGCAGCTGCCGTTGCAGACGTGGCTGGCCGACGCGATGGCGGGTCCAACCCCTGTCTCCGCGCTGATCCACGCTGCGACCATGGTAACCGCCGGTGTTTACCTGATTGCGCGTACCCATGGCCTGTTCCTGATGACCCCGGAAATTCTGCATCTGGTGGGTATCGTCGGTGCGGTCACGCTGGTGCTGGCAGGCTTTGCCGCGCTGGTGCAGACCGACATCAAACGCGTTCTCGCGTATTCCACCATGAGCCAGATTGGTTACATGTTCCTGGCGCTGGGCGTTCAGGCGTGGGACGCGGCCATTTTCCACCTGATGACGCACGCGTTCTTTAAAGCGCTGCTGTTCCTCTCATCCGGTTCCGTGATTCTGGCCTGCCACCACGAGCAGAACATCTTCAAGATGGGCGGACTGCGTAAGTCCATTCCGCTGGTTTATGTCTGCTTCCTGGTGGGCGGCGCGGCGCTGGCGGCACTGCCGCTGATCACCGCGGGCTTCTTCAGTAAGGACGAAATCCTTGCGGGTGCCATGGCGAATGGTCATATCAATCTGATGGTTGCGGGTCTGGTCGGCGCGTTCATGACCTCCCTGTATACCTTCCGTATGATTTTCATCGTATTCCACGGTAAAGAACAAATTCACGCTCACGCAGGGAAGGGGATTACCCATCACCTGCCGCTGATTGTGCTGCTGGTACTGTCCACCTTCGTTGGCGCGATGATTGTGCCTCCGCTGCAGGGCGTACTGCCGGACACCACCGAGCTTGAGCACGGTCGCGTTCTGACGCTTGAAATCACCTCCGGTGTGGTCGCTATCGCGGGCATCCTGATCGCAGCATGGCTGTGGCTGGGCAAACGTACGCTGGTCACTGCCGTGGCCAACAGTGCGCCGGGCCGCCTGCTGGGCACCTGGTGGTACAACGCGTGGGGCTTCGACTGGCTGTACGACATGATCTTCGTTAAGCCGTTCCTGGGCATCGCGTGGCTGCTGAAGCGCGACCCGCTGAACAGCTTGATGAACATCCCGGCGATCCTTTCCCGCTTTGCAGGTAAAGGCCTGCTGTACAGCGAGAACGGTTACCTGCGCTGGTATGTGGCGTCCATGAGCATCGGTGCGGTTGTCGTGCTGGCGCTGCTGATGGTGTTGCGTTGATCGTTAAGTGAATTTTATTCGAATTCGTTGAAAATCAGGCCCCTGCTGGGGGCCTTAAAAAGGAATGTAAATCGCCATGTTACTACCCTGGCTAATATTAATTCCCTTCATCGGCGGCTTCCTGTGCTGGCAGACTGAACGCTTTGGCGTGAAGATGCCGCGCTGGATCGCGCTGATCACCATGGGATTGACGCTCGCGCTTGGCCTGCAACTGTGGTTGCAGGGCGGTTACTCACTGACCCAGTCTGCGGGCATTCCGCAGTGGCAGTCTGAGTTCATCCTGCCGTGGATCCCGCGTTTCGGCATTACGATCCACCTGGCGATTGACGGTCTGTCTCTCCTGATGGTGGTGCTGACCGGTCTGCTCGGCGTTCTGGCGGTACTCTGCTCCTGGCGAGAAATCGAAAAATACCAGGGCTTCTTCCACCTGAACCTGATGTGGATCCTGGGCGGCGTAATCGGCGTGTTCCTTGCCATCGACATGTTCCTGTTCTTCTTCTTCTGGGAGATGATGCTGGTGCCGATGTACTTCCTGATCGCGCTGTGGGGCCACAAGGCGTCCGACGGTAAAACGCGTATCACGGCGGCAACCAAGTTCTTCATCTATACCCAGGCGAGTGGTCTGGTGATGTTGATTGCCATTCTGGCGCTGGTGTTTGTTCACCACAATGCGACCGGCACCTGGACCTTCAACTACGAAGACCTGCTGAAGACCCCAATGTCGCACGGCGTGGAATATCTGCTGATGCTGGGCTTCTTCATCGCGTTCGCGGTGAAAATGCCGGTCGTTCCGCTGCACGGCTGGCTGCCAGACGCGCACTCTCAGGCACCAACGGCGGGTTCCGTTGACCTGGCGGGCATCTTGCTGAAAACGGCGGCCTACGGCCTGCTGCGTTTCGCTCTGCCGCTGTTCCCGAACGCCTCCGCAGAGTTCGCACCGATTGCCATGTGGCTTGGTGTGATCGGTATCTTCTACGGTGCCTGGATGGCTTTCACCCAGTACGACATCAAGCGACTGATTGCCTACACCTCCGTTTCCCACATGGGCTTCGTGCTGATTGCTATCTACACCGGCAGCCAGCTGGCGTACCAGGGCGCGGTGATCCAGATGATTGCGCACGGTCTGTCTGCAGCCGGCCTCTTCATCCTGTGCGGTCAGCTGTACGAACGTCTGCATACCCGCGACATGCGTATGATGGGCGGTCTGTGGAGCAAAATTAAGTGGCTGCCAGCGCTTTCCATGTTCTTCGCGGTGGCTACCCTGGGGATGCCGGGTACCGGTAACTTCGTCGGCGAATTTATGATTCTGTTCGGCAGCTTCAAAGTGGTACCGGTGATTACCGTGATCTCCACGTTTGGTCTGGTGTTCGCTTCCGTATACTCGCTGGCGATGCTGCACCGCGCTTACTTCGGTAAAGCGAAGAGCGAAATTGCTGCACAAGAACTGCCGGGGATGTCGCTGCGTGAGCTGTTCATCATCCTGCTGCTGGTCGTACTGCTGGTGCTGCTGGGCTTCTTCCCGCAGCCGATTCTGGATACCTCGCATAGCGCGATGGGTAACATCCAGCAGTGGTTTGTTAATTCTGCTTCTACTACAAGGCCGTAATTCGCCATGACAATAACTCCACAACAACTGATCGCGCTGCTACCGCTGCTGATCGTCGGATTGACGGTGGTGGTTGTGATGCTCTCCATTGCGTGGCGACGCAATCACTTCCTGAATGCCACGCTGTCGGTCATCGGCCTGAACGCCGCGTTAGTCTCTCTCTGGTTTGTTGGTCAGGGTGGGGCGATGGACGTCACCCCGCTGATGCGCGTTGACGGTTACGCCATGCTGTATACCGGACTGGTGCTGCTGGCAAGCCTGGCAACCTGTACCTTTGCGTACCCGTGGCTCGAAGGCTACAACGACAATAAAGAAGAGTTTTACCTGCTGGTTCTGATTGCCGCGCTGGGCGGCATTCTGCTGGCGAATGCGAACCACCTGGCCGCGCTGTTCCTCGGCATTGAGCTGATATCTCTGCCGCTGTTCGGCCTGATTGGTTACGCCTTCCGTCAGAAGCGCTCCCTGGAAGCAAGCATCAAGTACACTATTCTGTCTGCTGCTGCATCCTCGTTCCTGCTGTTTGGTATTGCGCTGCTGTACGCACAGTCCGGTAATCTCTCCTTCATGGCGCTCGGCAAGAGCCTCGGCGACGGCATGCTGCATGAGCCGCTGCTGCTGGCGGGTCTGGGCATGATGATTGTTGGCCTTGGCTTCAAACTCTCTCTGGTGCCGTTCCACCTGTGGACGCCAGACGTATACCAGGGCGCTCCGGCTCCGGTGTCGACCTTCCTGGCGACGGCGAGCAAAATCGCTATCTTCGGTGTGGTCATGCGTCTGTTCCTGTACGCGCCGGTAGGTGACAGCGAAGCGGTTCGCGTGGTGCTGGGCATTATCGCGTTCGTCTCCATCATCTTCGGTAACCTGATGGCGCTGAGCCAGACCAACATCAAGCGTCTGCTGGGCTACTCGTCTATCTCTCATCTGGGCTACCTGATGGTGGCGCTGATTGCGCTGCAGAGCGGCGAGATGTCGATGGAAACCGTGGGCGTGTATCTGGCCGGTTACCTGTTCAGCAGTCTCGGCGCCTTCGGCGTGGTGAGCCTGATGTCCAGCCCGTACCGTGGTCCGGATGCCGATTCACTGTTCTCCTACCGTGGGCTGTTCTGGCACCGTCCGATCCTGTCTGCGGTGATGACCGTGATGATGCTCTCTCTGGCAGGTATCCCGATGACGCTTGGCTTTATCGGTAAATTCTACGTGCTGGCCGTCGGTGTGCAGGCGCACCTGTGGTGGCTGACTGCGGGCGTGGTGATCGGTTCCGCGATTGGTCTCTACTACTACCTGCGCGTGGCCGTGAGCCTGTACCTGAGTGCGCCTCAGCAGCTCAACCGTGATGCCCCAACCAACTGGCAGTACAGCGCCGGTGGTATCGTCGTGCTTATCTCGGCGCTGCTGGTGCTGATCTTCGGTATCTATCCGCAGCCGCTGATTGATATCGTGCAGCGAGCGATGCCGCTGATGTAAAAACAAAAAACCCGCCTCGGCGGGTTTTTTTATGGTTTGCCCAGCGGCGCTACGCTTGCAGGGCCTACGGGTTTTGTAGGTCGGGTAAGCGTAGCACCACCCGACTAAGCCAGCTGCTTCCGGCTAATCAACGGCCCGTCAATCTTCTTCATCGAGCGGTCCAGCACTTCCTCAATCACCGACGACAGCTCGTTTAGCTCAAACTTCGCCACATACCCGTCCGCTTTCACCTTACGAATATGATCTTCGTTGGCGTTGCCGGAAAGGGAAGAGTGGATCACCACCGGAATGTCCTTTAATACCGGGTCGGTTTTGATTTTGCGCGTCAGCGTAAAGCCGTCCATCTCCGGCATTTCAAGATCGGTCAGCACAAGCGCGATCTTGTCGGTGATGGGAACTCCCTCAGCCTGCGCCTGTGCGGCCAGAACCCCAATTTTCTCCCACGCCTCTTTGCCGGTGATATGCAGCTGTGCCGGGATCTCCATCGCCTGCAGACCTTTCTCCAGCATCGAGCGCGCGACTTTCGAATCTTCTGCGACGATGGCGACTGCGCCAGGCTTAATATGGAATTTGGTGGTCTTCAGATTGGTGGCGTGCAGATCGTGATTGGCCGGAGTGATGTCATACAGGATCTGCTCAACGTCCAGCACCATCGCCAGATCGTTGGTATCGCTCTTCTCGTCAAGACACGCAATGCTGGTGATGTAGCGACCGCTGACGGCAGTTTCCGCCGCGTGCACCTGCTTCCAGTCCAGACGCATGATGTTCTCAACCGACTCCACGGCAAACGCCTGCACGCTGCGCGCGTATTCGGTGATCAGCAGGATATTCAGCCCGGTGGTGGGCTTACAGCCCGCCACGGCGGCGAGGTCGATCACCGGGATCACCTGATCGCGAATATTCACCATTCCCATCAGCGGTGATTTCATCCCGGCGGGTTTCGTGAACTCCGGCATCGGCACAATTTCACGCAGCTTAAAGACGTTAATGCCAAACAGCTCAGATTTATTTTCGTTAAGAGAGGTGCCAAGACGGAACAGCAACAGTTCAAAACGGTTCGACAGGGTCAGATTCGCCCTGTCATCAATATCTTTCTGGAAATTATCCATTCTACCCTCGAGAGAAATGCTGACCTTTTAATCGTTATCGGCATCCTGAGGGAAAAATGAAGGACTAAACGCTGACCTGAGCGAAATCTTCGGCCAGCTCACATTCCGGGAACAGCGCGCGACACTCTGCCAGCAGCTTTTCACAGCCCCGCGCGTCGTAGCGCGAGCTGACGTGGGTGACGATGAGCCTCCCGACGCCCGCGTCACGGGCAAGCTGCGCCGCCTGACGCGTAGAGCTATGGCCCCGGCCGTTGGCTTTTTCTTCCATCGCTGTTTCAAGCGTTGCTTCATGCACCATCACATCCACGCCCTGGGCAAGCTGAAGCGCTGCCGGGCACGGGGCCGTGTCGCCAAATATTGCCAGCTTTTTGCCGGGCTGCGGTGCGGCAAGATAATCCTGGCCGTTGATGACGCGTCCGTCCTCCAGCGTGACGGTCTCACCGTGCTTCAGGCGCTGGAACAGCGGTCCGGGTTTGACGCCATCGGCCATCAGCGCGGCGGCGTCCAGCGCGCCGGGTTTGTCATGCGCTTCAATGCGGTATCCATAGCACTCGACAGGGTGATTGAGCGGCTGAGCGCTCACCTTATATTCGCCGTCATCGAAAACCAGGGCTTCGCTAATTTCAACGACCTCCAGCGGATAATCCGTCCATGACCCGCTAAGGCGCAGCGTGGTTTCAACAAATTCACGAATACCCGCAGGCCCGTAAATCGTCAGCGAGTTGGCGTTACCGGCCATCGAGCGGCTGCACAGCAGGCCGGGAAGGCCAAACAGATGGTCACCATGCAGATGGGTGATAAAAATTTTATCCAGCTTGCCGGGGTGATAAGCGGTGTGTAACAGCTGATGCTGCGTTCCTTCACCACAGTCAAATAGCCACAGCCCGCCGCGGGTGGGATGTTTAAGATCCAGAAGGATCGCCGTCACGTTCCGTGAGCGGGTTGGCACGCCAGCGGACGTACCCAGAAAAATCAGTTCCATAACGCAATCAGCCCTTTGCCGAACGGGGAGGGGTTTAGTATAACGTGATGAACCCCAGGAAGGAGACTGACATGATCCAGTGGCAAGATTTACACCATAGTGACCTCACCGTTCATTCACTTTACGCCGTGCTGAAACTGCGCTGTGAAGTGTTCGTGGTTGAACAGACCTGCCCGTATCAGGACATCGACGGCGACGATCTCGTCGGCGAGAACCGCCATATCCTCGGCTGGCGGAATAACGAGCTGGTGGCGTATGCGAGGATTCTGAAAAGCGAAGACGATTTTGAGCCTGTCGTCATTGGCCGCGTCATCATCAGCGGTAAGGCGCGCGGCGAAAAGCTGGGCTATCAGCTGATGGAAAAAACGCTGGAGGCGTGCCGGAAACAGTGGCCTGACAAGGCGTTATACCTGGGCGCGCAGGCACACCTGCAGTCCTTCTACGGCCACTTTGGTTTCGTGCCGGTCACCGATGTGTACGATGAAGATGGCATTCCCCACGTCGGCATGGCGCGAGAAGCGAAGCAGGCGTAATAGCGAGTCGTTGGCTATAGTTAGCGGACTGGTGTACTAACATGGAGAAAAATATGTCATTTCAATCCTGGGATACCCGTATCGACGACGACCTGGCTTTATTGAGCGAAACGCTGGAAGAGGTGTTACGTTCCTCGGGCGACCCTGCCGATCAGAAATATATTGAGCTAAAAGCCCGCGCCGAGCAGGCGCTGCATGAAGTGAAAAACCGCGTCAGCCATGCGTCTGATACCTACTACTACCGGGCCAAAAAAGCAGTGTATCGTGCCGATGATTACGTGCATGAAAAACCGTGGCAGGGTATTGGCGTGGGGGCTGCCGTAGGGCTGGTGCTGGGGCTGCTGCTGGCCCGTCGCTAAACCGCTTAACCACTCCCTATACGTGGGTACTGCTATTTATCGTCAGTACCCCGTATAATACGAGGTTTTAACAGGGAGAGGTTCGCGTGAATTCGATTTTCCTCGCGCTGGAGCAATTGCGTACCCAGCTTTCGCAAGCGTTACCCGCAACACCCGGCTTACGTCATTTCGACGTCTCTTTCCCGTTAAACTACGCCTTCGACCCTCTCGCCTGGCTTGGAGCTCAGCAGTGCTATCCGCAGTTTTACTGGCAACAGCGTAACGGCGATGAAGAGCTGGCTGCGCTGGGGGCGGTTACCCAATTTTCCTCTCTGGCGTTAGCCACGCAGTTTTTGCGCGAGCAAAATGCGGCACAAGATACCCGTATCTGCGGCCTGAACGCTTTTAATCCGGAGCAGGGGAGCCTCTTTTTACCGAGGCTGCTCTGGCGACGTACCGCCGGCAACGCCACGCTGCGCCTGCAGCTGTGGAGCAATTATTCTCTTCAGGAAGATGCCCGCGCCGCGCTGGATTTTTTACAGCAGCTCCGTCCTGCAAGGCCTATCCGCCCGCTGTCCGTTCAGGTAGAGCACGAAACCCATCTGCCGCAGCAGGCCGAATGGCTGACGCTTATCCGCAGGGCGACAGAGACCATTGCGTGCGGTGAATTTGAAAAAGTGGTTCTCGCCCGGGCAACCGATATTCGTTTTACACAGCGCGTAAACCCCGTCGCGCTGATGGCAGCCAGCCGGGCCCTCAATTTACATTGCTACCATTTCTGCATGATTTTCGACGCCAGCAACGCGTTTCTCGGCTCGACCCCCGAGCGTCTGTGGCGGCGGCGCGGCACGCTGCTGCGTACGGAAGCGCTGGCGGGCACCGTCGCCAGCCATAGCGATGATAGCCAGGCGCAGCGTCTCGGCGAGTGGCTGCTGAACGATGATAAAAACCAGCGTGAAAATATGCTGGTTGTGGAGGATATCTGTCAGCGTCTTCAGCACTCCACGCAGACGCTCGAGGTACTGCCCCCCCAGGTGGTACGCCTGCGTAAAGTGCAGCATTTGCGCCGCTGTATCTGGACCGAGCTTAAACAGGCTGATGACGAGCAGTGTCTGCTCATGTTGCAGCCGACCGCGGCCGTTGCCGGATTACCCCGACAGCCTGCGCGCGAGTTTATTCAGAAGGTTGAACCCTTTAACCGCGAATGGTACGCCGGTTCGGCCGGGTATTTATCCCCCGAGCAGAGTGAGTTCTGCGTGGCGCTGCGCTCCGCGCGCGTTCAGGAGGACTCCCTGCGGCTCTACGCCGGCGCCGGTATCGTCAGCGGGTCTGACCCGGAGCAGGAGTGGCAGGAGATTGAAAACAAAGCCGCCGGATTGCGCTCTCTGCTCCTAAGGGATTAATACAGATTCGCGCAATCCCGATTCATATCAAAATTCCAATTTTTTCTATTATTTATACTGTGTCGCATTCTTGATACCGGACAATCTCATGTCAGTAAGTTCTTTTAACCGACGCTGGGCGGCGGTGATCCTTGAAGCCCTGACGCGCCATGGCGTCAGGCACGTGTGTATTGCACCGGGTTCTCGCTCAACGCCGCTGACGCTGGCGGCCGCCGAAAACCGGGCGTTAATTCACCACACCCACTTTGATGAGCGCGGCCTCGGCCATCTTGCGCTGGGTCTGGCGAAGGTCAGCAAAGAACCCGTGGCGGTGATTGTCACTTCCGGTACCGCCGTGGCGAACCTCTATCCGGCACTGATTGAAGCCGGGTTAACCGGTGAAAAATTGATTTTACTGACGGCCGATCGTCCCCCTGAGCTTATCGACTGCGGCGCCAATCAGGCCATTCGCCAGCCGGGACTCTTTTCTTCGCATCCTTCGCAGACGATTTCGCTGCCCCGTCCCACCCAGGATATTCCGGCAAGCTGGCTGGTCTCCACCGTCGATCACGCCATGGAGACGTTGCGTAGCGGATCGTTGCATATCAACTGCCCGTTTGCCGAGCCGCTGTACGGTGAGCTGGACGACACGGGTCTTGACTGGCAGCAGACCCTCGGCGACTGGTGGGAGAGTGAAAAACCGTGGCTGCGCGAGCAGACGCACCTTGAGAGCGCGAAACAGCGCGACTGGTTCTTCTGGCGGCAGAAGCGCGGCGTGGTTATCGCCGGGCGCATGAGCGCCTCTGAAGGCAAGCTGGTTGCCGAATGGGCGCAAACCCTGGGCTGGCCGCTGATAGGCGACGTGCTTTCCCAGACCGGTCAGCCGCTGCCGTGCGCCGATCTCTGGTTGGGTAATGCCAAAGCGGTCACCGAACTGGCGCAGGCGCAGATTGTGGTCCAGCTTGGATCGAGCTTGACCGGCAAACGGTTACTGCAGTGGCAGGCGACCTGCACACCGGACGAGTACTGGCTGGTGGACGCGCTGGAAGGGCGGCTTGACCCGGCGCACCACCGCGGTCGTCGTCTCGTCAGCTCTATCGACGCCTGGCTGGCGCTCCATCCCGCTGAAAAACGCAAGCCCTGGGCGGTGGCCATTCCGGACCTTTCGCGCCAGGCGTGGGAACTAACCAAAGCGCACTGTGAAGCGTTTAGCGAAGCCGGGCTGGCGCACCGTATTCGCCAGTACCTGCCCGAGCAGGGGCAGCTGTTTGTCGGCAACAGCCTGGTCGTGCGGCTGATTGATGCTTTTTCGAAGCTGCCCGCGGGCTACCCGGTATACAGCAACCGTGGCGCCAGCGGCATCGACGGGCTGATCTCCACGGCGGCGGGCGTGCAGCGCGCCAGCGCGAAATCGACGCTGGCGATCGTGGGCGATCTCTCCGCGCTCTACGATCTCAACGCGCTGGCGCTGCTGCGTCAGGCGTCAGCCCCGTTTGTGCTGATTGTGGTCAACAACAACGGTGGGCAGATTTTCTCCCTGCTGCCTACGCCCCAGAGCGAGCGCGAGCGTTTCTATCTGATGCCGCAGAACGTGCAGTTCGAACACGCCGCGGCGATGTTTAGCCTGAAATACCATCGCCCGGAAAGCTGGGAACAGCTGGACGCGGCGTTAAACAGCGCATGGAAACAGCCGGGCGCGACGCTGATTGAGCTTGTGGTGAACGATGCTGACGGTGCGCAGGCCCTGCAAAGCCTGCTGGCGCAGGTGAGCCAGCTGTGATCCTTTCGGGCGTGCTGCAGGCCGGAAAACCAGGCTATCCCTGGCTGGTCTTTTTGCACGGTTTTTCGGGTGACTGTCGCGAGTGGCAGAGGGTCGGTGCAGGACTTAGCGATTATCCCAGGCTATATCTGGATCTGCCGGGGCACGGTGGATCCCGGAATCTGGGTGTGAAGGGGTTTGACGAGATGAGCGCGTTGCTCACCCGAACCCTGCTTAGTTACAACATACTTAAATTCTGGCTTGTCGGGTACTCCCTCGGCGGCCGCATTGCAATGTTCCATGCCTGCCAGCAGCCGAAGGGGCTGCAGGGCGTGGTGGTGGAGGGAGGGCATCCGGGCCTGCAGGATGACGATGCGCGAAATGCGCGGCTGGCATCCGACCGCCGCTGGGCAACGCGTTTTCGTACCGAACCGCTGGAGAAAGCGTTCGCTGACTGGTACCAACAGCCCGTTTTCGCCTCCCTTACGGACGCCCAGCGCGATGCGCTGATTACCCTGCGCAGCCAGAACAGCGGCGCGACGCTGGCGATGATGCTCGAGGCGACGTCGCTGGCCGTGCAGCCCGATTTGCGTGTCGCGCTTAGCGCACGCGATTTCACTTTTGATTATCTCTTTGGCGAACGTGATGAGAAGTTTGCGGCCCTGGCCGCCGAGCTGAACGCTGTTCTCCATGCAATTCCCAACGCCGGACACAACGCCCACCGGGAAAATCCCGATGCGGTTACCGCGAGTCTGGCTCAGATACTGCGTCTTCGCATAAAGGACACTCTATGATCTACCCTGATGAAAACATGCTCTATGCACCGGTTGAATGGCAAGACTGCTCCGAAGGCTACACCGACATTCGTTACCACAAATCCACCGACGGCATTGCTAAAATCACCATTAACCGTCCGCAGGTACGTAATGCCTTCCGTCCGCTGACCGTGAAAGAGATGATTCAGGCCCTGGCGGATGCGCGCTACGACGATAACATCGGCGTGATTGTCCTGACCGGCGAAGGCGATAAAGCGTTCTGCTCCGGCGGCGATCAGAAAGTGCGCGGTGACTACGGCGGATACCAGGACGACGCGGGTACGCACCACCTGAACGTCCTCGATTTCCAGCGTCAGATCCGCACCTGTCCAAAACCGGTGGTGGCGATGGTGGCGGGCTACTCCATCGGCGGCGGCCACGTGCTGCACATGATGTGTGACCTGACTATTGCCGCCGAGAACGCCATCTTCGGCCAGACGGGCCCGAAAGTGGGATCCTTCGACGGCGGCTGGGGTGCCTCCTACATGGCGCGCATCGTCGGGCAGAAAAAGGCCCGCGAAATCTGGTTCCTGTGCCGCCAGTACAACGCGCAGGAAGCGCTGGATATGGGCCTGGTGAACACCGTGGTGCCGCTTGCCGATCTCGAAAAAGAGACCGTGCGCTGGTGCCGTGAAATGCTGCAAAACAGCCCGATGGCGCTGCGCTGCCTGAAAGCGGCACTTAACGCCGACTGTGACGGTCAGGCGGGTCTGCAGGAGCTGGCGGGCAACGCCACCATGCTGTTCTACATGACCGAAGAGGGTCAGGAAGGGCGCAACGCGTTTAACGAAAAACGCCAGCCGGACTTCAGCAAATACAAACGGAACCCGTAATGCGTCGCGCGCAGGTTTACCGCTGGCAGATACCGATGGACGCGGGCGTGGTGCTGCGTGAACGGCGGTTAAAAACCCGTGACGGCTTCTTCGTGCATCTGCAGCAGGACGAGCGGGAAGGCTGGGGCGAGATTTCACCGCTGCCGGGCTTTAGCCTCGAGTCGCTGGAAGACGCGCAGTCAGTATTGCTGACCTGGACAGATGCGTGGCGTGAGGGCGCGGATCCGGCATTGCCGGATGTGCCTTCCGCAGCTTTTGGTATCAGCTGCGCGCTCGCGGAGCTGGACGGCAGCCTGCCGGAAGCGGGGAATTACCGCGCGGCACCGCTCTGTACGGGCGATCCGGACGAACTCTTCGCGCTGCTCTCCGCTATGCCGGGCGAGAAGGTCGCGAAAATCAAAGTTGGGCTCTATGAGGCGGTTCGCGACGGCATGGTCGCCAACCTGCTGCTGGAGGCGATCCCCGACCTTCATCTGCGTCTGGACGCCAACCGCGCCTGGACGCCGCTTAAGGCGCAGCAGTTTGCGAAGTACGTCAATCCGGCGTACCGCAGCCGCATTGCCTTCCTCGAAGAACCGTGCAAGACGCGGGAGGATTCGCGTGCGTTTGCCCGCGAAACGGGGATTGCCATCGCCTGGGATGAAAGCCTGCGCGAGGCCGATTTTGAATTTGTCGTCGAACCCGGCGTCAGCGCGGTGGTGATTAAACCAACGCTGACCGGCAGCCTGGCGAAAGTGCGCGAGCAGGTCGCGGCGGCGCACGCCTTAGGGCTGACAGCGGTCATCAGCTCGTCGATTGAGTCCAGCCTTGGGCTAACCCAGCTGGCGCGCATTGCCTCCTGGTTAACGCCTGACACGGTCCCTGGTCTCGACACGCTGAACCTGATGCAGGCTCAGCTTCTCCGCCCGTGGCCGGACAGCGCGCTGCCGTGCCTCGACGTTACGGCGCTGGAGCCGCTGCAATGAGTTTTACCGACTGGCCGTGGCGGCACTGGTGTGCGCAGTTTGCCGATAAACCGGCCCTGAGTCTGAACGACGAGGTGCTCAGCTGGCAACAGCTGTGCGCGCGCATTGACCGCCTTGCGGCGGGCTTTCACCGTCAGGGCGTGGAGGAGGGCGACGGCGTGCTGCTGCTGGCCCATAATCATCCGCACACCCTGCTGGCGTGGCTGGCGCTGCTCCAGTGCGGGGCGCGTATTCTTCCCGTGAATCCGCAACTGCCGCGCCCGCTGCTGGACGTGCTGCTCCCGCAGATGACGCTGCGCTTTGCGCTGGTGCTGGATGGCAGCTACGACGGTCTTCCTGCCCTAAGCATGCGCGAGACCGCCGATGCGTATTGCACTGCGTGGCAACCGGCGCGGCTGGCGTCCATGACGCTGACCTCCGGCTCCACCGGGCTGCCGAAAGCGGCGGTCCATACCTGCGAGGCCCATCTTGCCAGCGCGCGCGGCGTTTTGTCGCTGATGCCCTACGGTGAAGACGACGACTGGCTGCTTTCGCTGCCGCTGTTTCACGTTTCCGGCCAGGGGATTTTATGGCGCTGGCTGCAGGCCGGCGCGCGGTTAACCGTGCGCGAGAAACAGCCGCTGGCGGAGGCGTTGCAAGGCTGTACCCACGCCTCGCTGGTGCCAACCCAACTCTGGCGTCTGCTTAATGCACACCAGCATGTTGCACTGAAAGCGGTGCTGCTGGGCGGGGCGGCCATCCCTGTTGAATTGACCGAACAGGCGCGAGAACAGGATATACGCACCTTCTGCGGCTACGGCCTGACCGAGTTTGCCTCTACCGTCTGCGCGAAAGAGGCGGACGGCGAGCCGGACGTGGGCTATGCGCTGCCGGGCAGAGAGGTTCAGGTGGTTAACGGGGAAGTCTGGATCAGGGCGCAAAGCATGGCCTCAGGCTACTGGCGGGATGGCGAACTGATTCCGCTGACCAATGCGCAGGGATGGTTCGCCACACGCGATAGCGGCGAATGGCATAACGGCCGTCTGACGATCCTGGGCCGCATGGACAACCTCTTTTTTAGCGGCGGAGAAGGGATCCAGCCGGAATCGCTGGAACGCGTTATCGCCACGCACCCGCAAGTTAACCAGGTATTTATTGTTCCGCTGGACGACGCCGAGTTTGGGCAGCGTCCGGTGGCGGTGGTGGAGTGTGAGCCGGGAACGGATATCACCTGTTTACCTGACTGGGTGCGGGATAAGGTGGCGCGTTTTGAGCAACCCGTCCGCTGGCTGCTGTTGCCGACCGAACTCAAAAATGGCGGCATTAAAGTCTCGCGCCGCGCGTTGCAGGAGTGGGTGAACGCATCGCTGAAGGGATAATAGCCGTTTCAAATAGTTACAATCTACCGTTCTGCCGCACGCAGAGTGCTTGATCCCCGGGATACTCCGGTTAAAATCTCGCGGTTTTGGGACTTCTTTATAATAATTGTGCGGGATCACGACAATGAAAAAAGTGGCATTACTGGGCCTCGGCCTGATGGTTGTATCTGCGGCGGCTAACGCCATCAGCATTAACGGCTCGGCGGGTCAGGATTATACCCACCTGGGCTTTGGCATGGGGACCGAGACTTCCGGTCTGGCGATGACCGGCGGCTGGACGCATAACGATGACGACGGCGACGCGGCCAGCCTCGGCCTGGGTCTCAACGTTCCTCTTGGCCCGTTCCTGGCGACCGTCGGCGGTAAAGGTATCTATACCAACCCAAATGACGGTGACGAAGGGTACGCGGCGGCAGTGGGCGGCGGCCTGCAGTGGAAAATTGGCGACAGCTTCGGCCTGTTTGGTGAGTACTACTATTCGCCGGATTCCCTCTCAAGCGGTATCGAAAGCTATGAAGAGGCCAACGCTGGCGCGCGCTGGACCATCATGCGTCCGATTACCATCGAAGCGGGCTATCGTTATCTGAACCTGGCCGGTAAAGACGGCAACCGCGACAACGCGCTGGCCGACGGCCCGTACGTGGGCGTCAGCGCAGGCTTTTAATCACTCCGGCGCGGCATTCTGTCGCGCCAGTTTCTCTCTTATCCACCCCGCGTTTGCGTTATAGTGTTTTGACCAAATAAGCGGGAGAACATAATGATTAACGTGGAGATGTTATCCACCGGCGACGAAGTGCTGCATGGACAAATTATTGATACCAATGCAGCCTGGCTTGCCGATCTTTTCTTTGAGCAAGGATTACCGTTAACGCGCCGCAATACGGTGGGCGACAATCTTGAGTCACTGGTCTCTATTCTGCGTGAACGCAGTGAGCACTGTGACGTGCTGATTGTGAACGGTGGGCTCGGCCCTACCAGTGACGATCTCAGCGCGCTGGCCGCCGCGACCGCAAAAGGCGAAGGGCTTGTGCTGCACGAGGCGTGGCTTTCGCAGATGGAGCGCTTTTTCTCCGAACGTGGCCGCGTCATGGCCCCCAGCAATCGCAAACAGGCTGAAATTCCCGCCAGCGCCGAGCTGGTTGATAACCCGGTGGGTACCGCGTGCGGATTTGCCATGCAGCTGAACCGCTGCCTGATGTTCTTCACGCCGGGCGTGCCCTCAGAATTTAAAGTGATGGTCGAGCAGCAGATCCTGCCGCGCCTTCGCGATCGTTTTACCCTGCCGGAACCGCCGCTGTGTCTGCGTCTGACCACCTTTGGCCGCTCGGAAAGCGATCTGGCCCAAAGCCTCGATCACCTTCTGCTGCCGCCGGGCGTGTCTATGGGCTATCGCTCCTCCATGCCGATCATTGAACTTAAGCTGACAGGTCCGGCCGAGCAGAAAGAGGCGATGCTGGCGTTGTGGCCCGAGGTGCAGCGCGTGGCTGGCGAAAGCCTGATCTTTGAAGGTACGGAAGGGTTGCCCGCGCTGATTGCGAAGCAGCTGCAGGCGCGTCAGCTCAGCGTGACCTTAAGCGAGCAGTTCACCGGTGGCCTGCTGGCACTTCAGCTGTCGCGCGTCAACGCGCCGCTGCTGGCCAGCGAAGTGGTGCCGTTCCAGCAGGAGACTCTGGCGCAGACCGCCCGCTGGGCGTCCGAGAGAAGGGTGAAGCATTTTGCCGGTCTGGCGCTGTTCGTCGGCGGGCTGGATGAAGAACACCTCAACTTCGCGCTGGCGACGCCCGAGGGCACCCACGCCCTGCGGGTGAAAATGAGCATTACCCGCCACAGCCTGGCGGTGCGTCAGGAGGTATGCGCCATGATGGCGCTGAACATGCTGCGCCGCTGGCTGAATGGCAAAGAGGTGGCCAGCGAGCACGGCTGGATTAACGTGGTTGAGTCGCTGTTCGTGGAGTAACGCCTGTGCCGGGGCCTTTCGCCCCGGCCATGTTCAGCCGAGCGCCTTTGCCAGCAGCGTAATCGGATGTTCGCAGCGCTTGCTGGTGGACATCTCAATCTGCCATTTGCAGGTTTCGCAGTCCGTCACCACAATATCCGCGCCGCTCTCCTCAATCTGACAAAACAGCGGGGCGCCAATCGCCTGCGACGTTTCGTAGTTTTCACGCTTAAAGCCGTAGGTTCCCGCAATCCCGCAGCAGCGCGAGTCCAGCACCGTCAGCTCCAGCCCCGGGATTAACCGCAGCAGCTCCAGCGTATAGAGCGACCAGCCCATCTTCTCCATATGACAAGGTGTGTGATACACCACTTTCAGGGGTAATTTCCCTAGCGGCAACGTCTGTCCGCTGTCCAGCTTGCGCCACAGGAAGCGCGTCGCCAGCTCGATGTGCTCGCGTAGTCCGGTGTTGTCTACGTCCAGCAGATGCGGGTACTCATCGCGCAGGGTAAAGGTACAGGTGGAAGAGGTCGCCAGCACCGGAATACCTTTATCGACAATCGCTTCGCGCAGGGAGGTGACATTGCTCTGAGCCTGCCTGCGCGCTTTATCGGTAAACCCGTTGGCGATCAGCGGTACGCCGCAGCACTTCTCTTTATTCAGTAGCTGAACGCCCGTTCCCATGGCGTTCAGCACCTTCAGCAGATCTTTACCCAGCTGCGGGTGGTTGTAGTTCACGTAGCAGCCGTGGAAAAAGGCCACCTGCTCGGCGTACTGAGCCTGTTTCGCCGCGACGGATTTATACCAGCGGCGGAAGGTTCCGTGAGAATATTTCGGCAGGCTGCGGTGATGGTCTATCTTCAGCGTGGCATCCAGCAGCTGGCGCACCGGTTTGAGAGAGGTCGCGGCATTCACCAGCGGGGCAAACGGCGTAGAGACGCTGCCCATCAGATCGGTGTGGCTCAGAATCGCGTCCCGTAGCGACGGCTTTTGCGCGCTGTAGCGCGCCCGGGCGCGCTGGATAATATCGCCGATTTTCACATCCGACGGGCAGGCGACTTCGCAGCGTTTGCAGTTGATGCAGTATTTCAGCGCTTCATCATACAGCTTGCCGTCCTTCAGGCGCAGACGCTCGCCGTCCGGTCCGGCCTGCTTTGGTCCGGGATAGCGTGGGTTCACGCCGCTGACCGGGCAGACGGTGGTACACACCGTGCATTTGATGCAGCTTTCAAAACGGGTATCGTTCATTGTTCAGCCTCCGTGCGCTGGCTAATCTGCTCTGCCACATACAGCGCCGTGACGGCGCAGACGCCGCCACCGCACCCCTGAGCAATAGGATCGTACCCGCCCAGCAGCGAGCCGATGGCAAAGAGATTACTGACAGGTCTACCGGCAAGCTGCGGGTGTAACCGGTTATCGACAATCACGCCGAACTGCTGCCAGGGCTGCGGCGAGAAGAAATCACTTTGATACCAGTCCGCGCGGGAGGCATGCTGGCGAACATCCAGTCCCATAATAGCTTCCCGGATACCCTCCCGGCTGCTCAGCAGCCCGTTGCTGAAGAAGCTGCCGCTTGCCAGCACCGTATAGCGCGCACGAAGCGGAATATCGTCGTGGTTGCGCGTCCAGATTTCGCTCACCGCGCCGCCGGTCAGAGTGATTTTTTTCACCTCATCACCCGCCATCCACACGCCGCCCTGCGCGACAAACTGGCGCTGGAGCTGGGTATGCAGACGAATGCCGGGTACGGACGGAGGCAGCGTTGGCAGCAGGCCGAGCGAGCAGGGCAGACGATCCGAGAGCCAGCGCCAGAGCCGGTTGTCGCGTAAGCCAAAGCAGGCGGGCATCAGCAGGGCGTCACAGCTGTCGCTGAGGGGCCTGAGCGCGTCATACAGCAGCGGCCATTTGTCCTCGTTATCCAGAAATCGGGCGATATTCACCGCGCGAAACTCGCTCGGGTTATCGCGCAGGACATCAAGCTCAGGTAGCTCTATCTCTGCCGTTTCCGCGTTAACGCCAAGGCGGCAGAGCGACGCCGCCGCGAGATGGGGCTGAAAATCCAGAAAACCACTAATACCCACGATCCGAACGCGCGCGGCATTGAAGGGGGCAACGGGCACCTCCTCCGGGCTGAGCCAGGCAGAGCGTAAGGTACCGAGCGGCGTGACGCGCTGGTGATTGAGCCGGGCGCTCCCCTTCAGACGCGCGCCGCAGTCCGCCAGCAGCGCTTCGGTTTCCAGCGCAAAGCGGTCAACGTTGTGCGCGCCAATCAGGTGATAGGGGTGCTCCGGCGGCAGCTTATCGCGGTACGTTTCGTCCACCAGATCCAGCGAGCCCGACGAGAAGTGCAGGGCGCTCTGGCCCCGTGTGATAATGGCGCAGCGAAGCCCCTGCTTCGTGAGCCTGATGCCGCAGAGCAGGCCTGCCAGCCCGCCGCCGACGATTACGGTATCAAAGTTCATCGCGTTGCTCCTTCTCAAGACCGCAAAGCCCCTGGTAGACCCAGCGGGTAAATTCGCTTTCGCGCAGGGCATCGCCCCAGGCGACAGGCTGAATGCCTTTCCAGCGCTCGTTTAAAAACGCGCTGAGCTGATCGAGCGACTGGGTCGCGGTGGTGGTGTGAAAACGCTGCAGCAGACCGGCGGCACGACAGGCGCACAGCTCGCCCTGACAGGTGCCCATTCCGACGCGGGTGCGGCGGCGAAGATCGAGCAGGCTGTTGACCGTCAGATTTTCCACCGCGTACTGCACCTCACCGGCGGTGACGGCTTCGCACTCGCACACCAGGCTGCGGCTCAGTCGTCCTTCACCGAGCCACTGCGGCGTTCTGTCGCCGTGGCGGTAAATAGCGGACCCGCGCAGCGGCGCGGGCAGGGAGATGATTTTTTGCAGCGTTTTTTCGTTGGACTGACGCGAGCCGGGCAGGGGTTGTTCTGCCGTCACGCACCGTTCGGTATTGCCCAGCTTGCGGCAGACGGCATCGGTCGCCCACTCGGCCATCAGGCGGTAGGTCATCAGCTTGCCGCCGGTGATGGTGATAAACCCGTCCAGCCCGTCACGCCCGGCGTGATCGAGCAGCACGATGCCCCGGCTGACGTTACGCCCGCTCGGATCGTTATCGCTGGCGACCAGCGGACGCACGCCTGCGTAGGCGCGCAGAATACGCGTCTGCGCCATCACCGGGGCCAGTTTTTCCCCTTCGCGCAGCAGGATGTCGACCTCTTTAGCAGTCACGCGGTTGTAGTCAATCTCGCTATAGTCCACGTGGGTTGAGGTCGTACCGATTAATGAGATGGTGTCGCCCGGCACCAGAATATCGGCATCTGACGGTTTGCGGCAGCGGTTAATTACGTGGTTATTGATGCGGTGGTCGAGGATCAGCAGCGAGCCTTTCGCCGGGAACATGCGCACCGACAGGTCCGCGTATTCCGCGATGCGCTGCCCCCATATCCCCGCCGCGTTAACCACCACGGCGGCATACAGCTCGCTGTGTTCGTTATATTGCGTATCAACGATCCGTACGCCGCAGATGCGGTTTCCCTCGCGGATAAGCCCGGTCACTTCGTGTCCGGTCAGGATGTGAGCGCCATGTTCGCGGGCGTCCAGCATGTTGGCGGCAGTCAGGCGGAAGGGGTCAACGGTGCCGTCAGGCACTTTGACCGCGCCGATAAGCGCCGGGTTAACCGACGGTTCCAGCCGCCGCGCCAGAGCCGGATCCATGGCCTCAGCCTGAATGCCCGCTGCACAGCAGGCGGTAATAAAGGTGTCCTGAAAGGTGAGGTCATCTTCGGGAAGAGTGATAAACAGGCCGTCAGTCGGCTCAATGCAGTGGCGGGCGATACGCTTGAGGATCTGGTTTTCAGCAATACATTCGCGCGCGGATTCAGCGTCGGTGACCGCATACCGGGCGCCGCTGTGCAGCAGGCCGTGGTTACGTCCGGTTGCGCCCGTGGCGATATCATGGCGTTCCAGAAGCGTGACGCTTAAGCCGCGAAGGGCGCAATCGCGCGCGATCCCGGCGCCGGTCGCGCCACCACCAATGATTATCACATCACTATAACGAGGATCGTGACTGGTCATTGTTTACCCTCTATGTTCGTTTTTTTATCATTTAGCCATATTAATTTTGTGGTTTGTTTGATTTCGAACATAAACGCGCGGAATTCGAAAGTGAAACGTGATTTCATGCGCCTTTTTGCGCATTCTGTCATATTTCTGTAACAATCTGTGCGTTGATTCACAGTAACAATCACCGTGATTTCTTAACATCCCCGCCTCTGGAATTCAGGTGCGAGCCACCTGCTCATTCATTTCAAGGCCACGGAGGCTGTTATGCTCAGTATCTTCAAACCTGCGCCGCACAGGGCGCGTCTGCCAGAGGCAGAAATAGATCCGCTCTATCGCCGTCTGCGTTGGCAAATTTTCCTGGGGATCTTCTTCGGGTACGCGGCGTACTACCTTGTACGTAAAAACTTCGCACTCGCCATGCCGTATCTGGTGGAGCAGGGCTTTTCCCGTGGCGATCTGGGGTTCGCGCTGTCGGGGATCTCCATCGCCTACGGTTTTTCCAAATTCATCATGGGTTCCGTGTCGGATCGCTCGAATCCGCGCGTGTTCCTGCCCGCCGGTCTGATCCTGGCGGCCGCGGTCATGCTGTTCATGGGCTTTGTGCCGTGGGCAACCTCCAGCATTGCCATCATGTTCGTGCTGCTGTTCCTCTGCGGCTGGTTCCAGGGGATGGGGTGGCCGCCGTGCGGGCGTACCATGGTGCACTGGTGGTCCCAGAAAGAGCGCGGCGGCATCGTGTCGGTGTGGAACTGCGCCCATAACGTGGGCGGCGGTATTCCGCCTCTGCTGTTCCTGCTGGGGATGGCCTGGTTCAACGACTGGCATGCGGCGCTTTATATGCCTGCCTTTGGCGCCATTCTGGTGGCGATTATTGCCTTCGCCCTGATGCGCGACACGCCGCAGTCCTGCGGCCTGCCGCCGATTGAAGAGTACAAAAACGACTATCCGGATGATTACAGCAAGGAGCACGAAGAAGAGCTGACCGCGAAACAGATCTTCATGAAGTACGTGCTGCCGAACAAGCTGCTGTGGTACATCGCGGTCGCGAACGTGTTCGTTTACCTGCTGCGCTACGGCATCCTCGACTGGTCGCCAACCTACCTGAAAGAGGTGAAGCACTTCGCGCTGGATAAATCCTCCTGGGCCTATTTCCTGTATGAATATGCTGGGATCCCGGGCACGCTGCTTTGCGGCTGGATGTCGGACAAGGTGTTTAAAGGTAACCGCGGCGCGACGGGCGTGTTCTTTATGACCCTGGTGACCATTGCTACCGTGGTGTACTGGCTCAACCCGCCGGGCAACCCATCAGTAGATATGGCCTGCATGATCGTCATCGGCTTCCTGATTTACGGTCCGGTGATGCTGATCGGTCTGCATGCCCTGGAGTTGGCGCCGAAAAAAGCGGCGGGCACGGCGGCGGGCTTTACCGGCCTGTTCGGCTACCTCGGCGGTTCGGTCGCGGCGAGCGCCATCGTGGGCTACACCGTTGACTTCTTCGGCTGGGACGGCGGCTTTATGGTGATGATCGGCGGCAGCGTGCTGGCGGTACTGCTGCTGATTGTTGTGATGATCGGTGAGAAACGTCACCACGCGGAAGTGCTGGCGCGTCGTCAATAAGGAGCTTTGCGATGAAATTAACCCAACTTGCAACCGGTCTGCTGCTGGCGGGCCTGATGACAGGCTCCGCGCTGGCGGCGGATAAAATTGTTATTGCCCACCGCGGCGCCAGCGGCTATCTGCCGGAGCATACGCTCCCGGCGAAGGCGATGGCCTATGCGCAGGGTGCGGATTACCTGGAGCAGGATCTGGTGATGACGAAGGACGACCAGCTGGTCGTCCTGCATGATCACTATCTTGACCGCGTGACGGACGTGGCGGAGCGCTTCCCGGACCGCGCCCGTAAAGATGGCCGCTTCTATGCCATCGACTTCACGCTGGCGGAGATCCGTTCCCTGAAGTTTACCGAGGGCTTTGAGATTGAAAACGGCAAGAAGGTGCAGGTCTATCCGGGACGTTTCCCGATGGGCAAATCTGACTTCCGGATCCATACCTTCCAGGAAGAGATTGAGTTTGTTCAGGGGCTGAACCACTCAACCGGTAAAAATATCGGCATCTACCCGGAAATCAAAGCGCCGTGGTTCCACCATCAGGAAGGAAAAGATATTGCCGCGAAGACGCTCGAGGTGCTGAAGCAGTACGGCTACACCGGCAAGAAGGACAAAGTTTACCTGCAGTGTTTTGATGCCGCCGAGCTGAAGCGCATCAAAACCGAGCTGGAGCCGAAGATGGGGATGGATCTCAATCTGGTGCAGCTGATTGCCTATACCGACTGGAATGAAACCCAGGAGAAGCAGCCGGACGGAACGTGGGTGAATTACAATTACGACTGGATGTTTAAGCCGGGCGCGATGAAGCAGATTGCGCAGTACGCCGACGGCATCGGGCCGGATTACCACATGCTGGTGGCGGAAGGTTCAACGCCTGGTCACGTGAAGCTGACTGCGATGGTGAAAGAGGCGCACGCCAGCAGGATGCAGGTGCACCCGTATACCGTGCGTGCAGACCAGCTGCCGCCATATGCCACGGACGTGAATCAGCTTTATGAAGTGTTGTATAAGCAGGCGGGCGTGGACGGACTGTTTACGGATTTCCCGGATAAAGCGGTGACGTTCTTAAAATAGAAAAAAGGGCCGTAAGGCCCTTTTTTACATCTCGATCTCTATATCGCCTTTTGCCCGGCAGCAGCAGGGCAAAATTTCCCCTTCGTTGATAAAGGCCAGCGGCTCGGTCAGCCAGTCCACCTGGCCGGCGACCAGACGGCAGCGGCAGGAGCCGCAGTAGCCGGAACGACACTGGTACTCTACTTCTACCTGATGCGCCTCAAGCGCCACCAGCAGAGAAGGGTGCTCCTCCCGACACAGTACCTCAGTGCCGGAAAGACTTAACGTGACGCGTGACATCAGAGCTGGAAGTTGCTCAGGTCGTCGGTGTTGACTTCAGAATCAATCTGACCGACCAGATAAGAGCTGACTTCCACTTCCTGCGGCGCAACCTGCACGTTATCGGACACCAGCCAGGTGTTGATCCACGGAATCGGGTTAGAGCGCGTCTGGAACGGAAGGTCGAGACCAACAGCCTGCATGCGGATGTTGGTGATGTACTCAACGTACTGGCACAGGATGTCTTTGTTCAGGCCAATCATGGAGCCGTCGCGGAACAGGTAGTCTGCCCACTCTTTCTCCTGCTGAGCGGCCAGCACGAACAGGTCGTAGCACTCCTGCTTGCACTCTTCAGCGATTTCCGCCATCTCCGGATCGTCCGTACCGCTGCGCAGCAGGTTCAGCATGTGCTGGGTGCCGGTCAGGTGCAGGGCTTCATCACGGGCAATCAGACGGATGATTTTGGCGTTGCCTTCCATCAGCTTGCGCTCGGCAAAGGCGAAGGAGCAGGCGAAGCTGACATAGAAGCGGATCGCTTCCAGAGCGTTGACGCTCATCAGGCACAGGTACAGCTGCTTTTTCAGCGCGCGCAGGTTCACGGTGATGGTTTTACCGTTCACGTGGTGGGTGCCTTCGCCCAGCAGGTGCCAGTAGCTGGTCATCTCGATCAGCTCGTCGTAGTAGTGAGCAATGCCTTCCGCGCGCTTCTGGATCTGCTCGTTGGTGACGATATCGTCAAACACAACCGCCGGATCGTTCACGATGTTGCGGATAATGTGCGTGTAAGAGCGGGAGTGAATGGTCTCGGAGAATGCCCAGGTTTCCACCCAGGTCTCCAGCTCAGGAATCGAGATCAGCGGCAGCAGCGCCACGTTAGGGCTACGTCCCTGAATGGAGTCCAGCAGCGTCTGGTACTTCAGGTTGCTGATGAAGATATGTTTTTCGTGATCCGGCAGCGACTGGTAGTCAATACGGTCGCGGGATACGTCCACTTCTTCCGGACGCCAGAAGAAGGAGAGTTGCTTTTCAATCAGCTTTTCGAAGATGTCATATTTTTGCTGATCGTAGCGTGCCACGTTGACCGGCTGGCCGAAGAACATCGGCTCTTTGAGCTGGTCGTTTTTCGTCTGTGAAAAGGTGGTATATGCCATGAGTGTGTCCTGTCTTACGAAATAAAGGCGGGGATATCCCCGCCCTTCATTAGATCTTACATGCGCCGCTTTCGCAGCCATCGTCCTGAATTGACGGTACCAGGTCGTCCTGCGCGTCTTCCGCACCATCACGGGTGTTGTGATAGTACAGGGTTTTCACGCCAAATTTGTAGGCGGTGAGCAGGTCTTTCAGCAGCTGCTGCATCGGGACCTTGCCTGACGGGAAGCGCGTCGGGTCATAGTTTGTATTGGCAGAGATCGACTGGTCGATAAACTTCTGCATGATACCCACCAGCTGCAGGTAGCCGTCGTTGTTTGGCATTTCCCACAGCAGCTCGTAGTTGTCACCCAGCGTCTCGTAATCCGGTACCACCTGACGCAGCACGCCGTCTTTCGACGCTTTAATGCTGACGTGGCCGCGCGGCGGCTCAATACCGTTGGTGGCATTGGAGATCTGCGAAGAGGTCTCAGACGGCATCAGGGCAGAGAGCGTGGAGTTACGCAGGCCGTGAGTCTTGATGGACTCGCGCAGGCCTTCCCAGTCGAGGTGCAGCGGCTCGCTGACAATCGCATCCAGGTCTTTCTTGTAGGTGTCGATTGGCAGAATGCCTTTCGCGTAGGTGGTTTCGTTGAACCACGGGCACGCGCCTTGCTCTTTCGCCAGCTCGTTGGACGCTTTCATCAGGTAGTACTGAATCGCTTCGAACGTCTGGTGCGTCAGGTTGTTGGCGCTGCCGTCAGAGTAACGCTTGCCGTTTTTCGCCAGCCAGTAGGCGAAGTTGATCACGCCGATACCCAGGGTACGGCGGCCCATCGCACCGCGTTTAGCGGCCGGGATTGGGTAATCCTGGTAGTCCAGAAGGGCGTCGAGCGCACGAACCGCCAGCACGGCCAGCTCTTCCAGCTCGTCCAGGCTCTTAATCGCGCCCAGGTTGAACGCGGACAGCGTACACAGCGCGATTTCGCCGTTTTCGTCGTTCACGTCTTCCAGCGGTTTGGTCGGCAGGGCGATCTCCAGGCACAGGTTAGACTGGCGCACTGGCGCAACCACCGGATCGAACGGGCTGTGGGTGTTGCAGTGGTCAACGTTCTGGATGTAGATACGGCCGGTAGAGGCACGTTCCTGCATCATCAGGGAGAACAGGTCTACCGCCTTCACGCGCTGCTTACGGATGCTGTCGTCTTTTTCGTATTTAGTGTACAGACGCTCGAACTCGTCCTGATCGGCAAAGAACGCGTCATACAGGCCCGGGACGTCGGACGGGCTGAACAGGGTGATGTCTTCGCCTTTCAGCAGACGGGTGTACATCAGCTTGTTGATCTGCACGCCGTAGTCCATGTGACGCACGCGGTTGCCTTCCACGCCACGGTTGTTTTTCAGAACCAGCAGGCTTTCCACTTCCAGGTGCCACATCGGGTAGAACAGGGTCGCAGCACCGCCGCGCACGCCGCCCTGAGAGCAGGATTTTACTGCCGTCTGGAAGTGTTTATAGAACGGGATACAGCCGGTGTGGAACGCTTCACCGCCGCGAATCGGGCTGCCCAGCGCACGGATGCGACCGGCGTTGATGCCGATACCGGCACGCTGGGAGACGTATTTCACGATGGCGCTGGAGGTGGCGTTGATGGAATCCAGGCTGTCACCACACTCGATCAGTACGCAGGAGCTGAACTGACGGGTTGGGGTACGCACGCCAGACATGATCGGCGTCGGCAGAGAAATCTTGAACGTGGAGACCGCATCGTAGAAACGCTTCACGTAATCCAGACGGGTATCACGCGGGTAGTTAGAGAACAGGCAGGCAGCCACCAGAATGTAGAGGAACTGGGCGCTTTCGTAGATCTCACCGGTTACACGGTTCTGAACCAGGTATTTGCCTTCGAGCTGCTTCACCGCCGCGTAGGAGAAGTTCATGTCGCGCCAGTGATCGATAAACCCGTTCATCTGCTCGAACTCTTCTTCCGTATAGTCTTCCAGCAGATGCGTGTCGTATTTGCCCAGCTCAACCATTTTCACCACGTGATCGTAAAGCTTCGGCGGCTCAAACTGACCGTAGGCCTTTTTACGAAGGTGGAAAATCGCCAGACGTGCAGCGAGGTACTGATAATCCGGTGCTTCGCGGGAGATGAGGTCTGCCGCTGCTTTAATGATCGTTTCGTGGATATCAGACGTTTTGATGCCGTCGTAGAACTGAATGTGGGAGCGCAGTTCAACCTGGGAGATAGATACGTTGTTCAGTCCTTCTGCTGCCCAGTCGAGAACTCGATGGATTTTGTCCAGATTGATACGCTCGGTAGTACCGTCGCGCTTTGTCACCAGCAGACTCTGATTCATGTGGGTTTTACCTGTCCGTGAAATAAAAAATATCCCCCGTTTATCCACAGATCCGTCTTGTGACTAACTCTGTGGATAAATACTACATGTAGGGGGTTTGCGATAAGAAAAACGCTATATGGTGAGTATTCTAGTATCGAATCTTTTCAGCACAAGGGTTGATTTTGGCGTTAAATTGAGGTTGTGAAAGGGTAAAAAAGGCTAAGTCCTCGTACCGTAAGGCCTGGAAGACATGTCAATAATTAAGAAAAAAAATTCAAAATTTGATCGAGTGCTGATTTCTTCAACGGGAGGTCAGAATTGCGCAACATGATGTCGCGCAATCTTTATAAGAATAACGAATGACGTTAGTCGTTTTTGGCGGTTGTGTGCAACATATAGTTAACATCAACGCCCGGTGCGAGTTTGAATTTATTGGTTAGCGGATTGTAGTGCAGGCCGGTGATGTGCTGCTCTTTGAGCCACGTCTGGTCAACCCAGCTTAACAGCTCTGCAGGCTTGATGAATTTCTTCACGTCGTGCGTCCCTTTCGGCACCATGCGCAGTACATACTCCGCGCCAACGACGGCCATCAGCCACGCTTTACCGTTACGGTTGATGGTTGAGAAGAAGACCTGACCGCCCGGCTTCACCAGTTTTGCACAGGCATGTACCACCGACTGCGGATCGGGTACGTGCTCCAGCATCTCCATGCAGGTCACCACATCGTACTGATGGGCGTGTTTTGCCGCGTGTTCTTCCACGGTTTCCTGCACGTAGTCTACCTGTATGCCAGACTCCAGCGCATGAAGACGGGCAACCTGCAGCGGTTCAAAGCCCATATCCAGGCCCGTGACGTTCGCCCCTTCGCGCGCCATGCTTTCCGCCAGGATGCCGCCGCCGCAGCCGACGTCGAGCACTTTCTTACCGAACAGGCCGCCGGAACGCTCCGCGATATAGCCCAGACGCAGCGGATTAATGCGATGCAGCGGTTTGAACTCACCTTCGAGATCCCACCAGCGGGACGCCACCGCTTCAAATTTGGCAATCTCTTCGTGGTCAACGTTGTGAGCCATCGGGGATTTTTCGGCATTCATGGGCGCTTTTACTCCTTATTTAGCAAGACAAAGGAGTATATCAGGCAATCCCCGTGAATAAAGCGTATAGGTTTACCTCAATCACCTCGGCTGTGTTATAATTTGCGACCTTTGAATCCGGGATACAGTAGAGGGATAGCGGTTAGATGAGCGACCTTGCGAGAGAAATTACACCGGTTAACATCGAGGAAGAGCTGAAGAGCTCCTATCTGGACTATGCGATGTCGGTCATTGTTGGCCGCGCGCTGCCGGACGTCCGCGATGGCCTGAAGCCGGTACACCGTCGCGTACTATACGCCATGAACGTATTGGGCAATGACTGGAATAAAGCCTATAAAAAATCTGCCCGCGTCGTCGGTGACGTCATCGGTAAATATCACCCGCATGGTGATACCGCCGTTTATGACACCATCGTTCGTATGGCGCAGCCATTCTCCTTGCGCTACATGCTGGTAGATGGTCAGGGTAACTTTGGTTCAGTCGACGGCGACTCCGCTGCGGCGATGCGTTATACGGAAATCCGTATGTCGAAAATCGCTCATGAGCTGATGGCCGACCTGGAAAAAGAGACCGTTGATTTCGTCGATAACTACGACGGCACCGAGCGCATCCCAGATGTGATGCCAACCAAGATCCCGAACCTGTTGGTTAACGGTTCTTCCGGTATCGCGGTCGGTATGGCAACCAACATTCCGCCGCACAACATCACGGAAGTGATCAACGGCTGTCTGGCCTATATCGACGATGAAGACATCAGCATTGAAGGGCTGATGACACACATTCCGGGCCCGGACTTCCCGACGGCGGCGATCATCAACGGTCGTCGCGGTATTGAAGAAGCGTACCGTACCGGCCGCGGCAAGATTTACATCCGTGCCCGCGCCGAAGTGGAAGCGGATGCTAAAACCGGCCGTGAAACCATTATTGTTCACGAGATCCCGTATCAGGTGAACAAAGCGCGTCTGATTGAAAAAATCGCCGAGCTGGTAAAAGAAAAACGTGTTGAAGGCATCAGCGCGCTGCGTGACGAGTCTGACAAAGACGGTATGCGCATCGTGATTGAGATCAAACGCGACGCGGTGGGTGAGGTCGTCCTGAACAACCTGTACTCCCAGACTCAGCTTCAGGTCTCCTTCGGTATCAACATGGTTGCGCTGCACCATGGTCAGCCGAAGATCATGAACCTGAAAGAGATCCTGAGCGCGTTCGTCCGTCACCGCCGTGAAGTGGTGACCCGTCGTACCATCTTCGAACTGCGCAAAGCGCGCGATCGTGCGCACATCCTTGAAGCGCTGGCGGTTGCGCTGGCCAACATCGACCCGATCATCGAACTGATCCGTCGTGCGCCAACCCCGGCAGAAGCGAAAACTGCGCTGATTTCCCGTCCGTGGGATCTGGGCAACGTCGCCGCGATGCTGGAACGTGCGGGCGATGACGCAGCGCGTCCTGAGTGGCTGGAACCTGAATTCGGCGTACGTGACGGTCAGTACTACCTGACTGAACAGCAGGCCCAGGCGATTCTGGATCTGCGTCTGCAGAAACTGACCGGCCTTGAGCATGAAAAACTGCTCGACGAATACAAAGAGCTGCTGGAACAGATTGCTGAGCTGCTGCACATTCTGGGCAGCGCAGAGCGCCTGATGGAAGTGATCCGCGAAGAGCTGGAGCTGGTCCGCGATCAGTTCGGCGACGAGCGCCGCACCGAAATCACCGCCAACAGCGCGGACATCAACATCGAAGACCTGATCAACCAGGAAGACGTTGTTGTGACCCTGTCTCACCAGGGCTACGTGAAGTATCAGCCGTTAACGGACTACGAAGCACAGCGTCGTGGCGGTAAAGGTAAATCTGCAGCACGTATTAAAGAAGAAGACTTTATTGACCGCCTGCTGGTGGCGAACACCCACGACACGATCCTCTGCTTCTCCAGCCGCGGTCGTCTGTACTGGATGAAAGTCTATCAGCTGCCGGAAGCAAGCCGTGGCGCGCGTGGTCGTCCAATCGTTAACCTGCTGCCGCTGGAAGCGAACGAACGTATCACCGCTATTCTGCCGGTACGCGAGTACGAAGAGGGCGTGAACGTCTTTATGGCGACCGCCAGCGGTACCGTGAAGAAAACCGCGCTGACCGAATTCAGCCGTCCGCGTTCTGCCGGTATTATCGCCGTGAACCTGAACGAAGGCGACGAGCTGATTGGCGTGGATCTGACCTCGGGATCTGATGAAGTCATGCTGTTCTCTGCGGCCGGTAAAGTGGTGCGCTTCAAAGAAGACGCCGTCCGTGCAATGGGCCGTACCGCGACGGGAGTTCGTGGTATCAAGCTGGCTGGCGAAGACAGCGTTGTTTCTCTGATTATTCCGCGCGGTGAAGGGGCTATCCTGACCGTGACGCAGAATGGTTACGGTAAACGTACGGCGGAAGGGGAATACCCAACCAAGTCTCGCGGTACGCAGGGCGTTATCTCCATCAAGGTGACCGAGCGCAACGGTTCCGTTGTCGGCGCGGTGCAGGTGGATGATGCGGACCAGATCATGATGATCACCGATGCCGGTACGCTGGTGCGTACCCGCGTGTCTGAGATCAGCGTGGTGGGTCGTAACACCCAGGGCGTGATCCTCATCCGTACAGCGGAAGATGAAAACGTGGTGGGTCTGCAGCGCGTTGCCGAGCCGGTGGATGACGAAGAGCTCGACTCCATCGACGGCAGCGTTGCGGAAGGCGATGATGATATCGCGCCGGAAGCCGACACCGACGATGACGTAGCGGATGACGCTGACGAGTAATGTCTCCTGATGCAAAAAAGGGCCGGATTCCGGCCCTTTTCTTTTGCATTAGCAGATAAGTCAACGTTGCGACCTGGCGCGTTTACCGCTACCTTAACCACATTCTTTTGACCCCGACGGCGGAGCCTCGCCCCCTTGAAATACCTCGTCTCCTTTCGTACTACGCTGAAAGTCTCTCGCTATCTGTTTCGGGCGCTGGCGCTCCTGCTTTGGTTGCTGGTGGCCCTGTTCTCGGTGTTTTACATCGTTAACGCCCTGCACCAGAAAGAAGCGGAGATCCGCCAGGAGTTTAACTTAAGCTCCGACCAGGCTCAGCGCTACATTCAGCGAACGTCTGACGTCATGAAGGAGCTGAAGTATATTGCCGAAAATCGTCTGACGGCGGAAAACGGCATCCTTGCGCTTCGCGGGCGTGATGACAAAACCGAGGTCCCGGACTTCCAGCCGCTGTTCCCGGATTCCGATTGCTCCACCATGAGCAATACCTGGCGCGGGTCGCTGGAATCCCTTGCGTGGTTTATGCGCTACTGGCGCGACAATTTCTCCGCCGCCTATGACCTGAACCGCGTCTTCCTGATTGGCAGCGAGAATCTTTGCATGGCTGACTTTGGCCTGCGCGATGTGCCCGTTGAGCGTGATGATGCGCTGAAAAGCCTGCATGAACGTATTGTGAAATACCGCAATGCGCCGCAGGACGAGCGCGGGAATAACATCTTCTGGGTTAGCCAGGGCCCGCGCCCGGGCGTGGGGTATTTTTACGCCCTGACGCCGGTCTATCTGGGCAATCGCCTGCAGGCGCTGATGGGGATTGAGCAGACCATTCGCATGGAGAACTTCTTCACCCCGGGCAGCCTGCCCATGGGGGTGACCATTCTGGATGAAAATGGTCATCAGCTGATCTCCCTTGCCGGGCCCGATAACCGTCTAAACGTCGAACCGCACTGGATGCAGGAGCGGTCGTGGTTTGGCTATACCTCGGGTTTCCGCGAGCTGGTCCTGAAGAAGAGCCTGCCGCCTTCGTCGCTGAGTATCGTCTATTCGCTGCCGGTAGATATGGTGCTTGAGCGGATACGCATTCTTATCATGAATGCGATTCTGCTGAACCTGCTGGCGGGGGGCGCGCTGTTCACGCTGGCGCGCATGTATGAGCGGAAAATCTTTATTCCCGCAGAAAGCGACGCCCAGCGGCTCGAGGAACACGAGCAGTTTAACCGCAAGATTGTCGCCTCGGCGCCGGTGGGGATCTGTATTCTGCGTACCCAGGACGGAACCAACATCCTGAGTAATGAACTGGCGCATAACTACCTGAACATGCTGACGCATGAAGACCGGCAGAGGCTGACGCAAATTATCTGCGGCCAGCAGGTTAACTTCGTCGACGTGTTGACCAGTACGCACACCAATCTGCAGATCAGCTTCGTGCATTCCCGCTATCGCAATGAAAACGTGGCGATTTGCGTGCTGGTGGATGTTTCCGCACGCGTGAAAATGGAAGAGTCGTTACAGGAGATGGCGCAGGCCGCAGAGCAGGCGAGTCAGTCGAAATCCATGTTCCTTGCGACCGTAAGCCACGAGCTGCGCACGCCGCTGTACGGGATTATCGGTAACCTCGATCTGCTGCAGACGAAGGAATTGCCGAAAGGAGTCGACAGACTGGTGACGGCGATGAACAACTCCTCCAGCCTGCTGCTGAAAATCATTAGCGATATTCTCGACTTCTCTAAAATTGAGTCTGAGCAGCTGAAAATTGAGCCGCGGGAATTCTCACCGCGCGAGGTGATGAACCACATCAGCGCCAACTATCTGCCGCTGGTCGTGCGTAAACAGCTGGGGCTCTACTGCTTTATCGAACCGGACGTGCCGCTGACGCTGCACGGCGATCCGATGCGCCTGCAGCAGGTCATCTCCAACCTGCTCAGCAACGCCATCAAATTCACCGATACCGGCTGTATTGTGTTGCACGTCTGCCGGGCGGGGGATTACCTGAGCATTCGCGTGCGCGACACGGGGGTCGGCATTCCGGCGAAGGAGGTGGTTCGTCTGTTCGACCCGTTCTTCCAGGTTGGGACCGGCGTGCAGCGTAACTTCCAGGGAACCGGACTGGGGCTGGCGATTTGTGAGAAGCTCGTCAGCATGATGGACGGCGATATCTCTGTGGATACCGAGCCCGGCATGGGCAGCCAGTTCACCATCCGCATTCCGCTTTATTCGGCGCAATATCCGGCAAAAGCGACGGTAGACGGGCTGAGCGACAAGCGCTGCTGGCTGGCGGTGCATAACGCCTCGCTGAATGACTATCTGACGGCGCTGCTTACCCACAGCGGCGTGAGGGTGTGCCGTTATGAAGGTCAAACGCCGGACGTGGACGATGTGCTGATCGCCGACGAGATGCTGGAGCTGCCGTGGCAGGGGAGAGGGTCAGTGCTCTTCTGCCGTCGCCACATCGGTATCCCGGTTGAGCGTGCGCCAGGAGAATGGGTACACAGTGTCGCAACCCCGCACGAGCTGTTGAGCCTGCTGGCGCGTATCTACAAAGTAGAACTGGAAGAGAGCGAGGGCGCGGGCGGATTGCCGTCACCGGAGTCTCTGGCGTCGGTGAATGACGATATGATGATTCTGGTGGTGGATGACCATCCAATTAACCGTCGCCTGCTGGCTGACCAGCTTGGATCGCTGGGCTATCAGTGCAAAACCGCCAATGACGGCGTGGATGCGCTGAACGTGCTGAGTAAGAATCATATTGATATCGTGCTGAGTGACGTCAACATGCCTAACATGGACGGCTACCGTCTGACGCAGCGCATCCGGCAGCTTGGCCTGACGTTGCCGGTGGTGGGCGTAACGGCGAACGCGCTGGCGGAAGAGAAGCAGCGCTGTCTGGAGTCAGGGATGGACAGCTGTCTGTCGAAACCGGTGACGCTGGACGTGCTTAAGCAGACCTTGTCGATTTACGCGGAGCGCGTGAGAAAAACCAGAATATAAAAAAGGCCCGCAAGGGCCTTTTATGTTTTTTACCCTCTCCCGGGGAAGAGGGATGGGGTGAGGGCATCAGGCCGCACACCCGTCGGAATCAATCCTTGTCCGTTGCGCTCAGCGTGACGGAGGAGAGATAGTTCAGCAGTGCAATATCGTTGTCCACGCCCAGCTTCATCATCGCTGATTTCTTCTGGCTGCTGATGGTTTTAATACTGCGGTTCAGCTTCTTGGCAATCTCGGTCACCAGGAAGCCTTCTGCGAACAGGCGCAGAACTTCACTCTCTTTCGGAGACAGGCGTTTGTCACCGTAGCCACCCGCGCTGATTTTTTCCAGCAGACGAGAAACGCTTTCAGGCGTGAACTTCTTGCCTTTCTGCAGCGCTGCGAGCGCTTTTGGCAGATCGGTCGGTGCGCCCTGTTTCAGCACAATCCCTTCGATGTCCAGATCCAGTACCGCGCTCAGGATCGCCGGGTTGTTGTTCATGGTCAGAACAATGATCGAGATATCCGGGAAGTGGCGTTTAATATATTTGATGAGCGTGATCCCATCACCGTATTTGTCTCCAGGCATGGAGAGGTCGGTAATGAGCACGTGTGCATCAAGCTTTGGGAGGTTATTGATCAGTGCTGTAGAGTCTTCAAATTCACCGACTACATTCACCCACTCGATCTGTTCAAGTGATTTGCGAATACCGAACAGTACAATCGGATGGTCATCGGCAATAATTACGTTCATATTGTTCATGTATAAGGCTACCTTGCTACAGCAAGCTTTTGACGTAGGCGTCAATGTCGCTGATGTATTTTTCAATGCCAGAGGCATCTTTCTCACGAATTAGATGTTCCAGCGTTTCACATAACTGCTTGCCGGGAACCAGATTAAGCATGGCAAACACCCCTTTAAGCCGGTGTGCTGTCTGTGCCAGCGCTGCAAAATCATTCGCAGCGGACTCAGTATACAACCGCTTAACATCATCTGGTACTGTATCAACAAAGAGTGAATAGTATCCGCTGGCGTGAAGCTCGGCATTTTCATTACCGCCAAGCGGGGATTCCGCTATCTCTTCCTGCGCCAGCTGCTCTTCTATTAGTTGTAGTACAGCTTCCTGCATCGCATTGCTTATATTAAAGTTGACGCGCAGCTGGCCAGGGCCGATTTTCCGCACGCCTGACTCATCATCGCTTAAAAGCAAGCCGGAGGCAGTAAGATTAGACGGATTATCAGTTAAAAACAGATCAAATTCTTGACTTGCAAGTCTTTCATCCGGCGTGATGCAGGCCGCACCCCAGTTTTCTAACTGGCGAACGACAATATTGCGGATCTCGTTCGACGTAACGTCGACCATCACCACGACATCATCGAGCAGACGTTCTTCATCTTCTTCCTGCGGATTGGCGGCCATTTTCACGTGCAGAGAATAGCGGGTGCCGAGGGATTCACGGGCCTTGATATTGAGATGGCCGCCGAGCTTACGCGCCAGCTGATCGCATAGCCAGAAGGTAAGGGCATTTGCCTTGCCGTAGCGATCGCTTTGTGTGTCATTCAGGAACGGGAAGTGCAGATTATCAATTTCACTCGTGGTGACGCCTTCCCCGGTGTCCAGGATGCGGAACGTCAGGCGGTCTTCTGCCGACTCCTCCGTACTGACTTCAAGGGTGATTTTACCGATCTGCGTGGTGGTCACCGCGTATTGAATAATCATCAACAGTATGCGGCGCAACGCTTCACGATCGCCGTGGCGTTCGTCATTTGCCGGGAGATTGTTATTGATCAGCAGCTGCAGCCCTTTGCGCTTAATCACGGGCAGGACTTCCGGAACCACTTCATCAATCAGAGCCTGAATAGAGAAGAGGCTTGGCGTTCCCTTCCAGAAATCATTCTCCAGCATGTTCGCCAGCTGGATCTCATCAACCATTCTGACCAGCGAGTCGGCCTGACAGGCAAGCTGGTGGCTTTCTGACGTATTTAACGCCGCCGCCTGGGTCGCCAGCGTTTTTAACGGCTGCTTGAAGGCATCGCCAATGTTCTGCATAAATGCGGCGCGCCCCTGCTGGTTTTTCTCATACAGCCTTTGCGCCTGCTTGAGCTTTTTATTCACCAGCACTTCGCGATCCTGATCGCGGATGATGAAGATTTGCGTGCGTGGAGCCACCTGGCTGCGGAACTGGCGGATCTCGTACAGTTCATTGTTGATGGTGGCCTGAATCACCCCCTGGTGCTGATCCGCCATGGTGGTGATATTCTGCAGGTTAAGATGCGGCAGCAGATGGTCGGCAATTTTGTTGCTCATCACCGTACGATTCGCTTCCTGGTCGTGAACTAAGACCCCAAGCGGCAGCACGGAAACAATCTCTTCATTCAGCGCGCGTAATACGCGCAGCTCATTGCTGGTGCCGGCAGGAACCGCAGAGGCGTCGCTTTGACGCCCCGACTGGAAACGGAAGGTGCTGTACCCAAACAGGGCCAGCGCCAGCAGACCGATATTCAGCAATAGAGGCAGCAGGATATTTTGCAGGGTATCCAGCAGCAGCGTGCCAAACGGCACCTGCCACACCAGACGCATACCGGTCGAGTTCAGGGATGAGGCAATTTCGATTTTCGAGCCGTTAAAGGAGATCGATACGCTCTCTGCGGCCTCTTTGTCAGATGCCGCACGCATGTTCTGAGTGCTGCTGTCGGGCTCCAGACGGAAACTATCGAGCGGCATGTCCGGTGGGATTAAATCATTTATCGGTAAATCGAAGGCGACCACCGTCGCCAGATGTCCTGGCTGGTTGAACGTGGTGCGCAGAGTAAAATAATGACCGTTTTGCCATGCCAGACGGCGCAGAGAAGAGAAGCTCTCACGTTCATCAAGCGCATTCGCCTGTTGCAGCATCTCTGCCCGGCGGGAATCGACGATGCTGCCCACGGTGGTCTCTTTAAACCCGGAAGAGAGATCTTTTAACGGCAGCGTAGAGATCAGGATCATGCTGTTGTCCTGACCATTCAGATAATACATCGACCATGGCACCGTTTCGGCACCCCAGAGGGTATCCAGATAGGTCGAAATACGCTGCGTCATCTCAAGCGTCGCGCTGTCGTGAGAGCCAAAAATAAGCGCCTCGGTTTTACGCTGCGGTTTTTCGAGGTAATAGACATCCTGCTTAAGCCGCGTCTCCTGAAGTCCATCTCCGGACGAGGAGGCAGGCGCGGCCGCGATATTGTCGTAAATCTGCCATGTGGCGTAGCGCCAGGTATCTATGCGCTTATGGACGGCGTGGGTGATATCGACGACCTGATAGCTCTTATCCTTCAGCCATGCATTAACCGCGCTTTGTACCATCACCCCCATGGTCACTAACAGCACAACGATCAAAAGAAGAAAGAAACGGGTGATGCTCCCGGGAAGGAGGGAGAATTTGCTCGGGGCGGTGGTTTCAGTCTGACTCATTGATATCTTTAACCCGTTGTGGTCGTGCTCTGTGGCGATAGGGCAGTATAAAGGGTAATAACTGAATTTCCAGCGCCACTGTCCGGGAAGAGGCGACTTTTTCACTGGACAATATCGGCGGTGGATGGAGCAATAAACGTGTACAAACTCGCCGTGCGCGTACAAATAATAAATGCGCTAAGCCAGCAAATAGCACGAATTAACAAGAAATTAAGCGCTATATCATTTGCGTGCCAGAGAAAGATAGCCGGTGAGAAATTAGTTAATAGTCGTTACAATTTCGGATCGGTAGCACAAAAAATGAGAAGTTACGTAAAGAAAGGTAAAAAAAAACCGAATGCGAAGCATTCGGCTCAATTAGGGATAAACAGACATTCAAAATTGAATGACGGTAATAAATAAAGTTAATGATGATAGCGAGAGTTATTTTAGAGATTAGGTGCGATCTTGTTTTGTCATTCAGTGCTGTAACGGATTTTATTGTAACCTATTGATTTGTATGTGGTGTATTTTTCGTTTGATTATAAGTGCTAATTTTCTAAGCTATTTGTGCTTTGTAAAAGTTCCTTGATATTTACATTTTGAAACATGTTGATAGATAAATGAAACATCTTCAAAGTTTTCGTATCATATTCGCATTGGATTATTCTGTAATTTTGCGGAGAATGAAATTGCCGACTGGCTAATGAGGGTTAACCAGTAAGCAGTGGCAATTATAAGGCATATAACAGAGGGTTAATAAAATGAAAGTTAAAGTACTGTCCCTCCTGGTACCAGCACTCCTGGTGGCAGGCGCAGCAAATGCGGCCGAAATTTATAACAAAGATGGCAACAAATTAGATCTGTACGGTAAAGTTGATGGTCTGCACTATTTCTCTGACGACAAGGGTGCCGACGGCGACCAGACCTACATGCGTCTCGGATTCAAGGGCGAAACTCAGGTTAACGATCAGCTGACCGGCTACGGCCAGTGGGAATACCAGATCCAGGGCAACACCTCCGAAAGCGAAAATGATGCCTGGACGCGTGTGGCGTTCGCGGGTCTGAAATTCGGTGACGCGGGTTCTTTCGATTACGGTCGTAACTACGGCGTAATCTACGACGTAACCTCCTGGACTGACGTTCTGCCAGAATTTGGTGGCGATACCTACGGCGCAGACAACTTCCTGCAGTCCCGTGCAAACGGCGTTGCGACCTATCGTAACCAGGACTTCTTTGGTCTGGTGGATGGTCTGAACTTTGCTCTGCAGTATCAGGGTAAAAACGGCAGCGTAAGCGGTGAAAACGTGGGTGGACGCAGCCTGCTGAAACAGAACGGCGACGGCTACGGTGCTTCCGTGACCTATAACCTGGGCGAAGGCTTCAGCGTAGGTGGCGCAATGTCCTCCTCCAAACGTACTGCCGATCAGAACGGTGCAAGCGTTTACGGTCATGGCGATAACGCAGAAGTCTATTCTGGTGGCCTGAAATACGATGCCAACAACATCTATCTGGCAGCGCAGTACTCCCAGACCTACAACGCAACCCGTTTCGGTACCTCTAATGGCGACAGCCCGACTACCGCTTACGGTTTTGCTAACAAAGCGCAGAACTTCGAAGTGGTTGCTCAGTACCAGTTCGACTTCGGTCTGCGTCCATCCGTGGCCTACCTGCAGTCTAAAGGCAAAGACATCGAAGGTTACGGCGATCAGGATCTGCTGAAATATGTTGACGTTGGTGCGACTTACTACTTCAACAAAAACATGTCCACCTATGTGGATTACAAAATCAACCTGGTTGATGAAAATGAATTCACCCGTCAGGCGGGTATCGGTACTGACGATATCGTAGCGCTGGGCCTGGTTTACCAGTTCTAATCGCTTTATCGTGTGACGTAAGGGGCCTGATGGCCCCTTTTTTGTGCTTCCCCGATTCTCACTACTCACCCGTTTTGGTGTACTCTTGCCGCCCTGGCATGAGGATAATAATGAATGGACATGACTTTTTTACGCGCCAGCTTTCTGGCTATGCTTTTTTTCCTGACCGCGTGTGACGATCCCGCGCCCGTGGCGAAAACCGACGCACCCGCCGCGACGGTGCTCGAAGGCAAAACGATGGGAACCTTCTGGCGCGTCAGTGTGATGAACCTCGATAAAACTCGCACGGATGAGCTTCACGGCAAAATTCAGGCGCAGCTGGACGCCGACGATCAGCTGCTCTCAACCTATAAAAATGACTCGGCGCTGATGCGCTTTAATCTCTCCACCAGTACCTCTCTGTGGCCGGTGAGCGAGGCGATGGCCGATATCGTGACTGAATCCATACGCGTGGGTTACAAAACTAACGGGGCGATGGATGTGACCGTCGGCCCTCTGGTGAACCTCTGGGGATTTGGCCCGAATAAACAGCCGGTGAAGACGCCTGAACAGGCGGCCATTGATGACGCCCGCGCCCGAACGGGGCTGCAGCATCTGACGGTGATCAACCAGTACGGGCAGCAGTACCTGCAAAAAGATATTCCCGATCTGTTTGTCGATCTGTCAACGGTCGGGGAAGGCTATGCGGCGGATCATCTTGCTGCACTGATGGCGCAGGAAGGCATTTCCCGTTATCTGGTCTCGGTTGGCGGCGCGTTGGTCAGCCGGGGCATGAACGCCAGCGATAAGCCGTGGCGCGTAGCGATTCAAAAACCAACCGATCGGCAAAATGCCGTGCAGGCGATAGTGGATATCAACGGACATGGCATCAGTACATCCGGAAGCTATCGTAACTATTACGAGCTTGACGGGAAGCGTATTTCACATGTTATCGATCCGCAGACCGGGCGCCCCATCATGCATAATCTGGTCTCAGTGACGGTCATTGCCCCCACCGCGCTGGAAGCGGATGCCTGGGATACCGGGTTAATGGTTCTCGGCCCGGAAAAAGCTAAAGAGGTGGTCCGTCAGGAAGGGCTGGCGGTTTATATGATTGTTAAAGAGGGCGACGGGTTTAAAACCTGGAGCTCGCCGCAGTTCAACAGTTTCCTGGTCAGCGACAAAAATTAAAAAGCAAGGTTGCGGGTTTTTTATCGGTGGCGCTCAGGCACGCTCTATATATGCTTATACGAGGAGCCGATCATGAAAAACCCAACCTTAATTACCGATGAGGATCGCTGGCAGGCCGTGCTGGCCCGCGATCCGCTCGCTGACGATCAGTTTGTCTTCGCCGTGCAGACAACGGGTATTTTCTGCCGTCCGTCATGTCGCGCCCGCCACGCGCTGCGTAAAAATGTTCGTTTTTATCCTGATGCCCGGCATGCCGCTCAGGCAGGGTTTCGCCCATGTAAGCGCTGCATGCCGGATAAACGCGATCCGCAGGCGCAGAAGCTGGCAAAAGTGGAACATGCCTGCCGGCTTCTGGAGCAGGATCCTGCGTTAACCCTGGAGAAGCTGGCGGAGCAGGTAGCCATGAGTCCTTTCCATTTCCACCGCCTGTTTAAGTCGGTGACGGGCATGACGCCAAAAGCCTGGCAGCAGGCTGCGCGGGGTCAGCGCCTGCGCACCGCGCTTGCGCAGGGAGACAAAATTACCGACGCCGTGCTGGCGGCGGGATTTCCCGACAGCAGTAGCTATTATCGTAAAGCCAACGATGCATTAGGCATGACGGCGAGGCAGTACCGTAAAGGAGAGGTGGCCGTGCGGTATGCCATCGATGACTGTTCGTTGGGACGCTGTCTGGTCGCCGAAAGCGAGCGGGGGATCTGCGCTATTCTGCTGGGTGACACCGATGCTGAAGTAACCGCAGAGCTTGCCACGCAATTTCCAAAAGCTACGCACGCGCCGCTGGACGACGCCTTTGTGCAGCGGATCCGCCTGGTTATTGCCAGTATTGATAACCGCGACGTACCGCTTGCGCTGCCGCTGGATATCCGTGGAACCGCTTTCCAGCAGCGCGTCTGGCAGGCACTTCGCAACATTCCCTGCGGCGAAACGGCAAGTTACCAGCAGGTGGCGCAGGCGATTGGCCAGCCCAGGGCGGTACGCGCCGTTGCCGGAGCCTGTGCGGCAAACACGCTGGCAATTGTGATCCCCTGTCATCGCGTGGTTCGCAACGACGGCGCGCTGTCGGGTTACCGTTGGGGGACGGCGCGAAAAGCGCTATTACTGAAACGTGAGGCGAAACGTCAGGAGGGATAATGCTCGATCTTTTTGCGGATGCTGAACCCTGGCAGGAGCCGCTTGCGCCGGGGGCGGTTATCCTGCGTCGCTTTGCTCTCTCCCGTGCGGAGGCGTTGCTTGCCGGAATTGAAGAAGTCACAGCGGTTTCACGGTTTCGTCATATGGTAACGCCGGGCGGCTACACCATGTCGGTGGCCATGGCCAACTGCGGCGAACTGGGCTGGGCGACGAACGAGCGGGGCTATCTGTATGCCCCGAACGATCCTGCGACCGGCCAGCCCTGGCCTCCGATGCCTGCGGTTTTTCAGGCGCTTTGCCGTGAGGCCGCCGTGGCAGCCGAGTATCCTGACTTTCGGCCCGATGCCTGCCTCATTAACCGCTATGCCGTTGGCGCAAAGCTCTCGCTGCATCAGGATAAGGATGAACCCGATCTGCGCGCGCCTATCGTCTCGGTATCGTTAGGTCTGCCCGCCGTCTTCCAGTTTGGGGGATTACGCCGCAACGATCCGCTCAAACGCATCATGCTGGAACATGGCGATGTGGTGGTGTGGGGCAGGGAATCGCGGCTTTATTATCACGGCATTCAGCCGTTAAAACCCGGCGTCCACCTCCTCACGGGTGAGTACCGCTTTAATCTGACCTTCCGTCAGGCGGGGATGAATAAACTAAAATAAGAATTATTCTTGATGTCCGCGCAGGGCAGTTTACACTGCTGGCTGATTTTTATTGTCCGGATTGCCTGCATGCAACTACTTCTCCTCGTCTGGCGTCAGTATCGCTGGCCCTTCATCGCCGTTATGGCGTTAAGCCTTGCCAGCGCCGCGCTGGGTATTGGCCTGATCGCATTTATTAACGTGCGGTTGATAGAAATGGTCGACACCTCGCTCTCCGTATTGCCGGAGTTTCTTGGCCTTCTGCTGCTGTTGATGGCGGTTACGCTCGGCTCACAGCTGGCGCTGACCGCGCTTGGCCACCATTTCGTTTTTCGTTTGCGCAGTGAGTTTATCAAGCGGATCCTGGA
The DNA here is from genome assembly GCF_034106785.1 of Enterobacter sp. 241F3. Lineage (NCBI taxonomy): Bacteria > Pseudomonadati > Pseudomonadota > Gammaproteobacteria > Enterobacterales > Enterobacteriaceae > Enterobacter > Enterobacter sp. 241F3. Next base: position 330,191 of record NZ_JAWNDD010000004.1, read on the forward strand.
CACCCAAATAGAGCGCGTTGAGCAGCTCGGCAGCGCCTCCCTGCTGGCGGGGCTGACCAGCGACGTGCGCGCCATCACCATCGCGTTCGTTCGTCTGCCGGAGCTGGTGCAGGGGATCATTCTGACCTTTGGCTCGGCGGCCTATCTCGCCTGGCTCTCCACCAAAATGCTGGCGGTGACTGCACTGTGGATCGCCATCACCATCTGGGGCGGTTTTATGCTGGTGTCGCGCGTCTATAAACACATGGCGGTGCTGCGCGAAACCGAAGATAAGCTCTATAACGATTACCAGACGGTACTGGAAGGGCGTAAAGAACTCACCCTGAACCGCGAGCGCGCCGAGTATATCTTTAACAATCTCTATATTCCGGACGCGCGCGAATATCGGCATCACATTATTCGCGCCGATACCTTCCACCTGAGCGCGGTGAACTGGTCAAACATTATGATGCTGGGTGCCATTGGCCTGGTATTCTGGATGGCGAACAGCCTGGGCTGGGCGGACACCAACGTAGCGGCAACATACTCACTGACGCTGCTGTTTTTGCGCACGCCGCTGCTCTCGGCGGTCGGCGCGTTGCCCACCTTGCTGAGTGCGCAGGTGGCCTTTAATAAGCTCAAAAAATTCGATCTCGCGCCGTTCCAGGCAGAATTTCCGCGCCCGCAGGCCTTCCCGAACTGGCAGACGCTCGAGCTACGTAACGTCACGTTCCGCTATCAGGACAGCGCCTTCTCCGTGGGGCCGGTCAACCTGACGATCCGACGCGGCGAGCTGTTGTTCCTGATTGGCGGCAACGGCAGCGGTAAATCGACGCTGGCTATGCTGCTCACCGGGCTTTATCAGCCGCAGTCGGGCGAGATTTTGCTGGATGGCAGGGCGCTGAGCGCGGAGAAACCCGAAGATTACCGCAAGCTTTTCTCAGCGGTATTCACCGACGTTTGGCTGTTCGATCGGCTGCTGGGGCCGGATGGGCAGCAGGCTAATCCGGCGCTGGTGGAAAAATGGCTGGCGCAGCTGCAGATGTCGCACAAGCTGGAGTTACAAGACGGGAAGATCCTCAACCTGAAGCTTTCCAAAGGGCAGAAAAAGCGTGTGGCGCTGCTGCTGGCGCTGGCGGAAGAGCGTGACATCATCCTGCTCGACGAGTGGGCAGCGGATCAGGACCCGCATTTCCGCCGCGAATTTTATCAGGTGCTGCTGCCGCTGATGCAGGAGATGGGCAAAACCATTTTCGCCATCAGCCACGACGATCACTACTTCATTCATGCTGACCGCCTGCTGGAGATGCGCGACGGCAGGCTGAGCGAGCTGACCGGTGAAGAGCGCGATGCGGCATCGCGTGACGCGGTGGCGCGTACGGCCTGATGCCCTCACCCAAACCCTCTCCCACAGGGAGAGGGGAGAGATCGTGGCCGTAATGCCGCTTTTTTCTCCATCCCGGCCCGTTGTTTATTCTTATTTACATATCCCCGCGCTATGCTTAACCCCAACTCATTTAATGGATTTATGATTGATGTCGGTATTAAAGAAAAACAGCGCCAGACAGCGTGACCAGGAGCGCGCGCGACTCATCTGGCTTCTCACGACCGATAAAGCGGTCACTTCTACGCTATTAGGCAAACTCACCCTGGCTGAGCAATATGATGTCGGCACCCTGGCCGACGATATTGCTGAGGTAGGTGCGCTGGTTGCTCACTTACCCCCGCCGGATCTGGCTGACACCCTTGAAGCGCTTCCCTCGGAAGAACGTCACGCCCTCTGGCGTCTGGTACAGGATCACGAGCGCGGACAGGTTCTGCTTGAGGCCTCCGAAAACGTCTGGGACGACCTGATCGACGAGATGAGCGACCGGGATATTCTTGACGCTCTGCAAACGCTGGATATCGACGAGCAGATTTACCTCGTTCAGCACCTGCCGCGAAACCTGACCGGTCGCCTGCTGGCGTCACTGCCTGCGGAGGAGCGGGCGCGCGTGCGTCAGGTGATGCACTACGAGAAAAACAGCGTCGGCGCGATCATGGAGTTCGGCGTTATCACGGTGCGACCGGACGTGACGCTCGGTACCGTGCAGCGCTATCTGCGTCGCCTGGGCAAAATGCCGGACAACACCGATAAGCTGTTTGTCACCTCCCGGGACAAAACCCTGCTCGGCGAGCTGGAGCTGAAAACCATCCTGCTCAACAGCACCCAGCGGAAGGTGAGCGAGGTGATGGAAAACGAGCCGATGGTCTTCTCCCCTGAAGACGATGCGGAGAAAGCGGCGCGAACCTTCGAACGTGACGACCTCGTGAGTGCTGCCGTCGTGGATTCCGTCGGCAAACTGATGGGGCGTCTGACCATCGACGAGATCGTTGACGTGGTCTACGAAGAAACCGATAACGATCTGCGTGCGCTCGGAGGGATCAGCGCAGAAGATGACGTCCATGCCTCCGTCGGCAAGGCGGTGAAAACGCGCTGGGCGTGGCTGGCCATTAACTTGTGTACCGCGTTTATCGCCTCCCGCGTGATTGACGGCTTTGAACACACTATTTCGCAGCTGGTGGCGCTGGCCTCGCTGATGCCGATTGTGGCCGGGATTGGCGGCAACACCGGAAACCAGACCATCACCATGATTGTCCGCGCGCTGGCGCTGGAAAATATTCAGCCCGGCAACTTCGCCTTTCTGATCTTCAGAGAGATGGGTGTGGCGTTGATCAACGGCCTGGTATGGGGCGGCATTATGGGCGGCATCACCTGGTGGCTGTATGACGATATGGCGTTAGGCGGAGTGATGATGCTGGCGATGGTGCTGAATTTGCTGGTGGCATCGATGATGGGCGTCATTATCCCGTTGACCATGACCAAACTGGGGCGCGACCCCGCGGTGGGGTCGAGCGTGATGATCACCGCCATCACCGATACCGGCGGTTTCTTTATTTTTCTTGGACTGGCGACGATTTTTCTTCTTTAAGCCGACGCTTAATGTGGGCGGGGAGGAGTGCCATGACGAGAATCCCGCCCAGCACGCCAATTGCCAGATTGCCGGTTGATACCGTGGCGGCAACGGTGACCAGCATGACGACCGTTTCCGCTATCGGGGCCGTTTTCAGCGTGGCGGGCTGAAGGCTGTGCCAGCTGAAGGTTTTGACGGCGACGATCGCCATAATGCCCGCCAGCACCGCCATCGGGATGTTGGCCATCACCTCGCTAAGTGCCGTCACCAGGATCAGCAGCACGATGCCCGCAGCGAAGGTTGAAATGCGGCTTCGGCCTTTCCCCATCTCCACGTTAACGATGGTTTGTCCTATCATCGCGCAGCCTGCAATACCACCGTAAAATCCGGCCAGAATATTGCCGACGCCTAATCCAATGCTTTCGCGGCGTTTACTTGACGGTGTCGCGGTCAGCTCATCCACCAGCTTTGCCGTGAGCAGGGACTCCAGCAGGCCGACAAAGGCGATGCTCAACGCGCACGGCCAGATAATGCTCAGCGTCTGTAAATTGAGGGGAACCAGAAGTTCACTAAGTCCCGGCAAACCGCCGCTCATTGAGCCTTCATCGCCCACGGTCGGCAGGCTTTGCCCGGTTGAAACGGTAAACAAGGTTAACAGCACAATCGCAATCAGCGGGGAAGGGATGTTTTTGATATAGCGCGGCACCCACAGCACGATCAGTAGCGTCAGCACGAACAGGCCCACAATCAGCGGGCTTCGGCTCCAGAAATGCGGCACCTGAGCTAAGAAGATCAAAATGCCCAGGGCGTTAACAAACCCGGTCATGACCGACTGGGGAATAAAGCGCATTAGCCTTGCCATGCCCAGCACGCCAAACAGAATCTGAATCACGCCAGCCATGAGCACGGCGGGAAGAATGTACTGCACGCCGTGCTGATGCACCATCGGGCCAATGACCAGCGCCACGGAACCGGCCGCTGCCGTGACCATCGCCGGACGACCACCGAGTACGGACAGGGCAAGACACAGCACCACGGAGGCGATCAGGCTGACCTTCGGGTCAACGCCCGCCACCACCGAAAATGAGATGACCTCGGGGATCAGCGCCAGGGCGGTAATCACGCCTGCCAGCGTTTCGCGCGTCAGCTGCTTAGGGGAACGCAGCACGTTGGCTACGCGGTTTTCGGGGGATACAGCAGAATGGGGTAAGGACATAACAGTTCGCTGGTTAGGGCAGGCTTCCGTGCGCGCGATCACAAAACGCAACATACTAGCCAGTAAAACCGCGCTTTACCAGACGCATCGCTAATTCCTCACAAACAATCCATCATGAAATTTCACAATTACAATAATTTCGTAACCTTTAAACAATATTTAAAAGTTGTTACCGTGCCCCCGCAGCTTTTTTCACCTGCAATTTCCACGCATCAAGCACTTTTACACTAAGGCATAAATTATGAAAAAAATGACTGCCATGCTCTTTTCTCTGGCCGTGGGGCTTAACACCGTCTCCATGGCGGCGAAAGCTGACGCACCAAAAGAGCAGGAAACGGACGTCCTTTTAATCGGTGGCGGGATCATGAGCGCCACGCTGGGAACCTATCTGCAAGAACTGCAGCCGGACTGGTCTATGACCATGGTCGAGCGCCTTGATGGCGTGGCGCAGGAGAGTTCGAACGGCTGGAATAACGCCGGTACCGGCCATTCGGCACTCATGGAACTGAACTATACGCCGCAGAAAAAGGACGGTTCCATTAGTATCGAGAAGGCAGTAGAAATCAACGAAGCATTCCAGGTTTCTCGCCAGTTCTGGTCTCATCAGGTCAACAGCGGCGTGCTGCACGACCCGCACTCCTTCATCAACACCGTGCCGCACATGAGCTTTGTGTGGGGCGAGCAGAACGTCAACTTCCTGCGCGCGCGCTACGCCGCTCTGCAGCAGAGCACGCTGTTCCGCGGGATGAAATACTCTGAAGACCACGCGCAGATTAAAGAGTGGGCTCCGCTGGTCATGGAAGGTCGTGACCCGAACCAGAAAGTGGCGGCGACCCGTACCGAAATTGGTACTGACGTTAACTACGGTGAAATTACCCGTCAGCTGGTGACGTCTCTGAAGAAAAAAGAGAACTTCAATCTGCAGCTCAGCACCGAAGTGCGCGGTTTCAAGCGCAACGCGGATAATAGCTGGAGCGTGACCGTTGCCGATCTGAAAAACAATGAAGCTGAACACGTCATCAAGGCGAAGTTTGTCTTCATCGGTGCGGGCGGCGCGGCGCTGAAGCTGCTGCAGGAGTCCGGTATTCCGGAAGCTGACGACTACGCGGGCTTCCCGGTCGGCGGTCAGTTCCTGGTGTCCGATAACCCGGAAGTGGTGAATCGTCATCTGGCAAAAGTGTATGGTCAGGCTTCCGTGGGCGCGCCGCCAATGTCCGTTCCACACATCGACACCCGTATGCTTGACGGCAAACGCGTGGTGCTGTTTGGACCGTTCGCGACCTTCTCCACTAAATTCCTGAAAAACGGCTCCCTGTGGGATCTGCTGAGCGCAACCACCACCTCTAACGTCAAGCCGATGATGGACGTGGGTCTGGATAACTTCGATCTGGTGAAATACCTGATTAGCCAGGTGATGCTCTCTGACGACGATCGTTTCGAAGCGCTGAAAGAGTACTATCCTCAGGCGAAGAAAGAAGACTGGCGTCTGTGGCAGGCGGGTCAGCGCGTGCAGATTATCAAGCGCGATCCGAAAGAGGGCGGCGTGCTGCGTCTGGGTACCGAAGTGGTGAGCGATAAGGATGGCACAATCGCCGCGCTGCTGGGCGCGTCACCGGGTGCGTCTACCGCTGCGCCAATCATGCTGCACCTGATGGAAAAAGTGTTTAAAGATAAAGTCGCCAGTCCGGAATGGCAGGCGAAGCTGAAAACCATTATTCCATCCTACGGCACGAAGCTGAACGGTAACGTGGACGCGACGGAGCAGGAGCTGGAATACACCAGCCGCGTACTGCAGCTGCAGTACATCAAACCGCAGGCTGCGGATGCTGCGCCAAAAGCGGAGCTGAAGCCTCAGCCGGAAAACAAACCGGTTGCGGATATCGCGCTGTAAGGTAAAAAAGCCGGGTGGCGCTGACGCCTACCCGGCCTATATTCGGTGTTGTTTTGTAGGTCGGGTAAGGCGAAGCCGCCACCCGACTTAATTTCAACGTACGACAGCCTGCTCAATCTTCTCTTCAGCCTTCCACACGCGATACTTCACTTCCACGTTTTCAGGCGTATAAACCACGATCGGCAACTTGCTGTTGTAGCGCAGCAGGCTATTGTCGCCCAGATAAGCGGTCACAAATTTCTTCTCTTTCTTGCCGTCCGGGCAGGCCATCATGGTGGAGACCGGAGAGGTCACTTTATCAAAGACGTAGTAGTCATAACCCCAGCCTTCCAGCGTTTTGCTTTCCAGCTGACCGCCCAGACGATGCTGGTTGCAATCCACTTCCAGCGTCTTGCCAATCAACAGTTCCACTTTGAAATTCGCTTCATCCTGATGTGCCGGTAGCTGGATCACCTGACGCTTCATCCCTTTATCCGCTTTCGGGTACGGGGCGACTTTTTCCAGCGGCTGCTCTTTAGGTGTTTCGCTGGCGAAAGCACTGGTGCTGACACATGCGGCGGCGATGAGTGCGATGGCAAATTTAGGTGCGTTTTTCATTGTCATTCCTTTATGTCAAAACGATCCTGCACAGGTTAACATATCAGTTATGCATGATTGGTGTTATTTACTTACATTTTCAATATTAATAGCTCAATAAACCACATATTTGCCATTTAAGTAGAGATTTGTACTGGCGTGGAGTCCGGCAGGCGTTTGTGTTATTTTAGACCCTCTATAATGTTATTCATCTGTAAAAGGGAAGAGAGATGGTTCGTGCAAAACTGAAAACGCCTGAAGGCCGCAAGTTCCTCCTGGCGCTGCTGGTTGTGTTTATGATTGCTGCCGCGTGCGTGGGGCGGGCCACGATTGTTGGCGTTATCGAACAGTACAACATTCCTCTCTCTGCCTGGACAACCAGCATGTATGTCCTGCAGTCGGCGATGATCTTTGTCTACAGCCTGGTGTTCACCGTTCTGCTGGCCATCCCGCTGGGCATTTTCTTCCTGGGCGGACGTGATAAACACTAGACGCCGATTTGCGATATCGAAGCCATCCTGCGGGGTGGCTTTTTTTATGTCTAATAATTTTTATTCGCATTTCCAGGATATTCTGTTTCAGACAAGACATTTCAACATGAAGCAGGAGATGCGCAATGTTATCCCGGTTTGCAACGCTCAGCCGGATCCCGAAAGGAGTCTGGGTGGTGGGCGGCGTCAGTATGTTAATGGATATCTCCTCGGAGATTATCCACAGCCTGCTGCCGCTGTTTATGGTGACGACGCTGGGCGCCAGCGTTATTTTCATTGGTTTGATTGAAGGTCTGGCTGAAGCTACGGCGCTGTTTATCAAGGTGTTTTCCGGCGCCATCAGTGACTATCTGGGCAAGCGTAAAGGACTGGCGGTTCTGGGCTACGGTCTTGGCGCATTGAGTAAACCGTTGTTCGCTATCGCCTCTTCTTCCGGCATGATCCTTGGGGCGCGCTTAATCGACCGGGTCGGGAAGGGGATACGGGGAGCGCCGCGCGATGCGCTGGTTGCTGATGTTACGCCGCCGGAACTTCGCGGCGCGGCCTTTGGGCTGCGTCAGTCGATGGACACCGTCGGCGCATTTCTCGGGCCGCTGCTGGCCGTAGGATTAATGCTGCTGTGGAACGATGACTTCCGCACGATTTTCTGGATCGCGGTGATCCCCGGCGTGCTCGCCGTGGCGCTGCTTTTCTTCGGCCTGCATGAGCCGAAAACGCCCGTCGAACATAAACGCACGAACCCCATCAAAAAAGAGAACCTCAGGCGTCTCGGGAAAGGCTGCTGGTGGGTCATTGGCCTGGGGGCCATCTTCACGCTCGCACGTTTCAGTGAAGCATTTCTTGTGCTGCGCGCACAGCAGTCGGGGGTGCCGCTGGCGCTGATCCCGCTGGTGATGGTGGCCATGAATCTGCTCTATTTCCTCTCTGCCTATCCGTTTGGCAAGTTATCGGACGGGATGAGCCACACCCGATTACTGCAGTGGGGTCTGGTGATGCTGATTGGGGCAGATATTGTGCTGGCGCTGAGCACCCACTGGGCTGGAATGCTTCTGGGCGTCGCGTTTTGGGGAGTACATATGGGTATGACCCAGGGATTACTGGCGGCAATGATCGCTAAAACCGCACCGCCCGATCTGCGCGGCACTGCTTTCGGTATTTTTAGTCTGGTCAGCGGCGTGGGATTATTAATCGCCAGCGTGGGAGCCGGCGCGATATGGGAAACGTTTGGCGCGGAATATACGTTTTATGCCGGAGCGGTGATTTGTCTGGCTACGCTGGTGTATCTGCGCAAAACCCCGGACGAGGCGAAATAAAAAAACCAGCCATCAGGCTGGTTTTCAGTATGTTTTTGGTCGGCACGAGAGGATTAAATAAAGCAATATAATATATTGATTATAATTGATTTTTTTAATTGCACTGTATCAGTGTATGCCTAAGCGTATGCCTAAAAGGTAAAGTCATCTTAGATAGAGGAAAAACACTGCTACTCTAAAATTTCACCTGACTGAAGGATTGCAGTATGAATCGCCACGGGTTTAACAGACACCTCAGAGTCATTTAAGATGACTTAAAGAGAGGTGCCCATGAGCGGTAAGCGTTATCCTGAAGAGTTTAAAATTGAAGCAGTCAAA
>NZ_JAWNDD010000005.1:0-330555 GCF_034106785.1 Enterobacter sp. 241F3
CCGCCCCGCCTGCCCGCTTAAGGGGCGTTTTTAATGCAGGTGCATGACCGGCCTCAGGGCGCGCCAATGCTGGCGGGGATTCGGTGTCGTTAAAACGCATGCAAAACCATGCACCTTATGCATGCATGGCTTTTTTACAAGAAAACAGCGGGTTTTGCGGGAATTTTTGAAAGGAATACTGCAAGGCTGTTCTGCACGGCGGAGGGTATAAGTGAGATTCTGTGCAGGCATGAATTTTTCACGACTATCATCGCGCGAAACCGCGTCAGGCTTGAATCCGATGGCAGTTAAAATGTTATTATCCTGCGCCGAATAATTAATTTTTTTACCGGCGACCAGCCAGAGCTGTAGCGCCTCGCGCAGATAATCTATTGAATGCTGCATAGCGTAGCGCTGAACGGCGGTATGTTGCCCGGAATAATTCATTTGTTCAGGGGCAAGTGCGGCGGTCAGGCGGATTTATTTGCCTGACAGGCCTCAAAGGGTTCCTGTAGTGTCAGTGTGGTCACGTAAGTTTCTCCGATGACTGGCCGCGCTTACGCACCGGCATGGTTAACGGTGACCGCGGTTGCGGGTACAGGTACAGGGATGACCGGCTCTGTCGCCGGTGAACGAATCACCACATCGATGGATTCAAGCGTACGGAAGGTTGCCGAACACTTGATGCTCATGGACTGACGGTGATCCGGGCGTGTTCCATAACGTTCTCACGTCGTCGTGTTGTTTCCTTGCTAGGGCGAGCTAGGTGGATTTTGGAGTGGCTAAGGCTTGCGGTACTGTGAGCAAAGCCAGTAACAAAAATGGTGAGCTTTAACTCATGATAATAGTCTAAACAAGCTTGTTCAGGGCAGGGTAGAACAAGGGCAGGTCAATATTTTGCTAAGTATTCGTTTGTGAATAAAAATATTTTCTCCAGTTGGCCTGGTTTTATACTATCTATTTTGAGAGGGAGGAAATGTATCAATTTCTGCGCTAAATTGTAAAAATAATGTAATTATATTTATGTGTGGGATTGTGAATTGTTTTTATTGTATAAATTAATTTGTTATAATGGGTCGAGATTGTGAAATATTCAAATAGGATATAGGTATGAAAAATAAAAGGGCTTGGGCCTTTAAAACAATCAGTAAAAAAGAACTAGTTTATCGTGGTAATGATGGTTATGATGATAATCCATTTGAGTTGTATTCTTATGATGATTTGGTTGCTAATCATAAGCAAGTTGAATCTGGGGATATTGTTGTAATATATAATAGAAAGCATGTTATTGGTGTGGCGGTAATAACCTCTCTTATCAAAGAAGACTCTCAAAAAGAAATAAATCAATGCCCTATAAACAACTGTAAGGCAGAGAAAATAAGAACCAGAACTAGCAAAAAACCCGAATGGAGATGTAGTAATGGCCATGAATTCGAAAAACCATTAAAAAAAACCATACCTGTAATAAAATCTACGGCATTCTATTCTAATAACTTTAAAATACTAAAAATGAATTATCTTGAGCTGGAGGGTAAAATAATAAACCATAACAAACAACTATCTATCCAGGAAGTAAAATTTGAATGGGCAAAAGATCTATGGGAAGGAAATGGGCGTTATATCGATAATTTAGAAAGCATGGAGGCTAGTGAACCTGAAGCCCTATTCAATAAGGAGGATTTAAGAGAGGTAGTTAATCGTTCTATTAAACAAAGACGAGGACAACGTTCGTTTAGGGAAAAACTTCTCAAAAAAAATAATCATTGCGCTATAACTAAATGCGCGGTTTTAGATATTCTTGAAGCCGCTCATATCTATCCATATAGAAATAAATCACATAACCATATAAGTAACGGTATTTTACTTAGGGCTGATATACATACACTTTTTGATCTTGATTTAATAGCTATTGAGCCTAAGAACTTCACTGTTCACATTAATGAAAATCTTAAAAAAAGTGAGTATTCGATTTATGAAGGTAGTATTCTTAGTATTTCCCACAAACTGTCACAAGATGCATTAGAAGAAAGATGGGAAATATTTATGGATAAAAATAAATAAGTTAAAAGTTTCTAGAATGGTTCATACATATGAATATTATAAACTAAATATAAGACATCTTTATGGCAGTTCCTTTTCGATAAAAAACTCACAATACAACAGGGGATGTTAATAACTTATAATCACCGTTTATAACTTCTTGCAGCCATCCAGACCGTCATCCAAACCATAAGGCGGTAGGTAGAAACATCAGCATTATGGTACAAGCAATGGCTGCGTTCGAGAAACCGAATGCCCTTGGTATTGCTACAAAACTAGTCGATCGTGTTTATACAAAATTGTTATTGGTGATATGGTTTGCTGTGCGTCGGGTCGCTCAACTGGTTTAGTGCGCCATGTAAATGACGAAATGAACGATACGATCCATCGATGGTTTAGAGCGATGATGAGCTGAAGGGCGAGATTGAATAGCCTTGAGAAGAGTCAGGTTTAGGACAGCGATTTTATAAGCCTCTTACCGGTATTTCTTTAGGGAAGTTGGATGGAGCTACCGGGTTTTAAAGCTTAACTAATTGATTTTTGTATTATTTATTATGCGCTATACCGTGATATTCACTACGCATGCCGCATGTATACCACTTGGAAGCATCATTAGCTAAATCTCATAATTACTACTCTCTGTTGAGTCCATATACTGATCAAATATCCAGAATAAATCGTTTCATCTGGGTCAAATGAGTGATATATTTTCACCCATAAACCCCCTAGGAGGCGTTATGTCTGAATTCGATTTATTTGCTCAGGAACTGCTCGAAAAAGCAGAAGCTGAAGAAAAACAACAACAAGAACGCGACAGGAAGCTGATTGATCGGGTACTTGAAATTTACGACCAGAAGTATGTCGCAGAACTGCTAAGAAAAATAGGTAAAAACGAGTGGAGTCGCGAAACTCTTAACCGCTGGATAAATGGCAAGTGTGAGCCAAAATCGCTTACCATGGCAGAAGAAGCGCTGTTACGGAAAATGCTGCCGGAGCAACCCGCTCATCATCCTAACTATGATTTCCGCTTTATTGATCTGTTTGCCGGTATTGGTGGTATACGTAAAGGATTCGAGGCCATCGGCGGGCAATGCGTTTTTACCAGCGAATGGAATAAAGAAGCGGTACGTACCTACAAAGCAAACTGGTACAACGATGAAGACGCTCATACATTCAATCTGGATATCCGCGAAGTCACGCTAAGCGGAGAAGAAGGCATCTCAGAAGAGAAAGCCTACGCCCATATCGATCAACACATCCCGGATCATGACGTCCTGCTGGCCGGTTTTCCCTGCCAGCCATTCAGTCTGGCGGGTGTAAGTAAGAAAAACTCTCTCGGACGTGCACATGGGTTCGAATGTGAAGCGCAGGGCACTCTGTTTTTCGATGTTGCCCGCATAATCAAGGCTAAGCAACCAGCCATTTTTGTGCTGGAAAACGTGAAAAACCTTAAGAGCCATGACAAAGGCAAAACGTTTAAAGTTATTATGGATACCCTTGATGAATTAGGCTATGAAGTCGCTGATGCCAATATTACAGGGAAAGATGATCCTAAAATTATTGATGGTAAAAATTTCCTGCCACAACATCGTGAGCGTATTGTTCTGGTCGGATTCCGCCGTGACCTCAATATCCATCAGGGATTCACTTTAAAGGATATTCATAAATTCTACCCTGCGAAAAGACCAACATTTGGTCAGCTTCTGGACCCTGCGGTTGACAGTAAATATATCCTGAGCCCTAAGTTATGGGAGTATCTCTATAACTATGCTAAAAAGCATGCTGCCAAAGGTAATGGGTTTGGTTTTGGTCTGGTTGATCCGAATAATGAAAATAGCGTTGCGAGAACATTATCCGCTCGTTACCATAAAGATGGATCTGAAATTCTCATCGACAGAGGATGGGATAAAGAACTCGGCGAAATCGATTTCTCAAATCCAGTGAATCAGGAACAAAGACCAAGAAGACTGACGCCTCATGAATGCGCCAGATTGATGGGTTTTGAGCAACCCGGAGGCAAGCCATTCCGGATCCCCGTTTCCGATACCCAGGCCTATCGCCAGTTTGGGAATTCAGTGGTCGTTCCCGTTTTTGAAGCCGTGGCGAAACTGCTTCAACCTTATATTATTAAAGCCGCAGCAAACAAGGCGACAAATAAATAATATAAACATATCCCCCGGAATTTATCCGGGGGATAACAGTATAAAATTATTTAATCGACATACAATGATTTAGTTTCATTGATAAATGTATCTAAAGAAATAAGATATTCCCGGATAGCTTTCGGGTACTTATCATGAAGACTAATGGGTACAACCAACCTGACTCTTTCCTGCTGCATCTCCTGAAATTGAGCAACGGAAACACCTTCCTGAAGGGTAAAGAGGTAAATGTCCTGAATTCTATCCGCTTCATTTAATATTTGCCGCCAGCGATCTTTACAGGTCGTTTTTACTGCCAACATGCGAAGCTTCTGCTCAGGGAACGTCTCATCGTGATAAGCTTGCGCAGAGGGGAATAAAAAATCTGGCTTCTTATTTCCTTCTGTAACGGCCTGAGTCTCAAAAGTTTTCAGCCCATGCTCATTAAAAAGTTGTTCAAGATGCAGCTCAAGTGATTTACCGGCTCGTGATTTTCGTCTGTTGCTCACGGAATTCGCCAGTGCAATAAATTCATTAACGGAACCAAACCCAGACTGAACTATGCCCAGCACATGCATTTCCTCCACCAGTAGGAAAATTTCATACTCAACACGACGACGTTCAATGAGTTGCTTATCCGGACCTACGACATTTGGGGAATAGTGAGCTGCTGCATACTGGATAATTTCCTTACCTGAGGGGAAATTTGTTCTCCACTCCTCAGGAAGACTATACCCATTGGAAACTGGTTCTTTTAAGGCCAGGCCGCCCAGAATCTCATTTGCGGGGCCATAGACCAACGATCCAGGAACAATTTCTCCGAGCGATGACTCAACGATATCTTCTTCTTCTGCGTCATGACACACCCAAATATCAACAAATTGGCTATCAGATCCCTGATGGTGATCAAACGCCAATAATGCCAGCGCTCCCGTATTCTCCGGGTCTTGCAGAGGATTCTTTCCTCCCCCCCATCGAGTGATACGCTTTTCATTTCGGGTCTTACCAAAGAAACGACCATTGTAATAAATGGCCCTAGCCTCGCTGTCCGGGCAGCTGTGCGAGGAGGTATGCGCATTCAGCCTTACGGACGGGTTAGGATCCCTTGTATGATTAATTGAAGGGAAAAGATGTCCAACAATGCCAGAGGGTATGTAAATACCAACCTGATGTCCGCCCGTCGCGCCGGTGTCGTTGGCTGACAAACGCTTGATGAACATATAGGTGTCACTGGTTGATTTATTTAACAGCCATGAATGTAGCCCCGACATCATCACTTCCTCGCTGTAAAAATATCGCTGATTTTTAAACGGTTATCCTGCCACAGCTCTGCTTTAGTGAATACTCACTATGCCGTTTTATTTGATGTTGTTATTTTATTCATCCTCCCGGATTTAGCTCAGATTCCGGAAAACCTTATAAACCATTTCTGACCGTTTCTGATATCTCGGCTAAGAGCTTTTCAAGCTCAGTGGTTCGCAGGTCATGCGATCACAGACTAACTAATCGTGTGTTGAGCTGACTAAAGTGATGAATTACTGAGTTAACCTACTCCCTGTCGATTAGCACCGCCTGATGATCAAGCGGCGGTTTTTCGTAATATCCCATTCAGCCATGTCTCATCCCTGTCCGGGCGGTTATCCTGAGTCGACCAAAGCGAAGCTATCTCCATCCCCTGAACCGCCTTCACCAACGCCCGCAACCCCTCTTCATCCAGATCCGTAAACAGTCTTTCACCCTGCACGCGTTCACCGTTGCCATACTTAAAGGACACGTACCAGACGCCGCCAGGCTTAAGCGCATCCGCAAGCTTTTGCATCACCGCAGGCAGCTCAGAAGAGGGGACATGCAGCAAAGAGGCACAGCACCAGATCCCATCGTACTGCGCTTTACCGTCGATCTCTGAAAACGTCATCAACTGCACGGGTAACCCGGTATGTTGCTTCGCCAGCTCCACCATCGCGGAAGAGGCATCAAAAGCATCCACCTGATAACCCATCTCATGAAAGGCTTTTGCGTCCCGGCCTGAACCGCAGCCTGCATCCAGAACCCGGGCACCATGAGGCAGATGTTGCGTGAAGGCTTCGTATAGCGGAGTCATATCGACATTGACCGTGCCATCGAAGAAATCCTGTGCGTGGTTCTGATAGTAGTGAAGTGTCATTAAAACGTTGCCTCGCCTTCCGCGTTGGGTTTCCAGGTATGGATAAGTTTGCCCAGCGCGGCCTGCCAGTTACGCTGAAGAAAGCTTTTCCGTGCTTCAGGACGTTGCCCTGTCTGTAGAACAATCGTCTCATGTAACGGCAGTTTGCTTTGAATAAAATATTCATTGCGGGTGTGTAACCTCTGCAGGTACCTGAGAGCGGGCAGGTGCGCTAATTTACCACGATTACAACACCTGCAGGCCAACACTAAGTTCCATACGCCGTTAACATTGGTAATCTCGTTGCGGGCAGCCCATGGAACAAAGTGGTCGACGTCCGCCAGATCTGCGTCTCCTGGTACCAGACTGATGGGCTTGAAGCAATAAAAACACCGTCCTTTCTGGTAACCATTCAGGCTGTCGCGACAGCTGGTGATGTTTACGCGACGCGCGTTCATCTGCGTGAACAGCAACTGATTATCTTCGTCGAACTCCACGCCCACAAGGTTACGTGAAATCCCCATCGACCAGGCCTGTTCTACCAGGTTCCAGCGAGCATTGGTTTCAAAGGCGAGGTTTTTATACTGCAAGCGTTCGCCCAGTAAAAAGAAGTTATCCGTCAGGCGGATCCCGTTGTTGGTTTTGCGCTCATCAAGGAAAAAACGTTTATCGATCTCGCCCTGGTTCACGTAATGAAAGGCATCAATCACGTTGTTAAAGCCAAGGCGCACCGTCGCTTCAATGAGTTGAGCGTGGGTGATTTCACCTCTGTTGAACTTCAGGCAGGTTTCCAGAAATTGACTGCTGCGGGAGGTGATCTGTTTTGGCGCATGCTTCAGGTGCTCGCAAAGATAGCGACTGAACGGCACGGCAAGCTGGTCGAGCGTAATCAAATCGCTGCCCGTCTTATCCACTTCATACAATGTCGATGCCAGTGCAAATTTGTAAGATGCGACGTTTCTTCCAAAGAGGATCACACCACGCCAGTAGTTCTCAAGCGTCGGATCGGCCTGATAAAATTCCATCGATGAAGTCCTGTTACGGTTGGCTGGGCAGGGCGTTACTAAAGCCTGTAACGGGATCACATAACAAAATCAGGGTGATGTAAATCGTTAATCTATAGGTTTGATGAATTTTTGAGAGGTCTGAGAGGAGGGTGTTGAGGCAACCGATGCGGCAATAGTGTCAGGTTCGCAAACGAAAAGATATCTGGAGGAGACGAGATGAAATGATTTTCAGGCCAAAGCGTTGTCGTTTCTCGAATTTAAAATACCTACCGTAATTTCCTGAATCCCCCTCGCAAATTCCAAATTTACCCCACACCAAACAGCTGTATTTATATTCAGCCCTGTATAATGAGCATCAGAAATTACGCCGAACGGCAAAGGAAGTATCAAGGAATATTTAAAGAGAGAATTCGCGATATGAAGGTGCTGCAACACCCCCATACCGCTAACCACAACCAACTTGATAGGAGTTGTATATGGCTGCGACGAATTTTAAGCCAGAGTTTACTGTTTGCAAAACAGAATCAGACGCTTTCACCGGCATGATTGAAAACCGCGAGCTGGTACGCAAAAACAGCGCCCGCCGTTTACACGGCAACCAGCCCAACGCGGCGCCCGTCCATCCCCGCGCGGAGACGCCGCAGGACAGTGCCGCTTGCTGCGAACTGTATGCCCGCATAGACATGAAATACCTTCTGCTGGGCGGTGACTGGTTAACCCGTGCAGGCTTTATCAACGGCATGCCGGTAAAAATCCGCGCCATGAAAGACTGTATTGTGATTACGCCACAACATACAAGAGAATTATGGGGATGCCTGGAAGGTATGAGCGTAGTGAATATAAATAAACAGAAAGTCGCGCAGTGGTTAAAAACGTTTCCGGGTGCGTTAAATGACACCGGTGATATTCCGGTGATTAAGCGTAACGCCTGATAAATATCCCGGCCTTGCGCCGGGATTATTATTTAAGCTGTGTTTTAAAACACCGGCACTCCCAGCCCCACCTTCACCTCCCTCAACGTCTCCTGCGTCACCCCCTGCGCCCGTTCCGTCCCGTGCTTCATCATCGCAATCAGTTCCCCCTTATCCCGCATATACATCGCCCTCCGTTCCCGCATCGGCGCAATCAGCTCCTGCAGGCACGCTTCAAGCTCGTTCTTGCACGCCCGGTCACCCAGCCCGCCCGCCTGATAGTGCACCTTCATCGCCGCCACTTTCTCCTTGTCCGGATGAAACGCGTCGAGATACGTAAACACCACGTTCCCCTCAATCTGCCCCGGGTCGCTTACCTTCAGGTGGTTCGGATCGGTGTACATGGCGCTGACCGCACGATGAATGGTCTCTTCGCTGGCCGAAAGGTGCAGCGTGTTGCCCAGCGATTTCGACATCTTGGCGCTGCCGTCGATGCCGGGCAGGCGGCTGGTGTCGCTCAGCATCGCCTTGCAGTGGCGCAGCACCGGGGCGGGCAGCAGGCTGTTCATCTTGTGCACAATCTCGTTGGTCTGCTCAATCATCGGCAGCTGGTCGTCGCCGACGGGCACGCACTCGGCCTTGAACGCGGTGATGTCCGCCGCCTGGCTGATGGGGTAGGCCATAAACCCGACCGGCAGCGAGCGGGCGAAACCCTTCTGCGCAATCTCGTTTTTCACCGTCGGGTTACGCTCCACGCGGGCGACGGTGACGATGTTCATATACAGCATCGTCAGCTCGGCGAGGGCGGGCAGGGCGGACTGCAGGCAGATCGTGGTCAGGTTCGGGTCGATGCCGGCGGCGAGGTAGTCGGCCAGGACTTCGGGGATGTTGTCGCGGATTTTTTGCGGGTTGCTGCCGTTATCGGTCAACCCCTGCAGATCGGCAATCAGCACAAACTGGTTGTGCGTCTGCTGGAGCGCCACGCGCTGGCGCAGCGATCCGACGAAGTGGCCAAGATGCAGCGGGCCGGTTGGGCGATCGCCGGTGAGGATAGTTGGTGCGTTCATAAAGACTCCTTAATGGGCAGTTGCCGAAAGGGGTCTTAGATGTGAGAAAGCCGCCTTTCGGCGGCTATCTGAAAATGGGGAAAACTACTCCGTGCCGCCTTTAAGAAGGCAGCCACCAGCGGTTTACGGTGAGGACGGCGTGGTTTATGTTCATCTCTTTACCGTATCACGTCCGGCGCGAAAAACAAAAGGGCACGTCATGCTGCAATCTCTCAACCATCTGACCCTCGCGGTCAGCGACCTGCAAAAAAGCGTCACCTTCTGGCACGAACTGCTGGGGCTAGCGCTCCACGCCCGCTGGAATACCGGGGCCTATCTCACCTGTGGCGATCTGTGGGTCTGCCTGTCGTACTACGAGGCGCGCCAGTACGTGCCGCCGCAGGAGAGCGACTACACCCACTACGCGTTTACCGTGGCGGAAGCGGATTTTGAACCGTTCTCGCAAAGGCTCGAGCAGGCGGGCGTCACCGTCTGGAAGCAGAACAAAAGCGAGGGGGCGTCGTTCTACTTTCTCGATCCGGACGGGCACAAGCTGGAGCTGCACGTGGGCAGCCTCGCCGCGCGGCTGGCGGCGTGTCGCGAGAAACCCTACGCGGGCATGGTGTTTACCTCAGACGAGGCTTGAGGCGCGCACCTTCAGCCTGCAGGTCCTGTCTCAGCAATCACTGGCTACGTGCCGCTGGCGGAGCGAAAGCGCCGGGTGGCGGCTGCGCCTTACCCGGCCTGGAAAAAATTACAGCGACTTCACAAACGCCAGCAGATCTTCGTTGAGCTGGTCCTGGTGGGTCAACGCGAAGCCGTGCGGCGCGTTGTCGTACACCTTCAGCGTGGCGTTTTTGATCATCTCTGCCGCCAGCTTGCCGGTGCTTTCAAACGGCACGATCTGGTCGTTGCTGCCGTGGATCACCAGCGTCGGCACGTCGATTTTCGCCATATCCGGGCGGAAGTCCGTTTCGCCGAACGCGGTCACGCAGTCGATGGTGCCCTTCAGGGACGCCAGCAGGGCGATGTTCAGCGTCTGGGTCAGGGCACCGGCGGAAACGGTCTGCCCGGCGTTGGTGCCGTAGAACGGCGTGGCGAAGTCGCTGATGAACTGGGCGCGATCTTTACGCAGTCCGTCGCGAATGCCGTCGAACACGCTCTGATCCACACCCTGCGGGAAAGAGTCGGATTTACCAAAGATTGGCGTGACCGCGCCCAGCAGCGCCAGACCGGCCACGCGCGCGCTGCCGTAGTTGTTGATGTAGCGGGTCACGTCGCCGCCGCCCATGGAGAAGCCCACCAGCGTCACGTCCTGCAGGTCCAGGGTGGTGATCAGGTCGTTAATGTCGGACGCAAAGGTGTCATAGTCGTAGCCGTTCCACGGCTGATCCGAGCGGCCAAACCCGCGACGGTCAAAGGCGATGGCGCGGAAGCCGCGCTCGGCCAGGTAGTTCAGCTGGCTGTCCCACATGTCGCCGTCCAGCGGCCAGCCGTGGCTGAAGAGAACCGGTTTGCCCGCGCCGCCTTCTTTGTAGTAAATCTGCGTGCCGTTTTTTGCCTTAAACGTTGCCATAGTGTGTTCCTGTGCAGGTGATGGTTAGGGTTATACCGGCGCGACCAGATAACGAATTGCCGGTGATGTTGTGCCCTGATGAAAAGCCAGAACGCGGCTCTGCAGCAGGAGGTCATTCATGGTGTGGCGCTCCTGCTGGCGCAGATGCTCAATCCACGAGCCCATCAGGAAGGTCTCAATAAACAGGCCGGGACGCTCAATATCCTCGTACACCGCCCAGCTCATCGCCCCGGCGCGGCGTCGCACCCGGCGCAGCTCGTGTACCGCCTCCAGGAAGGCTTTCGCGTTGTGCGGGTCGATGATGTACTCGTGCGAGACCAGCACCGGGCCGCGCTCGTTCGGCAGGTCGATCTCCACGCCGTCCAGCGGTTGGCCGCTCAGGTCGAGGTTTAATTCCGGGTCTTTCTCCAGCTTCCAGCGCAATACGGTGGCGCTTGCCAGCACCATCCCCAGCGTGGCGACAACCAGCGCGGTCGGGGTGCCGAACTGCGAGGCGATCTGCCCCCAGATGGCGCTGCCCGTGGTCATCGAGCCGAAGAACACCGTCAGGTAGACCGCGAGCGCGCGGGCCTTCACCCAGCGGGCGGCGCTGCGCTGCGCGCCGAGGTTCAGCGTCGAGAGCACCGCAATCCACGCGAAGCCGGTGAAGAACTCAAACAGGTTGAGCAGCCAGACGTGGCGCACGAACGCCAGCGCCAGCATGGTGAGGGCAAAGACCAGGCTCGCGGCCACCATCAGCCGGTCGGCGTTCAGCCGCTGGCGCAGGCGCGGCAGCAGGATGGCCCCGGCAATCGCCCCCAGGCCAATGCACGCCAGCATCACGCCGTAGCCCGCCGGGCCTAAGCCCAGCTCGCGGCGCGCCACCAGCGGCAGCAGCGCCCAGCCCGCGCTGCCGAAAACGAAGAAGGCCACGGTGCGCACCAGCACGTTGCGCAGCACCGGGGCGGCGTGGACGTAGCGGATGCCGGTACGCACCGCAGAGAAGAAGTGCTCCGGCGGCAGACGCTGAATGGACGGGGCCGGACGCCAGCGCCACAGCACCCACGCCACGCCAATCACGGACAGCGCGTTGAGGGCAAACACCATCCACGGCCCGGCGAGCGACAGCAGGAAGCCCCCCAGCGCGGGGCCAATCGCCCGGCTGATGTTCACCCCGAGCGAGTTCAGCGCCACGGCGGCGCCCAGCTCCGGCTTGCTCACCAGATCGGGCACCACGGCCTGGAACGGCGGCGAGCTCATCGCCGCCCCCACGCTCAGCAAAAACGTCGCCACCAGCAGAACGGCGGGGGTGACGTGTCCGGTGAAGGAAAGCACCGTCAGCCCGGCGGCGGCGATGAACACCCACAGCTGGGAGAAGAGCAGGTATTTACGCCGGTCAACGATGTCCGCCATCACCCCGGACGGCAGGGCGAAGAGGAACATCGGCAGGCTGCTGGCCGCCTGCACCAGCGCGATATCCAGCGGGTCGGCGCTCAGGGTCAGCATGCTCCAGTTGATGCCGACGTCGCTCATCCATGAGCCGACGTTAGAGACCACCGTGGCGATCCACAGCATGCGGAACACCGGCTGGCTCAGCGGCTGCCAGGGAGAAACCGTCGATGCGGGCGTCGTCTCGACGTGTGCGTCGCGAACGTCGTTAACCTGGGTCATGCGAACCTCTCCGCTGCCTTACGCTGCAGCCGCCACTGGCCCGGCCCGGTGAGGGCGAGAGTGGTGAAGATAATCAGCAGCAGCCAGCCAAACTGCCCTTCGGCAATCGACCAGTTCGGGTGGACCGCCAGCATCGCCACCAGCAGCACGGCGATAATCGGCAGGCACGCCAGGCGGGTGTAGACGCCCGCAATGATAAACAGCGGGCAAATCACCTCCGCGAATATTGCCGGGATCAGGCTCGCGTAAGGCCCGAAGCCAAACGGATCTTCAATGCGCGTCAGCTCTTCGCTGAAGTGCAGCACCTTCGGCAGGCCGTGGACGTACAGCAGCAGCAGGCTGCCGGTCAGGCGCAGAAAGAACAGCCCCAGGTCGATCCGGGGCGGCATAGTGGTGTTTTTCATCAGAATGCAAAGCAGCTGCAGCCCAGCGCCCCCCAGAAAGCGTTATCGTCGGACACCGGCATCGCTGACGTGCGGGCGAAATCATGCTGGTGGCTGTGAACCCCGCACGGGCCGCTGCAGTGGTGGACGGCGCTCATGCCCACGCGTGCGGCCTGCGGCGGCGCGCTGCGGTAGTGGCCCGGCACCTTCACCACAGGGGACCACTCGGGCAGAACCGGAATAGCAGGCGGCGCGAGCGGGCCAAAGCTGCCCGCGGCGTAGACGATGTCGCCGTTCACCACCGTCAGGACGGACTCGATGCCCTTGATCTCCTCTTCCGGCACGCGGAAGTAGTCTTTGCTGAGCACCGCCAGGTCGGCGAGCTGGCCGACCTTGATCTGCCCCTTCTGGTTCTGCTCGCTGGAGAACCACGCGCTGCCCTGGGTCCAGAGCATCAGGGCGGTATCGCGGTCCAGACGGGCGCTGTGGTCGTACATCTGCATCCCGCCGACGGTGCGGCCGGAGACCAGCCAGTAGAGCGCGGTCCACGGGTTGTAGCTTGCCACGCGGGTGGCGTCCGTTCCTAAGCCCACCGGCACGCCGGTCTCGAGCATTTTCGCCACCGGCGGCGTGTGGCGGGTGGCTTCGATGCCGTATCGCTCGGCGAAGTACTCCCCCTGGAAGGCCATGCGGTGCTGGACGGCAATGCCGCCGCCCAGCGCTTTGATGCGGTCGATGTTGGCCTGGGTAACGGTTTCCGCGTGGTCGAAGAACCAGTGCAGCCCGTTGAACGGAATGTCGCGGTTCACCTTCTCGAACACGTCCAGCATGCGGCTGATGGATTCGTTATAGGTGGCGTGCAGGCGGAACGGCCAGCGGTGCTCCACCAGATGGCGCACCACGCGCTCCAGCTCGTCCTCCATGCCCGGCGCGAGGTCCGGGCGCGGCTCGAGGAAGTCTTCAAAATCGGCGGCGGAAAAGACCAGCATCTCGCCCGCGCCGTTGTGGCGGAAGAAGTCGCTGCCCTGGCCCGGCGTGAGCATGTCGGTCCATTTTTCAAAGTCTTCCAGCTCGTGGCCCGGACGCTGGGTAAACAGGTTGTAGGCGATGCGGATGGTCATCTGCTTTTTCTCGTGCAGCTCGGCGATCACCTCGTAATCTTCCGGGTAGTTCTGGAAGCCGCCGCCCGCGTCGATGGCGCTGGTCAGCCCCAGACGGTTCAGCTCACGCATGAACTGGCGGGTGGAGTTGACCTGCTGCTCCAGCGGCAGCTTCGGCCCTTTGGCCAGCGTGGCGTAGAGGATCATGGCGTTTGGACGGGCAATCAGCATCCCGGTCGGGTTGCCGTTGGCGTCGCGCTGGATCTCGCCGCCCGGCGGGTTTGGCGTGTCTTTGGTGTAGCCGACCACCTTCAGCGCGGCGCGGTTGAGCAGGGCGCGGTCGTACAGGTGCAGGAGGAAGACCGGGGTATCCGGCGCGGCGTCGTTAATTTCGTCCAGAGTTGGCATGCGGCGCTCGGCAAACTGGAACTCGGTCCAGCCGCCCACCACGCGCACCCACTGGGGCGACGGCGTGCGCAGGGCCTGCTCTTTCAGCATCCGCAGGGCGTCGGCCAGGGAGGGCACGCCTTCCCAGCGCAGCTCGAGGTTGTAGTTCAGCCCGCCGCGGATCAGGTGCAGGTGCGAGTCGTTGAGGCCGGGGATGGCGGTGTGGCCTTTTAAGTCGACCACTTTGGTGCCGTCGCCGTGGTGCTGCATCACCTCGGCGACGGTACCCACTTCCAGAAATTTTCCGTCGCGCACGGCAACGGCTTCCGCGACAGGATTCTCGCGATCGACGGTGTGAAACTGGCCGTTAACCAGAATGAGATCGGCTTTACCGAGGGTAACCATAACTGCTCCTGACTGAGAGGGGAATGGTCAGGATTATGGGAACCGGTTTCGGCAAAGATCCAGTTATACAATAGGATAGGTATACCAAAGTATAACTATACCTAAGGTTAACTATACGAAGAGATAATTACGCGCGGAGAAGGAAAACCGCAGGATGAGGGTGACTTTATCGCCGTGGCACTCGCGGCGATTTCTACCCTTAACCACTGGAAAATGCTATGACCTCTTCAAAGCTCGAAGTGTTAACCCCTGCGAACTGTCAGATCATCTTTATCGATCACCAGCCACAGATGGCGTTTGGCGTGCAGTCGATTGACCGCCAGGTGCTGAAAAACAACACCGTGGCGCTGGCGAAAGCGGCTAAGGTGTTCAACATCCCGACCATCATCACCACCGTTGAGACCGAAAGCTTCTCCGGTAACACCTATCCTGAGCTGCTGGACGTGTTCCCGGGTCAGGACATTCTGGAGCGTACCTCCATGAACTCCTGGGACGACCAGAAGGTGCGCGACGCGCTGAAGGCCAACGGCAAGAAGAAGGTGGTGGTTGCCGGTCTGTGGACCGAAGTGTGCAATAACAGCTTCGCCCTCTGCGCGATGCTCGAAGGCGACTACGAAATTTATATGGTGGCGGACGCGTCCGGCGGCACCTCCAAAGAAGCCCACGACTACGCGATGCAGCGCATGATCCAGGCGGGCGTGATCCCGGTGACCTGGCAGCAGGTGATGCTGGAGTGGCAGCGCGACTGGGCGCGTAAAGAGACCTATACCGCGGTGATGGACATCGTGCGCGAGCACTCCGGCGCGTACGGCATGGGCGTGGATTACGCCTACACCATGGTGCACAAAGCGCCGTCTCGCCAGAAGAGCGAGCACCGCACCTTAGCGCCGGTCCCGGCTCGCTAAGTTCCGCTGGCGGGCTGGTCCCTCATCCGGCTCGCCGCTGCCTCTTTCTCTGGAGTTCACGATGAGTACTGGGCTGATATCCCTTGCGGCAGGCGTGTTGATTGGCCTGATGTATGCCGTGCTGAAGGTGCGCTCCCCCGCGCCGCCCGCGCTGGCGTTGATTGGCCTGCTGGGGATGCTGGCGGGTGAACAGGCGACGCGCCATCTGTTATCCCGGGACGGCGCGCCTCCTCCTCAGGTGACCGTGCCGCAGGCTAAATCGCAGACGGGAGCGTCCTCATGAAGGCATGGATAATTTCGCTGGTGTGCGGCGTGGTTGCTGGGGTAATTTACGCCCTGCTCGACGTTCATTCCCCGGCACCGCCGGTTGTCGCCCTGCTTGGCCTGTTCGGCATGCTGGTGGGCGAACAGCTCATCCCGGTGGGACGACGTTTACTGAGTCGCGAACCGCTCACCCTCGCCTGGTTTCGTCACGAATGCGTACCGAAAATCAGCGGCTCGGCGCCCCCTGCGCCCGCGAAGGACGATCGCGACGTATAATGATTTTTTAGAGGAAAGACAGCATGACGCTGCCGTGGCGCATTGCCATCATTGATGACGAACGTTCCGTCCGCAGCGGGCTGAGTAATCTCCTGGAGTCGGAAGGGTATTCGACCGATACGTTTGATTCGGCAGAGGTATTTCTGAGCCATCCGCTTGCCCTGTCCGGCGCGGCGCTGGTGATCACCGACATCAAGCTGCGGGGCATGAGCGGCCTGGAGCTGTTTGAAAAGCTGCGCCTGCTGGCCGTACCGCCTCCGCCCGTGCTCTTTATCTCCGGTCATGCTGATGAAAATATGCAGCGGTACGCTCTCGGTCTGGGCGCCGCTGCTTTTTTGCGTAAGCCCATTAACATCGATATTCTGCTGGATCATATTCAGCGGGAGCTGGCCCGCCGACAATAAGGATCGCGGATGAACGAACACGAGCAGCCTGCATTCTGGCCCGCCCAGGGGAATCTTCACCAGGGGCGGGTTTTTGTCCTTAAAGAGGATGTGATTTTTACCGTGCTGGCGCAGGAGGGCGGAATCGCCTGGATGCACGCGCGACATCCTCATTCCGGCGGCTCATTTATTATCGCCACCGCGGTCAGCGACGAAGAGGAAGAGCGGGCCACCCGGCTGCTGAAAAACGAGTTTGCGCTGCGTGACGCGCTGCAGGACAGCTGGGCCATTCGCGCCGTCGCGTCCACCCAGTACCGGGGGCGCTTCGCGCTGGTGTATGCGCCGTTTGCGTTTGAGCTGCTGGCGCGGCGCGCGGGCAGGGCGATCTCGGGTATCACGCGCTTTATCGAGATGGCGATTCAGATCTGCGTTCCCCTGCGCCAGATGCATCTGCAAAACCTGATCCACGGCGATATCAAGCCCGGCACGATTTTTGTTCATCATGATGCCACCTGCCGTCTGGGCAGCTTTGGCCTCTCCTGTAGCCTCTCCGGAGCCTTCACCCAGACCCGGCTTGCCGTGTCCGGCGGTACTCCCGCCTATATGTCTCCAGAGCATACCACCCGCACCCAGCGCCCCGTCGACAGCCGCAGCGATCTCTACAGCCTCGGCATGGTGCTGTATGAACTCCTGACCGGACGCCTGCCGTTTGAACTGGGAGAGGACGAGCAGACCAACTGGGCGCACTACCATATTGCCTCGGCGCCGCTGGCCCCGGATGCGATCCGCCCGGACGTGCCGGGAATGCTGTCGACCATCATCCTGAAGCTGCTGGAAAAGCACCCCGATAACCGCTACCAGACGGTTGACGGGCTGATTGCCGATCTCCGCCGCTGCCAGGCGACGTTGACCTGCGAGGGCGAGATCGTCGCCTTTACCCCCGGTCAGCAGGATCGCACTCCGGCGATCCATCTGGCGGACTCCCTGTTCGCGACGCATCCGCAGGCGAATGATGTCGTTGCCGCGTTTGAGCGGGTGGGGCAGAGCCTGGTCCCGGAGCTGGTGACGATCGGCGGGCCGTCCGGGATCGGCAAATCCTCCATTATCGCGACGGCGCTTAAAACGCTGCAGCAGCGTACGGTGCTGCTGGCGGTGGGCAAAGTCGATCAGTTTTCACCGTCGTTGCCTTACGGCGTATTAAGCTCTGCGTTCCGCGCCCTGACGCTGCACCTGCTGGGGCTGCCCGCAAACGACGTGGCGAAGTGGAAAATCCGCCTGTCTCGCGCCCTGGAGGGACACGAGGCGCTGGCCGTCAGCCTGGTGCCCGAGCTGGGACTGCTGCTTGAGAGCAAGCCGCGCTTCTCGACGGATACGTTTTCCATTGATGCCCGGGCGCGCTTCAGCCATATGGTGCTGGCACTGGTGAAGACCTTTGCCTCGCAGGGCTGCCCGCTGGTGCTGGTGCTCGACGATCTCCAGTGGAGCGACGCTGCCAGCCTGCACACGCTCAAATATCTGCTGATGAACTGCGGCGCTATCCCGCTGCTGGTGGTCGCGGCCCACCGGGATATCGGCTCTGTGACCGACGCCTCCCTGCAGGCGCTGCTGGCAAGCCTGCCGGAAGCGGCGCAAAACGCGAGCGAGATTGTTCCGCAGGCGCTTTCCGTGAAAGCGGTGGCGCGCTGGCTGGCGACGGTATTTCGCACCCGCAGCGCGGCGACGGCCGATCTCGCCACGCTGATCCACGAGAAGACCGGGGGTAACCCGCTTTTTGTGCACGAGTTTTTCCGCCGTATCGTTGATGACGGGCTGGTGGTACACAACAAATATCAGGACAAGTGGCATTACGATCTGCAGGCGATCCGCGCCCGGCATTACACCGAAAACGTGGTCACCCTGGTGCTGGAGCAGCTCGAAGAACTGCCCGACGAGACGCGTCGCCTGCTGGGCAGCATCGCCTGCCTTGGCGGCACGGGCGAGATGGAGATGGTCTGCCGCGTGGTCGGTATATCGATGGCGGAAATGCGCTACGCGCTGCATCCGGCGGTCATGGCGCAGCTGATCGTGCTGACGGAAAAAGCGTACTCCTTCACCCACGACCGGGTGCAGGAGGCCGCCTTTGCGCTGCTGGATCGGCATGAGAAAAGCCATCTTCATCTGACTACCGCCAGCCTGCTGGCCGACGCCGCGCGGCAGGCGGCGGGGAACGAGCTGCTGTTCCGCGCCGTACATCACGTCACGGCCGCGCTGGACAGCATCCAGCCCGCCCCGCAGCGCCAGATGTTCCGCGAGCTGAGCCTGCTGGCCGCGCGACGCGCGAAGCGCTCGGGGGATTACCCGTCGGCACTCAGCTATATCCAGACCGCCAGAGCGCTGGGCAACGCCGGGACGGTGTCGGACTTTATGCTCGATATTGAAGAGGCGGGCTGCGAGTTTGCGCTGGGGCACCTGGAGCGCACCCGCGAGCTGTGTGACGCGATCCTCGGCTGCCCCGGCGGGCTGACCGAAAAGGCGCTGGCGGCCAACCTGCTGGTGGAGGTGTACATTCGCCAGTCGGACAGCCGTCTGGCGCTGGAGGCGGCGCTCTGCTGGCTGGGTGTATTTGGTATTCAGATCGGCCGTTATCCGGAAGATGCCGACTGCGACGAGGCCTGGGCGCTTTTTTGCAACCGCACGGCAGACGCGCCGCAAAACCTGTTTGCCCAGCTGTCGCGGATGGATAACCCTGAAACCGAAGCGGTGATGAACCTGCTCTACAGCGCCAGCATTTGCGCCAGCTTCATCTGCCCGCGCCTGCACTTTTTACTGCTCTGCCGCATGATGCACCTGACCCTCGACCACGGCATTACCGGCGCGTCCACCACGGCGATGGCCTGGTTTGGCGTGCTGATTGGCCACCGCTACGCCGAGTACCGCCTCGGGTTCCAGTACGGCACGCTGGCCCGCGAGCTGGTGAATCGCCACGGCTACGATGCGTTCGAAGCCAAAACCCTGCTGCCGCTCGACCAGCTCAGCGTCTGGACCCAGCCTTTGTCGTTCACCATCGAGTGCGCGAAAGCCTGTTTTACCTCAGCGGTGACCCACGGGGATATGACGATGGCCTGCTTTGCGGCCTGCCACCAGGTGATTAACTTCCTCTCGCGGGGCGATCACCTGGACGGGGTGCTGACCAGCATCGATCGCGGCCTGGCGTTTGTGCGTAAAACCCACTTCCAGGACGTGGAAACCATTTTGATGGTTCAGCGCGGGTACGTTGAGTTCCTGCGCACGCCGGTTATCGGCACCTGGACCGCGTCGCAGGTATTGCCGGAGGCGCTGCTGCCCGCGTCGCCGGAGCAGGCGCCGGAGCAGACCTCCACCATGCTGTTCTGGTATTGGCTCTATCGCGGCATGGCGCACTTTACCTGCGGGGAGTATGCCGACGCGCAGGCGGATCTGGAGATGGCGGGGTGGTACGCCTGGTCTGCGCCGGGGCACATCCATCTGCTGGATTACCATCTTTACAGCGCGCTGGCGCTTTCCCGTCAGCTGATGCCGGAGACCTTCTCGGCGAACCACCGTCGCAGCATTCACGCCCACTATGACAAAATCGCCTTCTGGGCGCGCGTTAATCCCGGCACGTTCGCGGATAAAGAGGCGCTGATCTACGCCGAAATCGTGCGTCTGGACGGGATGAACAGCATTGCGCTTGAGCAGTATGAGAAGGCGGTCCGGCTCTCCCGCGAGGGCGGCTTTAATCCGATCAATGCCCTGGCCCACGAGCTGGCGGGGCGCTTTGCGCTGGCCTGCGGCTACCCGACCGCCTCGGACGCCCACTTCCGCGGCTCTATTGCCGCCTGGGGTCGCGCGGGCGCGCAGGCCAAGGTGCGCCAGCTGGAGCAGGATTTCCCGCACCTGCTGGCCTCCGGGCAGGCCAGCGCCTACGACACGGTGGCGTTCGCCCAGAACGAGACCATCCGCGATCTCCAGAGCGTGATCAAAGCATCCCGCGCGCTGTCGGAAGAGATTAATCTTGAGCGCCTGATCGAAAACCTGATGACTATCCTGCTCGAACGCGCCGGGGCGCAGCGTGGCCTGCTGCTGCGCGTGAGCGATAACCTTATTCCTGAGATCGAGGCCAGCGCCTGGACCAGCACCGAGGGCGTGCGGGTGCGGATCCTGAAAGACGTGCCGACGGCGACCGACCTGCCGCTGTCGGTGCTGGCGGCGGTGATCCGCACCGGGCAGGAGATCCGCACCGGCAGGCCGGAGGAGTTCCATCCCTTCAGCCAGGACCCTTATCTTGTGACGTCGGGGGCGGCGGTTATGTGCGTTCCGATGTTCAAACAGGCGCGGCTGGTGGGCGTGCTCTATCTCGAAAACCGCCTGATGCCGGAGGTCTTCACCGCCGAGCACTCGCGCGTGGTGAGCCTGTTGGGCGCGCAGGCAGCGGTATCCCTGGAGACGGCGCGGCTGTACGCCGAGCTGCTGGCGGAGAACATCCAGCGCCGCCGGGTGGAGAAAGAGCTGCGATCCAGCCAGACCTCGCTAATGCTGGGCGAGCAGATCAGCCACACCGGCAGCTGGCGCTGGGAGCTGGAGCAGGATCTGATGTATGTCTCGGAAGAGTACGCCCGCATTCTCGGCCTGCCCGAGCAGCAAAAGATGATCTCCATGGCGGAGTTTTTGACCTTCGTCCATGAGGACGATTACGCCCGCATCAGCGCCATCGTCACCCAAAGCGTGCGCGAAGGTCTCTCCATGCGCGCGGAGTTTCGCGTCAAGCGTCCCGATGGCTCGACGCGCTACATCCTCGGAATTGGCGATCCGGTGGGCGTGGGCAGCGAGGTGAACGAGTACTACGGCATCATCACCGATATCACCAGCCAGCGCGCCGCGGAGGATGCCATGCGGGTGGCGCAGGCGGATCTGGCGCGGGTGTCCCGGGCCACCACCGTCGGACAGCTGACCTCCTCCATCGCCCACGAGATCAACCAGCCGCTGATGTCGATCGTCTCGAACGCCGGAGCGAGCCTGCGCTGGCTCAGCCGCGAGCCCGCCCGGCTGGATAAAGTGCGGGAAGGGCTGGAGGAGATCGCCGCGGAAGGCGCGCGGGCGGGGGAGATCATTCGCAGCATTCAGTCCCTGACGCGCAAGCAGGATCCCACCTTCTCGCGCATCGATCTGCACTATCTGATCCACCATATCATCGCGCTTTCGCGCAGCGAGCTGGAGCAGCGACACATAAGCGTTGATTATCTGTTGAACGCCAGCGACAGCTTTATCACCGGCGATAGCGTGCAGATCCAGCAGGTGCTGTTGAATCTGGTGATGAACGCGGTAGAGGCGATGGCCGAGGTGAAGGATCGCGCCAGCACCATTACCCTTAGCACCGCCAACGCGGACGGGAAAGCGATCGTCGAGATTGCCGATACCGGCAGCGGCATTGAGCCCGAGCGGCTGGAGCAGATTTTTGACTCGTTCTATTCCACCAAGCCACAGGGAATGGGGATGGGGCTGACCATCAGCGCCAGCATCATCGAGCGCCACTGCGGGAAGCTGAGCGCGCGCCGCCGGGAGCCGTACGGCACTGTGTTTGCGTTTGCGCTGCCGCTGGCGGCGCAGGAAGGGTAAACGTTACTCCGCAGGCTGGCTTTTGGTCAGGCGCTCAACGGCCCTGACCAGCTCGGCCACGGAACGCACCTGCATTTTCTCCATCACGCGGCGGCGGTGCACCTTCACCGTGATCTCGCTAACGCCCAGCTCGGCGGCAATTTGCTTGTTCAGCATGCCGCTTATCGCCAGCGTCAGCACCTCGTGTTCGCGCGGGGTGAGGGACATATGGCGCTGCTTCAGGGCGTAGTGCTCTTTATTGCGCACGGCGTTGTGTTCCGCCAGCTGAAGCGCGGATTCAATGGCGTTGATAAGCGCGTTAGATTCGACGGGCTTGGTGAGGAATTCGTACGCGCCGCCTTTAATGGCACGCACCGACATCGGGATGGTGCCGTGGCCGGTGAGAAAAATAATCGGGATCTCGCGCCCGCTGTCCTTAAGGGCGTCAGCCACCTCAAAACCCGAGATGGTGGGCATTTGCATATCAAGAACCACGCACGACGGGAGCTCTTCAAAGCGGTACTGAAGAAACGCTTCTGCCGATGAAAAGCCGACGGCGTTTAGGTCTGCCGATTCCAGCAGCCCAATCACGGACTGCCTGACTGCGTCATCGTCATCTACAACATACACAATGTGTTCCATTCACCGCCCCGGTGCTGATTGACATGTCGAGGATGCAAACAATCCCGTCGGTTACGTAAGGGACTGTTTATGCTGACTTTCATCTTAACACATTAACTATCATTATCATTTAACAATATGATAACCGTATGAAGTATAGCGAGCCGGGGCGGGAGTGGTGAAGGAACGAAACGCGTGCAACATGGGCAGTATGCCTCAGCGCCCTCGTTATTTGTCGGTGAGGACTTTGATCGGTAAAACAGGCTACACTCTGGTTTTGAGCGCTAAATGCTGAGGACATAACAATGCACTACACACTGAAAGAGAGCGACAAGGATAAAGCTGAAGGGTCAAACGGCGCGGGCGCTCTGCAGCAAAAACTGCTGGAGTCTCGTTCGATTGTGATCTCCGGTGAGATCAATCAGGAGCTGGCGCAGAAAGTGATCACCCAGATGATCCTGCTGCAAAGCGTCAGCAACGATCCGATCAAGCTGTACATCAACAGCCAGGGCGGCCACGTGGAAGCGGGCGACACCATTCACGACTTCATCAAATTCATTCGCCCGGAAGTGCACGTCATCGGCACCGGCTGGGTGGCGAGCGCCGGGATAACCATCTTCCTGGCAGCGAAAAAAGAGCACCGCTACTCGCTGCCGAATACCCGCTTTATGATCCACCAGCCGCTGGGCGGCGTGCGCGGTCAGGCAACGGATATTGAGATCGAAGCGCGCGAGATCATCCGCATGCTGGATCGCGTGAACAAGCTGATCGCTGACGCCACCGGCCAGCCGCTGGAAAAAGTGAAAAAAGACACCGACCGCAACTTCTGGATGTCTCCGGCAGAAGCGCTGGACTACGGCATCGTGGGCAAGCTGATCGCCCATTATGACGAGCTGAAGCTGGATTAAGGTTTTATCGCCGTGTACGTGTCGGGTGGCGGCTTCGCCTTACCCGACCTACGCCGGACCTATCGTACCTCGAACACCACCACCATCCAGTTCGTTCGCGTGCCTGGCGGAAACGCCGGGTAAGGATCGAGCCGTGTGCATGCCCCCGCCCAGATGTATGTATCCTCACCAATGCGATACCAGTGCGCGTTGCCTTCCACCGCATCCCCCATCACCGCAGCCTGCACCGTCAGTTGGCTTCCCGCAGAGAGTTCACACGCCACGGGCGAGAATACCGAGGGGCTCTGTTTACGCGTGTAGACCGCTGTTGTGGTCTTAACAGAGCCAGTGACCGGCAGTTCAGTGAAATCGCTCATTTTAGACCTCATGACAGTTCTCTCTTAACGTAGCGATATAAGCCGCTGTAAATATGGCGATCACGATAAAGCGTGAAACTGTCAGAATGTGTCATGCGGAAGTCTGAAAGGCACCCGTTGAGCGGGTGCCTGGAGGATTACTTAATTCTGGGCTGCGATGCTGATAAGTTCGTAGATTTTTTTTGCCCCGGCATTTGATTGAGTCAGTTCAATATTATGTTTCTGGCCATTCTTCATATGCAGGACAATTTTTTTATTAATGGATCCTTTTATGACTACGCTACTGACTTCTCTGAAGCGGGCGTAGAAAGTTTCATACAATTTTCCCAACACGCAATAAACACCGTCATCAGTTAATACCACACCACGATCTCCTTGGCCGAAAACCGTTTCGTCGTAGTAGAACAGGATCGCATCTTCCGTGAGAGGAGGCAGCGATTGACGATGACTGGCCGCCTGGACGAAATTGCTTATTTTTTTCGCGTTGAGATTGTCGTAGCGGTAAAAATTGTGGTCTTTGTTCGTCGCATACTGTGTTAATTCACCCCCGGCTGGTTTGTGCTCCAGTGCTGGCAAGGTTTGCTGTGGCTGTTGTGGTGTTGTTATCGTTGCCTCCGATACGGAACCAACCATAGAGGCACCAACAGCTCCCATCCCCGGAAGTGTCTGGGAGGTCACGCTATGTTGAATGGTGGTCACAGTTCGGGTGTAAGCGTTGACATGGCTCCCGCCTCGCATATGCGCTGATACGTTTTGCGGGGTTTTGACCACGGTCTGCACCGGGGTCAGCACGGTTCTGAATGCCGCGCGTAGGGATGCCACAATCGAGACGATCAGAAGTGCGATAAGTGGGACCGAAAGCCACATAATTGAAAAATAGAAAATACTTTGCTTAGTGTTGGTTGCCAGCTGCGTTAACCTGGAACAATAAAGCCCTGCAGTTATCACGTACACGACACCACAAGCGATAGTGGCAGCCATGTTGCTCTCCCCGTCCATTGCCATTTCCTGGATAACGGGAAAGAGCAAACATCCATAGAGAACAGCGCTAAAGAGCGCATCGGGAAGTAATGTTTTTATCGTCTCAAAGGCTTTTGCAATATTGTAGAAGATCCACAGAAGTAACAATATCCAGCCAATGACAGGAATAGCTGCGGCGATAGCCATAAGTATCATGCTGACGATCATACTGCCAAGAATATTGCCTAAATGCCCTTCCGAAATAAGATACCAGATAAAATACAGGAAGGAACCGGCGAGAACGGCCGGGAAGGCGACCACAACGCTTGCAGGTATAAAGAAAACGAACCCGCCAAAGATAAGTAATAACAAAAAGCAAAGGCCAGGCCCATTATTGTCAGGTGTTGAGTTTGCTTCAGCGTCTATAGACATATTAGTGATCTGCCTGCGGGTTAATGATAGGGAATGGAATAAATGGCCTTGGTGTAAGCAAACTGAGAGGTAAAGGCTGTTTGGTCTTTCCGTTAACTAACGCCAGTGACGTCAGGCGCAGCGTGAGATTGCTTTCGCAATAATGCTCGCCTTCGGCGAAAGCCGTTTGGTATCGCGTGGCATCAGAATCGCCGAATGGCTCTACCTGCAAAGTATCATGAGCTACAAGGTTATTTTTTGCATCAACGAGGTCAAAGCCTATCTCTAACGAACCAACGCTTTCCATGCCACTGTCCAGCGTGAAAGTGGCGCTGCACATCCCTTGATTTGCCCAGACGGTGTTTGAGTGCCAGATCTCAATCGCATGAGATGGAGCAGCGAATAAAAGACATGCGAATACTATGCTACAGTGTAAGTAACGGCTCATCATATTTTACCATCCTGAAAATGATGTATTAATCAACATAACCGTATGTTGCATCATCACCGGTGTCCGCTTCTTTTACGAGGCCTTGACCGCGATATTCATTAGGTAAAAACCCCCCATTAGTGCACTCTTTTTTCATGATGAGCTTTTGGTTTTTATATACTTTCAGGCCGGTATAATCCCATCCTTTTCCCGTACCGCTATAAACAACATAGCTGTAGTTGCCATTGATGAAACGATAATAATAAGCGCCTCCACCCGAGAACGTCATTTCACCCAGGCGAACCTGCGTTTTGTCTCCCTCATTTTGGGGGAGAGTCATTTCTACTTTTTCAAGTGAGCCGTAATAATAAGTAGGAACATCGTGCTCTAGACGGACGATAACGTATTTTTCGTTCGTGAGTTCGCAGTTGAAAATAAGCTCAGGCTCAGGCGGTGCAGCATGAACGCTTGGAATTGTCGCCAGAAGGGTCAATAATCCAGCAGAGAGTAATTGAGATTTCAACGTTATTTTTCCTTAGCAGGTAAAGCAGCCGGTAACCCGGCTGCTATTTTATTATTGTGAAGCCAGTGTTTCTTGTAATTCATTCAGCTGTCCCTGCAGCTTCTGCAGTTCCATCTGTTTTTGCAATTCGGAAGCGCTTGGTTTGTTTTGCGCCTCCTTCATATTTTTTTCCAGGTCTGCAACTTGCTTTTGAGCATCAGCCCGGCCAGCTGTTTTTTTCTTCAACTGGGCGAGCAGATTGTTCATCGACTTTTGCAGTTCTTGCTGCGATTTTTGTTTACTGGCTACGTTGGCATTGCTCAGTGCTTTCTCTTTTTCAATCGCATCATTCACCGCTTTGAACTCTTTATTCAGTTCCTGATCGTATTGCAGCGTTTTTTGTTTATCTTCAACGCGCTTATCCCAGGTGCCGGAGTAGTTGCAGTTAAATTTGGTAATAATGCTGACATCACCGGTTGTCGGGTCACAATCTCGCGCGTTAGTGGCACAGCCGGCTAATATGAGGGCGCTGAGTGCAAGAAAAATATAACGCATTGCTATTCCCCTCAACCGACTTTCAGCGCGGTGCGCTGGGTATAGAGGCTATCGAGCTCGCCCTGCAGAGAGCCAATTTTGTCGCGCATCAACGCAATCTCGCTATCCAGATTTTGGGTATCACTGCCGGATTTGCTCATGTCTGCAGAAACGTCCTGCCACTGCTTCTCATGTTTTTTCATGTCGGTGATGGTGCCACGAAGGTAAGCAATGTTGGCATCCACTCCTTTAATTTGCTTCTGTACTGCGTCTTTTTTCACCGTGTTTGCAGCCATATCTTTTTCTATTTGAGCGAGGGTCTTTTTATCAGAGTCGATAACCGATTTTGCAACGCTGGTTGCGTTCTGAATGCGTTTGTTTTCGGCTTCAACATCCTTAATCGTTGCGTTTAACTGCAGCTCTTTGGAGGCGTATTTTTTGCGCTGATTATCCAGATAGGCGTTAGCCCCCATACCCACACCGCAACCGGCGATAGCGGCGGCGGCCATACATACTGCTTTGTTGCTGGAGTTACTGACAGCGCAGGCCAGTGCGCCGATTACCGCGCCGCCAGCACAGGCCTGCCAGCCTGATTTATTGAAAAACTCAACATCCTGATTATTGGCAAGGCGCGGGTCGACGCCGCCACTACTTCCCGTACTGCCATTCTGGCACCCCGCCAGAAATACCATCATTCCTGCTATCACTGCTGTGCGAATAACCTTTAACATTCCAATCTCCTGAACTATTTAATTATTTTTTTTACATGAACTAAGCCACGCCTCGCGCGCAACTTTTCCATCTTTCCAGTACCCCTGAAGGTTCTTCCAGTAGGTATCGAGATAACCGTTAAGGTTGGTTTTTCCGCGTGCAGCCATCTGTTGCAATACGACAGCGACCTGCGGTTCGATGAGGGGTTTGTCATAGGTTGTGCCCATGTCTACCAGTGTGTCAGCGTAATAACTGGTAATAAAATCAAGGGCTTTTTGATGTTGACCAAGCTGTTCCTGACGGCGGGAGCAATTAGCATCAAGCTGGCTGCCTGCGGCACAGGTTTTGGTGAAGAGCTGGTTGAGACGATCGTAAAACTCGCCGTCATCTTTCATTTTTGTGCACAAAAAGGCGCCCAACTGTAACGATGTGCGTATTGCCTGATCCCGTTGTTCATCCCGAAGCTGGCTATTTGCGCGCAGCTCACCGCGCAGTTGCTCAAGTTGTTTCTTCAGTGCGTCATCCTGGACTTTTGCCGAGATAGCATTCAGGTTTTTTAGAGAATCATCAGCTTTGCCTGCAGGTGTTTCCTTTTTACCCGTGCCTAATGATTGCCACTCTTTTTCAATCTCTTTCACCCGCTCGCGTGATGTCAGGGTTGTGGAAACTAAAACCAGACGAACACCGGTGCTTTTGGTTGTATTCTCGCCTGCATTGGCATAGTACGGCTCCTCTCCACGCAGTGAACTGCGGATATCCGCCTGAGGAGTCATATAACTGCCCCCCCGAACGACATAGCCCCCAGCCTTACCATGCAGGCGATCGAGCTTGTTCAGGCGGAACGGGTCAAACATCATCTCTGCTGCGTTGCCCAGTATGTCGTGCAATCCGAGCGGGTTAGGTTTCAGCAGGCCGGTAAGCTGAAGTTTTCCATTTGCAGACTGTGCCCCCGCAAACCAGACATAACCGTTTAATCCTTCAGGCATCGGGAAGTGGCGATCGCGGAACTCTGCGGGGGAAACCGCGAGCCCGCCGCGTGCGGCAAACTCCCACTCGGTTTCTGTCGGAAGCCGTAAAAATCCCGCCTGACCATCATCTTCAGGCAGTGCAGAAAGTTTTTCTTTTCGTAACCACAGGTTGTATTGATTTGCGAATACCATGGCATCCATCCAGCCAATACTCACCTTCGGTAAACGTCCTTTCATATCCGTCGTCGGGCATTCCCCAGAAAGCGCGCGATACTGCAGGTCGCTCAGTTCATATTTGGCCATCAGGTAATAACGGCCCTTACCACCCTTCTCCGGGAAACTGCCTGCAATGTGTTCCTGGCGAGATTGTTCAACGTATCCCCAGTCGTCGCCTTCTTGCCCCAGCGTGATGTTGTAATCTTCCAGCGGTTTATTCAGCGGGATAGCGACTTTGCGAAATGCCATGGCACCGTCGCACGGCATAGGCAATATCACGTCATCGGCCAGAGGTTTTGGGTTCCAGAACTTTTCATCCCAGGTGGCATTAGCCGCCCAGGCGTACCCGAGTCCAATGATAGCCAGGCTCATCGCCAGTTTAGATTTCACGTAAACTCTCCGCAGGTTCGATTTTCAGTGCGCGCAGTGCTCCGATAGCGGCCACGCCTAACGCCACGGCAAGGACACAGAGCAATGCTGCGATAAAATGAAGGGGGTCAAGGTGACAGACGAATGCCTGGTCCGGTAAAGAACTGCCCAACACATGGTTGAACAATGCACTGCCCAGCAGGTAGATGATCACACCCAGTCCGTATGAGACGCCGGTCAAACACAGCGCCTGAATAATAATAAAAAGCGTCACAGAGCGACGGCGAAAACCCAGAAGGCGCAGCACGGCCATATCTTTGCGCTTACGATCAATGTTGGCGATGAAGGCACCGACTAACGAGGCGATGCACCCTGATGCAGAGATCCAGGCAATCACGCCAAAGATAATACCCAGCACACGGTCGATGGCACGCACAGACTCAATTTGAGCTGACTGAGTGATAGCCTCAATGTTCTGCGTCTCCAGCCACCGCGCGAGGAGTGAAACGTCATCTATCGAACTGGCATAGATACGTGCTCTTGAATAGCGGGTTCTCTCTCTGAACGGCTTGCCATCGCTGACCCCCAGCAAGGGAACCTGAAAGCCATCGCGGTAGTCTTCCAGAGCAACAAGCAAAGGCAATGTAATAAAGGCACCTTGACGTGAAAATTTTGCGTCATCCAGCACGCCGGTAACGGTTAAAGCGAACGTGGCGCGTTGGTTTTTCCCTTCGCTTTTTCGGCTCACCATCAGGCGCAGGATATCTCCTGTCTGCACGCCAAGGCGGCGTGCCGCACTGGCGCTGAGTACGGTATCGCTGTCTTTGACCGGTGCTCTGACATCCTGCAAAAGAGGATCGCCTTTGGCCGTCGGGATCACTTCAGCACCCGGGACAAAGTGTTGCCCGTCTCGGACCAGATCGGCCTGAGTGTTCAGCGAACGAGTCAACGGAATCGAAAATCCGACTTCTGAACGGCGGGCGAGCTTATCAAGCCAGGCAAAATCATAATTACCATTACCCGTCATACGTACTTCCCGGGTGCGAGGGTCGTCGAGAAGCTGATGGCGAAGCTGGCTGACAATGCCATTCTTCAATCCGAACAGCAGCAATAACGGTGCGATAACGGCAATCAAAGAGAAGATGATGCACAGCGCGACCTTGCGATCGTGAATGAGATCGCGCAGAGCCATACGGCACAGCAGGGTGCCTGACGCTGGCATATCAGCTGGGTAAGAAGACACTTTTTCCCTCTCCGGTCACGGCCTGATATCGGTCAATCCCAAAATGCGTCACGCGCTGCCAGTCGTGGCTCACAATAATGGCTGCCATATCCAGTGAGCGCACCAAACCGATCATCAGGTCAAACAGCCGGTCTGCATTATCAGGATCCAGCGCCGCAGTCGGTTCATCGGCAAGGAGTAAGCGTGGCTGGTGGGCAATCGCACGGATGAAGGCAACGCGCTGGCGCTCGCCGATAGAAAGCCGGGAAGGCATTCTTGTCAGCAGCGGCCGCACGCCCAGGGTGTCGATGGCCTTATCGAGCCAGGCTGACTGTAGGCTAAGTCCTGCCAGCCTGCGAACCAGAGTGATGTTTTCTATCACGGATAACCAGGGCAACAAGCCGCCGTGCTGTAGCATAAACCCAAGCTCGCGTGCGCGAAGCGCGGCCAGGGCAGGCTCGTTTTCAGCCATGAGCGGTATTGAAATATCGCGACCGGCGAGCCGGTACTCGGCAAGATGCGCTGGGCGGAGGATCGCCCCTATCATCTCCAGAAGCGTGCTTTTACCGCACCCGCTAGGCCCGGTTAGAGCGACCACCTCTCCCTTTTTCAACGAGAGGTGCGGGAGGGCGACGCTATAGCCATGCGTCCCGCCCCGGCTGATCTCCATATCGCGGATCCTCAACATCAGGGCAGGTTCTCCAGAGGTACCGGATAAACGTTATCGCGTGGGTCGCTATCGGGCGCTAATGCCACCCAACGGTCTACATCCTGGTTGTAGCGTTGATAGTAATTAAGCTTGGTGTTCAGCCTGCGGATAAAACGCTCCTGCTCAAGGCCATCCCAGCTTTTCCAGGTTTCTTCATCCAGGCTCAATACTTCACTGAGGTAAGGTAAGCTCTCGATATATTCACCGAGCAGTCCCATCTCTCCGAGGCGGGTCGCATTTTTCCCTTTCGCCTGGTTTGGATCGTTGCCCATGGTTGCCGCCAGAGAACGCAGGCTGGCAAACATGTCATCCGGAGAAATCATCCCCTCATTGGCGGCATTGACGATCTTCTTCATGACATCGCTCAGATCGCTGAGCTCGCTTTTCGTGAGCAGTACGCGCACCTCGGTCGCCGGGATGTTTTGGTCAATCAGATCGCGGTCGCTTATCCATGACTTGAATACCGGTGGTGCCGTGGTGCCTTGCTTTTCACCCAGATAGGCAAGACGCATTGCCTTACTTAACTTGTCGGCATCACTGAGCAGGGGATCTTCTTTCTTACCGGCATATTTAGGGCTTGCCCCCAGCGCACTCCCCGCCGTTTCTTCGCCGCTCCAGGCTGTTTTAATCTGGCCGGTAATGGCATTCGCCAGCTTATCGACCATACTACCGAAGCTATTTACATCACCTGAATCAATAGGATAGTAGAGCGGTTTATGCAGGAATGGATTTAACGTCAGCTCCTGATACTGGGCTTCAGCAGAACTGTGATTTTTCTTACCATCAGAGGTTTTCAGATGTAACGCATACAGCGCAACGCCACGATAGGCGGCTTCCTGACGCACCTGGGCGGCATCCAGATGGGTTGACGAGAGCTTATCTGTGCCATCAAGCGCGCCTGCGTCAGTAATCAGTACAACGTAGCGGGCGCCAAACTGCGTCCAGTCCACTTTGTCCAGCGCTGTCATGACCCCGCCGTAAGCATCTTCATCAACCTTGCTGCTGGAAACGGTAGCCTGCTTCAGGTCATGTACTTTAGCGAGGAAGTCTTTACCATCTTTAACGGTATTGGGGTCGACATACATCTTGCTGTCGTATTCAAGACCCGGAACCGCTTTCACGCTGGAGCGAAAAGCTACCAGGCCAAACTTGACCTGATCCTGTAAGTGTTCCTTCTCGATCCTTTTGTAGATCTTATCGATCGCCTCTTTGGTGCGATCGATATACGGCCCCATCGAGATGGTGGAGTCGATCACAAAGACAACCGAGGCGGAGAACCCTTTCATCATGTTCTTTTCATCAGCAGCGGACGCGGCCTTTTTTGCGGGCGACTTTTCGCTGACGGAGGCAACGTTGAGTACACGTACCTGGAAGCCGGTATCGGTAAACACATCATCTGAGCCAAGAACAGGTAAGAGATAAAAGTTTTTTAACTGATCCACCATGTAATCAGGCTCGCGTGCCAGAACCTGCGGGACCGGTTTATGGCTGCTCAAACTGTTGAGCATTGGTTGCAATGTTGCCGCAGGGTTTTTGCTGTTCAGAAGAGACTCAACGTCGGATTTCTCTTTAAAGAACAGCATCGGGTGACGGCCAGCAGGATTGGTAAACGCCAGCGTCAGCTGCATTTTCCAGTCAACGGTGCAGGAGGATTTCATCCAGCCAGCGGTATGACCAAAGCTGTCCGGCCCAACCTGCAGCCACGTGTCCTGACCCTGCGTTGTCCTTTGGTAAACATAGAATCGACTAAAGGCCGGCTGCTCTTTACCTGCTTCACCTGCTTTGGCGGACAGCTGGCAGCCTGGGTAAGTCAGTACCCGCTGGAATAACGCATGTTTACCTTCCTGCAAAAGCGGCTGTTTACCCGCGGCACAGACGGGGGATGCCAGCGTTGCGGCACACACCAGGCTACTGAACCAATGCATGTATTTCATTATTTATCCTATTTCTTCAGCTCAGCTAAACGGGCTTTGGCCTCGTTATTCTGCGGATCCTGATTTACAACCGACTCATACCAATACGCCGCTGTCTCTGCGTCAGGATTGAAGCATCCCCCTGGTTTTGCGGTTTTAGGGTCATATTCTTGTGCATAACGAACGGCCATCTGCGTATCGCCGGACTGGGCTTTATAGGCGTAAAGGCGCTGAGCGATATCGCAATGTTTTGCCGCTTTCGCTTTTGCGATGACGTCCAGCAGTTGTGCACTACTTGGCTGGCTACGCAGGCACCCTTTAACGAACGCCATTTCATTGCCGCTCGCCATTTGTTCATCACCACACGGCCCGGTAGTTTTCGCGACGGGTGCGGGAGGTGCCGCTGGAATTGCAGGCTCTGGCTTACGGGTAAACCACCACCCAGCAGCGGCCAGCAGGAGCAATAGAATGGCTAATCCCGCAAATAACGGCAGCTTGCTTTTCGGCTTCTGCGGCTGTTGAGATACAGGCTTTTCTGCGACAGGTTCTAAAACGACAGGTTCCGGTTCTTGAACGGACATCGGCTGCACGATGGGGGTATCATTCAGCGTCTGTATATTTTCCGGAAGTGGGTTTTCACCACCGGCCTGGGAGCTAAGTAGCCCTTCAGCGATGGTCAGAATCCCCATATCCTTATTACTTCCATCTTTGATGGTGATGCGATAGGCCGCCTGGCGGTTAGCGAGTAGTGGATCGATCAGAGAAGGGCCGACCTGAACGCAGGGCGTCTCCTCATTTTGTATCAGTGGAGGGAGGGCGAGAAAAATCTCGCCACTGACCCAATCACCGTGGCTGTCCAGATACAGACGATCCTGATTACGTACTACCGAGATTGTGACGCCCTCGGCATCGCCTTTCCAGCCTTTCAACAAGAGTAATGCGAATCCTGGTTGTATAGGGGTCAGCGTCTTAAGTTCAGGTTTGATCACGTCCAGTTACTCCTTTGCCGATTTAATCTGGCGGAGAATGACGCCCAGATTTTCGTTCTGCGCGACGCTAATCTCGCGTCCGGCAGAATGACCTGCGTTTTCGGTAATGAGTGCTTCCAGGCCAACCAGCCAGTCGATGATAAAGAAGGCACTGTAGTTCAGCTGTTGCGGCGTCAGGCGTGCCAGGCGTTCATCACCTTTCCAGACCACACTGTCGCACGTTGGTGGACGGGTAAAGATCGGCTGTTCGGGCTGGTTGAGACGGGCCGGGCGTTTCGATTCCGGCATATTTTGATAGCCCAGCCAGGTGATGAAATCGCTCATCACGTGAAGCACGCGTGAAACCTGACGCTCGACCATACGTTCACGACGAACGCCAGCCTGCTCGGTATTTTTCATTGCATTGACCAGCGCGTCCTCGACACGTGAACGCAATAACCCCGTGATCAATTCGTCTACCAGCGCTTCGGCAATCGGGCGCGGAAGACTGATGTAGTTGAGCATGGCGGCGGTTTCAGGCAGGCCGCGCAGATGGTTAATCCAGAGCTGAACGCTCTGGTGCGCGAAAGCGACCTCATGGCTGTGCGTCGTCACCGCAGTTGCGCTGCTTTCGAAAGCATCTTCCACACCGATATCAAAGAATCCTGCATCTTCTTCTGCTTCAGGCGCAGACAGGGTCGTTTGCTGCATGTAAAGTGCATGGAGATCGCGGCGTGCCGGAACCAACCGCGCCAGCAGTTCGCCGTGCATGCCGCTGCGTTTTTTCAGGGTGGC
Source organism: Enterobacter sp. 241F3 (assembly GCF_034106785.1). Lineage (NCBI taxonomy): Bacteria > Pseudomonadati > Pseudomonadota > Gammaproteobacteria > Enterobacterales > Enterobacteriaceae > Enterobacter > Enterobacter sp. 241F3. Next base: position 34,782 of record NZ_JAWNDD010000005.1, read on the forward strand.
AAGGATCTCTTGCGCAATTCGGGATTTTCTGGACAGCTCTTCTTCGCCGTCCGGTTGGTACCAGTTCCCCAGTCCCCCTTCGACCAGTTCGTGGCGGATCTCGTCGAGCTGTTCTGCGATCCGCTCCAGTTTCAGTTCAGGGCGGGCGACGCGGGCCAGATAATCGGCCATTCGGCGCATACCACCGTCGTTGAGGGTGAGCATCGCATCCCAGGCTTCAGCAGGGTTCGCGATGTAGCGAGCGACAGCTTCATCTTCAAGGAAGGTTTTCCGCATCAGTGCAAGCTGCCCGCCATTGTCGTCGTTGAAAGCCGCTTCACTACCTGCGTTCATGCGGATAAAGGGCGTTTGCTGGCGCGGTTTGCGCACCAGGAACGTGTTATTGAACGCCTGACCCTGGCTCCATTCCTGCATCCATTTGTACTGGCCAAAACGCTCTGTCATCGCCATTTTGATCATCCCGCCAAGCCCCCAGGACTGGCGAAGAAGTGCTTCGTCATGGGAAAGGTTTTGGCTAATGCGCAGATCAAACATGGTTAATGCCCAGACAAGGCCAGGTAAGCGACGACCACGCGCGTCGGCATCGGCGCCCTGGGTGTAACGGATCCACTCGTCCAGCACGCCGCCCACTTCTTTGACATCAGACTGTTTTGTTGAGGCCGTACACACCACCAGGACATTCATCTCCTGGTTTTCGGTATAACGTTCAAAAAGATAGGCCACTTTTCCGCGCAAAATTAACTGCGCTAGCGGGTTGCTCTCTGCATTTTTAACCTCGCGGGTGACATCACCCATGGACTCCACCGCCAGACGGCCGCGATAACCCGGGAAGTCAAGCAAGTCGACGGCTTCGAAGATTGTTTCGCGAGGCGGAGCCATTAACGGGATATGCAATTCAACGGTAAGCGCGGTGAGCTCTGCCAGCGATAGCGAAATAGACGCACCCGTTTGCCCATTTACCACAGGACAGACTTCAATAGTCTGATCTGACGGGGTATTCAGCCGCTCCAGCATATCGACGTTCATGATGCTATCCCGCTGGAGAAGCATGCCGTTTTCGTTACGAACCAGCGTGCTCAGTGGGGCACGCAGCTCCTGCACTCCACCGAGACGCTGTAGCGTGTTGGCAAAACGGATATAGGCATTGGTTAGTTCTGGTACTTCGCCCCATAAAACGGAGAAAAGCTGGCCGCGATCTTCAACAGAAAGCCATGGTGCGAGGCTTACTGCCTGTGGCCAGTAGGTCAGGGCAAAACGGCTTTGCGTTTTCTCAGAATGGCGGATGAGGTAATCCCAAAAAGAAACTACGTCATCTTCGGTCACGCCAGGGCTGCGGGAGGTCAGGCGTCGTTTCGACAGGGACGTTAACAGATCGCTGATACGTTTTTCATCGAACTGCCAGTCAAATTTTTCCTGGTTGAAGTCATGGATGAATGCGTTGGCGAGGATCTTCCCCATTTCCACTTCGTTGAAGAGCTGTAAAGTGACAGGCCAGCGTTCGTCCGTGCTCTGATCACTGCGGCTAAACCGGGTAACAAGACCCGTCGCCTCTTTGCCGCCGCCAGGCGGGTTGATGTGGGTCAGAAAATCGAGCTGATTGCCGCCGAGGCGTGTTTCCAGCTTTCCGTTTTCACCCGCAGCCAGCGCGGAAATGAGATACGATTTGCCTGCCTGCGACAAGCCAAAGAAGCCGATTGTCATCGGTTTCGCTGCGGCCTGCGCCAGCCTGCGTGCTTTGTTACGGCTGCGGCGCAAGTTCATGGTCAGGCGATCGGCTTCAGTGTTCAGGCGCGGCGCGTCCTGACGAACGCTAGCGATCCAATCAATGGCCCGGCCTGCACCTTGTTCGACGCCATTCCAGCCCTGGATAATGGTGTTGGGATGAATAGTGCTCATTAGCTTTTAATACTCCCGCTATCCAGCCAGTAATGGGTTTCACTCAGCCCGTTACCGACCATTGTGTTCAACTGGAATGCAACATCTCTACGGCCATAACCGCGCTGTGCGTTTTCCATTTCCATCGAGCCAATCTGGAAGCGCTCCGGACTGACCGGTTCTTCGCTACTACGTCCACGTCCCTGTTCTGCGGTTAAACCGATGCTTATTACAGCATCACCCGACAGCTCGCTTGCCAGGTTCGCACTGGTAATTTTTAGGGTATAAAGTGCGGTCGATGGCCAGCGTTCGTTATCAAGCTGGCGGAAACCGATACGCACTTCCCCCCGTGCTTCAAAGCCTTTCCCTTCGGGTAACTGGAAATCAGCGGAGTCCAAATCAACATCTCGATAGGCGACATTGCTGTCTTTAATCACATTGTTTCCATCAAGCATCCCGACATAGCGGATGGTTGAATAAGGCTTAAAGTTCGCAGTGCGGAAGAAGAAGTTGTTGAGTCTGGATTTCTCCGCTAACAGGCAGAGCATCGCCCCCACAACGGCTGTCGATTTCGGATCGTCAATGCATCCTTTCTTGTTAAACGGATACCAGCCACCGGTTTCATAACCGTGGAGTGGCAGTACGCGAAAAGGGGGAACAGGTTGAAGCTGGCGAATGAGCGCTTGAATTCCCGGCAGGCGAGATGGACGACCGGTTAAAAGTAATACATCGCAGTTGTAGTGCCAAAGCACTTCGCACAACGCGCGCAGGCTGTGGCAAATGTTCATTCGCCCGCTGCGAGGGTCGATAAATTCATTGTGCAGACGCGCAAGATCCAATTCCAGCGGTACATCCAGAATGGAGAACGGTACTTCGCTCGCAAGCTGTCCGGAACGGGCAACGTCGTTTACGTAATCCTGTACTTTCTCGGTTGGAAGATTATCGGCAAGTAGCTCACGGAAGGTGTAATTCAGTATCTCCCGCCCATTTTCCGGGGAGTACTCTTCATAGCGATGCAAAATAGATAACGCCAGAGGCGCGAAGATCTGCAATGTAAGCTGCTGACGTAATACCTGTTTTCCGGCTTCGATAGATTCACTACCGAAGAGTTGTGACATCATTGATTCGGCTGCAAGATCGCTGTGGCCGACTTTGGTCATGGCCGCTTTTACTGCTGGCTGGAGGAAAAGCCGTATAACATCCAGCAGTATGTCGTCGCCTGCTACCTTAAACCCTTCACGGAAAAGCTGTTTCGGGGTAATTCGGACGTTAATGCCCTGGCCTTCATCCAGCGTGTAGCGAGAAATGACGAGGTCGGTCGTTCCTCCGCCAATGTCAATCGACGCGATTTTTAATGAGCGTGTATCGCTGGTGTCTTTTTGAGTATCGGGACGGCGAGTAGCTGCAAAAAATTCGTCCGTGCGACCGCCAAAGTAGTTCTGCGTTTCGTTATAGAGATATACCAACTGCCCACAGGTGGCTTCGTCCCACTTCACGTGTACGCCAGGATGGGCGTACTTCAAGCACTGCGGGTCATCGCCTTCATAATCCATCTCTTCCCAGCCGAGCGCTTTCCAGACCATGCGGATAGCGTCATGCATGCTCTCCTCAAAGATAGCGCGCTCAGGCTTTGGCATCGCCGGAGGGACAGTCATAATGACATTTCGTAAACGACGCGGTGTACTGGCGTGGTTCATCTTCAGCCGCTGTGAAGGGCTGTTGATTTGCATGAGAGCCTGGCTTAATACCTCTGACAACATCATCGTCATCAGCGAGCTACGACTGTATACCGGCGTGAAGACGGGCATACGGTCTTCTTCATTTTTCAGGCGAATGAGCAATTTCCCCTGATCGTTGACCATATACAGCAGCGGTGCTGCAGTGGCTAACGGCTCTCTGTCACTTTTCACGAAGGCCTGGCTAAAGCGCCATCCCGGTGAATAGGGTTGATCGTCCCAGAGGTAGCGTTTAGGGCTGGAGATCCCTGTTGAGCCCTCGGTACCCAGGCGTTGAGCCGCCATTCTGAAGGCTTCTCCGCCGACGCGTCCAATGGTTGGCCATGTGAAGGCATCGCTGCGCCCGCTTTTTAGCGAGAAATCCTGCTTGCCGAATTCGGCCTGGGCAAACTCGAGACGGCTGTCAAAAGGCTCGTTATAAACAAATTGCGGTTGGCTCAAATCGCGGAGCTGAAGCTGATAAAGTTGAGAAAGCCCTTTATTGTCGTCACGATGTTCTTCGATCAAGATGCCGCAGCTACGTGAGTTACCAATGTCCAGCACGAGGTCTACAGGTATCGCTGAGTCCCGGATTTTTACGTCATTGACCTGTACTTCAGGAACGACAATCGTCGTCGCCAGGACATGCAGCAGGTTAAGATAATGCGCCTGATGTTCCTTCTGCAGCAGTTTTTCATCAATGTCATCAATATGTTGGCGTAATACTTCGCGAGCCTGAGTACTGAAAACTTCCCGTAGCCATTCATCCACCCATGGCAGTGAGAGAAACTCCCTCATCTCGTGAGGATGGCGTGCCAGAGCAAATCCCGCACCTGAACGGATATCATCCTCGCCCGGTGCGAGATACTGCGTATTCTCGCGATCCGGGAAAATTTTGGTATCAAAAATCAGAGTAGCGCGCCAGGTATTACCCTTTTCATCCGGCTCAGGCAGCTCATGGAACTGGACGCGTGACCAGTTATAGGGCCCGTGAGCAAAGGCTCGTGGCGGGTTGAAGCGGAAAAATGGCAGCGGTAACCAGAGGCCGCGATAGAGGCGTAGCGACTCTTCGGTCGTCAATGTGTAGTCGGAGTCTGCGTAGCGAGGAGGTTCGCTGTCAGGCAGAGGGAGCTGCAGCTTATCTTCCCTCTCATTATAGATAAGCCGCATAATAGCCTCGTCACCCTGTTGACGAAGAAATTCCCCATATTCTTTACGCGTTGGCAGGGTAAAGGCGAAATCAAGGAACTGGATCCCGCTGTCGCGAATAAGTTTGACCTGTTTTTTAAAATCAGTGAGTTCAGCGAGCATTTACTGACTTGCCTCCTGCTTCATCGAAATAGGGAAAAGTGTTTTGGCGTCGTAACGGCCTTTGCAATTCGCAATGTTTTGCGCGCCGGGAGCACACAGAATTTCTGGCATTTGGTAGCGTGAGCCATCGGAGCACTGTGCTTCTCCCTGATTGTTAATGGCGAGATGACCTGACTGAATGGCCGCATTGACCGCGCCACGACAGGTCACACCGTCGCCACGGATCATCTGTACTTCGCCCTTACCGTCATTGATTTGGTAACTCAGACTAAGGGGCTTTCCTGTGCGTTGATCCTGAATACCAGCCCCTGCGTGCCAGTTCCCGTCCAGAAAACGGGTATTTCCTTGTGCCAGTGAAGATGCGGGCAGGGTCAACGGGACTTTAGCACCAGCTGAGGTATTGGCTGATGGCGCTTCGAGAGCAGGTGCTGTTCCGCCGGGATGAGGGCTATTCGTGGCTGACGCAGGATCCACAGCAGATGCCGTTGCTGCTGCACTTTGTGACGGCGTTTGTAATGCTGATTGCTCTTGTGACGTTGTGAGTGAAGTGCCCGTGGCGCTTAAAATCTCACTGCCCGTTGTCGAATGCAGGTTCGCCTTAGACGTTGTTGTGCTGATGATGGCCCTTGACGACGGCGCAAGAGATTCGGCTGTTGGAAGGTGGGGCGCGGGCAAAGCGGATACAGAAGATGAAATACCAGGGATCGTTATGCCTGGCATGCAACCCCGTAAGAACAGTAGCGCTAAAAGGAGTAACAGAAGTAGCGGCAGTAGCCAACGCAACCATGCGGGTAAGAGCAACCACCAGCGTCTTTTGGCGGGCCTTTGATGCGTAAAGGTGCGTTCTGGTATCACCGGTTCAATACTTGCTGATTGCGGAGGCAAGGCTGTAGATATTGGACGCAAACAGTCTAGCGGCTCGATGCGGGCCTGGTTAGTGGCGTTCACAAATCCCCAAAAACTGATGACCGGCTTTCCACCTACCAGCCACACGTGCTGCTGATCGGGGAATTGCATCGCTTTTTCAAGTAATTTCCCAAAGAGCCGGCGTTCCGGCTGCTGGCTTTGGGCAAATTCATTACTTATCTGGCGAAACGCTGCATGGGTTGTTTCGAGTTGCGCGAGCGCGGCCTGGCGCTCAGCTTCCGTTGCGGCCGTCCATGGAATAACGTCACCGGCCAGCGGGGCATACCAGTCGATTCGATCGCCATGCTCGCTGATTTGCGGGATGGCTAAAGTGTCAGCAACCGCCGTTTGTTTTCTAAGTCGTAGGGTTTCACGCAGCTGTAATGCGGAAATATATACTGCCTGTCCATTCTCACCCATCGACTGATATTTATCGAGCTTGTCACTGCATAGAAAAATTTCTTTCACGCTGCATGCCTTTGCTGTTAAACGAACAAGTGAAAGCTGGTTCCACTGTGGAAAAGGACGCCGCAAATACGCCTGGTAATCTGCGTCATTTGTTTGTGGCAACAAAATATTGAGTATTATCGGCAAGTGGCCGAAAACGTTTAGACCTAAACTAAACTTATTATTGGGACGTGCGCATATCCGATTACCGCAAAAAAAGTTTCGCTGTGAAACTATATTTCTGGCAATGTATTCATTTTCTCTAATGTGTTAGTCACAACCCTGCGGTATATATTCCTTCACGGCGTTGTTCATCATCTTATTAAATTCCTGCGTATTATTGACAGCAAATACCTTTCCACCTGTATTGCTGGCAATACAGTTTCCGGCGCCGGTATTCATGATATCGACAACATTGACCTGTAATCGGGGCTTACGTTTTTTTAGCTCAAGCGCGACATCGCAAGGCGAGCCTCCGCATGTCTCTTCCCCATCCGTCACCAGTAGAATTATGGCATCACGGTCAACGCCATTAACTCGTTTCCCCGCCTCTTCTAACGCCTCTGCCAGAGCGGTTTTACCCACCGGCTGGATTTTATCAATTAACTTTTTTAGCTCAGCGCGTTGTTCCGGCAGGAAAGCCGGAGTTGCGCTCACCTGGTGGCAGTTAGCTGCGGCAATAAGGCTAATGTCCATGTCATTTGGCACGTCATCGATAATGTGTTTAGCGGATTGATGCGCGAGCGTAATGCGGCGAGGTTCACGATCGATACCGGGTACAGGTTTATCCTGCATCCACCGCATTATCTCTTCTGGTGTGGCATCCATGCTCATGGCCATAGAGCCAGAAGCATCAAAAATAATAACCATTTCAGGTGCCTGCTGTTTTGTCCGCTGTGCCGGGCAGAGCATTTTGACCTGATGCTCAGGGGCTGGCTGGACGGGAGAAACGGCAGGAGTGACTACTTTGACAGTCGGCCAGCAGCCGCGCAGGAGAACAAGAGCCAGAAGCAGAGCCAGCGCTAAAAGCCCCAGCCATAACCACCCACGCTTTTTAGGCAGCTGTTCTGCCGGCAACTTAGTTGCCGGCATGATGTCCCAGCCTGTGATTACAGGCTGACCGTCAACGATCCATATTCTTTCTGGTGAGGGCTGTCTGGCTATTTTTGCCAGTAACTGCAGTGTTTCGGGAGAAGTCTGCGCGCTAGTCGAGAGTGTTTGATGAAGTTGAGTGAGTGCCGCCAGCTTTTGTGAGAGGAGTATGGCGATTTTGTCTCGCTCAACGACGTTTAAAGCGTTAAAGCGTTGGGGTTTACCATTTATTTCGCTATACCATTCAACCGCACCATCTTCAGCCTGCTGAGGGCGGGCAAAAAGATTTAGATAAGTTTTAGAAAGGTGTCGGTCAATAAGATTATTTACGACAGAAAACGTTGAAATATATTCTTGTAAGCAATGTTCGCTCTCAACGGTCCTTGTGATTCTAATCATTGCCTTTAATGAGCCAAGTATGCAAAAGAAAATAGCTTAGAGCTAAATATAAAAAATGACAATCTCTAATACTAATCTTGTTCTTAAAATTAAAAAACTACCAGTTTTAAGAGGTAAGATGTTTTGAGTAAAAGTAAACATCGGACAGGGGAAAAGGTTCAGGAAAAATTATCATTTAAGTTTTACTTTAATACCACTTCACCTAATGACTAGGTTTATCATTGCCAACACGCGCGTGGCAGGCAAATCATCTGCGCTTGACCCACGACAAAGCAGCCCTCCACGCCCTCCACCATAATCGCGCCTGTTTCCCTTCTCACTGGTGCTACCCATGGCGTATCAATTGAACCTGAACTGGCCGGAATTTCTTGAGAAATACTGGCAAAAACAACCCGTTGTGCTGAAAAATGCCTTCCCGAATTTTGCCGATCCGATTACACCGGACGAGCTGGCGGGTCTGGCGATGGAGCCGGAGGTCGATAGCCGTCTGGTAAGCCATTTCAACGGTAAATGGCAGGCCAGCAACGGTCCGTTTGAGCACTTCGACGATCTGGGCGAAACCGGCTGGTCGCTGCTGGCGCAGGCGGTGAACCACTGGCATATGCCCGCCGCGGAGCTGGTGCGTCCGTTCCGCGTTCTGCCGGACTGGCGTCTGGACGACCTGATGATCTCCTTCTCCGTGCCCGGCGGCGGCGTGGGTCCGCATATCGATCAGTACGATGTTTTCATCATTCAGGGGATGGGCAGCCGCCGCTGGCGCGTGGGCGACAAGCTGCCGATGCGTCAGTTCTGCCCGCATCCGGCGCTGCTGCATGTCGATCCGTTCGAGCCGATCATCGACGAAGATCTGGCCCCGGGCGATATCCTCTACATCCCGCCAGGATTCCCGCACGACGGCTTTACCCATGAAACGGCGCTTAACTACTCCGTCGGCTTCCGCGGGCCAAACGGCCGCGATCTGATCAGCAGCTTCGCCGATTACACGCTGGAGAACGATCTGGGCGGCGAGCACTACAGCGATCCGGATCTGACCTGCCGCGAACACCCGGGCCGCGTTGAGCAGTACGAGCTCGATCGCATTCGCCAGATGATGATCGAGATGATCAGCAAGCCGGATGATTTCACAAAATGGTTCGGCAGCTTTGTCTCCACGCCGCGCCACGAGCTGGATATCGCCGCCGCCGAGCCGCCGTACGCGCCGGAAGAGGTGCTGGACGCGCTGCAGGGCGGCGAAACGCTGTCCCGCCTGAGCGGCCTGCGCGTGCTGAACGTCAACGGCAGCTTCTTTATCAACAGCGAACAGCTGGAGACGGTAGACGCGAAGGCGGCGGATGCGCTGTGCCGCTATACGGAACTCGGCCAGGCCGAGCTGGGCGATGCGCTGAAAAACCCGGCATTTGTTGAAGAGCTCACCGGGCTGATTAATCAGGGATACTGGTACTTCGACGAGTAATGCGGCACGATTTTCTCCCTCTCCCTGTGGGAGAGGGGCGGGGTGAGGGCATCAGGCCGCACTAGCCCTCCTCCATCGCAATCACAATCGCTTCACCCAGCTTCTTCAGCGCCTCGCGATTTTTCTCCGTCGGCGGCAGCGCCACGTTGATCCGCAGGCAGTTGCGGTACTTCCCGGAGGCGGAAAACAGCGACCCGGCCGCGGCCTGGATCTTCAGCCGGCACAGCTGCTTGCTGACGCACACCATGTCGACCTTCTCCGGCAGCTCAATCCACAGCAGGAAGCTGCCCTGTGGGCGCGTGACGCAAATCTCTGCTGGAAAGTACTGCCGTACCCAGCAGGTGTAAGTTTCCATATTCTGCTGATAAATCTGGCGCATGCGGCGCACGTGGCGATGGTAATGACCGTCGCGAATAAACGCCGCCACCGCCATCTGCGTGCCCGGCACGTTAAACCCGCCGGCGGCGTATTTCATGTGCATCACCCGGTCGTAGTAGCGTCCCGGTACAATCCAGCCGACGCGCAGGCCCGGCGCCACGGTTTTGGTAAACGAGCTGCAGAGGATCACGCGTCCGTCGATATCCATCGAATGAATGGTGCGCGGGCGCGGGTACTCCGCCGCCAGCTCGCCGTAAATGTCATCCTCAACAATCACGATATCGTGCCGCTGGGCGAGGGCCAGCACCTGTTTTTTCCGCGCCTCCGGCATGATAAACCCGAGCGGGTTATTGCAGTTGGGCACCAGAATCACTGCTTTGATCGGCCACTGCTCCAGCGCCAGCTCTAACGCTTCGATGCTGATCCCGGTTTCAGAGTCGGTAGGAATTTCAATCGCCTTGATATCAAACCCGCGCAGCATCTGCATGGTGCCGTGAAACGATGGCGATTCCACCGCCACGATATCTCCAGGTTTGCATACCGAGAGCAGGGCGATTGATAGCGCACCGTGGCAGCCGTTGGTAATCACAATGTCGCTTGCCGAGACGGTGGAGCCGCCGTCCAGCATCAGGCGCGCGATCTGCTCGCGCAGCTCCAGGCGTCCGTCGAGCACGTCATAGCTCAGCATCTCGCCGGGGTTATGCTGCGCGATGCGGCTCATCTCGCGCCACAGGGGCTTCAGGCTCGGCTGGTTAATGTCCGGCGAACCGCCGCCAAAGGAGATCATCTCTTTGTCGGCGCGGGCGTCCAGCAGCATCATCACCTCATCCCACTGGGTAACGTCCACGGGGCGCTGCACCGGGCGCGTCATCGCCGGGACGGGCGGCTGGGCTTTTCGCGGTGAGACAAAATAGCCGGAGCGCGGCTGAGGGGTTATCAACTGGAGGTTTTCGAGGATCTGGTAGGCCTGCTGTATGGTGCTGATGCTCACGCCGTGCTCCTGGCTCAGCGCACGCACCGACGGCAAACGTTCACCGCTGCGATACAGACCTTGTTGAATGCGTTCTGCCAGAAGGTTGGCGAGATGTTGATAGCGCGTCATGCTGTATCCTTTGTTTTCACCATACAGATTATAAAACCAGTACAGATTGCTGCGAAAATTGGCATGCAGATACTGTTTTAGCGGATCTGTATGTTAAACAAAAGCTGTTTTTGCATCTGTATTGCACGGGTGGATTTCAGGGATGATAACCCCACTGGCACAGTGAGGAGAGCATCATGGAATTTTACGAGAATCGTTCAAAACGTCCGTTCGTCGTGTTTGTCTGGATCGGAAAAACGATCTGCAACTGGTATCGCATCAACCGTACCCGCCGCATCCTGAGCCAGATGAGCGACGAGCAGCTGAAGGACGTTGGTTTATCCCGCAATGATATTTAAACCCCAGGCCGGGTAAGGCGCAGCCGCACCCGGCGATGTTTAGCGCAACAGCTCAAGCGTCTGCCGCTTCGGCCTTTCCAGCAGCTCAACCGCCTCTTCATACGAGCGCACGTTGTTATAGCCCATCACCAGCCCGTAGCGTTTGCCCGACCCGCGATACCACTCCGAGAGCGCATTGACCTGCAGCTGCTGCTCCTGCCAGCAGCGCGCCACTTCCCGGTCACGGCTTCCTTTGGTCAGGAACGCCACGATATGCATCCCACCGTCGTTTTGCTCGGTGAAAAACAGATCGCCATACACCTCCTGCAGGGCGGCAATCATCCAGTCGCGGCGGGTCTGATACAGCGCGCGCATCTTTTTCAGATGACGGAAAAAATGCCCTTCGTTGAGAAACGCGGTGAGGATCTTTTGCGTCAGCACCGGCTGGCCGCTGGTGGTGATGTCCGCGCAGTCGGTAAAGGCTCCAACGGTGCTGGCGGGCATCACCACGTAGCCCATGCGCAGCGACGGCATGATGGTTTTACTGAAGGTGCCCATAAAAATCACCCGGTCGTGCTGGTCGAGGCTTTTCAGCGACGGCAGCACCTTGCGGGTGTAGTGGAATTCCCCGTCGTAATCGTCTTCGATAATCCACGCCTCGTTCTGGCTGGCCCAGTCGAGCAGCTGCTGCTTGCGCGGCAGGGAGAGCGTTACCGCCAGCGGGCTCTGATGCGACGGGGTGACGATGGCAAAACGTGCGTCGCGATGGTAACGGAGCAGGTAGTCCGTATCGATGCCGCAGCGATCGACCGGCACGGTGTGCAGGCGCGGCACGATCCGCTTGAGCAGCTGCTGGCCCATAAAATAGCCCGGATCTTCAAACAATACCTTGTCGCTGCGGCTGGCGAGGGTGTCGAGGATCAGCCGCAGGCTGCCGCTGTAGCCACTGGTGATCAGCACCTGTTCAGCGGTGCAGGATAAACCGCGTGAAATATTGAGGTAGCTGGCGATGGCCTGGCGCAGCGGATACCAGCCCAGAACGGGCGGGTTGAGCATCTCCTCCTGTCGCATAGCCCGCGTCGCCTGGCCCGCCAGCAGCAGCCATTTTTTATACGGGAAGCTGTCGAGGGCGGGGATGCCGGGACGCAGAAACCCGGCCCGCTCGCGCTGGCTAATGAGCGAGGCCGGAAGCGCCCCGGTGGGCTGCTCCGCAGGGGCAGTCTTATCCGGCAGCAGTAAGTCCGGGTTAACCCGCGTGCCGCGCGCCCCCTGGCTCACCAGATACCCTTCGCCCGTCAGAATGGCGTACGCCGTTTCGACGGTTTTACGCGCCACCTTCAGCTCTTCCGCCAGCACGCGGATGGCAGGCACCCTGTCGCCTGGCTTCAGCACGCCGCGCATGATGTTATCGCGGTAGCGGGAATAAATCTCGTGATAGCCCGGCTTCATGTCCTACCTCATTTCACGCTTTTTGTATCTTTTTACTATGTCATGAACGGCGTAGATTTGCCTCATCGCACGGCACATGCCGCACAAAAAGAGGAAAGACCATGAGCACTCGCGTTAACCACCATAAAGTTACACCTGCCCTCGCCAACGCGCTGTCTGCCCTGAGCATGGAGGTAGCAAAAACCTCCATCGACCCGGCGCTGAAGCACCTGATCGACATTCGCGTGTCGCAGCTGAACGGCTGTACGTTCTGTCTGGATATGCACTCAAAAGAGGCGAAAATCGCCGGCGAGCGCGAGCTGCGCCTGTATCATCTGGCGGCCTGGCGCGAGTCCCCGCTGTTTAGCGCCCGTGAAAAAGCGGCGCTGGCCTTCACCGAAGCGCTAACCCAGATTAGCGTTCACGGCGTAAGCGATGCGTTGTACCGCAGCGTGGCGGAGCACTTTTCGGACGTCGAGATTTCAGAGCTGAACTTCGCCATCGTGGCGATCAACGCCTGGAACCGTCTGGGGATCACCTCCCGCATGGCGCCCGGCGCGCTGGACGCGGCGTACGGGCTGAACAAGGCTAACCTGGAATAATTCCGCGCTCGCGGATCATCGCCACCAGCGCCCGCAGTCCCGGCGGGACGTGGCGATGGCCGGGGTAGTACAGGCGCAGCCCGGCAAACGGCTGCGCCCAGTCGTTTAAGACGCTCACCAGTTCCCCGCTTTTCAGCTCGTCCCGAATATAGAGTTCCGGTAAAAATCCCACCCCTAATCCCGCTTTCACGGCGCGGATCGAGGCAAAAAGATCGGACGTCGCAAAGCGCGGCGGCACGGCAAGGGCGTACGTTTCCCCCCGACGCGCCAGCTCCCAGCGGTAGATCCCGCCGTGAGCCATACGCATACCGATCCCCTGATGTGAAAGCAGATCGTCCGGCGTCTCGGGTATGCCGTGACGGGCGAAATAGTCCGGCGTGGCGGTGACGAGCTGGCGGATCTCACCGGTCAGCGGCACGGCGATCATGTCCTGCGGAACGGACTCTTCGAGGCGGATCCCCGCGTCATAGCCTTCGGCAACGATGTCGATCATCCTTGCTTCACTCACCGTTTCCACGCGCATTTTCGGGTAGCGGATCATGTAGTCGATCAGCAGCTGGTCCAGAAAAAGCGTGCCGATATGGTTCGGCACGTTCAGCCGTAGCGTACCGGCGGGTTCCCCGGTGTCGCTGTGGATCTCCTCGCTGGCGAGACGGATCTCCTGCAGGGCGGGGCCGATACGCGCCACGTAGCGCTGCCCGGCGTCGGTGAGCGCCACGCTGCGGGTGGTGCGGTTGAAAAGTCGCGTCTCAAGGCGGCTCTCCAGCCCGGCGACGGCATTACTTACCGCCGTGGCGGACATCCCCAGCTCCTGCGCCGCACCGCGAAAACTGCCGCGCCGCACCACCGCCATCACCACTTCCAGCTCTGTCAGACCTGAACGATGCATAGATTATCCTGAAAATCGAAACAACCCTTGCAGCATAGCGTGGATTATCGCAACGGAGAAGCCGTGACAGACTGGGCTCACACAGCCTGAGGAGGTTTATATGCACACCATCGAACAGATCTTTATTAACGGCGAGTTTGTTACCCCGCACGGTACCGAGTGGTTTGATTTGTACAATCCGGCGACGGCGCAGGTCATCGGCCAGGTTCGTCTGGCGGATGAGGTTGACGCTGAACGCGCTATCGCGGCGGCAAAAGCGGCGTTTCCGGCGTGGTCGCAGACCACAAAACAGGAACGCATCACCGCGCTGAAGCGCATGCATGCCGCCGTGGCCGCTCGCCACGACGATCTGCTGGAAGCGGTCATTGAAGAGTACGGCGCGCCCGCCTCGCGCTCGGCGTGGATGGCTAGCTATCCGGCGGAGGTGATTGCTCAGGCAATTGAGGCGCTGGAGGCGTTTGAGTTTGTCACCCCCGCAGGTGCAGCGACGGTGCAGATGACGCCGCTTGGGGTGGCCGGGTTGATTACGCCCTGGAACAGCGACGCGGGGTTTATCTGCGGCAAGCTGGCGGCCGCGCTGGCTGCGGGCTGCACGGCGGTGATCAAGCCGAGCGAAATGAGCGCCCTGCAAACGCAGATTGTCACCGAAGCGCTGCGCGATGCTGAATTACCGCCAGGGGTATTTAATATCGTCACCGGACGCGGCGAGACGGTAGGCGAAACGATTAGCCGTCATCCGGACGTGGCGAAAATCTCGTTCACCGGCTCCACGAATACCGGCAAGGCGATCCTGCGTAACGCGGCGGAAAGCTTTAAGCGCGTGACGCTGGAGTTGGGCGGTAAATCGCCGACGATCCTGCTGGATGATGTGGATCTCGCGCAGGCGATCCCGCTGGCGATCCAGGCCGGGTTTATGAACAGCGGGCAGGCGTGCGTGGCCGGAACGCGCATTCTGGTGCCGCAGGCGCGCAAGGCAGAGATCGAAACCGCGCTGGCGCAGGCCGTGGCGGCGGTGAAATCCGGCGGCCCGCGCGATAGCGCAACGGACGTCGGCCCCATGGTCAGCGAAAAGCAGTGGCTGCGGGTGCAGGGCTATATCCGGAAAGGTATCGAAGAGGGGGCACGCCTGCTGGCGGGCGGTGAAGGGCGACCGGAAGGCACGCGGGACGGCTGGTTCGTGCGTCCGACGCTGTTTGCCGACGTGAACAACCGGATGACCATTGCCCGCGACGAGATTTTCGGCCCGGTGCTGTGCGTGATCCCCTATCATGACGAGGCGGAGGCGATCGCCATTGCCAACGACACCGACTACGGCCTGAGCGCGATGGTGCTGGGTGGTGATGTAAACCGCGCGCGACGCGTGGCGCAGCAGATTGTTTCCGGTCGCGTGCTGGTGAACACCCTGGCTCATGAACCGAAAGCACCATTCGGTGGCTTCAAGCACTCCGGTTTGGGGCGCGAGATGGGCGAGTGGGGAATTCGGGCGTTTATGGAGCCGAGGTCGATGGTGGGCTAAAACTTCGCTATTTACCGAAGCATTGTGCTTTTCCATCCCGCATGCTCTCCTCAACATCACCACGGAGAGACACTCATGATCGCAGTCATTTTTGAAGCTAAAGCCGCGCCTGCCCATCAGGCGCGCTATCTTCAGCTTGCCGCAGAGCTTAAGCCGCTGCTGGCGGACATCGACGGCTTTATTGATATCGAACGGTTCCAGAGCCTGACCACCGACGGCAAAATCCTGTCCCTTTCCTGGTGGCGGGATGAAGAGGCTGTCCGCCGCTGGAAGCAGAACGTCTTTCATCAGGCGGCGCAGGCCGAAGGGCGTGAGTCAATTTTTGCGTACTACCGCATTCGGGTGGCGCAGGTCGTGCGGGAATATACCTCTGAAACCGGAGGGCATGCCGATGTATGACGTTCATGTCATTTTTCGCGATACCCCCGGTGAACTGGCGCGGTTTGGACAGCTGCTGGGCAGTAACGGCGTGGGGCTGGAGGGCGGCGGCGTATTTGGTGCAGATGCCCATTTCCTGGTGGAAGACGGGGAAAAAGCGCGACGCGTACTGATGGAGGCCGGGTTTACCGTGCAGGCGGTGCGAAAGCCGGTTATCAGAAAGCTTAAGCAGGAACGCCCCGGTGAGCTGGGTGAAATCGCGGCGGCGCTGGCGGCATGCGGCGTGTCTATCCTGACTCAGTACAGCGACCATGCGAATCACCTTATTCTGCTGACGGATGATGATAAGCTGGCCGCAGAGATCACCGAACCCTGGGCGGCCCATGCTTAAGACGAGTTTACTCCCTGATAACAGCGCGATGCTGGAAAAGGCGATTGCCGCTGTAGCGGCTGCAATGGCCGATCCGTCGCGCGTGAAGATGCTCTGTGCGCTAATGGACGGACGGGCGTGGACCGCTACCGAACTGAGCGCCGCGGCAGACGTCGCCCCGTCGACCGCCAGCGGGCATCTTGCCCGGCTGGTTGAAGGGCAGCTAATAATCTGCCTGTCGCAAGGGCGGCATCGCTATTATCGTCTTGCCGGGCACGACGTGGCGGCGCTGGTGGAGCAGATGATGGGGCTTTCGTGGAGCCGCATTACCCCGCCGGAAACCAGCGCGCCGAAAGCCATGCGTGAAGCCCGGACCTGCTACGACCATCTCGCAGGCGCGGTGGCGGTGCAGATTTATGATTTCATGCAGGCGGAAGGCTGGCTGGAGGCTGACGGTTCAGCGTTGACACTCTATGGCCGGGAGCAGTTCCTGACGCTCGGCATTTCGTTAAGCGCGCATCCGCGCCGGAAGGCCTGCTGCGCCTGCCTGGACTGGAGCGAGCGGCGGTTTCACCTGGGCGGAGAAGCCGGC
The DNA here is from genome assembly GCF_034106785.1 of Enterobacter sp. 241F3. Lineage (NCBI taxonomy): Bacteria > Pseudomonadati > Pseudomonadota > Gammaproteobacteria > Enterobacterales > Enterobacteriaceae > Enterobacter > Enterobacter sp. 241F3. The sequence goes on from NZ_JAWNDD010000005.1 coordinate 51,552, forward strand.
GCGTTGCTGCTCGACCATCTGGAAAGTAAAGGCTGGATCCAGCGGGTGGCGGGGTATCGGGAGGTGGTGGTGACGGCGTCGGGGAATGCCGCTGTAAAGAGGCTTTTTAGCCGCTAAAAACGCCCGGTGGCGCTGCGCTTACCGGGCCTACGCGTACATCGCCTCCAGTAACACCTTTCGCAATTCCTGCGCTTTTACCTCTCGTTTCTTGATAGTTACCCTGATAACTATTATCTTGACCGCGTGTGACGAGAGGTTTCCCCATGAGTGAAGAAGAACTGTTCTGCCGCAGACCGATGGGCATGCGGATGGCGATGATCGTGCGCCAGTGGCGTGCCGTCATCGACGAGGCCATTCTCGATACCGGGTTAACCCAGTCGAGCTGGACGGTGATGATGCAGCTTCATCAGCTCGGGGATAACGTCTCAATGAGTGAGCTGGCGGAGGTGCAGGGCATTGAACTGCCGCCGCTGATGCGCACCCTGACACAGCTGGAAAAGCAGGGTTACCTGCTGCGCGCCGTATCGCCTTATGACAAGCGCATCCGGCTTCTGACGCTGACGCCTGAGGGAAAAGCCCTGTTACAAAGGCTCACTCAGGTCATTGAGACGTATCAGGCGCGCGTATCGCAAAATATCGCGCCGGAACATCTCGACATTTTCAGCGCCACGTTGAATCAAATCGCCTGCAATTTGCGGACAATCCGCGAAGAAGATAACAAGACCGAAAAATAATGACCCCTGAACAAAAGTTTGCCCGCTGGGTAAGGGTGAGTATTGCCTCTTTCCTGCTGATGTTTGTCTACTTTATCGTCGCGGATATCTGGATCCCGCTGACGCCGGACTCCACCGTGATGCGCGTGGTGACGCCGGTGTCTCCGCGCGTCTCCGGCTACGTGGCGGCGGTGCATGTGCACAACAACAGCCAGGTGAAGAGAGGCGATTTGCTGTTTGAGCTCGATGACACGCCGTTTCGCAATAAGGTGGAAGCGGCGCAAATCGCGCTCGAGCAGGCACGCCTGTCCAACGAACAGCTGGATGCGCAGATCGCCGCCGCGCAGGCCAGCCTGAAAACCGCCGTGCTGACCGCGCGTAACGACAAAGTGACCTTTGACCGCTACCAGAAGCTGAGCACGCTGCAGAACGTCTCGCAGGCGGATCTGGATAAGGTTCGCACGACCTGGCAGAGCAGCGAGCAGTCCGTCAGCACGATTCAGGCCAACATCCGGAACCTGCGCATCCAGCGTGGTGAGCGCGAAGAACACCGCAACGTGACGCTGCAAAAATACCGCAACGCGCTCGATGAAGCTGAGCTGAACCTCGGCTGGACGAAGGTCTATGCCCTGGCGGACGGCACGGTCAGTAATTTGCAGCTGAGCCCCGGCTTCTACGCTTCATCCGGTTCCGCCGCGCTGGCGCTGGTGAACAACCAGACCGATATCGTGGCCGATTTCCGTGAAAAAAGCCTGCGCCATACCCATCAGGGCACCGATGCGGCCGTGGTGTTTGACGCCTTCCCGGGACACGTTTTCCGCGCCCACGTCACCAGCAGCGACGCGGGGATCCTGGCGGGGCAGGAGGCCGTTAACGGCCAGCTCTCCGAGCCGGAAACCTCCAACCGCTGGGTGCGCGACGCCCAGCGCATGCGCATTCACGTGACGCTGGACGAGCCGCTGCCGAAGCATCTGCCGACCGGCGCCCGCGCGACCGTGCAGCTCTACAATAGCGAAGGGCCGTTTGCGCGCTTTTTCTCCGGGATGCAGATCCACCTGGTGAGCCTGCTTCACTATGTCTATTAGTACCCTGGCGCGGGTATTTACCCCGCACGGCAACATCGTCTACACGGCAAACGACTTTCGCCAGACCCTGCGCATCGTCTTTGCCGGAATGATTGCGCTCAGCATCTCCAGTTTCTACAACACCAGCTACGGCGTCTTTTTCGTGGTCTATCCGATCATGCTGCTCTCGCTGGTGCCGGTGTTTAACCGCCACGTGGCGAAGCAGTTTATCTTCAGCGCATCGCTCAACTGCGTTGAAATGGTGATTATCATCGGCTATCTGTCGCAATGGCCGGCGATCATGACGCTGGTGGTGTTCGCCCTGTACGTGATGCGTTTTCGCTTTATGAGCACGGGACCGCTGTTCCTGTTTGGCTCAATGGGCGTGGTGTGCCAGAGCGTGATGCTCAACTTTATGAGCTACCCCACCACCAACTGGCACACGCTTTTGTTCTCCAACATCGAAGCCAGCGTAATGGCGGTGTGCCTGAGCGCGCTGATGAACTACCTGCTGCCGGACGTGGAGCCGCGCAAGCCGCCGCCGCTGATTGAGAAAGACGACGCCCGCGTGCGCCACGAGTCGCTGCTCTCCGGCACCGTCGCGACGCTGATATTCGTGGTGTTTCAGATTAGCGACTTAAGCGATTCGCTTTCGGCGCTGATGGCAGGGATTTTGATCCTGTTCCCGATGCACTATCGCGGCGCGGTGATGAGCTCCATCTGGCGCGTGGTCGGCGTGGTGCTGGGCTGTCTCTACATTCTGGTGGTGCAGCTAATACTCTACGATCACAGCAGCCATATGCTGCTGATGATGCCGCTGATTGGCCTCGGCCTGGCGTTTGGCGCGCGACTCCACGTGATGGAAAAGGTGGGGGCGGGCGTGGGCTTTTCCAGCATCACCACTATCGGCATTATGTTCGGGCAGAACATGCACCCCGACACTGACCTGGTGTTCAGCGATCTGTACCGCATCACCTCTGTCACCTTTTCGCTGGTGGCGACGCTGACGATGGTCTTTCTGGTGCACCTGATCCTGAACCGCTTCGAGGCGACCCGCTACGTCATCGCGCCGCCAAAAACGGATTAATGCCCCAGCACGGCAGGCAGCTGCGAGAGTAAAAACAGGATCAGGCCAATCGTCCCGCCCACCAGGGTTCCGTTGACGCGGATAAACTGCAGATCCTTGCCAATGTTCAGCTCAATCTGGCGTGACATGTCTTTGGCGTCCCAGCTTTTCACCGTGTCGCTGATGTGGCGGGTCAGAAACGCCGCGAAGTCCGGCGCGAGGCGGTGCGCGGCCTGCTCCAGATGCTCGTTCAGCGATGCCCGCAGGCTGGCGTCGTTAGACAGCGTTTCGCCAAACCACAGCCCGGCGTTGGCGATGCGCTGCTTCACGCGCGAATCTTCACTCTGCATATCTGCCTTCAGCCACTGGCGCAGATCGGCCCACATCTCGCCCAGATAGCGGTTAAACGCCTCATCGTTTTTCAGGTAGTGCTTGATGTTGTCGGCTTTTGCCGCCATCTCCGGATCGTTTTTCAGGTTGTCGATAAGCTTCAGCGTGGCGCGGTCGAACGCCTGACGGATCTGGTGCGTGCGGTCGTGGCTGATATCGTCCAGCAGCGTGTTCACCGCGTTCGACACCATCTCCGCGCTTTGGTCGCCCAGCCACTCGGTGGGCAGCACCATCGCCTTGCGCGGGTGCTCGGTCTTCAGCCAGTGGACAATCTGGTCGGCGATAAAGTCCCGCGTGCTTTCCCGCTGAATCAGGGTAATCAGACGGTTGATGATGGCGTCCAGCAGCACCTGATGGCGGTTGTTTTTGGTCATGCTCTCCAGCATCACGGCGCTGGTTTCAGTGAAATCGACCTTATCAATGGCCTTATGCACAGCGCGTTTGAGCAGGCGCTGAATGCGCCCGTCGTCGGTCAGTTCGAGAAAACCGCTCATCACCTGCATCAAGTGCAGCCCGACGCGCTGAGCGTTGTCGGGCTTGCTGAACCAGGCGCCGATCATCTGCGCAGGTTCATAGCGACGGATCAACGCCACCAGCGACTGGGTATCCAGAAACTTCTCCTGAACAAACTGGCCGAGATTGTCGCCGATTCGGTCCTTATTGCGCGGGATGATCGCCGTATGGCGCGAGATAAAGGGAATCGGCACCCGGCGGAACAGCGCGACGACCGCAAACCAGTCAGCCAGCGCGCCGACCATTGCCGCCTCGGCAATGGCCTTGACGCCGCGCACCCAGAAGGTCTGCGGTAGGAACAGGGTGGTGATAAAGGCCGCGGCGGCAACCAGCAGCAGCGACAGCGCCAGCAGCTTGGCGCGTTTGAGTTCAGCTATTTTTTCCATGGGTTAAGGATAGAGGTAAGCGGGGGGAAAGTGCAAAAACCGCCACAGCACCCACCCGCCAAACCCCATCAGCACCACGCCCGCCGTGCGCTCTATCAGCCACAGCGCACGGCTGAGCTTCTGTTGAACTGACGATAATCCCATCAGGGACACCAGCGCCAGATCCCATGCCAGCACCACCATCACCATCCAGATGCCGCATGTAGCCTGCTGAAGCAGCGTGACGTCCGGCCCCAGTAGCGCCGTCATCAGGGCCAGATAGAACAGCGCGTTCTTCGGATTTAGCAGCGCCGAGCCGAGCCCCAGCAGGATCTGCTTGCGCAGCGAGGGGCAGCTTTGGCGGGTTTCATTCAGCCTCAGCGCCTGCGGTTGGCTGCGCACCAGATGCGAGCCTATCCACAGCAGGTACAGCGCCCCGCAAAGCTCGATAAGCGTAAACAGCCAGGCAAACTGGCGCAGCGCGCTCCAGCCGATTATCACCAGTAAGATATACAGCCCGTTGCCCGCGGCGATGCCGACGCACAATCCGGCGCTGCCGCGCAGCCGATAGCGCGCGGCGTAGCCCACGAGCAGGAAGAAGTCCGGGCCAGGGCTTAGCAGGGCAACAAAGTGCGCCAGCGCCAGGGCGAGAAAAGCGGAAGGGAATAACAGTTCCATAGCAACCTCGGTTAACAATCCGAGGTCAGGCTACAGCGCTGAAGAACCTATTTATTGTCGGATATTGATCGGCCCGTCGCGTACTGGCGCGGCGTGGCGGCGGTATAGCTGACGAAGATCTTATGAAAATGGCTCTGATCGGCAAAGCCGCTCTGGTAGCCAACGTCGGCGATGTCGTCCCCGGCACGTAGCCGCGCTTTGGCGAACTCCACGCGGGAGATGTTGAGGAAGCTGCCCGGCGTCAGGCCGGTATCCTGCCGGAAGGTGCGGATCAGCGTCTCCTTGCGCAGCGAGAATCGTTGGGCAAGTTCATCGAGGGAAGGCGGAGCGGCCAGGTCGGCAAGAAACGCCTGCTGCACGTGCTGGCTGGTTGAGCGAAGCGCATCTGCGTTTTTCTCGCATCGGGGAAGGGCTGAAAGCAGCGTATCCACGGATGCAGGCGACATCGTCTCAACAATATCAAGGTAGCGCTTAAAGAGCGTAGGGTCGCGAATCACCTGGAGCGCCAGAGGAAGATCGGTGTCGATATAGAGCATATGGTAGCTGCGCGGTTGCCCGGCGACGGGGTTGCCGCTGTGCGGCGCACAGGCCGGGATCACGATGAGATCCCCGGGATGAAGGATGTACTCTCTGTCGTGACATACGCAGCAGGTCTGGCCCTCCACAATCGCGCCGATGGAAAGCTGAGGGTGACTATGGCGTTTGTACGCCTGCGTGCTCTGCCAGGTGCTGCGCAGCTCAAGGCCTGAGGCGCGGTGAAATGTCTGACGGACGTGTCGGGTATCGGTCATGGGCGCTCCTTCTGAAGGTTTTTTATACCACGTCAGCGAACCCTCTGGCAGCGCTTCATTAAGAACCTTCCGGATATACCCAACTTTACGCCCACAGCCAGTCATGTTGACTACCCTTAATACCCTAAGCGGTAAAACAAGGAGATTCGACATGGCTTATCAGACAGTAAACCCTGCCACTAACCAGCTCATCAAAGAATACCCCTCGCATACCGACGCGGATATCGAAGCGGCGCTGAAGGCGGCCGATGCGCTTTACCATTCGGACTGGGCGAAAGGCGACATCAGCCAGCGCCTGCCGGTGCTGCATAAGCTTGCCGACCTGATCGACGAGCGTACCGAGGAGCTGGCGAAAATCGCCAGCCAGGAGATGGGTAAGCTCATCGAACAGAGCCGCGGCGAGGTGAAGCTGTGCGCGCAGATCGCCCGCTACTACGCCGACAACGCGAAGCAGTTTCTGGCTCCGGTGAAGTATCAATCCGAACTCGGGGAAGCGTGGGTGGAGCATCATCCCATCGGCGTGCTGATGGCCGTTGAGCCGTGGAACTTCCCGTATTACCAGCTGATGCGCGTTCTGGCGCCAAACCTGGCGGCGGGTAACCCCGTCATCGCCAAACATGCCAGCATCGTGCCGCACTGCGCCGAAGCCTTTGCCCATCTGGTCCGCGAGGCGGGCGCGCCGGAAGGCGCATGGACTAACCTGTTTATTTCGTCCGAGCAGGTGGCGAACATCATTGCCGACGATCGCGTGCAGGGCGCCGCATTAACCGGCTCTGAAAAAGCCGGCAGCGTGGTGGCCGCACAGGCGGCGAAGCACATTAAGAAATCCACGCTGGAGCTGGGCGGTAACGACGTCTTCGTGGTGCTGGACGACGCGGACCTGGACAAAGCCGTCAAGACTGGCGTGAATGCACGGCTCAACAACGCCGGGCAGGTCTGCACCGCGGCAAAGCGCTTTATCCTGCATGAAAAGATTGCGGATGCCTTCCTGAGCAAATTCACCGAGGCGTTTAAGCAGGTGAAGATTGGCGATCCGCTGGACGAAAGCACCACGCTGGGGCCGCTGTCGTCGAAAGATGCTCTGGAGACGTTGACCAAACAGGTTAACGAGGCGGTGAAAAACGGTGCGACGCTGCACTATGGCGGCAAGCCGGTGCAGCGCGACGGGAGCTTTTTTGAACCGACGATCCTGACGAACATCTCGCGCGACAACCCGGCGTATTTCGAAGAGTTCTTCGGCCCGGTGGCGCAGATGTACGTGGTGAAAAACGACGACGAGGCGGTCGCGCTGGCGAACGACTCCCACTACGGCCTGGGCGGGGCGGTATTCAGCCAGGATATCGAGCGCGCGAAGAAAATGGCGTCCCGGATCGAGACCGGGATGGTGTACATCAACTGGCTTACCGATACCGCGCCAGAGCTGCCGTTCGGCGGCGTGAAGCGCTCCGGCTACGGACGCGAGCTGTCGGATCTGGGGATCAAAGAGTTTGTGAACCAGAAGCTGGTGGTGGTGCGTCAGTAAGGGGTCATAAAAAAACCTGCCGGCCGGCAGGTTTTTTTAAGGGGATTATTGCACTTCGATCTTGTCCCAGCCGCTTTTAAACATACAGCTGTCGACTAACGTATCCCGGCGATATTCATTCGCGTCTTCAACCGTGTAGCTCGTGGAAATATCCTTTTTCTTGTTCTTTTTGTCCGTTTTTTCCGAGCTGGAACCTGTCACCACGTTATCCGGGGGAAGATCGATCAGCGCCTGCGCTTCGCATTCCGTGAGCTTTTTATTCATTTCCGTATCGCTGACGCCCGGTTTCACCCATTTGTACTGGACGCAGCCGGTGAGCATCAGCGTGAGGCTCAGAACGCAAAGCGCGGTCATGCGGTGTTTCATCAGAAGGTGACTCCACCGCCTACATATGCGCCGTCAATAAGCGTGTGGTTCGGACGGCCGTCTTTACCATCAACGCTCACGTGGCGGTAGCCCACTTTCAGGGTCACTGGCGTAATTGGCGTCCAGCTTACGCCGCCGTTGGCTTCGACGTAGTTTTTCACGCTGTTGTTCAGCCCTTCTGGCGCCACATAGCCTTCACCGTACACGTGGATGCTGTCGGTCAGGGCAACGTTTACGCCACCACCGATAGGGAACGCCACGCCGTTATCGCCTTTTTTCGGGCCGATATAGATGGCTTTGGCACCCGCATTCAGCATCACCGGGCCCACTTCCAGGTTGTAACCTGCGCCCACGCCGCCGGTCTGGGTACCGTCGTCGATGTTTTTAAGCCAGTTGCTTTCTGCATACAGGCCGGATGAGGATTTCCCCATTTCGAGATTGAGGTTGGTAAAGTTTTTACCCTGCTCAACGGTGCCGCCCATCGCCAGTGCGGAACCCGATACGGCGGCCAGAGCAGAAAGAAGAAGGATATTCAGTTTTTTCATGTTTTATGCCTCGTCATTAAATTCATCTGGGCGCACCTTAACAAGCGATGTTAATGACTGCAAATGTGATATAAATCGCGGTTTTATACTGATATTGTTAACTTTTTTATTGAAGTTGTTGCAATGATGTTTGATTGTCGGGGTGTCAACAGGGGATGTTTTTAGCGTTTAGGAACCGTTTAGTTTTTTGACTAAACATAAACTGAACGAGGCGGGGATAGTGATTTGAGATGAATTAATTGGGTTTCTAATAATTTCCAAAAATGTTTCGCCTGTCACACAAAACAACAAAGCCTTACATTTCGAGCGATGAATATACGTTCAATCGCGCAGGCCGGTTTCCCTTCCATGTCATTTTTCTGACACGTTTATTCTTTACGTTGTTGGCTTCACTAACTGGATGCTAACAATATGAAAAGAAAAATTATTCCTGTGCTAATCGGCTGTGCGCTCTCTTTCTCTGGCCTGGCGGCGCAGCCCACTGCTGAGCGCTATGTCGTCAGCTTCCCTGACGGCTCCCACGTGAGCTACAGCGGCGCGTTTGCCAGCGCGTTTCCAAACGGACTCCCTGTGGGCATTGGCTCCGGCCTGCTGTTTACGGGCAAGCAGGGCGATGCCCTGACGTTTGCGACCGTGACCGATCGCGGTCCCAACGCCGATGCGCCAAAAATGGGTAAAAACGAAGCCAAAATATTTGTCACGCCAAATTTCGCACCGCTGCTGATGACTATCCGCGTCCAGAACGGCAAAGCGGAGGCGGTTGATGCCCGCCCGCTGCATGACGATAAAGGCGAGATTAACGGTCTGCCGCTGCAAAGCGGCGTGATTGGCTCCACCAATGAAGTGGCGTTCAGCGACACCTTAAAGACGCTCAGGGGTGACAACCGCGGACTGGATACGGAAGGCATCACGCCGGACGGCAAAGGCGGCTACTGGCTGTGCGACGAGTACGGCCCGTTCCTGATTAACGTCGACAGCAAAGGCAAAATCCTTGCGATCCACGGGCCGCAGGCGGCGGAAGGGGAAAAATCCATCGCGGGCGGTCTGCCAAACATCATCAAATGGCGCCAGCCGAACCGGGGCTTCGAAGGCCTGACCCGGATGCCGGACGGACGCATTATCGCCGCCGTGCAGAGCACGCTGGACATCGACGGTAAGAGCAAAAAGCAGGCGCTGTTTACGCGTCTGGTGAGCTTCGATCCGGCAACCGGCAAAACCGCGATGTACGGTTACCCTATCGACAGCGCGGCCTACGACAAAAACAGCGATGCCAAAATCGGCGATATCGTGGCGCTCGATAATCAGCACATCCTGCTGATTGAGCAGGGAAGCGATAAAAACGACGGGATGCGTAACCTGATTTACAAGGTGGACCTCAGCAAGGCGAGCGATCTTTCCGCCTTTGACAAGCCGGGCGAGTACCCTGAGTTTGATGATGAGAAAACCCTGGCGCAGCGCGGCATTACCCTTGCGGCTAAAACGCAGGTCGTCGATTTGCGCGCGTTGGGCTGGCAGCAGGAGAAGGCCGAAGGGCTGGCGCTTATCGACAGCAAAACGCTTGCGGTGGCGAACGATAACGACTTTGGCGTAAAGGTAGCGATGCAAAACCCGGTCGAGGGCAAGAAGCTCAAGGATTACCGGGTAAATGCGGAAGGCAAGCTGACGCTGGATGATAAACCGGTTGAAACCACGCTCAGCGTGAAGCCGCTGAAGAAGCCGGAGTCCGACAGCGAGCTGTGGATTGTGACGCTTCCGGAGGCGGTGAAATAATACCAGGGCTTACCCTTCACCCTAGCCCTCTCCCCATAGGGGAGAGGGGATGTTCGGTGCGGTTATTTCTTCAGCCCCGCAAACGCCGCCCGAATTTCTTCCTCCGGCAGTTGTATGCCGATAAACACCATCACGCTGTGCGGCGCTTCATCGCCCCACGGTCGTTCCCAGTCGGCGCTGTACAGGCGCTGCACGCCCTGGAACAGCAGGCGGTTGGGCTCGCCGTCAATCCACAGCATTCCTTTGTAGCGCAGCAGCCTGTCGGCAAACGACAGCAGCAGGTTTTCCATTACGCGCGAAACCTCGCCGATGTCCACCGGGTAGTCCAGCTCCACCACAATCGACGCCACGTCGTTTTGCTTATCCCCCATAAAGTGGAAGCGCGGTTTCGCGGTGACGTTCTCCTCCAGCATAAAGCCGTTGGTGTTGAACAGCTGGGACAGGTCGATATCGCCGTGCGTCACCGTGTAAATCGGCGCGCGGGAGTTAATGCGGGTCAGGCGCTCGCTAAGCTTTTCGCTTTCGCCCGCCACGTCGGTTTTGGTCAGCAGGATGCGGTCGGCGTAGCCCACCTGAGACTGGGCGATGGTGAACTGGTTCATCTGTTCGTCGGCGTGGACCGCATCAACCAGGGCAATCACGCCGTCCAGCAGATAGCGCTGACAAAGGATCTCATGGGAGAAAAAGGTCTGAATAATCGGGCCGGGATCGGCCATGCCGGTGCACTCGATCACCAGGCGGTCAAAGTCGATTTCCCCGCGATCGCGGCTGTCGAGCAGGTCCAGCAGGGCATCTTCTAATTCGTTAGAGCGGGTGCAGCAGATGCAGCCGTTGGTCAGGGTTTTGATCTGCGTGGCGCGATCGCCAATCAGCTGGTCGTCTACGGAGGCTTCGCCAAATTCGTTTTCGATGACGGCGATTTTGAAGCCGTGCTGCTCGTTCAGAATGTGGCGCAGCAGGGTGGTTTTACCGGCGCCGAGGAAACCGGTCAGCAGGGTAACGGCAATCGGGGTCATGGTCTCTCCTTTAGCAGCAGCGGACGCCGCCTTCTCCACTTCCGCCGTAGCGCGCTTCCTGACGCTCGCGGAAGAATTCAGTGTAGGTCATGTACGGCTGATCCGGATGGTTGGTCTTCATATGCTCAACGTAGTTGTCATAGTCCGGAATGCCAATCAGCATTTTCGCCGCCTGACCGAGGTATTTTTTTGCTTCGCCTAAGTTACCAAACATTGTGGGTTCCAGACAGAAAAAGCCCGGCGATGTGAGTCCGCTGGGCTTGTGTTTCCCTCACCCCAGCCCTCTCCCAAGGGAGAGGGTGAGGATTGCGGATTAATGGTGTGAAGAGGTCTTCACGCCGCCTTCAGGCACCGGCACGTACGGGGTTTCTTTGTCTGTACGGCCGTCGGCGTTACGCACTTTCAGCCAGGTTTTGATGCCATAGAAGATGATGCTGTACACCACCACCAGGAACAGAATGCTCAGACCCGCGTTGGTGTAGTTGTTCACCACGATATGGTTCATGTTGGCAATCTGCTGGGCGGTCAGATCCGCGCCGCCTGCGGCAATCTTCTCTTTGTACTGGTTAGCCATGAAGAAGAAGCCTTCCAGCTGCGGGTTGGCGCTGAACAGCTTCAGGCCAAGCGCCCAGGTGGTGCAGAGCAGCAGCCACAGCGCAGGGACTACGGTAACCCAGATGTATTTGGTGCGTTTCATCTTCACGAGGACAACGGTACCGAGCACCAGAGCTACAGCCGCCAGCATCTGGTTAGAGATACCGAACAGCGGCCACAGGCTCTTCACGCCGCCGAGCGGGTCGACAACGCCCTGATACAGCAGGTAGCCCCACAGGCCTACGCAGCCCGCCGTACCCAGAATGCCTGCTACCAGAGAGTCGGTTTTCTTCAGGAACGGCACGAAGTTACCCAGCAGATCCTGCAGCATGAAGCGGCCCGCACGGGTACCGGCGTCCAGCGCGGTGAGGATAAACAGCGCTTCGAACAGAATACCGAAGTGGTACCAGAAGCCCATGTCCGCCCACGGCAGCACTTTGTGGAACACGTGTGCGATACCGACAGCCAGCGTCGGTGCGCCACCGGCGCGGTTCAGCACGGACGGTTCGCCGATGTCCTTCGCGGTCTGCATGATCTGCTCAGGCGAAATCACGAAGCCCCAGGAGCTGACGGTCGCCGCCGCGTGTGCGCTGGCGTCTTTCAGCTGCGCCATAATCAGCGCCGCGTTGTCGCCGCCCATCTCGTGCAGGTTCGGCATGGTAATACCGAGACCCGCCGGAGGGGTGTTCATTGCGAAGTACAGACCCGGTTCGATGATGGACGCGGCAACCAGCGCCATGATCGCCACGAAGGACTCCATCAGCATGGCGCCGTAGCCGATCAGGCGTGCGTCTTTCTCGTTTGCCAGCAGCTTAGGCGTGGTACCGGAGGAGATCAGGGCGTGGAAGCCGGAGACCGCACCGCAGGCGATGGTGATGAACAGGAACGGGAACAGGGCGCCTTTCCACAGCGGACCGGTACCGTCGATGTACTGGGTCACCGCCGGCATTTTCAGTTCAGGGTTGATGATCACAATCCCGATTGCCAGCCCGACGATCACGCCGATTTTCAGGAAGGTCGCCAGGTAGTCGCGCGGGGCCAGAATCAGCCAGACCGGCAGCAGCGCGGAGATAAACGCATAGCCAATCAGCGCGAAGGTGATGGTGGTGTCCTTGAAGGTCAGCGCCGGGCCCCAGTAAGGGTCGTGCGCAATCACGCCGCCGAAGTAGATAGAGGCCACCAGCAGCACGATACCAATGACCGACACCTCACCTACGCGTCCCGGTCTCAGGAAGCGCATGTAGATCCCCATGAACAGCGCAATCGGCACGGTTGAGCAGACGGTGAAGACGCCCCACGGACTTTCAGCCAGGGCTTTCACCACGATCAGGGCCAGCACCGCGAGGATGATGATCATGATCAGGAAGCAGCCAAAGAGGGCAATAGTCCCCGGCACGCGACCCATCTCCTCTTTGACCATCTCACCCAGAGAGGCGCCGTTACGGCGAGAAGAGATAAACAGCACCATAAAGTCCTGCACCGCACCGGCCAGCACCACGCCCGCCAGCAGCCAGAGCGTACCCGGCAGGTAGCCCATCTGCGCGGCCAGTACCGGGCCGACCAGCGGGCCAGCACCGGCGATAGCGGCAAAGTGGTGACCAAACAGCACGTAGCGGTTGGTTGGCACGTAGTTCAGGCCGTCATTGTTAATGACCGCCGGCGTGGCGCGCGTCGGGTCGAGCTTCATGACCTTCTGCGCGATGTATAAGCTGTAGTAGCGATAAGCCACAAGATAGACGGAAACGGACGCGACCACGATCCACAGGGCGCTTACGTGTTCGCCCCGGCGCAATGCGACAACCGCCAGACAAAAAGCGCCGAGGATCCCGAGTAAGGCCCAGGGCACGTGCTTCAGTAGTTTTTTAGTATCCATAGTAAGACCTGGTTTTTTATGTAAAGAAAAAAGGGTCAGGGTTCGTTGTGAGGAGGTATTGATTAATGCTGAAGCGATCGTGCCAGATCAACGCGCGCGTAAAGGACGGTAAATGAATGAGTGGTTGAAAGTGCCGGGTGAGCGGTCAAAGGCGGCGACGAGCGGTTTCGGCTCGCCGCCAGTGGGCGAAATTATGTGATTGAGATCACTTGATTATTCGGGTTGCGTTCCACTGCCAGATAGTTCTCCAGCGTTCTGATGAGCTTCTCCTTCAGCCAGCTCGGTTCCAGTATCTGAATATGGGGGAGCCAGTAGAACAGCAGCGGCAGGATCTGGTTCTCGTGTGCCGCCTGGCAGCGCAGCGTGACGCCGCCCTGGTGCTCCTCCAGCAGCTCCTGTTCCGGCAGAAGATCGCGGCGCAGGAAGTAATGTGAAATATTATCTTTAATAAATATTTTCACTGCGAAAGTATCTTCAGATACCCAAGGGTCGAGGCTTTTCTCCAGCAGCTCAAGGACATTTTCTTCAGGAGTGAAGGTCGTTTTCTGAATATCAAACCAGCTAATCTGGCTCAAGGAGAAGGATTTCAGGCGGCTATTTTCGGTGGCTTGTAAATACCATATATTTTTTTTGTTAATGAGTTTATAGGGATTAATCAGACGGGTTTTACCCTTATAAACGATCTGACAAACATTATGGTTTTTAATCGATTTCTCGATTTTCGTTAAATGACGGCGAATATCACGCTCTACCGTGTGTTCTGCTTCATTGCCAAGAATAAGAATATGGTTTTCGTCAACGCGCGTTTCAAGCTTCTGCCAGAATTCCGTATTTCTTTCAGGGAAAAAGCTGTCAGCATTCAGGAAGTTAGCAAGGGTGTGATGTAAGCCTTGTCCGCCGGGCGATTGTGCAGAATGGATCAGCCGATATAGGCCGTTACCGAAATGTTCAACAATGGGAGAGAGGGCATTTAAATCCCGGTAGACGGTACGCTCGGTAATTTTAAATTTCTCCATTAGCGCACTGCGGTTTACCACACCGTTTAAATGTAGCTCAACCAGAATATCGACCAGACGTTCAGCCGAGCGGCTACGCGTCGTTTTAGCCATAAGGTCATCCTGTATATTTAGGTATGCGCTGAATGATGCGGATGCACTGACAGGTAGTGTCAGTATTCAGTCACAGAAAATTTCTCTTATGGCTATATAACGGCGTGTTTTAGGGGAAACCTTAGGAGTTTTTGTAGAAAGCGGCGCTGGCCGGAAAAAAAGGCCAGCGCGAGGGGGCATCACAAGGCGGCTTCTGCCTCCAGCATGACCGGGTGGAAACGGCGCCTGAAGTAGATCAGGCCGTGTCCCGCGTCACTCAGGATAATGTTTTTAACTTCAACAAGGTAGACAAGATGCGTGCCGATGGTTTGCACCTGGCTAATCTCACCTTCAAGGCTGGCGAGCGCACCCTTGAGCACAGGCTGCGCCAGCGGCCCTTTCTGCCAGCAGGAGAGTGCAAAGCGCTCTTCCATCGTCATACCGGTCATCCCGGCGAAATGGCGAGCCATGATCTCCTGCTCGTGGTTCAGCACGTTAACGCACAGCCTGCCGTTGCCCTGGAATACCGGGTTCATGGCGCTGTTGGCGTTGATGCACACCATGACCGACGGCGGGGTGTCCGTGACCGAACAGACGGCGGTGGCGGTAATGCCGCAGCGGCCCGCCTCGCCCTCGGTGGTGACCACGTTTACCGCCGCCGACAGGCTACTCATTGCGTCGCGAAAACGCAGGCGTTGTTCATCTGAATGCATTGCAACCTCCCGCTGCGCTATTTCAGCAGCTTGTCGAGCATGTTGATATCGCTGTTGTTGTGCAGGTGCGGTACGGTCCAGCCGTGCTGGTCGTATTCGGACATGCAGCGGTCGACCATCGCCATCATCTTGTCCATGTTGCCGGAGCTCTGCGCCTGGCGCAGACACTGCAGGCGAATTTCATCCTGGCTGCCGGAGTAGTTAATTTCGTACAGCTCGTGACGACCGCCGAACTCGCTGCCGATGGCGTCCCACATCAGTTTCAAAATCTTGATGCGTTCGACGTGATCCATGCCGTTGGAGCCGCGCACGTATTTCGCCAGATACTGGTCGATCTGCGGATTGTTCAGATCCCGGGCGCTGGACGGCAGGTAAATCAGGCCGGACGTCACGTTACGCTCGATGATGTTCTTGATTTTGGCGTAGGCCATCGGCGCCATCACGCGGTAGGTTTGCAGCGCGGCATGATCCGGCAGATACGCGCCGTTAACCCACGGGGTGGCTTCGGAACACATGGAGTCGCTCAGCGCCCAGAACATGTTGCGCCAGGCCACCACTTCGCCGAGATCTGCCTGCACGCCGCGGAACTCAAGGGTACCGGTACATTCCAGGGATTTCTTCAGCAGGGCGGTGATGAAATCGAGTTTTACCGCCAGACGCACGCAGGCCTGCAGCGGGTACATGCGGGCGAAACCGCCTTCCATCGTCCAGCGACGGCAGCGGTCGAAATCGCGGTAGATCAGTACGTTTTCCCACGGGATAAGCACGTGATCCATCACCAGGATCGCGTCGTTCTCGTCAAAGCGGCTGGAGAGCGGGTAGTCGTAAGGGGAGCCGGTCGCGCCTGCCACCATCTCGTAGGAGGCGCGGGAGATCAGCTTCACGCCCTCGGCATCCATCGGCGCGACGAACATCAGCGCGAAGTCAGGGTTTTCGCCCATCACCTGCGCGGAGCCGAAGCCGATCATGTTGTAGTGGGTCAGCGCCGAGTTGGTGGCTACCACTTTCGCGCCGCTGACGATAATCCCGGCGTCGGTCTCTTTCTCCAGCTTGATGTAGACGTCTTTCACCTCGTCCGCCGGCTTGTGGCGATCGATCGGCGGGTTAACGATGGCGTGGTTGAAGTACAGGCCGGTTTCCTGAATGCGGGTGTACCAGTTCCGGGCGTTCTGCTCGAACTGGCCGTAGAAGGCCGGGTTAGCGCCGAGCGCGCAGCCGAAAGCGGCTTTGTAGTCCGGCGTGCGGCCCATCCAGCCGTAGCTCAGTCGCGACCACTCGGCGATGGCACCGCGCTGCTGGCGCAGGTCGTCGGCGCTTTTCGCCACGCGGAAGAACTTGTGGGTATAGCCGCCGCTGCCTGTGTCGGTGCCCCAGCACAGCGTGTCCTGCATGTCCGGCTTGTGCAGCGCGTCGTACATCTGTGCGATGGAGGCCGCCGCGTTGCGAAACGCCGGATGGGTAGTGACGTCTTTGACGCGCTCGCCGTAGATGTAAATCTCACGGCCGTCCTGCAGGCTTTTTAAATACTCTTCACCGGTTAACGGGCGTTTGGCGTCTGCGCGGAACTCTTCAGGCTTCATAGGGACCTCGTATCGGAATAGTGTTGTTAAATTTATGTTTTGTTTTTGTTGTTTAATTGAAGCCTGAGAGGGGCGTAACGTGAAGGGACGATTGGGACAACGACGGGTACTTTTCGGGTGGGATGTGGTTTTGTGATCTGTGCGGCTTTTCGGCGGGTGGCGCTGCGCTTACCCGCCCTACGAACCGTGATGCGTTCAGGAAACCGGTACTTTCTGCGCCCGATACGCGCTGGGCGAGCATCCCACTAAGCGGTTAAAAAAGCGGGCGAAATAGGCCGGATCTTTGAACCCCAGCTGCCAGGCAATCTCGCTGACCGTGCTGTCGGAGAAGAGCAGCAGGCGTCTGGCCTCCCGCAGCTGGCGGTCGAAGATCAGGCGTTTTGGCGGGCGGTTGGCGAAGCGGCGGCAGATATCGGTCAGGCGGGATTCGGTCAGGTGCAGCTCGCTGGCGTATTCCGGCACCGTCCAGTGCTGGTGGTAGTGGGTGTCGATCAGCTGGGTAAAGCGCTGGAACAGCTTCAGCTCGCCGCGCATGCCGCCTGAGGCGTGGTCGTCGAGCTTCGCGTTGCGCAGCAGCAGGGTAAACACCGCCTGCGCCAGCAGGACCAGAGTATGCTCGCGCCCGGGCAGCTGTTCCGTGGATTCGCGGGCGATCAGCTGCCAGTAGTGCTTCAGCGCCGCCAGCTCGTCCGGCTTATCCGCCAGCGAGAGGCAGATCCCCGGCAGGCCAAACGCCTCCCGCGTGCCGGGGTAGAGCACCTCCAGCAGCGGCCAGATCAGATCCTCACGGACCGTCAGAACGTGTCCGTCGCTGTCGGATTCGGTGATAAACGCGTGCGGCACCGACGGCGGCGTGAGGACGAACAGCGGGGCCTGCACCGAATAGCGGTGATCGTCGAGCTGGAGCTCAATCTGCCCGGTATCGAGAAAGTGCATCTGAAAGTACTGGTCGTGACGATGCGCCTGCATGTCGCGGCCAAAAAAGGCCGCCATGCGGGCAAATGACTGGTAGTGCACATCGTCGGTGCCCAGACTTTCGTCGTACTCCTTGCTGATATCAATGTTGGCGATAGGGTTCTGGCACACGATCGTTCCTCTGTTGATCCCGCTGCGTCATCGGGATGCGCGTCAGCACCAGCGCGCCGACCACCAGCAGCCCGGCCACAAACCACAGCCCCGAGCTGAAGCTGCCGGTCGCGTCGCGCAGGATCCCAATCAGCAGCGGGCTGACGGCGGAGCCGACGTTGCCGATGGCGTTGATTACCGCCAGCGCCACCGCGCGGGACTGCAGGCTAATAACCCGATCCGGCGTGGTCCAGAATATGGCCATGGCGGTAAACGATCCGGTTGAGGCCATGATGATGCCAAGCAGCTGGATCAGGCTGTGATCCGTCGCGGAGGCCAGCATCCATCCCGCCGCAGCGAACAGGTACGGCAGGATGGTGTGCTTTTTTCGCTCTTTCAGCCTGTCGGAGCGGCGGCTCCACCAGATCATCCCGAGGATGGTGCAAAACTGCGGGATCGCCGCCAGCAGACCGATGACGATGTTGCTGCTTCCCGTGTTAAAGCTTTGCAGGATCTGCGGCGTCCAGATGTTGATCGCACTCAGCGTATTGGTCAGGCAGAAGTAGGCCAGCGTGTAGAGCAGCACCGCCGGGGTCAGCACCTCGCGCAGCGTCGAACGCGGCGTGACGGATTGGGCAATCGCACCCTCCTGCTCGCGGGCGATCATCGTTTTGAGCGCCTGCTTTTCGTCCTCATCCAGCCAGGTGGCCTGGTCCGGCGTGTCGTTGAGGTAAAACCAGGTCACTACGCCGAGCACCACCGACGGCAGCCCTTCCAGCAGGAATAGCCACTGCCAGCCCTTGAGGTTCCACAGTCCGTCCATCGCCAGAATGTACCCGGAGAGGATCGAGCCGAGCATCATGGTGACCGGCATGGCAATCATAAACAGCGCGTTGGCGCGGGCGCGGTGATAGGCCGGGAACCACCAGGTGAGGTAGACCAGAATACCCGGCAGGAAACCGGCTTCGGCAATGCCCACCAGCATGCGCAGTACGTAGAGGGTTTCGGGGCTGGTGGCGAACATGGTGCAGGTAGAGGCAACTCCCCACACCACCATGATCCCGGCGATCCAGCGGCGTGCGCCGATCTTCGCCAGCATGATGTTGCTCGGAATGCCGCACAGCACGTAGGTGACGTAAAACAGCGTCGCGGCCAGGCCAAACATGGTTGACGTGAGGCCAAGATCTTTACCCATCGTCAGCCCGGCGAAGCCGATGTTGATGCGATCGAGAAACGAGAAGACAAACAGGATAAAAAGAAAAACGATCAGGCGACGGAACAGCTTGTGAATGACGCGATGTTCAACAGCTTTATTATCATGGGTTTGCAGGGTAGAGGTCGTCATGGTGCGCTCCAGATCTTACGTTTAGTAGACGGATTTATTGTTATTAACTGACGTAACCGGTTTTTCGATAAAACGTGCCGCCAGCGCTTCCGCGCCGCGGGCGAGCAGAGTGGTGTCGACGCCGACGGCAACAAACAGCGCGCCGAGTTCAAGATAGCGTTTTGCCAGCTGCTCGTTCGCCATCAGGATGCCGGGTGCTTTACCGGCAGCGCGTATCTGTGCGATCGCCTGCTCGATGGCGGCCTGCACCTCCGGGTGCTGCGGATTGCCGGCAAAGCCCATGTCGGCGCTCAGATCCGCCGGGCCGATAAACACGCCGTCGACGCCTTCCACGTCCAGGATCTGCGGCAGGTTTTTCAGCGCCTCGCGGGTTTCAATCTGCACCAGCACGCACATGGCGTCGTTGGCCTGCTGCAGGTAATCGGGAATGCGGTTCCAGCGCGACGCGCGCGCCAGTGCGCTGCCCACCCCGCGAATGCCTGCAGGCGGGTAGCGGGTGGCACGTACCGCCAGCCGCGCTTCGTCGGCGTTTTGCACCATCGGCACCAGCAGGGTTTGCGCGCCCACGTCCAGCAGCTGTTTGATCTGCACCGGGTCGTTCCACGACGGGCGGACCACCGGCTGGCTGGGATAAGGGGCGATAGCCTGCAGCTGGGTTAAGACGGTCTGCACGCTGTTCGGCGCGTGCTCGCCGTCGATCAGCAGCCAGTCGAATCCTGCTCCGGCCAGCAGCTCGGCGCTGTAGCTGCTGGTCAGCCCCAGCCATAACCCAATTTGCGGACGGCCTGCCTGCAGCGCCGCTTTAAATGCGTTTTGCATCGTGCTCTCCTAGACAAAGCGGCAGCTGATGGAGCCCATGTTGCCGTAATCGACGTGGAAGGTATCGCCCCTGCTGGCGGGCACCGGGCGGGTAAACGAGCCGCCGAGGATGATTTGCCCCGGCTCAAGCTGCACGTCGTACGGCGCAAGCTTGTTGGCCAGCCACGCCACGCCGTTGGCCGGGTGGTTAAGCACGCCTGCGGCCACGCCGGTCTCTTCGATCACGCCGTTGCGGTAGAGCAGGGCGGAGATCCAGCGCAGGTCCAGTTCGTCGGGCTTAATCGGACGGCCGCCGAGGATAACGCCCGCGTTGGCGGCGTTATCGGAGATGGTGTCGAACACCTTGCGCGGGCGCTGGGTCTCCGGGTCGACGTTGTGGCAGCGGGCGTCGATCAGCTCCAGCGCGGGGATGACGTAGTCCGTGGCGTTGTAGACGTCGAAGATAGTGCAGTTCGGGCCGCGCAGCGGTTTTGCCAGCACGAAGGCTAGCTCCACTTCAATGCGCGGGACGATGAAGCGGTCGACGGGAATGTCGCTGCCGTCGTGGAAGAACATGTCGTCCAGCAGCGCGCCGTAGTCCGGCTCGCTAATCTGCGAGCTGGCCTGCATCGCTTTGGAGGTGAGACCGATCTTGTGGCCCTTCAGCACGCGGCCTTCGGCAATCTTCAGGCTGACCCATTCGCGCTGGACGGCGTAGGCGTCTTCAATCGTAATCTCCGGATAGTCCAGCGAGATCGCGCGGATCTGCTCCCGGGACAGTTCCGCCTGATGCAGACGATGGGCGATCAGGGTATGGGTATGTTTGTCGAGCATGGCGATATCCTGTCTTATGTTTGTTTTCTCCCTCTCCCCAAAGGGGCGAGGGGACTGGCCGTGCCGGTATTACTTAAACAACGCGTGCACGTTGTTCTGTTTGTAATTAAGGGTCGGGTGCAGCTCGTCAAGCTCAAACGACAGCGCCAGGTAGCGGCTCGCCATCAGCTCCGCGAAGTGCGCTTTGATAAGCCCAAACAGCATCTCCCCCACGGCTTCCCGGCTCTCCAGGCTGCGCCCGGAACCAATCTTCAGCGTCATATGGACAAAGGCGTAATCGTGCCTGCCGTCGGCCATCTGCCAGGTGTCCAGCCAGTGGGCGCGGCTGCGGATACCGCCGAGCGGGAAGATGCCCGTGGCGGCGAGCGCCTCGTTCACTTTGGCGAACAGCCCCGGCAGGTCGGCCTGCTCGCGGATGTTGTCGGTACATTCAGCAATAAAGTGCGGCATGGTGGCTCCTTACGCGGGCAGGGGGAAAACGGCGTTGACCTGGCCGGTGCCGGAGCTGGCGAACAGCTCGGTGAGAAACTCCACCTTGCCGTCGTATTTGTCCCAGCCGAGCATGCCCAGGAGCATCACCGTGTCGTGCATGTTGCCCTCGCCGTAGCAGTAGTCGGCGTACTCCGGCAGCATGCTGCAGAATTCTTTGAACTGACCCTCGCGCCACAGCTTCACCACGCGTTCGTCCATCTGGCGGTCGAACTCGCGGGTGTAGCTGTTCATCCCTTCCTCGGCGCGCTGGTCGTCGATAAAGCGGTGCGACAGCGAGCCGCTGGCGAGCACCGCCACGGTGCCGTCATATTTTTCGATGGCGCTGACGATGGCCTCGCCCAGCCTGCGGCTGTCGGCGAAGTCGTGAACCGTGCAAAACGCCGAGATGGAGACCACCCTGAAGTGCTTATCCGCGTTCATGTAGCGCATCGGCACCAGCGTGCCATACTCCAGCTTCAGGCTCGGGATGTTGTGCGCTTTGGCGCGCACGCCGAGCTTCACCGCCTCGTCGGCGATGAGCTGGCCGAGTTCCGGATTGCCGTCGTAGTCGTAGGTCATGTCGCGGATAAAGTGCGGCAGCTCGTTGCTGGTGTAGACGCCCGAAAAATGGTCCGCACAGTTGATGTGGTACGCGCTGTTCACCAGCCAGTGGGTGTCGAAGACGATAATGGTATCGACGCCTAGCTCCCGGCAGCGCTTGCTAATTTCTTTATGCCCATCGATAGCGCCCTGGCGGCAGCCGTGGTTTTTGCCCGGCAGTTCGGAGAGATACATCGACGGTACGTGGGTGATTTTCGCCGCTAACGCTAATTTACCCATGCTCAGATCCCCCACTTTGGAATCGGATGGTCGCCCATGGAGATGCAGACGTTCTTCATCTCCGCGAATACCTCGAAGCTGTACTCGCCGCCCTCGCGGCCGGTGCCGGAGGCCTTCACGCCGCCAAACGGCTGGCGCAGGTCGCGCACGTTCTGGGTGTTGACGAACACCATGCCCGCTTCGATATTGCGCGCCAGACGCAGCACCTTGCTGACGTCCTGGGTCCAGATGTACGACGCCAGGCCGTACTCCACGTCGTTGGCCAGGCGCAGCCCTTCCGCTTCGTCCTTGAACGGCAGCAGGCAGGCCACCGGCCCGAAGATCTCCTCCTGCGCCACGCGCATGCGGTTGTCGACGTCCGCCAGCACGGTCGGGCGCAGGAAATTGCCGCCCTTCAGGTGCGCAGGCAGGTCGGTCGGTTTGTCCGGGCCGCCCGCCAGCAGGGTTGCGCCTTCCTCGATGCCGAGGCGGATGTAGCCGGAGACTTTTTCCCAGTGCTGCTGGCTAATCAGCGCGCCAATCTGGGTGTTCGGATCGGTCGGGTCGCCCACGCGCAGGCGGTTGGCGCGTTCGGCAAAGCGCTTGACGAATTCCGGGTAGATGCTCTGCTGGATAAAGATGCGAGAGCCCGCGGTGCAGCGCTCGCCGTTGATGGAGAAGATGGTGAACAGGGCGGCGTCCAGCGCGCGCTCGATGTCGGCGTCTTCAAAAATCAGCACCGGGGATTTGCCGCCCAGCTCCATGGAGTACTTCTTCAGCCCGGCGTTTTTCATGATGTTGCGCCCGGTGGCGGTGCCGCCGGTGAAGGAGACCGCGCGCACGTCGTGATGACGCACCAGCGCGTCGCCTGCCGTGGCGCCATAGCCCTGAACGACGTTCAGCACGCCCGCCGGAATACCCGCTTCGAGGGCCAGTTCGCCCAGACGGTCGGCGGTTAGCGGGGAGAGTTCAGACATTTTCAGCACCGCGGTATTACCTAAGGCGAGGCACGGCGCGACCTTCCAGGTGGCGGTCATAAACGGCACGTTCCACGGCGACACCAGCGCGCAGACGCCCACCGGCTGCACCAGGGTGTAGTTGAGCATCTTGTCGTCGACCGGGTAGGTTTTACCGTTCATCTGCTGGCACACCTCGGCGAAGAACTCGAAGTTGTGCGAGGCGCGCGGAATGAGCACGTTTTTGGTCTGGTGGATCGGCAGCCCGGTATCGGCGGTTTCCATGGCGGCGATCTCCGGCACGTTCTGGTCGATCAGATCGCCCAGACGACGCATCAGGCGCGCGCGCTCCTTCATCGGCAGATTAGCCCACTTCGGAAACGCCTCTTTGGCGGCGGCAACGGCCTGATGGATTTCGGCTTCTCCGCCTGAGGCCACTTCTGCCAGGACCTCGCCGGAGGCCGGGTTAGTGGTGTGGAAGTAGTCGCTGCCCGCGACGTTTTTACCGTTGATCCAGTGGTTAATCTTTTTCATTTTGCCGTCTCCTCACTCACAATTCGGTTCACCAGGCGTCCCACGCCTTCCACTTCAACCACCACCTCATCGCCCGGCACCACGTCGGACAGCCCCTTCGGCGTGCCGGTGGCAATCATGTCGCCCGGCTGCAGGGTCATAAAGTCGCTCAGGTAGGCGATCAGGTACGGGATGCTGAAGATCAGATCCGCCGTGGTGCCTTCCTGACGCAGCTCGCCGTTGACGAAGGTGCGCAGGGCGAGGCTGTGCGGGTCGGGAATGGCTTCTTTTAGCACGACGTTTGGGGAAATGGGGGTCAGCCCGTCGCGGCTTTTCACCCGCAGGTTCGGGCGGTAGTAGTTTTCCAGGTAGTCGCGGATGGCGTAGTCGTTGCAGACCGTATAGCCCGCAACATAGTCCATCGCCTCGGCTTCGCTCACCTTACGCGCCGTTTTGCTGATGACCACCACCAGCTCCGCTTCATAGTGCATGTACTCGATATTGTTCGGGCGCACCGACGTCTGGTTGTCGCCGTTGAAGGTGTTTGGCGCTTTGATAAATACCAGCGGCTCGGTGGGCGGCTTGAAGTCCAGCTCGCTGGCGTGATCGGCATAGTTCAGACCGAGGGCAAACAGCGTGGCGTGCGGCGGCGTGCGGTGCGTGTGAGCGACGTCGCGTTCATCTACCACCGGGTTTTCCAGCGGCGGAAAACCTGCCGCCAGAATACGCACCCGATCGCCCGGACGGATCTCAACGCGGCTTTGCGGGGTACCGAGCAATATCGCATCGCCGGGATTGAGGGTAGCGAACTCGCTCAGGGCGCTCAGCAGTTCGGCTGCGTTACGCTGAAGGTCGGCCGTGTTCCAGTGGTCCGCTTCGCGGCCGTTGATCTCGGTGATGATGGTCAGGTTATCCACGTTACCAACGGCGACCATTTCACCGAGCGGGCAAAATCCGTCACGGCATTTCGCCTTGATGGCAGGGCGGTAGAAGCTCTCTTCCGGCAGGCTCACCTCGTTGGCGAGCGCATATCCGGCGATGTACTCCGCGGCGTCCTCCACGCGCACCTTGCTGGCGGTTTTGCCCACGACCAGCGCCACCGTCGCGCCGCTCAGCACCGTTTCCCCCTGCGGGAACGAAATGGGCTCGCCCGCGCGGATCACCGTGTTATGCGGTTTGATAAACCACACCGCTGTTTTCGGCGGCGTGTTGTAGGGGGCTTTTTCAAAGGCCTCACGCCAGGCTTCACGCTGGCTTTGATGGTTGAGGGCGACGGCAAAAACGGTACCTTTCATTCACATACTCCTCAGGCCGGATGTCCGGTTTGGATTTCATTAATATGTTAATGATTTGGTTTTATGCTTTTGCTGTTTATTTCGCAATCAGAAGTGAAAAATTTGTGATATGAATAACAATAAATTTACATGTTGGATTTTATTAATATTTAAATCATAGAGTTAATAAAATTGACGGGTTTCTGTTAGACTTTTTGACGGAAAACGCGTTGTTTATAAAAACATCTTTTAGTGATTGTTTACTTGTTAATGATGTGAAGGGGAGACGCTATGCATGATTCATTAACCATCGCGCTGCTGCAGGCGCGGGAAGCGGCGATGTCCTATTTCCGCCCAATCGTGAAGCGCCATAACCTGACCGAGCAGCAGTGGCGCATTGTGCGCGTGCTGGCTGAACATCCGTCGATGGATTTTCACGATCTGGCGTTTCGCACCTGCATCCTGCGTCCCAGCCTGACCGGCATCCTGACGCGGATGGAGCGCGACGGCCTGGTGCTGCGCTTGAAGCCGGTGAACGACCAGCGCAAGCTGTACGTATCGCTGACCAAAGAGGGAAATGCGCTGTATGAACACGCCCAGGCGCAGGTCGAAGAGGCGTATCAGCAGATCGAGGCGGAATACACGCCGGAGAAGATGAAACAGCTGACGGCGCTGCTGGAAGAGTTTATTGAACTCGGAAACCGGCATAACGCAGCGCGGGAAGAAGAGTAAAAACCACAAATTCCAGGATGATTTTCGTAAAGTTTTCCCTTTCCAGGCCGAAAATTCTGTATCTGTCTGAGGAAAGAGAAAACATGTTAAACCGTATCAAGATTGTCACCAGCTTAATGCTGGTTTTAGCGATATTTGGCCTTTTACAACTCACGTCCGGTGGTCTTTTCTTTAATGCCCTTAAGAATGACAAAGAGAATTTCACCGTCCTGCAAACCATTCGCCAGCAACAATCCACGCTGAACGCCAGCTGGGTAGCATTGCTGCAAACCCGTAATACCCTGAACCGTGCGGGTATCCGCTACATGATGGATCAGAGCAATATCGGCAGCGGCGCGACCGTTAACGATTTGATGCAAATCGCGTCTACGTCTCTGAAACAGGCGGAAAAAAACTGGGCTGCCTATGAAGCCCTGCCGCGCGATCCGCGTCAAAGCGATGCGGATGCCATGGAGATCAAGCGTAACTATGATATTTACCACGGCGCGCTGGCGGAGCTGATTCAGCTGCTGGGCGCGGGCAAAATCAACGC
This sequence comes from Enterobacter sp. 241F3, assembly GCF_034106785.1. NCBI lineage: Bacteria > Pseudomonadati > Pseudomonadota > Gammaproteobacteria > Enterobacterales > Enterobacteriaceae > Enterobacter > Enterobacter sp. 241F3. The sequence goes on from NZ_JAWNDD010000005.1 coordinate 77,538, forward strand.
CTTCTTCGACCAGCCGACCCAGAGCTATCAGGACGGTTTTGAGAAGCAGTACGTGAGCTACCTGCAGCAGAACGACAAGCTGTATCAGACGGCGGTCGAAGACAGCAACAGCTCCTACAGCCAGGCTATCTGGGTGCTGATTAGCGTCCTGATTGCCGTGCTGGTGGTGATCGTGGCCGTCTGGCTGAACATTAAGCAGACGCTGATCTCTCCGCTGAATCGTCTGATCGACAACATTCGCCATATCGCCAGCGGCGACCTGGTGAAGCGTATTGAGGTTCAGGGCACCAACGAGATGGGTGAACTGGCCGACTCGCTGCGTCATATGCAGGGCGAACTGGTGCGTACCGTTGGCGACGTGCGTAACGGCGCGAATGCGATCTACAGCGGCGCGAGCGAAATTGCGATGGGCAACAACGACCTCTCCTCCCGTACTGAGCAGCAGGCCGCTTCCCTGGAAGAGACCGCTGCCAGCATGGAGCAGCTGACGGCGACCGTTAAGCAGAACGCCGAAAACGCCCGTCAGGCAAGCCATCTTGCCCTGAGCGCCTCTGAAACCGCTCAGAAAGGCGGCAAAGTGGTGGACAACGTGGTGCAGACCATGCGCGATATCGCGGGTAGTTCGCAGAAAATTGCCGACATTATCAGCGTGATCGACGGCATTGCTTTCCAGACCAACATTCTGGCACTGAACGCGGCGGTAGAAGCGGCGCGTGCGGGCGAGCAGGGTCGTGGTTTTGCGGTGGTGGCAGGTGAAGTGCGTAACCTGGCCCAGCGCAGCGCCCAGGCGGCACGCGAGATCAAGAGCCTGATTGAAGACTCCGTGGGCCGCGTGGAAGTAGGCTCAACGCTTGTCGAGAGCGCCGGTGAAACCATGGGTGAGATCGTGAATGCGGTAACACGCGTCACGGACATCATGGGTGAAATCGCCTCTGCGTCTGACGAGCAGAGCCGCGGTATCGACCAGGTGGGCCTGGCGGTAGCAGAGATGGATCGCGTGACCCAGCAGAACGCCTCGCTGGTTGAGGAATCTGCCGCAGCGGCGGCCGCCCTTGAAGAGCAGGCAAGCCGTCTGACGCAGGCCGTGGCGGTGTTCCGCATTCAGCAGGAGCAGATGAAAGCTCGCGAATTCGCTTCTGCGAAAACCGTTGCAGCACCGGCGATGACGCGTAAAGCGGTTACCGCTGACGCAGGTGATAACTGGGAAACCTTCTAACGCCGTATGTTGTGCCGGGTGGCGGCTACGCCTTACCCGGCCTACGGTTCAGGGTTTTGTAGGCCCGGTAAGCGCAGCGCCACCGGGCGATATTACAGAGGCAGGCGCATGGCGCAGCGCGTTTTATACGCGAAGCCGTGCGCTGTCTCTTCTTCCCTTTTCCGACGCAGTTCAGGCGTCAGCGTCGTCATTTTTTCAAACCCCAGCCGAGCATAGAACGGCGCATTCCACGGTACGTTCCTGAACGTCGTCAACGTCAGCGCTGTCAGCCCCCTGTTACGTGCATGGTCTGCCGCGCAGGCGATGAGCTGCCTGCCGATCCCTTTTCCCTGCGAGTGCAGATCGACCGAGAGTTCGACAATAAACAGTGATGACGAATGGGCTTCGGCGAGGATAAACCCGACGGGGTGGTCGTTTGCCAGCGCCAGCCAGCTTAGCCCGCGTTCGACATAGCCGAGGTGTTGGTCAGTTGAAATGACCTCGCCATCGGCAAGCCAGGCGAGTTCCGGGTCTTCCCGAAAGCGCTCCCCCGCCGCGCGTTCAATGGCGGGCAGGGCGGCAACGTCGTTGCGGGTGGTAGGGCGAATGCGAATAGTCATGGCGGCAAGTATAGCCTGACCCGTCGACATTATTCCGAGCAGATCAGCACCGGCGAATAGAAATTGCTGATCACCAGCGCGTCTTCCGGCGTGCGCTCTATTGTCAGGAGCCTTTTATTGCCCAGCGTCAGGCCGGCAACGTATTTTTCAAAGACCCCGGGCGGCATGGCGTCATGGCTAAAACGCTCCACTTTTTGAATAGCAATCTCATACAGTTCGCCCTCCACGTGACGCCATTTAAACATCTCCTGGCGGGAAACCTCCCAGCTGCGCGGGGCATTCACTACGCTGCCGTTAACCGTGATGTACCCCGTTTTGTCGGGATGAAAACGCATAATGATCTCACCGTCAAAGGTGAAATCGTGGCTGTCGCGCCGGTCGGAGAAGGTCAGGTTTCCATCGCAGGCCACCGACAGCGGGGGCGTGTGAAAGTACCACGCCGTCACGGCGCCCAGCAGCAGCAGGTTGAGGAACAGGATTAGCCAAACTTTTTTGTGTCTCATATCACCACTCGTAATAGTAAAGCGTACGACAGGCGCTGGCTTTACCCCGCGTGAGGGAACATTGGGAGAGCACCAGCCGCCCTTCGTGGCCGTAGAAAAGCGTTCTCTGAATGTGCATGTAGAAAATTGAATTTTTCAGGCACGGAAGATGGCCGTCCTTCTGAAGCGTTTGCGCCAGCGTTATTGCCTTCCCGTGAAATACATCCGCCAGCGGCGTAAAGGTGTAGACCGGGCAGGTGCCGATATGCGTCAGCAGATGGATCTCCCTTTGTGAATTTTCTGGCTTGATCAGCGCGATCCAGAGGCATAGCGCAACGACGATCAGCGTGAGCGCGCCGCAGAACAGCCATTCCGGGCGAACGCGCCATGCAGGTTTTGCCGTTTCGGCGGCCGGCGGGGCCTCCTCCAGCGGGGTGACCGTGACGTCCGCGCTGAGCATAAAGCCCGTTTTCGGTACGGTAACGATAAGCAGCGCGTCGGGAAGCAGGGCCGCCAGCATCTTGCGCAGAATGCTGATGTACTGGTTTAAGGAGTTGTTAGAGCCCTGGAGCCCTCGCCGATCCCAGACTTCCTGGAGAAAGGTTTCCCGTTCAACCACGTTCCCATGATGCTGAACCAGCAGCTTCATGATGGTATTGGCCGTACAGGTGAGGAGCTGCGCATCCTCATCCGGCGCATTGATAAGAGAAACAGAACCGTCCTCGTCGTTATAGACGATGGCGTCAGCAAGCAGGTATTTCATAAGTTGTTGTAATAAAAACAGAGATAAAAATAAAAGAGAAGGTCTACGCCTTCCGGGCTGCATTGCTGGCTATTTTAACGCCACTGTTACCGATAACATTGATCCAGACAGGATTTTGGGTGGTTTAATAAGTTAGCGTGATAATCACGTCATCAATAAATTCCCCGGTACCGGTTAGCGGCTGTGCCGGAACCTCGCCATAAACGGTGTAGTTCTGGGTGCCGCCTGCGGGATTGGTGACCTGCAGCGCATCGCCGCTGCTTCGATCTCCCCAGCGTTGCGTGGCCGCCTCATCCTGCCAGAGCCCGTAGCGCAGGCACTGGCCCTCGCTGTTGCAGAGCTGCCGCTGGTTACCGCTGGCATGGTTGCCTTTGCCCATGGCAAGGGTGAACGCGGTTCCGGCCGGACAGCGCGTGGTGAGGGTGGCGGTGGAACGTGTCGGACGCAGGGTTGCGGTGCTGGTCAGGGTGCCGAAGTTAAGGGGCGTCACGCGCTCGATGTAGCATCCCTGGCTGATTTCGGCCTGTGCGCTGGTGCCGCCCTGCACCTGCTCCCCCTCTGCGGAACCGTCCGAGCAGTTTTGCAGGGCATCCTGACGCAGGGCGCTGTGCCAGGCGATACGCAGATTCATGTTGTAGTTGTAATAGTGGTAGGCCGGAAGCTGGCTTTGCCCTGCCGGAATGGTAGCGATAAGCGGAAAGGTACCGCTGACGTTGGCATTGCTTTGCGCGGCCAGAGTCTGCTGAATCAGGTTCCCGCTGCTGGCAGGCCCCAGCTCCTGAGAGCGCGCTGCGCCGTTCAGCAGGCGGAAGAGGAGGGTGTACTGTTTTCCCTCCTGGTCCCCCGGCGAGATCATCTCAAAGGGCGGGGCGTCTACGCTGCTCAGGCAGACGTTAAGATATTCCGTCCTGCCCTCGTTGTCGGCCTGGCAGCTAAATTTGACCTCGGTGTTGACGGAGGTGGTATTGCCCGCCACGACGTTGCCAAAGTTAATGGCGGGCATGGAGGTTATCCAGCAGGCTGCCGCCATCGCCTTCACGGACAGGACGAGCAGCAATAATAACGGTGCTCTTAATGACACAGTTGTTCTCCGATGTTCTGTATAGATGACCCGGTGCGCGGCGCCGGAAGCGTGACCCGGCACTCTTCCTCACCGGTTTTCACCACCAGTTCACCCGGCAGGGGCGGATCTTCAAGCCAGATAAAGCCATCGCGTCCCACGATGGTGGCACCCTGCGGCGTTGACACGACGCTGCCCAGCGGGAGCGGCCTGCGGCGGCTGTCGACCAGCCGGGCCTGAACCGTGACGGCATGATGGACGTTAAAATCGACTTTGACCGCGCTGCTGTTGCCCGGTCTGGCATGCATGTCGGTGACGGGGGCGATCACATCGGCGGGCAGATCGAGCGGGTTAATGCTGACTTTGCTGTTGTGGTAGCGCGGCAGGTCGGTCAGCAGAAGATAACCGTCCTCATCCGTTTCACCGGCCGGGCGGTTTTCCAGCATCACCGGTACGTGCCCAATGCCGTGCGTGGACACCAGCGCCATGCCCTGCTGGATGTAGCGCAGCGCGTGCAGGCTGCCGTCCAGCAGCGTCAGGCTACCTTCGGCGGAGGCGTACTGGTTGCCCTGGCTGGCACCCTGCTGCAGCCCAACGTGCCATTCGCCCGCTCGGCCCAGATAGCCTACGTCCGCATATCTTTCACGTCGTTCGCCAAAGCCCTGGCCCAGCTCCCATGACCAGCCGCCGGCCTCATCGTCTGGCTGGTGGCGGTAATCCATGCGCGACGTATCCCGGCTGGCCTGAGCGGAGAGCGTGTCCTCGCGACCCAATGGGACGGAAAGCAGCAGCTGAACGTGGCTCGACGCGTCCGTAAACGAGCGGGTATAGCTCAGCGTGGTGGAGATGTGTGCCGGCAGCGACACCGACCAGGAGGCGTTGAGGTAGCGCTCTGTGCTGCCCTGAATGTTCTGCTGTACCCAGCCCGCACCCACGGTGCCGAAGTGGGGGATGGACTGGCTTACCCACACGCTGTCGCTGCGTCTGACGGGCGCGGCACCGCTCATGCGGGCGTTGTCGGCGAAATCCGCCCCGGTACGGACGGTGCTGGCAGAAATGCCCGTTCCTCTGCCGTTCCACTGCCAGCCGAGGCCCCACTGAACGCCCTGCCCGTAAGGGCTGTCGCTCACGGCAACGTGCTGGCTGACCACCCCTACGGCGGGGGAGACCAGCCAGTCAGCGCCCGTACCCACGTTGTGCAGCCTGCGCTGCTGCTCCGTATGCAGCGCCAGCGTCAGGTGATTATTCACCCCATAGCGCCAGCCCGCGTCCAGCAGCGGCGAGGCGGCATAGTCGTCGGAGTGCAGGGCGTAGTTTTCCCGCATCCAGCCGATGTCCAGCGAACCGCTGCTGAGCCCTTCCGCCAGCATGCCCGGCGCGCCGTAGAGATCGAGCTGTACGGTGCGACGCTGGCCGTTGATATCGGTAATCACCACCTCCGCCTGCCCGCTGCCGGTGAAGGAGGGCAGGGTATCCAGCAGAAAGTCTCCCGGCGTGACGCGCTGGCTGCTCTGCTTAAGGCCGTCGATATACAAATCGACCGTGGAAGGCAGCACGGCCGTGTCGCTGTAGCGGCTGCGCGGTTCGGTATTGAGCTGGGGATTAAGCTCAAAGTTACGTGCCCAGTGCAGACCGCCAAAGCGTACCTGCCGGCTCCAGCGGGTGCCGGTGGTGATGCTGTCGCCCAGCGCCAGCGTGGTCAGCGAGTCGGTGTTGTCCCACTGCCAGCGGGTTTCGAGACGCGTGTGGGTAGGCCGACCGGCGCTGTTTTCCTCCCCGGCATGGCTTGAAAAACTGCTGCTGAACGTTCCGGGTAGCCCACCGGACGCGGTCAGCATGGTCTGGGCGTTAAGCTGGCGCTTCCCCTGCACGTCGCTGGCGTAAAGCGCGTATCCGAGCGTATAGGCGTTGACGGGCTGCGCATCAGGATAGCGGTACATCGGCGTGGGCCTTGAGACGGTCAGATGCTGCTGGCCCTCGAGCGCGTCTGCTTCTGCGGTAATTGACACCTGCTGGGACAGCACGTCGAGATTGACCTTCAGGCCCGGCAGGGAGGTTAGCTCAACCCACTCTGCGCGATCGTCCGGGGCGTGAAGCCCCAGCTTTTTTATGTCGCTGCGGCTTATCCATAGCGCATTATCCACCACCCGGCAGGCCCACAGCTCGCCTCGCGGGGCGTGGTTCACGGTAATGGCCAGCCATTGTACGGTGTCGGCGGGTTCAGCCCGGGCTGACAGCATGAGCGGTAGCCAAAACAGGAGCGCGAGAAGCGAGCGGGCGCAGGGGTATCTGGCTGGCATGATGGTCATCATTGAGATAGACGCGCAGCGAGCTGAGCGCGTGACGTGAAGCATGTTTAAGCGGTAGAAGAGCGGTTTGTCCCGGGAGCACATAGCCCGCCAGGCCTTTAATCGACCCTACAACCTGCCTATCGGCCGTCAGGGCCTCAAGGTGGCTCAGGCGGATATGGCGGTTTCCGGCGTTAAAGCAGCGGAGAGTGGCCGGTATGTCTGCCTGCTCACAGCTCAGGGCATCGTGGCTGACGGGCGCGCTCTGGTTCCCGGCAATAAACACCGGAATCGAGTAGCGCAGCAGGAAGTGCACCGCGGTGGGATTGGCGGCGCGGGACGTGGCGTCCGGCAGTTCGTCGATGACCAGCCGGTAACTTTGCTCCTGTGCACGGTTGCCTGGCTGCATGACGATAATGCGCACCAGCTGCTGCTGGCCCGGTGCCAGTGATGTCATCGCCGGGCTGGTGACCACCTCCCCGGTGTTCACCAGAACATCTTTACCGTTTTTTTGCGTCCATTCGTACACCCGAATCTGCGCATGGATGGCCGCTTTCCCACTGTTAGTGAGATAGACCGCCGCTGCCCGCTGGTCGCTCTGCAGATCGAGCGTTACCGGGGCCACCTGAAGCGTGGCGGCCAGCGCGTAGCGTGACAGCAGCGCCAGCATCATGAGCCATAGAATGAAGCAGGGAAGGTAGCGACGCACGATCAGTACTCCAGTTTTAACGTGATATCGTCGCTGTAGGTACCTGCCTGGGCGGTTGTCAGCGCCCCGGCTTCAATGACGCCATACAGCGTTTCCTCCTGTTCCACACCGTTGCCGGTATCGTCCAGGCCATTCGTGCCGGTGATTTGCGTCTGTTTGCCTTCGTCGGCAAAGAGTTTCCACGCAATCTTCTGTGCGCCCGTTTCGCCGTTTTCCGGTTTCAGCCAGAAGGTTCCGTTTTCGCCGTCGTTGCTGGTGGCGGTGAGGGTGAAAGGCGTGCCGTTGGTACAGACGATATCGACCTGCGTTTTGGCCTGGATTTCGCTCGACTCATCGGAGCCGTGACGCGAGAAGTTGAGGTCGTTGGCTTTGAGGGTGCACGACTTTACGACCTCAAGTGATACGTGCATCGTCGCGCTTGCGCTACTGTCTGCGGCGATCGCAGCAGCAGGAAGCAGGAGAACGGAACAACATGCAACGGTGGGAATAATTTTCATGATTTTATTTCCTGACGTGAGTAACAGTGGAATTACAAAGCGAATGACTGAGCGTCCAGCAGGCAGAGTTTTCGATGGAATTCCGCCAGGCTGTGGCAGCAAAATTTGTTCATCGCGTTACGCTTGTGGGTGTAGATCGTTTTAGGGGACTTATTCATGATTTTTGCGATGCGAACCGGACTGAATCCTTTATGGAGCAACATGCAAACCCGTCTCTCCTGATACGAGAGCATGGCGGCGTTTTCGAAGGCGAATGTCGTGTCGCTAAAACAGTGGCTTAGCTGCGCAAAAGAGAGGTTGTCCGCGACCACTCGGACCCGCTCGTTGCGCAGGAAGGCGTGAACGTCGCAGACCCGCGCTGCATCCGTAAATACCAGCCAGTTCTCTCCAGCGTGTGTATTGAGCAGCCGTTCCTGCAGGCGAAAAAGCCCTTCCGGATTAACGTCATGGATCCAATACATCTCCGGGCGAGGGGTAACGGCCGTCGAGATCATCGAAGTGAGGCCAAGCCATAAAAACGTATTCCCGCTCAGAACGATAACCTGATAGCCAGCATTCAGAATGAAAGGGGTCATTTTCTACCCCACAGATAGCCCTGGCCGTAATCGGCCGCACTGGCGCGGGCCAGCGCGAAATCACCCGCGGTTTCGATGCCTTCGATCAGTACCTTGCTGGCGATGCGCTTGCACTGGCGGGTGAGATGCAGAAACTTTGCCTGCTCGATCCGTCCGTTCCAGAAGGTATGTTTGTCAATTTTGATGCCGCAGAAGCGGATCTGGCTGGTCAAAAGTTCGGGAAGAAGGTCTTCGCAAACATCGTCTGCCCACACTTCTATTCCCCACTGATGGAGCGTTGCGATGCATTTCCTCAGCGCCCGGCTTTGCGTATCGTCGAGTTGTACCATCGTATGGAGATCGGTGACCTCGATAGCAAGTCTCTCCGGGCAGGGTGTTTCTTCTTTGAGCCTGTCGAGGAAATCCGTTTCCAGCAGTAAATCCGATGTCGCATTGAGGTAAAACTTGTCGCCCTCTTCGCAAAACATGGCATGACGAAGCTGCGCAAAGAAGTGCGCCTTACGCAGCGTCGAGGACATCGAGCCAAAGTAGTCTTCAAGATCGACGTGGGGCTTTGCCGTGGACAATACCTCCCAGGCAATCACATTTTCGCTGCACAGTGCCCGGATGGATTCGAACTTATAGCCGGTTAGCATGATAAAAGTGCGTAACGCTCCGTGGTGATTTCAGGAGCTGCACATTTTATTTATTTGGTTTTTGGCGGGATATTTATAGATAAAAAAGGCTTATATAAAGTGTTTTTATCTAATTTATAAGGCTTATAAAGGATTATTTATTTTCACAAGCGCCCAGCGGAACGCCGGGCGCGACGCGCATTAACCCGCTTTGCTGATGATTTTGATTTCGACCATGCCAATTCCGATCTCGCGCGGTGAATGCCCAAGGATATTTCCCTCATTCGTGGACTGCGGGTCCGGCGGCACGATCACCAGGGTATTGCTGCGCGAAGGGTTCTCAAAATGCAGCGTTTGTGTGCTCACGTCGTATCCAAGCGTTAACGTCTGCTCCCGATCCCCCACGCGCACGGGTACGGGCTTGTTAGCATTGGGGCCATACGCTCTGGCGGTGATCACCAGGTCGAACTGTTCCGGCAGCGGATGGGCGTATTCAATTTTCACCTCATTGCCCAGCTGCGCGTTGGACCAGCGCCCCCAGGACTCCGGACGCGAGATGCCGCTAAACTGCTTCACTTCTTCCGGTGCGCCGGCCACGTTAAAGATAAAGCTATCCGCTTTGTAACGAATATCGTTATCGTTGATTTTCAGCATGTCGATGTTGTGCTGATAGCGCGCGGTATCAATCACCGTATCGTTGAACGCGGTTTTGCCCTTCCACTGCGCCTTATCAACGTGCTGCACGGTTTGCTCCCCGCCGAGCTGACCCTGAGAGACGCACCAGTCGGTAGAAAGCGCCAGCGGCTGCGACCAGAGCTGGCCCATTTTGTAGCATCGGTCGACCCAGACAAAATTATCGCGTGGCGCGAAATCGGCCAGCTGATAGCGCAGCGGCGCGGAATATTCGCTTTCCGGCAGCGGCTCAACGCGCCCTTCCGACACGCGCACCAGCAGCGGCAGACGGAAGCTGCTGCCCGAGAAGGCAATCGTGTTTTTATCCCGATCGACGGTGAAGTCCTTCATCTCTTTCGGGAAGTTCCACAGGCGGATAATGTCTGGCTTCCAGGCGAGGATTTTATCCTTCATGTTGAGGAACACTTCCGACAGGGACTGCCCCGACAGCGTGCTGCGGCCAAGGCCAATAAAGTTGTCGCCGCCCAGAATGTCCAGCACGGTTGCGCCGTTATCCATGGAGTTGCGTTTGGTGGCAATGACCTCCTGCTGCGGCTGGTCGCCGCGCAGGACGAAGAACAGGTTGCTGCGATCCTGCTTATTGAGCTGATCCCATGCGCTGTTTTTCATCGCCAGATGGTCAGACGAAACGACGATGACGGTGTTTTTAAACCAGGGCGAGGCTTTGATTTTCTCGACCAGCGCGGCAATGTGCTCCTGACTGCAGGTGACGGCGCTGAAAGATTTGTTGTTTTTGCCGTCCACGTCATAGCTTTTGCGCTTGCAGCTGCGCGAGACGAACCCGTCCGGATGGTGTGTGTCCACCGTCAGCGCAAAGAGAGAGAAACGCTTGCCCGCGCGGGACAGCTCCTCGAATTTCTTCCAGGTTTCGTCGAGTACCGTATCGTCATAGAAGCCCCAGTCGTTGCGATAGTTCGGATCGGCAACCGTCGTTTTTAACTCTTCTGAGCCATACAGGTGGTCAAAACCGTGGGATTTCAGGAACACATCTTTTCCGGCAAAGCGCAGGTTTGCCCCCTGCACAAAATAGTTTTCGTAGCCGGAGTTTTTCAGGATATCGCCGAGGCAAATATTCTGCGGGAAGAAGGTCGACATGGAGGCTGAGGCGTTACCTTCAAAAGGCGCGAACAGCGGAATACCGCACTGGGAGGCAACCATCCCGGCAATCGTATAATCCGTACCGGGCAGCTGCATGGTGTGGCTGAAATCGAGCCCTTCATTTTTCAGCGCACCCAGGTCCGGCGTCAGGTTCGGGAATGCATCGTTATCAAAGTACGTGCGTTCCAGGCTTTCACCGTAGATGTAGACCAGGTTGAGCTTCGGGTTGGCGATCGTTTTCGACGGTTCTTTGTAGTAAGCCACGAAATCCGGATCGCCGTCGCGCGACTGCGATTTCACCAGCTCGGTGATCTGATGGAACGCCGGGCTGGCGTCGACGGAGGCCAGCGCCAGGAATAACGCCAGCAGGCTGTAGCCATGATGGTGCGGATGATGGCGACGTCGACGCAGCACCCAGGCCAGCGCGCCAAATATCGTCACCAGCGCGACGATAAGGCCGAGCCCAGGCAGAATGTACTTGCCCACACCCGCGCCCGTCAGGCTGTTCGTCAGCGTGTAGAGTACCGCATCGTTAATACCGTCACCGGTAAAGTAATCGCTGGCGTATAAGGTAATGTTTAAAATAATAAAAATGCCGAGCACCACCAGCGTGGCGATAAACCACCAGGTGTTACGGCCGGCTTTCCACGCGTAAACGCCGACAGAAGCCAGAAAAAGGATAAGAGACATGAATTCAGACAACAGCATATCCTCGTGATGCCAGATAATTCGCTGGCTAACTGTTTATTTTTTGGGTCATACAATGTAATTGCGATGTCGTTAAGCTGCAATTTTAGTGTCACGAAAGTGTGCTGTTGTTAGGATTTGGTTTAGAAAATCGTTTTTATGAAGACGTGCACATCCTGACAAACGGACGCTGAGGCGGTGGCAGGTGGGGAAAACGCTCGTTTAGCGCCGCGCTGCAAGACTATCGCATTAAACGCGGCGTGTTGTGGCAGAAAATGGGATGGATCAGGAGATGAAATTAACGCCTTGTTTCAGCACCAGATCGCAGGCTTTGGTTTTCACCTGTTTTGCCAGAGAAGAGTTGCCGAGGGTGCTCAGATTCAGCTGCTGCCCGTTTTGTGCGTTAAGCAGGCCCTGAATGCCGTCCATATAGTTGGTGTCCGCTTTTTGCTCCTGGGTATCCAGACCCAGTTTACCCAACACCTGGTTTTTCACGTTTTGCGCGTCGGTCACGGAGGCCAGCTTTTGCTTCGCGCAATATTCCAGAATCCCCGCCGCGTTGTTCATCGTGCCCGCACTCAGACTCTGGGAGCTGTTGCCCAGCAGGCTGGTAAGAGAAGAGGCGGAGAGTCCACCCTGAGAGCTGCCGCTCTCTTTGGTCAGCTCATTTGCTGCGCTTGACAGGGACTCCTGCCAGGACGCCGCTTGCGCTGCGCCGGTCACCAGCAGCGCGCCTAAAAAGGTGCTGATTAGAATCTGTTTTTTCATTATGGCTCTCTCAAAAAGGTCCGTTTTGGGCCGAGGGGTTCCAGTATATACCTATGCCCTGTCGGCGATTCCTGGAACTGTCTTAATACTCTTTGCCGGTAACGCGGCTGCGGTAGCTTTCCCAGTCGAAAATGACATACAGGCTGTTACCCAGCTTCATGCGGTCCATGACGCGTTCACCTAATAAGCGGGTCATTTCGTCGATGTTGTGGTTCGTCAGCATGCCGGTGGGGCGTTTGGACGAAGAGCGGCGATCGACAATCTGGTTGATGATCACTTTTTCATAGCGGGATTCCGTCTGAACGCCAATCTCGTCGATGACCAGTAAATCGACATTGCTTAAATCATTAAGCAATTGCTCTTCACTGGTTTCGCGGTTGCTGAAGGTGTCTTTCATCGCGGACATGATATCGGCCACGGTGATGATGAGGACCGATTTACCGCGCAGAAGCAGCTCGTTGCAGATGGCGGCAGCAAGGTGATTTTTGCCGGTGCCCGGCTTGCCGCTAAAAATGAAGCTGGCGATATTGCCGTCGAATTCATCCACGTACTGACGGGCGGCGGCAAGGGCGTTCATCTGCCCGTTGGTCTCAATTTTATAGTTATCGAACGAGCAGTTCTGGTGCAGGGGACGGATACCGGAACGGTTAAAGGTGCGCTGCATTTTCATTGCCCGATTTTCGCGGGCAAGCGCGGCGGCGCGGATCTTGCCTTGCTCTTTTTGCCACGCCAGCAGCTCTTCACCGGTGGTGAAAGCAGGCTTCACGTTGGCAGGCATCATTTTTTGCAGACGTTTCATCAGGTCGCCGACGTTCTTCATTTCGCACCTCGGAATCCGCTGGGGATCTGTTTATCCGGTTCTGAAAACGCGTTGATGTCGCGTTTTGGCTGGCCATTGTTGCCGGCGCGAGTAATTTGCAGATGACGCGCGAGCTTTTGCTGCCACTGAATATGGGTGAAGACTTTACCTTCCGCCTGCCACCAGGCAGTAAACGCGGCAAGCTCTTCCGCGGTGGCCGGTTGGGTTAACGCAATCCCCCACAGCGCGGCCTGCCGCTGAAAATCCGCATCCGGCTGCCAGCCCGTGTAAAGAGCAAATTTTCCCATTGGAACGGTCACGGGAACGTTGACCGGCTCATCAAAGAACTGGTTGTCCAGCGTGACATCGCTCGCCGGGCGTGACAGTTGCGCTTCAATCTCCAGAAGCTGTGCCAGACGTTCCGGTGTGATTGCGTAAAACGCCGGCGCGTTGTCGGCAAAAACGGCAACCGTGCCGCCTTCAGCGTGGGTCAACACACCGCGTGGGTCGCGCATAAAGGCATCAATGCCAGCAATGCTGGTGGTCAGAATTCTGGAGGACATAACGCTTACTCTACTGATTACTACGGGCGTGATATGGGCTTATGGTAGCACAGAGAGGGGAAAGGGAAGGAGGGGATTTCCCCGGTGGTGCTGCGCTTACCGAGGCTACAGTCGTAGGCCGAATAAGCGCAGCGCCATCAGGCAGTTATCACGCAATGATGTTCAGCGTGACGTCGATGTTGCCGCGGGTCGCGTTAGAGTACGGGCAAACAATGTGTGCTGCATCGACCAGCTTTTTAGCTTCCGCAGGATCCATACCTTCAACATGGATGTTCAGCTTTGCTTCGATACCAAAACCGGTTGGCAGCGGGCCAATCCCCACTTCGCCTTCAATAAAGGCATCTTTTGGCAGGGTGAATTTGTCGCGTGCGGCCACGAACTTCATCGCGCCGAGGAAGCAGGCAGAGTAGCCCGCAGCAAACAGCTGCTCAGGGTTAGTCACTTCTCCGCCCATGCCGCCCATCTCTTTTGGCACACCCAGTTTGACGTCCAGTACGCCATCGGAGGAGGTGGCACGGCCGTCACGGCCACCGGTGGCTTTTGCTTTGGCGGTATAAACAACTTTTTCTAAAGACATGGCAGGTTCCTCATCTTGTTTTGATATGTGCTATTAAATAGCGTGCGATATATATGGGCAAATAATAACGCCTAAAGTATAGCGTTACGCGCGGTGTAGCTGTTGTCGCAAAAGTTCGAGCTCCTGTTTGAGCGTCACCAGAGTGTCAGTATCACACTGCGCTGCGCAACCCACCGCATCGGGGATACCCCGTGCCTGCTGCTGAAGTTCACGTCCCGTTTCACTCAGGGTGACGGCGACCTGACGTTCGTCTTTACGCGAACGGTGACGGTTGATTAGGCCGGCACTTTCCAGCCGCTTCAACAGCGGCGTCAGCGTCGCAGAGTCCAGAAACAGCCGTTCGCCGATGTCCGACACCGTTATGTCATCCTGCTCCCACAGCACCAGCATCACCAGATATTGCGGGTAAGTCAGGTTCAGCGGTGCCAGCAGCTGCCGGTACAGCTTATTAAGCGCCAGATTTGCCGAATAGAGGGCAAAGCAGAGCTGGTTATCCAGCTTGAGCGCAGCGGTTGCGTCGTTCGTTTTCGCGTTCATGAGATGAATATAGATAGTGTGCAATTTAATTGCAAGCAATTTTATGGGCAGGTGTAACGGAGCGCTACCTGAACGGCCATTTTGCGGTAGTGCTCGCGCTGAGCCTGTTCGTCTGCGCCATCTTCAAACAACAGCGTAAAGGTGTAGCTGTTGGCAACGTAGTGAAAGCTGAAGCTGCTTATCAGGCGGTGAAGATCGCGGGCGTCAACGGTCTGGCTGAATAGCTGTTTTTCTTTGCCCCGGTGCAGGATGCCCTCCAGCAGGTCGAGCGCGCTACGGTTGACCTGACGAAGATAGTTCGACTGCTGCATAAAGCGGCCGCGCTGCATGTTTTCCATGCAGATAATACGGATGTAATCCGGATGGTCGGCATGATAGTCAAAGGTAGCTTCAACCAGATTGACCAGCGCTTCGACGGGAGGCATTCCCGCCAGGCTTAGCGCTTTTTCACTGGCGCGAATCTGAGTGTAAACATGTTCCAGGACCAGGAGATAGAGGTTCTCTTTATTCTTAAAATGGTAAACCACCATGCGTTTGGTCGTACCCGCTTTCTCCGCGATCTGCTCCATGCGGGCACCGTTCAATCCATACTCGGCAAAAAGCGCGATGGCGCTCTGAAAGATTTTCTCTTTCAGGCTAGATTCTTCGCTGTGCTCGGGGTGTTCGCTGCCAGGGTTAGCCACATCCTTTCCTTATTTTCACCAAACGGACCAGAAGGATTATCTCCACGGCAGCGAAATAACACAAATATCAAACGCGTGGGCGTTTGCGGTACAGCCACAGCCCGGGGATCGACAGCCCGATAGAGAGCGCGCCAACGATGGACGACGCCTTAAGAAAGTTGCTCAGGAGGAGGATCATCTGAGGTTCGGTGTAGCCAAAATGGCTGATTTTCACCGCGGAAATCATCGCTGTGTACGCAGATATGCCCGGGAACATCGGGATAACGGCGGCGACGGTGAACACTTTTGGATGCGCCAGATACCAGCGCGACCACTGGATGCCGATACTGCCAACCAGCATGGAAGCCATAAATGTTGACCATTCGATGTTAAAACCCGCCGTCATCATCACCATTCGCGAGCCATGACCAATCGCGCCCAGCAGTGCACACCATGGCAACGCGCGTTGCGGAACGTTAAATACCATCGCAAAGCCGACGGCAGGAATGGCGGCCAGAAGCATGTCCTGTGCCAGCGCCAGCAGAAAATCTATCACGCCCATCCGCGTAACCCCCAGAGTGTCATGGCCATGACCACGCCGATGCAGGTCGCCAGCGTCAGCAGGCTGGCAATAGCCCAGCGTGCCAGACCTGTATTGATGTGCCCTTTAAACATGTCGGCGACGGCGTTTATCAACGGAAAGCCCGGGACCAACAGAAGCACGCTGGCGGCCATAGCAATCGTCGGGGTGCTGGCAAACTGCGGCAGGCGCAGCAGCAGACCGGAAACCGTGGTGGCGACAAACGCGGTAATACAGAAGTTAATTTGCGGATGCAGCTGTCGGTGCGTCAGCAACTGACGAACATACATGGCGATACTGCTGGCGAAAAAGGTGACGATCGCACCGTCCCAGCCGCCTTTATTGAGCTTACAAAAGCAGGCGCACGACAGCCCTACCATCAACACGACAAGCCAGCGCGGATAACGTAATGGCTTAATTTGGCTGAACCTTTTTTCAATCTCCCGAAGTTCGAGAAGCTTATGTTCAGCAAGGATGACGATGTGCTGCACTTCGGTCACGACGTGCATGTTAATGCCACGGTCATGGTTTTTGCGGGTGGAGGTCAGGCACTGACCATCTTTAATCGTGGTCAGCACAATGGCGTTGGATGAAATAGCGCTTTCAACGCTATCCATACCCAGCGCCAGTCCCAGTCGGGTGGAAAGCTCCTCAACCAGCGCGCTTTCCGCGCCATGCTGGAGCAGAAAAAGACCGCACTGGATACATAGCCGCGTGATAGCACGCTGCGTTGACCGATCTGCCTGCATGTATTGTCCTGAAAAAGGGTGAAAGTTGCCGGTTGGGCCATAGCAATTATTTTTAACACAAAGTGCAGTGTCTCTTGCTGTGGGCCAGATCAAGGTTTATGCAAACAGTTGCCGTCCCTTAGTGCGGAAGAGCTTGGGATTAATTTATCATTTTCATGAATAATTAATATTGAAAGATAAGTTATTTATATTTAGTTATTCTAATTTTATATTGTAGTTATTTTAATGGCACTGCAATTAAATTTTGTTTCGCTTTGTGAGATATTAGTGCTGTTTAGGCATTTCTTATACTAAGAATACATCTCATCTTCTACTTGTATTAACCTGCATTACACTCAGGGACAAAAATACTCATACGTTGATGCGTTTTAACGTTACTCATCAAATGAAGAATGGACACGGAGGGTCTATGTTGTCTTTGCACGGTAAGCATAGCGTTATCATCAGCCGGATACCTGTGATGCAAAACGGGTTAGGGGGCGTGATGACTCGCCATTTCCCCGATTTTGAATTGACCTATTGCAACTCATTGCAGGAGTTAACGCTGCTCCAGCTACGCCGCGCTGACGTCATCATTGCCGACATTTCAGGCGAATACTGGAATCCTCGAGGGGCGCTTGAAGAGTATTTCAGTTTATTGAATCAATACCGGAATATTCACTGGATCTTTTTAGTTTCGCGGCCACTTAACCCTATTGCCGTTGAGTTACTTGTGCGCCCTGAAAGTACGTTGCTTTCTGATATGGAACCCATTGAAGGCCTGGTTAACGCTGTACGGGCAGGTCGCGAACGCGCAGAGCGAGTAAGCCAGATGTTGTTAACCCCGGAACCTCTAAGTTCAGAGGAGGAAAACGAACATGTTATCGCGCTCACGCACTCCGAACGCAAGGTATTGAGACTGTTAGGTAAAGGATGGGGGATCAACCAAATCGCCACATTGCTCAAGAAGAGCAATAAAACCATCAGTGCGCAGAAAAACAGTGCGATGCGACGACTTTCATTACGCAGTAACGCCGATATGTACGCCTGGATAAACAGTACACAGGGAATGCGAGAGCTGAGTTTGATGTCAGCCTATGGAGAGTTCGAAGAATGGAAAAAACCGATTCAACAAGCCATATTGCCATCGTCGAAAATTGCACGATGAGTGCTGTTGGGCTAAAGCATCTTTTTGCGATGCCCGGCCTGAATCATTACCAACTGCATCTGTTTAGTGAATTTGACAGTTTTAAGAAAGCACTTCAGCACGTCAATTTTTTCTCGCTGATCTATTCATATTCCGATGCGCGGGAAGAGCGTCGTAGCTGCCTGGCGCACCTGTGGGATTTTGCGTTTACGCATGGTCATATCCAGCGCATCATCCTGGTCGCTGACGAGATGGAAGCAAGATTAATTAGCTATCTTTCCCCGTCACGCCTTCACGGTGTGGTTAGTAAATCGCTGACGCTTGAGCTCCTGCAGAAGGAACTCATGGTGTTGTTGAGTGAAACCTTGTGCATCAATGACAATATGATGAATCACTGGTACCGGAGTCAAAGCAGAATGTTAAGCCCAACGGAAAGGGCAATATTGCGTTATATGTCTTGCGGGTATTCCATTCCTCAAATCGCGGCACGGCTTGAACGCAATATTAAGACCATCCGGGCGCATAAGTTTAATGCGATGGTGAAGCTGGGGGTGAACTCTGACGTAGGGTTGCTCGATGCGGCAGATATTATTACCCACCTTTCGGCAAGAGAACCGCGAAGTCCGACGCTTAGCAAGCCGACCTTTTTATAACCTGCCTGTTGCGCGCCAGACAGGCTCTGGCGCATCAATCAGATGCAAACATCCACCCATTTTGCGGAAGTCAGCTCTGCCATTCTGTCAGGTGAGATACGCACAGCGCTGTGAATTGCGCCTGCGGCGGGCAGCACTTCGGCGTACTGCTTTAACGAGACATCGCAGTAAACCGCGAGCGGGTTTTCCAGGCCAAACGGGCACACGCCCCCAACGGGGTGACCGGTTATGGTCACCACTTCATCACTGCTGAGCATGCGCGCTTTTGCACCAAAGGTGTCTTTCAGCTTTTTGTTATCCAGACGCGCATCGCCTTTCGCTACCACCAGAATCACCTCATTTTTCACCTTTAGTGACAAGGTCTTGGCGATTTGTCCCGGTTCCACACGGTGGGCGGCAGCAGCCAACGCAACGGTAGCGGTACTCTGGCTAAGTTCAATGACGTCTATATCCGGCGCGTTGTCGGCAAAAAACTGCTGTACAGACTGCAAACTCATTGTTTCCTCCTGACAAATATCCTGCGTAATCTGTCATAAGAATTTATGCTCTGTAAATATCTCTTCAGTAACAAATATACCGAACGGCTGATTTCTGGATCCTCTTCACAATCACGGAAACCGGTTACAGTAACCGGTTGCAGAGCGTGATGCGTCGATTAATACTGAGTACGTAACGTCCCCTGTATCTAATAATAAGAGCAAATTATGAAACCATTCCGTCTTAGCAGTACTACTGGTACACAAGCCAGCAAGGTTGTGAAGGTGATTTATGGAACAACGTGCGGCGCAAATGTGCCCGTAACAAACGTCTGACAGGAGATCTGCCATGTCTGCCAACCATGCTGCGTTTAACCTAATATTCCGTTTTGTTGAAAATTACGTCAGCCCGATTGCCGGGCGGATCTCTTCCCAGCGTCATGTGATGGCCATTCGTGATGGGTTCATCTCCGCGATGCCATTCATGATTGTGGGTTCATTTTTGTTAGTGTTCGCATACCCGCCATTTTCGCCTGATACCACCTGGAGTTTCGCCCGCGCCTGGCTGGATATGGCGAAGCAGTTTGAAGGTCAGATCCTGACGCCGTTTGATATGACGATGGGCATTATGTCCATTTATATCTGTGCGGCCATTGCCTATAACCTTGGCAAACACTATGTCAAATCGCACCAGTTAGACCCGTTTATGTGCGCCATGCTGTCGCTGATGGCATTTCTGCTGGTCGCGGCACCGAAAACCAAAGGCACGCTGCCTGTCGACAGCCTGGGTGGAACGGGGATTTTTACCGCGATTCTGGTGGCGATCTACTGCGTTGAGATGATGCGTTTCCTCAAGGCGCACAACATCGGTATTCGCCTGCCAGACCAAGTACCTCCGATGATCAAAAACTCTTTTGATCTGCTCATCCCTGTGCTGGTGGTAGTCTTGACGCTTTACCCTCTGAGCCTGGTCATTCAGTCTCAGTTCGGCATGCTGATCCCGCAGGCCATTATGTCGGTCTTTAAACCTCTTGTTTCCGCAGCGGATTCCCTGCCTGCGATCCTGCTGGCCGTGTTGATTGGTCATCTGCTGTGGTTCGCCGGGATCCACGGAGCCGCCATCGTCTCCGGGATGCTTCAGATGTTCTGGCTCACGAACCTCGGCGCGAACCAGACCGCTCTGGCCGCCAGCCAGCCTCTGCCGCATATTTTTATGGAGGCGTTCTGGACGTTCTTTATCGTGATTGGCGGGTCGGGCGCCACGATGGGGCTGGTGATTTGCTATCTGCGTAGCCGTTCAGCGCATTTACGCTCTATCGGGCGTTTGAGCGTGGTACCCAGCTTCTTTAACATCAATGAACCTGTCATTTTCGGTACGCCGATTGTGATGAACCCGGTGTTCTTTATTCCGTTCCTGCTGGCACCGATGGTAAATGCCGTGCTGGCCTGGGCGGCGATGACGTTTGACCTGATTGGACGCGTCATCTCAGTAGTCCCCTGGACAGCACCGGCGCCAATAGGTGCAGCGTGGGCTCTGGGCTGGGATTTCCGCGCGGCTATTCTGGTTGTGGTTCTTGCCTGCGTATCGGCAATCATCTACTTCCCGTTCTTCAAAGTATACGAGAAACAGCTGCTGGAGCAGGAAGCGGAAGAAGCGCAGCGTAACGCGGAAGAGGACAATCAGCAGGTGGCATAGGTAAAAACAAAACGGCAACGCATGTTGCCGTTTTTAGTGGTTATTCCCTCTCCTTGTGTGAGAGGGTTTAGGCCGGGCCCGGTTTTGTAGGCCCGGTAAGCAAAGCGCCACCGGGCAATTCACTGCTCTACTTCAGCGTACAGTCCCCACACTGCTTAACGTCCGGCAGGCGATAGCGCTGGCAGCAGGTGCGGCGAACCAGAAGCCCATCACGGAGCACGACGGTGCGGAATAGCGGGTTGTCACGGCCATCGGAAAGCTGTTTTGCAAAGAAACAGGACTGACGCAGGGCATCAACATTCTCATCACCAAGCAGAGGCTTCATTTCCGTTAAATACCAGTGGATTAAATAGCCCGTATTGCTCCAGATAAGCTTTGCGTTAATCTCTCCCGTCGCTTCAAGCACTTCCACCACCGGGATCAGGGCCTGGATGATAAGCTGCTCCATACGTTCCTGAGCCGTCAGGCGTTCAGCGTTCTGGTCTTCGTGGAGATCAATCCAGAAACAGGCCGCACGCCCGGTTTCGTGGAACTCGACGTGGAAATTATCCGGCGAGAGTTCCAGCATGCTCTTCTGGGTTAACAGCGCCAGCATGAGGGGGGGCACCATCAGCCCGATATACCACTGCGCCCATAGAGAGAGCAGGGGTTTATTTTCCCGCGTAAGGGTGGGCTGATTGCGATAGATATGGTCGGAATAGGTAGCCAGCAGAGACTGCAGTTTTGTCGGGTGACGCCACTCTGAGAGCGTCATGGCGTGATTCGGGTGCGCTTCATCAAGCCGGATGAAGTCCAGCAGGTGGGCGCGCGTCTCCGCAATCTTATCCCGTACGGCATCCGCAAGCGAAACATTCCCGCTGGTGAGGGGCGCTCGCCAGAGGAGTGGTTCGACGATGTGTGCGGTATGCGTAGCCATAGTATAGATAGAAATCTAAATGATAATGATTGCCAATCCTAACTATTGCTTATACCAATGGCAAGACTTTTGTCCGGGTGACATCGTCGTGATGTTTAAGCCGTCTGCAGCTCTTCACTCAGCAGAATGTTATTGCGCCCCATATGCTTGGCTTCATAGAGGGCTTTGTCCGCTTTTTCCAGCGCGCCTTCTACGTCTTCATCCTCGAAAATGGCAATACCAATGCTGATGGTGACGTTTGTCGCTACGCTCTCGTTAAACAGATGCGGGATTTTCAAATCGTAGACTTTCTGACGGATCCGCTCGGCCGTCTGGCGAGCATGTTCGAGAGAAATATTCGTCAACAGCACCATAAACTCTTCCCCGCCAAAACGCGCCACAATATCGCGAGAACGCACGGCGTCGCGGATTGCCGCAGAGACACGCTTCAGCGCCTGGTCGCCCATCATGTGGCCATAATGGTCGTTATAGGCTTTGAAGTGATCGATATCCATCAGCAGGACAAAATGCTCGCCATTTTCAACCGTCGGCAGATTCTCCAGACGGCTTTGCAGACCGCGACGATTATAAAGCCCGGTAAGCGGGTCCATCATGCTGAGATCGGTAAGGGTTTCTCGCTCTTCCAGAAGACGTGAGAGCAGCTCCTGAGCAAAACGGTCGTTACGTGTTTGCAAAATGTTATGAATAGCAATTGCCACCACAGGAAGTGCGAAAGAATAGGTCATTCTCAGCCATATATCGTGATCGCTTAACCACAGGCAGACAATAAACGTAGGCAGTGAGTGCAGCGTAAAGGCTTTGATATTACTGGCGAATGCCAGCGTTCCGATAAAAAGCACCGTTAATAGGGCGATTAACAAATACGTCGCGTGATCGTGGGTAATTAAGGCGAATTTAGACACAATTTGCCAGGCCCACAAAATACCGAATATCCCTGAAACAACAGGAATATTTATCTTCCGCGCGCGCTTTCTCCAGTGCCAGACGAACAGGCCGGTGCTGATGGAGAAAATAGCAATAAGTGGGGCTGATAACAGGCGTACAGAATTGAGCGGATTTGTTACCGAGAACACTGCCGAGGTTGCGTTCAGAAATAAAAATAAACGTAACGACAATTGATATTTTCTGTGAACCAAAGACCGCCAGGATTGTGATGTCATAGTCGTGCGTTTTTATTAAAATTTAATTAAAACAAATAAGTAGGTGCTGTATCGCAATAAAATATGAAAAAAACTCAAAGAGTAATTATCAGAAAATCTTTAGATGTTGTTAACAGGTGTGCAATTTATCACCTTAGGCAATTCCTGTCATTACGGGAAAGGTAAAGGACGATGGATTTTGATTCATTCAGCTGACAAATGATAATCCGTGTCATATGATATTGGTTATCATTATCGCTTTGAGAGGGCAGAGCATGTTGAACAGGGCGCTTGGCAGTGGTTGGGGGGTATTGCTACCGGGAGCCATTCTCGGCGGGTTGACGTTTGCCGATCTCTCCCTTGATACATGGAAAGCGATCATTGTGTCAGGACTGTTAGTCACGTCAGGCATGATCTGGCATAAGCAACTGCGCCACTTTGTTTTACTACCATCATGTGTAGCACTGGTCAGTGGAATTCTGGTGATACTGATGAGCTTGAAATAACAGGGAAAAGAAGAGGAACTACAGAAGGGATGTAAGATAATTGGTGCGAGGGGGGGGACTCGAACCCCCACATCCTAAGGACACTAACACCTGAAGCTAGCGCGTCTACCAATTCCGCCACCTTCGCACAGTCATCTTACTATTGTTGATATCGCCTCGTTGGTGCGAGGGGGGGGACTCGAACCCCCACATCCGTAAGGACACTAACACCTGAAGCTAGCGCGTCTACCAATTCCGCCACCTTCGCCCAGTGCGAGCAATATCATTGTGATTTATGGTGCGAGGGGGGGGACTCGAACCCCCACATCCGTAAGGACACTAACACCTGAAGCTAGCGCGTCTACCAATTCCGCCACCTTCGCATACCATCGATACTGTAAAAGTATCGTAACCACGGAGGCGCATTCTAGATGTTTTCAGCTTTACGTCAACAGAAAAGTGCGCGCGACGCCTTGATTGCTGCAAAAATGGCCGATGCAGGCGCCATGCGGAGCCGGATGGTGCTTGCACTTATCCGGCCTGCATGAGTGGAGATTACTTTTTGGCCTGACGCGTCATCACGGTACGGTAGACCTTAAAGCGGCCGGTCTGGGCGATCACTTCGTGGAAACCGAAGGTTTCGTCAAGCACTTTCGGGTACGCCAGGAAGGCGTTCGCGACAATACGCAGCTCACCGCCGCTGTTGAGGTGACGGACCGCGCCACGGATCAGCGTTTGCGCGGCTTCCAGGCTGGTCTCCATACCGTCGTGGAACGGCGGGTTAGAGATGATCATGTCGAAGCGACCGGTGACGTCGGAGAAGACGTTGCTGGCAATCACCTCGCCTTCAATACCGTTTGCGGCAAGCGTTGCGCGGCTGGCTTCTACCGCCGGAGCGCTCACGTCACACAGGGTTAAGCGCACTTTTGGTGAATGGCTGGCGAGCACGGTAGAGAGCACGCCCGCACCGCATCCTACGTCCAGCACTTTGCCTTTGGTGTGCGGCGTCAGGGTGGAGAGCAACAGCTTGCTACCCGTATCCAGCGCGTCGCGGCTGAACACGCCCGGCAGGGTTTTGATGGTCAGGCCGTCAAGCTGGTACTCGTCCCAGTAAGCCTGCGCATCAAACGTTGTCTGTTTTTCCAGACGGCCATGGTAGAGACCACAGCGGCGAGCGCTGTCGACTTTATTCAACGGCGCGTAGCCTTCCAGCATCTGTTCAGCGCTACGCACGCCGCTGCGGTTTTCACCGACCACGAAAATATCGCAGCCGACCGGCAGCAGGGAGAGCAGGTTCATCAGCTGGAACTGGGCCTCAGGTTTATTCTTCGGCCAGTAGTAGATCAGCGTATCGCATTCGGCAATATCGCTCTGCTCTGCCACCAGGCTAAAGCGCGCGCGCTCGCCCATCTGGCGGCTCAGCACCTGCCAGTGGTGGTAGTATTGGGTATGGGCACGGCTTTCAGCACAGTCGAAACGCGCAGGCAGGTCATCCTGCATATCTCCGGCAAACAGAATACGGCTTTCTTCGAAATCATCACTGTGACGCAGCAAGACTTCACTTGCCGGGGTAAATGCAGACATGAATTGTTCCTCAATAAACTCAGGCGGGGATTATAGTAGGTAGATGGCGCACTTTCGACACATTTGCTATATTTGCGCGCCTGAGAGACAGGAGTTTTCCCTATGACATCCCGACGAGACTGGCAGTTGCAGCAGCTGGGCATTACCCAGTGGGCTTTGCGTCGCCCGACGGCGTTGCAGGGCGAAATCGCCATCTCCATCCCGGCGCACGTTCGTCTGGTGATGGTGGCAGAAGAACTGCCTGCCCTGAATGACCCCCTGATCGGTGATGTCCTTCGCAGCCTGAAGCTGACGGCCGACCAGGTTTTACCGCTGACGCCAGAGCGTGTCGCGATGCTGCCTCCTGATAGCCGCTGTAACAGCTGGCGTATCGGAGAGGCAAATGAGATCTCTCTTCAGGGGAGCCAGATCTGCTCGCCAGCGCTGGACGAACTGAAAGCCAACCCAAAAGCGCGCAGCGCGCTATGGCAACAAATCTGCGAATATGAACACGATTTCTTCCCTCACGACGCCTGACCTGTCCACCGCGTTCGCGATTGAAACACGCGCCCACGCGTTTCCGTGGAGCGAAAAAACTTTCGCCAGCAATCAGGGCGAACGGTATCTGAACTACCGCCTGGACGTTGACGGCACCATGGCCGCTTTCGCGATCACGCAGGTTGTTCTTGATGAAGCGACGCTGTTTAATATCGCGGTTGATCCCGCGTTTCAGCGCCGTGGGCTGGGAAGAGAACTGCTTGAGCACCTCATCCGTGAGCTCGAAACCCGTGACGTTTTCACCCTGTGGCTGGAGGTGCGCGCGTCGAATGTCGCCGCCATCGCGCTCTATCAAAGCTTAGGCTTTAACGAGGCGACAATCCGCCGTAACTACTACCCCACCGCAGAGGGACGTGAAGACGCCATTATCATGGCTCTGCCGATTGGATAACGAATATAAGGTTGTAACGATGAAATGGGACTGGATTTTCTTTGATGCCGACGAAACGCTGTTTACGTTTGATTCGTTCGGCGGCCTGCAGCGGATGTTTCTCGACTATAGCGTGACCTTCACCGCTGAAGATTTTCAGGACTATCAGGCGGTAAATAAGCCGCTGTGGGTGGATTACCAGAACGGTGCCATCACCGCGTTACAGCTTCAGCACCAGCGCTTTGACGTCTGGGCGGAACGCTTAAAGGTCAGTCCGGGGACGCTGAACGATGCGTTCCTGAACGCGATGGCCGATATCTGTGCGCCGCTGCCGGGCGCGGTTTCCCTGCTGAATGCGTTGAAAGGCAAGGTGAAACTGGGGATCATCACCAACGGTTTTACCGCCCTGCAGCAGATCCGCCTTGAGCGCACCGGCCTGCGCGATCATTTCGACGCGCTGGTGATCTCGGAAGAGGTTGGCGTGCCGAAGCCGGATCCGCGTATTTTCGATTATGCGCTGGCGCAGGCCGGAAATCCCGACCGCGATCGCGTCCTTATGGTGGGTGATACGGCAGAGTCAGATATCCTGGGCGGCATCAAGTCAGGTCTGTCGACCGTGTGGCTCAACGCGCATGGCCGCGTGAAGCCTGAAGGCATCGAGCCGACCTGGACCGTGACGTCGTTGAACGAACTGGAGCAACTCCTGTGTAAACAATGATTGCCTGCCCCCCGTTGATGGGTAAAATAGCCGCAATTTTGTATTCCATGATGCGTGGCGTGCTGCCGCGCTTATAAAAGAAGATTTAATTATGACGTTGTCTCCTTATCTGCAAGAGGTGGCCAAGCGCCGCACTTTTGCCATTATCTCTCACCCGGATGCCGGTAAAACGACCATCACCGAGAAGGTGTTGCTGTTTGGACAGGCGATCCAGACTGCGGGTACAGTGAAAGGCCGTGGCTCCAGCCAGCATGCAAAATCCGACTGGATGGAGATGGAAAAGCAGCGTGGTATTTCGATTACCACCTCCGTGATGCAGTTCCCGTATCACGACTGCCTGGTGAACCTGCTGGACACCCCGGGCCACGAAGACTTCTCCGAAGATACCTACCGTACCCTGACGGCAGTGGACTGCTGTCTGATGGTGATCGACGCCGCGAAAGGTGTAGAAGACAGGACCCGTAAGCTGATGGAAGTCACCCGTCTGCGCGATACGCCGATCCTCACCTTTATGAACAAGCTCGACCGTGACATCCGCGATCCGATGGAGCTGATGGATGAAGTAGAAAACGAGCTGAAGATCGCCTGTGCGCCAATCACCTGGCCAATTGGCTGCGGTAAGCTGTTCAAAGGGGTGTATCACCTTTATAAAGACGAAACTTACCTGTACCAGACCGGTAAAGGCCACACCATTCAGGAAGTGCGCATTGTTAAAGGTCTGGACAACCCGGATCTGGACGCGGCGGTTGGCGAAGAGCTGGCCGCGCAGCTGCGCGACGAGCTGGAGCTGGTCAAGGGCGCGTCTCACGAATTCGACAAAGAGCTGTTCCTGAGCGGCGAAATTACCCCGGTCTTCTTCGGTACCGCACTGGGTAACTTCGGCGTTGACCACATGCTCGACGGCCTGGTGGAGTGGGCGCCGCAGCCGATGCCGCGCAAAACCGACACCCGTGAAGTGGAAGCAAAAGAAGAGAAGTTCACCGGCTTCGTCTTTAAGATTCAGGCCAACATGGATCCGAAACACCGTGACCGCGTGGCCTTTATGCGCGTGGTGTCCGGTAAGTATGAAAAGGGCATGAAGCTGCGCCAGGTGCGTATCGGGAAAGACGTTGTCATCTCCGACGCGCTGACCTTTATGGCGGGTGACCGTTCGCACGTTGAAGAGGCCTATCCGGGCGACATCATCGGGCTGCACAACCACGGCACCATCCAGATCGGTGATACCTTCACCCAGGGCGAAATGATGAAGTTCACCGGTATTCCGAACTTCGCGCCGGAGCTGTTCCGTCGTATTCGTCTGCGCGATCCGCTGAAGCAGAAACAGCTGCTGAAAGGCCTGGTCCAGCTTTCCGAAGAGGGCGCCGTGCAGGTCTTCCGCCCAATCGCGAACAACGATCTGATCGTTGGCGCGGTCGGCGTGCTGCAGTTTGACGTGGTCGTTGCGCGTCTGAAGAGCGAGTACAACGTGGAGGCGATTTACGAATCAGTGAACGTCGCGACTGCGCGCTGGGTTGAGTGTTCTGACGTGAAGAAATTCGAAGAATTTAAGCGTAAGAATGAAGTTCAGCTGGCGCTGGATGGTGGCGATAACCTGACCTATATCGCGCCAACGATGGTGAACCTGAACCTGACGCAGGAACGTTACCCTGACGTTCAGTTCCGTAAAACCCGCGAGCACTAATCCCCTCTCTGAGCACGGCTCCCGCCGTGCTCTTCTTTAATTCCTGTCTTATTAATCCCTTGCGGAATGTTCTTAATTCAACGCAATTTCACGCTATTCGCGCGTTTTTTGCCCAATTCTGAAAGCGGCTCTGTGAGAGTGATCTATATTTAACTCAGTGTTTAACACCGGGCGTGGATAAATTAACTGTTCAATGCATGACTTTAGGTTATCCATTTTGCCCGCGTGTTTATTCGCAATATATAAAACTACTAAGGAAGTATGCAGCCCGAATAACGGGTCAACACAGGAATAGATCGATGAATATGACAAGACTGAAGATTTCTAAAACTCTGCTGGCTGTAACTCTGGGTAGCGTTCTGGTGAGCGGCTCCGCCCTGGCGGAAAGCAGCACCATGGATAAAGCACAATCCACGGCCGATAACGCAGGGCAAAAAATCGATAGCTCTATGAATAAAGTCGGCAACTTCATGGATGACAGCTCAATCACAGCAAAAGTGAAAGCCGCACTGGTGGATGATGAAGCCATTAAGAGCACCGACATTTCCGTTAAGACCGACAAGAAAGTGGTCACGCTGAGCGGCTTTGTCGAAAGCCAGGCTCAGGCTGAACAGGCGGTAAAAGTGGCGAAAGGCGTCGAAGGCGTTGCCTCCGTCAGCGATAAGCTGCACGTCCGTGACGGCAAAAACGCGTCGGTGAAAGGTTATGCCGGTGATGCAGCCACCACCAGCGAAATCAAAGCTAAACTTTTAGCAGATGACATCGTGCCGTCCCGTAAGGTGAAAGTGGAAACCACCGATGGCGTGGTTCAGCTTTCCGGTACGGTAGATTCGCAGGCGCAAAGTGAACGTGCCGAGTCTATCGCGAAAGCGATTGATGGTGTGAAAAGCGTTAAAAACGATCTGAAAACGAAGTAAATCTCGACCATTCGCCCGTCTGGCTAACACCAGCGGGCGAAATAAGAACGACTCTGGAAAAACGCCGGTGAGTGACCTGAGCGCTCACGTTTAGCGGCCGACATTAACTATGGTAAAGGAGAAGCTTATGTTTCGTTGGGGCATTATATTTCTGGTTATCGCGTTAATTGCCGCCGCATTGGGCTTTGGTGGACTGGCAGGTACAGCGGCATGGGCAGCTAAAATTGTCTTCGTTGTGGGTATTATTCTGTTCCTGGTCAGCCTGTTTACGGGACGTCGACGTCCGTAGCAAACGCAATATTCCTTCAACAAAATAAAGCCAGTCACTGTGACTGGCTTTTTCTTATTTGCGGAACAGGTCGGGTGCGTTACTGTGGTGTTATAAAATAATCAAAACAGGAAAGCAGAGGTGGGGCAACGAATTCCCGTTACGCTCGGCAATATTGCGCCGCTGACGTTAAAACCGTTCCGCGCAGGTCAACTCGCGCTGGTCTGCGAGGGTGGCGGACAGCGCGGCATTTTCACCGCTGGCGTGCTCGACGAATTTATGCGCGCGCAGTTCAACCCGTTTGACCTCTATTTCGGCACGTCTGCCGGGGCGCAGAACCTCTCTGCCTATGTCTGCAACCAGCCCGGCTACGCGCGAAAGGTCATCATGCGCTATACCACGGCGAAAGAATTTTTTAATCCGGTGCGCTTTGTGCGCGGCGGCAACCTGATCGATCTCGACTGGCTGCTGGAGTCGACCTCCAGCCAGATGCCGCTGGCCATGGACACCGCCGCGCGTCTGTTTGATAGCGGCAAAGAGTTCTGGATGTGCGCCAGCCGGGGCGATGACTATTCGCCGGGCTATTTTTCGCCTCAGAAAGAGAACTGGCTGGACATCATCCGCGCCTCCAGCGCGATCCCCGGCTTTTATCGTACCGGCGCCCTGCTGGACGGTATTAGCTATCTTGACGGCGGGATCAGTGATGCGGTGCCGGTGCAGGAAGCCGCACGGCGCGGGGCGAAAACCATCGTGGTGATCCGCACCGTGCCGTCGCAAATGTATTACACCCCGCAGTGGTTTAAGCGGATGGAGCGCTGGCTGGGCGACAGCAGCCTTCAGCCGCTGGTGAACATCGCGAAGCAGCATGAAACAACCTACGGCGCGATGCAGCGATTCATTGAAAAGCCGCCGGGTAAGCTGCGTATTTTTGAAATTTATCCGCCTAAGCCGCTGCTGAGCATGGCGCTGGGCAGCCGCGTCCCTGCGCTGCGCATGGATTACAAAACGGGGCGGCTGTGCGGACGCTACTTCCTGGCGACGGTGGGTAAAATGCTGGCAGAGCAACCGCCTCTTCATCGCCATAAACGCATTATTACGCCGCCTGCGATTGTCGCTAACGATGCCCTGACGATGCCGCTTGTGGATATTCCGCAGGCGAATGACGCTTTACTGGATAACGAGGATCTGGCGTGACGCACCGCTTTATTGATACCCACTGCCACTTCGATTTCCCGCCGTTTACGGGAGATGAAGAACACAGTATTGCGAAAGCGGCCGAGGCAGGCGTTCAGGCCATCATTGTTCCTTCAGTGGAAGCGGCCTATTTTTCCCGCGTGCTGGATCTTTCCATGCGGCACTCCGCGCTCTATGCCGCGCTCGGCCTGCATCCGATTGTGATTGAGCGGCATCGGGATGAGCACATTGAGAGGCTTGATGAGATCGTGCAGACCGCAGTCGACAAGCTTGTCGCCATCGGTGAGATCGGCCTCGATCTTTATCGCGAGGATCCGCAGTTTGAGCGCCAGCAGACGATCCTCGACGCGCAGCTCAGGCTGGCGAAGCGCCACGATCTGCCGGTGATCCTCCACTCAAGACGCACGCACGATAAGCTGGCGATGCACCTGAAACGCATCGATCTGCCGCGCAGGGGCGTCGTGCACGGTTTCTCCGGCAGCCTGCAGCAGGCGCAGCGTTTCATTGAACTGGGCTATAAAATTGGTGTGGGTGGCACCATCACCTATCCGCGCGCCAGTAAAACCCGTGACGTGATGGCACAGCTGCCGCTGTCGGCGCTTCTGCTGGAAACTGACGCGCCGGATATGCCGCTGAACGGTTTTCAGGGACAGCCGAATCGCCCGGAACAGGCGGCGCGTGTGTTCACCACCCTGTGTGAACTGCGACAAGAGCCGGAAGAGGTGATTGCCGATGCGCTGCTGGAAAATACGCGTTCGGTATTTGGCATCACGCTATAGATAAAGCGCCGGGCGGATCACCGTTATTTTCTGTTTTTCCAGCGCCCGCGCCAGCGGTTCAACGTCTTCCGGCGTGGCGCTGCGCCATGACGCTGCCTCACCGTATACGCCGTGCGCATGAAACGCGTTAAGGCGTACCGGCACGTTTCCAAGCCCGTGGATAAAGGTCGTTAGCGGTTTGAGGTTTTCCAGATAGTCACACTGCCCCGGAATCACCAGCATGCGGAGCTCCGTCAAACGGCGACGATCTGCCAGCCAGCGGATGCTCTGCTTAATCTGCGGGTTTTCGCGCCCGGTCAGGAAGCGGTGGTGTTCGTTCCCCCACGCCTTCAGGTCCAGCATCGCGCCATCCAGTACCGGCAGCAGCTTTTGCCAGCCGGTTTCGCTTAACAAGCCGTTGCTGTCGACCAGGCAGGTCAGATGATTCAGGGCGGGATCGGCTTTGATCGCAGAGAATAGCGTCACTAAAAACGGCAATTGAGTTGTGGCTTCCCCGCCGCTTACGGTGATCCCTTCGATAAACGGTGCGGATTTGCGGACCTGGGTGAGGATCTCCTCCACGCTGAAGCGGTGCGCCATGGGCGTGGCCTGCTGCTGGCACAGGTGCAGGCAGGTGTCGCACTGCTGGCAGTCGCTCTCCTGCCACCAGACGCGCCCGGCCTGAATGGTCAGCGCGTCGTGCGGGCAGTGGGGCACGCAGTCCCCGCAGTCATTGCAGCGGCCGATCGTCCACGGGTTGTGGCAGGTTTTACAGCGCAGGTTGCAGCCCTGCAGGAACAGGGCCAGGCGGCTGCCCGGCCCGTCCACGCAGGAAAAAGGGATGACCTGACTAACTAAAGCGCATCTGCTGTTCATGGCTTATCACGCGCGGCTGACGTTCCAGAATACGGGTATTGCGTGCGGCTTCTTCCCCCAGCCACGTGGTATTGGTGCGCGATCCGGCTTCCCGGTATTTCTCCAGATCCGACAAGCGAACCATATAGCCGGTCACGCGGACCAGATCGTTACCCGCTACGTTGGCGGTAAATTCACGCATACCGGCCCTGAACGCGCCCAGGCAAAGCTGAACCACCGCCTGAGGGTTGCGTTTTACCGTTTCATCCAGCGTCAGAATATCGCTTATCCCGGAAGAGTAGTGCTTGTGATGGGGAGCCACCGCCAGCAGGTGGCTGATGGGATCCGGCTCGTCGCCGTAGGGCAGGCGCGCGCCTGGCGTGGTACCCGAATCGGAGCTGATCCCCGACTGGGCATGAAGCATCGCGCGCTGCTTCCAGGCGTGCTTCACCGGCGTGTTTTCGACAAACGCCGCAAGCTGTTCGCTGATGCGATAGCCCAGCGCGTTGGCCTGCTCATCTTTTCCGTAGCGTCCCGCTATTCCTGCTTTCTCACAAAGCGAGTTTACCGCTTCCGCCAGGCCGTACATGCCAAACATCGGCACAAACCGATCGGCATCAATCAGCCCCTCTTTCACCAGGAAGCTATTCTCAAAGAAGCCAGATTGCTCGTACAGGAAACCGCAGCGTGCATCGATGATGGCCATTTGCTGCTGGCAGTAGTGCGGGAGCGTGCGGGTGAAGAAGTCTTCAATGGATGTGCTGCGTTCAGCAATGGCTTTGAGGTTAAGGCGCACCAGGGTGCTGCCACCGCCTGCAAGCGGCAGGGAGTTGTAACAGCTCACCACGCCGTAACGGCCTTTTGTGAAAATTTTATCATTCACCGGGCCATAAGAAATATGCGGTTTGCTGCATTCACATATGTTTTTTGCTACCTCAAGCAGCAAGTCGTCCGCGGTGATATCGGGATCGTAGATAAAGGTCAGGTTTGGCGCGACCTGCTTCAGCTCTGCATCGGCCCGCAAAATGGCACGGGTGATGGGGCCGTCAGCAGGCCCGATGTTTGCGTGCATAAACGCATCCGGCAGCGTACGGTCGAGATAGCGCCAGAAACGTTTTATTCGGCTATCGATCTCTTCTTGTGTTAGAATTCTAACATAAGGTTGCAGCAACGCATCAAGCTGACCGAGATAGACCGGCATCGATGTGACGGACGGAACATGATGGTAGAGGATGGTTAACAGCGAGAGGGCATCGTCGAGATCTTTTGCCCCTTCCAGCTCCAGCCATTCTGAACCGTTAGCCAGAAATTTTGCGTAATCCGGCAGAACGTAACGGGGTTTGTAAGGCGCATGGCCTTCGAACATGTCACAGATAAACCCCTCGTCCAGCGCGGCGCGCGCAGCTTCAGGAAGTGCCGGATACGGCAGGTTGTTTTCCGCTTCCAGCGCCAGAAAATGACGTTTTTGTTCCGGGGTTAACACCGGGCTTGTCACAATCTGCTGGCAACGTTGCTGCAGGGCGTCGGGGCTGGAGTGGGGCATATTCGCTTCCTTGAATGTTCTGCGGATGATGAACGGATTGTAGAAAGCCTGCCTGTTGGCGCTTTTGATCCCACAGGGGGTATTGCTGCTTTAGTCGGCAATTTGCGCACTAAAGTTTGAAGAAGATCTCATTACAGTAATGCAAATTTGTACGCAGTTTTCATTAACTGTGATGAATGTCGAAGTGTGGATGCGGGTGAATGTTAGAATACTCACAGACCCGCAAGGTAAAATTTATACGGCACTGCCGTTGGAGAATGTTATGACCGATTTAACTGCAAGCAGCCTGCGCGCGTTGAAACTGATGGACCTGACTACCCTGAACGATGACGACACCAATGAGAAAGTCATCGCCCTGTGCCATCAGGCGAAAACGCCGGTGGGTAATACCGCAGCCGTTTGTATCTACCCGCGCTTTATCCCGATTGCCCGTAAAACGCTGAAAGAGCAGGGCACCCCGGACGTGCGCATTGCAACCGTGACTAACTTCCCGCACGGCAACGACGATATCGAGATTGCGCTGGCAGAAACCCGCGCGGCGATTGCCTACGGTGCAGACGAAGTTGACGTAGTGTTCCCTTACCGCGCGCTGATCGCCGGTAACGAGCAGGTCGGTTTTGACCTGGTGAAGGCCTGTAAAGACGCGTGTGCGGCGGCAAACGTGCTGCTTAAAGTGATCATCGAAACCGGCGAGCTGAAAGAAGAGGCGCTGATTCGTAAAGCGTCTGAAATCTCCATCAAAGCCGGTGCGGATTTCATTAAAACCTCTACCGGTAAAGTGCCGGTAAATGCGACCCCGGAAAGCGCGCGCATCATGATGGAAGTTATCCGCGACATGGGCGTGTCCAAAACCGTCGGTTTCAAACCTGCGGGCGGCGTGCGTACCGCGGAAGACGCGCAGCAGTTCCTGGCGATTGCCGACGAGCTGTTTGGCGCCGACTGGGCCGATTCCCGTCACTACCGCTTCGGCGCCTCCAGCCTGCTGGCCAGCCTGCTGAAAGCGCTGGGTCACGGCGACGGTAAGAGCGCAAGCAGCTACTGATTGCCATACAACGCCGGATGACGCTTCGCTTATCCGGCCTACAGGATCGTAGGGCGGGTAAGCGTAACGCCACCCGCCACAACTCCCCCGATTCCGCATGGAGGTTACCGTGTTTCTCGCACAAGAAATTATTCGTAAAAAACGTGATGGTCATGCATTAAGCGACGAAGAGATCCGCTTCTTCATCAACGGCATTCGTGATAACACCGTCTCAGAAGGGCAGATTGCGGCTCTGGCGATGACCATTTTCTTCCACGATATGTCGATGCCTGAGCGCGTGTCGCTGACCATGGCGATGCGAGATTCAGGAACCGTTCTGGACTGGAAAAGCCTCAATCTTAACGGCCCGATTGTGGATAAACACTCCACCGGCGGCGTGGGCGACGTGACCTCCCTGATGCTTGGCCCAATGGTGGCAGCCTGTGGTGGTTACATCCCGATGATCTCCGGACGCGGCCTGGGCCACACCGGCGGTACGCTCGACAAACTGGAAGCCATCCCGGGTTTCGATATCTTCCCGGACGACAACCGCTTCCGCGACATTATTAAAGACGTTGGTGTGGCGATTATCGGCCAGACCAGCTCTCTTGCTCCGGCAGACAAGCGTTTCTACGCGACCCGCGACATCACCGCGACCGTTGACTCCATCCCGCTGATCACCGCCTCTATCCTGGCGAAGAAGCTGGCAGAAGGGCTGGACGCGCTGGTGATGGACGTGAAGGTAGGCAGCGGCGCGTTTATGCCAACCTATGAACTCTCTGAGGCGCTGGCCGAAGCGATCGTTGGCGTCTCCAACGGCGCAGGCGTGCGCACTACCGCACTGCTCACCGATATGAACCAGGTACTGGCCTCCAGCGCCGGTAACGCCGTCGAAGTGCGTGAAGCCGTCCAGTTCCTCACCGGGGAATACCGTAACCCGCGCCTGTTCGACGTCACCATGGCGCTGTGCGTTGAGATGTTAATCTCCGGCAAGCTGGCCAAAGACGATGCGGAAGCGCGCGCGAAACTGCAGGCGGTGCTGGATAACGGCAAAGCGGCGGACATTTTCGGCCGCATGGTAGCAGCCCAGAAAGGCCCGACCGATTTCGTCGAAAACTATGCGAAGTACCTGCCGACCGCGACGCTCAGCAAAGCGGTGTATGCCGATAGCGAAGGGTTTGTCTCTGCGATGGACACCCGTGCGCTGGGTATGGCGGTGGTCTCGATGGGCGGCGGTCGCCGTCAGGCATCGGACACCATTGATTACAGCGTCGGCTTTACCGATATGGCCCGTCTGGGCGACAGCGTTGACGGTCAACGTCCGCTGGCGGTGATCCACGCCAAAGATGAAGCCAGCTGGCAGGAAGCGGCTAAAGCGGTGAAAGCGGCTATTACGCTTGACGATAAAGCACCGGAAACCACACCGACTGTCTATCGCCGTATCACCGAATAGCGGTATACTGATCTGATCGATAATTTTTGAAGCACTACGTACGGAGAACAATTATGAAACGTGCATTTATTATGGTGCTGGACTCATTCGGCATCGGCGCAACCGAAGATGCAGAACGTTTTGGTGACGTGGGTTCCGATACCATGGGTCACATCGCGGAAGCCTGTGCGAAAGGCGAAGCGGACAACGGTCGTAAAGGCCCTCTGACTCTACCTAACCTGACCCGCCTCGGGCTGGTGAAAGCGCATGAAGGCTCTACCGGTAAAATCGCAGCCGGTATGGACGGCAACGCGGAAGTCGTGGGCGCCTACGGCTGGGCTCACGAGCTCTCCTCCGGTAAAGACACCCCGTCTGGCCACTGGGAAATCGCCGGTGTGCCGGTGCTGTTCGACTGGGGCTATTTCTCCGATCACGAGAACAGCTTCCCGCAGGAGCTGCTCGATAAGCTGGTGAAGCGTGCCAACCTGCCGGGTTACCTGGGTAACTGCCACTCTTCCGGTACCGTGATTCTGGATCAGCTCGGCGAAGAGCATATGAAAACCGGCAAGCCGATTTTCTACACTTCTGCTGACTCCGTGTTCCAGATTGCGTGCCATGAAGAAACGTATGGCCTGGATAAACTCTACGAGCTGTGCGAAATCGCCCGTGAAGAGCTGACCGAAGGCGGCTACAACATTGGGCGCGTGATCGCGCGTCCGTTTATCGGCGACAAAGCGGGTAACTTCCAGCGTACCGGTAACCGTCACGATCTGGCCGTTGAGCCGCCGGCGCCAACCGTGCTGCAGAAGCTGGTTGAAGAGAAGGACGGTCACGTGGTGTCCGTGGGTAAAATCGCGGATATCTACGCTAACTGCGGCATCACCAAAAAGGTCAAAGCGACCGGTCTGGATGCGCTGTTCGATGCCACCATCAAAGAGATGAAAGAAGCGGGCGACAAGACCATTGTCTTCACCAACTTCGTGGACTTCGACTCCTCCTGGGGTCACCGTCGCGACGTCGCAGGCTATGCGGCCGGTCTGGAACTGTTCGACCGCCGTCTGCCGGAGCTGATGGAACTGGTGGGTGAAGATGACATTCTGATCCTGACCGCGGACCACGGCTGTGACCCAACCTGGACCGGTACCGACCACACCCGTGAGCACATTCCGGTGCTGGTGTACGGCCCGAAAGTGAAGCCGGGCTCGCTGGGGCACCGTGAAACCTTCGCGGACATCGGCCAGACTATCGCCAAATACTTTGGTACGTCTGACATGGAATATGGCAAGGCCATGTTCTGAATCATGTTGGGTGAGGTCTGATGCCCTCACCCCGACCCTCTCCCGCAGGGAGAGGGTGAAAAGAATAAACAATGTTAAAGGAACTGAAGATGGCAACTCCTCACATTAACGCAGAAATGGGTGATTTCGCTGACGTCGTATTGATGCCGGGCGACCCGCTGCGCGCGAAGCACATTGCAGAAACCTTCCTGGAAGACGTGCGTGAAGTGAACAACGTTCGCGGCATGCTGGGCTTCACCGGTACCTATAAAGGCCGCAAAATTTCCGTTATGGGCCACGGTATGGGTATCCCATCCTGCTCTATCTACACTAAAGAGCTGATCACCGATTTCGGCGTGAAGAAAATCATCCGCGTTGGCTCCTGCGGCGCGGTGCGCATGGACGTTAAGCTGCGCGACATCGTTATCGGTATGGGGGCCTGCACCGATTCCAAAGTTAACCGTATGCGTTTCAAAGACCATGACTTCGCAGCGATTGCTGACTTCGGCATGGTGCGCGATGCGGTTGACGCAGCAAAAGCGCTGGGCGTTGAAGCGCGCGTGGGTAACATCTTCTCTGCTGACCTGTTCTATGCCCCGGACGGCGGCGAGATGTTCGACGTGATGGAAAAATACGGCATCCTGGGCGTGGAAATGGAAGCGGCGGGTATCTACGGCGTCGCGGCTGAGTTTGGTGCGAAAGCGCTGACCATCTGTACCGTGTCTGACCACATCCGTACCCACGAGCAGACCACCGCTGCCGAGCGTCAGACTACCTTCAACGACATGATCAAAATCGCGCTGGAATCCGTTCTGCTGGGCGATAAAGCGTAATTCTGTCTCTTCCCTCCCTCTCCCTGTGGGAGAGGGCTGGGGTGAGGGCACCAGACCGCACCTAGCGCACGGCCTGCGCAATCCATGCTGACAAATCCCTTAACTCTTTCTCCTGCTCAGGGAAATCCCCAATCAAC
Source organism: Enterobacter sp. 241F3 (assembly GCF_034106785.1). Lineage (NCBI taxonomy): Bacteria > Pseudomonadati > Pseudomonadota > Gammaproteobacteria > Enterobacterales > Enterobacteriaceae > Enterobacter > Enterobacter sp. 241F3. The sequence continues at coordinate 115,670 of NZ_JAWNDD010000005.1, forward strand.
GCGTCACTCTCCTGCTGCAGCATATCCGCCCGATACAAACAGCCCTGCAGACGAGCGGCCAGCGCCTCTAACGGTGCCGGATTGAGACTATCCGTAAAGACCTGCGTACGGGTAATGTGGCCCTTCTCCACGTCAAAGTGCAATTCCACGCCGCCCCAGGTAAAACGCTCATCCAGTAGATGGGAAAACGCAGGTGCCTGACCGAAGTTCCACTCCCAGCTGCTCTGGCGGGCGAAGGTGTCGGCGAAGTTGGGCAGATCCGGGGTTTTGTCTGGGGAGATCACTTCTGCTTCCACGCGCTCGCCGTAATGTTCAAAGAACGCTTCACGGATCGCGTCGCAAATCTGCTCGTGCGTAATCCCCGGCAGCAGCTCCACCAGATTTGCCACGCGCCCGCGTACGGACGTAATGCCCTTGGCCTGTAACTTTTTCTTATCAGGATTAAGGTAGTTCGCCAGACGGCTGAGATCGGCATTCAGCAGCAGGGTGCCGTGGTGGAACCCGCGATCCATCGTTTCGCGGTAGGCGGAGCCGGACACCTTGCGATCCCCGTCGGGCGTTTTGACCACCAGATCGTTACGTCCGGAGGCTTCAGCCGTCACGCCGAGCGCGTTAAGGGCGTTTAGGACGATGGACGTCGAGATGGTTTTGTCGTATTCCGGTTTTCCCGCCATAAAGGTAAAGCAGGTATTGCCCAGATCGTGAAAGACCGCGCCACCGCCGCTGCTCCGGCGCGCGAGGCGGACGTTATCCTCTTCCATACGCCGCGTATTGCACTCTTTCCACGGGTTTTGCGCACGGCCAATGACCACCGTATCGGCGTTACGCCAGAGAAACAGGACGCGCTGGGTAGCAGGCATCTGGCGGAAAATGCACTCTTCTACCGCGAGATTAAACCAGGGATCGTAAGAGTCAGAGATAAGCAGGCGTAACGTCGTCATGGCAAAGTTCCTTTTCCGAATCGTTCGCCTACTTTATCACTATTCTTTCTTCTCGCTCTCTTCGTCTTCGGGAACGGATCTGCTGGCGGTCAGCAGGAACGGTGATTGCTGCCATCGCGAGCGCTTGCCGCGAAGCAGGGTGCGCGCCAGCACAACGCCGATGGCGAGTGAAAGCAGCAGCATCAGGCGCAGAATATTGGTGGTATTATCGACCTGTTTGGCTTCAGTAGGCAGGGTGTGGGTATCGAGGGTCAGGCGCAGATAGCCCAGCGGGCCATTCTTCCCCTGAATAGGTTCAACAAGCTGCTGGTTAAAGTAGCCCCCGGCTTTTTTCCCGTCCAGCGCCAGCCTGTCGCGCACGTCGACGTGCTCGCCCGCGCGGGCAATCAGGTTGCCTTGCTCATCATAGACGCCAGCATCAAGAATGCGGCTGTTCTCCGTGAGCAGGCGTAAAACCTGGCCTATCCGCTTATCGTCCGGCGTTTCGGTACGCATGGACGGTGCGACGTTGAGCGTCACCTGGCGCGCCAGCGTGCGGGCCAACTCCTCAAACTGCGGGTTGCGTTGCCGTTGATGATTCTGGCTAAACCACGATGCCCCCTGCATCAGCACCACTAAGAGTGCGAGACAGGAAAGGACAATCACGGCGCGATGAAGCCGGAATTTCAGTTTTGCGCGAGCCATATTCCACCTGCTGAAAATTTACGGCTTAATGTTGCCAGAAGTGATGGTTACAGGGTAGCCTCATGCGTTATTTTCCCTCTGCAACCTTCCGGCGCGAACGAAATTACAGGAGCTTTAATGCCGAACATTACCTGGTGTGACCTGCCAACGGATGTCTCTTTATGGCCAGGATTGCCGCTCTCTTTAAGTGGCGATGAGGTGATGCCTCTGGATTACCACGCCGGTCGTAGCGGCTGGCTCCTCTACGGACGCGGTCTGGATAAGCAACGCCTGACCCAGTATCAAAGCAAGCTCGGTGCGGCAATGGTCATCGTCGCCGCCTGGTGCGTGGAAGACTACCAGGTTATTCGCCTGGCGGGTTCCCTGACGCAGCGCGCAACGCGTCTGGCGCATGACGCCGGGCTGGACGTCGCGCCGCTGGGCAAAATTCCGCACCTGAAAACCCCGGGCCTGCTGGTGATGGACATGGACTCAACCGCCATTCAGATCGAGTGTATTGACGAGATTGCGAAGCTGGCGGGCAGCGGCGAGCTGGTGGCGGAAGTCACCGAACGTGCGATGCGCGGCGAGCTGGACTTCACCGCCAGCCTGCGCCAGCGCGTGGCGACCCTGAAAGGGGCCGATGCCAACATTCTGCGCCAGGTACGCGACGTACTGCCGCTGATGCCTGGGCTGACGCAGCTGGTGCTGAAGCTGCAGTCCCTCGGCTGGAAGGTGGCAATCGCCTCAGGTGGCTTCACCTTCTTCGCGGATTATCTGCGGGAGAAACTGCATCTGACCACCGTGGTGGCCAACGAGCTGGAGATCATGGACGGCAAGCTGACCGGCCAGGTGATCGGCGATATTGTTGATGCCCAGTACAAAGCCAATACGCTGACGCGTCTGGCGGAAAAATATGAAATTCCGGTTATCCAGACCGTCGCTATCGGGGACGGCGCGAACGATCTGCCGATGATCAAAGCGGCCGGCCTGGGCATTGCCTACCACGCCAAGCCAAAAGTGAATGAAAAGACGGAAGTCACTATCCGTCACGCTGACCTGATGGGGGTGTTCTGCATTCTCTCCGGCAGCCTTAATCAGAAATAAAGAGGTAAACCGTGGCGAAAGCTCCAAAACGCGCATTTGTCTGTAATGAATGTGGTGCGGATTATCCGCGCTGGCAGGGGCAATGCAGCGCCTGTCATGCCTGGAACACCATCACCGAAGTGCGTGGTGTGGCGGCTTCGCCGAGCGTGGCGCGCAATGAACGCCTGAGCGGCTACGCGGGCAATGCGGGCGTGGCGAAGGTGCAAAAACTTTCGGACATCAGCCTCGAAGAGCTGCCGCGCTTCTCCACCGGGTTCAAAGAGTTTGACCGCGTGCTCGGCGGCGGCGTGGTGCCGGGGAGCGCCATTTTGATCGGCGGTAACCCGGGCGCGGGTAAATCGACCCTGCTGCTGCAAACGCTCTGCAAGCTCGCCGAACAGATGAAAACCCTGTACGTCACGGGCGAAGAATCACTGCAGCAGGTGGCGATGCGCGCGCACCGTCTGGGCCTGCCGACCGGCAATCTGAACATGCTCTCCGAAACCAGCATCGAGCAGATCTGCATGATTGCCGAAGAAGAGCAGCCGAAGCTGATGGTGATCGACTCCATCCAGGTGATGCACATGGCGGACATTCAGTCCTCGCCGGGCAGCGTGGCGCAGGTGCGTGAAACGGCGGCCTACCTGACGCGCTTTGCCAAAACGCGCGGCGTGGCGATTGTGATGGTCGGCCACGTGACCAAAGACGGCTCGCTGGCCGGACCTAAAGTGCTCGAACACTGTATCGACTGCTCCGTGATGCTCGACGGCGACGCGGACTCCCGCTTCCGTACCCTGCGCAGCCATAAAAACCGCTTTGGGGCGGTGAACGAGTTAGGCGTGTTTGCCATGACCGAGCAGGGGCTGCGCGAAGTCAGCAACCCGTCGGCGATCTTCCTGAGTCGGGGAGATGAAATCACCTCCGGAAGTTCAGTAATGGTGCTGTGGGAAGGCACGCGCCCGCTGCTCGTCGAAATTCAGGCGCTGGTGGACGTGTCGATGATGGGCAACCCGCGGCGCGTGGCGGTCGGTCTGGAACAGAACCGTCTGGCGATCCTGCTGGCGGTGCTGCACCGTCACGGTGGGCTGCAGATGGCGGATCAGGACGTTTTCGTTAACGTGGTGGGTGGCGTGAAAGTCACTGAGACCAGCGCAGACCTGGCGCTGCTGCTGGCGATGGTCTCAAGCCTGCGCGACAGGCCGCTGCCGCAGGATCTGGTCGTCTTCGGTGAGGTGGGCCTCGCCGGGGAAATCCGTCCGGTGCCTAGCGGCCAGGAGCGTATCTCCGAGGCGGCAAAACACGGTTTCCGCCGGGCTATCGTTCCCGCTGCTAACGTGCCGAAAAAAATCCCGGAAGGGATGCAGGTTTTCGGCGTGAAGAAACTCGCAGATGCGTTAAATGTCTTTGACGACTTATAATTACGTATTCGATTTTGCAGGAGGCACCGTAATTTATGTCATCATTTGACTACATCAAGACCGCTATCCGCCAGAAGGGCTGCACGCTGCAGCAGGTGGCGGACGCCAGCGGCATGACTAAGGGCTACCTGAGCCAGCTGCTGAACGCCAAAATCAAAAGCCCCAGCGCGCAGAAGCTGGAAGCGCTGCACCGCTTTCTGGGGCTGGAATTCCCGCGTATGCAAAAGAACATCGGCGTGGTGTTCGGCAAGTTTTACCCGCTGCATACCGGGCATATCTATCTGATCCAGCGAGCCTGTAGCCAGGTTGACGAGCTGCACATCATCATGGGCTACGATGAAACCCGCGATCGCCAGCTGTTTGAGGACAGCGCCATGTCGCAGCAGCCGACCGTGCCGGACCGCCTGCGCTGGCTGCTTCAGACCTTCAAGTACCAGAAAAACATTCGCATTCATGCCTTTAACGAAGAGGGCATGGAGCCGTATCCGCACGGCTGGGACGTGTGGAGCAACGGCATCAAAGCGTTTATGGAAGAGAAGGGCATTGCGCCTAACTGGATCTACACCTCTGAAGAGTCCGATGCGCCGCAGTTCCGCGAGCATCTGGGCATCGAGACGGTGCTGATCGATCCGAAACGCACCTTCATGAACATCAGCGGAGCGCAGATCCGCGAAAACCCGTTCCGCTACTGGGATTACATCCCGACCGAGGTGAAGCCGTTCTTTGTGCGCACCGTCGCGATCCTGGGCGGCGAGTCGAGCGGTAAATCAACGCTGGTCAACAAGCTGGCGAATATCTTCAATACCACCAGCGCATGGGAGTACGGCCGCGATTATGTCTTCTCGCACCTGGGCGGCGACGAGATGGCGCTGCAGTATTCCGACTATGACAAAATCGCGCTCGGCCACGCTCAGTACATTGATTTCGCAGTGAAATATGCCAACAAGGTGGCGTTTATCGATACCGATTTCGTCACCACTCAGGCGTTCTGTAAAAAATACGAAGGGCGCGAGCACCCGTTCGTGCAGGCGCTGATTGACGAATATCGCTTTGACCTGGTGATCCTGCTGGAAAACAACACCCCGTGGGTGGCCGACGGCATGCGCAGCCTCGGCAGCTCCGTTGACAGGCGTGAATTCCAGTCCATGCTGGTGGAGATGCTCAACGAAAACAACGTTGAGTTTGTGCACGTGGAAGAGTCGGACTACGACTCCCGTTTCCTGCGCTGCGTAGAGCTGGTGAAGGAGATGATGGGGGAGCAGGGGTAAAAACTTACCCCTCACCCTAACCCTCTCCCTGCGGGAGAGGGCCGGGTTGAGGGCATCAAGCCACTCAGAACTCAACCACCACTTTTCCGCGCATATGCCCGTCCAGCACCTTACGGTGCGCCTCGGTAATGCTCTCCACGCTCAGCCCGTGCAGCGTTTCACTCAGTGAGCTTTCCACCACGCCATTATCTACCAGCTTCGCCACCTCATTGAGGATCTCACCCTGACGCGCCATATCCGCGGTCTGGTACATGCTGCGGGTGTACATAAATTCCCAGTGCAGGGCGGCGGATTTCGACTTCAGCTTGTCCTGGTTCAGCGGGTGTTCATTCTCCACGATGGAACAGATATGCCCCTGTGGGGCAATCAGTTCGCTGACCGCATCCCAGTGCCCGTCGGTGTCGTTGAGGATGAAAATGTAATCCACAAATTTGAGCCCGTGTTTCGCCAGTTCGCCTTTCAGATCGCGGTAGTTCACCACCACATCTGCACCGCGATCGCGGCACCACCGGGCGGAATCTTCGCGGGACGCGGTTGCGACGATCTTCACCTTGCTGTTGTGCTTCGCAAACGGGATCGCCAGCGATCCCACCCCGCCCGCGCCGCCAATGATCAGCAGGGTTTTGTCCGCGCCGGCATCCTGAATGTTCAGTCGTTCAAACAGGCCTTCCCACGCGGTGAGTGCGGTCAACGGCAGTGCAGCGGCAGCCGCCCAGCCGAGGCTTGTAGGCTTGCGCCCGACAATGCGCGCATCAATCAGCTGATGCGTGGTGTTGCTGCCCGGGCGGGTGATGTCGCCCGCGTACCACACTTCATCTCCCGGTTTGAATCCGGTGACGTCCGTCCCAACGGCTTTGACGATCCCGCTGGCGTCCCACCCGAGAATGCGCGGCTCGTTCAGTCCGTTTTTGGCAATGCCCGCGTGGACTTTGGTATCGACCGGGTTAACGGAGACGGCTTTCACCTCCACCAGCAGATCGTGCTCGCCGGGATGCGGCATCGGCGGGGTGATTTCAATGAACGTTGCGGGATTTTCTGGGTTAACGGCAATCGCTTTAACTGACATGGTGTGCTCCTCAATGGCGTGCGTTTTGTTGAGGCTAGTCTATTAAGTGGCCAGCTGCATGATAAGATGGACAATCAAGAACTCAGCGTTCGTACAGGATGAACAATCATGTTTAAACAGCTGCAGGATATGGCGCTTTTCGCGCTGGTGGCGGAGATGGGCAGCTTTACCGCGGCAGCCCAGAAAGCCGAACTGCCGAAATCCAGCGTCAGCCAGCGAATTAGCCAGCTGGAGCAGCAGGTGGGTATCCGCCTGCTTAACCGCACCACGCGCAGGCTGAACCTGACGTTTGCGGGCGAGCACTATCTGGTGCACTGCCGCGAAATGCTGGCGGCCAGCGAGCGGGCGGAGTATGCCATTCAGCGCCTGCGCGAAAACCCGAGCGGGCGGCTGCGCATCACCTGTCCGGCTGGGATTGGCGCGACGCTGCTGGCGCATATGAATGCCGAGTTCCAGCTTCGCTATCCTGAGGTTTCGCTGGACGTGTCGATCTCTGATGATGTGGTGGATCTGGTCGAGTCCGGCTTTGACGTGGCGCTGCGTACCGGCAAGCCGCAGGACTCCTCTCTGATTGGCCGAATGATCGGGCACTGTCCGCGCTACATGCTGGCCTCGCCGGACTATCTGGCGCGCCGGGCGCCGCTAACGCATCCCCGTCAGCTGGTGGAGCACCGCAGCATTACGCACAGAGCCTGGTCGGAGTGGCTTCTGCGAAGCGAGAATGAGGATTACCGCTACCTGCCGGATAACGCGCACATGACCGATAATCTGGTGTACGCCCGCGAGTGCGCGATGGCCGGGGCGGGGATCACGCTGCTTCCTGCATTTCTGCTGGGAGATAAGGTTGAAAAGGGCGCGCTGGTGCAGGTGCTGCCGGAGTGGAACGTTGAAGGCAACGACCTCTGGCTGGCCTACCCGAGCCGCAAGCTGAATTCGCCCGCGCTGATGAGCTATATCGAGTTTGCGATGCAGTTTGACGAGGTGAAGCGGTATTACGTGGGCAAATAAAAAAGCCGGGTGGCGGCTTCGCCTTACCCGGCCTACACACTGTGCGGCCTGATGCCCTCACCCTGGCCCTCTCCCACAGGGAGAGGGAACAACCATAAAAAACGGCAACCGAAGTTGCCGTTTTGCTTTTATTTCGCAATACGCTTGTACTTAATACGCTTCGGCTCCAGCGCGTCGGCGCCCAGCGTGCGTTTCTTGTACTCTTCGTATTCGGTGAAGTTACCTTCGAAGAACTCCACCTTACCTTCGTCCTGGTAGTCCAGAATGTGGGTCGCGATACGGTCGAGGAACCAGCGGTCGTGCGAGATAACCATCGCGCAGCCCGGGAACTCCAGCAGGGCGTTTTCCAGCGCGCGCAGGGTTTCGATATCCAGGTCGTTTGTTGGTTCATCGAGCAGCAGAACGTTACCGCCCACCTGCAGCAGCTTCGCCAGGTGCAGACGACCGCGCTCACCGCCGGACAGCTCGCCCACGCGTTTGCCCTGATCGGTGCCTTTGAAGTTAAAGCGACCAACGTAGGCGCGGCTTGGCATCTCGGTGTTGCCGATGCGCATGATATCCAGGCCGCCGGACACTTCTTCCCACACGGTTTTGCTGTTGTCCATCGCGTCACGGAACTGGTCAACGGAGGCCAGCTTCACGGTCTCACCCAGGGTGATAGAGCCGCTGTCAGGCTGTTCCTGACCGGACATCATGCGGAACAGGGTCGATTTACCCGCGCCGTTCGGACCGATGATGCCGACGATAGCGCCTTTCGGTACGGAGAAGGTCAGGTCGTCGATCAGCACACGGTCGCCGTAAGACTTACGCAGGTTGGTCACTTCAACCACTTTATCCCCCAGACGTGCTCCAGGTGGAATAAACAGTTCGTTGGTTTCGTTACGTTTCTGGTATTCGGTGTTGTTCAGCTCTTCGAAGCGTGCCAGACGGGCTTTGCCTTTAGACTGACGGCCTTTCGCGCCCTGACGCACCCACTCCAGCTCTTTCTCGATAGACTTACGACGGGCCGCTTCCTGAGACGCTTCCTGAGCCAGACGCTGATCTTTTTGCTCCAGCCAGGAGGAGTAGTTGCCTTCCCACGGAATACCTTCACCGCGGTCCAGCTCCAGGATCCAGCCAGCGACGTTGTCGAGGAAGTAACGGTCGTGGGTAATCGCCACAACGGTGCCTTCGAAGTCGTGCAGGAAGCGCTCCAGCCACGCCACGGATTCCGCATCCAGGTGGTTGGTTGGTTCGTCGAGCAACAGCATATCTGGTTTTTCCAGCAGCAGGCGGCACAGCGCCACGCGGCGACGTTCACCACCGGAGAGGTTCGCGATTTTCGCATCCCAGTCCGGCAGACGCAGGGCATCCGCCGCGCGCTCCAGCTGCACGTTCAGGTTGTGACCGTCGTGCGCCTGGATAATCTCTTCATACTTGCCCTGCTGTGCAGCCAGCTTGTCGAAGTCCGCATCCGGCTCGGCGTATTTGGCATACACTTCATCGAGACCTTTCAGGGCGTTAACCACTTCGGAAACGGCTTCTTCGACAGACTCACGCACGGTGTGTTCCGGGTTCAGCTGAGGTTCCTGCGGCAGGTAACCAATCTTGATGCCAGGCTGCGGACGGGCTTCACCTTCGATGTCTGTATCAATGCCGGCCATGATGCGCAGCAAGGTAGACTTACCGGCACCGTTGAGACCCAGAACACCGATTTTTGCGCCCGGGAAGAAGCTCAGCGAGATATTTTTAAGAATATGACGTTTCGGCGGGACAACTTTGCCGACACGATGCATGGTATAAACGAATTGAGCCACGTTGGACTTCGCCTCTTTTATCGTAATGAGAAGGAATTTCAGCCTCGAAGTGTAGCCTTTTTCACGTCCTAATCCCAGCCAGGAACGTCGGGAGTGTTAAAACGCGCAAGAAAGGTAAAAAAGTGTCCACGACGTGGCGCGTTGAAGGATGCCTGGTTAGCATAAGTTAATTAGACTTTGACGTGGCAAGACGCTGCAATTGACGAAAAAACAATGAGGAAGAGCTTGTGGAAAAAGCCAAACGGGTGGTCTGGCGTCTGCTGGCTGCCAGCGTATGCGTAATGGCGGTAAGCCAGGCGGTGCATGCCGATTCACTGGATGAACAACGCAACCGCTACGCCCAGATTAAACAGGCGTGGGACAACAAGCAGATGGATACCGTGCAGGCGCTGATGCCGACGCTAAAGGATTATCCGCTGTATCCGTATCTCGAGTATCGTCAAATTACGGACGATCTCATGAATCAACCCACCGTTACTGTGAATAACTTCATTCAGGCGAACCCGACCCTGCCGCCAGCCCGGAATCTTCAGTCTCGTTTTGTGAATGAGCTGGCGCGACGCGAAGACTGGCGCGGACTGCTGGCGTTTAGCCCTGAAAAGCCGAATACCACCGAAGCGCAGTGTAACTACTACTACGCGAAATGGGCGACCGGCCAGCAGGAAGAGGCCTGGGCCGGGGCGAAAGAGCTCTGGCTGACCGGGAAAAACCAGCCGAACGCCTGTGATTCCCTGTTCGGCGCGTGGCGAGCATCCGGCAAGCAGGATCCGCTGTCCTACCTTGAGCGCATCCGTCTGGCGATGAAAGCCGGCAACACGCGTCTGGTGACCACGCTGGCAGGACAGATGCCGTCTGATTACCAGACGATCTCCACCGCGGTTATCTCGCTGGCAAACGATCCCAACAGCGTGCTGACCTTTGCCCGCAGTACGGGCGCGACCGATTTTACCCGCCAGATGGCGGCGGTGGCCTTTGCCAGCGTGGCGCGTGACGATGTGGAAAACGCGCGGCTGATGATCCCGCAGCTGGTGCAGGCGCAGCAGCTTAATGAGGAACAAACCCAAGAGCTGCGCGATATCGTGGCGTGGCGACTGATGGGCACGGATGTGACCGATGAACAGGCGCGCTGGCGTGACGATGCCATTATGCGTTCGAACTCCACGTCTCTGGTGGAACGTCGCGTGCGCATGGCGCTGGGTACGGGCGATCGCCGTGGGCTGAATACCTGGCTTGCGCGGTTGCCTATGGAGGCCAAAGAGAAGGACGAATGGCGCTACTGGCAGGCCGATCTGCTGATGGAGCGCGGTCGTGATGACGAGGCCAAAGAAATTCTCCATACGCTGATGCAGCAGCGCGGGTTCTACCCGATGGCAGCCGCGCAGCGCCTGGGCGAGGAGTACACCTTCCGCATTGATAAAGCGCCAGCCAACGCGAACCCGGCGCTGACGCAGGGGCCAGAAATGGCGCGCGTGCGCGAGCTGATGTACTGGAATATGGATAATACCGCGCGCAGCGAGTGGGCGAATCTGGTGACCAGCCGCAGCACCGACGAGAAAGCCCAGCTTGCCCGCTATGCTTTTGATAACCACTGGTGGGATCTGAGCGTGCAGGCGACGATCGCCGGTAAGCTTTGGGATCATCTCGAAGAGCGTTTCCCGTTGGCTTACAAGGATCTGTTCGATCGCTACACCAGCGGCAAAGATATCCCGCAAAGCTACGCGATGGCAATTGCCCGTCAGGAGAGCGCATGGAACCCGAAAGTCCGTTCCCCGGTGGGCGCCAGCGGCCTGATGCAGATTATGCCGGGCACGGCGACGCACACGGTGAAGATGTTTAATATTCCTGGCTACAGCAGCCCGTCACAGCTTCTGGATCCGGATACCAACATCAACATCGGTACCAGCTACCTGCAGTACGTGTATCAGCAGTTCGGCAATAACCGCATCTTCGCGTCGGCGGCGTATAACGCGGGGCCGGGTCGCGTGCGTACCTGGCTCGGCAACAGCGCCGGACGCATTGACGCCGTGGCGTTTGTCGAGAGCATCCCGTTCTCGGAAACGCGCGGCTATGTGAAGAACGTGCTGGCCTATGACGCCTACTATCGCTACTTCATGGGGCAGAAAGATACCCTGATGAGTGATGCCGAGTGGCAGAGACGTTACTGATCGGCGCGGGTTGTGTTATGCTGTACTCGCTAATGAGTACAAGAGGCAGCATAACATGACCCAGCATTCCCCGTATTCCTCGGCAATGGCCGAACAACGTCATCAGGAGTGGCTTCGTTTTGTGGAGCTGCTTCGCCAGTCTTACGAGCAGGATTTGCACTTACCCCTTATGCAGCTGATGCTCACGCCGGACGAGCGTGAGGCGCTGGGCACGCGCGTGCGCATCATTGAAGAGTTGCTGCGCGGCGAGATGAGCCAGCGCGAGCTGAAAAATGAGCTCGGCGCGGGCATCGCAACGATTACCCGCGGATCGAACAGCCTGAAGTCGGCACCCGTTGAGCTGCGCCAGTGGCTGGAAGCGGTATTGCTGAAAAATACCTAACGATAAATCGCGTTATGGAACGGGCTTAACGCCAGGATCACCGCCTGATGATAAACGCCTGAACGCGTCAGCGCGCCTGCGGTAAAGACGCCAATCGCCCCTTCTTTACGGCCAATCTCATCAATGCCGGTGTACTGCGACATCACCGGCCCAAGCGCTTCACCCGCGCGGACTTTTTCCAGAATAATCTCCGGCAGCGGCAGGGTGGCTGAACGCGCTTCACCGCGCTGTTCACGGCTTTCGATCACCACCCAGCTAAAGGTTGCGCCTTCGTCGATACCGGCTTCAATTGCCACCCAAAAGTCCGCATCCGGTGCCGCAGCCCTGGCATTTGCCACGCGGTTTCGTGCGCCAGCGCGCGTTTCCTCACTGCCAAACGGCTGTTCAGGAACGCCACTCTCGACGCCGATGGCTTCAATATGGCAGGATCCTGCGCCGAAGATCTCTTCAAATGCCCTTAGAATTGCCTGAATTTTGGCAGGATTAGTGGTAGCAGAGACAACATGGTGCATAATTAAGCTCGATTCAAAAAAAACTCATCGCAGTATAACGGAAAAAAAGCATGTTACAGGTATACCTTGTTCGCCACGGTGAAACGCAGTGGAACGCCGAGCGACGTATTCAAGGCCAGTCAGACAGTCCTCTTACAGAGAAGGGCGTGCAGCAAGCGTGGCAGGTGGCAGAACGCGCCCGAACGCTGGGCATTACCCACGTCATTACCAGCGATTTAGGTCGCACACAGCAGACGGCGCGCATCATTGCAGACGCCTGCGGCTGTGACGTCATGCTTGAGCCGCGCCTGCGCGAGCTGGATATGGGCGTGCTGGAAAAACGCCATATCGATACGCTGACGGAAACGGAAGAGGGCTGGCGCCGCACGCTGGTGAACGGTACCGAAGATGGCCGTATTCCTGAGGGCGAATCCATGCAGGAGCTCAGCGTCCGTATGCATGCCGCACTGGCGGAATGCCTGAAGCTTCCGGCGGGAAGCCGTCCGCTGCTGGTGAGTCATGGGATTGCGTTGGGATGCCTGGTGAGCACCATTCTGGGATTACCGGCTTACGCTGAGCGCCGTTTGCGTCTGCGTAACTGCTCCATTTCCCGAATTGATTATCAGGAAAGCGCGTGGCTGGCGTCAGGATGGGTCGTGGAGATGGCAGGGGACATTTCGCATCTCGATGCCCCTGCGCTTGACGAACTGCAGCGTTAACGACGTATTGGAATCAAAAATTCCATACGCAGATTGATTGGGCCTTCTTCCGGTTTGGCATCCTGCGCCGGGTAGTAGCGCTCAATGTCCTGACCTTTACGGCGATTAAGATTCAGCATTGGCATGCAGGTACCGTAAACGGTCAGGATAAACTCCTGTACCCCCGTTCCCAGCCCTTCATAGGCGAACATCACGTATTCGCCCCCTTCCAGCACGACAGGCTTCGAACCCTGAATATACCCGTTGGCCATCTCTGGCGTCAGCGCGGTGGTGTAGAACACCTCCTGCTCGTCGTCTTTTTCCTGGCTTGGATGCGTTTCGTTGAGGCCATACAGGATAGGCGGGATCGCCGGCGCGTGGCTCAGGAAGTCGCGCCAGAACTGGACGCGCATCTGATGTCGGAACTCGGAAATCTGCTCCAGTGAACAGGAGTAGCTCTGCGTTGTGCCGATCAGATGGGTTTCCGGCAGTGTAATAATGTCGTACTTCGGCATTGCGAACTCGCCCAGACGCAGCGGCGGACGCATGCCAAACGAGCTCCAGTCAGGCGAGCGACGATAAAGCGCTGGCGTCAACAAGAACTGTTTTTTAAAGGCGCGGGTGAATGTCTGCTGTGAATCGAAACGATATTGCAGGGCAATATCCAGAATCGGCCGCGCGGTGAGGCGCAATGCTACAGCAGATTTTGATAAACGACGTGCGCGAATATAGGCCCCGATAGCATGACCGGTGACATCCTTGAACATCCTTTGCAGATGCCACTTGGAATAGCCTGCTTTAGCCGCCACATGATCCAGTGACAAAGGCTGGTCGAGATGACCTTCCAGCCAGGTGAGCAGGTCGCGAATAATTCCAGCCTGATCCATATACTATCCTCATCCTTAAAACAGCAGGTGCCTGATAACAGGTTAGCGGATAATAGCATTTTTTGATGTTTTAGCATTCAGTGTTTTTTTTGCGCATTCATGCTTTTTCTAGCACATTACAGGCAGATATATTCTAATCCTGTGATCTTGCTACATTTTTGTCTAAAGTGTTGAATAATTGCTCAGTGTAATTTTAAAGAATGGTAACAATATGAAATACAAGACTTTGCTCTTCACCGCGCTGATGTTGATGGTCGGGCGCGCTGCACAGGCGGAACAGATTGGTTCCGTCGATACCGTGTTCAAAATGTTTGGCCCGGACCACAAAATCGTGGTGGAGGCGTTTGACGATCCGGACGTGAAAAACGTCACCTGCTATGTCAGCCGCGCGAAAACGGGCGGCATCAAAGGCGGACTGGGGCTGGCGGAAGATACCTCCGATGCGGCGATCTCATGTCAGCAGGTGGGCCCGGTTGAATTGAGCGACAAAATTAAAAACGGCAAAGCGCAGGGCGACGTGGTATTCCAGAAACGGACCTCGCTGGTGTTCAAAAAGCTGCAGGTTGTGCGTTTCTACGATGCCAAACGCAATACGCTGGCCTACCTGGCCTATTCTGACAAAGTGGTGGAAGGGTCACCGAAAAACGCGATCAGCGCGGTGCCGATTATGCCCTGGCGGGAATAAAAAAAACGGCGCATAAGCGCCGTTTTTTAATGCATTAACTGCGGGATTATTCCTGCAAATCGCCGCAGAAACGGTACCCTTCGCCGTGAATGGTGGCGATGATTTCCGGCGTATCTGGCGTAGATTCGAAATGTTTACGAATACGACGGATGGTGACGTCTACGGTACGGTCGTGCGGCTTCAGCTCACGGCCGGTCATTTTCTTTAGCAGTTCTGCACGGGACTGAATTTTTCCCGGGTTTTCGCAGAAGTGCAGCATCGCGCGGAATTCACTGCGCGGCAGTTTATACTGCTCACCGTTCGGGCTAATCAGCGAGCGGCTATTAATATCAAGTTCCCAGCCGTTGAATTTGTAGCTATCTACGCTACGACGCTCTTCGCTGACAGTACCCAGGTTCATGGTGCGGGACAGCAGGTTGCGTGCACGAATGGTTAACTCGCGAGGGTTGAATGGCTTGGTGATGTAGTCATCCGCACCGATTTCCAGGCCAAGAATTTTATCAACTTCGTTATCACGGCCCGTCAGGAACATTAACGCGACGTTCGCCTGCTCGCGCAGTTCGCGCGCCAGAAGAAGACCGTTTTTGCCCGGCAGGTTAATATCCATGATCACCAGGTTGATATCATTTTCAGAAAGGATCTGATGCATCTCTGCGCCATCGGTCGCTTCAAAGACATCGTAGCCTTCTGCTTCGAAAATGCTCTTTAACGTGTTGCGTGTTACCAACTCGTCTTCAACGATAAGAATGTGCGGGGTCTGCATGTTTGCTACCTAAATTGCCAACTAAATCGAAACAGGAAGTACAAAAGTCCCTGACCTGCCTGATGCATGTCGCAAATTAACATGATCGGCTTAACGTGACTAAAGTACGTAATTGCGTTCTTGATGCACTTTCCATCAACGTCAACAACATCATTAGCTTGGTCTTGGGTACTTTCCCTTTGGACCCGACAGTGTCAAAAACGGCTGTCATCCTAACCATTTTAACAGCAACATAACAGGCTAAGTGACACCAGACACCCAATAAAACTACGCTTCGTTGACATATATCAAGTTCAATTGTAGCACGTTAACAGTTTGATGAAATCATCGTAGCTGAATGCTAGCCTTTGTCACAATTTTTCAATAAACCAACTAGTTGCGGACATTGATTTATAAACGAAGCGAATCCAATCAGAATAGGGTATTCATGCTGCCATTATCATTATAAAACATAGGGATAATGGTGTTCTATTAACATTCTAACTGATTGTTCAGACACAGAATAGTTTAGCGTTTTTAATTTGTTATGAAACGCTATTTCGGTAATTTGTGTTGCAATTTTGTAAATTCGCGCTGCGTAATATGTTGAAGTGCATCACATTTTTACCGGCTAACTGATTAAAAAGAGAGCATAAATGCATCTGTCGATTGTACTGGTTGCCCCAGCCAGAGCAGAAAATATAGGCGCAGCGGCGCGTGCCATGAAGACCATGGGTTTTACCGATTTGCGCATTGTGGACAGCACGGCCCATCTGGAGCCAGCCGCGCGTTGGGTGGCGCACGGATCGGGAGATATTCTCGAT
This sequence comes from Enterobacter sp. 241F3, assembly GCF_034106785.1. Classification (NCBI taxonomy): domain Bacteria; kingdom Pseudomonadati; phylum Pseudomonadota; class Gammaproteobacteria; order Enterobacterales; family Enterobacteriaceae; genus Enterobacter; species Enterobacter sp. 241F3. The sequence continues at coordinate 131,790 of NZ_JAWNDD010000005.1, forward strand.
AATATAACCACTTACGCTACACTTGCCGACGCGCTGCACGACATTTCGTTTACCGTTGCAACCACGGCGCGTAGTCGCGCTAAGTTCCACTACTATGCGACGCCAGCGGAGCTGGTGCCGATGCTGGAAGAGAAAAGCCAGTGGCTGGAGAAAGCGGCGCTGGTATTTGGTCGTGAAGATTCCGGATTAACCAACGAGGAGCTGGAACTGGCGGACGTGCTCACCGGTGCGCCGATGGTGGCCGATTATCCTTCCCTGAATTTGGGCCAGGCGGTCATGGTGTACTGCTATCAATTAGCCTCCCTAATACAAATCCCCCAGCCTCAGGCTGAAAGGGCTGATGAAAATCAGCTGGCTGCGCTGCGCGCACGCGTTGAGCAGCTGTTATCTCAGTTGGAAGTAGCGGACGATCAAAAAATGGCTGACTGGCTGCAGCAGCGTTTGGGACGTCTTGAGCAACGGGACACCGCAATGCTGCACCGTTTGCTGCATGATATTGAAAAAAAATTGGCCGAGTAAAATACTGCCATAAGTTTTTACTATAGCGAATAAGTCTGTCTGTATGGGTTGCATCTGGGGGAATCGGATGAAAATAAATCTGCACGCAGCGGGACGTGAGAGTCTTCCGAATTGTGATCAAATTAAAAATTCGTTGACTTAACGAGCCCGATCCTTTAACCCTAAAAGAATACAGCACAGACAGATAATAATGACAGAGTACACAACATCCATGAAACGCATCAGCATCACCACCATTACCACAACCATCATCATTACCACTGGTAACGATGCGGGCTGACGCGTACAGGAAAAACAAAAAAAAGCCCGCACCTAGACAGTGCGGGCTTTTTTTTCGGCTAAAGGAAACGAGGTAGAACCATGCGAGTGTTGAAGTTCGGCGGTACATCAGTGGCAAATGCAGAACGTTTTCTGCGAGTTGCCGATATCCTGGAAAGCAACGCCAGGCAGGGGCAGGTTGCGACCGTGCTCTCTGCCCCGGCAAAAATCACGAACCATCTGGTGGCGATGATCGAAAAAACCATCGGTGGCCAGGACGCACTCCCGAACATCAGCGACGCAGAGCGTATATTCGCTGACTTATTGCAAGGGCTGGCAGAGGCGCTGCCTGGCTTCCCGCACGCTCAGCTGAAGTCCTTCGTTGAGCAGGAATTTGCGCAAATCAAACACGTTCTGCACGGTATCAGCCTCCTCGGCCAGTGCCCGGACAGCATCAACGCGGCGCTGATTTGTCGCGGTGAAAAACTCTCTATCGCCATTATGGCCGGCGTGCTGGAAGCGCGCGGCCATAGCGTGACCGTGATCGATCCCGTTGAAAAACTGCTTGCGGTGGGCCACTACCTCGAATCCACCGTTGATATTGCCGAATCAACCCGCCGTATCGCCGCCAGCAAAATTCCCGCTGACCACATGATCCTGATGGCAGGCTTTACCGCCGGTAACGAGAAGGGCGAGCTGGTGGTGCTGGGCCGTAACGGTTCCGACTACTCCGCCGCCGTGCTGGCTGCCTGCTTACGCGCGGACTGTTGTGAGATCTGGACTGACGTCGACGGCGTCTATACCTGCGACCCGCGCCAGGTTCCGGACGCCAGGCTGCTGAAATCGATGTCGTACCAGGAAGCGATGGAGCTTTCCTACTTCGGCGCCAAAGTGCTTCACCCTCGTACCATCTCCCCGATTGCCCAGTTCCAGATCCCTTGCCTGATTAAAAACACCGGTAACCCGCAGGCGCCGGGTACGCTGATTGGCGCGAGTACCGATGAGGACGGTCTGCCGGTGAAAGGCATCTCCAACCTGAACAATATGGCGATGTTCAGCGTCTCCGGCCCTGGGATGAAAGGGATGGTCGGCATGGCAGCGCGCGTATTTGCGGCCATGTCCCGCAACGGTATCTCGGTGGTGCTGATTACCCAGTCCTCTTCCGAATACAGCATTAGCTTCTGCGTGCCGCAGGGCGACTGCCTGCGCGCCCGTCGCGCGCTGGAAGAAGAGTTCTATCTGGAGCTCAAAGAAGAATTGCTCGAGCCGCTCTCCATTCAGGAGCGTCTGGCGATTATCTCCGTGGTTGGCGACGGCATGCGCACGCTGCGCGGTATCTCAGCCAAGTTCTTTGCCGCGCTGGCGCGCGCCAATATCAACATCGTGGCGATTGCTCAGGGCTCGTCGGAGCGTTCAATTTCTGTTGTCGTGGACAATGATGATACGACCACCGGCGTTCGCGTGGTTCACCAGATGCTGTTCAACACCGATCAGGTCATCGAGCTGTTCCTGATTGGCGTGGGTGGCGTAGGCGGCGCGCTGCTGGAGCAGGTGAAGCGTCAGCAGGCGTGGCTTAAGAAGAAACACATCGACCTGCGCGTCTGCGGGATTGCGAATTCCAAAGCGCTGCTTACCAACGTCCACGGCCTTAACCTGGAAAACTGGCAGGCAGAGATGAACGAGGCGAAAGAGCCGTTCAACCTGGGCCGCCTGATCCGTCTGGTGAAAGAGTACCATCTGCTTAACCCGGTCATCGTCGACTGCACTTCGAACCAGGCGGTGGCGGACCAGTACGCCGATTTCCTGCGCGAAGGTTTCCACGTGGTGACGCCGAACAAAAAGGCCAACACCTCGTCGATGGATTACTATCACCAGCTGCGTCTGGCGGCGAGCAAGTCGCGCCGCAAGTTTCTGTACGACACCAACGTTGGGGCTGGTCTGCCGGTTATCGAAAACCTGCAGAACCTGCTTAACGCGGGTGATGAACTGCAGCGTTTCTCCGGCATTCTCTCCGGCTCGCTGTCGTTTATCTTCGGCAAGCTGGATGAAGGGATGAGCCTCTCCGAAGCCACCCGCGCCGCGCGCGAGCTGGGCTACACCGAGCCGGATCCGCGTGACGATCTCTCCGGTATGGACGTGGCGCGTAAGCTGCTGATCCTCGCGCGCGAAACGGGCCGTGAGCTTGAGCTTTCCGATATCGTGATTGAACCGGTCCTGCCGGCAGAATTTGACAGCAGCGGTGACGTCAGCACCTTTATGGCCAGACTGCCGCAGCTTGACGACGCGTTTGCCGCGCGCGTTGCGAAAGCCCGTGATGAAGGTAAGGTATTGCGCTATGTTGGCAACATTGAAGAAGATGGCGTGTGCCGGGTGAAGATTGCCGAAGTGGATGGCAACGACCCGCTGTACAAAGTCAAAAACGGCGAAAACGCCCTCGCGTTTTACAGCCACTATTATCAGCCACTGCCGCTGGTGCTTCGCGGCTATGGCGCAGGGAACGATGTTACGGCGGCGGGTGTGTTTGCCGATCTGCTGCGTACCCTGTCATGGAAGTTAGGAGTTTAACATGGTCAAAGTTTATGCCCCGGCTTCCAGCGCGAATATGAGCGTCGGATTTGACGTGCTGGGTGCGGCGGTGACGCCGGTGGATGGTTCGCTGCTGGGCGATACGGTTACGGTGGAAGCGGCAGACAGCTTCAGCCTGAATAACGTGGGCCGCTTCGCCAGCAAGCTACCGTCCGACCCGCGCGAGAACATCGTCTATCAGTGCTGGGAACGCTTCTGTCAGGAGATCGGTAAAAACGTGCCGGTCACTATGACGCTGGAAAAAAGTATGCCGATTGGCTCGGGGCTGGGTTCCAGCGCCTGTTCGGTGGTCGCCGCTCTGGTGGCAATGAATGAGCACTGCGGCAAGCCGCTGAACAACAACCGCCTGCTGGGCTTAATGGGCGAGCTGGAAGGGCGTATCTCCGGCAGCATTCACTATGACAACGTGGCGCCGTGCTTCCTCGGCGGCATGCAGCTGATGATCGAAGAAAATGGCATCATCAGCCAGCAGGTGCCAGGGTTTGATGAGTGGCTGTGGGTGCTGGCCTATCCGGGCATTAAGGTCTCTACCGCGGAAGCGCGTGCGATCCTGCCCGCGCAATATCGTCGTCAGGACTGTATCGCCCACGGGCGTCATCTGGCGGGCTTTATCCACGCCTGCTACACCCGTCAGCCGCAGCTGGCAGCAAAACTGATGAAGGACGTCATTGCCGAGCCGTATCGCACGAAGCTGCTACCCGGCTTTAACGAGGCGCGACAGGCATCAATGGATATCGGCGCGCAGGCGTGCGGCATCTCCGGCTCCGGCCCGACGCTGTTCGCCCTGTGCGACAAGGCAGACACTGCGCAGCGCGTGGCGGACTGGCTCTCTAAACACTACCTGCAAAATCAGGAAGGCTTTGTTCATATTTGCCGTCTGGACACGGCTGGCGCACGAGTACTGGGATAATTAATGAAACTCTACAACCTTAAAGATCATAACGAGCAGGTCAGCTTCGCGCAGGCGGTGACTCAGGGACTGGGCAAAAATCAGGGGCTGTTTTTCCCGCATGACCTGCCGGAATTCCAGCTGACCGAGATTGATGACCTGCTGAAGCAGGATTTTGTCACCCGCAGCACCAAAATTCTGTCCGCGTTTATCGGCGATGAAATTCCGCAGGAGCTGCTGGAAGAGCGCGTGCGTGCGGCATTCGCGTTCCCGGCGCCGGTTCAGCAGGTTGAGCCTGACGTGGGCTGTCTGGAGCTGTTCCACGGCCCAACCCTGGCGTTTAAAGACTTCGGCGGCCGCTTTATGGCGCAGATGCTGACCCACATCAGCGGCGACAAGCCGGTGACCATCCTGACCGCAACCTCCGGCGATACCGGCGCGGCGGTGGCACACGCGTTCTACGGCCTGAAAAACGTCCGCGTGGTGATCCTCTATCCAAAAGGCAAAATCAGCCCGCTGCAGGAGAAACTGTTCTGCACCCTCGGCGGCAACATTGAAACCGTGGCAATTGACGGTGATTTCGATGCCTGCCAGGCGCTGGTCAAGCAGGCCTTCGACGACGAAGAGCTGAAGGTAGCTCTGGGTCTTAACTCTGCGAACTCCATCAATATCAGCCGTCTGCTGGCGCAGATCTGCTACTACTTCGAAGCGGTGGCGCAGCTGCCGCAGGAAGCGCGCAACCAGCTGGTGATCTCCGTGCCGAGCGGTAACTTCGGTGACCTGACGGCGGGCCTGCTGGCAAAATCCCTGGGTCTGCCGGTGAAACGCTTTATCGCCGCGACCAACGCCAACGACACCGTGCCGCGCTTCCTGAAAGACGGGAAGTGGGCGCCGAACGCCACGCAGGCGACCCTCTCCAATGCGATGGATGTGTCTCAGCCGAACAACTGGCCGCGCGTGGAAGAGCTGTTCCGCCGTAAGATCTGGCGTCTGGGCGACCTGGGCTATGCCGCTGTGACGGATGAAACTACCAAATCCACCATGCGCGAGCTGAAGGCGGTCGGGTATACCTCTGAACCGCACGCGGCGATTGCCTACCGCGCGCTGCGCGACCAGCTTAACCCGGGTGAATATGGCCTGTTCCTGGGCACCGCGCATCCGGCGAAGTTCAAAGAGAGCGTGGAAGAAATCTTGGGCGAAACGCTGCCGCTGCCGAAAGAGCTGGCCGAGCGTGCCGACCTGCCGCTGTTGTCCCATGAACTGCCGGCAGACTTTGCCGCGCTGCGTAAGCTGATGATGTCCCTAGCATAATTTTTGTCGGGTGCGGCTTCGCCTTACCCGACCTACAACGGCTCAGAACGTAGGCCGGGTAAGGCGTAGCCGCTACCCGGCTTTTTTTATGGAGAAATTAAGGAGGAAAATAGCAGGGAAAAAGCAGAAATTCCCAATAAATGCGGTCACTTAGCGATTAGGATTGCAGAGAATAACATCCCCCGTTTCCCTCGCGTAATCTCCTTACATCGGCCCACGTAGGGCAAAGATAATAAGGAGTCACCGATGTCTACACTGAAACCTGTGCTGATTGCGCTTTCACTGATGCTGGTCGCTCCCATGGCGGTACAGGCATCCGAAATCACCCTCGTACCTGCGGTAAAACTGCAGATTGGCGACCGGGATAATAACGGGCACTACTGGGACGGTGGCCGCTGGCGCGACCACGACTGGTGGAAGGCGCATTATGACTGGCGCGATAACCACTGGCGTCCACATGATGAGCATCGCGAGCGTGACCACCATCATGACGACCGTCGCCATGACGATCATCGTCCGGGCCCGGACTGGAAACACCACTAATGCAAAACCCCGCCAGCCGGCGGGGTTTGTTTTTACTGCTCGTGGCGCTTAAACACCAGCTCGCCTTTCCCTGACGCTTCTTCGTCAAAGAAATAGCCTTCGCTGTTGAAGGCGGTTAGCTGCTCCGGCTTCGTCAGGCGGTTCTGGATAATGTAGCGGCTCATCAGACCGCGCGCTTTCTTGGCGTAGAAGCTGATCACTTTGAACTTACCGTTCTTCTCGTCGAGGAACACCGGTTTGATAATCTCCGCATCCAGCTTTTTCGGCTTCACCGACTTGTAGTATTCATCGGATGCCAGGTTAATCACCACGTTATCGCCCTGCGCGCGCAGCGCCGCATTCAGCTTATCGGTGATGATATCACCCCAGAAATGGTACAGGTCTTTGCCTTTGGCATTCTCCAGACGAATCCCCATCTCCAGACGATACGGCTGCATGAGGTCCAGCGGTCTCAGTACGCCGTACAGACCCGACAGCATGCGCAGATGCTGCTGGGCAAAATCGAAGTCGGCTTCGCTAAAATCTTCCGCCTGCAGGCCGGTATAGACATCGCCTTTAAATGCCAGAATCGCCTGGCGAGCGTTAGCCGGGGTGAAATCCGGGTGCCATTCATGAAAGCGGGTCACGTTAAGGTCTGCCAGCTTGTCGCTGATGCTCATCAGCGAGGCGATTTGCGGCGCAGAGAGCTTACGCGCTTCGCGGATCAGCTGTTGCGAGTAGTCCAGCAGTTCAGGCTGAGTATAGCGCTCTGTAGCGAGCGGGCTCTGGTAGTCGAGCGTCTTTGCAGGTGAAATCAGAATCAGCATATCCAGTCCTTGCAGGAAATTTAGAGCGACTTTAGCAAAAAATCGCCCTGAATTGATCGATAGCTGTTATTGCCGCGGCAAATCATCCCACGTGCCGGGGGCAAGCTGCGCCTTAATATCGGGATAACGGGCGGGATCAAATACCGGCGGAACGCCGAGTTTGCGCTGGCGCAGATAGTCTCTGGCAATCAGGGTCACAACGGGCGAGAGCAGCAGGATCGCCGTGAGGTTAGTGATCGCCATCAGCGCCATAATGATATCGGCCAGCTGCCAGACCAGCGGCATACTGAGCAGGGAGCCAGCGATCACCATCAGGATGACCCCCAGACGCAGGGTTCCGATTGCGGCGCGGGAGTCGAGCTTCAGGAATATAAGGTTATTTTCGGCGTAAAGGTAATTCACCACTATCGAGCTGAAGGCAAACAAAACCAGGATTAGCGAGACAAACCCTGCACCCCAGCCGCCGGTCAGGTTCACCAGCGCCTGCTGGAGAAGCTGTATTCCGACGGTGCCCGACGCGTGCGGTACGGGGCCTGCCAGCAGCAAAATCATGGCGCTGGCGGAACAGATAATAATGGTATCTGTAAAGACGCCAATCATCTGCACAATGCCTTGCGCGGCCGGGTGCGGCGGCCAGGAAGAGGCGGCGGCTGCCGCGTTGGGGGTTGACCCCATACCGGCCTCATTAGAGAACATGCCCCGCTGAAAACCCGCCATCAGCGCCTGGCTGAAGGTATAGCCCAGCGCCCCGGAGGCCACTTCGCGCCAGCCAAAGGCGCTTTTGACGATGGTCGCAATCACGCCCGGCACCTGGTCGAGATGCTGGGCGGCAACGAACAGGCTCGCGGCAACCCAGAGCAGCGCCATAATGGGCACCAGCCACTGCATCAGACGGGCGATGCCCTTGAGACCGACCGAGATGGTAAGCAGAACGACGATGGCTAAAGCGAGACCCGCGAGCCACTCGGGGCAGGAGAAGGCATAGCGCAGGGCGTTGGCGACCGAGTTCGCCTGGACGGTATTAAAAATAAGGCCGTACGCGAGCAGTAAAAAAAGCGAGAACAGGACGCCCATCCAGCGCATCCCTAAGCCACGCGCCATGTACCAGGCAGGACCGCCGCGAAACTGGCCGTTTTTATCTTTCTCTTTATAAAGCTGGGCGAGCGAACTTTCGGCAAAGGAGGTGGCCATCCCGAGAAGCGCCGTCACCCACATCCAGAAGACTGCGCCTGGCCCACCGGCGCTGATGGCCAGCGCAACGCCTGCAAGATTCCCGCTGCCGAGGCGTGCCGCCAGGCTGGTACAAAGTGCCTGAAACGACGTTAATCCGCCCGGCTGAGGCGTGACGCTGTTTTTCAGACTTCTGCCAAACTTGCGAATATAACGAAACTGGATGAACCCACTGCGTAGCGTAAACCAAATACCTGCTCCCAGAAGCAGGTAAATCATTATCGAACCCCACAGGACTTCGTTAATAAAGAAAAAGAAATCAGGCATTAACGTCCCTCTTGTTGATGCCAAAGTGAATATGTAAGCGCTACCACTGATTGGGCATGCTGTTGCTTAGCAGCCTGTTAATATTCCGAGTTTACCATACTCTACCTAAGCGCACTGTCTGCGGTTGCGCTACCCCTCCGTCGTGTTATCATCAGGGCAGACCGGTTACATCCCCCTAACAAGTAAACCTGTCATTTTTCCGCTGCAGGCATGCTGTCGGTAGCGTGAATTATCCAGGGCACGTTAAAAGAGAAACACTATCATGACGGATAAATTGACCTCCCTTCGTCAGTTCACCACTGTCGTAGCTGACACCGGAGATATCGCGGCAATGAAGCTGTACCAGCCGCAGGATGCCACAACTAACCCTTCTCTGATCCTTAACGCCGCACAGATCCCTGAGTATCGCAAACTGATTGACGACGCAGTGACCTGGGCGAAAGCACAGAGCAACGACCGCGCGCAGCAGGTTGTGGATGCCACCGACAAACTGGCAGTGAACATCGGTCTGGAAATCCTGAAACTGGTTCCTGGCCGTATCTCTACCGAAGTAGATGCGCGTCTTTCCTACGACACCGAAGCGTCTATCGCCAAAGCGAAACGTCTGATCAAAATGTACAACGACGCGGGCATCAGCAACGACCGTATCCTGATCAAACTGGCTTCCACCTGGCAGGGTATCCGCGCGGCAGAGCAGCTGGAAAAAGACGGTATCAACTGTAACCTGACCCTGCTGTTCTCCTTCGCGCAGGCGCGTGCTTGTGCAGAAGCGGGCGTATACCTGATTTCTCCGTTCGTGGGCCGTATTCTGGACTGGTACAAAGCCAACACTGATAAGAAAGAGTACGCACCGGCTGAAGATCCAGGCGTAGTTTCTGTTACTGAAATCTACGAATACTACAAGCAGCACGGTTATGAGACTGTGGTTATGGGCGCAAGCTTCCGTAACGTCGGTGAAATCATCGAGCTGGCTGGCTGTGACCGCCTGACCATCGCTCCTGCGCTGCTGAAAGAGCTGGCAGAAAGCGAAGGTACCATTGAGCGTAAACTGTCTTACACCGGTGAAGTAAAAGCACGTCCAGAGCGCATCACTGAATCCGAGTTCCTGTGGCAGCACAACCAGGATCCAATGGCGGTAGACAAGCTGGCGGATGGTATCCGTAAGTTTGCTGTTGACCAGGGCAAACTGGAAAAAATGATCGGCGACCTGCTGTAATCATTCTGCGTGACCGGGCTCCCGGTCACGCGACTTCTTTCGTCCCCTGTCTGAATCTCCTCTCTGCGTGTATCATTCCCTTTAATCAGTACTCTTTGAATGGAATGGATATGAATACCTTACGCATCGGCTTAGTGTCGATTTCTGACCGCGCCTCCAGCGGTGTTTACCAGGATAAAGGAATCCCCGCTCTGGAAGAATGGTTGAGCAGCGCGCTGACCACCCCTTTTGAGATTCAGACACGCCTGATTCCTGACGAACAACCGATCATCGAGCAGACGCTCTGCGAGCTGGTGGATGAGATGAGCTGCCACCTTGTTCTGACGACGGGCGGAACCGGCCCCGCCCGCCGTGACGTGACGCCGGACGCGACGCTGGCTATCGCCGATCGCGAAATGCCGGGCTTCGGTGAACAGATGCGCCAGATCGGTCTACACTTTGTTCCGACGGCCATTCTTTCCCGCCAGGTGGGGGTGATCCGCAAGCAGGCGTTGATTCTGAACCTGCCGGGTCAGCCGAAGTCGATCAAAGAGACCCTGGAAGGGCTTAAAGCGGAAGACGGCAGCGTCATCGTTCACGGTATCTTTGCAAGTGTACCGTATTGTATACAGCTTCTTGACGGCCCGTATGTCGAAACCGATGAGAAAGTGGTAGCAGCTTTTCGTCCTAAAAACGCGCGTCGCGAAACAATCTCCTGAAATTAATCAATGTGTGACATAAGCTGAAGCGGCGATAGCGTGGGCAAGGTTTTACGGTATAGTAATTTTTTCTTTACGATTGCTGTAAAAATAAATCCACAACACACGCATAATGGTTCGCTATGTCACATAACGCCCGACCTCTGAATCGACAGGATTACAAAACCCTCACGCTTGCGGCCTTAGGCGGCGCGCTGGAGTTTTACGACTTCATTATCTTCGTCTTCTTCGCCGCCGTGGTGGGAGAGCTCTTCTTCCCGGCGGATATTCCGGAATGGCTGCGTCAGGTGCAAACCTTCGGCATTTTTGCCGCCGGGTATCTGGCGCGTCCGCTGGGCGGCATCATCATGGCCCACTTTGGCGATCTGGTCGGGCGTAAGAAGATGTTTACCCTTAGCATCCTGCTGATGGCCGTGCCGACGCTGGCCATTGGTCTGCTGCCCACCTATGCCTCGATGGGTATCCTTGCGCCGTTGCTGCTGTTGCTGATGCGCGTTCTTCAGGGCGCGGCGATTGGCGGTGAAGTGCCGGGCGCGTGGGTGTTTGTCGCGGAACATGTTCCGGCGCGCCGCATTGGTATCGCCTGCGGAACCTTAACCGCGGGCTTAACGGTAGGGATTTTGCTCGGGTCCGTCGTCGCAACGATCGTTAATACCAGCATGACGCAGCAGGCCGTGCACGACTGGGGCTGGCGTATTCCATTCCTGCTGGGCGGAGCGTTTGGCCTGGTCGCGATGTACCTGCGTCGCTGGCTGCAGGAGACCCCGATTTTCCTCGAAATGCAGCAGCGCAAGGCGCTGGCGCAGGAGCTGCCGGTGAAGGCGGTCGTGGTACGCCATAAAAAAGCGGTAGTGGTGTCGATGCTGCTTACCTGGCTGCTCTCGGCGGGCATCGTGGTGGTGATATTGATGTCCCCGGTGTGGCTGCAAAAGCAGTATGGTTTCGCTCCTGCCGTGACGTTACAGGCGAACAGTATCGCGACAATCATGCTCTGCTTTGGCTGTCTTGCCGCCGGGCTGGCGGCGGATCGTTTCGGTGCCAGCGTTACCTTTGTTGTCGGGAGCCTGTTACTGGCCGCATCAAGCTGGGCGTTTTACCATCTGGCTGGCAGCCATCCTGAACAGCTGTTCCTGCTGTACGGCGTGGTAGGCCTGTGCGTGGGCGTTGTCGGGGCTGTACCGTACGTGATGGTGCGCGCGTTCCCGCCAGAGGTACGCTTCACCGGAATTTCGTTTTCCTACAACGTGTCGTATGCCATTTTCGGTGGGCTGACGCCGATTGCGGTGACGGTGTTGATGGGCGTGTCTCCCATGGCTCCGGCCTGGTACGTGCTGGCGCTGTCGATGATGGGGCTGGGATTAGGGATTTGGCTGGGGCAGAAGCGGGGATGTCGTGCCCGCGAGGCGGACACGACAGAAGGATCAGTGTTTTTCACCAATCGGTAAAACGGTGCGGTCAAACTGCTCGTTCAGCACTTCACCCATTGCAAGGTAGATAGCGCTTGCGCCGCAAACCAGACCAATCCAGCCTGCAACATGAACGATGCCTTCGTTATCCACCAGGTGACCGATCGCCAGCAGGGCGAACAGGACGGTCAGGCTCAGGAAAACGAACTGCAGCATGCGGTTGCCCTTCAGGGTACCGAAGAACATAAACAGGGTGAAAACGCCCCACAGACCCAGGTAAACGCCCAGGAAGTGGGCGTTTGCCGCGTCTGCCATGCCCATTTTAGGCAGCAGCAGAATGGCAACCAGGGTCAGCCAGAAAGAACCGTAAGAGGTGAATGCGGTTAAGCCGAAGGTATTGCCTTTCTTATATTCCAGCAGGCCCGCGAAGATTTGTGCGATACCGCCGTAAAAAATGCCCATCGCCAGGATGATGCCATCCATCGGGAACATCCCGATATTGTGCAGGTTCAGCAGAATAGTGGTCATGCCAAAACCCATCAGGCCCAGCGGAGCCGGATTAGCCAACTTAGTGTTGCCCATAAGTCCTCAAAAAAATCATCATTAACATGGTGAAATGGTTAAACCCGCGTCAGTTCTCCCTGACTGGGCGCGGCATCATAATGGGCGCAATCAATGGCGTCTATGATCTCATCAGGGTTAAATTAAAATTTTTTTTATGCTTGCCCCTTGATGGATGCCGTCGCGACCCCATCTTGTAGTCAACCGCAGTGTGTGGACCTGAAAAAAATCAAATCTGGGCAGTTGAAAAAGCACGTTCTGCCCTTATTACAGGTACACAACCACATGTTGACTGAATTTTTAGTGGAGACGTTTAGATGGGTAAAATTATTGGTATCGACCTGGGTACTACCAACTCTTGTGTAGCGATTATGGATGGCACTACTGCACGCGTGCTGGAGAACGCCGAGGGCGATCGCACCACGCCTTCTATCATTGCTTATACCCAGGATGGTGAAACTCTGGTTGGTCAGCCGGCTAAACGTCAGGCAGTGACAAACCCGCAAAACACCCTGTTTGCGATTAAACGCCTGATCGGTCGCCGCTTCCAGGATGAAGAAGTTCAGCGTGACGTTTCCATCATGCCTTACAAAATCATCGCGGCAGATAACGGCGATGCATGGCTTGATGTGAAAGGCACCAAAACTGCACCACCGCAGATTTCTGCTGAAGTGCTGAAAAAAATGAAGAAAACCGCTGAAGATTACCTGGGTGAGCCGGTAACTGAAGCTGTTATCACCGTACCAGCCTACTTCAACGATGCTCAGCGTCAGGCAACCAAAGATGCTGGCCGTATCGCAGGTCTGGAAGTAAAACGTATCATCAACGAACCAACCGCGGCTGCACTGGCTTACGGTCTGGATAAAGAAGTCGGCAACCGTACTATCGCGGTTTACGACCTGGGTGGTGGTACCTTCGATATCTCTATTATCGAAATCGACGAAGTTGACGGCGAAAAAACCTTCGAAGTTCTGGCAACCAACGGTGATACCCACCTGGGTGGTGAAGACTTCGATACCCGTCTGATCAACTACCTCGTTGACGAGTTCAAGAAAGATCAGGGCATTGACCTGCGTAACGACCCGCTGGCTATGCAGCGCCTGAAAGAAGCCGCTGAGAAAGCGAAGATCGAGCTGTCTTCTGCTCAGCAGACCGACGTTAACCTGCCGTACATCACTGCAGACGCGACCGGTCCTAAACACATGAACATCAAAGTGACCCGTGCGAAACTGGAAAGCCTGGTAGAAGACCTGGTGAACCGTTCTATCGAGCCGCTGAAAGTTGCTCTGCAGGACGCTGGCCTGTCCGTGTCTGATATCAACGACGTTATCCTCGTTGGTGGCCAGACCCGTATGCCAATGGTGCAGAAGAAAGTGGCTGAGTTCTTTGGTAAAGAGCCACGTAAAGACGTTAACCCGGACGAAGCAGTGGCTATCGGTGCTGCGGTTCAGGGTGGCGTACTGACCGGTGAAGTTAAAGACGTACTGCTGCTGGACGTTACCCCGCTGTCTCTGGGTATCGAAACCATGGGCGGTGTGATGACTGCGCTCATCAACAAAAACACCACCATCCCAACCAAGCACAGCCAGGTGTTCTCTACCGCTGAAGACAACCAGTCTGCGGTAACCATCCATGTGCTGCAGGGTGAGCGTAAGCGTGCGGCGGATAACAAATCTCTGGGTCAGTTCAACCTGGACGGTATTAACCCGGCACCGCGCGGCATGCCGCAGATCGAAGTCACCTTCGATATCGATGCTGACGGTATCCTGCACGTGTCTGCGAAAGACAAAAACAGCGGTAAAGAGCAGAAGATCACCATCAAGGCATCTTCTGGCCTGAACGAAGCTGAAATCGAAAAAATGGTTCGCGATGCCGAAGCTAACGCGGAATCCGACCGTAAGTTCGAAGAGCTGGTTCAGACCCGTAACCAGGGTGACCATCTGCTGCACAGCACCCGTAAGCAGGTTGAAGAAGCAGGCGATAAACTGCCAGCGGAAGACAAGACTGCTATCGAAGCTGCACTGAGTGCGCTGGAATCCTCACTGAAAGGTGAAGATAAAGCGGACATTGAAGCGAAGATGCAGGAACTGGCACAGGCTTCTCAGAAGCTGATGGAAATCGCTCAGCAGCAGCACGCTCAACAGCAGGCGGGCGCTGACGCTTCGGCGAACAACGCGAAAGACGACGACGTTGTCGACGCTGAGTTCGAAGAAGTTAAAGATAAAAAATAATCGCCCTGATGCAGGGTAATTAATCGGCACGGGCGTAGGAGAACTCTCCACGCCCGTGCTCGCATGTTAAGGGGCTTAAAAAAACCAATGGCAAAGCAAGACTATTACGAGATTTTAGGCGTTCCGAAAACTGCGGAAGAGCGTGAAATCAAAAAGGCGTATAAGCGCCTGGCCATGAAATTCCACCCGGACCGTAACCAGGGTGACAAAGAGGCTGAAGCCAAATTTAAAGAGATCAAAGAAGCCTACGAAGTCCTGACCGATGCACAAAAACGTGCGGCCTATGACCAGTACGGTCACGCAGCCTTTGAACAGGGCGGCATGGGCGGCGGTGGATTCGGCGGTGGCGGCTTTGGCGGCGGTGCTGACTTCAGCGATATCTTTGGCGATGTGTTCGGCGATATCTTCGGCGGCGGCCGTGGTCGTCAGCGCGCGGCGCGCGGCGCGGACCTGCGCTACAACATGGAACTGACGCTGGAAGAGGCCGTTCGCGGCGTAACCAAAGAGATCCGTATTCCAACGCTGGAAGAGTGTGACGTTTGCCACGGCAGCGGTGCGAAAGCGGGTACGCAGCCACAAACCTGTCCAACCTGTCACGGTTCGGGTCAGGTACAGATGCGTCAGGGCTTCTTTGCGGTGCAGCAGGCCTGTCCGCACTGTCACGGTCGCGGTACGCTGATCAAAGATCCGTGCACCAAATGCCACGGCCACGGTCGCGTTGAGAAAACCAAGACCCTGTCCGTTAAGATCCCGGCCGGCGTGGATACGGGCGACCGCATCCGTCTGGCAGGTGAGGGCGAAGCAGGCGAGCACGGCGCACCGGCAGGCGATCTGTACGTCCAGGTGCAGGTGAAACAGCACGCTATCTTTGAGCGTGAAGGGAACAACCTGTACTGCGAAGTGCCGATCAACTTTGCGATGGCGGCACTGGGCGGTGAAATCGAAGTACCGACGCTGGATGGTCGCGTCAATCTGAAGATCCCGGGCGAGACCCAGACCGGTAAGCTGTTCCGCATGCGCGGGAAAGGCGTTAAATCCGTTCGTGGTGGTGCGCAGGGCGACCTGCTTTGCCGCGTCGTCGTGGAAACGCCGGTTGGCCTGAACGACAAGCAGAAACAGCTGCTGAAAGAGCTGCAGGAGAGCTTCGGCGGCCCGACGGGTGAGAAAAACAGCCCGCGCTCCAAAAGCTTCTTCGATGGCGTCAAAAAATTCTTCGATGATTTAACCCGCTAATCGATCAGCTGGTTTTCATCCGCAAAAGCCCGGAAGCGATTCCGGGCTTTTTTATTTGCGCGTATAGCTCGGTTAAACTGAGTTTATACTCAATATTAATCTGTTTTTGCCGAGCTATTAGGCTTGGTATTATGGTTTTATCGAGGTATTGTTGTAAAAGAGAGAACTTAAATGAAATTACTACACCGTTTCTTTAGCAGTGAGGCGTCCGGTGGCGTGATCCTGATTATTGCCGCAGCGGCCGCGATGGTGCTGGCTAACCTTGGCATCACGCAGGATCTCTACCATGCATTTCTGGAAACGCCCGTTGAGCTGAAGGTCGGGGCGCTGGAAATTAACAAGAACATGCTGCTGTGGATCAACGATGCGCTAATGGCGGTGTTCTTCCTGCTGGTGGGGCTTGAGGTCAAGCGTGAGCTGGTACTGGGCTCGCTTGCCAGCCGCCAGCGCGCGGCGTTCCCGGTCATTGCCGCGCTCGGTGGGATGGTGGTGCCGGCGCTGCTCTTCATGGCATTCACCTGGCAGGATCCGATTGCACGTCACGGCTGGGCGATCCCGGCCGCAACGGATATCGCCTTTGCGCTCGGGGTGCTGGCATTGCTGGGAAGCCGCGTGCCGGTGGCCCTGAAAATTTTCCTGATGGCGCTGGCGATCATTGATGACCTGGGCGCCATTGTGATTATCGCGCTGTTCTACACCAGCGATCTGTCGATCCTGTCCCTGAGCGTGGCTGCCGGGGCGATTGCGGTGCTGGCGCTGCTGAACATCTTTAATGTGCGCCGTATTGGAATCTATATCCTGGTGGGGATGGTGCTGTGGACGGCGGTGCTGAAATCCGGCGTGCATGCCACGCTGGCTGGGGTAATCGTCGGCTTCCTCGTGCCGCTTAAGCCGCAGGACGGCAAGTCGCCCGCTAAGCAGCTGGAGCATGTGCTGCACCCGTGGGTCGCCTTTATGATCCTGCCCCTATTTGCGTTTGCCAACGCGGGCGTTTCCCTCGGCGGCGTGACGCTGGACGGGCTGACGTCCGTACTGCCGCTGGGCATCATTGCCGGGCTGTTTATCGGTAAGCCGCTGGGCATTAGCCTCTTCTGCTGGCTGGCGACGAAGCTGAAGCTGGCGTCATTGCCGCACGGCACCACGTTTAAGCAGATTATGGCCGTCGGCGTGCTGTGTGGAATCGGGTTTACGATGTCGATCTTTATTTCGACGCTGGCGTTTGGTACGCATGCGCCTGAGCTTATCGTCTGGGCGAAACTCGGCATTCTTATCGGGTCATTACTGGCCGCGGTAATCGGTTATACCTTGCTGAAGGTAAAATTGTCCGGACAGGCCGTCCGGGCATAACGGAACACCGGGAGGAGGCGATCCTTCTCCCGATACACACTCAGGGAGAGAAGACGAGATGTCTCATTTAAATTACAACCATCTGTACTACTTCTGGCACGTCTATAAGCAGGGCTCGGTGGTGGGAGCGGCAGAGGCGCTCTACCTGACGCCGCAAACCATCACTGGGCAAATCAAGGCGCTGGAAGAGCGTTTGCAGGGCAAGCTGTTCAAGCGTAAGGGGCGTGGGATTGAACCCAGCGAACTGGGCGAGCTGGTGTTTCGCTACGCGGACAAGATGTTCACCCTGAGCCAGGAGATGCTGGATATTGTCAACTACCGCAAAGAGTCGAACCTGCTCTTTGACGTGGGCGTGGCGGATGCGCTGTCCAAACGGCTGGTGAGCGGCGTGCTGGACGCGGCGGTGGTTGAAGATGAACAAATTCATCTGCGCTGCTTTGAATCCACCCACGAGATGCTGCTCGAACAGCTGAGCCAGCACAAGCTGGATATGATTATCTCGGATTGTCCGATTGATTCCACCCAGCAGGAAGGGCTGTTCTCGGTAAAAATTGGCGAATGCGGCGTGAGCTTCTGGTGCATTAATCCGCCGCCGGAAAAACCGTTCCCCGCGTGCCTTGAAGAGCGCCGCCTGCTGGTGCCGGGAAGACGCTCAATGCTGGGACGCAAGCTGCTGAACTGGTTTAACTCGCAGGGGCTAAAGGTAGAAATCCTCGGCGAGTTTGACGATGCGGCGCTGATGAAAGCCTTTGGCGAAGCGCATAACGCCATCTTCGTTGCGCCGACGCTGTACGCGCACGATCTCTATTCGGACGATAAGATTACGGAGATAGGCAGAGTGGATAACGTGATGGAGGAGTATCACGCCATATTTGCCGAAAGGATGATTCAGCACCCGGCGGTGCAGCGAATCTGTAACCGTGACTACTCGGCGCTGTTTACGCCACCGGCAATCTGAAGGCATAAAAAAACCCGCGTTAAGCGGGTTCTTTAAACAAGCAACAACAAGTAGCGATTAAGCCAGTTTGTTGATCTGCGCGGTCAGGTTTGCTTTATGACGCGCTGCTTTGTTTTTGTGGATCAGACCTTTAGCAGCCTGACGATCCACGATTGGTTGCATTTCGTTAAATGCGTTCTGCGCTGCAGCTTTGTCGCCTGCTTCGATTGCTGCGTATACTTTCTTGATGAAAGTACGCATCATAGAGCGACGGCTTGCGTTGTGCTTACGAGCCTTTTCAGACTGAACGGCACGTTTCTTAGCTGATTTGATATTAGCCAAGTCCAACTCCCAAATATGTTCTATGTGGACAATTCAAAGGCCGAGGAATATGCCCTCTTTGCCTTCTTTTGTCAATGGATTTGTGCAAATAAGCGCCGTTAATTAGCGACGCTACGTTACGTAGTGATGGCGCAGGATTCTACCAGCTTGTCTTCCCTGAATACAGCCTTTCGGCATAAAAATCGCAGTTCACGAGCAGATTTTTTCGCTGCGAAAGGTCAGCCTGATGAAATCATTACGGCTTTCTGTTTTGCGCGAACAATCGCCGGTTAACCTTAACCGCTGTACAAGGTATACTTTGGCGATTTTCACTGTTTTGAGCCAGACATGAAGCTGATACGCGGCATACATAATCTCAGCAGCGCACCGCACGGGTGCGTGCTGACTATTGGTAATTTCGACGGCGTGCATCGTGGTCATCAGGCGCTGTTGCAGGGATTGCGTAAAGAAGGGGAGGCCCGCGGCCTGCCTGTTGTAGTGATGATTTTCGAGCCGCAGCCGCTGGAGCTGTTCGCGGGCGATAAATCTCCCGCCCGCCTCACTCGCCTGCGCGAGAAGTTGCGCTATCTGGCGGAGTCCGGCGTGGACTATGTATTGTGTGTACGTTTCGATCGCCGCTTTGCCGCGCTGACAGCACAAAATTTCGTCAGCGACCTGCTGGTTAAGCGCCTTGGCGTGCAGTTTCTCGCCGTGGGCGATGATTTCCGCTTTGGCGCTGGTCGTCAGGGCGATTTCTTGCTATTACAGAAGGCTGGTCTGGAGTACGGTTTTGACGTCACCAGCGCGATGACCTTCTGCGAAGGCGGCGTGCGCGTCAGCAGCACGGCGGTTCGCCGGGCACTGGCCGATGATGAACTGGATACGGCTGAAACCCTGCTGGGGCATCCGTTTACTATCTCTGGCCGCGTGGTCCATGGCGATGCGCTGGGCCGCACGATAGGCTTCCCGACGGCGAATATACCGCTGCGTCGTCAGGTTTCCCCGGTTAAAGGGGTTTATGCGGTGGAAGTGGCAGGACTGGGCGATAAGCCGTTCTACGGCGTCGCCAACATTGGCACGCGTCCGACCGTCGCGGGTGTGCGTCAACAGCTAGAAGTGCACCTGCTGGACGTTGTAATGGACCTGTATGGTCGCCATATAGATGTGATACTGCGTAAAAAAATACGCAACGAGCAGCGATTTGGTTCGCTGGATGAACTAAAAGCGCAAATTGCGCGAGATGAATTGACGGCCCGCGAGTTTTTTGGGCTTTGAACCCGGCTTAACTGCCTACGTGATAAATACGGAACCGAGAATCTGATGAGTGACTATAAATCAACCCTGAATTTGCCGGAAACAGGGTTCCCGATGCGCGGCGATCTCGCCAAGCGCGAACCGGGAATGCTGGCGCGTTGGACCGATGATGACCTGTACGGCATCATTCGTGCAGCCAAAAAAGGCAAAAAAACCTTCATTCTGCATGATGGCCCTCCATATGCGAATGGCAGCATTCATATTGGTCACTCGGTTAACAAGATTCTGAAAGACATTATCGTGAAGTCCAAAGGGCTCACGGGCTATGACTCGCCTTACGTTCCAGGCTGGGACTGCCACGGTCTGCCAATCGAGCTGAAAGTGGAGCAAGAGTTTGGCAAGCCGGGTGAGAAGTTCACCGCCGCCGAGTTCCGTGCGAAGTGTCGCGAATATGCAGCCACGCAGGTCGACGGTCAGCGCGCTGACTTCATCCGTCTGGGCGTGCTGGGCGACTGGTCGCACCCGTACCTGACCATGGATTTCAAAACTGAAGCCAACATCATCCGTGCGCTGGGCAAAATCATCGGTAACG
This sequence comes from Enterobacter sp. 241F3, assembly GCF_034106785.1. NCBI lineage: Bacteria > Pseudomonadati > Pseudomonadota > Gammaproteobacteria > Enterobacterales > Enterobacteriaceae > Enterobacter > Enterobacter sp. 241F3. The sequence goes on from NZ_JAWNDD010000005.1 coordinate 151,995, forward strand.
GTCACCTGCACAAAGGCGCTAAGCCGGTGCACTGGTGCGTGGACTGCCGCTCTGCGCTGGCAGAAGCGGAAGTGGAATATTACGACAAAACTTCCCCATCTATCGACGTGGCGTTCCATGCCGTCGATCAGGATGCGGTGAAGGCTAAATTTGGCGTCTCCTCGGTAAACGGCCCGATCTCTCTGGTGATCTGGACCACCACTCCGTGGACTCTGCCTGCCAACCGTGCGATCTCCCTGTCCGGTGAGTTCGAATACGCACTGGTGCAGATTGACGGTCAGGCGGTTATCCTGGCGAAAGATCTGGTTGAGAGCGTGCTGAAGCGCGCGCATATCAGTGACTACACCGTGCTGGGCACCGTGAAAGGTGACGCCCTGGAGCTGATGCGCTTCAAGCACCCGTTCCTGGACTTCGACGTTCCGGCGATCCTGGGCGATCACGTGACGCTGGAAGCGGGTACCGGTGCGGTGCATACCGCCGGTGGCCACGGTCCTGACGACTACAACATCAGCCTGAAGTACGGTCTGGAAATCGCTAACCCGGTCGGCCCGGACGGTTCTTATCTGCCTGGCACCTACCCGGCGCTGGATGGTATCAACGTCTTCAAAGCGAACGACATTATCGTCGACATGCTGCGTACCAGCGGCGCGCTGCTGCACGTAGAAAAAATGCAGCACAGCTATCCGTGCTGCTGGCGTCACAAGACCCCGATCATCTTCCGTGCGACCCCGCAGTGGTTCGTCAGTATGGATCAGAAAGGCCTGCGTGAGCAGTCTCTGAAAGAGATCAAAGGCGTGCAGTGGATCCCTGACTGGGGCCAGGCGCGTATCGAATCCATGGTAGCTAACCGTCCTGACTGGTGTATCTCCCGTCAGCGTACCTGGGGTGTACCGATGTCTCTGTTCGTGCACAAAGAGACGCAGGAACTGCACCCGAACACCCTGGAACTGATGGAAGAAGTGGCGAAGCGCGTCGAAGTTGACGGCATTCAGGCGTGGTGGGATCTCGACGCCCGCGACATCCTGGGCGCTGATGCAGATAACTACGAGAAAGTGCCGGATACCCTGGACGTGTGGTTCGACTCCGGGTCTACCCACTCCTCCGTGGTTGACGTGCGTCCGGAATTCGCCGGTCACGCTGCCGATATGTATCTGGAAGGGTCGGACCAACACCGCGGCTGGTTCATGTCATCTCTGATGATCTCCACCGCCATGAAGGGTAAAGCACCTTACCGTCAGGTACTGACTCACGGCTTCACCGTGGATGGACAGGGCCGTAAGATGTCCAAATCTATCGGTAACACCGTTTCTCCGCAGGATGTGATGAACAAACTGGGCGCAGACATCCTGCGTCTGTGGGTGGCGTCGACCGACTACACCGGCGAAATGGCGGTGTCTGACGAGATCCTGAAGCGTGCTGCCGACAGCTATCGTCGTATCCGTAACACCGCGCGCTTCCTGCTGGCGAACCTGAACGGGTTCGATCCGGCAAAAGACATGGTGAAACCGGAAGAGATGGTGGTGCTGGACCGCTGGGCGGTAGGCTGCGCGAAAGCGGCGCAGGACGATATCCTGAAAGCCTATGAGTCTTACGACTTCCACGAAGTGGTGCAGCGCCTGATGCGCTTCTGCTCCATCGAGATGGGCTCGTTCTACCTCGACATCATCAAAGACCGCCAGTACACCGCGAAAGCGGACAGCGTGGCGCGTCGTAGCTGCCAGACCGCGCTGTTCCACATCGCAGAAGCGCTGGTACGCTGGATGGCGCCGATCATGTCCTTCACCGCGGATGAAATCTGGGGCTATCTGCCTGGCGACCGTGAGAAGTATGTCTTCACGGGTGAGTGGTACGAAGGTCTGTTCGATCTCTCCAGCACCGAAGCGATGAACGATGCCTTCTGGGACGAGCTGCTGAAGGTGCGTGGCGAAGTGAACAAGGTTATCGAGCAGGCGCGTGCAGACAAGAAAGTCGGCGGCTCTCTGGAAGCGGCAGTCACGCTGTACGCTGAACCGGAGCTGGCGGCGAAGCTGATCGCGCTGGGCGATGAATTACGATTTGTCCTGTTGACCTCCGGTGCGAAAGTTGCGGATTATGCCGAGGCTTCTGCTGATGCTCAGCAGAGCGAATTGCTCAAAGGACTGAAAGTCGCGCTGAGCAAAGCCGACGGTGAGAAATGCCCGCGTTGCTGGCATTACACTACCGATGTCGGTCAGGTGGCGGAACACGCAGACATCTGCGGACGCTGTGTAAGCAACGTCGCCGGTGACGGCGAAAAACGTAAGTTTGCCTGATGAGTAAAACTCTCTGTTCAACAGGACTGCGCTGGCTGTGGCTGGTTGTGGTGGTGCTGATTATCGATCTGGGCAGCAAATTCCTGATCCTCCAGAATTTTTCTCTGGGGGAGACGGTCCCGCTGTTCCCGTCGCTTAACCTGCACTACGCGCGTAACTACGGCGCAGCGTTTAGTTTCCTTGCCGACAGCGGTGGCTGGCAGCGCTGGTTCTTTGCAGGTATCGCTCTCGGTATCTGCGTGATCCTGGCGGTGCTGATGTACCGCTCGAAGGCCACGCAAAAGCTGAATAACATCGCCTACGCGCTGATCATTGGCGGCGCGCTGGGCAACCTGTTTGACCGCCTGTGGCACGGCTTTGTGGTCGATATGATTGACTTCTACGTCGGCGACTGGCATTTCGCGACCTTTAACCTGGCCGATACGGCAATTTGTATCGGTGCGGCGTTAATCGTGCTGGAAGGCTTCTTGCCTAAACCGGCTGCGAAAGAGCAGGCGTAACACACTCGCCCGGTGGTGTAATGCCACCGGGCAAAACAAGCGAGCAATTTGCATGTCTAAATCCGTACAGAGCAACAGCGCGGTTCTCGTTCACTTCACGCTGAAGCTGGATGACGGCTCTACGGCCGAATCCACCCGCAATAACGGCAAACCGGCCCTGTTTCGTCTTGGCGATACCTCCCTGTCTGAAGGTCTTGAGCAGCAGCTTCTGGGCCTGAAAGAGGGAGAGAAAAAAGCCTTTTCGCTGGAGCCGGATGCCGCGTTTGGCGTGCCGAGTCCGGACCTGATCCAGTATTTCTCGCGCCGCGAGTTTATGGATGCGGGTGAACCGGAAATCGGCGCGATTATGCTCTTTACCGCTATGGACGGCAGCGAAATGCCTGGCGTGATCCGCGAAATCAACGGCGACTCCATTACCGTTGACTTCAACCATCCGCTTGCCGGGCGTACCGTTCATTTTGATGTTGAAGTGCTGGAAATCGATCCTGCACTGGAGGCCTGAAATGCAGATCCTGTTGGCTAACCCGCGCGGCTTCTGCGCCGGTGTAGACCGCGCTATCAGCATTGTTGAAAACGCGCTGGAGATTTACGGCGCGCCGATTTATGTGCGTCACGAAGTGGTGCACAACCGCTACGTGGTCGACAGCCTGCGCGAGCGCGGCGCCATCTTCATTGAGCAGATCAGCGAAGTGCCGGACGGTGCGATCCTGATCTTCTCCGCGCACGGCGTCTCGCAGGCGGTCCGTAACGAAGCGAAAAGCCGCGACCTGACCGTCTTCGATGCCACCTGTCCGCTGGTGACAAAAGTGCATATGGAAGTGGCGCGCGCCAGCCGTCGTGGTGAAGAGTCGATTTTGATTGGCCATGCCGGTCATCCGGAAGTTGAAGGCACCATGGGCCAGTACAGCAACCCGGAAGGGGGAATGTATCTGGTTGAGTCGCCTGAAGATGTCCTTACGCTGAACGTGAAAAACGAAGCGCGTCTGTCGTTTATGACCCAGACGACGCTCTCCGTAGACGATACCTCAGACGTGATTGACGCCCTGCGTCAGCGCTTCCCGAAAATCGTCGGCCCGCGTAAGGATGATATCTGCTACGCAACCACTAACCGTCAGGAAGCGGTGCGCGCGCTGGCTGAACAGGCGGATGTGGTGCTCGTGGTCGGCTCCAAAAACTCATCTAACTCCAACCGTCTGGCCGAACTGGCGCAACGCATGGGGAAAATGGCTTTCCTGATTGATGACGCGTCGGATATTCAGGAAGCGTGGGTTAAAGACGCGGCCTGTGTCGGCGTGACGGCCGGGGCGTCTGCGCCAGATATTCTGGTTCAGAACGTCATTTCCCGTCTGCAGGAGCTGGGCGGTGGCGAAGCGGTGCCGCTGGAAGGTCGTGAAGAGAACATCGTTTTCGAAGTCCCGAAAGAACTGCGCATCGACGCCCGCGAAGTTGAATAGTCCTTTTTCTGATGAAAGGCCAGCACCTCCTGTGCTGGCCTTTTTTTTACCCGTTACTTTATCGTGACGACAAAATCATGTCTTTTACTGATATTTAAGTCGGTTTCACGTTAAATTCTAATTATCGGTGTTTTCAGTTGGCAGTGCTTCTCAAGGCTGGTTAATCTGAAAACGGTTTACATCATTTTAACGTAAGAGAATAACTATGCATGATGCACAGATCCGTGTCGCCATTGCGGGCGCGGGTGGACGTATGGGCCGTCAGCTTATTCAGGCGGCACTTCAGATGGATGGCGTAGCGCTTGGCGCGGCACTGGAGCGAGAAGGTTCTTCGCTTCTGGGGACCGATGCCGGTGAGCTGGCGGGCGCTGGCCACACGGGTGTTACCGTGCAAAGCAGTCTGGAAGCGGTAAAAGAGGACTTCGATGTATTCATCGATTTTACCCGCCCGGAAGGGACGCTCACGCATCTGGCGTTTTGTCGTCAACACGGCAAGGGGATGGTGATCGGCACCACCGGTTTTGACGATGCGGGCAAACAGGCTATCCAGGATGCATCAAAAGAGATTGCGATTGTCTTCGCGGCAAACTTCAGCGTGGGCGTTAACGTCATGCTGAAGCTGCTGGAGAAGGCCGCGAAGGTGATGGGCAATTATACCGATATCGAGATTGTAGAAGCTCACCACCGTTACAAGGTTGATGCGCCATCTGGCACGGCGCTGGCGATGGGCGAAGCGATTGCTCATGCACTTGATAAAGATTTAAAAGACTGCGCGGTCTATACCCGCGAAGGCTACACCGGCGAACGCGTACCTGGCACCATCGGTTTCGCAACCGTGCGAGCGGGTGACATCGTCGGCGAACACACGGCGATGTTCGCCGATATTGGCGAACGTGTCGAAATTACGCATAAAGCCTCAAGCCGAATGACGTTCGCCAACGGCGCCGTACGTTCCGCTTTGTGGCTTAAAAGCAAGAAAAGCGGTCTTTTTGATATGCGAGATGTGCTCGATCTCAACAATTTGTAAGCATTATTACCCATCGTGATGTGGTTATTGCAGTCGTAATTGTTTGATTGCATAGGGCAATATTTTATTGCCCTTTTATTTTATCTGTTACATGCGCTATTTTTAATTAAGCATCTAAATTTCTTTATCTTGTAGCGTTTTAACGTTACTGAAATGTAAATTTTGACCATCCGGTCCACTTTTTCATGCTCCAACACGACATTTTTTATTAAACCAGGCGCGCAAGCGTTTTCCGCGGTGATTTACCTGATCTTTTTGTCGCTTAAGCCGCATTACTCTCACCAGGGCTGCAAAACACTAAACAAAATATCCGTTTTAAGTTGACTTTTACCCACCAAATCTCCAGAATGCCGCCGTTTGCCAAAAATCCGCTGGCAACACATTTGCATTGATTCATGACACGGTTATGAATTAATATGCAAATAAAGTGAGTGAATATTCTCTGGAGGGTGTTTTGATTAAGTCAGCGCTATTGGTTCTGGAAGACGGAACCCAGTTTATCGGTCGGGCCATAGGGGCAACGGGTTCGGCGGTTGGGGAAGTCGTTTTCAATACTTCAATGACCGGTTATCAAGAAATCCTCACTGATCCTTCCTATTCTCGCCAAATCGTTACTCTTACTTATCCTCATATCGGCAATGTCGGCACCAATGCGGCTGACGAAGAATCCTCTCAGGTACATGCGCAAGGCCTGGTCATCCGCGACCTGCCGCTGATTGCCAGCAACTTCCGCAATACCGAAGATCTTTCTTCTTACCTGAAGCGCCATAACATAGTGGCGATTGCCGATATCGATACCCGTAAGCTAACGCGTCTGCTGCGCGAGAAGGGTGCACAGAACGGCTGCATCATCGCGGGTGATAACCTCGATGCGACGCTGGCGCTGGAAAAAGCGAAAGCCTTCCCTGGCCTGAACGGCATGGACCTGGCGAAAGAAGTGACTACTGCTGGAGCCTACAGCTGGACTCAGGGTAGCTGGACGCTGGAAGGCGACCTGCCGGAAGCGAAAAAAGAGAGCGAGCTGCCGTTCCACGTGGTGGCCTACGATTTCGGCGCCAAGCGCAACATCCTGCGCATGCTGGTTGACCGCGGCTGCCGCCTGACGGTGGTTCCTGCACAAACGTCTGCCGAAGACGTGCTGAAGATGAATCCGGACGGTATTTTCCTGTCCAACGGTCCTGGCGACCCGGCGCCGTGTGATTACGCCATCGCCGCCATCAAGTCCTTCCTGGAAACCGACATCCCGGTATTCGGCATCTGCCTCGGCCATCAGCTGCTGGCGCTGGCTAGCGGTGCGAACACCGTTAAGATGAAGTTCGGCCACCACGGTGGTAACCACCCGGTGAAAGACATCGATAACAACACGGTGATGATCACCGCGCAGAACCACGGCTTTGCCGTCGATGAAGCCTCAATGCCGGCTAACCTGCGCGTGACCCATAAGTCGCTGTTCGATGGCACCCTGCAGGGTATCCACCGTACCGATAAGCCAGCATTCAGCTTCCAGGGCCACCCTGAAGCCAGCCCGGGTCCACACGACGCCGCGCCGCTGTTCGATCACTTCATCGAACTTATCGAGCAATACCGTAAGACAGCTAAATAATCAGGAGCCGAGAAGACAATGCCAAAACGTACAGACATAAAAAGCATCCTGATCCTTGGCGCTGGCCCGATCGTGATCGGCCAGGCCTGCGAATTCGACTACTCCGGCGCGCAGGCGTGTAAAGCCCTGCGCGAAGAGGGTTACCGCGTTATCCTGGTGAACTCCAACCCGGCAACCATCATGACCGACCCGGAAATGGCAGATGCAACCTACATCGAGCCGATTCACTGGGAAGTGGTGCGTAAAATCATCGAGAAAGAGCGTCCGGACGCGGTGCTGCCAACCATGGGCGGCCAGACGGCGCTGAACTGTGCGCTGGAGCTGGAGCGTCAGGGCGTGCTGGAAGAGTTCGGCGTGACCATGATCGGTGCGACCGCCGACGCCATTGATAAAGCAGAAGACCGTCGCCGCTTCGACGTGGCAATGAAGAAAATCGGCCTCGACACCGCGCGTTCCGGTATCGCACACAATATGGAAGAAGCGCTGGCCGTTGCCGCAGAAGTGGGTTATCCGTGCATCATCCGTCCATCGTTCACCATGGGCGGCACCGGCGGCGGTATCGCCTACAACCGTGAAGAGTTCGAAGAGATTTGTGAGCGCGGTCTTGATCTCTCCCCAACCAAAGAGCTGCTGATTGATGAATCGCTGATTGGCTGGAAAGAGTACGAGATGGAAGTGGTGCGTGATAAAAACGACAACTGCATCATCGTCTGCTCCATCGAAAACTTCGATGCGATGGGTATCCACACCGGCGACTCCATCACCGTTGCGCCAGCCCAGACGCTGACCGACAAAGAGTATCAAATCATGCGTAACGCCTCGATGGCGGTACTGCGTGAAATCGGCGTGGAAACCGGCGGTTCTAACGTGCAGTTCTCGGTGAACCCGAAAACCGGCCGCCTGATTGTTATCGAAATGAACCCGCGCGTGTCCCGTTCCTCCGCGCTGGCCTCTAAAGCGACCGGCTTCCCGATTGCGAAAGTGGCGGCGAAACTGGCGGTGGGTTACACCCTCGACGAGCTGATGAACGACATCACCGGTGGCCGCACGCCTGCGTCCTTCGAGCCGTCCATCGACTACGTTGTGACAAAAATTCCTCGCTTCAACTTCGAGAAATTCGCGGGCGCGAACGACCGTCTGACCACCCAGATGAAATCTGTCGGTGAAGTGATGGCGATTGGCCGCACCCAGCAGGAATCCCTGCAAAAAGCGCTGCGCGGCCTGGAAGTGGGCGCGACCGGCTTTGACCCGAAAGTGAGCCTGGATGACCCGGAAGCGCTGACTAAAATCCGCCGCGAGCTGAAAGACGCGGGCGCAGAGCGTATCTGGTACATCGCCGATGCCTTCCGTGCGGGCCTGTCCGTGGACGGCGTGTTCAACCTGACCAACATCGACCGCTGGTTCCTGGTGCAGATTGAAGAGCTGGTCCGTCTGGAAGAACAGGTTGCCGAGCTGGGCATCACCGGTCTGGACGCTGACTTCCTGCGCGTGCTGAAGCGTAAAGGCTTCGCCGACGCGCGTCTGGCTAAGCTGGCGGGCGTGCGTGAAGCAGAAATCCGCAAGCTGCGCGACCAGTACAACCTGCACCCGGTCTACAAGCGCGTGGACACCTGTGCGGCTGAATTCTCGACCGACACCGCGTACATGTACTCCACCTATGAAGACGAGTGCGAAGCGAACCCGTCAGTCGACCGCGACAAGATTATGGTGCTGGGCGGCGGTCCAAACCGTATCGGCCAGGGCATCGAGTTCGACTACTGCTGCGTACACGCCTCGCTGGCGCTGCGCGAAGACGGTTACGAGACCATCATGGTCAACTGTAACCCTGAAACGGTTTCTACCGACTACGACACCTCTGACCGCCTCTACTTCGAGCCGGTTACCCTGGAAGACGTGCTGGAAATCGTGCGCATCGAGAAGCCAAAAGGCGTTATCGTGCAGTACGGTGGCCAGACCCCGCTGAAGCTGGCGCGCGCGCTGGAAGCGGCGGGCGTACCGGTTATCGGTACCAGCCCGGATGCGATTGACCGCGCGGAAGACCGCGAGCGTTTCCAGCAGGCGGTTGACCGTCTGAAGCTGAAACAGCCGGCGAACGCCACCGTGACCGCTATCGAGCAGGCCGTTGAGAAGGCGAAAGAGATTGGCTACCCGCTGGTGGTGCGTCCTTCCTACGTGCTGGGCGGCCGCGCGATGGAAATCGTTTATGACGAAGCCGACCTGCGTCGCTACTTCCAGACCGCAGTGAGCGTTTCCAACGATGCGCCAGTGCTGCTCGACCGCTTCCTCGACGACGCGGTGGAAGTAGACGTTGACGCCATCTGCGACGGCGAAATGGTGCTGATTGGCGGCATCATGGAGCATATCGAGCAGGCAGGCGTGCACTCCGGCGACTCCGCCTGTTCTCTGCCAGCGTACACCCTGAGCCAGGAGATTCAGGACGTGATGCGCCAGCAGGTGCAGAAGCTGGCCTTCGAGCTGCAGGTTCGCGGCCTGATGAACGTCCAGTTCGCGGTGAAAGACAACGAAGTCTACCTGATTGAAGTCAACCCGCGTGCGGCACGTACCGTACCGTTCGTCTCCAAAGCCACCGGCGTACCGCTGGCGAAAGTGGCGGCGCGCGTGATGGCGGGCCAGACGCTGGCGCAGCAGGGTGTGACCAAAGAGATCATTCCACCGTACTACTCGGTGAAAGAAGTGGTGCTGCCGTTCAACAAATTCCCGGGCGTTGACCCGCTGTTAGGGCCAGAAATGCGCTCTACCGGTGAAGTGATGGGCGTGGGCCGCACCTTTGCCGAAGCGTTCGCGAAGGCGCAGCTGGGCAGTAGCTCTACCATGAGAAAATCAGGCCGTGCGCTGCTCTCCGTTCGCGAAGGCGACAAAGAGCGCGTGGTTGACCTGGCCGCCAAGCTGCTGAAACAGGGCTTCGAGCTGGACGCAACCCACGGTACGGCGATTGTGCTGGGTGAAGCCGGCATCAATCCGCGTCTGGTGAACAAGGTGCATGAAGGTCGTCCGCACATTCAGGACCGTATCAAGAATGGCGAATACACCTACATCATCAACACTACCGCAGGCCGCCAGGCGATTGAAGACTCCAAGCTGATTCGCCGCAGCGCGCTGCAGTACAAGGTGCACTACGACACCACCCTGAACGGCGGTTTCGCAACGGCTATGGCGCTGAACGCGGATGCCACCGAGAAGGTGATTTCAGTGCAGGAAATGCACGCGCAGATTAGCAAGTAAGTAAAAATGCCCGGTGCCGTTCGGCTGCCGGGCATTCTCCCCATCTTCAGAACCTTCTGGTTTTTCATCCGGTTTCAGTCAGTTAGCCTAAAATGGTTAGGTCGATAACGAAATTCAACTGAGAGCAGGGGAAAACACCATGCAAAATAAATTACTGATCGCTTCCGTTCTGGCTGCTACGGCAATGTTTACCGTTGCGGGCTGTTCGTCTAATCAGGCCGTAAAAACCACCGATGGCAAAACCATCGTCACCGACGGCAAACCGCAGGTGGATGACGATACCGGTCTGGTGTCGTACAAAAACGCCGAAACCGGCCAAACCGAGCAGATTAACCGTGACCAGGTGAAATCCATGGGCGAGCTGGATAACTAATTCAGAATTCTGACGTAAGCCCGTCAATAATATTCACTATTAGCCTGTTGAATTACTGACTACACTCTTTTGTTAAAAGAAAGCAGTAACAACAGGCTAATCAATGATTCTGATAATTTATGCCCATCCTTATCCGCAGCACTCGCATGCGAATAAGCGGATGCTTGAGCAGGTAAGGACGCTTGATAACGTAGAGATACGTTCCCTCTATCAACTTTATCCCGATTTTAATATCGATATCGCCGCCGAACAGGAGGCGCTCTCCCGTGCCGATCTGATTATCTGGCAGCACCCCATGCAGTGGTACAGCACGCCCCCGCTGCTGAAACTGTGGATTGATAAAGTCTTCTCCCACGGCTGGGCGTATGGACACAACGGCCATGCGCTAAAAGGGAAAAGCCTGATGTGGGCGGTCACCACCGGCGGTGGGGAAAGCCATTTTGATATCGGTTCCTTCCCGGGTTTTGACGTCCTGGCGCAGCCGCTGCAGGCGACAGCGCTCTATTGCGGTCTGAACTGGCTCCCGCCTTTTGCGATGCACTGCACGTTTGTTTGCGACGATGAAACGCTGCAGGCGCAGGCTCGCCATTATAAACAACGCTTACTTGAGTGGCAGGAGACGCACCATGGATAGCCATACGCTGATACAGGCGCTGATTTACCTCGGCGCGGCGGCGCTGATTGTGCCCGTGGCGGTACGCCTGGGGCTGGGCTCTGTTCTCGGCTATCTGATTGCGGGCTGCGTCATTGGGCCGTGGGGCTTTCGACTGGTCACGGATGCCGAGGCGATTCTCCATTTTGCTGAAATCGGCGTTGTGCTGATGCTGTTTGTGATTGGCCTGGAGCTCGATCCCCAGAGGTTGTGGAAGCTTCGCGCCTCGGTATTTGGCGGAGGGGCACTGCAGATGGTGGCCTGCGGCCTGCTGCTGGGTGGGTTCTGCATCCTGCTGGGTATGGACTGGAAAGTGGCAGAGCTCATCGGCATGACGCTGGCGCTCTCCTCAACGGCTATTGCCATGCAGGCGATGAACGAGCGAAATCTGACGGTATCCCAGATGGGACGTAGCGCGTTCTCGGTGCTGCTGTTCCAGGATATTGCCGCTATTCCGCTGGTGGCGATGATCCCGCTGCTGGCAGCCAGCGGTTCCTCTACCACGCTGGGCGCTTTCGCGCTGTCGGCACTGAAGGTGGCGGGCGCGCTGGCGCTGGTGGTGCTGCTTGGCCGTTACGTGACCCGCCCGCTGCTGCGGTTTGTTGCCCGTTCAGGCCTGCGCGAAGTGTTCAGCGCCGTGGCGCTGTTCCTGGTGTTTGGCTTTGGTCTGCTGCTGGAAGAAGCCGGGCTGTCGATGGCGATGGGGGCGTTCCTCGCAGGCGTCCTGCTGGCGAGCTCGGAATACCGTCACGCGCTGGAAAGCGATATCGAGCCGTTCAAAGGGTTGCTGCTGGGGCTGTTTTTCATCGGCGTGGGGATGTCCGTCGACTTCGGCACGCTGGTGACGCACCCGCTGCGGATCGTCATCCTGCTCGTCGGCTTCCTGATCATTAAAATGGTAATGCTGTGGCTGATTGCGCGTCCGCTGAAGGTTCCAAATAAGCAGCGCAGCTGGTTTGCGGTTCTGCTGGGGCAGGGGAGCGAATTTGCGTTTGTGGTTTTTGGCGCTGCGCAGATGGCAAACGTGCTCGATCCCGAGTGGGCGAAAGCGCTGACGCTGGCGGTCGCGCTCTCGATGGCCGCAACGCCCGTTCTGCTGGTGGTGCTGACGCGTCTGGAAAAATCGGGTAGCGAGCAGGAGCGCGAAGCCGATGAAATTGACGAAGAACAGCCGCGCGTCATTATTGCCGGATTTGGCCGCTACGGGCAGATCGTTGGCCGTCTGCTGCTGTCCAGCGGGGTGAAGATGGTTATCCTCGATCACGACCCCGACCATGTCGATACTCTGCGTAAATTTGATATGAAGGTATTTTACGGCGATGCGACCCGCGTCGATCTATTGAAATCCGCCGGTGCGGCCAAAGCGGAGGTATTGATTAACGCGATTGACGATCCGGAGACCAGCATGCAGATGGTGGAAATGGCGAAAGAACATTTCCCGGATCTGACCATTATTTCCCGTGCCCGCGATGTGGATCATTATATCCGTCTCAGGCAAGCGGGCGTAGAAGCCCCTGAGCGTGAAACCTTCGAAGGCGCGCTGAAATCTGGCCGTATGGCGCTGGAAAATCTGGGGCTCGGCGCGTATGAAGCGCGCGAGCGGGCGGACCTGTTCCGCCGCTTTAACACCGAGATGGTCGAAGAGATGGCGGCGATGGCCGGGAGTACGGCCACCGAGCGCGCGGCGGTGTTTAAACGCACCAGCGCCATGCTGACGGAAATCATTAACGAGGACCGTAATCACCTGTCGCTGATCCAGCGTCACGGCTGGCAGGGCACGGAAGAGGGCAAGCATACCGGCGATCCGTCTGACGAACCGGAGAGTAAACCTTCCGCGTGAAGTGGAGTTGCCAGCAATATTAAAAAATTTCTTTATCTTTACTCTGCCGCCAGTCGACGAAAGATTAAGCTTTCCGTATAGTGGCGGCAATTTTTTGCATCCGGGAAATTTTCAATGATCAGTCTGATTGCAGCGCTGGCGGTGGACCGCGTTATCGGTATGGAAAATGCCATGCCGTGGAACCTGCCTGCCGATCTCGCATGGTTTAAACGTACTACGTTAAACAAGCCGGTAGTGATGGGCCGCCTGACCTGGGAGTCGATTGGTCGTCCATTGCCGGGCCGTAAGAATATTGTTATCAGCAGCCAGCCGGGCACTGACGATCGCGTCGAATGGGTAAAATCAGTCGACGAGGCGATTGCTGCATGCGGCAATGCCGAAGAGATCATGGTGATCGGCGGTGGGCGCGTGTACGAGCAGTTCCTGCCAAAAGCGCAGAAGCTGTATCTGACCCACATTGATGCAGAAGTGGAAGGGGATACTCATTTCCCGGACTACGATCCGGACGAGTGGGAATCGGTATTCAGTGAATTCCACGACGCGGATGCACAGAACTCCCACAGCTACTGCTTCGAGATTCTGGAACGTCGTTAAGTGATTTTCCCTCTCCCGGCCGGGAGAGGGAATAGCGTATCAGGAGGCGACTGCCTCGCCTTCTCCTAAGTCCAGCTGTCGGTTGGACGGCTGCACAAAGTAAGCTTTATCTTCCCAGCGTAAACAGGTTAACTCTCCGCCCCAGCAGCATCCGGTATCCAGACCGTAAATCCCTCCCGGCGTTCCTTTTCCTTCCAGTGCCGCCCAGTGACCAAATACCACGCTGTACTCGCTTGTCACCGGCCCCGGAATGGCAAACCACGGTTTCAGCGGAGCGGGCGCACTTTCCGGCGTCTCTTTGGAATACATGTCCAGCTGTCCGTTCGGGAAGCAGAAGCGCATGCGGGTAAAGGCGTTGGTGATAAAGCGTAGACGGGCCAGACCGCTGAGATCCTCGCTCCAGTGGTTCGGCATATCGCCGTACATGGCATCGAGGAAGAAAGGATACGAGTCGCTTGCCAGCACCGCCTCAACGTCGCGCGCGCAGGTTTTCGCCGTCTCAAGATCCCATTGCGGGGTGATCCCGGCATGCGCCATGACCAGCTTTTTCTCCTCGTCGACCTGCAGCAGCGGCTGACGGCGAAGCCAGTTAATCAGATCGTCCGCGTCCGGCGCATCCAGCAGCGGAGTGAGGCGATCTTTAGGTTTGTTGCGGCTGATCCCGGCGAACACCGCCAGCAGATGCAGATCGTGATTGCCCAGCACCATGCGGACGCTGTCGCCCAGCGATTTGACGAAACGTAATACTTCAAGGGAGCCGGGGCCACGCGCGACTAAATCGCCCGTAAGCCAGAGCGTGTCCTGTCCTGGCGTAAAGTCGACCTGTTTTAATAATGCGATCAGTTCATCGTAGCAACCGTGAACGTCGCCAATCAGATATGTAGACATTAGATTAATGAATAAGTGTGGTTACGGCGAGACGGAACACGGGAATGGCAACGCGGAAATCATTGCCATCGACATCGACCATTTCATAATGGCCCTGCATCGTACCCATCGGCGTTTCAATCACCGCGCCGCTGGTGTACTGGTACTCTTCGCCAGGGGCGATGTGGGGCTGTTCACCGACCACACCTTCACCCTGAACTTCGATTTCGCGGCCATTGCCGTTGGTGATAAGCCAGTAGCGTCCGCGCAGCTGCACGGGCGTCCGCCCCAGATTGCGAATGGTCACGGTGTAAGCAAAGACAAAACGTTCTTCGTCCGGTGATGACTGTGATTCAACATAGACGCTTTGTACATGGACACATACGCGGGGCGAATCAATCATGGCTTAACTCTCCTTCGGCGGCGCATTATCGCTGATGTAATTAGCCAGCTTGCAGTATTGCTCTACGGAAATGTTCTCCGCACGCATTGCCGGGTCGATTCCCAGTTCGGCTAACACCTCAACGGTAAAGGAATTGCTGAGGCTGTTACGGATCGTTTTACGACGCTGGTTAAAGGCTTCAGTGGTAATGCGGCTCAGTACACGCAGATCTTTAACCGGATACGGTTTCGTTTTGTGCGGTACAAGGCGCACAACCGCTGAATCCACTTTCGGTGGTGGTGTGAACGCTGACGGCGGTACTTCGAGTACCGGGATCACGTTGCAGTAATATTGTGCCATCACGCTTAAACGACCATACGCTTTACTGTTCGGGCCTGCAACCAGACGGTTAACAACCTCTTTTTGCAACATGAAGTGCATGTCGGCAATGGCATCAGTATAGCTAAAGAGGTGGAACATGAGTGGCGTGGAGATGTTGTACGGCAGGTTGCCGAAGACGCGCAGCGGCTGGCCCATTTTTTCCGACAGTTCGCCAAAGTTCATGGTCATGGCGTCCTGCTGATAGATGGTCAGCTTCGGCCCGAGGAACGGGTGCGTTTGCAGGCGAGCGGCCAGATCGCGGTCCAGTTCGATGACGGTCAGCTCGTCAAGGCGTTCGCCTACCGGCTCGGTCAGCGCGGCAAGGCCCGGGCCGATTTCGACCATCGCCTGACCTTTTTGCGGATTAATAGCCGAGACAATGCTTTCGATCACGAACTGATCGTTAAGGAAGTTTTGCCCGAAACGTTTACGGGCTAAGTGGCCCTGATGGACTCGATTAGTCATTGAGTATTAACAATCATTTTGATGGCGAGATTAAGCGCCGTAATAAAACTGCCGACATCCGCTTTCCCTTGGCCTGCCAGATCCAGCGCAGTACCATGGTCAACGGACGTTCGAATAAAGGGTAAACCGAGGGTGATATTCACCCCGCGGCCAAAGCCCTGGTATTTTAGCACGGGCAGGCCCTGATCGTGGTACATCGCGAGCACTGCGTCGGCATTATCCAGGTATTTCGGCTGGAAAAGAGTATCTGCAGGGAGCGGCCCGCTGAGGTTCATCCCCTTCGCCCGCATTTCGTTGAGCACCGGAATAATGGTGTCGATCTCTTCGGTGCCCATGTGCCCGCCTTCGCCGGCGTGCGGATTCAGGCCACAGACCAGCACATGCGGCTGCGGTATCCCAAACTTTGTCTGCAGATCGTGGTGCAAAATCCCGATGATCTCGCGCAGGAGTTCAGGGGTGATCGCATCCGGAATGGCTTTGATCGGCAGATGGGTGGTCACCAGCGCAACGCGCATTTCCTCCGTCGCCAGCATCATCACCACTTTCGGGCTACGTGAGCGCTCTTCGAAGAACTCCGTATGCCCGGTAAACGGTATACCCGCTTCGTTGATGACGCCTTTATGGACGGGACCGGTAATCAGGGCGGCAAATTCGCCCTTCAGGCAACCGTCGCAGGCGCGCGCCAGGGTTTCCACGACATAGTGGCCGTTTTCCGTGCTGAGTTGTCCCGGAATAACCGGTGTACGAAGCGGAACAGAAAGAAGGGTGAGTGTACCGGCTTGCTGCGGTGCAGGCTGTTGGCCTTCAACGTAAGGGATAAGCGTTAAAGGCAGACCGAGCAGCGTTGCCCGGTCTTGTAACAGTGTTGCATCGGCGCAGACAACCAGTTCTACAGGCCAGCTGCGCTGGGCGAGCTGGACAACGAGGTCAGGCCCAATCCCGGCGGGTTCGCCGGGCGTGATCACAACACGATGCTGTTTCATTAGTTGCTCAGAATTTTCACGTATGCGCTGGCGCGTTGTTCCTGCATCCAGGTGGCTGCTTCTTCAGAGAACTTACGGTTAAACAGCATACGGTAGGCTCTGTCTTTCTGTGCCGCATCCGTTTTATCAACGTTACGGGTGTCCATCAGCTCGATCAGATGCCAGCCAAACGAAGAGTGGACCGGCGCGCTGATCTGGCCTTTGTTCAGCTTCATCAACGCATCGCGGAAGGCAGGATCGTAAATATCCGCAGCCGCCCAGCCCAGATCGCCGCCCTGGTTAGCAGAGCCTGGATCCTGAGAGAACTCTTTTGCTGCCTTCTCAAAAGAGGTTTTACCGCTCTTAATGTCTGCTGCAATCTGTTCCAGCTTCGCACGCGCCTGATCGTCAGTCATGATCGGTGACGGTTTCAGAAGAATGTGGCGAGCGTGAACTTCGGTGACGGAGATATTTTGGCTCTGGCCACGCAGATCGTTCACCTTCAGAATGTGGAAGCCCACGCCTGAACGGATTGGACCCACTATATCCCCTTTCTTCGCCGTGCTCAGCGCCTGAGCAAAGATGGATGGCAGCTCCTGAATACGTCCCCAGCCCATCTGGCCGCCTTTCAGCGCCTGTTGGTCAGCGGAGTAGGTGATAGCCAGCTTGCCAAAGTCTCCGCCGTTACGCGCCTGTTCGACAATAGAACGCGCCTGGCTTTCAGCTTCCGCAGCCTGATCGGAAGTTGGGTTCTCTGGCAGTGGGATCAGGATGTGGCTCAGGTTCAGCTCTGTGCTCGCATCGTTCTGGTTACCCACCTGTTTTGCCAGCGCGTCCACTTCCTGAGGCAGGATAGTCACGCGGCGACGCACTTCGTTGTTACGCACTTCCGAAATCAGCATCTCTTTACGGATCTGATTACGGTAGGTGGCGTAGCTGATGCCGTCATAGGCCAGACGGCTGCGCATCTGGTCTAAAGACATATTGTTCTGCTTCGCGATGTTAGCGATCGCCTGATCGAGCTGCTCGTCAGTGATCTTCACACCCATTTTCTGCCCCATCTGCAGAACGATCTGATCCATGATCAGACGCTCCAGGATCTGGTGGCGCAGCGTGGCGTCATCCGGAAGCTGTTGACCGGCTTCACCCGAATTGAGCTTCACCGATTTCATCAGACCGTCAACGTCACTTTCAAGCACGACGCCGTTGTTAACCACAGCAGCGACTTTATCAACAACCTGGGGGGCGGCGAAGCTGGTATTCGCAACCATAGCGACACCGAGCAGCAGCGTTTTCCAGTTCTTCATACTTTTTCCATTTCAATTAACCGCAAAGCGGATTACGTTGCAAATCAAGCACATTACAAGGCGCTACTGTACGGCAGAATATTCGAGCGCAGCATTTTCTGAGTACCCAGGCCGTAGTTGGAACTCAGGCCGCGTAACTCGAAGTTAAAGCCAATCACGTTATCGTATTTGCTCTGATTGTTTTCCCAGCCGTTAAGCTTACGTTCGTAGCCGAGACGCAGCGCGTAACAGCAGGAGTTATACTGCAGGCCCACCATCTGGTCAGCAGCTTTATTGGCGTTAGTGTCGAAGTAGTACGCGCCTACGATTGACCAGCGGTCGGCGATTGGCCAACTCGCTGCGCCACCCACCTGCGAAATACCGTCTTTATACTGCTCGGCAGTACCATAGTTCGGTAGCGTCGCCTGAATATATTCCGGGCTGGCATAACGATAGGTCAACTGCACCATACGATCTTCATCCCGGCGATACTCAATCGCCGCCGTACTGTTGGCGATATTGTCGAGACGGGTGTCATATTGGACGCCGCCGCGCAGACCCCAACGATCGGTCATACGCCAGTAGGTGTCACCAGCCCAAATCAGCGAACCTGTCTTGTTATCTTTCTCCCACTTAATATTGTCATCGCCCGTGCGAGACTCGGTGAAATAGTAGATTTGACCAACAGAAACGTTAAAACGTTCAACGGCAGCGTCATCATAAACGCGCGATGTGACCCCGGTCGTTAACTGGTTCGCTGAGGCGATGCGGTCAAGGCCGCCGTAGGTACGATCGCGGAACAGGCCGCTATAGTCAGATTGCAGTAAAGAGGAGTCATAGTTATTGATGTTGCTCTGGTCGCGATAAGGCACGTACAGGTACTGCATACGTGGCTCCAGCGTCTGGGTATAGCCATCCGCCAGAAGTGCCATATTGCGTTCGAAGATCAGCTTACCGTCCATTTTGAACTGCGGAAGCGTACGGTTTACGGATTCCTCAAGATGGGCGTTGTTGCTGGTATTGTAATCATCAATATTTTTTTGCTGATAATGGGTCGCCATCAGCTTGGCTTCCGTATTCAGGCTTGCCCAGTCATTCGACCATGGCAAGTTGATAACGGGCTCCAGGTGAACACGGGTGGCTTCCGGCATATTGGAATTGGTGTTCACAAAATGCACGGCCTGGCCATAAATACGAGTGTCGAACGGACCCACGTCATTCTGGTACCAGTTAACGTCCAGCTGAGGCTCGGCGCCATAGGTACTTGCCGTCTGGCTGGAGAATACCTGGAACTGTTTGTTGGTTACCGTCGCATCGAAGTTCTGAACCGCGTAGCCAACGCTGAAAATCTGTGTGGCATAGCCATCGGTACTCGAACCGTATTTGGATGAGAAATCATTGAAGTAGTTCGGGTCACTGACTTTGGTGTAGTTGACGTTGAAACGCCAGACCTTGTCCATCACCCCGGAATGCTGCCAGAAATACATCCAGCGGTGCTTATCGCCTTCGGTTGGATGCTCGTCCTGGAAAACTTTATCCGACGGCAGATAATCCAGCTCCATCAGACCCGCACCAGCCTGGGTCAGATAGCGGAACTCATTCTCCCACATGATGTTGCCGCGCTTGTGGATATAGTGCGGCGTGATCGTCGCATCCATGTTTGGCGCGATGTTCCAGTAATACGGCAGGTAGAACTCAAAGTAGTTCGTGGTGCTGTATTTGGCATTCGGGATCAGGAAACCGGAGCGACGTTTGTCACCCACGGGAAGCTGCAGATAAGGGCTATAGAATATGGGCACCGGACCCAGCTTGAAGCGGGCGTTCCAGATCTCTGCGACCTGTTCTTCGCGGTCATGGATAACCTCGCTCCCGACCACGCTCCAGGTATTTGAACCCGGCAGACATGACGTGAACGTACCGTTTTCCAGGATCGTATAGCGGTTTTCACCGCGCTGTTTCATCAGGTCTGCGTCACCGCGCCCCTGGCGACCCACCATCTGGTAATCACCTTTCCAGACGTTGGTATCTTTCGTATTCAGGTTTGACCAGGCTTTCGGACCTTTCAGGATGACCTGATTGTCGTCATAGTGCACATTACCCAGCGCATCCACCGTTCGTACCGGCTCGGCCGCACCTTCCGGTTGTTTCTGGTGCAGCTGCACTTCATCTGCCTGCAGGCGGCTATTGCCCTGGTTAATATCGACATTGCCCGTAAACGTGGCATTGTCAGGGTAAGTCCCTTTTGAACTGTCGGCAGTAATGGTTACCGGCAAGCTATTTGTATCGCCACTCACCAGTGGGCGATTATAGCTTGGGACGCCAAGCATACACTGCGAGGCGAGATCGGCCGCCAGACCCTGTTGACTGTACAGGGCTGAGCCAATCATTGTGGCCAGGAGGGTGGGGATACGTTTTTTCATACGTTGTATTTTATTGTTCCGTCATCAGTGGCTACGGCTTATAAACGCTCAGAGACTATCTTACTCATCTGCGCAGTACCAGCGTTAATCCTGCCCGTTTGCGTGCCAGAGTGTTAGGCTCGCTATCGAATGACGAGTATGATAAAGCAAATTATAGGCGATGTCCTTCAATTGACCGTGACTTGAACACAGTGATGATGACGTTGCGTCGGCAAGGAATATGACTATCCGGGGAGTATATGCAGTATTGGGGTAAAATAATCGGCGTTGCGTTCGCCATCATCATGGGTGCCGGGTTCTGGGGAATTGTGCTGGGGCTTATTATTGGCCATATGTTTGATAAGGCGCGCAGCCGCAAAATGGCCTGGTTTGCCAATCAGCGCGAGCGTCAGTCACTCTTTTTCTCCACCACCTTTGAGGTCATGGGGCACTTAACCAAATCCAAAGGGCGTGTCACAGAAGCCGATATTCAGATTGCCAGCGTTTTTATGGATCGCATGAACCTGCACGGCGACTCCCGTCTGGAAGCGCAAAATGCGTTTCGCATCGGGAAATCCGATAACTATCCGCTTCGCGAAAAAATGCGTCAGTTCCGCAGCATCTGTTTTGGACGTTTTGATTTAATTCGGATGTTTCTGGAAATTCAAATCCAGGCGGCCTTCGCGGACGGTTCACTACACCCTAATGAACGTGACGTGCTGTACGTCATTGCGGAAGAGCTGGGCATCTCCCGCATGCAGTTCGACCAGTTCCTGCGCATGATGCAGGGCGGGGCACAGTTTGGCGGTGGCTATCACCAGCAGTCGTCCGGCGGTGCCTGGCAGCAGGCGCAGCGTGGTCCAACGCTGGAAGATGCCTGCAATGTGCTTGGCGTTAAGCCCTCTGACGATCAGACCACGATCAAACGTGCCTATCGTAAGCTTATGAGCGAGCACCATCCGGACAAGCTGGTCGCGAAAGGCTTACCGCCAGAAATGATGGAGATGGCAAAGCAAAAAGCGCAGGAAATTCAGAAAGCGTACGAACTGATTAAAGAGAAGAAAGGTTTCAAATAGAAAAAGCCCGACGATGTCGGGCTTTTTCTTAGAAGTCCACCGGGGCTTTAAACGTCATCGCGTTACCGAAGGCCGGATGGGTGATGGTGAGCGTCTGCGCGTGCAGCTGCAGACGTGGCGCTAAGGCCAGCGCTTCAGGCGGCGCGTAAAACCTGTCGCCCAGAATCGGATGACCCAGCGCAAGCATATGCACGCGCAGCTGGTGCGAGCGTCCGGTAATCGGCTTTAGCAGGACGCGCGCGGTATTATCCGGCGCGTACTCAAGCACTTCATACTCGGTCTGCGCGGCCTTGCCGCTTTCATAACACACCTTCTGCTTTGGCCGGTTCGGCCAGTCGCAGATCAGCGGTAAATCCACCAGCCCTTCGGCCTGCGCCGGGTGACCCCAGACGCGGGCGACATACTGCTTCTTCGGCTCGCGCTCGCGGAACTGGCGCTTCAGCTCGCGTTCCGCCGCTTTGTTCAGCGCCACCACAATCACGCCGCTGGTCGCCATGTCCAGGCGATGGACAGACTCCGCCTGAGGATAATCGCGCTGAATGCGCGTCATCACGCTGTCTTTGTGCTCGTCCAGACGACCCGGCACGGACAACAGCCCGCTGGGCTTGTTGACCACCATAATGTGTTCATCCTGATACAGAATGACCAGCCAGGGATCCTGCGGCGGATTGTACGGCTCCATCACCATCTTGCGCTCCGTTTACTGATGCGTCACAACGATAAGACGCAGGGCATCCAGGCGCCAGCTTGCCTGATCCAGGCTTTCCAGCACCTGCTGACGGTTGCTTTCAATCGCCGCCAGCTCGTCGTCACGGATGTTCGGGTTCACGGCCTTCAACGCCTCCAGACGCGACAGCTCTGCAGACAGTTTCTCGTCGGCTTCACTGCGCGCGGCGTCAATCAGCGCTCTGGCCGCTTTTTCAATCTGGGTTTCACCCTGCTGGAGAATGGCATGCACGTCCTGCTGGACCGCGTTAACCAGCTTGCTGCCGGTATGGCGGTTCACCGCGCTCAGCTGTCGGTTGAAGCTCTCGAATTCAACCTGTCCCGCCAGGTTCGTACCGTTTTTGTCCAGCAGCAGGCGGACAGGTGTTGGCGGCAGGAAGCGGTTGAGCTGAAGCTGTTTCGGCGCCTGCGCTTCCACAACGTAGATCAGCTCTAGCAGCAGGGTACCCACCGGCAGCGCCTTGTTCTTCAACAGGGAGATGGTGCTGCTGCCGGTATCGCCGGAGAGGATCAGGTCCAGCCCGTTACGGATCAGCGGGTGTTCCCAGGTGATAAACTGGGCATCTTCGCGGGACAGCGCCACATCACGCTCGAAGGTGATGGTACAGCCATCTTCCGGCAAGCCCGGGAAATCCGGAACCAGCATGTGATCGGACGGGGTCAGGACAATCAGGTTCTCGCCGCGGTCGTCCTGGTTGATGCCGACGATGTCGAACAGGTTCATGGAGAAGCTGATCAGACTGGTGTCATCATCTTGTTCTTCAATACTTTCGGCAAGCGCCTGCGCTTTTTCACCGCCGTTGGAGTGGATCTCAAGCAGGCGGTCGCGGCCCTGTTCCAGCTGCGCTTTTAGCGCGTCGTGCTTCTCACGACAGGACTTAATCAGATCGTCAAAGCCGTCGGTGTTTTCCGGCGCGGCCAGGTAGCCGATCAGATCGCCATGCACCTGATCGTAAATGGTGCGGCCCGTCGGGCAGGTATGTTCAAACGCGTCCAGACCTTCGTGGAACCAGCGCACCAGCACGGACTGGGCCGTTTTTTCCAGATACGGCACGTGGATCTGAATATCATGGGCCTGACCGATACGGTCCAGACGGCCGATACGCTGCTCCAGCAGATCGGGATTAAACGGCAGATCGAACATCACCAGGTTGCTGGCGAACTGGAAGTTACGGCCTTCAGAACCGATTTCAGAGCAAAGCATAACCTGAGCGCCGCTGTCCTCTTCGGCAAACCACGCTGCGGCGCGGTCGCGTTCAACGATGGACATGCCTTCGTGGAACACGGCGGCGCGAATGCCTTCGCGCTCGCGCAGGACCTGCTCCAGCTGCAGCGCGGTGGCCGCCTTGGCGCAGATCACCAGCACCTTCTGGGAACGGTGCGCGGTCAGGTAGCCCATCAGCCACTCTACGCGCGGATCGAAGTTCCACCAGGTGCCGGTATCGCCTTCAAATTCCTGGTAGATTTGTTCCGGGTAGAGCATGTCGCGAGCGCGCTCTTCCTGCGTTTTGCGCGCGCCCATAATGCCGGAAACTTTAATGGCCGTCTGATATTGCGTCGGCAGCGGCAGCTTGATGGTGTGCAGCTCGCGTTTCGGGAACCCTTTCACACCGTTACGGGTGTTACGGAACAGGACGCGGCTGGTGCCGTGGCGATCCATCAGCATGTCGATAAGTTCTTTACGCGCGGATTCCGCGTTCTCGCTGTCGCTGTTAGCGGCCTGCAGCAGCGGCTCGATATCCTGCTCGCCAATCAGATCGCTCAGGGTGTTGAGTTCATCATCAGAAAGACGCTTGCCCGCCAGCAGCAGCGCGACGGCATCCGCAACCGGACGGTAGTTATTCTGTTCTTCCACAAACTGCCCGAAGTCGTGGAAACGGTTTGGATCGAGCAGGCGCAGACGGGCGAAGTGGCTTTCCAGACCCAGCTGTTCCGGCGTTGCGGTCAGCAGCAGGACGCCAGGCACGCGCTCGGCAAGCTGCTCGATAGCCATATATTCGCGGCTCGGCGCGTCTTCACTCCAGACCAGGTGGTGCGCTTCGTCGACCACCATCAAATCCCACTCGGCATCGCACAGGTGCTCTAGACGCTGCTTGCTGCGGCGCACGAAGTCCAGGGAACAGATCACCAGCTGTTCGGTTTCAAAAGGGTTGTCCGCATCATGCTGCGCTTCGGCATAGCGTTCGTCGTCGAACAGGGAGAAACGCAGGTTAAAGCGGCGCAGCATTTCAACCAGCCACTGGTGCTGCAGGGTTTCTGGCACCACAATCAGCACGCGTTCGGCAGCGCCGGAAAGCAGCTGTTGATGCAGGATCATGCCCGCTTCAATGGTTTTACCCAGGCCCACCTCATCTGCCAGCAGCACGCGCGGCGCGTGACGACGGCCCACGTCATGGGCGATGTTCAGCTGGTGGGGGATCAGGCTGGTGCGCTGGCCGCGCAGGCCGCTCCACGGCATGCGGTACTGTTCACTCTGGAACTTACGCGCGCGATAGCGCAGGGAGAAGCGATCCATACGGTCGATTTGCCCGGCAAACAGGCGGTCCTGCGGCTTGCTGAACACCAGCTTGCTGTCGAGCAACACTTCACGCAGGATGACATTTGACTCGTCGGTATCCAGGCGAGTCCCGATGTAGGCGAGCAGTCCATTCTCTTCTTTTACGTCTTCAATCTTGAGCTGCCAGCCGTCATGGCTGGTCACGGTGTCACCCGGATTAAACATCACGCGGGTTACAGGGGAGTCATTGCGAGCGTACAGACGGTTTTCACCGGTGGCAGGGAAGAGGAGGGTAACCATACGCGTATCGATTGCTACGACGGTTCCTAATCCAAGTTCGCTTTCTGTATCGCTGATCCAGCGTTGACCAAGTGTAAAAGGCATAGTTGTTCGGCTCTAATCTTTAATTGCAGGCAATAGTTCGACTACCGTCAGAAAAAACGGTCATCGAAAAATGGGTCCGGGAATGGAAAGGGCGCTATGGTACTGGATGGCAGCCATTTCGTCACGCGTCAAAATAGGCCAAGTTGCCCTGTAACCAGTGTAGCAAAATCATCGTCGATGAAGGGCAAAATTCCGTCGGCAACCGGCTGAAGCTGACGCGTCAAATAGTGTTCATAATCCAGAGGCGAGTGCTGATAATCCACAGGTTCCGGGCCGTTAATCGTCCAGACGTATTTGATGGTCCCCCGATTCTGATACTGCGGCGCGCGGCCGCGGCGGACGTTTTCTTCATCCGCCAGGCGCGCGGCGCGGACGTGCGGAGGAACGTTACGCTGGTACTCCGCCAGCGGACGGCGCAGACGCTTGCGATACACCAGCTGCGCGTCAAGTTCGCCCGCCATCAGGCTGGCTATCGTCTCGCGCACGTAGTCCTGATACGGCTCATTGCGGAACACCCGCAGATAAAGCGTCTGCTGGAACTGCTGGGCCAGCGGCGTCCAGTCGGTACGCACTGTCTCGAGCCCTTTAAAGACCATCCGCTGCGCGTCGCCTTCCTGAATCAGCCCGGCATAGCGCTTCTTGCTGCCCTGATCGGTACCGCGGATGGTGGGCATTAAGAAGCGGGCAAAATGGATTTCAAATTCAAGCTCCAGCGCGCTGGTTAAGCGCGCTTTCTGCAGATGTTCCTGCCACCAGTCGTTCACGAAGGCGACCAGCCCTTTACCGATTTGCGCGGCGTCTTCTTCTGAATGAGTGCCCTTAAGCCATACAAAGGTGGAGTCCGTGTCGCCGTAGATGACGTCATAGCCCCGGGACTCAATCAGCGCTTTAGTCTGGCGCATGATCTCGTGTCCGCGCATGGTGATCGACGACGCCAGCCGCGGGTCAAAGAAGCGGCAGGCGCTGGTGCCCAGCACGCCGTAAAAGGCGTTCATGATGATTTTCAGCGCCTGCGATAGCGGCTTGTTGCCGTGGCGCTTGGCCTCATCTCGGCCGTGCCAGATGTTTCCCACTATCTCAGGCAGACAGTGTTTTTCCCGCGAGAAGCGTGCGCCGAGGAAGCCTTCGGTGCTGTGTTCATCATCCGGCTGGGCCAGGCCCTCAACCAGCCCGACGGGATCGATCAGGACGGTGCGAATTATCGACGGGTAGAGGCTTTTATAGTCCAGCACCAGAACGGAGTCATACAATCCTGGCCGGGAGTCCATGACATATCCGCCGGGGCTGGCCTGCGGCGGCACGTCCCCAAGGTTGGGGGCGACGTATCCTGCCCGGTGCATCCGCGGAAAATAGAGGTGGCTGAAAGCCGCCACGGAACCGCCGTGTCTGTCAGCTGCCAGGCCGTTCACCGTCGCGCGCTCCAGCAGGAACGGCATAATCTCGGTTTTATGGAATATCTGCGTGACCAGCTCGCAGTCTTTCAGGTTATAGGTGGCGAGCGCCGGTTTGTCTTCGTTAAAGCGCCGGTCAATCTCGTCCATTCTGTCCCAGGGGTTGTCGATGGATTTACCTTCACCAAGCAGCTCCTGCGCCACCGCTTCGAGGGAAAATGAAGAGAAGTTCCAGAAGGCGGATTTCAGCGCCTCAATGCCGTCGATAATCAGGCGCCCGTTCGCCTGTGCGAAGAAGACGCCGTTCTTAAAACCGTGCTCGCGCCATTCCAGCTCGCTGTTGCCGCGCCCGAGCATCAGCGGAATGCGGTAACGCTCGGCGTGCTTTTGCAGCACGCGCAGGTCGAACTGCACCACGTTCCAGCCGATCAGGACGTCGGGATCGTAGTCGGCAAACCACTGGTTAAGCTTTTCCAGCAGCTGCGGGCGGCTGTTGACGTACTCAAGCCGGAAATCCAGCGCGGAGGCATTACCATTCGGCGGCCCGAGCATATAGACAACCCGATCGCCGCAGCCTTCCAGACCGATGCAGTACAGTTCGCCGTGGCGGGTGGTTTCGATATCCAGTGATACCCACTTCAGCGGCGGGCGGTAGTGCGGGTTCGGCTTCAGCCGCGCATTAACGAGGCTGCCGTTATGCGCGGTGCCGTCCACCCAGACGGGCGCGGTAATAAACCGCTCCATCAGAAAGCGTTCCGGTGGGCGGATATCCGCTTCGTAGAGCGTCACGTCTGCTTCGCGCAGCAGTTTTTCATAGCGCATCAGCTGACGATGGGCGCGACAGTAGAGGCCGTAAACCGGCTGACGGTGGAAATCTTTTAGCTCAAGCGGAGTGATGCGCCAGCCGTTTTCGCCGCGCAGCAGCTCTTTCACTTTTTCGACGTGCGCTTCCGGAATAAAAGCCACGGATTCCTGCGGGGGGAGCGTAACGTGCAGCGGACCGTTGTCCGTCGCCAGCCAGAACGCGACCTCGGTGCCCTGAGGGGTATCCCGCCAGTGTCGGGTCAGTAAAAAGCCTTCTTGCGCCTGCGCCACGCCGTTATCCCAGAAAACAAAACCAGGCCTGATTATAGCCTGGTTAAGATTTTAATGCTGGGTTTATATACAGTTTACTGCCCGTAGTAGGCCTTCGCGCCGTGCTTGCGCAGGTAATGCTTATCCAGCAGGGTTTGCTGCATATCCGGCAGCTGCGGCGCCAGCTGGCGACAGAAGATCCCCATATAGGCGATCTCTTCGAGCACGATGGCGTTATGCACCGCGTCTTCTGCGTTTTTCCCCCAGGCAAACGGGCCGTGGGAGTGCACCAGCACGCCGGGCATTTGCGCCGCGTCGATTCCCCGTTTTTCGAAGGTTTCAACGATCACGTTGCCGGTTTCCCACTCATACTCGCCGTTGATTTCTGCATCGGTCATCAGACGCGTGCAGGGAATAGTGCCGTAAAAGTAATCCGCGTGGGTGGTGCCGGTCGCCGGGATGGACTGGCCCGCCTGCGCCCAGATGGTGGCGTGGCGCGAATGGGTATGCACGATACCGCCGATGGTCGGGAATGAGCGGTACAGCAGGCGGTGGGTTGGCGTATCGGAGGAGGGCTTTTTGTTCCCTTCCACTACTTCACCCGTTTCGATGCTGACAACGACCATATCGTCTGCGGTCATTACCGAGTAATCGACGCCGGAAGGCTTGATCACGAACACGCCTTTTTCGCGGTCAACGGCGCTGACGTTGCCCCAGGTCAGGGTCACCAGATTATGTTTCGGCAGCGCCAGGTTGGCTTCGAGCACCTGGCGTTTGAGCTCTTCTAACATTGTTGTCTCCAGTGCCGGATGGCGCTTCGCTTATCCGGCCTACAGGATCGTAGGCCCGGTAAACGCGGCGCCACCGGGCATTCCGTGCTTTAGCGTTTTGAACCGTAATAGACTTCATTCCAGCGCAGCGCGTCCTTAAAGGCGGGCAGGCGGGTATCGTTATCAATCACGGTCAGCTCGATATCGTGCAGCTCGGCAAACTGACGCATGTCGTTCAGATCCAGCGCGTGGCTGAAGACGGTGTGATGCGCGCCACCTGCGAGGATCCAGGCTTCTGAAGCGGTCGGCAGATCCGGCTGTGCTTTCCACAGGGCGTTGGCGACCGGCAGTTTCGGTAGAGAATGTGGGGTTTCAACCGCATCGACGCAGTTCACCAGCAGGCGGAAACGATCGCCGAGATCGATCAGGCTGGCGTTGATGGCCGGGCCCGTGCGGGTGTTGAAGATCAGACGCGCCGGATCGGCTTTACCGCCAATACCGAGGTACTGCACGTCCAGGATCGGTTTTTCCTCTACCGCGATGGAAGGGCAGACTTCCAGCATGTGTGAGCCGAGCACCAGATCGTTGCCGTTTTCGAAGTGGTAGGTGTAGTCCTCCATAAAGGAGGTGCCGCCCTGCAGACCGGTCGACATCACCTTCATGATGCGAAGCAGAGCGGCAGTTTTCCAGTCGCCTTCGCCCGCAAAGCCGTAGCCCTGCTGCATCAGGCGTTGTACTGCCAGACCCGGCAGTTGTTTCAGACCGTGGAGATCTTCAAAGGTGGTGGTAAAGGCGTGGAAACCGCCCTGTTCCAGGAAGCGCTTCATGCCCAGCTCGATGCGCGCCGCGTCCAGCACGTTCTGGCGCTTGTCGCCGTTGATTTGTGCCGCAGGCGTCAGGCGGTAGCTGCTTTCGTATTCGTCCACCAGCGCGCTCACGTCGCCATCGCTGATTTCATTCACCACCTGCACCAGGTCGCCCACGGCCCAGGTATTCACGGAGAAGCCGAACTTGATCTGCGCGGCCACTTTGTCGCCGTCGGTGACCGCCACTTCACGCATGTTGTCGCCGAAACGCACCACTTTCAGGTGGCGGGTATCCTGCTTAGAGACCGCCTGGCGCATCCAGGAGCCGATACGTTGTTGCGCTTTGCCATCCTGCCAGTGGCCGGTGACCACCGCATGCTGCTGACGCATACGCGCGCCGATGAAGCCGAACTCGCGGCCGCCGTGCGCGGTCTGGTTCAGGTTCATAAAGTCCATGTCGATGCTGTCCCACGGCAGGGAGGCGTTGAACTGGGTGTGGAACTGCAGCAGCGGTTTGTTGAGGATAGACAGGCCGTTGATCCACATTTTTGCGGGGGAGAAGGTGTGCAGCCACACCACCAGACCGGCGCATTTATCGTCGTAGTTGGCGTCGCGGCAGATGTGAGTGATTTCGTCCGGCGTTGTGCCCAGGGGTTTCAGCACCAGTTTGCACGGCAGCTTGGCTTCCGCATTCAGCGCGTTAACGACGTGTTCCGCGTGTTTTGTCACCTGCTGCAGCGCTTCCGGTCCGTACAGATGCTGGCTGCCAATCACAAACCACACTTCATAGTTATTAAAAATGGTCATCATCGTGTCCTTAATGGGTCAGGGTTGCCGTAGTGTCCGCGGCGCTTTTGGCCGGGGCGGCGACAGGGAGATAGTGAAGTTCGGCGCTTTTTGCCCATTGCTGGTAGCGCTGATAAAGCTGTTCAAAGCGTTGTGCCTGCTGGGCACGCGGCTGGAGCGTATTTTCGACGGCGCTCGCCATATGCTGCTGCGCGGTCGGGATATCCGCATGGACCCCTGCGGCCACGGCGGCGAAAATCGCCGCGCCCAGCGCGCAGCACTGATCGGAGGCCACAATCTGCAGCGGACGGTTCAGCACGTCGCAGCAGGCCTGCATGATCACCGGGTTTTTACGGGCAATACCGCCCAGCGCCATCACGTTATTCACGTCGATGCCCTGCCCGGTGAAGCACTCCATAATCGCGCGGGCGCCGAAGGCCGTTGCGGCAATCAGGCCGCCGAACAGCGCAGGCGCGTCGGTTGCCAGGTTGAGATCCGCGATCACCCCTTTCAGACGCTGGTTGGCGAACGGCGTACGACGGCCGTTAAACCAGTCCAGCACCACCGGGAGGTGATCGAGAGACGGATTTTTTGCCCAGGCTTCGGTGAGCTGCGGCAGGAGCTGCTTTTTGCTCTCGGCTATCTGTGTTTTCAGTTCAGGATGCGCCGCCGCCAGCTGGTCTAGCGGCCAGCCCAGCACGCGGCCAAACCAGGCGTAGATATCACCAAACGCGGACTGACCGGCTTCCAGGCCGATGAAGTCCGGCACCACGCTGCCGTCAACCTGCCCGCAGATGCCTTTTACCGCGCGGTCGCCGACGGTGGCTTTATCCGCCGTCAGGATGTCGCAGGTGGAAGTCCCGATGACTTTGACCAGCGTGTTTGGCTGTGCGCCCGCGCCCACGGCGCCCATATGGCAGTCAAAGGCGCCGCCGGAGATCGCCACGTTTCGCGGCAGGCCGAGGCGCGTCGCCCACTCTTCGCAGAGGGTGCCGACGGGAACATCGGCGGTGAAGGTGTCGGTAAACAGCGGGTATGTCAGGCTCTTGTTGATAATCGGGTCGAGTTCATCGAAGAAGGCTGCCGGAGGCAGGCCGCCCCAGCTTTCATGCCACAGGGATTTATGCCCGGCGCTGCAGCGACCGCGGCGGATATCCTGCGGGCGGGTGGTGCCGGAGAGCAGGGCAGGCACCCAGTCGCACAGCTCAACCCATGACGCGGCAGCTTGCGCAACGGAGTCGTCGGCACGGGTGACGTGGAGGATCTTGGCCCAGAACCATTCGCTGGAGTAAATCCCGCCGATGTAGCGCGAGTAGTCTGTTTTGCCGGGCTGATGGCATAAGCGCGTAATGGCTTCGGCCTCTTCCACGGCGGTGTGGTCTTTCCACAGCACGAACATGGCGTTCGGGTTGTCGGCAAACTCCGGGCGCAGCGCCAGCACGCGTCCTTCGGCATCCACAGGGGCTGGCGTGGAGCCGGTGCTGTCGACGCCAATCCCCACAATCTCAGCTCGCTGGGCGTCAGTCAGTTCGGCCAGGACGGTTTTGATCGCCGCTTCCATCGACTCGATATAGTCACGCGGGTGGTGGCGGAACTGGTTGTTCGGCGCATCACAGTAGCGCCCCTCTTGCCAGCGCGGGTACCACTCAACGCTGGTTGCTATCTCCTGGCCGGACGTACAGTCCACTGCCAGCGCGCGAACCGAATCGCTGCCAAAATCGAGGCCAATCGCAATTGCCATGGTGTTGCTCCATCGAAAAAACAGGTATGGAAGAACATTAGAGACTGGGGGAAAAAGTCGTCAGGCAGGATCCGCTAATCTTATGGACTAAATTGCTGTTACAACGGAAAGTGTGACGCCGTGCAAATATTCAATGTGGACATTTCTGCCGCACTTATAGACACTTTTGTTACTGGTTATCTGCTTGCTCTGGCGAAGAAATCAGGGGGAAAGGCTGAAACATGGCGCACGTAAAAGCGGCGTGATGCTTTTTAGATCTTTACGCGGGCCATTTTTAAGCTGCTTTTAGTGATATGGACAATTGGTTTCCTTCAGGACCCTTGGGAGAACTGAATCTATGGCCGAAACGCAAAACGATCCCCTGCTGCCGGGATACTCGTTTAACGCGCACCTTGTGGCGGGACTGACCCCTATCGAGGCTGAGGGATATCTCGATTTTTACGTCGACCGACCGCTTGGGATGAAAGGGTATATCCTCAACCTCACCGTGCGAGGGGAAGGAATCATCAAGAACGGTGACCAGCAGTTTGTCTGCCGCCCAGGGGATATCCTGCTGTTCCCGCCGGGGGAGATCCACCACTATGGCCGTCATCCGGATGCCAAAGAGTGGTATCACCAGTGGGTTTACTTCCGTCCGCGCGCCTACTGGCAGGAGTGGCTTTCCTGGCCAGCAATTTTTGCGCACACCGGTTTTTATCGCCCGGACGAGGTTCATCTTGCGCAGTTTCGCGAGCTTTTTGCCCAGATTATCGAGGCGGGGCAGGCCGGTGGTCGCTATGCCGAACTGCTGGCGATAAACCTCCTTGAACAGCTGCTGCTGCGGCGGATGGAGGCGATTAACGAGTCGCTTAACCCGCCGCTGGATAACCGCGTGCGCGACGCCTGCCAGTACATCAGCGACCACCTGGCCGATAGCCAGTTTGATATCGCCAGCGTTGCTCAGCACGTCTGCCTGTCGCCGTCGCGGCTGTCGCATCTGTTCCGCCAGCAGCTGGGCGTCAGCGTACTGAGCTGGCGCGAGGATCAGCGCATCAGCCAGGCGAAGCTGCTGCTCAGCACCACCCGGATGCCCATCGCCACCGTGGGGCGCAACGTGGGCTTTGAGGACCAGCTCTATTTCTCCCGGGTATTTAAAAAATGCACCGGTGCCAGCCCGAGTGAATTCCGCGCGGGATGTGAATAAACGGTAAAAAAAGATAAACAAGCAGGTGAATGCGGGAAGCAACCTGTAAACTATTCAGACAATTGTTGCCTTGACGCGGTGCGGGGCGCTAAGCAGAATCGCTGATTCGTTTTCTGACCGGAATAGTTATGCAGGCATTGCTGGAACACTTTATTACCCAGTCCGTTATGTACTCGCTCATCGCCGTGGCGCTGGTGGCGTTTCTGGAATCACTGGCGCTCGTCGGGTTAATCCTGCCCGGCACCGTAATGATGGCAGGGCTTGGTGCGCTGATTGGCAGCGGCGAGGTTAATTTCTGGCAGGCGTGGCTGGCCGGGATTATCGGCTGCCTGCTTGGCGACTGGATCTCCTTCTGGCTGGGCTGGCGCTTTAAAAAGCCGCTGCACCGCTGGTCGTTCATGAAAAAGAACAAAGCCTTGCTGGATAAAACCGAGCATGCGCTGCATCAGCACAGCATGTTTACTATCCTCGTCGGGCGCTTTGTCGGGCCAACGCGTCCGCTGGTGCCGATGGTGGCCGGGATGCTGGATCTGCCCGTCGCGAAATTCGTGGTGCCGAACATTATCGGCTGCGTCTTCTGGCCGCCGTTCTACTTCCTGCCGGGGATCCTCGCAGGGGCGGCGATAGATATTCCTGACGGGATGCAAAGCGGTGAGTTTAAGTGGTTGCTGCTGGGCACGGCGCTGCTGCTGTGGCTGGCGGTCTGGCTCTGCTGGCGACTGTGGCGCAGCGCGAAAGCCAGTGTCGATCGCCTGACGCGCTACCTCCCGCGTACTCGCCTGCTCTGGCTGGCTCCGCTGACGCTGGGTGTGGCTGCGGTAGCCCTGGTCGCGCTGATTCGTCACCCGCTGATGCCGGTGTACGGTGAGATTTTGTTAAAAGTGGTCAGTCGTTAAGGACTATTGCCCTCTCCCAGTGGGAGAGGGCAAGGGTGAGGGCATCAGACCGCACGAATGCCCAACAGTGAAGACGCCCCCGCTTGACCACTGAGCAGCTCTTCCGTCTTCCCATCCCATGCAATCCGCCCTTCGGCAACGACCACCGATCTCGGCGCAATCCGTGCTGCATCCTCAATACTGTGCGAAACCATCAGCATCGTCAGCTGCTGGCGCTGGCAGACCTCCTGCACCAGGGCGAGCATCTCCTGACGCAGCGCGGGATCGAGCGCCGAGAAGGGCTCATCCAGCAGCAGAAGCGGCTGCTCGCGCACCAGACAACGCGCCAGCGCCACGCGCTGACGCTGGCCGCCGGAGAGCTCGCCCGGCAGCCTGTCGATAAATTCGGTGATCCCCATCTGTCCGGCAATCACTTCAAGTTTTTCGCGTTGGGCATCGTTCAGCCTGAGCCCCGGATGCATTCCCAGCGCGATGTTTTGCCGCACCGTCAGATGGGTGAAGAGGTTATTTTCCTGAAACAGCATCGACACAGGACGTTTAGCCGGAGGGGCGTTGGTGAAATCACGATTATCGATGGCTATCGACCCGCTGGCAGGTTGCAGAAAGCCGGCGATCAAATTGAGCAAGGTGCTTTTCCCGGCACCGCTTGGGCCAAGCACCGCAATCCGCTCGCCCTGCTGAACGGAGAGCGTGAAGCGCATCGGCAGATGCTGATAGAGCCAGGTTACATCAGTCAGTTTTAACATCACGCCCCGGGAGTTTTTCGATAACGGTAAATAAGGCAAAGCACAGCAGCAGCAGTAACAGCGCGGTAACCGCGCCATCCTGACTGCGGTAAGAGCCAATTTGCTGATAAAGCCAGTAAGGCAGCGTGCGGAAATCGTCATTGCCGAACAGCGCCACGACGCCAAAGTCTCCAATAGAGAGCACGCAGGCAAAGGCCAGCGCCTGCGCCAGCGGGCGTTTTAGCGCGCGCAGTTCGACTACCTTCAGCCGCTGCCAGCCCTGCATGCCCAGCGACTGACACAGTAAACCGTAGCGGCTGTTGACGTCGCGCATCGGGTTTTCCAGCACCTTGAGCGCGTAGGGGATGGCCATTAAGGCGTTGGTGAAAATCACAATGCCATCGGCCCTTTCCGGCAGGCCGAAGGTGCTGTTAAACAGTAAAAAGAAGCCCGTTGCCAGCACGATGCCCGGCATCGCCAGGATCAGCATGCCCGTCAGCTCCAGCATTTGTCCGGCTTTTTGCGCCTGGCGGGCGTAGAGCTCACGGCTGCTCCACAGCAGCATCATGGTCAGCATAACGCACAGCAGTCCGGCAGCCAGCGCTATGCGTACCGAGGTCCAGGTCGCCTGCCAGAGAACGGGCTGTTGTAGGACGGACATAAGATTGAGGTTCAGGCCGTCAACGATAACGGCCAGCAGCGGCGGCAGCAGCAGCAGCAGCGCCAGCGCGATCAGGATAACATCGCTGATGCGGCTGTGCAGGCTGTCCTGCGGATCGCGCCAGCCGGTTATTTGATGACTACCTGCGGGAATGGCTTTACTCAGCCGCTGGCTCAACAGCACCAGCACCAGACAGCACGCCATCTGGACTATCGCCAGCAGCGCGGCGCGACCGGGATCGTAGTCGTAACTCAGCGCCTGGTAAATCGCCAGCTCAATGGTGGTGGCCTGCGGCCCGCCGCCAAGTGACAGCACGGTGGCAAAGCTGGCAAAGCAGAGCATAAAGATTAATGCCGCCACGGGCGGGAGCTGGCGGCGCAGCCACGGCCATTCGACAAAACGGAAGAACGACCAGCCGCGCATGCCGAGCTGGGCGGCAATCTGCCGCTGCTCGCCGGGAATGTTCTCCAGCGCCTGCAAAAAGAGGCGCGTTGCCATCGGCATATTGAAAAACACGTGCGCCAGTAGAATGCCCTGCAGTCCGTAAGGCGAGAATGACCACTCAATACCAAGCTGGCCGAACAGCGAGGCCAGCCAGCCCTGACGACCGTAAACGCTCAGAATACCAAATACCGCAACCAGCACGGGCAGGATCAGCGTCATGGCGCACAGGCGCAGCAGGGCCTGCCTGCCGGGGAAACGCCGCCGATAGAGCGCGCGAGCAAGAAAAATAGCCGGGATCGCCGACAGCAGGGCAGAAAGAGACGCCTGCCAGAAGGAGAACCGGATAACGTGCCAGAGGTAGCTGTCGTGCCAGAGGGCGAGCAGGTCGCTCTCCGGTGCGTTAAACCACAGCGCAAGAAAGGCTCCCAGACTGACCGCCACCATCACGACGGCGGCGAGCAATCCGGGGAGTAACCAGCCGGGAATTAACGGCTGACGGCGCGTTGCCATTCACTTACCCATGCGGCACGCTGCGCGGCGACCTGCTGCGGCGTAAACTCCAGCGAGGTTTTCGGCTTGGTCAGCTGCTCAAAACCAGTGGGCAGCGCAACGCTGGTGATCGGATACATCCAGTTGCCCGCTGGAATGGCATTCTGGAATGCCGGTGAAACCATAAACTTCAGGAACTTCTCGGCCAGTTCCGGCTGTTTGCTGGCGGCGGTACGCGCGGCCACTTCCACCTGCAGATAGTGCCCTTCCGCAAAATCAGCCGCAGCATAGTTGTCTTTCTTCTCGGCGATAATGTGGTAGGCCGGGGAGGTGGTGTAGCTCAGCACCAGATCGCTTTCGCCTTTCAGGAACAGGCCATAGGCTTCGCTCCAGCCTTTGGTCACGGTGACGGTTTTGGCGGCCAGCTTCTGCCACGCTTCCGGCGCCTTATCGCCGTAGACTTTCTGCATCCACAGCAGCAGGCCCAGGCCCGGCGTGCTGGTCCGTGGATCTTCGTAAATTACGCGCCACTTCTGATCGCTTTCCACCAGCTCTTTCAGGCTTTTTGGCGGGTTTTTCAGCTTATTTTTATCGTAGACGAAAGCAAAGTAGCCGTAGTCGAACGGCACAAAGGTGTCGTTCTTCCAGCCGCCCGGCACGTTAACGGCCTCTGCCGCGACGCCGCTTTTGGCAAAGAGTTTGGTTTGCGAGGCGGCTTCCAGCAGGTTGTTATCCAGCCCGAGCACCACGTCGGCTTTGCTATTTTTCCCTTCCATGCGCAGGCGGTTGAGCAGCGAAACGCCATCTTCCAGCGCCACGAACTTCAGCTCGCAGTTGCAGTCGGCTTCAAAGGCTTTTTTGACGACCGGGCCAGGGCCCCAGTCGGCAGAGAAGGAGTCGTAGGTGTAGACCGTCAGGACGGGTTTGGCAAAAGCAGGCAGCGCGAACAGCGCCAGCAGGGGGAGAACTTTTTTTAACACTTTGCACCTCAGGGTTGAGTGGCAAAGGATTTTGAGCGACAGCCTCAAATCCCTTCGCCGGCGTTATCCGGATCAGGTTCGACGGGTATTATCTCAGCGCACATCTGTGATGCAGCACCCCGTTGAGAACGGCGCTATTGTAATGATTTGGTGAATATTACGAAAGCGTTATGGCTCCGGGGGCGCAAACCAGGCGGATTTAAAATCAAACCAGCCCAGGGTGTTCATCCGCAGGCCGCGCATGCTGCGCTGGCCCTGAATCATCAGCCAGTGGTGGATCAGCGGGACGATCGCCTGCTCGGCCAGCAGCTGCTGGCACCATACGGCAAGATTCATCTCGCCCGCTCGCCACAGGGCGGCGTCCTGCTGCCAGTCACGGTCGATGCAGTGCTGGATCAGCGGGACTTCATACAGGTGTGAAAATAATGAAAAATCGAGCGGCAGGGTAAAATTAGCGCTGTTGAGCCAGATATCGCTGGCGATCTCTCCCTGATGCCATTCGTCATAGTCCACTTCTCTTACCTCTAACTTGACCCCCTCGGCTGCCAGCAGGCGGGTCATGATCCTCGCGATAAAACGATGCTCCACGTGCTCGCGGTAGTAGGTCAGGGTGATGGACTCCAGCCCTGCGGGTTTGTCGCAGTGCGACGGCCGGGCGTGGTGCCAGCGCGGAAGCAGGCCGTAGGCCGGAAACCAGTATGTCTGGTACTGCTCTTCCGCATGGTAGATCAGATTGGAAGGGGACAGCACGTGGCTGATCCACTTGCGGACGCCCTGGTTTGCCCCGCGGTGGGTGCGGCGGTCAAACAGGAGATAGTAGCATCCCTCCTCCAGGCGGCTCTCCACGGCCTTTTCTCCGGTGGTGGGGCCTTCAAGCGTCAGCCCGCAGCTCAGGTCTTCATTGAGATCAGGCAATACCCACACGTTCACTTCGTCGATCAGCGCCCGATAGCCAAAGTAGTCATCGAACGCGCGGATTTTCAGCTGGTTGCTGTTATTGCGGGACACGGAGTAGGGCCCGGTGCCAATCGGCAGGCTGGCAAAATTGTTCAATGATTCCCACTCGCCGGGCAAAATCATCGACGGTACATAGCCCAGCAGCCAGGGAAGCCACTTGTCCTGCTGCGACAGCTCAATGTCTAGCGTCCAGGCCGTGGGGGAGTGGATGCGCGAAATATGCGAGTAGAGCGGCAGCCTGCGGGCGCGTTCCAGAGAGGCGATGACGTCATGCATTTCCAGCTCGCGGCCGTGGTGAAAGTGGATGCCGGGGCGTAAGAAGAAGCGCCAGTGGCGCGGGGAAAGCTGCTGCCAGTGATGGGCAATATCCGCCTCCAGTTCCCCGTTTTCCTCATTTATGCGCGTCAGGCCGCTGAAGATTTGTCGGGCCATGTGGGTTTCAGAGCGGCGTAACGCCGTGCCGGGCAACAGATTTTTCATTGGCCGATAGTAGAGCACCCGCAGAATGTGCCGGCCCTGACGAAAACTGCGTCCGAGATGGGAAACCAGCATCTGGCGCACGGCGGCCTTGTCGCCCACCAGCTGGACCAGCTGATCGATGCGGTCCTGTTCGAGCAGATCTTCTGCGCGCTGCTGCTGCAACGCCAGTCCGGTATACAGGAAGGTCAGTCGCGAGCGTTTGCCGCGTCCCGCTTCCGCTTCCCAGCTTAACCACCCCTGCTGCTGCATGGTGTTGAGCAGCGTGCGCATATGGCGGCGGGAACAGCTAAGCAGGTCCGCCAGCTCGTTGAGCGTGGTCTCCTGCGATTGCCCCTCGCAGCACTGCCAGAGGCGGATAAACTGTTGTTGCAGACGACCGGAAGGCATAAAAGGGGAACTCCTGACAAAAAACCAGCAATTTATTTATCCCTATATTAGGCCAATAATTCTCCTCGATGAAGCGAGGAGGTAAATTATGAAGAGGTCTACCGCACGTCAGTTTTATCAGCAGTACTTTTCAGCGACAAAAGGATCGTCCTGGCTGGCCCGCCGGTGTGCAGAGCAACGGCTGAAAACGTTAGAAGAATTGATGCAGTGGGACGTTACGACACCGACCTCTTCCCGCTAACTCGCCTCGATCATGTGTGACTGAGTATTGGTGCATATCACCCGCCAGCAAAATGTTTTTGCTGGCTTTTTTCGTTTACTATTCACCCAATTTCGATTCGCTTTCACAAGGACTTGCGCATGCTGTGGTTGATGACGATGGGGCGACGCCTGAACGGCGTGTATGCCGCTTTTATGCTGGTGGCCTTTATGATGGGCGTGGCGGGGGCGCTTCAGGCGCCGACGCTGAGCCTGTTTCTCAGCCGCGAGGTGGGGGCTCAGCCGTTTTGGGTCGGCCTGTTTTATACCGTCAACGCCATTGCCGGGATCCTGGTCAGCCTCGCGCTGGCGAAACGATCGGACAGTCAGGGCGATCGCCGCAGGCTAATCCTCTTTTGCTGCGCCATGGCCGTGGGCAACGCGCTGCTCTTTGCCTTCAATCGTCATTATCTGACGCTCATTACCTGCGGCGTGCTGCTGGCGTCGCTGGCGAACACCGCTATGCCGCAGCTGTTCGCCCTGGCCCGTGAATATGCGGATAACTCCGCGCGGGAAGTGGTGATGTTCAGCTCGGTGATGCGTGCCCAGCTCTCGCTGGCGTGGGTCATTGGTCCGCCGCTGGCCTTTATGCTGGCGTTGAACTATGGCTTTACCACCATGTTCTCCATTGCGGCAGGGATTTTTGTCATCAGCCTGGCGCTGATAGCCTTCGCACTGCCGTCCGTGGCCCGCGTCGAACAGGCGACGGATAAACCTGTTACCCAGGTGAGCGGCTGGCAGGACAAGAACGTCCGCATGTTGTTTATTGCCTCGACGCTGATGTGGACCTGCAACACCATGTACATTATTGATATGCCGCTGTGGATCAGCAGCGATCTGGGCTTACCGGACAAGCTCGCGGGGATCTTAATGGGGACCGCCGCCGGGCTGGAAATTCCGGCGATGATTCTGGCGGGCTATTACGTTAAGCGCTTTGGAAAGCGTCGGATGATGATCGTCGCCGTGGCGGCCGGGGTACTGTTCTACGCGGGGTTGATCCTTTTCCATTCGCGTGAAGCGTTGCTGGCGCTGCAGCTGTTTAACGCCGTGTTTATTGGAATTGTTGCCGGGATCGGCATGCTCTGGTTCCAGGATCTGATGCCCGGCCGTGCAGGCTCGGCAACGACGCTTTTTACCAACAGTATTTCAACCGGCGTGATCCTGGCGGGCGTGATTCAGGGGGCGCTGGCGCAAAACTATGGTCATGCGTCGGTCTACTGGATGATTGCGGCGCTATCTGTCGTGACGCTACTGCTGACCTGCCGCGTAAAAGACGTGTAATCGGATGAGTGAAACGGAGCCCGGGAGCACCGGGCTCTGTGAAGCGTTTTATTCGGAATACTGATATTTACGCTGCGCGCGTAGCGTCAGGTACATATGAACGAGTCCCATGAAGCCGTGTGCCCAGAAATATGTCTCAATAAAAACTGTCAGGAATTTATGCAAATCTAAGACGGATTCCGTGACGGACGAAACCGGCCCAAGCGTGGCGTTCAGCACGAACCAGGCCGCGCCGCAGAGTGCAACGCCCAGCAGCGCCAGCACACCCAGACCTTGCACCGTTGCCGCCATACCGCCAGCATGCGCGTCAGGTAACTGACGCTGCGCGAGGGTGCGAATATCTTCAACGATTCCACGAAAATCCAGCGCCAGCCAGGCGTAGTAATACTTAAATCCGCGCTGGGTTAACATCCATGCCATCATGGCAATACCACAAAAAATTAAACCAAACCCTGAGATAACATGGATCCAGGTGACAATTCCGTTCAGTCCGGATTCGTGGAGGGCCTCGCTTTCGGTGAAATTAGAATTGATAATTTGGGCCAGCACCAGTATGGCTACAAGAATGTGCAGTACGCGAAGAAAAGGCGTTTCTTTATGGGGAAGCGTATTACGTAGCGTTGGGTTCATCGCTTTTTACCTCAATAATGAGAGAGCTGATGCGATGCAGTGTGACGCAGATTAATTAACGAAACCTTAACGATGAGTAGCGTCACACTGTATTTATGCGTTCTGATTAGCGAGCAGGATCAATATGCGTCATCACGTTCAGCACATTGAATTTTTGCATCACGTTGTTTCTGGCATTGACGGCAATCTGATGCCCTTCTTTTACGCTTAATTCGCCGTTCACTTCCAGATGGACATCGACAAGGGCTAAATCGCCCATCTTGCGGGTTTTTAAATCATGGAGTCCGGTGACGCCTTCGGTTGAGAGAAGACACGTTTTGATATCGTGCTCCAGCTCGGGTTCAAGCGAACGGTCCATCAGATCGTGCAGGGCATCGGCAGAGAATTTGTAACCCATATGGGCGATGAACACTCCGACAATCAGGGCCGCAATCAGGTCCATCGCGTGAAAACCCACTAAATTCCCGGCAATACCGATGGCGACAACCACTGACGACGCTGCGTCAGAACGGGCATGCCAGGCATTGGCTATCAGCAGCGAGGACTGAATACGTTTTCCCGTGGCAAACATGTATCTGAACAGACTCTCCTTCACCACCAGCGCCAGTATCGCCACCCACAAAGCGGCCCCTTTTACTATCTGATGCGTCTCGGGATTAAGCAGTTTATTGCCAGCGGACCAGAGCATCCCGACCCCCACGAGCAGCAGAATAGCGCCAATAATAAGCTTTGCACCGTTTTCGAAACGCAGATGACCGTAATGATGATCGATATCAGAGGCTTTCTGACTCTTTTTATTCGCAATCAGAACGACAAAGTCAGAAGATAAATCGGAAAGAGAATGAATCCCATCAGCAATTAATCCCTGTGAACCGGAGAATATTCCTGCAACTATCTGAAAGCAAGTGAGTAAAATATTTATTATCACGCTTACTAATGTGCATTTGTGTATTTCCCGAGAACGGATGTGAGACTCATTGCCATTTTTCTTTTCCATGATGATTTCCGCTACCAACTGATTGAGCGATTATTCTGCGCAGGAAACATTAAATTGACGTTAAATATAATGTCATTATTGGCTGGGTTTGGGAATATTTACAGAAGGAGGGCGGGTATTGGGATAAAACGCGGCCTGCAGAGTGCACTGCAGGCCGGAGGATTACTTCATAAATGCAGGTTGTTTGTTTTCGTAAGTGGCAATCGCCGCTTCGTGCTGGAGAGTTAAACCTATGCTGTCCAGACCGTTCAGCATGCAGTGACGGCGGAACGCATCAATGCTGAAGCTGTAGGTTTTATCCCCGGCTTTCACCACTTCCGCTTCCAGATCCACTTCAAACGAAATACCCGGATTCGCCTTAACCAGCGCGAACAACTCATCGACCTGTTCATCGCTCAGCGTCACCGGCAGCAGCTGGTTGTTGAAGCTGTTACCGTAAAAAATATCCGCGAAGCTTGGGGCGATGACCACTTTGAAGCCGTAATCGGTGAGCGCCCACGGGGCGTGTTCGCGGGATGAGCCGCAGCCAAAGTTTTCTCGGGCCAGTAAAATGGAGGCGCCTTTGTACTCAGGGAAGTTCAGAACGAATTCCGGATTAGGCACTTCGCCTTTGTCGTCCAGGAAACGCCAGTCGTTGAACAGGTGCGCGCCAAAGCCGGTACGCGTCACCTTCTGCAGAAATTGTTTCGGAATAATAGCGTCAGTATCGACGTTAGCGGCGTCCAGCGGGACAACCCGGCCCGTATGTTGGGTAAATTTCTCTGCCATGATTGTCTCCTTATTTCAGGCTGCGAATATCGGCGAAATGGCCGGTGACTGCCGCAGCGGCGGCCATTGCCGGGCTTACCAGATGGGTACGCCCACCGCGGCCCTGACGGCCTTCAAAGTTACGGTTGCTGGTGGAGGCGCAGCGCTCACCCGGATTCAGGCGATCGTTATTCATGGCCAGACACATGGAGCAGCCAGGCAGGCGCCACTCGAAGCCCGCTTCGATAAAGATCTTATCCAGACCTTCGGCTTCCGCCTGGGCCTTCACCGGACCGGAGCCAGGTACCACCAGCGCCTGCACGCCCGGTGCCACTTTACGGCCTTTGGCAATCTCTGCCGCCGCGCGCAAATCTTCGATACGGGAGTTAGTGCAAGAACCGATAAAGACTTTATCAATGGTCACGTCGGTCAACGGCACGCCGGGCTTCAGCCCCATATAGGCCAGCGCTTTTTCCGCACTGGCGCGCTCGACCGGATCGGCGAAGGAAGCAGGATCTGGAATGGCGTCGTTGACGGAAATCACCTGACCCGGGTTGGTCCCCCAGGTCACCTGCGGCGCAATCTCTTCTGCCTGCAGCGTGACAACGGTATCAAACGTCGCCCCATCGTCGGTTTTCAGGGTTTTCCAGTACGCTACCGCGTCGTCAAAATCGTGACCTTTCGGCGCGTGCAGACGGCCCTTCACATAGTTGAAGGTCGTTTCATCTGGCGCGACCAGACCGGCTTTGGCGCCCATCTCAATGGCCATGTTGCACAGAGTCATGCGGCCCTCCATGCTCAGCGCCTGGATAGCGTCTCCGCAGAACTCAACGACGTGGCCTGTACCGCCTGCGCTGCCGGTTTTACCGATAATCGCCAGCACGATATCTTTCGCGGTAATGCCAGGTGCCGCTTTGCCCTTCACTTCAATCTTCATCGTTTTGGCACGGCCCTGCTTCAGGGTCTGCGTCGCCAGAACGTGTTCAACCTCTGAGGTGCCAATCCCGAACGCCAGAGCGCCAAACGCGCCGTGTGTTGCGGTATGGGAGTCACCGCAGACGATGGTCATGCCCGGCAGAGTGATCCCTTGCTCAGGCCCCATCACGTGGACGATGCCCTGATAAGGATGGTTCAGGTCGTACAGCTCAACGCCAAATTCTTTACAGTTCTTAATCAGCTCCTGCATCTGGATACGCGCCATCTCACCCGAGGCATTAATGTCTTTGGTCTGGGTGGAAACGTTGTGATCCATCGTCGCGAAGGTTTTACCCGGCTGACGTACCGGACGCTTGTGCGCGCGCAGGCCGTCAAATGCCTGAGGAGAGGTCACTTCGTGTACCAGATGACGGTCAATGTACAGCAGCGGGGTTTCGTTTGGTGCCTCGTAAACAACGTGTGCATCAAACAACTTTTCATATAACGTTTTAGCCATGATTACACCCCTTCAGCGACATAGCGGGCAATGATGTCGCCCATTTCATCGGTACTGACTGCCGCCGTGCCGCGTGCTAAATCGCCGGTACGGACGCCTTCT
Organism: Enterobacter sp. 241F3; assembly: GCF_034106785.1. NCBI lineage: Bacteria > Pseudomonadati > Pseudomonadota > Gammaproteobacteria > Enterobacterales > Enterobacteriaceae > Enterobacter > Enterobacter sp. 241F3. The sequence continues at coordinate 196,214 of NZ_JAWNDD010000005.1, forward strand.
TCTAACGCCCGGTTAATGGCGTGTTCAATTGCGGCTGCTGCATCGTCTGCATCCAGGCTGTAGCGCAGCAGCAGGGCCAGGGAGAGGATCTGCGCAATCGGGTTGGCAATGTTCTTGCCGGCGATATCCGGCGCGGAGCCGCCCGCAGGCTCGTACAGGCCAAAACCTTCTTCATTCAGGCTTGCGGATGGCAGCATTCCCATGGAGCCGGTGATCATTGCGCACTCGTCAGAGAGAATATCGCCGAACAGGTTGGAGCACAGCAGCACGTCAAACTGGGACGGATCCTTAATCAGCTGCATGGTCGCGTTATCGATGTACATGTGCGACAGCGTGACGTCCGGGTACTGCTTAGCGACTTCGCTGACGATCTCGCGCCACAGAATAGAAGACTGCAGCACGTTCGCTTTGTCAATGGAGGTCACCTTGTGGCGGCGTTTGCGCGCAGACTCAAAGGCGATATGGGCGATACGTTCAATTTCGAAACGGTGATACACCTCGGTGTCGAACGCTTTTTCATGCTGACCGCTGCCTTCGCGCCCTTTTGGCTGACCGAAATAGATCCCGCCGGTCAGTTCACGCACGCACAGAATGTCGAAACCGTTGGCGGCGATATCCGCGCGCAGCGGGCAGAACTCTTCCAGACCCTGATACAGCTTCGCCGGACGCAGGTTGCTGAACAGCTTGAAGTGTTTACGCAGCGGCAGCAGCGCGCCGCGCTCTGGCTGCTCTGCTGGCGGCAGGTGTTCCCATTTCGGGCCACCGACGGAACCAAACAGCACGGCATCGGCATTTTCACAGCCTTCCACGGTCGCTTTCGGCAGCGGTGTACCGTGGTTATCAATCGCAATACCACCCACGTCGTAGTGGCTGGTGGTGATTTTCATCGCAAAACGCGCGCGAACGGCTTCCAGTACTTTCAGCGCCTGTGCCATCACTTCCGGACCAATACCGTCACCCGGCAACACAGCAATATGGTAATTCTTCGACATTACACGGTTTCCTTGTTGTTCTCTTTATTCTGAGCTTTGCGTTGCAACTCTTTTTCGACTTCGGCGGCGCGCCAGATGTTGTTCAGAACATGCACCATCGCCTTCGCGGAGGATTCAACGATATCTGTCGCCAGGCCCACGCCATGGAAGCGGCGGCCATTGTAATTGACCACGATATCCACCTGACCCAGCGCATCTTTGCCGTGGCCCTTGGCCGTCAGGTCATATTTGACCAGCTCAACGTCGTACTCGGTGACGCGATTAATCGCCTGGTAAATCGCATCGACAGGGCCGTTACCGTTAGCTGCCTCTGCTTTAATTTCATCTCCGCAGGCCAGCTTGACCGAGGCGGTAGCGATGTCGCTGGACCCGGACTGCACGTTGAAGTAATCCAGACGGAAGTGCTCCGGCTCTTCCTGCTGTTTGTTGATAAAGGCCAGTGCTTCCAGGTCGTAGTCGAAGACCTGGCCTTTTTTGTCGGCCAGCTTCAGGAACGCGTCATACAGCTGATCCATGTTGTAATCGCTGTCCTTATAACCCATCTCTTCCATACGGTGCTTAACCGCCGCACGGCCTGAACGGGAGGTCAGGTTCAACTGCACCTGGTTCAGACCAATGGATTCCGGGGTCATGATTTCGTAGTTTTCACGGTTCTTCAGCACGCCATCCTGGTGAATACCGGAGGAGTGTGCGAAGGCGCCAGTGCCGACAATCGCTTTGTTGGCCGGAATGGGCATGTTGCAAATCTGGCTGACGGTCTGGCTGGTGCGCCAGATTTCGTTGTGATTGATGCGGGTGTGCACGTTCATGATGTCTTTGCGTACTTTGATCGCCATGATCACTTCTTCCAGCGAACAGTTGCCCGCACGTTCGCCGATGCCGTTCATCGCGCCTTCAACCTGACGCGCCCCGGCGTGGACGGCGGCGATGGCATTACCCACGGCCAGACCCAAATCATCGTGGGTGTGGACGGAGATAATTGCCTTATCAATATTTGGTACGCGGTCATACAGGCCGGTGATGATGTTGGAGAACTCAAACGGCATGGTGTAGCCGACGGTGTCCGGAATGTTGATGGTTTTGGCACCAGCATTGATGGCGGCTTCGACGACGCGCGCCAGGTCTTCGATTGGCGTACGGCCCGCATCTTCACAGGAGAATTCAACGTCATCGGTATAGTTGCGTGCGCGCTTAACCATGTAAACCGCGCGCTCAATCACCTCATCCAGCGTGCTGCGCAGCTTGGTTGCGATGTGCATGGGCGAGGTCGCAATAAAGGTGTGGATACGGAACGCTTCGGCCACCTTCAATGACTCGGCGGCAACGTCGATATCTTTCTCTACGCAGCGCGCCAGGGCACACACGCGGCTGTTTTTAATGGTGCGGGCGATAGTCTGGACGGATTCGAAATCACCCGGAGACGAGACAGGGAAACCGACCTCCATCACGTCGACACCCATACGTTCGAGAGCCAGCGCGATCTGCAGTTTCTCTTTAACACTCAGGCTTGCCTGTAATGCCTGTTCACCGTCACGTAAAGTAGTATCGAAAATAATGACTTGCTGGCTCATGGGTTAGGTCCTTGTCAGTCTTAGGGCGCCTTGCTACGAGCATAAAAAAACCCGCGCAGTGGCGCGGGTTTTTAGTCTTACTGGTGACGATTCAACGCTGAATTTCGCCCGCCAGTCTACCGCGCACAGTGGATGCGTTTAGTAGTAGTAGACCGGTGAAACGAATGGTGCGTGTCATGAATCGTGCTCCGTTAAATTCAATATGCTTTTAGTGGTACTGGATACGGCTGTTCATGTCAACCCCTGAAGATGAAAACGGGCCCGAGAGACGGAATCAACAGGTTATTAACTTTAGCTAATTGTGCTGGTTTTAGCTTTCGTAGCCCGACTAATTGTCTAATTTTGGACTTAATAAAAGAGTTGCAGAAACAAATAAATATAATTGTTTAAAATGAGTGAAATGTGTTGAAGAGAATGCTTTGTGCTTAAAGAGTTTGGATATCATTAAGTTATAAATGCAGTGAATCTATTCCAGAACGTTGAAAAACGAAAAGAGATAACAGGATGTTAAGTAACTGTAGATCGATAGCATTAACAGTTTAATAATACTTAAGTCATCGTTAACCTGATGGTAATTGTATATTTGTTTAGTTTATGGTTTCATTCAGATCCTAAAGTCAAACATATCATTTGCGCTCATTAATTTTCATTTATATAGAGTCTTTATATATTCCGAATTTTAAATAATTCTCTTTCGCTGATCGTATTTGCATGATAAATCATATTTTTCGAGATTATTACCGTACGATGGCAAAGGGAGTGTAGCGTGACAGTGGAGTCAGAAGTGCCAGAAAATAATATTAAACAACCTCAAGCTACTGATGGGATTAAACCGCAGTTACGCACGGTGGATCTGAATCTTCTGACGGTGTTTGATGCTGTCATGCAGGAACAGAATATCACCCGAGCGGCCCAAACGTTGGGGATGTCACAACCCGCCGTGAGTAATGCCGTTGCCAGGCTTAAGCTCATGTTTAACGACGAATTATTCGTTCGATACGGGAGGGGTATCCAGCCTACGGCTCGCGCGTTCCAGCTGTTCGGATCTATTCGCCAGGCGTTGCAACTGGTTCAAAATGAGCTGCCGGGATCGGGCTTTGAACCCTTAAGCAGCGAGCGCGTATTCCATCTTTGTGTCTGTAGCCCATTAGATAATTATTTAACGTCAATTATTTATAATAAAGTTGAAGAGATCGCACCAAATATCAATCTTGTTTTTAAATCATCCCTGAATCAAAACACGGAACATCAGTTACGCTATCAGGAGATCGAGTTCGTTCTCGGGTATGAAGAGTTCCGTCGTCCGGAATTCTCCTGCGTGCCGCTGTTTAAAGATGAAATGGTTCTGGTCGCCAGTAAAAAACACCCACGCCTGAATTCTCCGCTGCGCGAAAACGATGTTTATAACGAGCAGCATGCCGTTGTTGCACTCGACAGATATGCTTCCTTTAGCCTGCCGTGGTATGACACTGCGGATAAACAGGCAAGCGTGGCTTATCAGGGCATGGCTATGGTCAGCGTATTAAACGTGGTCTCACAGACACAGCTGGTGGCGATTGCGCCGCGCTGGCTGGCAGAAGAGTTTTCTGACTCTCTAAATCTGCAAATTTTACCTCTGCCACTCAAACTAAATAGCCGTACCTGTTATCTTTCCTGGCATGAAGCAGCGGGGCGGGATAAAGGACATCAGTGGATGGAAGAGCTGCTGGTGGGCATTTGCCGTCGGTAAACGCATCAGGATAAATTGCATCGGATTATGTGATTTATCCTGATTTTTTTTAGATAATTGATATTTTGTTCTGTTGTTCTTTTTTTTGGGCTGCTCTCCGGCTCGCAAAAATAGATGATTTCCTGCGTTGTCGCGCTTTTCAGTGATGATTTATCACCCCATCCTCTATTCCCAGAGGAATTAACCATATCTTCAGTTAACGGCTGCTTTTTCTGCTTTACGCACCGTTTATCTCTCCAGGTTTGCTAATTGCCTGCCTCATAACGAGCGGTTAAGGTAAAGAACACTCTGCAAAATATAAGATTGGTTTCTCCCAATCGTAAGACGGTGCGGAAATGAATTCGGCATTCCGTCTATAACAAAATGCCTGGAGGCAAACCATGGAGATGTTGTCTGGCGCGGAAATGGTCGTTCGGTCGCTGATCGATCAGGGCGTAAAGCAAGTGTTCGGCTACCCTGGCGGCGCGGTTCTCGATATTTATGATGCGCTGCACACGGTAGGGGGCATTGACCATGTTCTGGTACGTCACGAGCAGGCGGCGGTACACATGGCTGACGGTCTGGCGCGGGCGACGGGTGAAGTGGGCGTGGTGTTAGTCACTTCCGGCCCCGGCGCGACAAACGCCATTACCGGCATTGCGACAGCGTATATGGACTCTATCCCGCTGGTGATCCTCTCCGGGCAGGTGGCAACCTCACTGATCGGTTACGATGCGTTTCAGGAGTGCGACATGGTCGGGATTTCGCGTCCCGTAGTGAAGCACAGCTTCCTGGTCAAGCAAACGGAAGACATTCCCGGCGTACTGAAGAAAGCTTTCTGGCTGGCGGCGAGCGGACGCCCTGGACCGGTGGTGGTCGATCTGCCTAAAGATATCCTCAACCCGGCAAACAAGCTGCCGTATGTCTGGCCGGAAGCGGTCAGCATGCGCTCTTATAACCCAACAACGCAGGGGCACAAAGGGCAGATCAAGCGAGCGTTGCAAACGCTTCTGGCAGCCAAAAAACCGGTGGTCTATGTCGGAGGCGGGGCGATCAACGCTGCCTGTGAAGCCCAGCTTCGCGAGTTGGTTGAAAATCTCAACCTTCCTGTGGCGTCGTCGCTGATGGGACTGGGGGCGTTCCCCGCAACCCATCGTCAGGCGCTGGGTATGCTGGGTATGCACGGTACCTATGAAGCCAACATGACGATGCATCATTCCGATGTGATTTTTGCCGTTGGCGTGCGTTTTGACGATCGCACCACAAACAACCTGGCGAAGTATTGCCCTAACGCCACCGTGCTGCATATTGATATCGATCCAACGTCAATTTCAAAAACGGTATCGGCTGATGTGCCTATCGTCGGTGATGCCCGGCAGGTTCTGGAGCAAATGCTGGATCTGCTGGCCCAGGAGAGTGCGACCCAGCCGCTGGATGAGATCCGCGACTGGTGGCAGCAGATTGAACAGTGGCGCGCGCGTCAGTGCCTGAAATATGACACACAAAGTGAAAATATTAAGCCGCAGGCGGTCATTGAAGCGGTGTGGCGACTGACGAAAGGTGAGGCGTACGTAACCTCAGATGTTGGGCAGCATCAGATGTTTGCCGCCCTGTATTACCCGTTTGATAAACCGCGACACTGGATCAACTCCGGTGGTTTAGGAACAATGGGCTTTGGTCTGCCTGCCGCGTTGGGCGTGAAGCTGGCGCTGCCGAATGAAACCGTCGTCTGCGTAACGGGGGACGGCAGTATTCAGATGAACATTCAGGAGCTGTCTACTGCGCTGCAATATGAACTGCCGGTACTGGTGCTGAACCTGAATAACGGGTATCTCGGTATGGTGAAGCAGTGGCAGGATATGATCTACTCTGGCCGTCACTCTCAATCCTACATGAAATCGCTGCCGGATTTTGTTCGCCTTGCTGAAGCTTACGGCCATGTTGGCATGCGGGTGACCGATCCGGCAGAGCTGGAAACAAAGCTCGCGCAAGCGCTTGAGCACGTTAAAAACAACCGCCTCGTCTTTATGGATGTGATTGTTGATGGGACCGAGCACGTTTATCCGATGCATATTCGTGGCGGCGGTATGGATGAAATGTGGTTAAGCAAAACGGAGAGAACCTGATATGCGCCGGATATTATCGGTTTTACTGGAAAATGAGTCTGGCGCACTGTCGCGCGTCATTGGCCTTTTTGCGCAGCGCGGCTATAACATTGAAAGCCTGACCGTTGCCCCGACGGAAGACCCAACGCTGTCACGCATGACGATCCAAACTGTCGGCGATGCCAAAGTGCTTGAACAGATTGAAAAACAGCTGCATAAGCTGGTTGATGTGCTGCGCGTGAGCGAGCTGGGGCAGGGGGCCTATGTTGAACGTGAGGTCATGCTGGTGAAAATCCAGGCCAGCGGCTACGGGCGCGAAGAAGTTAAACGTAATGCGGATATTTTCCGCGGACAAATTATCGACGTTACGCCTTCTCTTTATACGGTTCAACTGGTCGGGACAAGTGACAAGCTGGATGCTTTCCTGACGTCCGTGCGGGATGTGGCAAAAATTGTCGAGGTCGCGAGATCGGGTGTAGTGGGTCTGTCACGCGGCGAGAAAATCATGCGTTAGTTGTCAAAAAGGTTCGCCTCTTTCTGCCCGGTCACCAAAGCCGGGCTTTTTTTTGCGTAATCAGCCGACAACGCAGATAAAAGCGGTTGCCGCGAAGGCTTTTCTGCGTTTAGATGTTAAAAGATTTAACCATAACCTTGACAGGGCCATGGACTCTTTTCTTTTTTTAAGGGGCAATTGTGAAACTGGATGAAATCGCCCGGCTAGCCGGCGTGTCACGAACAACGGCCAGCTATGTGATTAACGGTAAAGCAAAGCAGTACCGTGTCAGCGACAAGACCGTTGAAAAAGTTATGGCGGTGGTTCGTGAGCATAACTACCATCCGAATGCTGTCGCAGCCGGTCTGCGCGCCGGGCGCACCCGCTCTATTGGTCTGGTGATCCCTGACCTGGAAAACACCAGCTATACCCGTATCGCCAACTATCTCGAACGTCAGGCGCGCCAGCGCGGTTATCAACTGCTGATTGCCTGCTCTGAAGATCAGCCCGACAACGAGATGCGCTGCATTGAACATCTTCTCCAGCGCCAGGTGGATGCCATTATTGTTTCGACCTCCCTACCCCCAGAACATCCGTTCTACCAGCGCTGGGCGAACGACCCGTTCCCAATCGTTGCGCTGGATCGTGCGCTCGATCGCGAGCATTTCACCAGCGTCGTGGGTGCGGATCAGGACGATGCAGAAATGCTGGCCGCAGAGCTGCGAACTTTCCCCGCTGAAACTGTGCTGTATCTTGGCGCGCTGCCCGAGCTTTCCGTTAGCTTCCTGCGTGAGCAGGGGTTCAGAACCGCCTGGAAAGACGATCCGCGCGAGGTTCATTACCTCTATGCCAACAGTTACGAGCGTGAAGCCGCAGCGCAGCTGTTCGAAAAATGGCTGGAGACACACCCGATGCCGCAGGCGCTATTCACCACGTCGTTTGCGCTGTTGCAGGGTGTCATGGATGTAACCTTACGCCGTGAAGGTAAACTTCCCTCTGACCTGGCGATTGCCACGTTTGGGGATAACGAGCTGCTCGACTTCCTCCAGTGTCCGGTGCTGGCGGTAGCACAGCGTCACCGTGATGTGGCTGAACGCGTGCTGGAGATTGTGCTGGCAAGCCTGGATGAGCCGCGCAAACCTAAGCCGGGCCTGACGCGTATCAAACGTAATCTCTATCATCGCGGAATTTTAAGCCGCCAAAAATGAAATGACCGGGGCGGGAAGTCTGCCCCATTTTGCTGCGATAAATCGTGCGGATAATTCCCGGAGAGAAATTAGGATAATTCTTGTGAGATCATAATCGCCTATTTTTCTTAATTCATTTTGGCTCTTAAATTGTCCTTTAAAGAACATCTCAGCGATTTTAAACAGCTATCTTTGTATTATTTTGTTACAAACCCTATTCGGCCGATGAATATTCAGACGTTTTTCCTCCTCCTGTAGCTGCTTACGTGGCAACTGCCGCGCTTACCCGGTGCCAGAGTGAATCTGGCGCTGTTATCCCCTGAGAATCTGTCATAAAATGCTGCCCGCGTCGCAAACTGACACTTTATATTTACCTGCGATGATATTGAGTGAGCTTTAACGCTAGTGTGCATATTCGGTTTTTTTCTTACAAATATTCATAACGTTAATTTTGCCTCGCCAGTTGTGCAGTTATTAACCAGGACTGTTTAACTCTGTAAATAGAGGGCTTTCGAGTCCTTACAGGGAGAGTCCTGGCTTGACAAGCTTTTCCCTCGCTCCGTAAACTCCTTTAGGTGGGAATTTGTGGGTTAAAGTGGTGAGGAGGGGTGAGACTGGCATGTTCCGTGGAGCAACGTTAGTCAATCTCGACAGCAAAGGGCGTTTATCGGTACCAACCCGATACCGCGACCAGCTGATTGAGAACGCTGCGGGTCAAATGGTTTGCACCATTGACATTAACTCCCCCTGCCTGCTGCTTTACCCCTTGCCTGAATGGGAAATTATTGAGCAAAAGCTGTCGCGACTGTCGAGCATGAACCCGCAGGAACGCCGCGTGCAGCGGCTGTTATTGGGACATGCCAGTGAATGTCAGATGGATAACGCAGGGCGGTTACTGATTGCCCCTGTGTTACGGCAACATGCCGGTCTGACCAAAGAAGTGATGCTGGTCGGGCAGTTCAACAAATTTGAACTGTGGGATGAAACGACCTGGTATCAACAGGTCAAGGAAGATATCGACGCTGAGCAGTCTGATTCCGCGACATTATCGGAACGGCTGCAGGACTTGTCTCTATAAATATGATGGAAAATTATAAACACAAAACGGTGTTACTGGACGAGGCCGTAAACGGTCTGAATATTCGTCCGGATGGCATCTACATTGATGGCACGTTTGGTCGCGGTGGTCACTCGCGTTTGATTCTCTCCCAGCTTGGAGAGGAAGGACGTCTGCTGGCAATCGATCGCGATCCGCAGGCAATTGCGGTTGCACAGACCATCAATGACCCACGCTTTTCCATCGTGCATGGACCTTTCTCTGCGCTCGCAGATTATGTTGCTGAGCGCGGCCTGACGGGCAAGATCGACGGGATTCTCCTCGATCTTGGCGTCTCTTCACCCCAACTTGATGATGCCGAACGTGGTTTCTCCTTTATGCGTGATGGTCCGCTGGATATGCGGATGGATCCGACGCGCGGTCAGTCTGCCGCTGAGTGGTTACAGACCGCTGACGAAGCCGATATTGCATGGGTCATCAAAACGTTTGGCGAAGAGCGCTTTGGCAAACGAATCGCGCGCGCCATCGTTGAGCGTAATCGCATTGAACCAATGACCCGCACCAAAGAGTTGGCCGAAGTGATCGCGGCGGCGACACCGGTGAAGGATAAGCACAAACATCCCGCGACCCGTACCTTCCAGGCGGTTCGCATCTGGGTAAACAGTGAACTGGAGGAAATAGAGCTGGCGCTAAAAAGCTCGCTCGACGTGCTGGCCCCGGGGGGGCGGTTATCCATCATCAGCTTCCATTCGCTGGAAGACCGTATTGTGAAACGCTTTATGCGTGAACAAAGCCGCGGTCCACAGGTACCAGCGGGGCTGCCGATGACGGAAGAACAACTCAGGAAGCTGGGTGGCCGTCAGTTGCGAGCATTAGGCAAGTTGATGCCGGGCGAAGAAGAAGTGGCAGAGAATCCACGCGCCCGTAGTTCAGTGCTGCGTGTTGCAGAGAGGACGAACGCATGATCGGCAGAGTGACAGAGACCCTAAGCAAAGTTAAGGATTCGTTAGGAAGCAACGAGCGCCATGCCTTGCCTGGCGTGATCGGCGACGATCTTTTGCGGTTTGGGAAACTGCCACTCTGTCTGTTCATTTGCATCATTGTCACGGCTGTTACGGTGGTGACCACCGCACACCATACACGTTTATTGACTGCGCAACGCGAGCAGATGGTACTGGAACGCGATGCGCTGGATATTGAATGGCGAAATCTGATCCTTGAAGAAAACGCGCTCGGCGATCACAGCCGGGTTGAACGGATCGCAACGGAAAAGCTGCAACTGCAGCATGTTGATCCTTCGCAGGAAAATATCGTAGTACAAAAATAAGGGAAAACGCGACGCATGAAAGCAGCGGCAAAAACGCTAAAACCAAAACGTCAGGAAGAACAGGCCAACTTTATCAGTTGGCGTTTTGCGTTGCTTTGCGGCTGCATTCTACTCGCTCTGGGTTTTCTGCTTGGACGCGTGGCCTGGCTACAAATCATCGCTCCTGACATGCTGGTACGCCAGGGTGACATGCGTTCCCTGCGCGTTCAGGAAGTGTCGACATCCCGTGGGATGATTACCGATCGCTCTGGGCGTCCGCTAGCGGTGAGCGTGCCGGTGAAGGCGATTTGGGCCGATCCTAAAGAACTGCATGATGCTGGCGGTATCACACTTGATAACCGCTGGAAGGCCCTTGCGGATGCGCTGAAGATGCCGTTGGACCAGTTAGCTTCACGCGTGAATACGAACCCGAGAGGGCGCTTTATCTATCTGGCACGTCAGGTGAACCCTGACATGGCGGACTACATCAAAAAATTGAAGCTGCCGGGGATCCATCTGCGTGAAGAATCCCGTCGTTACTATCCATCCGGCGAAGTGACTGCTCACCTCATTGGCTTTACTAACGTTGATAGCCAGGGGATTGAAGGCGTTGAAAAAAGCTTTGATAAATGGCTTACCGGCCAGCCCGGCGAGCGCATTGTGCGTAAAGACCGCTATGGTCGCGTGATCGAGGATATTTCCTCAACGGACAGCCAGGCCGCACACAACCTTGCGCTGAGTATCGATGAGCGATTACAGGCGCTGGTTTACCGCGAGCTGAACAATGCCGTGGCCTTCAACAAAGCGGAATCGGGCAGTGCTGTGTTAGTTGATGTCAGCACGGGTGAAGTGCTGGCGATGGCCAATAGCCCGTCCTACAACCCTAATAATCTTACCGGCACGCAGAAGGATGTTATGCGTAACCGTACCATCACCGACGTGTTCGAACCGGGTTCGACGGTTAAGCCGATGGTGGTCATGACTGCACTTCAGCGCGGTATCGTCAACGAAAATACCGTACTGAATACCATTCCATACCGAATTAACGGTCACGAAATCAAAGACGTGGCGCGCTACAGCGAATTGACCCTGACCGGGGTATTACAGAAGTCGAGTAACGTCGGCGTTTCAAAGCTGGCGTTAGCGATGCCGTCCTCAGCGTTAGTAGAGACTTACTCACGTTTTGGACTTGGAAAGGCGACCAATTTGGGGTTGGTCGGAGAACGCAGTGGCTTATATCCTCAAAAACAACGGTGGTCTGACATAGAGAGGGCCACCTTCTCTTTCGGCTACGGGCTAATGGTAACTCCGTTACAGCTAGCGCGAGTCTATGCAACGATTGGCAGCTATGGCGTCTATCGTCCGCTGTCGATTACTAAAGTTGATCCACCGGTTCCGGGCGAGCGTATCTTCCCGGAATCTGTCGTTCGTACCGTGGTGCACATGATGGAAAGCGTTGCGCTGCCTGGCGGCGGCGGCGTGAAGGCGGCGATCAAAGGTTATCGCATTGCCATCAAGACCGGTACTGCGAAAAAGGTGGGGCCAGACGGCCGCTACATCAACAAATATATTGCCTATACCGCAGGCGTTGCGCCTGCAAGCAATCCGCGTTTTGCGCTGGTGGTCGTAATAAACGATCCACAGGCGGGTAAATACTACGGCGGCGCCGTCTCCGCGCCTGTGTTCGGGGCTATCATGGGCGGCGTGTTACGCACCATGAACATTGAACCGGATGCGCTGGCGACGGGCGAAAAAAGTGAATTTGTAATTAATCAAGGCGAGGGTACAGGTGGCAGATCGTAATTTGCGCGACCTTCTCGCTCCGTGGGTGCCAAATGCACCGGAGCGAGCACTGCGAGAGATGGTACTGGACAGCCGCGTGGCTGCTTCTGGCGATCTTTTTGTGGCGGTGGTCGGTCATCAGGCGGACGGGCGTCGTTATATCCCGCAGGCGATTGCGCAAGGTGTGGCTGCCATTATTGCTGAGGCCAAAGATGAGGCAACCGACGGTGAGATCCGTGAAATGCACGGGGTGCCGGTTATCTATCTCAGCCAGTTAAACGAGCGTCTCTCCGCGCTGGCGGGACGTTTTTATCACGAACCTTCCGACCAGCTGCGTCTGGTCGGCGTGACGGGCACGAACGGTAAAACCACCACCACGCAGCTGATGGCGCAGTGGGCCCAGCTGTTGGGTGAAACCGGTGCAGTGATGGGTACCGTAGGTAACGGCCTGCTGGGCAAAGTGAGCCCGACGGAAAACACCACCGGCTCGGCGGTAGACGTACAGCATGTGCTTGCAGGTCTGGCTGGGCAGGGGGCAACCTTTGCTGCGATGGAGGTCTCTTCGCACGGTCTGGTACAGCATCGGGTTGCGGCGCTGAAATTTGCCGCTTCAGTGTTTACTAACCTGAGTCGCGATCATCTTGATTATCATGGTGATATGGAGCATTACGAAGCCGCGAAATGGCTGCTGTTCTCCACTCACCATTACGGACAAGCCATCATCAACGCCGACGACGAAGTGGGCCGCCGCTGGCTGGCGAAGCTGCCGGATGCGGTTGCGGTGTCGATGGAAGACCATATCAATCCGAACTGCCACGGCCGCTGGCTGAAGGCGGTTGAGGTGAATTACCACGACAGCGGGGCGACAATCCGCTTTGCCTCTTCCTGGGGTGAAGGCGAAATTGAAAGCCGCCTGATGGGCGCGTTCAACGTCAGCAACCTGCTGCTGGCGCTGGCGACGCTGCTGGCACTGGGTTATCCGATGGCTGAACTGCTGAAAACCTCAGCGCGTCTGCAGCCGGTTTGCGGCCGTATGGAAGTGTTCAGCGCGCCGGGCAAACCGACCGTTGTGGTTGATTACGCCCACACGCCGGATGCGCTGGAAAAAGCGCTCGAAGCGGCGCGCCTGCACTGCGCCGGGAAGCTCTGGTGCGTGTTTGGCTGCGGCGGCGATCGCGATAAAGGCAAACGCCCGCTGATGGGGGCTATTGCCGAGCAGTTCGCAGATATTCCGGTAGTAACCGATGACAACCCGCGTACGGAAGAGCCGCGCGCCATCATCAATGACATTCTGGCGGGCATGCTGGACGCGGGCCGTGCTCGCGTGGTGGAAGGCCGTGCGGAAGCCGTGACCAATACCATTATGCAGGCGCAGGAGAATGATGTTGTCCTGTTAGCGGGCAAAGGGCATGAAGATTATCAGATCGTTGGCAATCGCCGTCTGGACTACTCGGACCGCGTAACGGCAGCTCGTCTGCTGGGAGTCGTGGCATGATTAGCATCACGTTACGTCAGGCCGCTGCAATCCTGAAGGGCGACCTGCACGGGCAAGACCTGACCATTGATGCCGTAACGACGGACACCCGCAAAATCGCTGCAGGCTGTTTGTTTGTGGCGCTGAAAGGCGAACGTTTTGACGCGCATGATTTTGCTGAACAGGCCAAAGAGAACGGCGCCGGTGCGCTGCTGGTCAGCCGCAGGCTCGATATCGATCTGCCGCAAATTGTGGTGAAAGATACGCGCCTCGCGTTCGGTGAGCTGGCTGCCTGGGTGCGTCAGCAGGTGCCTGCTCGCGTCGTCGCGCTGACCGGATCCTCAGGCAAAACGTCAGTGAAAGAGATGACGGCGGCGATCCTCGGCCAGTGCGGTAATACGCTTTATACCGCGGGCAACCTCAATAATGATATCGGCGTGCCGATGACATTGCTTCGCCTGACCAAAGAACATGACTATGCGGTGATCGAGTTAGGAGCAAACCACCAGGGCGAAATCGCCTGGACCGTGAGCCTGACTCGCCCGGAAGCGGCGCTGGTGAATAACCTCGCGGCTGCGCACCTGGAAGGTTTTGGCTCGCTGGAAGGCGTGGCGAAAGCGAAAGGTGAGATTTATACCGGCCTGCCGGATAACGGTATCGCTATTCTGAACGCCGATAACAACGACTGGCTGAACTGGCAGAGCATCATTGGCTCGCGTAAAACCTGGCGCTTCTCGCCAAATGCGGCCAACAGTGATTTTACGGCGACCAATATCCATGTGACGTCCCACGGCACCGAGTTCACCCTCACGACCCCAACGGGGGGCGTGGAGGTTCTGCTGCCGCTGCCGGGTCGCCATAACATCGCCAATGCCCTTGCGGCGGCGGCGCTGTCAACGGCGGTGGGCGCTTCACATGAGGCGATCAAAGCCGGGCTGGCGAACCTGAAAGCCGTGCCGGGTCGTCTGTTCCCGATTCAGCTTTCGGAAAACAAACTGCTGCTGGATGACTCCTACAACGCGAACGTTGGTTCAATGACGGCGGCGGTGCAGGTGTTATCAGAAATGCCGGGCTACCGCATCATGGTGGTTGGCGACATGGCTGAGCTGGGCGACGAAAGCGAAGCCTGTCATACCCAGGTTGGCGAAGCGGCGAAAGCTGCGGGGCTGGACTGTGTACTGAGCGCAGGAAAACTGAGCCAGGCGATTAGCCAGGCCAGCGGCGTTGGTGAGCATTTTGCCGATAAAACGGCATTGATCGAGCGCCTTAAGGCATTAATTACAGAAAAACAAATTGTGACTGTATTAGTTAAAGGTTCACGTAGTGCCGCCATGGAAGAGGTTGTGCACGCATTACAGGAGAACGGGACATGTTAGTTTGGCTGGCCGAACATTTGGTCAAATATTATTCAGGCTTTAACGTCTTTTCGTATCTGACGTTTCGCGCCATCGTCAGCCTGCTGACTGCGCTGTTCATCTCGTTGTGGATGGGCCCGCGCATGATTGCCCGTCTGCAAAAACTCTCTTTCGGCCAGGTTGTGCGTAACGACGGTCCGGAATCGCACTTCAGCAAACGCGGTACCCCGACCATGGGCGGGATCATGATCCTGACCGCCATCGTCGTTTCCGTGCTGCTGTGGGCGTATCCCTCCAACCCGTACGTCTGGTGCGTTCTGACGGTACTGGTGGGTTATGGGATCATCGGTTTTGTTGATGATTACCGCAAAGTCGTTCGTAAAGATACTAAGGGCCTGATCGCGCGCTGGAAATATTTCTGGATGTCGGTGATCGCGCTTGGCGTAGCCTTCGCGCTGTATCTGGCAGGCAAAGACACACCGGCCACCGAGCTGGTTGTGCCGTTCTTCAAAGACGTGATGCCGCAGCTGGGGCTGTTCTACATTCTGCTGGCCTACTTTGTGATTGTCGGCACCGGCAACGCCGTTAACCTGACCGACGGTCTGGATGGCCTGGCCATTATGCCAACCGTCTTTGTGGCCGCCGGTTTTGCGCTGGTGGCGTGGGCGACCGGTAACATGAATTTCGCGAACTATCTGCACATCCCTTATCTGCGCCATGCGGGTGAGCTGGTGATCGTTTGTACCGCGATTGTCGGCGCGGGGCTGGGCTTCCTGTGGTTCAACACCTATCCGGCTCAGGTCTTTATGGGTGACGTCGGTTCTCTGGCTTTGGGCGGTGCGCTCGGCATTATCGCCGTACTGCTGCGTCAGGAGTTCCTGCTGGTGATCATGGGCGGCGTGTTTGTGGTTGAAACCCTGTCGGTGATTTTGCAGGTCGGTTCCTTCAAGCTGCGCGGTCAGCGCATCTTCCGCATGGCGCCGATTCACCACCACTATGAACTGAAAGGCTGGCCGGAGCCGCGCGTTATTGTGCGCTTCTGGATTATTTCGCTGATGCTGGTGCTGATTGGCCTGGCAACGCTGAAGGTACGTTAATCATGGCAGATTACCAGGGCAAAAAAGTCGTTATCATCGGGTTGGGCCTTACGGGGCTCTCCTGCGTGGACTTTTTCCTCGCACGCGGCGTGACGCCGCGCGTGATGGATACGCGTGTCTCTCCGCCGGGTCTGGACAAACTGCCGGAACAGGTTGAACGCCACCTTGGTGGTCTGAATGATGACTGGCTGCTGGCAGCCGATCTGATTGTCGCAAGCCCAGGTATGGCGCTGGCGCATCCTTCGCTGAGCGCTGCCGCGGATGCGGGTGTGGAAATTGTCGGCGATATCGAGCTGTTCTGCCGTGAAGTGCAGGCGCCCGTTATCGCGATTACCGGTTCTAACGGTAAAAGCACCGTCACCACTCTGGTGGGTGAAATGGCGAAAGCGGCAGGCATGAACGTCGGCGTTGGCGGTAACATTGGTTTACCTGCTCTGATGCTGCTGGACAAAGGCTGTGAGCTGTTCGTGCTGGAACTCTCCAGCTTCCAGCTGGAAACGACTTCCAGCCTGCATGCTGCGGCTGCGACGATCCTCAACGTGACTGAAGATCATATGGACAGGTATCCATTTGGCCTGCAGCAGTATCGTGCCGCCAAGCTGCGCGTTTATGAGAATGCCAAAGTCTGCGTAGTGAACGCCGATGATGCGCTGACCATGCCGGTGCGTGGCGCAGACGACCGCTGCATTAGTTTTGGCATCACCATGGGTGATTATCATCTGAACCGCCAGCTGGGTGAAACCTGGCTGCGCGTGAAGGGTGAGAAAGTGCTGAACGTGAAAGAGATGAAGCTCACAGGTCAGCACAACTACACCAATGCCCTGGCGGCGCTGGCGCTGGCGGATGCTGTAGGGCTGCCGCGCTCCTCCAGCCTGAAAGCGTTAACCACGTTTTCAGGTCTGGCGCACCGTTTCCAGCTGGCGCTGGAGCACAACGGCGTGCGCTGGATCAACGACTCCAAAGCCACCAATGTGGGCAGCACGGAGGCCGCGCTGAACGGGCTGCACGTTGACGGCACCCTGCATCTGCTGCTGGGCGGCGACGGTAAGTCTGCTGATTTCTCGTCCCTGAAGCAGTATCTCTCCGGCGATAACATCCGCCTGTACTGCTTCGGCCGTGACGGCAGCGAGCTTGCTGAACTGCGCCCTGAGGTTGCCGAGCAAACTGAAACCATGGAACAGGCGATGCGGCTGATTGCCCCTCGCGTGAAGCCAGGCGATATGGTGCTGCTCTCTCCGGCCTGTGCCAGCCTCGATCAATTCAAGAATTTCGAACAGCGTGGTGATGTCTTTACCCGCCTGGCGAAGGAGTTAGGCTGATGCGTTTATCTCTCCCTCGCCTGAAAATGCCGCGCCTGCCAGGATTTGGGATCCTGGCATGGCTGTTTGCGGCGCTCAAAGGCTGGGTGATGGGCTCTCGTCAAAAAGATAACGACAGCCTGATCATGTACGACCGCACGCTATTCTGGCTCACGATGGGGCTGGCGGCGGTAGGCTTTATTATGGTGACGTCGGCATCAATGCCCGTCGGGCAGCGTCTGGCGAACGATCCTTTCCTGTTTGCCAAACGTGATGGTCTTTACATCATCCTGGCGTTCTGTCTGGCGCTGGTGACCTTGCGTCTGCCGATGGAGTTCTGGCAGCGGCACAGTACGGCGATGCTGATCGCGTCGATTATTATGCTGCTGATCGTACTGGTGGTGGGCAGCTCCGTTAACGGGGCATCCCGCTGGATCGCCTTCGGTCCGCTGCGTATTCAGCCTGCGGAATTTACCAAGCTCTCCCTGTTCTGCTACCTGGCTAACTACCTGGTGCGTAAGGTAGATGAGGTGCGTAACAACCTGCGCGGCTTCTTAAAACCGATGGGCGTGATTCTGGTGCTGGCGGTATTACTGCTGGCGCAGCCTGACCTCGGTACCGTTGTCGTGCTGTTCGTTACCACCCTGGCCATGCTGTTCCTGGCGGGCGCGAAGCTGTGGCAGTTCATCGCTATTATCGGGATGGGGATTTCGGCGGTTGTGCTGCTGATCCTCGCCGAGCCTTACCGTATTCGCCGTGTGACCTCGTTCTGGAACCCGTGGGAAGATCCGTTCGGCAGCGGTTATCAGCTGACGCAGTCGCTGATGGCCTTTGGTCGCGGTGAAGTCTGGGGACAGGGGCTGGGGAACTCGGTACAGAAACTCGAGTATTTACCGGAAGCGCATACTGACTTCATCTTCTCCATTATTGCGGAAGAACTGGGTTATATCGGTGTGGTATTAGCGCTATTAATGGTATTCTTCGTCGCTTTCCGCGCCATGTCCATCGGCCGGAAAGCGCTGGAGATCGATCACCGCTTCTCAGGCTTCCTGGCCTGCTCAATTGGTATCTGGTTTAGCTTCCAGGCATTGGTTAACGTCGGGGCCGCAGCGGGTATGCTGCCGACCAAAGGTCTGACGTTGCCGTTGATCAGTTATGGTGGTTCCAGTCTGTTGATTATGTCGACGGCCATCATGCTGTTGTTGCGCATAGATTATGAAACGCGTCTGGAGAAAGCCCAGGCGTTTACACGAGGTTCACGATGAATCAACCGAAGCGGTTAATGGTGATGGCAGGCGGTACCGGCGGACACGTGTTCCCGGGACTTGCGGTTGCGCACCATTTAATGGATCAGGGCTGGCAGGTACGCTGGCTGGGAACCGCAGACCGCATGGAAGCCGATCTGGTACCGAAGCACGGTATCGAGATCGACTTTATTCGTATTTCCGGCCTTCGGGGCAAAGGCCTCAAGGCAATGCTGCTGGCTCCGGTGCGTATTTTTAACGCCTGGCGTCAGGCGCGCACCATCATGAAGCGCTTTAAGCCCGATGTGGTGCTGGGCATGGGCGGCTATGTCTCGGGCCCTGGCGGGCTGGCGGCGTGGTCGTTAGGTATTCCCGTCGTGCTGCATGAGCAGAACGGTATTGCCGGTCTGACCAACAAGTGGCTGGCGAAAATCGCTACCAAAGTTATGCAGGCGTTTCCCGGCGCGTTCCCGAAAGCGGACGTGGTGGGTAATCCGGTGCGTGTCGACGTGCTGGCGCTGCCGCTGCCGGATGCTCGCCTGACGGGCCGTGAAGGGCCGGTTCGTGTACTGGTCGTCGGGGGCTCTCAGGGCGCACGCATTTTAAACCAGACGATGCCGCAGGTTGCCGCAAAGCTGGGCGATACCGTGACCATCTGGCACCAGAGCGGGAAAGGCGCTCAGCAGACCGTTGAGCAAGCTTATGCAGACGAAGGTCAGCCGCAGCATAAAGTCACTGAGTTTATCGACGACATGGCGGCAGCGTATGCCTGGGCCGATGTCGTGGTCTGTCGCTCAGGCGCGCTGACGGTGAGTGAGATCGCCGCCGCGGGTCTGCCGGCCCTGTTTGTGCCGTTCCAGCACAAAGACAGACAGCAGTACTGGAATGCGCTGCCGCTTGAGAAAGCCGGTGCCGCGAAAATTTTTGAGCAGCCACAATTTACCGCCGACGCGGTCGCCACCACCCTGGCGGGCTGGAACAGAGACGCACTGCTGGAGATGGCACAACGCGCGCGCGCGGCCGCTATCCCTGATGCGACGGAACGGGTGGCAAAAGAAGTGAGCCTGGCAGCCCAGGCTTAACCCTCGCAGCGCGTGTTGCGCTGCACGAATTTTAAGTAGTCGATGGCGTTTAGAGAATGAATACACAACAACTGGCAAAACTGCGTTCAATCGTGCCCGAGATGCGTCGCGTCCGGCACATTCACTTTGTTGGCATCGGTGGTGCTGGCATGGGCGGTATTGCCGAAGTGTTAGCTAACGAAGGCTATCAGATCAGCGGGTCTGACCTGGCGCCAAACCCTGTTACGCAGCAGCTGGCGTCGCTTGGGGCGACTATCTATTTCAACCATCGTCCGGAAAATGTGCGCGATGCGAGCGTGGTGGTGGTCTCAAGCGCCATCTCCTCTGACAACCCTGAAATCGTTGCTGCGCACGAAGCGCGCATTCCGGTGATCCGCCGTGCAGAAATGCTGGCGGAACTGATGCGTTTCCGTCACGGCATCGCCATTGCCGGGACACACGGTAAAACCACGACCACGGCGATGGTCTCCAGTATTTATGCGGAAGCGGGGCTCGATCCGACGTTCGTCAACGGCGGTCTGGTCAAAGCCGCAGGCGTACATGCGCGTCTGGGCCACAGCCGTTATCTGATTGCCGAAGCGGATGAGAGCGACGCGTCGTTCCTGCACCTGCAGCCGATGGTGGCGATTGTCACCAACATCGAAGCTGACCATATGGATACCTACCAGGGTGACTTCGAGAACTTAAAGCAGACTTTCATCAACTTCCTGCATAACCTGCCGTTCTATGGGCGTGCGGTGATGTGTGTAGACGATCCGGTGATCCGCGAGCTGCTGCCGCGCGTGGGTCGTCAAATCACCACCTACGGCTTCAGCGAAGACGCTGACGTTCGCGTGGAGGAGTACAAACAGATTGGCGCGCAGGGACACTTCACGCTGGCGCGTCAGGACAAAGAACTGCTGCACGTCACGCTGAATGCACCAGGGCGCCATAACGCCCTCAATGCCGCAGCGGCAGTGGCCGTCGCGACGGAAGAAGGCATTGATGATGATGCAATTCTGCGCGCGCTGGAAAGCTTCCAGGGCACCGGTCGCCGTTTCGACTTCCTCGGTGAATTCCCGCTGGATGCCGTGAACGGTAAAGCCGGCTCAGCGATGCTGGTGGACGACTACGGCCACCATCCGACCGAAGTGGACGCCACCATTAAAGCCGCACGCGCGGGCTGGCCTGACAAAAATCTGGTGATGATCTTCCAGCCGCACCGCTTCACGCGTACGCGCGATCTGTATGACGATTTCGCCAGCGTCCTGTCACAGGTAGACACCCTGTTAATGCTGGACGTATACGCCGCAGGCGAGACGCCGATTCCAGGGGCTGACAGCCGCTCCCTGTGCCGTACAATCCGTGGACGCGGTAAGGTTGACCCTATTCTGGTTTCTGACCCTGCGCAGGTGGCGGAAATTCTGGCACCGGTCCTGACGGGTAACGATTTGATTCTGATTCAGGGCGCGGGAAATATCGGCAAAATCGCCCGTACCTTAGCTGAAATCAAACTGAAGCCGCAAACCCAGGAGGATGAGCATCATGGCTGATAAGATTGCTGTCCTGTCTGGCGGCACCTCCGCCGAGCGCGAGGTTTCCCTGAATTCCGGCGCCGCTGTACTGGCGGGCCTGCGTGAAGGTGGCGTCAATGCGCACCTGGTCGATCCAAAAGAGGTCGACGTGACGCAGTTAAAAGCCATGGGCTTCGATAAAGTCTTTATCGCTTTACACGGTCGTGGCGGCGAAGACGGCACCCTGCAGGGGCTTCTGGATCTGATCGGTCTGCCATACACCGGCAGCGGCGTGATGGCGTCTGCTATCTCTATGGATAAACTGCGCAGCAAGCTGCTGTGGCAGGGCGCAGGTTTACCTGTCGCGCCATGGGTGGCACTGACGCGTCGCGAATTTGAATTGGGCCTGCCGGATAGCGTTAATGCACGCATTGCTGAACTGGGCTTACCGGTTATTGTAAAGCCAAGCCGGGAAGGCTCCAGCGTGGGAATGTCCAAAGTCGACAAAGCTGAAGATCTTTCGTCCGCTTTAGCGCTGGCATTTCAACATGATGATGAAGTTTTGGTAGAGAAATGGCTCAGCGGGCCGGAATTTACCGTCGCGATGCTTGGCGAAGAAATTTTACCGTCAATCCGTATCCAACCCGCTGGAGTCTTCTATGATTATGAGGCGAAGTATCTCTCTGATGAGACGCAATATTTCTGCCCAAGTGGTCTTGAAGCTGAGCGTGAAGCCGATTTACAGTCCTTGGTGCTTAAAGCCTGGCATGTTCTGGGTTGCCAGGGCTGGGGACGCATCGATGTGATGCAGGACAAAGATGGACAATTTTATCTGCTGGAAGCCAACACCTCTCCGGGTATGACGAGCCACAGCCTTGTGCCGATGGCCGCGCGTCAGGCGGGGATGAGTTTCTCGCAGTTAGTCGTGCGCATTCTGGACCAGGCGGGCTGATATGTCTCAGGCTGCATTGAACACGCGCAACCGCGATGACGAGGACGAATACACCTCTTCACGCCGCAGTAATGGAACGCGTCTTGCAGGCATCATTTTCCTGCTCGGGGTGCTGTGCACCGTGTTTATCAGCGGCTGGATGGTCCTGGGCTGGATGGAAGATGCGCAGCGGTTGCCGCTCTCTAAGCTGGTGGTCACCGGTGAGCGTCACTATACGCGTAACGACGATATTCGCCAGTCAATACTGGCGCTGGGCTCGCCTGGCACTTTCATGACTCAGGACGTCAATATTATCCAGAGTCAGATTGAACGTCTGCCATGGATAAAACAGGCGAGCGTAAGAAAGCAATGGCCTGATGAATTGAAGATTCATCTGGTTGAATTTGTGCCCATTGCGCGTTGGAATGATCAGCACATGGTTGACGCAGACGGAAATTCCTTCAGCGTCCCGGCCGATCGTGTCAACAAGCAAAATTTACCGATGTTGTATGGCCCTGAAGGCAGCGAAAACGAAGTGTTACAGGGTTTTCGCGAAATGGGTCAGGTGCTGGCGAAGGACAGGTTTACGTTAAAAGATGCTGCCATGACGGCGCGCCGTTCCTGGCAGCTGACGTTAACGAACGGCATTAAGCTCAACCTGGGACGCGGGGACACCATGAAGCGTCTGGCGCGTTTTGTCGAACTTTACCCGGTTTTACAGCAGCAGGCACAGACTGACGGCAAACGGATAAGCTACGTTGATTTGCGCTATGACTCAGGCGCAGCAGTCGGTTGGGTACCGGCTCCGGTCGAGGAACCTAATCAGCAACAGAATCAGGCACAGGTACAGGCAGAACAACAATGATCAAGGCGACGGACAGAAAACTGGTAGTTGGACTGGAGATTGGCACCGCGAAGGTTGCCGCTTTAGTAGGGGAAGTTCTGCCCGACGGTATGGTCAATATCATTGGCGTAGGCAGTTGCCCTTCCCGTGGTATGGATAAAGGTGGGGTAAACGATCTTGAATCGGTGGTGAAATGCGTTCAGCGCGCCATCGATCAGGCTGAACTGATGGCAGATTGCCAGATTTCTTCTGTCTATCTGGCCCTTTCTGGTAAGCATATTAGCTGCCAGAACGAAATTGGTATGGTGCCGATTTCCGAAGAAGAAGTGACGCAGGAAGATGTTGAAAACGTAGTGCACACGGCGAAATCCGTGCGTGTCCGCGATGAGCATCGCGTATTGCACGTGATCCCGCAGGAATATGCGATTGACTACCAGGAAGGGATCAAGAACCCGGTCGGTCTTTCTGGCGTACGTATGCAGGCAAAAGTGCACCTGATCACATGTCACAACGATATGGCGAAGAACATTGTAAAAGCCGTTGAACGTTGTGGCCTGAAAGTTGACCAACTTATTTTCGCGGGTCTGGCGGCAAGTTATTCCGTGCTGACAGAAGATGAACGTGAACTGGGTGTCTGTGTGGTCGATATTGGTGGTGGTACAATGGATATCGCCGTCTATACCGGCGGTGCGTTGCGCCACACTAAAGTGATCCCTTATGCCGGGAACGTTGTGACCAGCGATATTGCTTACGCTTTTGGTACGCCGCCGAGCGATGCAGAAGCGATTAAAGTGCGCCACGGCTGTGCGCTGGGGTCTATCGTTGGCAAAGATGAGAGCGTTGAAGTGCCGAGCGTCGGTGGTCGTCCACCGCGTAGCCTGCAGCGCCAGACGTTGGCAGAGGTGATTGAGCCGCGCTATACCGAGCTGCTCAACCTGGTCAACGAAGAGATTTTACAGTTGCAGGAACAGCTTCGTCAGCAGGGTGTTAAGCATCATCTTGCGGCGGGGATTGTATTAACCGGCGGTGCAGCGCAAATTGAAGGTCTTGCGGCCTGTGCTCAGCGCGTGTTCCATACGCAGGTGCGTATTGGTGCGCCGCTGAATATCACCGGTTTAACGGATTATGCTCAGGAGCCGTATTATTCAACGGCTGTGGGCCTGCTTCACTACGGGAAGGAATCTCATCTCAGTGGTGAAGCAGAAGTGGAAAAACGCGTCTCAGTGGGGTCGTGGGTCAAACGACTGAACAACTGGTTGCGAAAAGAGTTTTAATTTTTTTAAGAGACCGGAGAGAATTAGCGGTCTCGGGCGACAGGCACAACGGAGAGAGAAATTATGTTTGAACCTATGGAACTGACCAACGACGCGGTGATTAAAGTCATCGGCGTCGGTGGCGGCGGCGGTAACGCCGTAGAGCATATGGTGCGTGAACGCATTGAAGGTGTTGAATTCTTCGCAGTTAACACCGATGCGCAGGCACTGCGTAAGACGGCTGTAGGCCAGACTATCCAGATCGGCGGTGGTATCACCAAAGGGCTGGGAGCAGGGGCTAACCCGGAAGTTGGTCGCAATGCGGCTGAAGAAGATCGTGAAGCGCTGCGCGCTGCACTGGAAGGTGCGGACATGGTCTTCATCGCAGCAGGTATGGGTGGCGGTACGGGTACCGGCGCAGCACCTGTTGTGGCTGAAGTAGCTAAAGATTTAGGTATCCTGACCGTTGCTGTCGTGACCAAGCCTTTCAACTTTGAAGGCAAGAAGCGTATGGCATTCGCGGAGCAGGGTATCACCGAGCTGTCCAAGCATGTGGACTCGCTGATCACCATCCCTAACGACAAGCTGTTGAAGGTTCTGGGGCGCGGTATCTCCCTGCTGGACGCATTCGGCGCAGCAAACGACGTGCTGAAAGGCGCGGTCCAGGGTATCGCTGAACTGATTACCCGTCCTGGCCTGATGAACGTTGACTTTGCAGACGTTCGCACCGTGATGTCCGAAATGGGCTACGCGATGATGGGCTCTGGCGTGGCGAGCGGTGAAGATCGTGCAGAAGAAGCGGCTGAAATGGCCATCTCTTCTCCACTGCTGGAAGATATCGATCTGTCTGGTGCGCGCGGCGTGCTGGTCAACATTACCGCTGGCTTTGACCTGCGTCTGGATGAGTTCGAAACCGTGGGTAACACTATCCGTGCGTTCGCCTCTGACAACGCTACCGTGGTAATCGGTACTTCTCTTGACCCTGAAATGAACGACGAGCTGCGTGTTACCGTTGTTGCTACCGGTATCGGCATGGACAAACGTCCTGAGATCACCTTAGTGACTAACAAGCAGACTCAGCAACCGGTAATGGATCGTTACCAGCAGCACGGTATGTCTCCTCTGACTCAGGAGCAGAAACCGGCCGCGAAAGTGGTGAACGACCCAACGCCGCAAACGGCGAAAGAGCCAGATTATCTGGATATCCCGGCGTTCCTGCGTAAGCAAGCTGACTAAGAATTGGCTGGAATTTGGGGATTTGCGCTCTTTGTGCTAAACTGGCCCACCGTTAGTGATGTACACTCTCGGTTGGATAGTTAATTTGGCGAGATTATACGATGATCAAACAAAGGACACTTAAACGTATCGTTCAGGCGACGGGTGTCGGTTTACATACCGGCAAGAAAGTCACGCTGACGTTACGCCCTGCGCCGGCCAATACCGGGGTCATCTATCGTCGCACCGACTTGAATCCACCGGTAGATTTTCCGGCCGATGCCAAATCTGTGCGTGATACTATGCTCTGTACTTGTCTGGTGAACGAGCATGACGTGCGGATTTCTACCGTTGAGCACCTGAACGCCGCCCTGGCGGGACTGGGTATCGACAACATTATTGTTGAAGTCGATGCGCCAGAAATCCCGATTATGGATGGCAGTGCTGCACCGTTCGTCTATCTGTTGCTGGATGCTGGCATCGAAGAACTGAACTGCGCGAAGAAATTTGTTCGCATCAAAGAGACCGTTCGCGTCGAAGATGGCGACAAATGGGCTGAATTCAAACCGTACAATGGTTTCTCGTTGGACTTTACCATCGACTTTAACCATCCGGCGATTGACTCCAGCACCCAACGCTATGCGATGAACTTCTCTGCCGATGCGTTTATGCGCCAGATCAGCCGAGCCCGTACGTTTGGCTTCATGCGTGATATCGAATATCTGCAGTCCCGCGGCCTGTGCCTGGGCGGCAGCTTCGATTGTGCCATCGTTGTTGACGATTATCGCGTACTGAACGAAGACGGCCTGCGTTTCGAAGATGAATTCGTTCGTCACAAAATGCTGGATGCTATTGGCGACCTGTTCATGTGTGGTCACAACATCATTGGTGCATTTACCGCGTTCAAATCCGGTCATGCGCTGAACAACAAACTGTTGCAGGCCGTCCTGGCAAAACAGGAAGCCTGGGAATATGTGACCTTCGAAGACGAAGCTGAGCTGCCGCTGGCTTTCAAAGCACCGAGCATGGTTCTGGCGTAACGGTTCACGCCGTTTCGTAAAAAAATCGACTGGTTAACCTGGTACTCTCTCCGACCAGGAAGACCAGTCGTTTTTATTTTTACCCTTCTTAGTTTGCCCCAGCGTTATCTCTTGTTTGTCCTTCGCAGAAAATGTGTGCGTTAGCTGCATTCTTGACCGTTTTTCCCCGCAGCGGCACCTCATTCCTGCTGATGTGCATTGGCTTTAGTGATACTATCTGGGCGCTAAAAGAATAACTGAACTCAGCCTCTGCAAGGCTGGCTTATTGGGTGGAGCAGGTGAGCGGAATACTGACGCGCTGGCGACAATTTGGCAGACGTTACTTCTGGCCGCATCTCTTATTAGGGATGGTCGCGGCAAGCTTTGGCTTGCCTGCGCTCAGCAACAGTGCCGAAGCGGCGACGCCCGCAAAAACCTCCACGACTAAACACGATTTCAACACGCGGGTTAACTTTACTAACCTTGCGTGGCTTGAAGCCAGCCGCCGTCCAAACTTCACCGTCGATTACTGGCACCAGCACGCTATCCGCACGGTTATCCGCCATCTGTCGTTTGCGATGGCACCGCAGGCCATGCCTGTTGCGGAAGAGGCGCTGCCGGTGCAGGCTCAGCATCTTGCCCTGCTGGACACGCTTAACGCGCTGCTCACGCAGGACAGCCAGCCGCCGGTCATAGTTCGTCAGTCGACGCAACGTGAGTTTGTTTCACCTGTTTCATTCTCTGTTTCAACCTGGATTAGCCAGGCTCACGGCATTCGCGCCGGGCCGCAACGCCTCAGCTAAATTAACTTTTTCAATACCTTAATTTATCTGCCCACAATGGGGCGTTTGAGAATTTATTATGCTAATCAAATTGTTAACTAAAGTTTTTGGTAGTCGTAACGATCGTACCCTGCGCCGTATGCGCAAAGCAGTTGCCGTCATCAACGGTATGGAACCGGCGATGGAGAAGCTCTCTGATGACGAGCTTAAAGCGAAAACAGCGGAATTTCGTGCGCGTCTGGAAAAAGGTGAAACCTTAGAAAGCCTGATCCCGGAAGCGTTTGCTGTCGTGCGCGAAGCGAGTAAGCGTGTATTCGGCATGCGTCACTTCGACGTTCAGCTGCTGGGTGGTATGGTGCTCAACGAGCGCTGCATCGCGGAAATGCGTACCGGTGAAGGTAAAACCCTGACCGCAACGCTGCCGGCTTACCTGAACGCGCTGACCGGTAAAGGCGTTCACGTCGTTACCGTCAACGACTATCTGGCACAGCGTGACGCCGAAAACAACCGTCCACTTTTCGAATTCCTCGGTATGACTGTCGGCATCAACATGTCCGGCCTGCCTGCGCCAGCCAAGCGTGAAGCGTATAACGCGGATATTACCTACGGCACCAACAACGAATACGGCTTCGACTACCTGCGTGACAACATGGCGTTCAGCCCTGAAGAGCGCGTCCAGCGTAAGCTGCACTACGCGCTGGTGGATGAGGTGGACTCCATCCTGATCGATGAAGCGCGTACTCCGCTTATCATCTCCGGCCCGGCTGAAGACAGCTCCGAGATGTACCGTAAAGTCGACAAAATCATTCCACACCTGCTGCGTCAGGAGAAAGAGGACTCGGATACCTTCCAGGGTGAAGGCCACTTCTCCGTTGATGAAAAAGCGCGCCAGGTGAACCTGACCGAACGTGGTCTGGTGAAAATTGAAGAACTGCTGGTTGCTGAAGGCATTATGGAAGAGGGCGAGTCTCTGTACTCCCCGAGCAACATCATGCTGATGCACCACGTGACCGCCGCGCTGCGTGCCCACGCGCTGTTCACCCGCGACGTCGATTACATCGTTAAAGACGGCGAGGTGATCATCGTCGATGAACACACCGGCCGTACCATGCAGGGACGTCGCTGGTCTGACGGTCTTCACCAGGCTGTGGAAGCCAAAGAAGGTGTGGATATTCAGAATGAAAACCAGACGCTGGCGTCTATCACCTTCCAGAACTACTTCCGTCTGTACGAGAAGCTGGCGGGCATGACCGGTACTGCTGATACCGAAGCGTTTGAATTCAGCTCTATCTACAAGCTGGATACCGTGGTCGTTCCAACCAACCGTCCGATGATCCGTAAGGATATGCCGGATCTGGTGTACATGACCGAAGCGGAAAAAATCCAGGCAATCATTGAAGACATTCGCGAACGTACCGCAAAAGGCCAGCCGGTTCTGGTGGGGACCATCTCCATCGAGAAATCTGAAGTGGTTTCCAACGAGCTGACCAAAGCAGGCATCAAGCACAACGTTCTGAACGCCAAGTTCCACGCTAAAGAGGCAGACATTGTTGCGCAGGCGGGTTATCCGGCTGCCGTCACCATCGCCACCAACATGGCGGGTCGTGGTACCGATATTATGCTGGGCGGTAGCTGGCAGGCTGAAGTGGCGGAGCTGGAAAACCCAACGCCAGAACAGATTGCGCAGATCAAAGCCGACTGGCAGGTTCGTCATGATGCCGTTCTGGCTTCCGGCGGTCTGCACATCATCGGTACAGAGCGTCATGAATCTCGTCGTATTGATAACCAGCTGCGTGGCCGTGCGGGTCGTCAGGGTGATGCCGGTTCATCCCGCTTCTACCTGTCTATGGAAGATGCGCTGATGCGTATTTTCGCCTCCGACCGCGTGTCCGGCATGATGCGTAAGCTGGGGATGAAACCTGGCGAAGCCATTGAGCACCCGTGGGTGACTAAAGCGATTGCTAACGCACAGCGTAAAGTGGAAAGCCGCAACTTTGATATTCGTAAGCAGCTGCTGGAATATGATGACGTGGCTAACGATCAGCGTCGTGCGATCTACACCCAGCGTAACGAACTGCTGGACGTCTCCGACGTGAGCGAAACCATTAACAGCATTCGTGAAGATGTGTTTAAAGCCACCATCGACGCGCATATTCCACCGCAGTCTCTGGAAGAAATGTGGGATATCGAAGGCCTGCAGGAACGCCTGAAAAACGACTTTGACCTCGATCTGCCAATCAAAGAGTGGCTGGATAAAGAGCCTGAGCTACACGAAGAGACCCTGCGTGAACGTATCTTTGAAACCGCGCTGGACGTATACAAGCGTAAGGAAGAGGTCGTTGGCGCTGAGATGATGCGTCACTTCGAAAAAGGCGTGATGCTGCAGACCCTGGATTCCCTGTGGAAAGAGCACCTGGCGGCTATGGACTACCTGCGTCAGGGTATCCACCTGCGTGGCTATGCGCAGAAAGATCCGAAGCAGGAATACAAGCGTGAATCCTTCTCCATGTTTGCGTCTATGCTGGAGTCGCTGAAGTATGAAGTGATCAGCACCCTGAGCAAGGTTCAGGTGCGCATGCCGGAAGAGGTAGAAGCGATGGAGCAGCAGCGTCGTGAAGAAGCCGAGCGTCTGGCACAAATGCAACAGCTGAGCCACCAGGCCGACGACAGCGAAGCTGCAGCGGCGATCGCCGCGCAGACCGGCGATCGTAAAGTGGGTCGTAACGATCCGTGCC
Source organism: Enterobacter sp. 241F3 (assembly GCF_034106785.1). NCBI lineage: Bacteria > Pseudomonadati > Pseudomonadota > Gammaproteobacteria > Enterobacterales > Enterobacteriaceae > Enterobacter > Enterobacter sp. 241F3. The sequence goes on from NZ_JAWNDD010000005.1 coordinate 226,237, forward strand.
CGTGTGGTTCCGGTAAAAAGTACAAGGCGTGCCACGGCCGCCTGAGCTAAGTTCATAAAAAAACAAAAAGGCGCAGAAATCTGCGCCTTTTTTATGGAAGTGACAATATGAAAATACTGCAAATTGCCGTCGGGATTATTCGCAACCCGCAAAACCAAATCTTCATCACCCAGCGCGCTGCCGACGCCCATATGGCGAACAAGTGGGAGTTTCCAGGCGGTAAAATCGAGTCAGGTGAAACGCCGGAAGAGGCGCTGGTTCGCGAGCTTCAGGAAGAGGTGGGGATCACTCCGCTTGGCGCAACGCTGTTTGATAAGCTTGAGTACCAGTTTCCGGACAGGCACATCACGCTGTGGTTCTGGTTGGTGGAAAAATGGGAAGGTGAACCCTGGGGAAAAGAGGGACAGCCGGGTAACTGGGTAGAGCTTCAGGCAAGTGATGCCGAAAAATTCCCGCCAGCTAATGAGCCCGTGATCCTGCGGTTAGTCGCACAACCGTAGGCCTGCTGAGCGAAGTGCCAGCAGGCTTTACAGATTACTGCTGGGTTTCACTCCAGTCATCGCTGTCCGAGAGATCGCCTTTGCTTGGAATGCGTTTCTCTTCCGCCGCCCATTCGCCCAGGTCAATGAGCTGACAGCGCTTGCAGCAGAATGGGCGGAACGGACTGACTTCGCCCCAGACAACGGTTTTACCACAGGTTGGGCAGCTTACGGTGGTGACATCAGACATCGGCACTCCTTAACAACAGGCCAGTTCAAAATCGAGACGTTCCGGCACGGTGCCATTTTCACTGTCCAGCGGCATAAAGCGAATCGCAAAACGGCTCTTATGCCCGGAAATCTGTGGGTAAAGCTGTTCGCCGAGAGACAGATTGAGACGCAGAAGATCGGCATCATCACCGTTGTCCTGGTAGAAACCATTCAGGCTGGTTTGCTTGCGGAACGGCGCAGAGTTACGTATCAGGTCGAGGATCAGCGACAGCGTCTGGTGCATTGGCTGCAGGCTTGCCAGCCAGCTGTTCACCTGCGCGTCACGCTGAGCCTGTGGCATATGTAGCCACATATGCAGCGTCGGCAGGTCGAAGCTACAGCAGCCGCCAGGGATGCTCAGACGCTGGCGCACCAGACCAATCAGGCGGTCTTCGCGCAAAAACTGCCCGACGCGTGGCGCGGCCATCAGGACGGCGCTACTGCTTTTCAACTGCTGGCGGAGCGCGTCGATACGGCTCTGATCTACGCCGGGGACCTCTGTCCATGCCTGCAATTTACGCTGCTGGCGCTCCAGCTCTTTGAGTAATTCTGTGCGGACATCACCGCGTTCAATCACATCCAGCAGATCGCCTACGTTGCGGAAGAAGTGCAATGCGGTGGCATGATCGTTAACCGGCAGATGTTGTGAAAGTTGTTGAATAAGAAATTCGATACGCAGCCAGGTGCGCATTTTTTCATTGAGCGGATGCTCAAAAAGGATGTGTGTCGACATTATGGTTTTTCCTGTGCAACGGCCTGCGCGGCGAACGTCAGATACTGCGCGTGCAGACGGGCAACATCCGATGCAATGGCATCTGGTGCGCCGTTATTATCAATAACATCATCCGCGACGGCAAGACGCTGAGCGCGCGTAGCCTGAGCGGCAAGAATTTGTTCAGCATGCTCCCGCGAAACGCGATCGCGCGTCATGGTTCTCTGGATTTGCGTTTCGGGTTCAACATCAATCACCAGCACCCGATCGGCTTTCTGATGCAGCTGATTTTCCACCAGTAGCGGAACCACCCACAGGACATAGGGCGAGCGGGCTGCGGCTATCTGACGCTGAGTTTCCTGGTGGATGATGGGGTGGAGCAGGGCATTAAGCCAGGCTTTTTCCGCAGAATCAGAAAAAATGCATTCGCGAAGCTGACGGCGATTTAGCGTGCCATCGGCATTGATGATTGCATTGCCAAAATGTTCTGCGATGGCTTTAAGCGCGGGTGTATTGGGCTCTACCACCTGGCGGGCAATGATATCGGCATCGATAATCGTGATACCCAAACGAGAAAACGCGTCCGCAACGGTACTTTTACCACTACCGATGCCGCCGGTTAATGCAACGATATACCCCATTAAATCAAATCCTGGGAATTATTCATTATTAAAATCAGTGGATTAAAACTCTCAGATGCACCAGCAACTGTTTAGCCCTGTTTACCGGCTTTTGACCAGGTAAATTTATAGGATTGTAGCGTAAAAAAAGAGAATTTCGCAGTCTTGCGGAGCAGGTATTAGTGCGTATGATAGCGTCACTGGAGTTGTGCTTTTTACATATTTGCCTCTAACCCCAGGAATCCGCACATGCGTATCGAAGAAGATCTGAAGTTAGGTTTCAAAGACGTTCTTATCCGCCCTAAACGCTCTACACTGAAAAGTCGCTCAGACGTTGAACTCGAACGTCAATTCACCTTTAAGCATTCCGGTCAGACCTGGTCTGGCGTGCCGATCATCGCTGCCAACATGGATACTGTGGGTACCTTTGAGATGGCAACCGCCCTGGCACAGTTTGATATTCTCACCGCCGTGCACAAACATTACAGCCCTGAAGAGTGGAATGCGTTTGTCGCGTCCACATCTGCTGACGTAGTGAAGCATGTGATGGTTTCTACCGGCACCTCCGATGCGGATTTCGAGAAGACCAAACAGATCCTGAACGCTAACCCGGCGCTCAACTTCGTTTGTATTGACGTGGCGAACGGTTACTCCGAGCACTTCGTGCAGTTCGTCAGCAAGGCGCGTGAGGCCTGGCCGACGAAAACCATCATCGCGGGCAACGTGGTGACCGGTGAAATGTGTGAAGAGCTGATCCTCTCCGGTGCCGATATCGTGAAAGTGGGCATTGGTCCGGGCTCTGTATGCACGACACGCGTCAAAACCGGCGTCGGTTATCCGCAGCTCTCCGCCGTCATTGAATGTGCCGATGCGGCGCACGGGCTGGGCGGACAGATCATCAGCGACGGCGGTTGCACCATGCCGGGTGATGTCGCAAAGGCTTTCGGCGGCGGCGCGGACTTCGTGATGCTCGGCGGTATGCTGGCAGGTCACGAAGAGAGCGGTGGTACCGTAGTTGAAGAGAACGGCGAGAAATTCATGCTGTTCTACGGTATGAGCTCTGAGTCTGCGATGACCCGTCACGTCGGTGGCGTAGCAAAATACCGTGCGGCAGAAGGCAAAACCGTGAAGCTGCCTCTGCGCGGCCCGGTTGAAAACACCGCACGCGATATCCTCGGCGGCCTGCGCTCTGCCTGCACCTACGTTGGAGCATCCCGTCTGAAAGAGCTGACAAAGCGTACGACGTTTATTCGCGTTCAGGAACAAGAAAACCGCGTATTCAATAGCCTGTAATGGCTTTCGCTGGCGCATGCCCGTGCGCCAGCCCTGCTGTACTATCCCGCACTCAACGCATCCCCCAGATGGAAAATCGGCAGGTACATTGCCACCACCAGCGTGCCGATGATGACCCCTGTCACAATCAGAAGCACCGGTTCCAGAAGGGCCGCCAGGCTATCTGCTCGTTGAAAGGTCTGTTCCGTGTGATGCCGGGCGAGGTTTGCCAGCATGATATCCAGCGCACCTGATATTTCGCCGGTTCGTAAAAGCTGAATACACAGCGGGGTAAAGATGCCCGCTTTATTAAAGGATGACCAGACGGGGAGACCTTTTTCAATGTCCTCCCGAACGCCACGGAGTATTCCCTGCCAGTACCGACTTTCAACGGTCTCCTCTGCACTCTCCAGGCCCTGTAGAAAGGGGATTCCGGACTGCTGCGTGAGTGACAGCACGGTAAAGATGTGTCCCAGTTTTTGCCCTTTTGCCAGCGCGCCCATCACGGGCGTATACATCAGCATGCGCTGCCAGCGAGGGTTCTGCCGCAGAGCCCAGGCAGTGGCCAAGGGCGCTAATAACGCGGCGAACAACGCGAGGGCATAGGACTGGATAAAGGCGGCCATCCCCATGACCATCTGTGTCAGCAGGGGAAGCGGAGCGTTAAACGTTTTATAGATCGCGGCAAACTCGGGCAAGACCAGGACAACCATCGCCAGCACCACGAGCACGGCCAGCGTCAGGACAATCGCCGGATAGCGCAGGGCTTTTTTTACCTTTGCTCTGAGCTCCTGCTGCGCTTTTTGCTGCTGCGCGAGCTGGCGACAACACTCCTCCAGTTTCCCTGTGAGCTCACCGGTTTTCACCATCGAGACATGCAGTGGGCTAAAAACGGCTGGCCACTTTTTTAGCGACTCAGAAAAGGGGGCTCCCTCACCGAGCTCATCGGCAATACTTTGCAGCAGTGCCTGCCACGGTTTTAACGGATGTTGCTCTGCCAGCATCTGCAGGCTGTGGGACAACGTCAGCCCGGCCTGCAGAAGCGTTGCAAGCTGGCGAAACATCTCGTAGCAGTGATGTGGCCGCCAGCGGTGTTGCTGAGCGCATCGGGTCAGCGTCAAAGGATGGAGATCGCTCCGCACTAGCCGGGTGAAGGCGGCATTGCGGTCTGTGGCCCAGAGTGTCCCGCTTCGGAGTTCACCTTCTTTGGTGAGCGCTCGCCAGCGCCAGAGTTGATTAGCCGCCATTTGGCATTCCCAGCACGCGCACCAGTTCTTCGAGCGTGGTCAGCCCTTGTTCGACGGCCATGCAACCGTGCTCGAAAAGAGAAATCATTCCCGCCTGCCGGGCGCTCGCTTCTATCAATTCTGTTCCCGCTCCGCTGGCAATGGCCTGTCGCAGCGCATTGTCGACCGCAAGTACTTCAAAAATAGCCACGCGGCCATAAAAACCGTGATAACAGCGATCGCAGCCGGTGGACTGCCAGCGAGGAAGTGGTCTGGACCATACGGCGCGCGGTAATTCAGCATGCTCGCTGGCTTCCCGACGACAATGTGGGCACAGGCGCCGGACCAGTCGCTGGGCAATCACCATCGACAGCGCGGAAGATATCATCCAGCGCGCGACGCCCATCTGCTCCAGTCGAATCAGGGTTTCTGTCGTCGAGTTGGTGTGCAGCGTTGACAGTACCAGATGACCGGTCTGGGCGGCATTAATGGCAATTTCTGCCGTTTCACCGTCACGGATTTCGCCGACCATAATGATGTCGGGATCCTGACGTAGCAGCGCCCTTAACACGCTCTGGAATGTTAAACCCGCCCGGGGATTAATCTGCGTCTGGTTTAAACCCGCAAGGGGGATCTCAATGGGATCCTCCACGCTGCATATGTTGACGTCAGGGGTGTTACGCGCCTGCAGCGCGCTGTACAACGTCACGGTTTTGCCGCTGCCGGTAGGGCCGGTGACCAGAATCAGCCCCTGCGGCTGGTGGAGCACCTCGTTGAAACGGGCCAGTTGTTCAGCACTCATACCAAGCGCTTCAGGCTCAAGGGCCTGCTGAACCTGATGCAAGAGACGCAGCACAATTTTCTCACCACCGCTGCAGGGAAGCGTCGCGATCCGAAATGAGACCGGCTCGTTTGCCAGCTCAATCGTAAACTGACCGTCCTGGGGCAAACGACGTTCTGCAATATCCAGGTTACCCAGCACCTTTAAACGTGCGCTGAACAGGCTTGCCAGTTCAGCGGCAAGGGGAGGCTGAGGGCAAAGTACGCCGTCGATACGTAAACGAATCTGGCACGCGTGCTCCATCGGTTCGATATGAATATCAGAGGCGCGTCGGTTGATTGCCTGCTGCAGCGTGTGGTTGAGGACATCAACTGTTGAGTATGTTTGCGTAATGCCGGGCAGATGTGATTGGGACGTTAGCTGCCGGTGTTTTTCCATGCGCTCAGCGCTCCAGCACTCAATATCAATTCGTTTCTGGGTGGCGAAGCGCAGCGCCTCCATGAGTTCAGCCGCGGGGCTTCCCACGACGGCAATGCTGACCATGTCACTGTCGCTGGTGAGCAGCAGCGCGCGGTGGCGCAGACAAAGCGCCACGAGTTGCTCGGTATTCATTATCCGCTCCTCAGTTGTTGTCGAAGCGGAAAACGTCTTCGCAGGCCTGTTTCAGGGCGCTATCAGCACCGATCTTACAGTCGCGCGTCCAGCCCGTCATACCGTTGCCGTCGTTCCACCGTGGCGTCATGGTTACCGTCAGCCCGTTAAGACTCTCCTGTCCTGTTAAGGTCACGGTCCCTTTTGCCACGCTCATTCCTGAAACGTAGCGTGTCGTGGTGGGGGAAGGGATACCGTTGCTGCCGGCATCGCAGCTCTCCACGCCTCCGTGATCAAGTGCGCAAAGCTCAATGGCCGTGCGGTAAGGAACGAAGGTTTGCAGCATATCGGTCAGCGCCGCTTTGCGCAGGTAGTTCTGATAGGCTGGTACGCCGATGGCGCTCAGAATCGCGATAATGCCGATGACCACCATCAGCTCAATGAGAGTGAATCCGTGTTGTCTGTTCATATCTGCTCCTTACGTTTAGTGGAGCTACTCTGTCAGCGCGAAAGGGCAGATACGAGGGGCAAAAAAGTGAACGGGAAAGCACATTCAGAGAATTTATGCCGCGTTGCAGGGAAGAACAGCGGATATGCGAGCGGGGCTGAAATTCCCCTCTCCGGGCGGAGAGGGGAGAATGCATTATTTGAAGCGCATTGAGAGGTCGAGGGCGCGAACGTGTTTGGTCAGCGCGCCGACGGAGATGTAATCCACGCCGGTTTCGGCGAATTCACGGATCGTTTCGAAGGTGACGTTCCCGGACACTTCAAGCTGGGCCCGGCCGTTAGTCAATTTTACCGCCTCGCGCATCTGCTCGGTTTCGAAGTTATCGAGCATGATGATATCGGCCCCGGCCTTAATCGCCTGCTCCAGCTCGTCCAGGTTTTCCACTTCCACTTCAACCGGCACATCAGGGTGCAGCCAGAAGGCCTTCTCCACTGCCTGACGCACGGAGCCAGAGGCAATAATATGGTTTTCTTTAATCAGGAAGGCGTCGGACAGGCCCAGACGATGGTTTGCGCCACCGCCGCACAGCACCGCATACTTCAGCGCCGTGCGCAGGCCCGGCAGCGTTTTGCGGGTATCCAGCAGCTGGGTGCGGGTGCCTGCCAGCAGGTCAACGTAGCGACGTACTTCACTGGCGACACCAGAGAGCGTTTGTACAAAGTTGAGCGCGGTACGTTCGCCAGTCAGCAAGACGCGGGAAGGACCGTCCAGTTCAAACAGCGGCTGGTTTGCCGTAATCGCATCGCCGTCTTCAACGTGCCAGATAATCTGCACATCATCACCCGCCAGTTGAGTAAAGACCTCTTCAACCCAGCGCTTGCCGCAAAAAACACCCTCTTCGCGGGTGATAATGACCGCGTGGGAGCGCGTCTCTTTCGGCAACAATTGTGCGGTAATATCCTTTTCGGCATTAACATCACCGCCCAGATCTTCTTTCAAAGCATGGGAGACGCTTGCCGGAATATCCATATTAATACGTTCCAGAAGCGCTTCACGTCGGTGGTCGGGGTTGTAGCGGCGAGGCGGCATGATAAAACTCCAAATTGGTAACGAATCATAATATTGAAACATGCTACTCTGAACCGAGTCATTGCACCATACAGAAGGAGTTCCAGCATGTTGTTAGAAAACGGATGGCTGGTGGATGCGCGGCGTGTGCCCTCGCCGCACCACGATTGCCGCCCGGAGGATGAAAAGCCCACACTGCTGGTGGTTCATAATATTAGTCTCCCGCCGGGTGAATTTGGCGGCCCGTGGATTGATGCGTTATTCACGGGAACGATTGATCCCGATGCTCATCCCTTCTTTGCTGAAATTGCACATCTGCGCGTATCGGCTCACTGCCTGATTCGTCGCGATGGTGAAGTGGTTCAGTATGTTCCTTTTGATAAGCGCGCCTGGCATGCCGGGGTGTCGGTGTATCACGGGCGCGAGCGGTGCAATGATTTTTCTATCGGGATCGAACTGGAAGGCACGGATACCACGCCCTACACCGATTCACAGTATCAACAGCTAGCGGCTGTGACCCGCACGCTTATCGGACTTTACCCGGCAATCGCCGACAATATTACCGGGCACTGCGATATTGCCCCGGCGAGAAAAACCGATCCCGGCCCGGCATTCGACTGGCCCCGCTTTCGTGCCATGCTCACCGCGTCGTCAGAATAAGGAGATACCATGACGTTGTTTACCATGCTGCTGGTCATCATCGCTGAACGCCTGTTCAAGCTCGGTGAGCACTGGCATCTGGATCACCGGCTGGAGGTGTTATTCCGCCGTATCAAGCACTTTTCCATGCTGCGCACGCTGCTGATGATGGCGGGTGTGATGGTGATTACGTTCCTGCTCCTGCGCTCGCTGTACGGACTGTTTTTCAACGTGCCGCTGCTGGTGGTGTGGATCCTGCTCGGCGTGCTGTGCATTGGTGCGGGCAAGGTGCGTTTGCACTATCACGCCTACCTGAAAGCCGCCTCCCGTGATGATGCCCATGCGCGCAGTGCCATGGCGAGCGAACTGACCATGATCCACGGCGTGCCGCCTGACTGCGACGAGCGCGAGTTTCTGCGCGAGCTGCAAAACGCGCTGCTGTGGATTAACTTCCGTTACTACCTGGCGCCGCTATTCTGGTTCGTAGTGGGCGGCCCGTGGGGGCCGGTACTGCTGATGGGGTATGCGTTCCTGCGCGCCTGGCAGACCTGGCTTGCCCGCTATCTGACCCCGCATGAACGCCTGCTGTCCGGCATCGATGCCATCCTGCACGTGCTAGACTGGCTCCCGGTGCGTCTGGTGGGCGTGGTTTACGCGTTAATTGGCCACGGTGAAAAAGCGTTGCCCGCGTGGTTTGCTTCTCTTGCCGATCGCCATACGTCGCAGTATCAGGTGCTAACGCGTCTGGCGCAGTTCTCGCTGGCACGTGAGCCGCATACCGACAAGATTGAAACGCCGAAAGCCGCTGTCTCCATGGCGAAGAAAACGTCGTTTGTGGTGGTGGTTATCGTGGCGCTGCTGACTATCTACGGCACGCTGGTGTAAGCCAGCGCGCCGCAAAGTCTAAAGCGTATCCGCGGGCGGGATGCCGAAATCAGGCATCCCGTTTTCATTCCAGCGGACAAGCTTCAGGCGGGTATGGCGATTCGGATCGTACAGCGGATCGCCCTCAATTTCGGTGTAATTCCGCGCGTGATACACCAGCACATCGCCCCCTTCCGGCATTTGCGTAAAGCTGTTATGGCCCGGGCCGAACTGGCGGTTTTCGTAGCTGGTCACGAATACGGGGTGCGGAGATTTTTGCCAGTTCAGTGGGTTTTGCGGATCCGCGTTCAGGTCTATCCACAGCAGCCCCATGCAGTAGTTCTCGTCGGTAGCGCTGGCGGAATAGCTGATAAACAGCTTATCGCCGTGAACCAGTACCGCCGGGCCTTCGTTGACCCAAAACCCGCGACACTCCCAGTCGTATTCCGGCTTGCTGATCATCACCGGCTCGCCTTTCAGCGTCCACGGGTTCGCCATTTCACACAGATAAAGGTTGGAGTTCCCGGTGATATCCGGCGCTTTTTGCGCCCACAGATACCAGCGTTTCCCCTGATGCAAAAAGGTGGTGGCGTCCAGGGCGAAGGTATCGAAAGGCGTTTTGATCTGCCCTTTTTCCACCCACGTGCCGGTAAGCGGATCGCTGTCGGCACATTCAATGGCAAACATGCGGTGCTGGAACATCCCGAGCGCGTCGAGCGCCTGGGTGTGCGCCGCAGCAAAATAGATGTACCACTTCCCGTCAATGTGGTGCAGTTCCGGCGCCCAAATCAGCTGGCTCATTGGTCCGGTCTCGGGTTTACGCCAGACCACCACTTCTTCGGCATGACGTAAGCCTTCCAGCGACGCTGCGCGGCGGATCGCCAGCCTGTCGTACTCCGGCACGGAGGCGATAAAATAGTACTGCCCCTCGTGATGTAAAATGTACGGATCGGCGCGTTGTTCGATAAACGGGTTTGGCCAGGTTTGCATTCGGCTTTCCTTATTTAGTCTCAGCAGCTTTCAGTTCCTGATAATCGTTCAGCTCTTGATAGTTGTTGCGGCGTTTTTCCAGATCGGACTGGATCTGCTTCATGGTTTCACGATCCACCTTCAGCAGTCGTACTACACCCGCGGTAATTAAGTATCCAATGCCGGGAATGACGGTAAAGAGCAGCACGATCCCGTTAATGGCGTCCGCGCTCTGCGCTTTTGCTCCCGCATCATAACCGTACCAGGAGAGCAGGAAGCCGACCATCGCCCCGGCAATCGCCAGCCCCAGCTTCAGGAAGAAGATGTTGCCGGAGAAGCTGATCCCGGTAATGCGTTTCCCGGTTTTCCACTCGCCGTAGTCGTCCACGTCGGCCATCAGCGACCAGTGCAGCGGAGACGGGATCTGGTGCAGGATGTTCAGCAGGAAGTAGAGCACCACGATGGTGACGGTGGCTTTCGGGTCGAAGAAATAAAAGGCGCAGGAGAAAATCGCCAGCACGATATTGGTCCAGAAGAAGACCTTTAGTTTGCACCAGCGGTCGGTCAGCACTTTTGCCAGCACGCTGCCGAGCATCATGCCGACGACGCCCAGGCTGATAAACAGCGTGGCGAAATGAGTGCTCTGACCCATCACCCAGGTCACGTAATACATGGTGGCCGCCATGCGGATAAAGCCCGGGCAGACGTTGCAGAGCGTCAGCAGCAGAATGCGCACCCACTGGTCGTTTTTCCACACGTCTTTCAGGTCATTTTTCAGCTGGTCATTGGTCTGCACCGCCGGACGCACGCGCTCGCGCACGGTGGCGAAGCAGAACAGGAACATGCATGTGCCAATCAGCGCCAGAACGGTCATCGCCATCTGGTAGCCTTTGGCTTTGTTGTCCCCGCCAAACCAGTCGGCCATCGGCAGCAGCGTTAATGAGAGCAGCAGCGTGGCGATGCCGACCAGCACGAAGCGATAGGACTGGCAGGCCACACGTTCTTTTGGATCGTTGGTGATCACCCCGCCCAGCGAGCAATAGGGGATATTGATGGCGGTATAGGTAAGCGACAGCAGGAAATAGGTGACAAACGCATAGATAACTTTGCTGTTATAGCTCCACTCAGGCGTGGTGAACATCAGGATGCTGAACAGCGCGTAGGGGAAGGCGATCCACAGCAGCCATGGACGAAACCGGCCATATTTGCTGCGGGTACGGTCAGCAATCGCGCCCATGATCGGGTCCGTTACGGCGTCAATCACGCGCACGGAAAGCAGCAGCACGCCGACCAGCGCAGGGGCGAGGCCAAAAATATCCGTATAAAAATAATTAACAAACAACATGATGGCGCCAAAGATGATGTTGCATCCCGCGTCGCCCATCCCATAGCCGATCTTTTCTTTTACTGACAGTTTGTTGTTATCCATCGACAGCTCTCCGGTTTACGGTATGGAGAGAATTATTTGCTGGCAAAGGAATATATGCGTTGCAGTATCAGGGCGGTGATATGGATAAATGCGCTGTGGACGTGAAAGTGTGAAGGAGGTAACAACGCGCGGCACCCGCAAAAGCAGGTGCCGCGAAGAGAGGCTTAGTGTGCCTTCATGGCATTACGGCTTTTCTGACTGAACAGATAGCCCACGCCCAGGATCGCAATCCAGACCGGGATCAGGTAGACGGAAATCGCCATACCCGGGGTGATCAGCATAATCACCAGCACGGCTGCCATAAACAGCAGGCAGATCCAGTTACCCAGCGGATAGAGCAGGGCAGGGAAGCGCGTGGTGACACCCTGCTGCTGTTTTGCGCGGCGGAACTTCATGTGCGCCAGGCTGATCATCGCCCAGTTGATGACCAGGGCAGAGACCACCAGCGCCATCAGCAGGCCAAACGCCGATTCCGGTGCCATGTAGTTAATGAGCACACACAGCGCGGTCACGACCGCCGAAACAAGAATCGTGTTTACCGGCACGCCGCGCTTATCGACGTTGAGCAGCGCTTTTGGCGCGTTACCCTGCTGGGCCAGGCCGAACAGCATGCGGCTGTTGCAGTATACGCAGCTGTTGTAAACGGAGAGCGCGGCGGTGAGTACCACGATGTTCAGGGCGTTGGCGACAAAGGTGTCGCCCAGCTCGTGGAAGATCAGCACAAATGGGCTAGTGTCGGCGGTGACGCGCGTCCATGGCAGCAGGGAGAGCAGCACGGCCAATGAGCCCACATAGAAGATCAGAATGCGGTAGATAACCTGGTTAGTGGCTTTCGGAATGCTTTGCTCCGGGTTGTCGGCTTCAGCGGCGGTGATTCCCACGAGTTCCAGACCGCCGAAGGAGAACATAATGATGGCCATCATCATCACCAGACCGGTCATGCCGTGAGGCAAGAATCCGCCCTGTTCCCAGAGGTTGCGCACGGTGGCCTGCGGGCCGCCGTTGCCGCTGAACAGCAGCCAGCCGCCGAAGATAATCATCGCCACCACGGCAATGACCTTGATGATGGCAAACCAGAACTCCATCTCCCCGAACACTTTAACGTTCGTCAGGTTAATGGCGTTGATAATGACGAAGAAGGCTGCAGCAGAAGCCCAGGTTGGGATTTCTGGGTACCAGAACTGAATGTACTTCCCGACGGCGGTAAGCTCAGCCATGGCAACCAGAACGTACAGCACCCAGTAGTTCCAGCCCGAGGCGAAACCGGCAAAGCTGCCCCAGTATTTATAGGCAAAGTGGCTGAAGGAGCCGGCGACCGGCTCTTCAACCACCATTTCACCCAGCTGGCGCATGATCAGAAAAGCAATGAAACCCGCAATCGCGTAACCCAAAATAATGCCCGGACCGGCTGACTGGATAACGGATGCGCTGCCCAGAAACAGGCCGGTACCAATCGCACCGCCCAGTGCGATGAGCTGTATATGGCGGTTTTTAAGCCCGCGCTTTAGCTGATCGCCGTGCTGTTGAGCTTCCATTTGAAACCTCGTGTGTGGTTGTTATGTTCACGCTGAGCGTGTGTAATTATGAAAATCCATATTCTGTATTTATTTCTTTACGGTTAACGAGACCGAAAAAAGCGGAGGTGACTTCCGTAAGCGCCAGAATAGTGGTAAGTGCCTGCGAATGCACCTGCTTTATGAAGGGGTGATGACGACTTGAATAAAAAGAAAGCATTTGTAAATCGGCCCGCTCGTTGTTCCTCTCCCAACCTATAGAATAGAAATGCTCCGTAAGTGGGCGAATTTTCATTATTTGCCTTGTTGAATCGCTTCAGATTGCAAAAACCCTCGTTTCATTATGGTTAAAACTCCCTCTTTGGGAGTAATCAACTCATTTGTGCAAAGTTACATTTCTGAAACGTTATTTCTGTAAGGTTGTTAAAATGTGCAGGGTTTACTGATTTCAATCAAAACCAATATGGACAGAAGGTGAATACTTTGTTACTTTAGCGATACGAAATAGAAATTGGTAAGACCAATTGACTCCGGGCAAAAAGGCGTAAGACAGGGAATATGGCCTACAGCAAAATTCGCCAACCAAAACTATCTGATGTGATTGAGCAGCAGCTGGAGTTTTTAATCCTCGAAGGGACTCTGCGCCCGGGTGAGAAACTTCCGCCAGAACGCGAGCTGGCAAAACAGTTCGACGTTTCACGTCCTTCTCTGCGTGAGGCGATTCAACGTCTCGAAGCAAAGGGCTTGCTGCTTCGTCGTCAGGGCGGCGGAACCTTTGTGCAAAACAGCCTGTGGCAGAGCTTCAGCGATCCGCTGGTAGAACTTCTCTCTGACCACCCAGAATCCCAGTTTGACCTGCTTGAGACCCGTCACGCGCTGGAAGGTATTGCGGCCTATTACGCCGCCCTTCGCAGCACTGATGAAGATCGCGTGCGTATCCGCGAACTGCATCAGGCCATTGAACGGGCACAGCAGTCCGGCGATTTAGACGCCGAGTCCAGCGCCGTCGTCCAGTATCAAATCGCCGTCACCGAAGCGGCCCACAACGTGGTGCTCCTCCATCTGCTACGCTGCATGGAGCCGATGCTGGCCCAGAACGTTCGTCAAAATTTTGAATTGTTGTATGCCCGTCGGGACATGCTCCCACTGGTAAGCAACCATCGCACCCGAGTATTCGAGGCGATAATGGCCGGGGAACCGGAGCAGGCGCGCGAAGCGTCGCACCGCCATCTGGCTTTCATTGAGGAAATCTTGCTGGACCGCAGCCGTGAACAATCGCGTCGCGAACGTTCATTACGCCGCATACAGCAACGAAAGGATTAAGCGCCAGGTACTTTTAGAGCGCGGCAACTAAACGCAGAACCTGTCTTATTGTGTTCTTGCCCAAGAGCACAATGGGACAGGTTCCAGACAAATCAACGTATTAGATAGATAAGGAATACCCCCATGTCAGAACGTCTCCAAAATGACGTGGATCCGATCGAAACTCGCGACTGGCTACAGGCGATCGAATCGGTCATCCGTGAAGAAGGTGTTGAGCGCGCTCAGTATCTGATTGATCAGCTGCTTTCTGAAGCCCGCAAAGGCGGCGTGAAGGTTGCTTCAGGTGCAGGGGCTAGCAACTACGTAAACACGATTGCCGTCGAAGACGAACCGGAATACCCGGGCAATCTGGATCTGGAACGTCGTATCCGTTCTGCAATCCGCTGGAACGCCATTATGACCGTTCTGCGCGCATCCAAGAAAGACCTGGAACTGGGTGGCCACATGGCGTCCTTCCAGTCTTCTGCGACCGTTTACGAAGTGTGCTTCAACCACTTCTTCCGTGCAGCGAACGAGAAAGACGGCGGCGATCTGGTGTACTTCCAGGGCCACATCTCTCCGGGCATCTATGCACGTGCATTCCTGGAAGGTCGTCTGACTGAAGAGCAGATGAACAACTTCCGTCAGGAAGTTCACGGTAAAGGTCTGTCTTCTTACCCGCACCCTAAACTGATGCCTGAATTCTGGCAGTTCCCAACCGTATCTATGGGTCTGGGCCCAATCGGTGCGATCTACCAGGCTAAATTCCTGAAGTATCTGGAACACCGTGGTCTGAAGGACACCTCTGAGCAGACCGTATACGCCTTCCTGGGCGACGGCGAAATGGATGAGCCAGAATCCAAAGGTGCGATCACCATCGCAACCCGTGAGAAGCTGGACAACCTGTGCTTCATCATCAACTGTAACCTGCAGCGTCTGGATGGTCCGGTAACCGGTAACGGCAAGATCATCAACGAACTGGAAGGCATCTTCGCAGGTGCTGGCTGGAACGTGATCAAAGTGATGTGGGGTTCCCGTTGGGACGAACTGCTGCGTAAAGACACCAGCGGTAAACTGATCCAGCTGATGAACGAAACCGTTGACGGTGACTACCAGACCTTCAAATCCAAAGACGGTGCCTACGTTCGTGAGCACTTCTTCGGCAAATATCCAGAAACCGCAGCCCTGGTTGCAGACTGGACTGATGAGCAGATCTGGGCCCTGAACCGCGGTGGTCACGATCCGAAGAAAATCTACGCTGCACTGAAAAAAGCGCGTGAAACCAAAGGTAAAGCGACTGTAATCCTGGCCCATACCATCAAAGGTTACGGCATGGGTGATACCGCAGAAGGTAAAAACATCGCTCACCAGGTTAAGAAAATGAACATGGACGGCGTGCGTTATATCCGCGACCGTTTCAACGTTCCAGTCACCGATGAGCAGGTAGAAAACCTGTCTTACATCACCTTCCCGGAAGGTTCTGAAGAGCACAAGTACCTGCACGAACGTCGTCAGGCGCTGAAAGGCTACCTGCCAGCTCGTCAGCCAAACTTCACCGAGAAGCTGGAACTGCCAGCGCTGGAAGACTTCTCTCAGCTGCTGGAAGAGCAGAACAAAGAGATCTCTACCACTATCGCTTTTGTTCGTGCCCTGAACGTGATGCTGAAGAACAAGTCGATCAAAGATCGCCTGGTGCCAATCATCGCCGACGAAGCGCGTACTTTCGGTATGGAAGGTCTGTTCCGTCAGATCGGTATCTACAGCCCGAACGGCCAGCAGTACACCCCGCAGGACCGTGAGCAGGTTGCATACTACAAAGAAGACGAGAAAGGTCAGATCCTGCAGGAAGGTATCAACGAGCTGGGCGCAGGCGCATCCTGGCTGGCTGCTGCGACCTCTTACAGCACCAACAACCTGCCGATGATCCCGTTCTACATTTACTACTCCATGTTCGGGTTCCAGCGTATCGGTGACCTGTGCTGGCAGGCAGGCGACCAGCAGGCTCGCGGCTTCCTGATCGGTGGTACTTCCGGTCGTACGACCCTGAACGGTGAAGGTCTGCAGCACGAAGATGGTCACAGCCACATTCAGTCTCTGACTATCCCTAACTGTATCTCTTACGACCCGTCTTACGCGTATGAAGTGGCGGTCATCATGCATGACGGTCTGCAGCGCATGTACGGTGAAGCGCAGGAGAACATTTACTACTACATCACCACCCTGAACGAAAACTACCACATGCCGGCAATGCCAGCAGGTGCCGAGGAAGGTATCCGTAAAGGTATCTACAAACTCGAAACCATCGAAGGTAGCAAAGGTAAAGTTCAGCTGCTGGGCTCCGGTTCTATCCTGCGTCACGTTCGTGAAGCAGCGCAGATCCTGGCGAAAGACTACGGTGTCGGTTCCGATGTGTACTCTGTTACCTCCTTCACTGAACTGGCGCGTGATGGCCAGGATTGTGAGCGCTGGAACATGCTGCACCCAATGGAAACCCCACGCGTTCCTTACATCGCTCAGGTGATGAACGACGCGCCAGCGGTGGCGTCTACTGACTATATGAAACTGTTCGCTGAGCAGGTTCGTACTTACGTTCCAGCTGATGATTATCGCGTACTGGGTACTGACGGCTTCGGTCGTTCTGACAGCCGCGAAAACCTGCGTCACCACTTCGAAGTTGATGCTTCTTACGTGGTTGTAGCAGCACTGGGCGAACTGGCTAAACGTGGCGAAATCGATAAGAAAGTGGTTGCAGACGCAATCACCAAATTCAACATCGATGCAGAAAAAGTTAACCCGCGTCTGGCGTAAGAGGTAAAAGAATAATGGCTATCGAAATCAATGTACCGGACATCGGGGCTGATGAAGTTGAAATCACCGAGATCCTGGTCAAAGTAGGCGACAAAGTTGAAGCTGAACAGTCGCTGATCACCGTAGAAGGCGACAAAGCCTCTATGGAAGTCCCGTCTCCTCAGGCTGGCATCGTTAAAGAGATCAAAGTCTCTGTTGGCGATAAAACCGAGACTGGCAAACTGATCATGATTTTCGATTCCGCCGACGGTGCAGCAGCTGCTGCACCTGCGCAGGAAGAGAAGAAAGCCGCTCCGGCCGCCGCTGCTCCAGCAGCTGCCGCAGCTGCAAAAGAAGTGAACGTGCCGGATATCGGCGGTGACGAAGTTGAAGTCACTGAGATCCTGGTGAAAGTGGGCGATACCGTTGCGGCCGAGCAGTCACTGATCACCGTAGAAGGTGACAAAGCCTCTATGGAAGTGCCGGCTCCGTTCGCGGGTACCGTTAAAGAGATCAAGATCAACACTGGCGACAAAGTGTCTACCGGCTCCCTGATCATGATCTTCGAAGTGGCGGGTGCTGCCCCTGCTGCCGCGCCTGCACAGGCCGCTGCTCCGGCTCCGGCCGCAGCACCAGCCGCTGCTGGCGGCGCGAAAGACGTTAACGTACCGGACATCGGCGGTGACGAAGTTGAAGTCACCGAAGTGATGGTAAAAGTGGGCGACAAAGTTGCCGCTGAACAGTCACTGATCACCGTTGAAGGCGACAAGGCTTCTATGGAAGTCCCTGCGCCATTCGCGGGTACCGTTAAAGAGATCAAAATCAGCACCGGCGACAAAGTGTCTACCGGCTCTCTGATCATGGTCTTCGAAGTGGAAGGCGCTGCGCCTGCCGCTGCTCCGGCTGCCGCGGCTGCTCCAGCACCGGCTGCTGCACCGGCTCAGGCTGCTAAACCAGCCGCTGCCCCTGCTGCAAAAGCAGAAAAATCAGAGTTCGCTGAAAACGACGCTTACGTCCACGCTACCCCGCTGATTCGTCGCCTGGCGCGCGAATTCGGTGTTAACCTGGCGAAAGT
This sequence comes from Enterobacter sp. 241F3, assembly GCF_034106785.1. Classification (NCBI taxonomy): domain Bacteria; kingdom Pseudomonadati; phylum Pseudomonadota; class Gammaproteobacteria; order Enterobacterales; family Enterobacteriaceae; genus Enterobacter; species Enterobacter sp. 241F3. The sequence continues at coordinate 244,283 of NZ_JAWNDD010000005.1, forward strand.
GAAAGGGACCGGCCGTAAGGGTCGTATCCTGCGCGAAGACGTTCAGACCTACGTGAAAGACGCGGTGAAACGCGCCGAAGCTGCACCAGCTGCAGCCGCTGGCGGCGGTATCCCGGGCATGCTGCCATGGCCGAAAGTGGACTTCAGCAAGTTCGGCGAGATCGAAGAAGTGGAGCTGGGCCGTATCCAGAAAATCTCTGGTGCGAACCTGAGCCGTAACTGGGTGATGATCCCGCACGTTACGCACTTCGACAAAACCGATATCACCGATCTGGAAGCGTTCCGTAAACAGCAGAACGCCGAAGCTGAGAAGCGTAAACTGGACGTGAAATTCACCCCAGTGGTCTTCATCATGAAAGCGGTTGCTGCGGCTCTGGAACAGATGCCACGCTTCAACAGCTCCCTGTCCGAAGACGGCCAGAAGCTGACGCTGAAGAAATACATCAACATCGGTGTTGCGGTTGATACGCCAAATGGTCTGGTTGTTCCGGTCTTCAAAGACGTGAACAAGAAGAGCATCACTGAGCTGTCCCGTGAACTGACCGTGATCTCCAAGAAAGCGCGCGATGGTAAGCTGACTGCCGGCGAAATGCAGGGCGGCTGCTTCACTATCTCCAGCATCGGCGGCCTGGGTACCACCCACTTCGCGCCGATTGTGAACGCGCCGGAAGTGGCTATCCTCGGTGTGTCTAAGTCCGCGATGGAGCCGGTGTGGAATGGCAAAGAGTTCGTACCGCGTCTGATGATGCCAATCTCTCTGTCCTTCGACCACCGCGTGATCGACGGTGCTGATGGTGCTCGCTTCATCACCATCATCAACAACATGCTGAGCGACATTCGCCGCCTGGTGATGTAATCGAAAAGCCGGCCAGTCGGCCGGCTTTTTTCTGATAATCTCATGGTGTTTGTGAGGTTATTGGCGAAAGCGACAATTCGTGAGCCGTTTGTTGTTTCAAAATTGTTAACAATTTTGTAAACTGCGGGCGGATAGAACGACCCGGTGGACGACGGGTATAAATTAAGAGGTCATGATGAGCACAGAAATCAAAACTCAGGTCGTAGTACTTGGGGCAGGCCCGGCAGGTTACTCCGCAGCATTCCGCGCCGCGGATTTAGGTCTGGAAACCGTCATCGTAGAACGTTACAGCACCCTCGGCGGTGTTTGTCTGAACGTCGGCTGTATCCCTTCTAAAGCGCTGCTGCACGTAGCGAAAGTTATCGAAGAAGCCAAAGCGCTGGCTGAACACGGTATCGTCTTCGGCGAGCCGAAAACCGATATCGACAAAATTCGTACCTGGAAAGAGAAAGTTATCACTCAGCTGACCGGCGGTCTGGCGGGTATGGCCAAAGGCCGTAAAGTGAAAGTGGTAAACGGTCTGGGTAAATTCACCGGTGCGAACACCCTGGAAGTGGAAGGCGAAAACGGCAAAACCGTGATCAACTTCGACAACGCGATCATCGCGGCAGGCTCTCGCCCAATCGAACTGCCATTCATTCCGCATGAAGATCCACGCGTGTGGGATTCCACCGATGCGCTGGAGCTGAAAACCGTTCCTAAGCGTCTGCTGGTTATGGGCGGCGGTATCATCGGTCTGGAAATGGGTACCGTGTACCATGCGCTGGGTTCAGAGATCGACGTGGTTGAAATGTTCGACCAGGTTATCCCGGCTGCTGATAAAGACATCGTTAAAGTCTTCACCAAACGCATTAGCAAGAAATTCAACCTGATGCTGGAAACCAAAGTGACTGCCGTTGAAGCAAAAGAAGACGGTATTTACGTTTCCATGGAAGGCAAAAAAGCCCCATCCGAACCACAGCGTTACGACGCCGTGCTGGTGGCTATCGGTCGTGTACCGAACGGTAAAAACCTCGACGCGGGCAAAGCTGGCGTGGAAGTGGACGACCGTGGCTTCATCCGCGTTGACAAGCAGCTGCGCACCAACGTGCCGCACATCTTTGCTATCGGCGATATCGTCGGTCAGCCAATGCTGGCGCACAAAGGTGTTCACGAAGGTCACGTTGCCGCTGAAGTTATCGCCGGTATGAAGCACTACTTCGATCCGAAAGTGATCCCATCTATCGCGTACACCGAGCCAGAAGTGGCATGGGTTGGTCTGACTGAGAAAGAAGCGAAAGAGAAAGGCATCAGCTACGAAACCGCCACCTTCCCGTGGGCTGCTTCTGGCCGTGCTATCGCATCCGATTGCGCAGACGGTATGACCAAACTGATCTTCGACAAAGAGACTCACCGTGTGATCGGTGGTGCGATTGTCGGTACCAACGGCGGCGAGCTGCTGGGTGAAATCGGTCTGGCTATCGAAATGGGCTGTGACGCTGAAGACATCGCGCTGACCATCCACGCTCACCCGACTCTGCACGAGTCCGTGGGCCTGGCGGCAGAAGTGTTTGAAGGCAGCATCACCGACCTGCCAAACGCGAAAGCGAAGAAGAAATAAGTTTCTTCAGATGAAAAAAGCGGCCAATGGCCGCTTTTTTTATGCGCTGCGTTCAGGGTGCTACAGGCTGCCAGGTTTTATCAGGGCTATAGGCGGCTAGCGCACGGGCTTTCTGCTCTGAATCGCTGCCGAGATCGGACTGGTACACCTTGTCGTCCTGGTTTATCAAAAAGCTCATGACGCCCGTCTGGCCGTAGCTGACCGGCCAGGCCACCATCGCGAAACCGTTATTATCCGGCAGGATGCGGAAGCGATAGCCGTGATAGCCAGTACCTGGCTCTTTTGGGCTAAATGCCGGTCCGAGCGGACTGGGCGCTTCGCCGGGGGAGGCGGGCCAGTACAAACCGTCTTTTTTCCCCTTCGAGCTGACAATCTTCTGCGCGTATTTCTGGTTCATCGCAAAGTAGCTTTGCTGCGCATCAACATAGGCATGTAAGGCTTCAATGGCGGCGAGCTCGTTACGCCCAATTTCGCGGGTCAGGATTTCTTCAGCCCCTTCTTTGATATCGAACTGCCAGCCTGCAGTGGTTTTGATCACCGGGATAGGAAGCTGCCAGCCGCTGTCTCCGACAACCAGATGCGCCGTATCCCCTTCGATAACGGTCTTATGACGGACTTTCCAGTCGCGCAGGAAGCGATCGACGGCATCAGGATCAACGCCTTCAGGGGGCAGAAAATCGCGCCAGTTCTCTCCAAGCAGATTGCTCATCGCGCTCTCATTTTGCTCACTGATGGCGTTGGCCAGCGCATCGGTCGCCCGATCGGGCGTGCTGAAGGACTGCTGCGCCATTACCGGGGCCGAAAGCATGAACAACACCATTCCGCTGAGTAGTTTACTTTTCATGTCGGTTCCCTTAGCGATGTCGAATTTCACGGCGTTCAGCGCGTCCACCAGACGCCTGACGCTGCTGCTGCTGGCGCGCAGCGAACTGTCTGCTTTGCGCACCGCGCTGCTGCTGCGCCTGCCAGCTCGCGGAGCGGCTGTCGTTGCCGCTCAGCGCATTGGCCCGGGGCTGGCTGTTTCGCTGCTGCAGAGTGCGTTGCTGCGCGGGCTGCGAAACCCGTTTCTCTTGCCTCTGAGCGGTGGTCTGGCGATTTTCTCGCTGCTGCGTGGTGGCGCGCTTCGTCGTCGGCGGTTTGGTGTCGTAGCCACGGTAGTTATTGCGCTGGGAAATCTGCTTCAGCTGTTCACTTGAGGCCTGACGCTGAACATCTTTCGTGCCGGTGCGCGCCGTTTGGGGGAAGGTTTTACCCGTGGATTTCTCCATCTGGCTCAGTGCGGCCTGACGCTGACTATCGCGATTAACCGGTTTTTGCTGCGTTGAACTGAGCCCTGTCGCCGTGCTGGTGGAGTGGAAACGACTGTTGAGTTGGTTAGTCGGATAGGGCACGCCTTCCCGATAGGCCGGGTTGTGCTGCCAGGTACGGTTGGCGTCCGTCAGACGCTGTCCGCTGATTTTATTGAAGTTCTCAACGTTGATATTGATGTTGTTATCACCGTTGCGGTTATAGCCGCCGTGATTATCCCAGTCACCGTCATGATGGTGGTCCCAGTCATCGTCGTCATCCCAGTCGATATTGCTGAAAATGGCATAGGTTGTGGCAACGCCCAGGCTGAAACCTAAGCCGTTAACGAAGCTGTTGCCAAACTGCTCTCCGGGCGTGGGCGGGAGATAGGTGGGCGGATAGGCGGTATTTGGCCAGGTACCGTAAACCGTGTTGGGGTTATAGGTGGGGACGTAAACGACCTGCGGATCGGCAGATTCAATTTTGATAACCGTAGGGGCGGGCGCAGACGTGGTTGTTGTTGTTGCCTCGGTGGCGCTGGTTTTCGCTGGTGCCGGTTTAGTCACGGTGGTAACCGTCTGCTGAGGCGTGGATTGTAACGCGCCGGTCTTTTGTGCCAGCGCGCGCAGGCGCTGAACGGAATCCATTACGTCTTTCGGCTGCGCGAGAAACGCATCGCCCAGATTTTGTACCCACGGCGGGTTTTCACCCATCAGGGACATAAGCTGAGGAAACGCGACCAGCGATTTCACGCTCGGATCCCAAGGCTGGCTGGCAACGGCCTGAATCGCGGCGTCTCCTTCCATTTTAGGGTTGTCTTTGGACCACTGCGCCGCCTGAATCACGTTGGCCGGATAGGTCGAGGCCATCAGAATTTGTGAAAGCAGGGCGTCAGGGTAGAGCGCAATGGGGGCAACCCACTGATCGATTTGTGCGGCTGTGTAGGCTGGCGCGACAGCAGGGGCGGGCTGCGCTGCGGCAGGCACCGCCGGTGCAGCCGGCTGTTGGGCGACGGGGGCTGTCGCAACGGGTTCCGTTGCGCGACCTTTGACAAACATGACGCCCGAGGCGGCAAGCAGCCCGGCACTGCACAGAAGGACGAGCAGATGTGGCTTAAAGGGCAACTTCATAAAATGACTCCAACGAGACAAGCGCTGTGCCGTGAGGCGTTACGGTTGGCGTGAGTATTATTCACCCGCCTTTTACCGTTTTGACTTTTATTGGGAAGCGTCCGGTACGTCCGGATAAAGAGTGTGAGTATTTATTACACAATTATATCTGATGAAGGAAAAACTGAAGCGTCACGGTGCAGAAGAAACCGCAAATCATGGCCTAAATCCCCGCTACACCATGCTTAACGATTCAGCAAATTTTTTAATGTTGCTTTTTTGTAAACGGATTAACACTGTGCAGAAATCCTGCTATGCTGCCCGACGCGGTATCGGGCATTTACCCTACAAACTGCTGTCTCACAGGAGCGTGAAGAGAACGCCCGCCGCATATGACAATGAGAGCGAGGAGAACCGTCGTGCTAGAAGAATACCGTAAGCACGTAGCAGAACGTGCCGCCGAGGGAATTGTACCCAAACCTTTAGATGCAACCCAAATGGCCGCGCTCGTCGAGCTGCTGAAGAACCCGCCTAAGGGCGAAGAAGAATTCCTGTTAGATCTGTTGATCAACCGCGTACCGCCTGGCGTAGATGAAGCTGCCTACGTAAAAGCCGGATTCCTTGCTGCTATCGCCAAAGGCGAAGCCACCTCCCCACTGGTTACTCCTGAAAAAGCCATTGAACTGCTCGGCACCATGCAGGGTGGTTACAACATTCATCCGCTGATTGACGCGCTGGATAACGACAAGCTGGCACCGATTGCCGCTAAAGCGCTCTCGTCTACGCTGCTGATGTTCGATAACTTCTACGATGTGGAAGAAAAAGCCAAAGCTGGCAACGTCTATGCGAAACAGGTGATGCAGTCCTGGGCTGATGCCGAATGGTTCCTGAACCGTCCAGCGCTGGCTGAAAAAATCACCGTTACCGTCTTCAAAGTGACCGGTGAAACCAACACCGATGACCTCTCTCCGGCACCGGACGCGTGGTCTCGCCCGGATATCCCTCTGCACGCCCTGGCGATGCTGAAAAACGCCCGTGAAGGCATTGAGCCGGATCAGCCTGGCAGCGTTGGCCCGATCAAACAGATCGAAGCCCTGCAGAAAAAAGGGTTCCCGCTGGCCTACGTGGGTGACGTTGTGGGTACCGGTTCTTCCCGTAAGTCCGCGACCAACTCCGTGCTGTGGTTCATGGGCGACGATATTCCGCACGTGCCAAACAAGCGCGGCGGCGGTCTGTGCCTCGGCGGCAAAATTGCACCAATCTTCTTCAACACCATGGAAGATGCGGGCGCACTGCCGATCGAAGTGGACGTCTCTAACCTGAACATGGGCGACGTGATTGACGTTTACCCTTACAAAGGTGAAGTGCGTAACCACGAAACCAACGAACTGCTGGCAAGCTTTGAGCTGAAAACCGACGTGCTGATCGATGAAGTGCGTGCCGGTGGTCGTATTCCGCTGATCATCGGCCGTGGCCTGACCACCAAAGCGCGTGAAGCGCTGGGTCTGCCGCACAGTGATGTATTCCGTCACGCGAAAGACGTAGCGGAGAGCAATCGCGGTTACTCTCTGGCACAGAAAATGGTCGGTCGCGCCTGCGGCGTCGCCGGCGTTCGTCCTGGCGCATACTGCGAGCCGAAGATGACCTCAGTAGGTTCTCAGGACACCACTGGCCCAATGACTCGCGACGAACTGAAGGACCTGGCGTGCCTGGGCTTCTCTTCCGATCTGGTGATGCAGTCCTTCTGCCACACTGCGGCGTATCCGAAGCCGGTTGACGTGACCACGCACCACACGCTGCCAGACTTCATCATGAACCGCGGCGGTGTTTCCCTGCGTCCGGGTGACGGCGTAATCCACTCCTGGCTGAACCGTATGCTGCTGCCGGATACCGTGGGTACCGGCGGTGACTCCCATACCCGTTTCCCAATCGGTATCTCCTTCCCGGCGGGTTCCGGTCTGGTGGCGTTTGCTGCGGCGACCGGCGTAATGCCGCTGGATATGCCGGAATCGGTGCTGGTGCGCTTCAAAGGTAAAATGCAGCCGGGTATCACCCTGCGCGACTTGGTTCACGCGATCCCGCTGTATGCGATTAAACAGGGTCTGCTGACCGTTGAGAAGAAAGGGAAGAAAAACATCTTCTCTGGCCGTATCCTGGAAATTGAAGGTCTGCCGGATCTGAAGGTTGAGCAGGCGTTCGAGCTGACCGATGCCTCCGCCGAGCGTTCAGCTGCGGGCTGTACCATCAAGCTCAATAAAGAGCCGATTATTGAGTATCTGAACTCTAACATCGTGCTGCTGAAGTGGATGATTGCAGAAGGCTACGGCGATCGTCGTACGCTGGAGCGTCGTATCCAGGGCATGGAGAAATGGCTGGCCGATCCGCAGCTGCTGGAAGCCGATGCCGACGCAGAGTACGCGGCGGTGATCGACATCGATCTGGCGGATATCAAAGAGCCAATCCTGTGTGCACCGAACGATCCGGACGACGCGCGTCCGCTGTCTGAAGTTCAGGGCGAGAAGATCGACGAAGTGTTCATCGGATCCTGCATGACCAACATCGGTCACTTCCGCGCAGCCGGTAAGCTGCTGGATACCCACAAAGGACAGCTGCCAACCCGTCTGTGGGTGGCTCCGCCGACCCGTATGGACGCGGCTCAGCTGACCGAAGAGGGATACTACAGCGTGTTTGGTAAGAGCGGTGCGCGTATCGAAATTCCTGGCTGTTCCCTGTGTATGGGTAACCAGGCGCGCGTAGCCGACGGCGCGACGGTGGTCTCCACCTCGACCCGTAACTTCCCGAACCGTTTAGGTACCGGTGCGAACGTCTTCCTGGCTTCTGCTGAGCTGGCGGCGGTTGCGGCGCTGATTGGCAAACTGCCAACGCCGGAAGAGTACCAGACCTTCGTGGCTCAGGTGGATAAGACTGCGGTTGATACCTACCGCTATCTGAACTTTGATCAGCTCTCTCAGTACACCGAGAAGGCTGACGGGGTTATCTTCCAGACGGCAGTATAAACAGCAAAACCGTCTCCACGAGACGGTTTTTAGTGTTTGCACCCTCTCCTGTGGGAGAGGGACGGGGTGAGGGCATCAGGCCGCAGGGTCTTGCTCTCACCTTTTTATTTTCATTCCTCCCACCTCTCACGCTTTTTTTCTTCCTCGCTGCTGCGATAATTACCTTAATGGCTTTGCAGAGGAAAACACTATGGATTACGAATTTCTGCGCGACATCACCGGAGTGGTGAAAGTGCGTATGTCGATGGGCCACGAAGCCGTTGGACACTGGTTTAACGAAGAGGTGAAAGAAAACCTCGCACTTCTTGATGAGGTTGAACAGGCGGCAAATACGGTAAAAGGCAGTGAACGATCCTGGCAGCGCGCCGGGCATGAATATACGCTGTGGATGGATGGTGAAGAGGTCATGGTGCGTGCCAACCAGCTCGAGTTTTCAGGTGACGAGATGGAAGAGGGAATGAGCTACTATGACGAAGAGAGCCTGTCGATGTGTGGCGTAGAAGACTTCCTTCAGGTGGTGAACGCATACCGTGATTTCATGAAACAGAAATAACAGCCCGGAGCATCCCTGCTCCGGCTTGTTCTTACACGGCCGGAATATTACGGCCGTAGTAAATCTCGCGCATCTCTTTCCAGAGCAGGTCAGTAATAGCCTTACGCTCTTCTTCGCTCAAATCTTCCGGCTTCGTGTGGAACATATAGTGCTTAAGGTCGAACTCCTTAAGTAACATCTTGGTATGGAAGATGTTCTCCTGATACACGTTCACGTCCATCATGTCGTACAGCGATTTCATGTCCTCGGACATAAAGTTCTGTATGGAGTTGATCTCGTGGTCGATGAAGTGCTTCATGCCGTTGACGTCACGAGTAAAACCGCGCACGCGGTAATCAATCGTGACGATATCTGATTCCAGCTGATGGATGAGATAGTTCAGCGCGTTCAGCGGGGAAATCACGCCGCAGGTCGACACTTCAATATCGGCGCGGAACGTACACAGCCCACCTTCCGGGTGACTCTCCGGGTAGGTATGGACGCAGATATGGCTTTTATCCAGGTGGGCAACAACCACTTCCGGCAGCGGGCCCGGATGTTCCGTTTTGTCGATAAGCTTCGGGTCAACCGGCTCTTCGCTGACCAGAATGGTCACGCTCGCGCCCTGGGGTTCATAATCCTGTCGGGCGATATTCAGGATATTTGCGCCGATAATGGAACAGGTTTCTGACAGGATCTCGGTCAGACGGTTGGCGTTGTAGAGTTCGTCGATATAGGCGATGTAACCATCGCGTTCTTCCGCTGTTTTGGCATAGCAGATATCGTAAATACAAAAACTCAGGCTTTTGGTCAGATTGTTAAAGCCATGCAGTTTAAGCTTTTTCAATTAGCTCACCCCCTTAGTGGATAATGCGTCTTGCAGGTACTGCGGCAGAGCAAACGCTGCGGTATGAATAGCCGGATTGTAGTATCGGCACTGAAGACCTGCCTGATGGAAGCGGGCCTGAATAATTTCGGTGGAGAGATGGCGTAATACGTCGTTATCCGTCGCCCAGGCAAAGGTCATGATCCCACCGTAGTACGTCGGAATGGCCGCCTGATAGAAGCTGACATCCTCGAAATAGGTCCTGAGTTTACGATGGCTGTCCAGCGCTTCATCCTGCTGCAGGAAGCAGACGCCGTTTTGTGCGACGAAGATCCCGCCCGGGTTCAGGCAGCGCTTGCAGCCTTCGTAGAACGAGGAAGTGAACAACGACGCGCCTGGGCCAATAGGGTCGGTGCAGTCGGAGATAATCACGTCAAAGGTCTGCGAGGTCTGGTTAACAAAGTTAACGCCGTCGTCAATCACCAGGCTAAAGCGGGGATCGTCATAGCTGCCGGCATTGTGGTTGGGCAAGTACTGGCGGCAGAAAGAGACGACGCCCGCATCGATTTCCACCATGGTGATGGTTTCAATGGAACGATGGCGGGACACTTCACGCAGCATTGCGCCGTCGCCGCCGCCAATAATCAGAACATGCTTCGCGTGACCGTGCGCCAGGAGCGGGACGTGGGTCATCATTTCATGATAAATAAACTCGTCGCGCTCGGTGGTTTGCACAACGCCGTCCAGCGCCATCACGCGGCCAAAGGCAGCATTCTCGAAGATGATCAGATCCTGGTGATCGGTTTTCTCATGATAGAGCACGTTATCAACGGCAAAGTACTGACCAAACTGGTCATGCAATGTTTCATGCCACAACGTGTGGTCGGCCATAGCGAACTCCTCCTGTGTAAACATCCGTTACGCTCGCAAAAAATGAGCGAAACATGATAGCTAACTCTAACCGTGGTTGCACGGCCAGAGGTTCAACAGGAGGCGTCGGGAAGGTTATTTAACGTAGGCGAGCAGGCTGAGTGAGTCGCGAGCCAGCGCTTTGCATTTTTTAGCAGTGGGAATGCCAATACCGCTTAGGTCACGGTAGCTGTCTTCGCCGAGCGCCTTCATGTCGAAGCTGTCGTAGTTGCTGAGATCCCACTGGTTCTGCTGGGCAAAAAAGACCAGCGCGCGGCGAATCTGCCCGTTGGGTAAATTCTGGTAGCCACAATCATTTTTCAGGAATACAAAAACCGCCGTTAAATCGGCCATATCTTCCGCTTCATTTTCACTTAGCGCATAGCTGTTCGCACACATTGCCATCAGGCTACCGAACAAAATTGTCCTGAAAAACGTCTTCATTGCTTCTACCACTTCTTCACGGAAAATTAACGTTAGCATACTTGATGCCAGTGCGACGATCTTTATTATTGCCGCTTTACTTGACCTTCCGGTAAGGGGAGGGTTTATGCTCAAAAGATCGCCTGCTGGAAATAAGGAAATGAACATGCAACGTCGTGATTTTTTAAAATATTCCGCTGTGCTGGGGGCTGCCAGCGCATTACCCCTCTGGAGCCGCGCGGTTTTCGCGGCTGACAGGCCTGCCTTACCCATCCCTGACCTGGTGACCGCTGACGCCCGCAGCCGTATCCAGCTTGTGGTTCAGGCAGGCAAAACAACATTCGGTGCGCACAACGCCACGACGTGGGGCTATAACGGCAATTTGCTCGGTCCGGCGCTTCAGCTGCGTAAAGGGAAAGCGGTGACGGTGGATATCCACAACACGCTCGCCGAAGAGACGACGCTGCACTGGCACGGGCTGGAAGTGCCGGGAGAGGTAGACGGCGGGCCGCAGGGCATCATCAAAGCGGGCGGCTCGCGCAGCGTCACTTTTACCCCCGACCAGCGCGCGGCGACCTGCTGGTTCCATCCGCATCAGCATGGTAAGACGGGCCATCAGGTGGCGATGGGGCTGGCGGGGCTGGTGCTGATTGAAGACGACGAAAGCCGCCTGCTGCGCCTGCCGAAGCAGTGGGGCATCGACGATGTGCCGGTGATTGTGCAGGACAAGAAATTCACCGCTGACGGGCAAATTGACTACCAGCTGGATGTGATGAGCGCGGCGGTAGGCTGGTTTGGCGACACGCTGCTGACCAACGGCGCCATTTATCCTCAGCACGCCGCACCGAAGGGCTGGCTGCGCCTGCGTCTGCTTAACGGCTGTAACGCGCGTTCCCTCAACTTCGCCACCAGCGATAAGCGTCCGCTGTACGTGGTCGCCAGTGACGGCGGCCTGCTACCGGAGCCGGTGAAAGTGAGTGAGCTGCCGATGCTGATGGGCGAACGCTTTGAGGTGCTGGTGGACATCAGCGACGGCAAGGCGTTTGACCTCGTGACGCTGCCGGTTAGCCAGATGGGGATGGCGGTCGCGCCGTTTGACAAGCCGCATCCGGTGCTGCGTATCCAGCCTTTACTGGTGACCGCTTCCGGCACGCTCCCTGATACGTTAACCACTATGCCAGCACTTCCGTCGCTTGATGGGCTTACGCAACGCAAGCTGCAGCTTTCTATGAACCCGATGCTCGATATGATGGGCATGCAGGCGCTGATGGCGAAATATGGCGATAAGGCGATGGCGGGAATGCATCACGGGCAGATGATGGGCCATATGAATATGGACCATGGAAAAATGGGCGGCATGGGGAACATGAATCACGGCGACCATGGCTTTGATTTCCACAACGCCAATATGATCAACGGCAAGGCGTTCGACATGAATACGCCGATGTTTGCTGCGACAAAGGGCCAGTTTGAGCGCTGGGTGATTTCAGGCGAAGGGGACATGATGCTGCATCCGTTCCATATCCACGGCACCCAGTTCCGCATTCTCTCTGAGAACGGTAAAGCGCCGGACGCGCATCGCGCGGGCTGGAAGGATACGGTGAAGGTGGAGGGCGGCGTCAGCGAGGTGTTGGTGAAGTTTGACCACGACGCGCCGAAGGAGTTTGCCTACATGGCGCACTGCCATCTGCTGGAACATGAAGATACGGGGATGATGCTGGGCTTTACCGTGTAAAAAAGCCGGGTGGCGGCTTCGCCTTACCCGGCCTACATAGCGTATCCATAGGCCCGGTAAGCGCGTAAGCGCCACCGGGCTTTTCAGTTACTTGTTTTCGTCAGGCAGCGCATACGCGACAATATAGTCGCCCATCTTCGTGCCAAACGAACCGTGACCGCCCGCAGAGATGACAACGTACTGCTTGCCATTCACTTCATAGGTCATCGGCGTGGCTTGTCCACCCGCTGGCAGACGGCCTTGCCACAGTTTCTCACCGTTGGTCATGTTGTACGCGCGCAGGTAGTTATCTGCGGTTGCCGCGATGAACAGCACGTTACCGGCGGTGGAAATTGGGCCACCCAGCATTGGCATACCCATATTGAACGGCACCGGAACCGGCATCGGGAACGGCATGCTGTCCTGTGGTGTACCAATACGTTTTTTCCACACGATCTGGTTAGTTTTCAGATCCAGACCGGAGATGTAACCCCAGGCAGGCTGTTTACACGGCAGACCAAACGGAGACAGGAACGGGTTCAGCGTTACGCCGAACGGTACGCCATACTGCGGCTGAATACCGGCTTCGGTACCGCTGCCTTTCGCGTCTTTCGGCTGCTCCATTGGGTTGCCCGGACCGCGTGGGATCAGACGGGAAACGAACGGTAGCGCCATTGGGTTAGCAATAGCGACCTGACGGTTAGGGTCAACGGAGATCCCGCCCCACTCGAACATCCCCAGGTTACCCGGGAAGACCAGCGTGCCCTGCTCAGAAGGCGGCGTGAAGATGCCTTCATAGCGCAGCTGATGGAACATCACGCGGCACACCAGCTGGTCAAACATCGTGGCGCCCCACATGTCTGCCCCGCTGAGGTCTTTCTTCGGACGGAAGCTCAGATCGGAGAACGGCTGGGTTTTGCTGACGTAATCGCCTTTCGCCGCACCCTGCGGAACCGGTTTTTCCGGTGCCGGCACAACCAGCTTGCCGTTGCTGCGATCCAGTACGAAGATGTTGCCGGTTTTCGCCGGAGCGTAAATCACCGGTACGGTTTTGCCGTTAACGGTAATGTCCGCCAGCGTCGGCTGGGACGGCATATCCATATCCCACAGATCGTGGTGAACGGTCTGATAGCTCCAGGCCAGCTTACCGGTGGTCGCGTTCAATGCCACGATAGCGCTGGCATAACGTTCCTGCTCCGGCGTGCGGTTACCGCCCCAGATATCTGGCGTAGTAACGCCCATCGGCAGGTAGACCAGATCCAGCTTCGCGTCATACGCTGCAGGTGCCCAGGAGTTTGGCGAGTTAAAGGTAAAGGTGTGCTCGTCCGACGGGATCGCATTCGGATCTTTCGCGCCCGGGTCGAAGGCCCACAGCAGTTTACCGGTATTCACGTCGAAACCACGGATAACGCCGGAGGTTTCACGCGTGGAGAAGTTATCCGTTACCGAACCGGCAATCACGATGGTTTTATCGGTGATGATTGGCGGCGAGGTTGGCTCGTACAGACCCGGCGTGGTGTCCGGCATATTGGTCTGCAGATTCAGGATACCTTTGTTGGCAAAGGTTTCACACAGCTTGCCCGTTTCGGCATTGATGGCGAACAGGCGACCATCGTTGACCGGCAGCATGATGCGGCGAGGACAGTCGGCAATGACTTCCGGGCTCGCGTTATCGGCGCGCGCTTCGTGATAAGAGACGCCACGGCAGGTCACGTGCTGGAAGGACGGGTTGGAGTTCAGCTGCGGATCGAAGTGCCATTTCTCTTTACCGGTGGCCGCGTCGAGCGCGAACAGACGCTGGTGCGCCGTACACAGATAAAGCATATCGCCGACTTTAATTGGCGTCACTTCGTTGGTCAGTTCACCCGGATCGTTCGGCATCTTAAGGTCGCCGGTACGGAATACCCAGGCTTCTTTCAGGTTCTTAACGTTGTCCGCGTTGATCTGCTTCAGCGGAGAGTAACGCTGGCCTTCCTGGTTACGACCATAGGCAGGCCAGTCGCCGTCAGCGACCTGTGAGATCGCTGCCGCAGGCGTCGATTCTGCATTCAGCGTACCGTTGATCTCCTGCGGGTCGTTAAAGCCGGCCCAGGTCAGGATACCCCCGCTGATCAGCAGCGCTACCACCAGCGCCGCAACGGCACCGCTGGACGGCACGATCAGGCGACGCCAGACGAACGGCAGGATCAGCCAGATACCGAAGAAGACCAGGATGTCACTGCGCGGCGTCAGCGCCCAGAAGTCAAAGCCGACTTCCCAGACGCCCCAGATCATGGTGGCAAGAAGGAGTGCGGCATACAGCCACAGTGCAGATTGTTTTCTACGCCAGAGCAGGACGGTTACGCCAAGCATAACCAGGCCCGCAATCGGGTAGTACCAGGAGCCGCCGATCGCGACCAGCCAGACGCCACCGATTAACAGGTACAGGCCGCAGAAGGCGGCGAATAGCGCTGTTAATGTCACCAGTAGACGCGGCTGTTTAGAGTTTGTTTCAGCCATAGAAAGTGTACTCGTCAGTTTTTGTTAATAATTTGCTAGCAACTAATTATAGGTATTAACAAGTGTGATCGGAATCACAATATTTGCTTTTTATAACTCATACGCCAGGCTTATCCATTTGCTGATATAATGAGGGGCTTGCGTATCAGTGCTGGATATTAACTCATCCGTATTGAGAGATTTTCATTAAAATCATTTGGTTAGTAATATGAAACATACTGTTGAAGTGATGATCCCGGAAGCCGAGATCAAAGCGCGTATCGCCGAACTGGGTCGTCAAATCACCGAACATTACAAGGACAGCGGCAGCGAAATGGTGCTGGTCGGTCTGTTGCGTGGCTCTTTCATGTTCATGGCAGACCTGTGCCGTGAAGTGCATGTGCCCCACGAAGTCGATTTTATGACCGCCTCCAGCTACGGCAGCGGCATGTCCACCACCCGTGATGTGAAAATCCTGAAAGACCTGGATGAAGATATTCGTGGCAAAGATGTGTTGATCGTTGAGGACATTATCGACTCCGGCAATACGCTGTCAAAAGTGCGCGAGATCCTGAGCCTGCGTGAGCCAAAATCGCTGGCGATTTGCACCCTGCTGGATAAGCCTGACCGCCGTGAAGTACAGGTGCCGGTAGAGTTCGTGGGTTTCTCAATTCCTGACGAATTCGTCGTCGGTTACGGCATTGACTACGCGCAGCGTTATCGCCATCTGCCGTATGTTGGGAAAGTGGTATTGCTGGACGAGTAATTGCGGGCTGATGCCCTCACCCCGGCCCTCTCCCGCAGGGAGAGGGAGAACATCCCCGGCTTTATTTATGATTCACATGCTTAAGCTGAAGGTTGGCAATCCCCGAACGGTAACGCTGCTCCAGCGTTTCGCGGTTGGTGGCGGTCACTTCCAGATTGCGCAGCAGACCATCGTGAATTCCGTACGCCCAGCCGTGGATAGAGACCTTCTGCCCGCGTTTCCAGGCTGATTGCATGATCGTTGAGTGGCCCAGGTTATACACCTGCTCCATCACGTTGAGTTCGCAAAGGGTATCCATGCGACGCTCCTGCGGCATTTCACCCAGCAGTGAGCTATGTTTGAACCAGATATCGCGGATGTGCAGTAGCCAGTTATCAATGAGCCCCAGCTCCGTGTTTTCAACCGCCGCCTGCACGCCGCCGCAGCCGTAATGGCCGCAAATGATGATGTGCTCGACTTGCAGAACGTCAACGGCATACTGAACAACAGAAAGACAGTTGAGATCGGTGTGAATCACCAGATTGGCAACGTTGCGGTGAACGAACAGTTCGCCGGGCTCAAGGCCGGTCAGGCGCTCCGCCGGTACGCGGCTGTCGGAGCATCCAATCCAGAGAAAGCGTGGGTTTTGCGCCTGCGCGAGTTTTCCAAAAAATCCGGGGTCTTCCTCCACCAGCATTTTTGACCATAGTGCATTGTTGCTGATGAGTGTATCTATGTTGTTCATGGAGGTTAGCGACCTGTAACCGAGTAATTGCGTTGCGCTACTATAGGGTAACCCGACTTTTAATGAAACCACACAACGTGTGTCAGAACTGAAGGTAAGTTAATTTCATGGCAATTGCACTGGAGCTTGAGCAGCTTAAAAAAACCTATCCGGGCGGCGTCCAGGCGCTGCGCGGAATAGATCTAAAAGTAGAGGCCGGTGATTTTTACGCGCTTCTGGGGCCGAACGGCGCGGGGAAATCGACCACCATTGGGATTATCAGCTCGCTGGTCAATAAAACGTCCGGACGGGTGAGCGTCTTTGGTTATGACCTGCAAAAAGATGTGGTGAACGCCAAGCGTCAGCTGGGTCTGGTGCCGCAGGAGTTCAACTTCAATCCGTTTGAGACGGTGCAGCAGATCGTCGTTAACCAGGCGGGCTATTACGGCGTCGAGCGTAAAGAGGCCCTCGAACGGAGCGAAAAATACCTCAAGCAGCTCGACCTGTGGGAAAAGCGTAACGAACGCGCACGGATGTTATCCGGCGGGATGAAGCGCCGCCTGATGATTGCCCGCGCGCTGATGCACGAGCCAAAACTGCTGATTCTTGATGAGCCAACGGCGGGCGTAGACATCGAGCTGCGACGCTCCATGTGGGGCTTCCTGAAGGATCTCAACGACAAAGGCACCACCATTATTCTGACCACCCACTACCTTGAAGAGGCGGAAATGCTCTGCCGCAACATCGGCATCATCCAGCACGGTGAGCTGGTGGAGAACACCTCGATGAAGAATCTGCTCTCCAAGCTGAAATCAGAAACCTTCATCCTCGATCTGGCGGCTAAAAGCCCGCTGCCGAAGCTTGAAGGGTATCAGTATCGCCTCGTCGATACCTCGACGCTGGAGGTGGAAGTGTTGCGCGAGCAGGGGATTAACAGCGTGTTCTCGCAGCTGAGCGCGCAGGGGATTCAGGTCTTAAGTATGCGTAACAAAGCGAACCGACTGGAAGAGCTGTTTGTCTCTCTGGTACAGGACAAACAAGGAGACAAGGCATGACGCATCTATACTGGGTCGCGCTGAAAAGTATCTGGGCGAAAGAGATTAACCGCTTTATGCGTATCTGGGTGCAAACCCTGGTGCCACCGGTCATCACGATGACGCTCTATTTCATCATCTTCGGTAACCTGATTGGTTCCCGGATTGGTGAAATGCACGGCTTTACCTATATGCAGTTTATCGTGCCGGGACTGATTATGATGGCGGTGATTACTAACGCCTACGCCAATGTAGCGTCGTCATTCTTCAGCGCTAAGTTCCAGCGCAATATTGAAGAGCTGCTGGTTGCGCCTGTGCCGACGCACGTCATTATCGCGGGCTATGTTGGCGGCGGCGTAGCGCGCGGGCTGTGCGTGGGGATCCTGGTCACGGCGATTTCGCTGTTCTTCGTGCCGTTCCAGGTCCACTCGTGGCTGTTCGTCGCGCTGACGCTGCTCCTGACGGCAATCCTCTTCTCGCTGGCCGGATTACTGAACGCTGTGTTCGCTAAGACGTTTGACGATATCAGCCTGATTCCGACCTTCGTGCTGACGCCGCTGACCTATCTCGGCGGGGTGTTCTACTCCCTGACGCTGTTGCCACCGTTCTGGCAGGCGCTGTCGCACCTGAACCCTATTGTCTACATGATCAGCGGTTTTCGTTTTGGCTTCCTCGGTATTACCGATGTGCCGCTGTTTACCACGGTTGCGGTGCTGGTGGTGTTCATCATCGCCTTCTACCTGCTCTGCTGGTATCTGATCCAGCGTGGACGCGGTCTGCGCAGCTAATCTTTTGCCCGGCGACGTTCTGTTTGCCGGGCACTTTCTTTGACAGTTATCACCGAAAGCTAACCTTCACTTCGCTAAACTACTTTCCTGCTAAGGAGAGAGTTATGCTGGGATGGGTTATCACCTGCCACGATGAACAGGCGCAGGAAATGCTGGATAAGCTTGAAGCCAGATTTGGCCCGCTGGTGCAATGCCGGGCGGTAAACTACTGGCGCGGGTTGAGCACCAACATGCTTAGCCGCATGATGTGCGATGCCCTGCATGAAACCGACACCGGTGATGGTGTGATTTTCCTTACCGATAAATCGGGCGCGGCGCCTTACCGCGCAGCCGCTTTGCTCAGCCATAAGCACGCGTGCTGTGAAGTGATCTCGGGTATTAACCTCTCCCTGCTGGCGTTAATGTATCCGCAGCGTGGATCCTTAAGCAGCGCTGAGTTTCGCCAGGCCATCGTGGCGCAGGGCGTTCCGGGCGTCAGCAGCTTGTGGCATCAGCAGCAAAAAAATCCTCCTTTCGTCCTGCTCCACGATTTGTATAAGAATTAAACGTTGGTATTGATGTCTCATTTGTTACAATAGCGGCAGTTTTCCGCACCGATTAAGACACCATGCTACCGCGCATTCTTTTCCTGCTATTGATGCTCATTTCCGGCGTCAGCTCAGCCAGTTTACTCAGCCAGCAAACGCTGCCTGCCCAGTACATGCAAACCACCGAAGACGCGGCGATCTGGGCGCAGGTGGGAAACAGCGTGATCAACGTCGGTAACGTGCGCGCCGGGCAGATCCTGGCCGTCGTGCCCGCGGCGGCGGACTACTATGAATTTCGCTTCGGTTTTGGCACGGGTTTTATCGATAAAGGGCACCTGGAGCCGGTTCAGGGGAAACAGCGCGTTGAGGACAGCCTCGGCGATCTCAATAAACCCCTGAGCAATCAGAATCTCATTACCTGGAAAGACACGCCGGTCTATAACGCGCCGTCGAGCGGTAGCGTGCCGTTCGGCACATTAAGCGCCAATCTTCGCTATCCCATATTAAACAAACTGAAAGACCGCCTGAATCAGACCTGGTTTCAGATCCGCATCGGCAATCGTCTGGCGTGGATCAGCAGCCTGGATGCGCAGGAAGATAATGGACTTCCGGTTCTGACCTACCATCATATTTTGCGTGATGAAGAAAACACGCGCTTTCGACATACGTCCACGACCACCAGCGTACGTGCGTTTAACAACCAGATGGCCTGGTTACGCGATCAGGGCTATACCACCCTGACGATGTACCAGCTGGAAGGGTACGTGCGTAACAAAATGAACCTGCCTGCAAAATCGGTGGTAATAACTTTTGACGACGGCCTGAAATCTGTCAGCCGCTATGCCTATCCTGTGCTGAAAGAATACGGCTTCAAGGCTACCGCATTTATTATCTCTTCCCGCATTAAAGGCCACCCGCAGAAATGGGACCCCAAATCGCTGCAGTTTATGAGCGTGCAGGAGATAAAGGGCATTCAGGATGTGTTTGATATTCAGTCACATACCCACTTCCTGCACCGCGTGGATGGGTATAAGCACCCGATTTTACTGAGCCGCAGCTATCACGTGATTTTGTTTGATTTTGAACGCTCGCGTCGCGCGCTGGCGCAGTTTAACCCGCGCGTGCTCTATCTTTCCTATCCGTTTGGCGGCTACGACAATAAAGCGATAAAGGCGGCAAATGATGCCGGTTTCCATCTGGCAGTGACGACGGTGAAAGGGAAGGTGAAGCCGGGGGATAATCCGTTCTTACTGAAACGCCTGTACATCTTAAGAACGGATTCGCTGGAAACAATGTCGCGGCTGATCAGCAATCAGCCGCAGGGATAATGCTTAAGCAACCTGAACCGGAATCGCCTTCGCGGTACGTTTCATGTCGTTGTCGCCTTCAAAATAGGCGACTTTCGGCTGCCAGCGGCGTGCCTCTTCATCAGACATCATCACGAAGCTGGCGATAATCACAATATCGCCCACGTCCGCGCAGTGCGCTGCCGCGCCGTTAACGGAGATGATTTTAGACCCGCGCTCGGCGGCGATGGCATAGGTTGAGAAACGTTTGCCGTTGTTAACGTTCCAGATATCAATCGCTTCGTTTTCAAGGATGCCCGCGGCATCAAGGAAATCCTGGTCGATGGCGCAGGAGCCTTCATAGTGCAGGTCGGCCTGGGTGACTTTCACACGGTGAAGCTTACCTTGCAGCATTTTGCGAATCATTACGTTTACCTTTCATCTTCCGGGTAGAGAAACCTACGCCAGTTCAACCACTTTGTTGTCGATTAGGCGGGCCTGACCAAGCCATGCCGCCACCAGAATGACCGCACGTTTGCTGGTCTGTGTAAGCTCCAGAAGCGTGTCGGCATCGCGAATTTGAATATCATCAGCGCGGAAGCCTTTATCGTTCAGCGCCTGTTCAGCCAGAGCAATAATCTCTTCGGCAGTTAACTCTTTCGCCAGAAGCTGTTCTGCCATGGTATTCATGACCTTGCTTAAGCCCGGCGCGATTTTACGCTGGTCGGCGGTCAGGTAGCCATTTCGCGAGCTGAGCGCCAGACCGTCTTTGGCGCGTACAATCGGTACGCCGACAATCTCGATATCGTAACCCATATCCGCAACCATCTTGCGGATCAGCGCCAGCTGTTGGAAATCTTTCTCACCGAAGCAGGCAACGTCCGGCTGCACAAGGTTGAACAGCTTGCTGACGATAGTGGAAACGCCGCGGAAATGACCCGGGCGGCTCGCGCCTTCGAGCATTGTGGAAATGCCCGGGACGTCAACGTAGGTTGCCTCTTCAGTACCCTGCGGGTAAACATCCGCCGGTGCAGGTGAGAAGACGATATCCGCATGGCGTTTTTTGAGCTTCTCGCAATCTTCCTGCAGGGTGCGCGGATAGCGTGCCAGATCGTCGGCGCGGTCAAACTGCATTGGGTTAACGAAGATACTGACCACCACGATATCTGCACGGGCTCTTGCTTCGTCAACCAGCTTCATATGGCCGTCATGCAGGTTGCCCATGGTCGGGACCAGTGCGATACGTTTACCTTCCTGACGCGCACGACGGATATGCTGGCGAAGCAGCGGCAGGGTTTCAATGATTAGCACAACGAGACTCCTTAATGGAAACTGTGTTCTTCACCCGGGTAAACACCGGATTCAACGTCGGCAATATACTGCCTGACCGCAGCGCGCATGTCGCCCGCTTCGGTGAGGAAATTTTTGGCAAATTTTGGAATATGTCCGCCAGTGATGCCAAAGGCGTCGTGCATCACCAGAATCTGACCGTCAGTCACGTTGCCCGCACCAATACCAATCACCGGAATCGACAGAGCTTCAGTAATGCGCTTCGCCAGCTCAACCGGCACGCACTCCAGCACCAGCAGTTGGGCACCTGCGGCTTCCAGCGCCAGGGCATCATCCAGCAGCGTCTGGGCTGCATCACCACGGCCCTGCACTTTATATCCACCAAAGATGTTGACGGATTGCGGCGTCAAACCCAAATGGCCGCACACCGGCACGGCACGCTCGGTGAGCATCTTCACCGTATCCACCAGCCATGCGCCGCCTTCAACTTTGACCATATTAGCGCCCGCACGCATCACCGCTGCCGCGTTTTCAAATGCCTGCTCCGGCGTGGCGTAGGCCATAAACGGCAGATCGGAAAGCAGCAGGCAGGCTGGGGCGCCACGGCGCACGGCGCGGGTATGGTAAGCGATATCCTCAACCGTCACCGGCAGGGTGGAATCATGTCCTTGTACCGTCATCCCTAACGAATCTCCGACCAGCATGACGTTGATCCCCTCTTCGGCAAACAGTTTGGCGAAGCTGTAGTCATACGCGGTGATGGTGGCGAAGCGTTTTTTTTCCTGTTTGCATTTCTGCAGTAAGGAGATGGTGGTTGGTTTCATACTGTTTCCTGATAGCCCAAAGCGAATCTTTGCGCATTCTAACAGTAACATTCGAGGGAACAATGATTTTAGGTAATCGATTAGCCACAATTACTTTGAGGCTAATCAGCAGGGGAACCCGATCACCAGCGAGCGGGTCTTTCCGCATTGAGGCAGTCCAGAATGGACTTAAGTGGGGTGCCATCCGGGAAGATAAGATCGGGGGCGACTTCAAACAGCGGCCAGAGCATAAACCCGCGATTTTTCATGTCGTAATGCGGAACGGTGAGACGTTCAGTGTTAATGGTCTCGTGACCAAACAGCATAATGTCGAGGTCCAGCGTGCGCGGTCCCCAGCGCTCGGCTTTGCGAACGCGGCCCTGCTGCAGTTCGATGCGCTGGGTGTTGTCCAGCAGCTCTTCTGGGCTCAGTTCAGTCTCAAGGATCACGGCGGCGTTCAGATAATCAGGCTGATCCTGCGGACCCAGCGGCGGAGTGCGGTAGAACGAGGAGACAGCCACAATCTTGCTTTGCGGGATCTCACCCAGCGCCTGTACGGCAGCATTCACCTGCTCCAGCGGAGAGGCTAAATTGCTGCCGATGGCGATATACGCGAGGGTCATGCTGTTCCTTCACGACGCGGCGCGCGTTTGCGCGGGCGACGATGACGGCGACGCGGTTCCGGCTCTTCATCCAGCCCGGTCAACATATCTTTCTGCTCTGGCGGGGCGGAGACCTGGAATTCAGCCCACCACTGCGCCAGACGCTGCAGCTCCTGGTTGCGTTCAATTTCCGCGCGCAGCGACAGGAGATCGAAGGCCGCGCGGAATTTAGGATGCTCCATCAGCTTCCAGGCGCGTTTGCCCTGACGACGGGACATGCGCAGCTGAAGCTGCCAGATGTCGCGCACCAGAGTGGTAATCCGTTTCGGAATGGCGAGCGTGCGGCAGCCTTCGTCCAGCACGTCGTTGGCGGCCAACGCGAACGCATCGTAATAGGCGAGTCCGCTCTCCTGGGTAATGCGCTGGGCCGTTTCCAGCAGCGGATACCAGAACATCGCGGCAAACAGGAACGCCGGGTTCACGCGCATGTCGTTGCGAATGCGGGTATCGGTATTTTTCAGCACCTGCGCAATCATCCGCTCCATTGGGCTGTCACCGTTTTCGGTGAAGTAGCGGGTAATGGTCGGGAACAGCGGCTGGAACAGGTTGTATTCGCGCAGCAGATTGTAGGTTTCAAAGCCGTGGCCGGCCTGCAGCAGCTTCAGGGCCTCTTCGAACAGGCGGGCAGGGGGCACGTCGTTAATCAGCGTCGCCAGACGCGGAATAGGCTCTGCCGTTTCCGGGCTGATGCGCATGTTCAGCTTGGCGGCGAAACGCACGGCGCGCAGCATACGCACGGGATCTTCACGATAGCGCGTTTCCGGCGTGCCGATCAGACGGATCAGACCTTCTTTCAGGTCCTGCATGCCGCCGACGTAATCGCGCACGGTGAAATCCGCCACGCTGTAATAAAGGCTATTGATGGTGAAGTCGCGACGCTGGGCATCTTCTTCGATGGATCCGAAGATATTGTCACGCAGCAGCATACCGTTCTGGCCGCGCTGTGACGTCGTGCGATCGGACGCGCCCGCTTCGTGGTGTCCGCGGAAGGTCGCCACTTCGATAATTTCTGGCCCAAACATCACGTGAGCCAGACGGAAACGGCGGCCAACGAGACGGCAGTTACGGAATAGTTTGCGCACCTGCTCAGGCGTGGCGCTGGTCGTCACGTCGAAATCTTTCGGTTTTTTGCCCAGCAGTAAATCACGCACTCCACCGCCTACGAGATAGGCCTCGTAGCCCGCTTTATTCAGACGATAGAGCACCTTGAGGGCATTTTCACTGATATCTTTGCGGGAAATTGTGTGCTGCTCACGCGGGATAACCGACATGTGTGGCTGTGCAATAGCATCGTTCGCCATGCTCTCTTCGCGGCTTAGCACTTTACGGCAAAAATTAGCGACTCGGGTAAAAATGGTACACCTCGTAGTGTGTTTTGTTATGAAAAAAGCGGCTAATCATAGCTCAGCGCAACGCATTTGAGAATGCTGGATTTTTGGCACTGCCGCGAGCGTCCAGTTGGCAACGGCCATTTTCAGCAGTTCGTCAATACGCAGATCCTGCCATTCGTTGGTTACATTCTGGTTGAGAAACCGCAGCGCGTCGATCAAAACAGGACGCGGATCGCCCTCTGGCAGGGCCGGGGCGTGGTTCTGCTTTGACAATTTTAAGCCCTGCGGATTAACCGCCAGCGGCAGATGAATGTAATCCGGGGCCGTCCAGCCAAACTGGTGATACAGCGATATTTGTCGCACGGTCGGCTCGACCAGATCCGCCCCGCGCACAATCTCCGTCACGCCCTGAAAACGATCGTCGACGACCACGGCCAGGTTGTAGGCGAAAAGGCCGTCACGACGGTGAATAATAAAATCCTCACGCGCCAGACGTTCATCGGCATGAATCTCACCGGAGAGGAGATCGTTAAAGCGCGTCACCGGGGAGCGCTGCTTGATGCGCACGGCGGCATTTTCCGGGGGAAGGTTGAGCGTACGACAGTGACCATCATAAACCCCTCCTACGCTCTGGATACGGGCGCGGGTGCAGGTGCAGTTATAGGCAAGCCCCCGATCGCGAAGCCAGGCCAGACGTTCCCGATAAGCATCGTGACGTTTTGACTGCCAGAGCACCTCGTCATCCCAGTGAAGACCGTAATGTTCCAGCTGACGCAGAATGGTCTCTGCTGCACCGGGAACTTCACGCGGAGGGTCAATATCTTCAATGCGGACAAGCCATTTTCCCAGGCGGGCGCGAGCCTGCAGGTAGCTGCCGAGCGCGGCAATTAATGAGCCGAAGTGTAATTCACCGGAAGGAGATGGCGCGAAGCGCCCAATATAGTGTGATTCAGACATATCAACAGTAACAAGGCGGGAGAGACTCCCGCCTTTGGAGTGTGTAAACAGCGCTGGTGTTAACCGGCCATCTGTTTTTCGCGGATTTCGGCCAGCGTTTTACAGTCGATGCACAGATCGGCGGTTGGACGCGCTTCCAGGCGACGAATACCGATTTCAACACCGCAGGATTCGCAGTAGCCAAAATCTTCGTCTTCGACTTTTTTCAGCGTTTTCTCGATCTTTTTGATCAGTTTGCGTTCGCGGTCACGGTTACGCAGTTCGAGGCTGAACTCTTCTTCCTGAGCGGCACGGTCTACCGGATCCGGGAAGTTGGCAGCTTCATCCTGCATATGAGTAACGGTGCGATCGACTTCATCCCTGAGTTGATTACGCCATGCTTCAAGAATACGCTTGAAGTGCGACAGCTGGGCTTCGTTCATATACTCTTCGCCCGGCTTCTCTTGATACGGCTCCACCCCAGCGATGGCGAGAATACTCAGGGACGATGTTTTACGGTTTTGCCCTTCTTGCATGTTGCTTCTCCTTAACACGCACTATCGATCCCCGTGTTGGGGGAAAAATCAGGTCGCTATAAATAGCAGATGCTTTTCCGTATGGCAATTATCTAAACGTAACACTTGACAAGCCTGTGAGGAAAAGCGTATTTGCGCACGCGGCCAGAACACTTATTCGTCAATCGTCTAATCCCTTATAAGACAATGGGAAGAGAGGATCTCAGAGTCATATTATCGGCAGAAAGTTCCGCTTTATAAGCGAAAACCTCTACCCCCTGCTTTTGTGCCTCATTCAACAATTGCGCGTATTTAGGGTCAATATGGCGGGCAGGGGAGAAACGTTCAATGGCTGAATGCAACACCGCAAACAGCAATACGGCGCGTTTGCCCGCCGCCGCAACACTCATTAGCTCTCGCAGATGCTTCTGGCCACGTAGCGTTACCGCATCCGGGAAGTAGCCATTTTCCTGTTCCGCTAACGTCACTGATTTCACTTCAATATAGCACTCCGGCCTGTCTTCCGCCTGTAACATGAAGTCAATTCTGCTGCCCTCATCGCCATATTTCACTTCACTTTTATGCGTGCCATATCCCAGCAGTTCGGGAATTGTGCCAAGGGTCAGCGCTTCCTTAACCAGCTGATTGGCGCGCTGGGTATTAACGCAAATAAATGCCCCGTTTTGGGTTTCGGTCATTTCCCAGGTATGGGCATATTTCCGTTTACTATTTTCTGATGTGGAATACCAGACCCTGTCACCCGGCGTCGCACATCCCGTCATGGCTCCGGTATTGGGGCAGTGCAGGGTGAGCTGAACCCCTTCGGGGGTAATCACGTCGGCGAGGAAGCGTTTGTAGCGTTGGATTAACGTGGCGTGCTGCAGAGGAGGACTAAACTTCATCAGAATTCCTTTCGGTGTTGCCCAGCGTCCAGCGCTGTAGCGGCGTATAACGGGTGCGTCCCTGTGCAAAGACGGATTCATAAAGCGCGAATGTGTTGACCGGAAACGCCCAGTGAAAACCCGGCGGCGGGATGGCAACGGCCTGACCGGCATCGCGCAGCAGCGTGATATGTGGATGAAACGGCTGTGGGCTCTGATAACAGCCGCTGCGCGCCGCCTGCGCGCGCAGTATGTTCGCTAGCTGCAATAATCCGCGCGGCGGCTGGCGCGTTCCCAGCCAGACCACGCGCGAACGCAGCCACTGACCCGCGTCGTCAAGTTGCAGCGTAAATTCCGGCTGGGCAATACGCCCGGCCATTGCGGCTAATGCCCGCTGTTTTTCGGCGCTGACGTCGCCCAAAAAGGCCAGCGTCAGGTGCAGGTTAGCCGCCGCAACAGGACGGCCTGCTTCCGGCGCGAAGTTGTCGGCACGCCAGCGAACAATTTGACGCTGTATCGTGGTGGGCAATTCAATGGCAAAAAACAGCCGTTTCGACTCAGGCATACGGAGGACTCGGTAATGATATGCGCCGATGCTACAATGTACGCCGACTAATGTTAACCCTCTGGAGCTGTTAGTGTCCTCATTGCCGGTCGCCGCCGTTCTTCCTGACCTTCTCGCTGCCTTACGCCACTCCCCGCAGGTTTTGCTGAATGCCCCGACGGGGGCGGGTAAGTCCACCTGGCTGCCGCTGCAGATTCTGAAAGACGGGAACATCAGCGGGAAAATTATCCTGCTGGAGCCGCGCAGGCTGGCCGCGCGCAACGTGGCGCAGCGCCTGGCGGAGCTGCTGAATGAAAAACCGGGCGAAACGGTAGGTTACAGGATGCGTGCCGAGACCTGCGTTGGCCCGACCACGCGTCTTGAAGTGGTCACCGAGGGCATTCTTACCCGTATGCTGCAAAACGATCCGGAGCTGAACGGCATTGGGCTGGTGATCCTGGATGAATTCCACGAGCGCAGCCTGCAGGCGGATCTGGCCCTCGCGCTGTTGCTGGACGTTCAGCAGGGGCTGCGCGACGATCTCCGGCTTTTGATAATGTCGGCCACGCTGGACAATGAGCGGCTACGGCAGGCGCTACCCGATGCGCCTGTTATCAGCTCTGAAGGGCGGGCGTATCCCGTTGAACGCCGCTATCAACCGCTTCCGACCCATCAGCGTTTTGACGAAGCGGTCGCCATCGCAACCGCAGAACTGCTGCGTCAGGAACCCGGCTCGCTGCTATTGTTTTTGCCGGGTGTCGGTGAGATCCAGCGCGTGCAGCAGCAGCTTTCTACCCGCGTAGGCGGCGATGTGCTGCTTTGCCCGCTTTACGGCGCGCTGTCGCTGCAGGATCAGCGTAAAGCTATCCTTCCAGCTCCGGTTGGGCAGCGCAAGGTGGTGCTGGCAACCAACATTGCTGAAACCAGTTTGACCATTGAAGGTATTCGCCTGGTGGTGGATAGCGCGCAGGAGCGGGTAGCAAGCTTTGACCCGCGTACCGGGCTGACTAAACTCCTGACGCAGCGCATCAGCCAGGCGTCGATGGTGCAGCGCGCGGGCCGTGCGGGGCGTCTTGAGCCGGGTATCTGCCTGCATTTGACCAGCGCGGAACAGGCTGAACGCGCGGCGCAGCAAAGCACGCCAGAAATTTTACAAAGTGATTTGTCGGGTCTGGTGATGGATCTGCTGCAGTGGGGCTGTCCGGATCCTGGACAGCTTACCTGGCTTGATTCTCCCCCTGTCGTTAACCTCGCCGCTGCGCGCACGTTGCTGACGCAGCTTGGCGCGCTGGAAGGCGAGCGTCTGACGGTACGCGGCCAGAAAATGGCGGCGCTGGGCAACGATCCGCGTCTGGCTGCGATGCTGGTGGCTGCGCAAGGGGAAGATGAAATTGCCACGGCGGCAAAACTGGCGGCTATTCTTGAGGAGCCGCCGCGTGGAGGCAACAGCGATCTGGGGCAGGCTTTTTCGCGCAATCAGGGAAACTGGCAGCAGCGGGCGCAGCAGTTGTGCAAACGCCTGAATAGCGGGGGAGGAGTGCCTGACAGCGATAAGATTGCCTTCCTGCTGGCCCAGGCCTTCCCGGACAGGATTGCGCGTCGGCGCGGGCTGGACGGTCGCTACCAGCTGGCAAACGGCATGGGTGCGATGCTGGACAGCGATGACGCCCTGACGCGTCACGAGTGGCTGATTGCGCCGCTCCTGCTGCAGGGCAGCCATTCTCCGGATGCGCGTATCCTGCAGGCGATAGCCGTAGATATTGACGCTCTGACGCTTACCTGTCCGCAGCTGCTTCAGCAATCTGATACCGTGGAGTGGGATGACGCCCAGGGCACGCTTAAGGCGTTTCGTCGCAGCCAGATTGGAAAGCTGACGCTTGGAACGAAGCCGCTGGCGAAGCCGTCGGAAGAAGAGCTGCATCAGGCGATGCTGAACGGCATTCGGGAAAAAGGGTTGAGTGCCCTGAACTGGACGCCGGAAGCGGATCAGTACCGCATTCGTCTGCACTGCGCCGCGAAGTGGCTACCGGAATATAGTTGGCCTGCGGTGGATGACGAGACGCTGCTGGCTACGCTTGAGCGCTGGCTACTGCCGCAAATGAGCGGCGTACACTCTCTGCGAGCCCTTAAGGCGCTTGATGTTAAGACCGCGTTACAGAATTTACTGGACTGGTCATTACGTCAACGTCTGGATAGTGAACTGCCAGGGCATTACACTGTGCCGACCGGAAGCCGGATTAGTATCCGTTATCATGAGGATAATCCGCCGGCGCTGGCGGTTCGGATGCAGGAGATGTTTGGTGAAGCCACCACGCCGTCCATTGCGGAAGGGCGCGTGCCGTTGGTGCTTGAACTGCTGTCGCCTGCGCATCGCCCCTTGCAGATCACCCGAGATTTAGGGGCGTTCTGGGCGGGGAGCTACCGTGACGTGCAGAAAGAGATGAAGGGGCGATACCCCAAACACGTCTGGCCGGACGATCCGGCGAATACGGCGCCGACGCGGCGAACGAAGAAATATTCGTGAAAGGGATGTGCGGCCTGATGCCCTCACCCCGGCCCTCTCCCACAGGGAGAGGGAGAACTAATTTTGAGAGATTTCTTCTTTCACAGGCCTGTGAAAGAAAAGAAAATCTGGCCTTTGCGCCTGAAAGTTGCGGAGAAAAAGCATGGCGGGGAATGACCGCGAGCCAATAGGACGTAAGGGAAAACCAACGCGTCCGGCGAAAGAAAAAGTAAGCCGTCGTCGCCTCAGAGATGAGGACTATGACGATGACTATGAAGACGATGATGAGGATGAAGAACCGATGCCGCGTAAAGGGAAAGGCAAAGGGCGTAAGCCTCGGGGCAAGCGCGGCTGGTTCTGGCTGCT
The DNA here is from genome assembly GCF_034106785.1 of Enterobacter sp. 241F3. Taxonomy (NCBI): domain Bacteria; kingdom Pseudomonadati; phylum Pseudomonadota; class Gammaproteobacteria; order Enterobacterales; family Enterobacteriaceae; genus Enterobacter; species Enterobacter sp. 241F3. The sequence continues at coordinate 273,969 of NZ_JAWNDD010000005.1, forward strand.
GCTGAAGCTGTTTATTGTTTTTGTCGTGCTGATGGCAATTTACGGCGTGTATTTGGATCAGAAGATCCGCAGCCGTATCGACGGTAAAGTCTGGCAGCTACCTGCGGCAGTGTATGGCCGTATGGTGAACCTTGAGCCAGATATGTCCATCACTAAGAACGAGATGGTAAAACTGCTGGAAGCCACCCAGTATCGTCAGGTGTCAAAAATGACGAGGCCTGGCGAATTTACCGTGCAGTCCAACAGCATTGAGATGATCCGTCGCCCGTTTGATTTCCCGGACAGCAAAGAAGGGCAGGTGCGCGCGCGTCTGACCTTTGACGGCGATCGTCTGGATACCATCGAGAACATGGATAACAACCGCCAGTTCGGTTTCTTCCGTCTCGATCCGCGTCTGATCACCATGCTTTCGTCGGCAAACGGCGAGCAGCGCCTGTTCGTGGCGCGTAACGGCTTCCCGGATCTGCTGGTCGATACGCTGCTGGCGACCGAAGATCGTCACTTCTACGAGCACGATGGCATCAGCCTCTACTCGATTGGTCGTGCGGTGCTGGCGAACCTGACTGCCGGTCGGACCGTGCAGGGGGCGAGTACGCTGACCCAGCAGCTGGTGAAGAACCTGTTCCTCTCCAGCGAACGCTCCTACTGGCGTAAAGCGAACGAAGCCTATATGGCCGTGCTGATGGACGCGCGTTACAGTAAGGATCGTATCCTTGAGCTGTATATGAACGAGGTGTATCTCGGTCAGAGCGGCGATAACGAAATCCGCGGCTTCCCGCTGGCGAGCCTGTACTACTTTGGCCGTCCGGTGGAAGAGCTGAGCCTGGATCAGCAGGCGCTGCTGGTGGGCATGGTGAAAGGGGCGTCCATTTATAACCCGTGGCGTAACCCGAAACTGGCCCTGGAGCGTCGTAACCTGGTGCTGCGTCTGCTGCAACAACAGCAGGTGATTGACCAGGAGCTGTACGACATGCTGAGCGCACGTCCGCTTGGCGTTCAGCCGCGCGGTGGGGTGATCTCGCCTCAGCCTGCGTTTATGCAGCTGGTGCGTCAGGAACTGCAAAGCAAGCTTGGCGATAAGGTCAAAGATCTCTCCGGCGTGAAGATCTTCACCACCTTTGACTCCGTGGCGCAGGATGCGGCAGAAAAAGCGGCGGTAGAAGGCATTCCGGCGCTGAAGAAACAGCGTAAGCTCTCCGATCTGGAAACCGCGATGGTGGTGGTTGACCGTAACACCGGCGAAGTTCGTGCGATGGTGGGCGGTGCCGAGCCCCAGTTTGCAGGCTACAACCGTGCCATGCAGGCGCGTCGCTCGATCGGCTCTCTGGCAAAACCAGCAACCTATCTCACTGCCCTGAGTCAGCCAAACCAGTATCGTCTGAATACCTGGATTGCGGATGCGCCTATCTCCCTGCGCCAGCCTAACGGCCAGGTGTGGTCACCGCAGAACGACGATAAGCAGTTCAGCGGGCAGGTGATGCTGGTGGATGCGTTGACCCGTTCTATGAACGTGCCAACGGTGAACCTGGGCATGTCGCTGGGCCTGCCGGCCATTGTCGATACCTGGCAGAAGCTGGGCGTGGCGAAAGATCAGCTTCACCCGGTACCGGCGATGATCCTGGGCGCGCTTAACCTGACGCCAATCGAAGTGGCGCAGGCGTTCCAGACCATCGCCAGCGGCGGTAACCGCGCGCCGCTCTCCGCCCTGCGTTCGGTGATTGCCGAAGATGGCTCCGTGCTGTATCAGAGCTTCCCGCAGGCGGAGCGTGCCGTTCCTGCTCAGGCCGCCTACATGACGCTGTGGACGATGCAGCAGGTGGTGCAGCGTGGTACCGGGCGTCAGCTGGGTGCGAAGTATCCGGGCCTGCATCTGGCAGGTAAGACCGGGACCACCAACAATAACGTCGATACCTGGTTTGCCGGGATTGATGGCCGTGAAGTGGTGATCACCTGGGTAGGCCGCGATAACAACCAGCCGACCAAGCTGTACGGGGCGAGCGGGGCGATGTCGATTTACCAGCGCTATCTGGCAAATCAGTCCCCGGTGCCGCTGAATCTGGTTGCGCCGGAAGATATCGTCGATATGGGCGTGGACAGCTCCGGTAACTTCGTCTGCGGCGGCGGAATGCGTACTCTGCCGGTCTGGACAACCAACCCGGATTCCCTGTGCCAGCAGAGCCAGCCTGAACAGCCGACCGGTAACCCGTTCGACCAGTCTTCTCAGCCACAGCAGCCGCAGCAGCAACAGCCGCAGCAGCAGAATGAGAAGAAAGACAGCGACGGTGTTGCGGGCTGGATTAAAGACATGTTCGGCGGTAACTAACCTTGTAAAGCCCTCTTCCCCGGAAGGGGGCTTTTTTTACCCGTAGACCTCATTTAGTTAACCCTCGTTTTAACTCTGATTAACCCTTCGTTTTCTCTTGATGATTTCTTAAACCCTTAATTCTCATAGGGCCGCTTACTGCTTGCTATGCAACCAGCGTTTCGCATATTATTCTGGCGCTCATAATAATAATTCTCGTTTACGTTATCATTCACTTTCACATCAGAGATTCAACATGGCGCTTTCCAATACTGCTCAGCCAATGAACACGTCGCTGCGTAAACTCGCGGTCGTCGTCGCCACAGCGGTTGCCGGCATGTCAACTTATGCACATGCTGCCGAAACCCCGAAAAAAGAAGAAACCATTACGGTAACAGCAGCTCCTGCGGCACAGGAAAGTGCCTGGGGCCCTGCTGCTACCATCGCCGCAAGGCAATCCGCGACCGGAACCAAAACGGATACCCCTATTCAAAAGGTTCCGCAGTCTATTTCTGTCGTCACTGCCGAAGAGATGGCGCTGCATCAGCCGCGCTCGGTGAAAGAAGCCCTGAGCTATACGCCGGGCGTTGCGGTAGGCACGCGCGGTGCGTCTAACACCTATGACTATCTGATTATTCGCGGCTTCGCAGCCGATGGTCAGACGCAGAATAACTACCTCGACGGCATGAAAATGCAGGGGAACTTCTATAACGACGCGGTGATTGATCCTTATATGCTGGAGCGCGCCGAGATCATGCGCGGTCCGGTTTCCGTTTTGTACGGTAAAAGCAGCCCTGGCGGGTTGCTGAACATGGTCAGTAAGCGCCCAACAACCGAGCCCCTGAAAGAGATCCAGTTCAAAGTCGGCACGGACAGCCTGTTCCAGACCGGGTTCGACTTTAGCGATGCAATCGACGATGACGGCGTTTACTCTTACCGTTTAACGGGCGTTGCGCGTTCTAATAATTCCCAGCAGGAAGGTAAGGGCGAGCAGCGTTACGCCATCGCGCCATCGTTCTCCTGGCGTCCGGATGATAAAACCACCTTCACGTTCCTCTCCTATTTCCAGAACGAACCTGAAACGGGCTACTACGGCTGGCTGCCAAAAGAGGGAACGGTTGATCCGCTGCCGAACGGCGATCGTCTGCCGACGAACTTCAACGAAGGCGCGAAGAACAATACCTATTCCCGTAACCAGAAAATGGTGGGATACAGCTTCGACCACGAGTTCAATGATACCTTTACCGTGCGTCAGAACCTGCGCTATGCGCAGAATAAAACTTCCCAAAACAGCGTCTACGGCTACGGCATGTGTTCCGATCCGCTCTACTCGAGTAATCCGGCATCCAGCCCTTGCGCGAGCGTTCCTCAGTCGCAGTGGGGTCATACGCTGACTCGCCAGTATGTGATCGATAACGAGAAGCTGGAAAACTTCACTGTTGATACGCAGTTGCAGAGCAAGTTCGCGACAGGTTCACTCGATCATACTCTGCTGACTGGGGTGGATTTCATGCGCATGCGTAATGACATCGACTCGTGGTTCGGCTATGCCGGTTCCGTTGCGCCATCTGATATCTATAACCTCGATCGTAGCGATTTCGATTTCGCTTCACATCCTGGACCGTCAGGTGCCTATCAGGTGTTGAACAAGCAAAAACAGACCGGCGTTTACGCTCAGGATCAAATTGAGTGGGACAAAGTCCTGGTAACCCTGGGCGGTCGTTATGACTGGGCCGATCAGGAATCCTACAACCGCGTGACGAACACCACCTCCAAACGTGATGATACCCAGTTCACCTGGCGCGGTGGCGTTAACTACCTGTTTGATAACGGTATAACCCCGTACTTTAGCTATAGCGAGTCGTTTGAACCGGCTTCTCAGACCGGAGCGAACGGCAACGTCTTTGCACCGTCTAAAGGCAAACAGTACGAAGCGGGCGTGAAATACGTGCCGAACGATCGTCCGATCGTCGTCACCGGTGCGTTGTACCAGTTGACCAAAACCAACAACCTGATGGCGGACCCGGCGGGCTCCTTCTTCTCGGTACAGGGCGGTGAAATCCGCGCGCGTGGCGTAGAGGTGGAAGCGAAAGCGGCCCTGTCTGCGAGCGTTAACCTGGTAGGTTCTTATACCTATACCGATGCCGAATACACCACAGACACCACTTATAAAGGCAACACGCCTGCTCAGGTTCCAAAACACATGGCATCGCTGTGGGGTGATTACACGCTGTTTGACGGTGCGCTGTCTGGCCTGACGCTGGGTACCGGCGTGCGTTACACGGGTTCAAGCTATGGCGATCCGGCGAACTCCTTTAAAGTAGGCAGCTACACCGTTGTCGATGCGCTGGTCAGATACGATCTGGCACGCGTTGGCATGGCTGGCTCAAACGTCGCGCTACACGTGAACAACCTGTTCGATCGTGAGTACGTTGCCAGCTGCTTTAATACTTACGGCTGCTTCTGGGGTGCTGAACGTCAGGTTGTTGCCACCGCGACCTTCCGCTTCTAATCTCTCTTCGGGCACGGTTCGCCGTGCCCTTTTTATTTAAGTTGGCTGATATGCAGGATAATCAAACGCAACCCGACACCACCTTTACGCTTAACCATCTCTCCTTTCGCGTACCCGGGCGCACCTTGCTGCATCCGTTCTCTTTGACGTTTCCCGCAGGTAAAGTCACTGGCCTGATTGGTCATAACGGTTCCGGTAAATCTACGCTGCTCAAGATGCTGGGGCGCCATCAGCCGCCTTCTGAAGGCGATATTCTGCTGGATGACCAGCCGCTGGAGAGCTGGAGCAGCAAAGCGTTTGCCCGCAAAGTGGCCTATCTGCCGCAGCAGCTGCCGCAGGCGGAAGGGATGACGGTGCGTGAGCTGGTGGCAATTGGGCGTTATCCCTGGCACGGGGCGCTTGGGCGCTTTGGCGTTGCTGACAGAGAGAAAGTGGAAGAGGCGATTGCGCTGGTCGGGCTGAAACCGCTGGCGCACCGTCTGGTGGATAGCCTGTCCGGCGGCGAACGCCAGCGCGCGTGGATTGCGATGCTGGTGGCGCAGGACAGCCGCTGCCTGCTGCTGGATGAGCCAACCTCCGCGCTGGATATTGCCCATCAGGTCGACGTGCTGGCGCTGGTGCACCGCTTAAGCCAGGAACGTGGTCTGACGGTCATTGCGGTCCTGCACGATATCAACATGGCGGCACGCTACTGTGACTACCTTGTTGCGCTGCGCGGTGGCGAAATGATTGCGCAGGGTACACCATCCGAGCTGATGCGCAGCGAAACGCTGGAACATATTTACGGTATTCCGATGGGTATTCTGCCTCACCCGGCCGGGGCTGCACCGGTGAGCTTTGTCTACTGATGCTGAATAACACACGCATTAGCCGCCGTCGCCTGCTGACGGCGATGGCCCTTTCACCGCTGCTGTTAAAAATGAATACGGCGCGTGCTGCCACCGTCGATCCGCACCGTATTGTGGCCCTGGAATGGCTGCCGGTCGAACTGATGATGGCGCTCGGCGTCACGCCCTACGGCGTCGCGGACATTCCCAACTATAACCTCTGGGTGAACGAGCCGAAGCTGCCGGACTCGGTAATCGACGTCGGCCTGCGAACGGAGCCAAACCTTGAGCTGCTCACCCAGATGAAACCCTCGTTCCTGTTCTGGTCTGCGGGCTACGGTCCCTCAGAGGAGGTCATGGCGCGCATTGCGCCCGGGCGCGGATTCGCTTTCAGCGACGGTAAAAAACCGCTGGCCGTAGCGAAAAATTCGATTAACGAGATGGCGCATTTCCTCAACCGCGAGGTGGAGGCCAAAAAACACCTCGACGAATTTGATGCCCTGCTCGACTCCCTGAAGCCGCGCTTTGCTCACCGGGGCGATCGTCCGCTGCTGATGGTGACGCTGCTGGATGCCCGCCATATGCTGGTCTTCGGTAAAAACTGTCTGTTCCAGGAGGTGCTGGACAGCTTCGGCATTCGTAATGCCTGGGAAGGGGAGATGACGTTCTGGGGCAGTACCGCCGTGGGTATCGACCGTCTGGCGGCGTTTCGCGACGTGGACGTGCTGTGTTTCGACCACGGCAACGAACGCGACATGCAAACCCTGATGGCGACTCCGCTCTGGCAGGCGATGCCGTTTGTGCGCGAGAAGCGCTTCCAGCGCGCTCCAGCGGTCTGGTTCTACGGCGCGACGCTGTCGGCCATGCATTTTGCCCGCGTGCTTGATAACGCTCTGGGAGGTAAAGCATGAGTACGCGTATCGCCCGTTTCCCGGCGCTTCTGCTGATGCTGATTTTTCTTGCCGCGCTGGCGTTAACCGGGTTCAACCTCTCTGCCGCGTTACCTCGCGCGCAATGGGGAGCCGCGCTGGCCTCGCCGGATATCGACAATATTCAGCAGATGCTGTTCCACTACAGCCTGCTGCCGCGTCTGGCAATCTCCCTGTTAGTCGGTGCCGGTTTAGGGCTGGTGGGCGTGCTGTTCCAGCAGGTTTTACGTAACCCGCTGGCAGAGCCAACCACGCTCGGCGTCGCGACCGGCGCACAGCTTGGGATCACCATCACCACCCTGTGGACGCTGCCGGGAGCGTTAACCTCGCAGTTTGCGGCACTCGCGGGTGCGTGCGTGGTGGGCGCGCTGGTCTTTGGCGTGGCCTGGGGCAAACGCCTTTCTCCCGTGACGCTTATCCTGGCCGGGCTGGTGGTGAGCCTGTACTGCGGGGCGATTAACCAGCTGCTGGTGTTGTTCCATCACGATCGGCTGCAAAGCATGTTCCTGTGGAGTACCGGCACGCTCACCCAGACCGACTGGAGCGTTGTGCTGCGCCTGTGGCCGCAGCTGGCTGGCGGTGTCGTGCTGACGCTGCTGCTCCTGCGCCCTCTGACGCTCATGGGGCTGGACGATGGCGTGGCGCGCAATCTCGGTCTGGCCCTGTCGCTGGCTCGCCTGGCGGCGCTGACGCTGGCGATCGTATTGAGTGCCCTGCTGGTGAACGCGGTCGGCATCATCGGGTTTATCGGCCTGTTTGCGCCGCTGCTGGCGAAAATGCTCGGCGCGCGTCGCCTGCTGGCGCGTCTGATGCTGGCGCCGCTGATTGGGGCGCTGATCCTCTGGCTTTCCGATCAGCTTATTCTCTGGCTGGCGCAGGTCTGGAGGGAAGTGTCCACCGGCTCTGTGACCGCGCTTATCGGGGCGCCGCTGCTGCTGTGGCTGCTCCCGCGCCTGCGCAGCATGAGCGCACCGGCGATGGACGCTGGCGACAAAGTCTACGCTGAACGTCAGTCGGTGCTGTGGTTTAGCCTTGCCGGTCTGGCGGTGCTGATTATCGCCTCGTTCGCGGCGCTCTCATTCGGACGCGATGCCTCGGGCTGGCACTGGGCAACGGGCGATTTACTCAACGACCTGCTGCAGTGGCGCTGGCCGCGTATCTTTGCTGCGCTGATCGCAGGGGTAATGCTGGCGGTAGCGGGGTGCATTATTCAGCGTCTTACCGGCAACCCGATGGCGAGCCCGGAAGTGCTTGGGATCAGCTCCGGCGCCGCCTTTGGCGTGGTGCTGATGCTGTTCTTTGTGCCGGGGAATGCGTTTGGCTGGCTGATGCCTGCCGGCAGTCTCGGTGCGGCAGTTACGCTGATGATTATCCTGATTGCCGCCGGTCGCGGCGGGTTTTCACCGCACCGCATGCTGCTGGCGGGGATGGCGCTCAGCACCGCGTTCACGATGCTGCTGATGATGCTGCAGGCGAGCGGCGATCCGCGTATGGCGAAGATCCTGACCTGGATTTCCGGCTCAACGTACGGCGCCACCGGCAGCCAGGTAATCTGGTCCGGGATGGTGATGCTCGTGCTGCTGGCGTTTGTGCCGCTGTGCCGCCGCTGGATGACCATTCTGCCGCTCGGCGGCGAAACCGCGCGCGCGGTGGGAATGGCGCTGACGCCAGCGCGTGTGGCCTTGCTGCTGCTGGCTGCGTGCCTGACGGCTGTGGCAACCCTGACGATTGGACCGCTGAGCTTTGTCGGGTTAATGGCGCCGCACATTGCCAGAATGATGGGATTCCGCCGGACGATGCCGCATATTGTTATGTCGGCCCTGACGGGCGGGGTGATGCTGGTGTTTGCGGACTGGTGCGGAAGAATGGTGCTGTTCCCGTATCAGTTCCCGGCGGGTCTGCTGTCGACCTTTATCGGTGCGCCGTACTTTATTTATCTGTTGAGAAAGCAGAGTAGGTAATAAAAGTAAACGGCAATCCTTTGATTGCCGTTTTAGTGTTTGCTCCCTCTCCCCGTGGGAGAGGGTTGGGGTGAGGGCATCAAGCCGCACATCTTACAGTTTCGCAAACACCTTACGCGCCGCGTCAATGGTATTATTGATATCTTCTTCGCTGTGCGCCACGGACATAAAGCCCGCCTCGAATGCGGACGGTGCCAGGTAGACGCCTTCTTCCAGCATCAGATGGAAGAATCGCTTGAAGCGTTCAACATCGCACTTCACCACGTCCTGATAGCAGGTCACGGTTTTCGCGTCGGTGAAGAAAATCCCGAACATCCCGCCTACGTGGTTAACCACCAGCGGAATGCCGGCCTCTTCTGCCGCTTCCAGCAGGCCGTTTGCCAGCTGCGTGGTACGGTCGGTCAGGGTTTCGTGAATGCCTGGCTGAGCCACTTCGGTCAGGCAGGCAAAGCCCGCCGCCATGGCGATTGGGTTACCGGAGAGCGTGCCCGCCTGGTAAACCGGGCCGGTTGGCGCCAGAGCTTCCATCACGTCCTTACGCCCACCGAATGCGCCGACCGGCATGCCGCCGCCGATGATTTTGCCGAGGCAGGTCAGGTCCGGCTCGACGTTGTAGTAAGACTGGGCACCCGCCAGCGCCACGCGGAAGCCGGTCATGACTTCATCGATGATCAGCAGCGCGCCGAACTCGTCGCACAGGGCACGCAGGCCCGGCAGGAAGTCAGGCTGCGGTGGAATGCAGTTCATGTTGCCCGCAACCGGCTCAACGATGATGCAAGCGATCTCCTGCGGATACTGCTCGAACGCCGCGCGAACGGTGTCCAGATCGTTGTAGGTGCAGGTCAGGGTATGCTTCGCGAAGTCAGCCGGTACGCCCGGGGAGTTCGGCTGGCCGAGCGTCAGCGCGCCGGAACCCGCTTTCACCAGCAGGCAGTCCGCATGACCGTGGTAGCAACCCTCAAACTTGATAATCTTGTCGCGACCGGTAAAACCGCGCGCCAGGCGGATGGCGCTCATGGTGGCTTCGGTACCGGAGTTCACCATACGCACCATGTCCATGGTAGGCACCAGTTCAGTCACCAGCTCCGCCATTTTCACTTCCATTTCGGTTGGCGCGCCGAAGCTCAGGCCGCGCTGGGCGGCTTCAATTACCGCGTTACGAATAGCCGGGTGGTTGTGACCCAGCACCATCGGGCCCCAGGAACCGACGTAATCGATATAGGCTTTGCCATCGACATCATACAGATACGCGCCGTCAGCACGTTCGATAAACAGCGGCGTACCGCCCACGCCCGTGAAGGCGCGCACAGGTGAGTTCACGCCACCCGGAATAAGCTCGCGGGCTGCACTGTAGAGGTTTTCAGACTTGCTCATGGCGTCGTTCCTGGTTCGTATAAAATGGTTAAGCCCACTATTCTAAGTGATTCGGGGATGGTTATGAAATTTTTAGCCGGGTAATGCTTTAAGATTTGTTAAGTAATTTTCAGGAGACGGTAGGGCAGTCTCTGGTAAAATCCACGCGGCTTTTGTATGACGAATAAGTGCAGGACATGAAATCAGATTCTCCGTCTTTTGAAGAACAACAGTTTACGCGCGCTCAGCACCGAATCAGCATTCGGCGGCTGCTTAACCGCGATAAAACGCCGCTGGCGATCCTTCTGGCTGCTGCCGTGGTGGGAACACTCGCCGGGCTGGTGGGCGTGGCGTTTGAAAAAGCGGTTAATGCCGTGCTCAACTGGCGAGTGGGCACCGTGGCCGGTTTCGCCAATAGCGAATGGCTGGTCTGGGTGTGGGCATTCGGGCTGTCTGCGCTGTTTGCCATGGTGGGGTATTTCCTGGTGCGTAAATTCGCGCCGGAAGCAGGGGGATCGGGCATCCCGGAAATTGAAGGCGCGCTGGAGGAGCTGCGTCCGGTGCGCTGGTGGCGGGTGATTCCGGTTAAGTTCATCGGCGGCATGGGAACTCTGGGCGCGGGAATGGTACTCGGACGGGAAGGACCCACGGTTCAGCTGGGCGGGAACGTCGGTCGCATGGTGGGCGATCTCTTTCGGATGCGCAGCGCCGAAGCGCGCCATACGCTGCTGGCGACCGGCGCGGCGGCGGGGCTGTCGGCGGCGTTTAACGCGCCGCTGGCGGGCATTTTGTTCATCATCGAAGAGATGCGCGCGCAGTTTCGCTACAACCTGATCTCCATTAAAGCGGTGTTTACCGGCGTCATTATGTCGAGCATTGTCTTCCGCCTTTTTAATGGCGAAGGGGCGGTAATTGAAGTGGGGAAACTGACCAATGCGCCGGTCAACACCCTGTGGCTTTATCTGATCCTCGGCATGATTTTTGGCGTGGTGGGGCCGCTGTTTAACACCTTTATCCTGCGCGCTCAGGATATGTTTCAGCGCATTCACGGCGGCAACACGACGAAATGGGTGCTGATGGGCGGCCTGCTGGGCGGCATGTGCGGCGTGCTTGGGTTCATCGAGCCGAATGCCGCAGGCGGCGGGTTCGGGCTGATTCCCATTGCGGCGGCGGGGAATTTCAGCGTGGGTCTGCTGCTGTTTATGTTTATCTCCCGCGTCATTACCACGGTATTGTGCTTCTCCTCGGGCGCGCCGGGAGGGATTTTCGCCCCGATGCTGGCGCTGGGTACGCTGCTCGGCACCGCGTTTGGTATGGCGGCTGAAGCGGGGTTTCCCGCCTATCATCTTGACGCCGGGACGTTTGCCGTCGCCGGAATGGGGGCGCTGCTGGCCGCGTCCCTTCGTGCGCCGTTGACCGGGATCGTGCTGGTGCTGGAGATGACGGACAATTACCAGCTCATTTTGCCAATGATCATTACCTGTCTCGGCGCGACACTATTAGCCCAGTTCCTGGGTGGAAAACCGCTATACTCCACCATCCTTGCGCGTACTCTGGCAAAACAAGAGGCGGAGCGGGCCGCCGCGCAGAATACTTGAATGAATTACCAGGGTATTAGATAATGACGAAAAGAATTGGGTGAATTTTACCCAATAGCAGTATTCATGGGAGCATAAGATGAGTGATGACGTAGCTGTGCCGCTGGAATTTACCGAAGCAGCAGCCAACAAAGTGAAAACCCTGATTGCCGACGAAGACAATCCGGATCTGAAACTGCGTGTTTATATTACCGGTGGTGGCTGCAGCGGCTTCCAGTATGGTTTTACCTTTGACGACCAGGTTAACGATGGCGATATGACTATCGAGAAACAGGGCGTCGCGCTGGTGGTTGACCCGATGAGCCTGCAATATCTGGTGGGCGGTTCGGTGGATTACACCGAGGGTCTGGAAGGTTCGCGCTTTGTGGTCACTAACCCGAATGCGACAAGCACCTGTGGGTGTGGATCTTCGTTCAGTATCTAAGAGAGTGCGGGCTGATGCCCTCACTCCGGCCCTCTCTCACAGGGAGAGGGAGAAATACTAAAAACGGTAACCTGACGGTTACCGTTTTGCTTTTATCTTGCATTATCATCCAGCGCAAACGTCGGCAGCTTCAGGTGCCAGCGTATCGCCGCTAAACGTATCACCAGCGTCACGACCATCCCCAGCATTGCGGCGTTTTCCAGCGGAATTGCAAAGGTGTAGTACGCGGTCGCGTGAACAATGCCGCCCGCAATACAGGCCGTCGCGTAAATTTCAGTACGCAGGATCATCGGCACTTCACGCGCCAGAATGTCGCGAATGATGCCGCCGCCCACGCCGGTTAATACGCCCATGCAGATTGCCACCATCGGACCGGTGCCCGCATTAAACGCCTTATTGACGCCAATACCGACAAACACGGCCAGACCGACGGCATCCAGTACCGGTAATATCCATTTTGGTAATCGGCGGGGCTGGCGAACCAGCACAATGGTTAACAGGCAGGTGACCATTGCGACCACCAGATCGGTCGGATCTTTCACCCAAAACACCGGCCCATTCGCCAGCGCCATATCGCGGATAGTCCCGCCGCCGACGGCGGTCACGACGCCCAGCACCAGCACGCCAAACGGATCCATGCGTAGTTTTCCGGCGAGCAGGACGCCGGAGATAGCAAAAACGGCTGTGCCAAGAATATCCAGCCAATAAACGAGCATCGTTAAATCCTCGAAAAGGGTCTTATGTTAGTGACTCTCTGCCAGCGCGGCACAGAGCTGTTTTGCGGCGAGGATAATACGCGGGCTGGCGCGTTCAAACCAGTCGCTGTTGAGGGGTATTACCGGTATTTTTAGCTGCTTTTGCCAGAATTGCTCAATTTTGGGAATTTCGCTCGCATTTCCGACCACGACGATGGCCTGCGGCTGGCGCGCCAGAACCTGCTCACGGCTTACCTGAGGCCACGGCACCCGGCTGGCTGCAAAGATGTTTTCACCGCCACAGACTTCCAGCACCTGGTTTTGAATCGACCCTTTTCCGGTGGTAAACAGCGGCTGGCTGCCAAACTGAAGGAAGATGCGCTTTTTAACAGGGGTATCGTATCGGGATTTCAGCGCCGCATAGTCGCTCAACATCTGTTTCGCCGCAGCCTCTGCTTTTTTGGGCGTAGGGCTATAGGGTGCCAGGGCGCGGAGCGCCTGAGCGACCTGCTCAATGCTGACGGCATCTATCCACATCACCTTTATGCCAAGGGAAGTGAGCTGGTTGACCTGCCGCTCGGCGTTGCCGCCACGCCAGGCCAGCACGAGATCCGGTTTAAGCGCCACGATGCGCTCAAGGTTCATCCCCTGCCAGGTAGCCACTTGCTCAATCCCCGCGGCCTGCGGCGGATAATCGGAAAAGCTGCTCACGCCAACGGGGGTGATCCCGGCGGCAAATGCCAGTTCCGTATTCGCGGGAGAGAGGGTAATTACGCGCGGTAGCGCATAGAGCCACAGCGGTGCGAAAAGAAGCAGGGCGGCAAGCGCCCTGAGGGTATGTTTAGCCACGTGCCAGATTCTGCACCAGGCGTTCCACCATCACGGTGGACTGTTTTGCCGCAACGGTCAGGAACTCGTCGAAGCTGATGTGGGACTGCTGGTCTGCCACGTCAGAGATGGCGCGAACCACCACAAACGGTACGCTGAAGTTATGGCAAACGTGAGCAATCGCGGTCGCTTCCATCTCAACGGCTACCGCCTGAGGGAAGTTATGACGGATTTTCGCCAGACCCACGGAACCATTGATGAACGCATCACCGCTGACAATCAGACCGCGTACCGCGTTGAGGTTGAGCTCTGTAATGCAGGTCTCTGCCGCCGCAATCAGTTTGTCGTCAGCCTTAAATCCTGCCGGGCAGCCAGGAAGCTGGCCGTACTCGTAACCGAACGCGGTGACGTCCGCATCGTGATAGCGCGCTTCGTCGGAAACAACGATATCACCCACCTTCAGCGTCGGCGCCAGGCCGCCCGCAGAGCCGGTATTAATGATTACGTCCGGCTTGCAGCGCTCAAGCAGCAGGGTGGCACCCAGCGCCGCAGCGACTTTACCGATGCCTGATTTCAGCAGAGCCACGTCAACACCGTTTAGCTGACCGGTATAGATCTCACAACCACCCAGAGAGAGGGTCTGACGGTTCTCAATTTTGTCACGCAGGAGCGTAACTTCTTCTTCCATTGCACCAATAATGCCGATTTTCATAGATTTACTCGCGATGTGCCTTGTTAAGATGCATAGTCTATCATGCGGTTAAGGGGAAACGCATTCTCACGCGGGGGAGCACATGTCACCAATCGATTTTCGCACCAAAATTAACTGGCACCGACGTTTCCGTTCGCCGCAGGGCGACAAGAGCGAACATGAGATCCTGCGTATCTTTGAAAGCGATCGCGGGCGGATCATTAACTCGCCCGCCATCCGCCGTCTGCAGCAAAAGACCCAGGTCTTTCCGCTGGAACGTAACGCCGCGGTGCGCACGCGTTTAACCCACTCCATGGAGGTGCAGCAGGTCGGGCGCTACATTGCCAAGGAGGTTTTGAGCCGTCTCAAAGAGCAGCGTTTGCTGGAAACCTATGGTCTGGACGAACTGACGGGACCCTTCGAGAGCATCGTTGAGATGGCCTGTCTGATGCATGACATCGGCAATCCGCCTTTCGGTCACTTTGGTGAGGCGGCAATTAATGACTGGTTTAAACAACGGCTTTACCCCTCGGATGCGGTCAGTCAGCCTCTCAGTGATGACCGCTGCATCGTACGCGATCTCCGCCTGCGTGAAGGTGAAGAGGGGTTGAACGATCTGCGGCGTAAAGTGCGCCAGGATCTCTGTCATTTCGAGGGTAATGCCCAGGGCATCCGGCTGGTCCATTCACTGATGCGTATGAACCTGACCTGGGCACAGGTCGGCTGCATTCTGAAATATACCCGCCCCGCGTGGTGGATGGGGGAGACGCCCGCGTCCCACAGTTATTTAATGAAAAAACCGGGCTATTACCTTTCCGAAGAGGCCTATATTGAACGGTTACGTAAAGAACTTTCATTGACGCCAAACGGCCGCTTCCCATTGACCTGGATTATGGAAGCCGCAGATGATATCTCCTATTGCGTGGCCGATCTTGAAGATGCCGTTGAGAAAAGAATCTTCAGCGTCGAGGAGCTTTATCAGCATCTTTATGCGGCCTGGGGTACTCATGAAAAAGGTTCGCTGTTTGCGCAGGTTGTCGAAAATGCCTGGGAAAAATCGCGCTCAAATACATTAAGCCGCAGTACGGAAGACCAGTTCTTTATGTATTTGCGGGTCAATACATTAAATAAACTGGTGCCATACGCGGCGTCGCGCTTTATTGATAATTTGCCGCTGATTTTCAGCGGTGAATTCAACCACGCGCTGCTGGAAGATGACAGCAGTTTCAGCCAGCTCCTTGAGCTTTATAAACATGTTGCGATGCGGCATGTATTCAGCCATCCGGATGTCGAGCAGCTAGAGCTGCAGGGCTATCGGGTAATCAGTGGGTTACTGGAAATTTATTCCCCATTGCTCCAGCTTTCGGTCGACGAATTCAGCGAGCTGGTGGAACACGAGCGCGTGCGCAGAATACCCATCGAATCGCGGCTTTATCAAAAACTCTCTACCCGGCATCGTCTGGCGTATGTCGAAGCGATTGGCAAGCTGGAACGCAACTCTCCCGAATGGCCGGTGATGGAATATTATTATCGCTGTCGTCTTATCCAGGACTATATCAGCGGCATGACGGATTTGTATGCCTGGGATGAATACCGCAAGCTGATGGCGGTGGAATAATCCCGGAGTTTTGTAAAGACGGCCAATAAATTTTTACCTTTTCCATAAACTTATCGCCGGAACTAAGCGGTATAAAACGAATCTGAGTTACACAGCAATTTTGCGTTACCTGTAAATCGAGATTGAGAAACATGAAAAAAACCACATTAGCAATGAGTGCACTGGCTCTGAGTTTAGGTTTAGCGCTGTCTCCTCTGACTGCTACTGCAGCCGAGACTGCGTCGTCGGCAGCAACCGCGCAGCAGATGCCAAGCCTGGCACCGATGCTCGAAAAAGTGATGCCATCGGTGGTGAGTATTAACGTTGAGGGCAGCACGACCGTCAATACGCCGCGTATGCCGCGTAACTTCCAGCAGTTCTTCGGCGACAATTCGCCGTTCTGCCAGGACGGTTCGCCATTCCAGAGCTCTCCTTTCTGTCAGGGCGGCGGTGCAGGGGATGACAGCCAGGGCGGCGGTCAGCAGCAGAAATTCATGGCGCTTGGCTCGGGGGTAATCATTGATGCAGCGAAAGGCTACGTCGTTACCAACAACCACGTTGTCGATAACGCTAACAGCATTAAGGTTCAGCTGAGCGATGGCCGTAAGTTTGACGCCAAAGTGGTCGGCAAAGACCCGCGCTCCGACATCGCTCTGATCCAGATTCAGGATCCGAAAAACCTGACGGCAATTAAAATTGCCGACTCCGACGCGCTGCGCGTGGGTGACTACACCGTGGCGATCGGTAACCCGTTCGGCCTGGGTGAAACCGTGACATCCGGTATCGTCTCTGCGCTGGGTCGTAGCGGCCTTAACGCGGAAAACTACGAAAACTTCATCCAGACGGATGCAGCGATCAACCGCGGTAACTCCGGCGGTGCGCTGGTGAACCTGAACGGTGAGCTGATCGGTATCAACACCGCGATCCTGGCTCCGGACGGCGGCAACATTGGGATCGGCTTTGCTATCCCAAGTAACATGGTGAAAAACCTGACCGCGCAGATGGTTCAGTATGGCCAGGTGAAACGCGGCGAGCTGGGTATCCTCGGTACGGAGCTGAACTCCGAACTGGCGAAGGCAATGAAAGTTGACGCTCAGCGCGGGGCATTCGTCAGCCAGGTGATGCCGAATTCCTCTGCGGCGAAAGCGGGCATTAAAGCAGGGGATGTGATCACCTCCCTGAACGGTAAGCCGATCAGCAGCTTTGCCGCCCTGCGTGCCGAAGTGGGCTCAATGCCGATTGGCAGCAAAGTGACCCTCGGCCTGCTGCGCGACGGTAAGCCGGTTAACGTGAGCCTTGAGCTGCAGCAGAGCAGCCAGAATCAGGTGGATTCCAGCACCATCTTCAGCGGGATTGAAGGTGCCGAGATGAGCAATAAAGGCGCAGACAAAGGCGTGGTGGTGAATAACGTGAAAGCAAATTCACCGGCAGCCCGTATCGGCCTGAAAAAAGGCGATGTGATCATGGGCGCTAACCAGCAGCCGGTTAAAAACATCGCTGAACTGCGCAAAATTCTCGACAGCAAGCCTTCCGTGCTGGCGCTGAATATCCAGCGTGGTGATACCTCTCTTTATCTGCTGATGCAGTAATCCTCTGAAGCCCCTGTTCGCAGGGGCTTTCTCGTTTCTGTGACTGTAACCACAACTCCATACTTCTCCCTCTCTCTTTGTGCATTCGCACAATGCAGCCGTCGCTGAACTTCCCTATGCTTGAGCTCTGCTCACGGGAGGGTTCTATGGCTGGCTGGCATCTTGATACCAAAATGGCGCAGGATATCGTGGCGCGCACCATGCGCATCATCGATACCAATATCAACGTGATGGATGCTCGCGGGCGCATTATCGGCAGCGGCGATCGCGAGCGTATTGGGGAATTGCACGAAGGTGCGCTGCTCGTGCTTTCTCAGGGGCGGGTAGTGGATATCGACGATGCGGTAGCGAAACACCTGCACGGCGTCCGTCAGGGGATCAACTTACCACTGCGTCTGGAAGGGGAGATAGTCGGCGTTATTGGCCTGACCGGCGAGCCGGAGTCGCTGCGAAAATACGGTGAGCTGGTCTGCATGACGGCAGAGATGATGCTGGAACAGTCGCGCCTGATGCACCTGCTCGCTCAGGACAGCCGCCTGCGCGAAGAGCTGGTGATGAACCTTATTCAGGCGGAAGAGCATACGCCTGCACTGAGTGAATGGGCCCAGCGTCTGGGGATCGATCTAAACCAGCCGCGCGTGGTGGCGGTGATTGAGGTCGATAGCGGCCAGCTTGGCGTGGACAGCGCGATGGCCGAGCTGCAGCAGCTGCAAAATGCGCTGGCGACGCCGGAGCGCGATAACCTGGTGGCGATCGTTTCTCTGACGGAAATGGTGGTGCTCAAACCGGCGCTCAATGCGTTTGGCCGCTGGGATGCGGACGATCATCGTCGTCGCGTGGAGCTGCTGATCTCCCGGATGAAGGAGAATGGTCAGCTGCGTTTTCGCGTTGCGCTGGGCAACTACTTTACCGGGCCGGGCAGTATCGCCCGCTCCTGGCGTACCGCGCGAACCACCATGATGGTGGGCAAGCAGCGGATGCCGGAGAGCCGCAGTTATTTCTATCAGGATCTGATGCTGCCGGTGCTGCTCGACAGCCTGCGCGGGGGCTGGCAGGCCAATGAGCTGGCGCGGCCATTAGCGCGTCTGAAAGCCATGGACAACAACGGCCTGCTGCGCCGGACGCTGCAGGCATGGTTCCGCCATAACGTGCAGCCGCTGGCGACCTCGAAGGCGCTGTTTATTCACCGCAATACACTGGAGTATCGGTTAAACCGGATTTCGGAGCTGACGGGGCTGGACCTGGGGAATTTCGACGACAGGCTGCTGCTGTATGTGGCGCTGCAGCTGGACGAACAGAGATGACTGAGTGTGGTCTGGTGCCCTCACCCCATCCCTCTCCCACGGGGAGAGGGCGCAAACACTAAAAACGGCAATCAAGGATTGCCGTTTTGCTTTTATTTCCGGGTTAATTTCTCAAGATCCGCTTCAATCTCGCTGATCTTGTTAGTCACAACGCTTTCAAGGTGACGCAGATCGTCAAGGATCTTACGCTTGAGATCGACTTCGGTGCGGTCGCGCTGGCAGATCTGATCGAGTTCATCGATCACATAGCGCAGGTTAGGGCTGATTTCCTGTACTTCTTTGTATCCCTGACCTACGCCGTCAGCAACAACGGTTTTACGCTGGCGTGGGTATTTAAACTTCACGCTTTTGGCGAAAAACTCTCCTTTGTCCTTGTGAAAATAGATTTTCAAAATATCGTTGTTGGCTTCCTGGCGGAGGCTGTAACGATCAATTTCATCAGGATTGGTAATGCCCAGACTTTTCAGATTATCGTACATAGCGGTACCCTTGATCTCAACATAACCTTTGAATAATTAACGAAAAAATCTATTTTCGCCACCCTCAGATATAAAAAAAGCGGGGTTGCCCCCGCTTTTTGTTATACCCGATTAATCGATGGTGCGCAGCAATTCATTGATGCCCACTTTACCGCGCGTTTTCGCATCCACTTTCTTCACGATAACCGCACAGTAGAGGCTGTATTTGCCATCTTTTGACGGCAGGTTACCGGAAACCACCACGGAGCCAGCCGGAACGCGACCGTAGTGAACTTCGCCGGTTTCACGGTCATAAATACGGGTGCTCTGACCGATGTAAACGCCCATGGAGATCACGGAGCCTTCTTCAACGATCACGCCTTCTACCACTTCAGAGCGCGCGCCGATGAAGCAGTTGTCTTCGATGATGGTCGGGTTAGCCTGCAGTGGTTCCAGAACGCCACCGATGCCCACGCCGCCGGACAGGTGAACGTTTTTACCGATCTGCGCGCAGGAACCGACGGTCGCCCATGTGTCAACCATCGTGCCTTCGTCAACGTAGGCACCGATGTTCACGTAGGATGGCATCAGCACGGTATTGCGTGCGATGAATGCGCCCTGACGTACTGCTGCAGGCGGTACCACGCGGAAACCTTCTTTCTGGAAACGCGCTTCGTCGTAGTCAGCGAATTTCATTGGCACTTTATCGAAGTAGCGGCTTTCAGCTCCGTCGATAACCTTGTTATCGTTGATGCGGAAAGAGAGCAGCACGGCTTTCTTCAGCCATTGATGAGTGACCCACTGACCGTCGATTTTTTCTGCCACGCGCAGCGCGCCGGAATCCAGAAGGGAAATCACCTGGTTTACCGCTTCACGGGTCACGGTATCCACATTTGCCGGGGTAATCTCGGCGCGACGCTCAAAAGCGGACTCAATAACGTTCTGTAACTGCTGCATTGTTTACTCTTTCCATTTCACTAAAAAACATATCACCCTTTATCGTTTGGATTGAGGGCTGCTGTCAACCGTTGTTGCACTTCAAGCTGCAGGTCATTATTAAGGGCACGCCTGTCGGCGGTGGCGATTATAAATAAATCTTCTACTCGCTCGCCAATGGTTGTAATTCGGGCCCCATGAAGCGAAATTCCCAGATCGGCAAAAACCTGGCCGACGCGGGCAAGCAGCCCTGGCTGGTCGAGCGCGATCAGCTCCAGGAACGATTTTCGGTCGGTGTGAGTCGGCAGGAAATTGACCTCGGTATCGACGGTAAAGTGGCGCAATTTCGCAGGCTGGCGACGCGGCTGTGGAGGCTGCCAGCTGCGCTGGGTAATCGCCTGCTCCAGGCCAAAACGTATCCCTTCATGCCTGTCCGCCGAGAGCGGGCTGCCGTCCGGCTCAAGCACGATAAAGGTGTCCATGGCCATGCCGTCGCGGGTGGTGAAAATCTGCGCGTCGTGAACGCTCAGGTTACGTCTGTCCAGCTCGGCGCAGACGGCAGCAAACAGATAAGGCCGGTCCGGGCTCCAGATGAAAATCTCCGTTCCGCCGCGCGTGGCCTGCGGGCTTAGCAGGATCATCGGCTGGGACAGATCGTGCTTGAGCAGGTGCCGCGCGTGCCACGCCAGCTGGTTTGGGCTGTGGCGGACAAAATAGTTGGCGCGGCAGCGGGCCCAAATCTGATGTAGCGCCTCTTCATCAATGTTATCCATCCGCAGCAGCGCCAGCGCCTGAAGCTGGTGGTGACGCACGCGCTCGCGCATGTCCGGCGTGTTCTGCATCCCGCGACGCAGCTGTTTTTCTGTGGCGAAGTACAGCTCGCGCAGCAGGCTCTGCTTCCAGCTGTTCCACAGGGTCTCGTTGGTGGCGCAGATATCGGCCACCGTCAGGCAGACCAGATAGCGCAGACGGTTTTCAGTCTGAACCTCTTCGGCGAACTGCTTAATGACTTCCGGGTCCTGAATGTCTCGGCGCTGCGCGGTGACCGACATCAGCAGGTGATGGCGCACCAGCCAGGCCACCAGCTGCGTTTCACGTGAGTTCAGGCCGTGCAGTTCGGCAAATTTCAGTACGTCCTGCGCGCCCAGCACCGAATGGTCACCGCCGCGACCTTTGGCGATATCGTGGAACAGGGCGGCAATCAGGATCAGTTCCGGATGGGTCAGGCGCGGCCACAGCTCCACGCACAGCGGGTGGCGGGAGCGCGTCTCTTCTTTCGCAAAGCTCTCCAGCTTGAGCATCACGCGGATGGTGTGTTCATCCACCGTGTAGGCGTGGAACAGATCGAACTGCATCTGCCCGACGATGTGCGACCACTGCGGCATATAGGCCCACAGCACGCTGTGACGGTGCATCGGCAGCAGGCCGCGGCTGACGGCACCCGGGTGGCGGAGCATGCTCAGGAACAGCGAACGCGCTTCCGGGATATAGCACAGCGGCTGCGTCAGATGACGGCGCGCATGGCGCAGATGGCGCAGGGTGGTGGAGTAGATACCTGTAATGGTGCTGTTGCGCACCATGGTATAGAACATCCGCAGGATCGCTTCCGGCTCGCGAATAAACAGCGTTTCGTCGCGCAGATCGATAAGCGTGCCGCGCAGCTGGAATTCGTCATCAATCGGGCGCGGCTTTTCGTCGGCCGTCAGGGCCAGAATGGCCTCGTCGAACAGCTGCAACAGCATCTGGTTCAGCTCGGTCACCCGGCGGGTGACGCGGAAGAAATCCTTCATCATCTGCTCAACCGGCTCGTTACCTTCGCCCTGGTAATTCAGGCGCTGAGCCACGCTGAGCTGGCGGTCAAACAGCAGACGGTTATCGTAGCGCGTAACTTCCAGATGCAGGGCAAAGCGGATGCGCCAGAGCAGGTGCAGGCACTCGTTTAGTTCGTTACGCTCGGCCTCGGTTAAAAAGCCGAAGCCGACCATCTCGTCCATCGAGGTGGCGCCAAAATGGCGGCGGGCGACCCACTGTAAAGTGTGGATGTCGCGCAGGCCGCCGGGGCTGCTTTTTATATCGGGTTCAAGATTATAGCTGGTGCCGTGATAGCGCTGGTGGCGCTGGTTTTGCTCCTCGACCTTCGCGGCGAAGAACTTTTCTGACGGCCAGAAGCCGTCGCTGAAGATGTGTTTTTGCAGCTCCAGGAACAGGGCAACGTCACCAATCAGCAGGCGGGTTTCAATCAGGTTGGTGGCGACGGTCAGGTCCGATAACCCTTCCAGCAGACACTCTTCCAGGGTGCGCACGCTGTGGCCCACCTCCAGCTTCACGTCCCAAAGCAGCGTCAGCAGTTCGCCAATTTTTTGCGCCTGTTCGTCCGGCAGCTTTTTGCGGCTCAAGATCAGCAGATCGATATCGGAAAGCGGATGCAGCTCACCGCGGCCGTAGCCCCCGACGGCAACCAGCGCAACATCGCTGATTTGCCCAAACCCATAATCGATCCACAGGCGCTGCAGCAGCTGGTCGATAAATTCGGTGCGCGCCTCAATCAGCTGTTCTGCCGATATGCCCGCATCAAATGCGCTGCCCAGCCAGCGGTGAAAGACATCCATGTGCGCCTTGATGCCGGCACAGGTCAGCTCGTGCGACGGCCAGACGCCCGGGTTATCGGGCTGGTCGGGGAGGGTGGGAAGTGCTGTGTTAGCATACTGTTCGGGTAAAAGATTACTCATCGTGCGCCACCCATAAGAAAAAGCTATAGCCATTAAAAAAGCCGGCATTTGCCGGCTTTTTTATCATTCGTCGTGCGTCAGTATCGCCGGGATGGTGTCATCCTTGCGCAACGTCATAATTTCGCAGCCGTTGTCTGTTACCACAATAGTATGCTCGTACTGTGCAGACAAGCTTCTGTCTTTGGTTTTCACCGTCCAGCCGTCTTTCATGGTACGGATGCGGTAATCACCCGCGTTGACCATCGGCTCAATGGTAAAGGTCATGCCTTTTTGCAGCACCACGCCGCCGTCGTCTGCATCATAGTGCAGAACCTGCGGCTCTTCATGGAAGACGCGACCAATGCCGTGACCGCAGTACTCGCGAACCACGGAGAAACCTTCTGCTTCCACAAACTTCTGGATTGCCGCACCGATGGTACGCAGGCGAATACCCGGTTTAACCATTTTCAGCGCCAGATAGAGGCTCTCTTGCGTCACTTTGCACAGACGCTCGCCAAGAATAGTCGGCTTGCCAACGATGAACATTTTTGAGGTGTCACCGTGGTACTCGTCTTTAATGACGGTCACGTCGATGTTAACGATGTCGCCGTCTTTCAGCAGTTTTTCATCGTCCGGAATACCGTGACACACCACTTCATTAATAGAGATGCAGACGGATTTCGGGAAACCGTGGTAGCCGAGGCAGGCGGAAACCGCGTGCTGCTCGTTCACGATATAGTCGTTACAGATACGGTCCAGTTCACCGGTGCTGACGCCCGGCTTCACGAACGGCTCGATCATTTCCAGCACTTCCGCGGCCAGACGACCGGCGACGCGCATCTTTTCAATTTCTTCAGGTGTCTTAATAGAGATAGCCATGTAATCTGTCCATCGGTGTCGATTTTTTCGACAATACTAGTCTAAGTGTCGTCAATGGTATCAGTCAGGCACGCTCCGTGCCAAATTGAGAATCATTAACAGCACACTCCGCCAACAACTGTTGGTTTCTGGTCGTGTTTTGTGGTATAAAGCGCGCCGGACTTCCGATCCATCTCAGATACACAGGCTGGACGGAAGCGACAAATCTCACTTTGTGTAACAACACACACGTATCGGCACATATTCCGGGGTGCCCTTCGGGGTCGGTAATATGGGATACGTGGAGGCATAACCCCAACTTTCAATATAGAGGTTTTAAACATGGCAACTGTTTCCATGCGCGACATGCTCAAGGCTGGTGTTCACTTTGGTCACCAGACCCGTTACTGGAACCCGAAAATGAAGCCTTTCATCTTCGGCGCGCGTAACAAAGTTCACATCATCAACCTTGAGAAAACTGTACCAATGTTCAACGAAGCCCTGGCTGAGCTGAACAAGATCTCTTCCCGTAAAGGTAAGATTCTGTTCGTTGGTACTAAGCGCGCTGCAAGCGAAGCTGTGAAAGATGCTGCTAACAGCTGCGACCAGTTCTTCGTGAACCATCGCTGGTTGGGCGGCATGCTGACCAACTGGAAAACTGTTCGTCAGTCCATCAAGCGCCTGAAAGATCTGGAAACCCAGTCTCAGGACGGTACTTTCGACAAGCTGACTAAGAAAGAAGCGCTGATGCGCACTCGTGAACTGGACAAGCTGGAAAACAGCCTGGGCGGTATCAAAGATATGGGCGGCCTGCCAGACGCGCTGTTCGTAATCGATGCAGACCACGAGCACATCGCTATCAAAGAAGCTAACAACCTGGGTATCCCGGTATTCGCTATCGTTGATACCAACTCCGATCCGGACGGTGTTGACTTCGTTATCCCGGGTAACGACGACGCAATCCGTGCTGTTAGCCTGTACCTGAGCGCTGTAGCTGCTACCGTTCGTGAAGGCCGTTCCCAGGATCTGGCTTCTCAGGCGGAAGAAAGCTTCGTAGAAGCTGAATAATAAGGTTTTACCCCTTATTAGTACCGTGTATGAATAGGGGCCCATTACCGGCCCCTTTTTTCAATTTACACTGTTTGGCCCCCGGCCGGGCAGTTCACATCTCCCGAGGATTTAAGAATGGCTGAAATTACCGCATCCCTGGTAAAAGAGCTGCGCGAACGTACTGGCGCAGGCATGATGGATTGCAAAAAAGCGCTGACTGAAGCGAACGGCGACATCGAGCTGGCAATCGAAAACATGCGTAAATCCGGTGCGATCAAAGCAGCTAAAAAAGCAGGCAACGTTGCTGCTGACGGCGTGATCATCACTAAGATCGACGGCAACTACGGCATCATTCTGGAAGTTAACTGCCAGACTGACTTCGTTGCTAAAGATGGCGGTTTCCAGGCATTTGCTAACAAAGTTCTGGACGCAGCTGTTGCTGGTAAAATCACTGACGTTGAAGTTCTGAAAGCACAGTTCGAAGAAGAACGTGTTGCGCTGGTTGCTAAAATCGGTGAGAACATCAACATCCGTCGCGTATCTTCTCTGGAAGGTGACGTTCTGGGCTCTTACCAGCACGGTGCACGTATCGGTGTTCTGGTTGCGGCTAAAGGCGCTGACGAAGAGCTGGTTAAACAGCTGGCAATGCACATCGCTGCAAGCAAGCCAGAATTCGTTAAGCCAGAAGACGTGTCTGCTGAAGTGGTTGAGAAAGAGTACCAGGTTCAGCTGGACATCGCGATGCAGTCTGGTAAACCAAAAGAAATCGCAGAGAAAATGGTTGAAGGCCGCATGAAGAAATTCACCGGTGAAGTTTCTCTGACTGGCCAGCCATTCGTAATGGACCCAAGCAAGTCTGTTGCTCAGCTGCTGAAAGAGCACAACGCTGACGTAACTGGCTTCATCCGCTTCGAAGTGGGCGAAGGCATCGAGAAAGTTGAGACTGACTTCGCAGCAGAAGTTGCTGCAATGTCCAAGCAGTCTTAATGATTGAAAAGGAGCCGCCTGAGGGCGGCTTCTTTTTGTCACCCGTCACAGGAAATCAGACAGGCTCCAGTATCGCTGTACTGATTTGCGGCATATCATGTCGCCAGAATTAACCCCCATCTTAATCGTTGACAGTCTCAGGAAAGAAACATGGCTACCAATGCAAAACCCGTGTACAAACGCATTCTGCTTAAGCTGAGTGGCGAAGCGCTGCAGGGATCGGAAGGCTTCGGTATTGACGCAAGCATCCTTGATCGCATGGCACAGGAAATCAAAGAACTGGTCGAACTGGGTATCCAGGTTGGCGTGGTCATTGGCGGTGGCAACCTTTTCCGTGGTGCTGGTCTGGCGAAAGCGGGGATGAACCGCGTTGTGGGCGACCACATGGGTATGCTGGCAACCGTGATGAATGGCCTGGCGATGCGTGATGCGCTCCATCGCGCCTATGTGAACGCCCGCCTGATGTCCGCTATTCCACTGAATGGCGTATGCGATAATTACAGCTGGGCAGAAGCCATCAGCCTGCTGCGCAACAACCGTGTGGTGATCCTCTCCGCCGGTACGGGTAACCCGTTCTTTACGACCGATTCCGCTGCCTGTCTGCGCGGTATCGAGATCGAAGCCGATGTGGTACTGAAAGCGACCAAAGTTGACGGCGTGTTTACTGCCGACCCGGCAAAAGATCCTTCTGCCACCATGTACGATCAGCTGAGCTACAGCGAAGTGCTGGATAAAGAGCTGAAAGTGATGGATCTTGCCGCCTTCACGCTTGCTCGCGACCACAAACTGCCGATCCGTGTCTTCAACATGAACAAACCAGGCGCACTGCGTCGCGTGGTCATGGGCGAAAAAGAAGGCACTTTGATCACGGAATAATTTCCGTCGACGATAAATACAGGTAAGATTCCGCTTTATTTTGTAGTGGTATCTTACCCGGGCACGCCTTTGGCGTTGTCATGAATTAAACGCGACTATACTTAGCACACCTGTAGCGCTGTGCTGGCGGATAGTCTGCCTGAGACAAGTTTTCAAGGATTCGTAACGTGATTAACGACATCAGAAAAGATGCTGAAGTACGCATGGAAAAATGCGTAGAAGCGTTCAAAACCCAAATCAGCAAAATCCGTACTGGCCGTGCTTCTCCAAGCCTGCTGGATGGCATCATTGTTGAGTACTACGGTACGCCAACTCCTCTGCGTCAGCTGGCGAGCGTAACGGTAGAAGATACCCGTACGCTGAAAATCAACGTGTTCGATCGTTCTATGGGCCCGGCGGTTGAGAAAGCGATCATGGCGTCTGACCTTGGTCTGAACCCAAGCTCTGCGGGTGCTGACATCCGCGTTCCACTGCCACCGCTGACCGAAGAGCGTCGTAAAGATCTGATCAAAGTGGTTCGTGGCGAAGCTGAGCAGGGTCGTGTATCCGTGCGTAACGTCCGTCGCGACGCGAACGATAAAGTAAAAGCGCTGCTGAAAGAAAAAGAGATCAGTGAAGATGACGATCGTCGTTCTCAGGACGACATTCAGAAAATGACCGACGCTGCCATCAAGAAAATTGATGCGGCGCTGGCAGATAAAGAAGCGGAACTGATGCAGTTCTGATTTCTGTCGTACACTGATAAACGCCGTTCAGAGGGACTTCGGGTCTTGCTGGCGGCGTTTTGCTTTTATCTGGTCTAACTTTTTTCGGGCATCTCATGAAGCATTTAACACTCCTCGGCTCAACCGGCTCTATCGGTTGCAGCACTCTCGACGTCGTTCGCCATAATCCTGAACTTTACACCGTGACAGCGCTGGTGGCCGGTAAGAATGTGCAGCGAATGGTCGAACAGTGCCTGGAGTTTGCGCCCCGCTATGCGGTGATGGATGACGAAGAGAGCGCACGCCTGCTGAAAGCACAGTTGCGTGAAAAGGGCAGTCGAACCGAGGTGCTGAGTGGCCAACAGGCGGCCTGCGAGATGGCGGCGCTGGATGAGGTGGATCAGGTGATGGCTGCTATCGTCGGGGCGGCAGGATTATTGCCGACGCTTGCCGCGATTGATGCCGGTAAGGACGTTCTGCTGGCCAATAAAGAGTCGCTAGTCACCTGCGGACGCCTGTTTATGGACGCGGTGAAGCAGCGCGGCGCGCGTCTTCTACCGGTCGACAGCGAGCACAACGCGATTTTTCAGAGTTTACCGCAACCTTTTCAACAGAACCTGGGGTACGCTGACCTGGAGCAGAATGGCGTAGTGTCGATTCTGCTTACCGGGTCTGGTGGCCCGTTCCGTGAAACGCCACTGTCTGAACTGCGCGCCATGACGCCGGATCAGGCGTGCCGTCATCCGAACTGGTCGATGGGGCGTAAAATCTCCGTTGACTCTGCCACCATGATGAACAAAGGTCTGGAATACATTGAAGCGCGCTGGTTGTTTAATGCGTCAGCGAAACAGATGGAAGTACTGATTCACCCGCAATCGGTCATTCATTCGATGGTGCGTTATCAGGATGGCAGCGTGCTGGCGCAGTTGGGCGAGCCGGACATGCGTACGCCGATTGCCCATTCAATGGCGTGGCCAAATCGAGTGAAATCCGGCGTGAAGCCGCTTGATTTCTGCAAGCTAAGTTCCCTGACGTTCAGTGAACCAGATTACGATCGCTATCCTTGTCTGAAGCTTGCGATGACTGCCTTTGACCAGGGGCAGGCGGCGACAACGGCACTGAATGCAGCCAATGAAATTACCGTTGAGGCATTTCTGAATCAGCAAATTCGTTTTACCGATATCGCGTCGTTAAATTTATCGGTACTGGAGATGATGGATTTGCGCGAACCACAAAGCGTGGAAGAGGTGCTGGCGGTGGATGCAGCTGCGCGTAATATTGCGCGCCAACAGGTGACACGTCTCGCAAGCTGGTGATAAAGCAAGCACTAGTCGTCGTGCTATTTGTTAGCGTTGGGCTTCAGTGATATAGTCTGCGCCACCTGATCGCAGGTATTTGACTTAATGTGGTCAGGTGAGCCGTGGTTTGACACGGCTTTTTTATGTATAGGCTTCAGTATTCCTGAGTACCGTTAAATCCTTTTCAGGGACAAAAAACGCGTTATGTTGTCTGCGAATCAACCAATAAGCGAAAATTTGCCAGCTCATGGCTGCCGTCATGTAGCAATCATTATGGATGGCAATGGCCGCTGGGCGAAAAGACAAGGGAAGATACGAGCCTTTGGGCATAAAGCGGGGGCGAAATCCGTTCGCCGCGCCGTTTCTTTTGCCGCCAACAACGGCATTGATGCGTTAACGCTCTATGCTTTTAGCAGTGAAAACTGGAATCGGCCTCTGCAGGAAGTGACTGCGTTGATGGAATTGTTTGTGTGGGCGCTAGACAGCGAAGTAAAAAGCCTGCACCGCCACAACGTCCGCCTGCGTATCATTGGCGATACCAGTCGTTTTAACTCACGTTTGCAGGAACGGATTCGTAAAGCAGAAGCGCTGACGGAAAATAATACCGGTCTTACGCTGAATATTGCGGCGAATTACGGCGGACGCTGGGATATTATCCAGGGCGTTCGGCATCTAGCCGAACAGGTTCAGGAAGGGCTGTTGAGACCCGACCAAATTGATGAAGAGGCGCTGAGCAAGCAAATCTGCATGAATGAACAGGCTCCCGTGGATTTGGTAATTAGGACAGGGGGGGAACATCGCATAAGTAACTTTTTGATATGGCAAATTGCCTATGCCGAACTTTACTTTACGGATGTTCTTTGGCCCGATTTCGATGAACAAGACTTTGAAGGTGCGCTGCATGCCTTTGCCAATCGAGAGCGTCGTTTCGGCGGCACCGAGCCTGGTGGCGACAAAGCCTGATGGGGGTAGCTTTTGCTGAAGTATCGCCTGATTTCCGCTTTTGTATTAATACCCATTGTCATTGCGGCGCTGTTTTTACTGCCCCCGGTGGGATTCGCTATTGTCACGCTGGTGGTGTGTATGCTCGCCGCGTGGGAATGGGGACAGTTTAGCGGCTTTACCTCGCGCACTCAGCGAGTATGGCTTGCGGTACTTTGTGGCTTTATCCTGGCCATAATGCTGTTTACGTTGCCTGAATATCACCATGATATTCATCAGCCACTGGTTGCCGGTTCCTTGTGGATATCGTTGGCCTGGTGGGTTGCCGCGCTGTT
This sequence comes from Enterobacter sp. 241F3, assembly GCF_034106785.1. Classification (NCBI taxonomy): domain Bacteria; kingdom Pseudomonadati; phylum Pseudomonadota; class Gammaproteobacteria; order Enterobacterales; family Enterobacteriaceae; genus Enterobacter; species Enterobacter sp. 241F3. The sequence continues at coordinate 303,731 of NZ_JAWNDD010000005.1, forward strand.
GCTGGTTCTTTTTTATCCAGGTTCTGCGGCATTATGGCGTAATTCAAAAGTGCTGCGACTGATTTTTGGTTTGCTCACAATTATTCCTTTTTTCTGGGGTATGGTTGCGCTGCGAGCCTGGCACTACGACGAAAACCACTACAGCGGTGCGATCTGGCTGCTTTATGTAATGATTCTGGTCTGGGGTGCTGACTCCGGGGCCTATATGTTTGGTAAACTGTTTGGCAAACATAAGCTGGCACCGAAGGTTTCTCCGGGCAAAACCTGGCAAGGATTCATCGGCGGCCTGTTTACGGCAGCAATCATCTCCTGGGGCTACGGCGTCTGGGCGAATCTTGAAGTGGCACCGTCAATACTGCTGGTGTGCTCGATTTTTGCTGCGCTTGCCTCCGTGCTCGGTGATTTGACCGAAAGTATGTTTAAGCGCGAAGCAGGGATTAAGGATAGCGGACACCTGATTCCAGGGCATGGCGGTATACTGGATCGCATTGATAGCCTGACAGCGGCTGTTCCAGTGTTTGCGTGTTTGCTTTTACTGGTATTCGGGACGATTTAACGGAAGGTTTTATGCTGAGCATTCTCTGGAATCTGGCGGCGTTCATTGTTGCACTGGGTGTACTGATTACCGTGCATGAATTTGGCCATTTCTGGGTTGCTCGCCGCTGTGGCGTGCGCGTAGAGCGGTTTTCCATCGGTTTTGGTAAATCACTCTGGACGCGCACAGACCGTCATGGCACAGAATTTGTCATCGCCCTTATTCCGCTGGGCGGCTACGTCAAAATGCTCGACGAACGCGTCGAGCCTGTCGCTCCTGAGCTGCGACACAGCGCATTCAACAATAAAACCGTTGGACAACGCGCCGCCATCATTGCTGCCGGACCGGTAGCCAACTTCATCTTTGCGATTTTTGCGTACTGGCTGGTGTTTATCATCGGCGTCCCTGGCGTACGTCCTGTGGTGGGTGAAATTGCCCCCAACTCCATCGCGGCGAGTGTGCAAATTACATCCGGTATGGAACTTAAAGCGATTGATGGCATCGAAACCCCTGATTGGGATGCCGTGCGACTGCAGCTGGTAGCCAAAATTGGCGATCCGCAGACCACCATCAGCGTATCGCCGTTTGGTTCTGATACGCGTCAGGACAAAGTACTTGATTTACGCCACTGGCGTTTCGAGCCAGACAAAGAGGATCCCGTCGCTGCGCTGGGCATTCGTCCGCGCGGCCCGCAGATCGAGCCGGTATTAGCCGAAGTACAGGCAAATTCGGCAGCGAGCAAAGCGGGTTTGCAAGCGGGCGACAGGATCGTTAAAGTCGATGGTCAACCATTAACAGAGTGGATGACCTTTGTTACTCTGGTGCGCGATAATCCGGGAACGTCTCTCGCGCTGGAAGTTGAAAGGCAGGGTAGTCCGCTTTCGCTGACGCTGATTCCGGATACGAAGTCGGTCGGCAAAAAGGCAGAAGGGTTTGCAGGCGTTGTGCCAAAAGTGATCCCGCTGCCAGATGAGTACAAGACAATACGCCAGTATGGGCCGTTCAGCGCCATCCTTGAAGCCACGGATAAAACATGGCAACTGATGAAGCTGACGGTCAACATGTTGGGGAAATTGATAACCGGTGATGTGAAACTGAACAACCTCAGTGGGCCAATTTCGATTGCTCAGGGGGCTGGGATGTCAGCGGAATTCGGGGTGATTTACTATCTCATGTTCCTCGCGCTCATTAGCGTGAACCTTGGGATAATCAACCTGTTCCCGCTTCCCGTTTTAGACGGGGGTCATCTGCTGTTTTTAGCGATTGAAAAGCTAAAAGGCGGACCGGTATCCGAGCGAGTTCAAGACTTTAGTTATCGCATTGGCTCGATTCTGCTGGTGCTGTTAATGGGGCTTGCACTTTTCAATGATTTCTCTCGGTTGTAAGAGAGTGTTAGGAAGAACGCATAATAACGATGGCGATGAAAAAGTTGCTCATAGCGTCGCTGCTGTTTAGCAGCGCCACCGTATACGGTGCTGACGGGTTCGTAGTGAAAGACATTCATTTCGAAGGCCTCCAGCGTGTCGCCGTTGGTGCGGCCCTCCTCAGTATGCCTGTACGCCCCGGCGATACGGTTAATGATGATGATATCAGTAACACCATCCGTGCTCTGTTTGCCACCGGCAACTTTGAGGACGTTCGCGTCCTGCGCGATGGTGATACGCTGCTGGTACAGGTAAAAGAACGTCCAACGATCGCCAGTATCACTTTCTCCGGTAACAAGTCGGTGAAAGATGACATGCTCAAGCAAAACCTTGAAGCATCGGGTGTTCGTGTGGGTGAATCTCTGGACCGCACAACCCTTTCAGACATTGAAAAAGGTCTGGAAGACTTCTACTACAGCGTCGGTAAATACAGCGCCAGCGTGAAAGCGGTTGTTACTCCGCTGCCACGTAACCGTGTTGACCTGAAGCTGGTCTTCCAGGAAGGTGTTTCTGCGAAGATCCAGCAGATCAACATTGTCGGCAACCATGCGTTCAGCACCGACGAACTGATCTCCACCTTCCAGCTGCGCGATGAAGTGCCATGGTGGAACGTGGTAGGCGATCGCAAATACCAGAAACAGAAACTGGCGGGCGACCTTGAAACCCTGCGCAGCTACTATCTCGATCGTGGCTATGCGCGTTTCAACATCGACTCGACTCAGGTCAGTCTGACTCCGGACAAGAAAGGTATCTACATTACGGTTAACATCACTGAAGGCGAGCAGTACAAGCTTTCTGGTGTTGAAGTGAGTGGTAATCTGGCGGGGCATTCTGCTGAAATCGAATCGCTGACCAAAATTCAGCCAGGCGACCTGTATAGCGGTTCCAAAGTAACCAAAATGGAAGACAGCATTAAGAAGCTGCTCGGCCGCTATGGTTATGCCTATCCGCGCGTACAGACTCAGCCTGAAATCAATGACGCGGATAAAACCGTTAAGCTGCATGTAAATGTTGATGCGGGCAACCGTTTCTACGTGCGTAAGATCCGCTTCGTCGGTAACGACACCTCCAAAGATTCCGTTCTGCGTCGCGAAATGCGTCAGATGGAAGGCGCATGGTTGGGTAGCGACCTCGTTGATCAGGGTAAAGAGCGTCTGAACCGTCTGGGTTATTTTGAAACGGTGGATACCGATACCCAGCGCGTACCGGGCAGCCCGGATCAGGTTGATGTCGTTTATAAAGTGAAAGAGCGCAACACCGGTAGCTTCAACTTCGGTGTGGGCTACGGTACTGAAAGCGGCGTCAGCTTCCAGGTCGGCGTGCAGCAGGATAACTGGCTGGGTACAGGTTACTCTGTCGGTATTAACGGCACCAAAAACGACTACCAGACCTACTCTGAGTTCTCTGTGACTAACCCATACTTCACCGTAGACGGTGTGAGCCTGGGCGGTCGTATTTTCTATAACGACTTTAAAGCAGACGACGCGGATCTGTCTTCTTACACCAACAAGAGTTACGGTGTAGACGGTACGCTTGGCTTCCCGGTTAACGAATACAACACCCTGCGTGCGGGCTTAGGTTACGTGCATAACGACCTGTCCAACATGCAACCTCAGGTGGCGATGTGGCGTTATCTGGACTCTATCGGCCAGTCAACCAGCAAAACTGGTCATGACAATGGCTTCGCGGCGGATGACTTCACCTTTAACTACGGTTGGACCTATAACCGTCTCGACCGCGGTTACTTCCCAACGGAAGGTTCTCGCGTCAACCTGAACGGTAAAGTTACAGTTCCAGGTTCCGATAACGAGTTCTATAAGGTCACGCTGGATACCGCATCCTACTTCCCGATCGATGACGATCATAAGTGGGTGGTACTGGGTCGTACCCGTTGGGGCTATGGCGATGGCCTGGGTGGCAAAGAGCTGCCGTTCTATGAAAACTTCTATGCGGGTGGCTCCAGCACCGTTCGTGGTTTCCAGTCCAACAACATTGGTCCGAAAGCGGTTTACTACGGCGGAAACGACAAAGATAACTGTAATAAGTCTTCCTCTTCCGAAGTCTGTGGTTCCAATGACGCGGTGGGCGGTAACGCTATGGCCGTTGCCAGCCTGGAGTTCATCACGCCAACGCCGTTTATCAGTGATAAATACGCGAACTCGGTCCGTACGTCCTTCTTCTGGGATGCGGGTACCGTGTGGGATACCAACTGGCAGAATACAGCCCAGATGCGCGCAGAAGGCATACCTGACTACAGCGATCCGAGCAATATTCGCATGTCTGCCGGTATCGCATTACAATGGATGTCACCGCTGGGGCCGTTGGTCTTCTCTTACGCCCAGCCGTTTAAGAAATACGATGGAGACAAAGCGGAGCAATTCCAGTTTAACATTGGTAAAACCTGGTAATAATCCGCTGCAAAGGAATGCGTTGGCAGTGTAGCGCTGACAACTGGCGATCGGTAATACGGTCGCCTTGCCACGCAAAGAACGGTACCTTCTGGTGCCAATGGGATGGTAAGGAGTTAATTGTGAAAAAGTGGTTATTAGCTGCAGGTCTCGGTTTAGCGATGGCAACTTCTGCTCAGGCAGCAGACAAAATTGCAATCGTCAACATGGGTAATTTGTTCCAGCAGGTTGCACAGAAAACGGGTGTTTCTGCGACTCTGGAAAACGAATTCAAAGGCCGTGCAAGCGAACTGCAGGGTATGGAAAACGATCTTCAGTCCAAAATGCAGCGTCTGCAGCGTGATGGTTCTACCATGAAGGCAAGCGACCGCAGCAAGCTGGAAAAAGACGTAATGGCTCAGCGCCAGACGTTCTCCCAGAAAGCGCAGGCTTTCGAGCAGGATCGTCAGCGTCGTTCTAACGAAGAACGCGGCAAGCTGGTGACTCGCATTCAGACCGCTGTTAAAGCAGTGGCTGCCGATCAGAGCATCGATCTGGTTGTTGATGCGAACGCCGTTGCTTTCAACAGCAAAGATGTTAAAGACATCACTGCTGATGTTCTGAAACAGGTTAAATAAGTAATGCCTTCAATTCGACTGGCTGATTTAGCTCAGCAGTTGGATGCAGAATTACACGGTGATGGCGATATCGTCATCACCGCTGTTGCGTCCATGCAATCTGCTAAAGCTGGCACGATTACCTTCATGGTAAGCCCTAAGTACCGTGAGCAACTGGCTCAATGCCAGGCGTCAGCTGTTGTACTGACGCAGGACGATCTTCCATTTGCCACTGTAAGCGCGCTGGTAGTGAAAAACCCCTACCTGACGTATGCACGCATGGCTCAAATTCTCGATACTACGCCGCAGCCGGCCCAGAACATTGCTGCCAGTGCAGCGATTGATGCGACGGCCAGGCTGGGTAACAACGTCGCCGTTGGCGCGAATGCGGTTATCGAATCCGGCGTTGTGCTGGGCGATAACGTCGTCATTGGCCCAGGTTGCTTCGTTGGGAAAAATACGAAAATCGGCGCCGGGACCCGTTTATGGGCCAACGTGTCCGTTTATCATGACGTTGAAATTGGCGAAAATTGCCTCGTCCAGTCCAGCACCGTGATTGGTTCTGATGGCTTTGGTTACGCTAACGATCGCGGTAACTGGGTTAAGATCCCGCAGCTTGGTCGCGTTATTATTGGCGATCGCGTAGAGATCGGCGCCTGTACCACCATTGACCGTGGCGCGCTTGACGACACGATCATTGGCAATGGTGTTATCATCGATAACCAGTGCCAGATTGCGCATAACGTTGTGATTGGCGACAATACCGCGGTTGCGGGTGGCGTCATCATGGCAGGCAGCCTGAAAATTGGCCGTTATTGCATGATTGGCGGCGCGAGCGTGATTAATGGCCATATGGAAATATGCGACAAGGTCACTGTGACGGGAATGGGCATGGTGATGCGTCCTATCACTGAACCTGGCGTTTATTCCTCGGGCATTCCGCTACAACCCAACAAGGTATGGCGTAAAACAGCAGCTCTGGTGATGAACATTGATGATATGAACAAGCGCCTCAAGTCTCTTGAGCGTAAGATCGATCAACAAGATTAAGCGTCATCCGTTTAACGCTATTTTTCCCGGCCTGTCGGCTTTCTAATAAACCGGCAGGCCGTGTTATTATTGTTATCAGTACATTTTGACAGGAAGAGTATTTTGACTACTGACACTCATACTCTGCATATTGAAGAGATTTTAGAACTTCTGCCGCACCGCTACCCGTTTCTGCTGGTAGACCGTGTGCTGGATTTTGAAGAAGGTCGTTTTCTGCGCGCAGTGAAAAATGTTTCCGTGAACGAGCCGTTCTTCCAGGGGCACTTCCCTGGTAAGCCTATCTTCCCGGGTGTGTTGATTCTGGAAGCGATGGCTCAGGCTACCGGTATTCTGGCGTTTAAAAGCGTCGGTAAACTGGAGCCAGGTGAGCTGTATTACTTCGCGGGTATTGATGAAGCGCGCTTTAAGCGCCCTGTCGTGCCTGGTGATCAGATGATCATGGAAGTCACTTTTGAAAAAACGCGTCGTGGCCTGACTCGCTTCAAAGGCGTAGCGCTGGTTGACGGCAAAGTTGTTTGCGAAGCGACGATGATGTGTGCTCGTAGCCGGGAGTCCTGATACGTGATTGATAAATCCGCCTTTATTCATCCTACCGCTATTGTGGAAACCGGTGCCATCATTGGCGCTAACGTCCATATTGGCCCGTTTTGTATTGTTGGACCCCATGTCGAAATTGGTGAGGGTACAGTACTGAAATCTCACGTTGTCGTGAACGGTCACACGACCATTGGCTGCAATAACGAGATCTATCAGTTCGCTTCCATCGGCGAAGTTAACCAGGATCTGAAATATGCTGGTGAGTCGACCCGACTGGAAATTGGCGATCGTAACCGTATTCGCGAAAGCGTCACCATTCATCGTGGAACAGTACAGGGTGGTGGGTTGACGAAGGTGGGCAGCGATAACCTGTTTATGGTTAATGCGCATATCGCGCACGACTGTACCGTAGGTGACCGCTGTATTCTTGCCAACAACGCAACGCTGGCAGGACACGTATCGGTTGATGACTTCGCAATTATTGGCGGCATGACCGCTGTCCATCAGTTCTGCATCATTGGTGCGCACGTGATGGTTGGCGGATGCTCCGGTGTGGCGCAGGACGTCCCACCGTATGTGATTGCGCAGGGCAACCATGCCACGCCGTTTGGCGTGAACATCGAAGGCCTCAAGCGTCGTGGTTTTAGTCGCGAAGCGATTACTGCCATCCGCAACGCGTACAAACTGCTGTACCGTAGCGGTAAAACGCTGGAAGAGGCGAAGCCGGAAATTGCCGAGCTGGCGAATAAGCACCCGGAAGTGAACGCGTTCATGGAATTCTTTGACCGTTCCACAAGGGGTCTGATTCGTTAATGGTCGACAGTCGTCCGCTTACGATAGCCCTGGTCGCCGGAGAAACCTCCGGCGATATTCTTGGTGCCGGTCTCATCCGCGCGCTTAAGGCGCGTGTACCCAATGCTCGTTTTGTCGGCGTTGCTGGCCCGCTAATGCAGGCCGAAGGCTGTGAAGCCTGGTATGAAATGGAAGAGCTCGCCGTGATGGGCATCGTTGAGGTGCTGGGGCGGCTACGCCGTTTGCTGCACATCCGCGCCGATCTCACCCGTCGTTTTACCGAACTCAAACCCGATGTGTTTGTCGGTATCGATGCACCTGATTTCAACATTACCCTCGAAGGGAATCTGAAAAAGCAGGGTATCAAAACGATTCACTACATCAGTCCGTCCGTCTGGGCGTGGCGACAGAAACGCGTTTTCAAAATCGGACGGTCCACCAACCTGGTGCTGGCTTTTCTGCCTTTCGAAAAAGCGTTTTACGACAGATTTAATGTTCCGTGCCGTTTTATCGGTCATACCATGGCTGATGCGATGCCCTTGGATCCGGATAAAAACGCGGCGCGCGACGTGCTGGGCATTCCCCATGATGTGCACTGTCTGGCCTTGCTGCCGGGCAGCCGTGGCGCAGAAGTGGAGATGCTGAGCGCCGATTTCCTCAAGACAGCGCAAATTCTTCGCCAGACGTACCCCGATCTCGAAGTTGTCGTGCCGCTGGTGAATGCCAAACGCCGCGAGCAGTTTGAGCGCATCAAAGCTGACGTCGCCCCGGATCTCCACGTCCGTCTTCTGGACGGCAAAGGGCGGGAAGCGATGTATGCGAGCGATGCCGCACTGCTGGCCTCCGGCACGGCGGCGCTGGAATGCATGCTGGCGAAATGTCCGATGGTGGTCGGTTATCGCATGAAGCCGTTCACTTTCTGGCTGGCAAAACGTCTGGTGAAAACGGATTATGTCTCCCTGCCGAACCTGCTTGCCGGGCGCGAGCTGGTGAAAGAACTGCTGCAGGATGAGTGCCAGCCGCAGGCGCTTGCCGATGCGCTGCTGCCGCTGCTCGCCAACGGCAAGACCAGCCACCAGATGCACGATACCTTCCGCGAACTGCATCAACTGATCCGCTGTAATGCTGATGAGCAAGCGGCCGATGCGGTGCTGGAGCTAGCGAAATGATGGAATTTGTTTATCCTCACACCCACCTTGTGGCGGGCGTGGACGAAGTGGGTCGTGGTCCGTTAGTCGGGGCAGTGGTGACCGCTGCGGTGATCCTCGATCCGGCTCGGCCGATCGTCGGGCTGAACGACTCTAAAAAATTGTCTGAAAAGCGCCGGCTGGCGCTGTTTAGTGAGATTCAGGAGAAGGCGCTGGCCTGGAGCCTGGGGCGCGCTGAACCGCATGAAATAGATGAACTGAATATTTTGCACGCCACGATGCTGGCGATGCAGCGTGCGGTAGCGGGCCTGAAAATTTCCCCGGAATATGTCCTGATTGACGGCAACCGCTGTCCGGCATTGCCCATGCCTTCAATGGCGGTCGTCAAAGGCGATAGCCGGGTCGCAGAAATTAGCGCAGCTTCTATTATTGCCAAAGTGACGCGCGACGCCGAAATGGCCGCGCTGGACCTCACTTACCCTCAGTACGGTTTCGCCCAGCACAAGGGGTATCCCACACCTTTCCACCTGGAGAGGCTGGCTGAACATGGCGCAACCGAACACCACCGGCGCAGTTTCGGCCCGGTGAAACGCGCGCTGGGACGGGTGTCCTGAATCAATACGCAAGCAATTAAGTAACGCGGAATCTGAAGATGGCTGAACCACGTTTCGTACACCTGCGGGTGCATAGCGACTACTCCATGATCGATGGGCTGGCGAAGACCGGGCCGCTGGTAAAAAAGGCGGCCTCCCTTGGCATGCCTGCGCTGGCGATCACCGATTTTACCAACCTGTGTGGCCTGGTGAAGTTCTACGGAACAGCGCACGGCGCGGGGATAAAGCCCATCGTCGGCGCGGATTTCCACGTGCAGAGCGACCTCATCGGGGATGAACTGACGCAAATCTCCGTGCTGGCGATGAACAACACGGGTTATCAAAACCTCACGCTGCTTATCTCAAAAGCCTATCAGCGCGGATATGGTGCGCTGGGCCCGTGGATCGACCGCGACTGGCTGGCCGAGCTCAACGAAGGGCTGCTGCTGATCTCCGGTGGCCGTATGGGTGACGTCGGCAAATCACTGCTGCGCGGTAACAGCGCGCTGGTGGATCAATGCGTCTCGTTCTACGAAGAGTATTTCCCGGATCGTTATTATCTGGAGTTGATCCGCACCGGTCGCCAGGACGAAGAGAGCTATCTTCATGCGGCGGTCGCACTTGCGGAAGAACGCGGTCTGCCCGTCGTCGCGACAAACGATGTACGCTTTCTCGAACCGGGAGATTTTGACGCGCACGAAATTCGCGTGGCGATCCACGATGGCTTTACGCTCGACGATCCGAAGCGGCCGCGTAATTACTCCGCTCAACAGTACATGCGCAGCGAGGAGGAGATGTGTGAACTCTTCTCCGATATTCCCGAAGCGCTGGAAAACAGCGTAGAGATCGCCAAGCGCTGCAACGTTACCGTTCGCCTCGGCGAATACTTCCTGCCGCAGTTCCCGACGGGTGACATGACCACGGAAGATTTCCTGGTCGCGAAATCAAAAGAAGGTCTGGAAGAGCGTCTGGAATTCCTGTTCCCGGATGAAGAAGAGCGTAAAAAGCGTCGTCCTGAGTATGACGAACGCCTGGACATTGAACTCCAGGTGATCAACCAGATGGGTTTCCCGGGCTACTTCCTGATCGTTATGGAGTTTATCCAGTGGTCGAAAGATAACGGCGTGCCGGTCGGGCCGGGGCGTGGCTCCGGTGCAGGTTCGCTGGTGGCGTATGCGCTGAAAATTACCGACCTCGATCCGCTGGAATTCGACCTGCTGTTCGAACGTTTCCTCAACCCGGAACGTGTTTCCATGCCCGACTTCGACGTTGACTTCTGCATGGAGAAACGCGACCAGGTGATCGAGCACGTCGCCGATATGTACGGCCGTGATGCGGTATCGCAGATCATTACCTTCGGTACGATGGCGGCAAAAGCGGTTATCCGCGACGTGGGCCGTGTGCTGGGCCACCCGTACGGGTTTGTCGATCGCATTTCTAAGCTGGTGCCGCCCGATCCGGGCATGACGCTGGCAAAAGCGTTTGAAGCCGAGCCGCAGCTGCCGGAAATCTACGAGGCGGACGAAGAGGTCAAAGCGCTGATCGACATGGCGCGCAAGCTTGAAGGCGTCACGCGTAACGCCGGTAAGCATGCGGGGGGCGTGGTTATCGCCCCGACTAAAATTACGGATTTTGCACCGCTTTACTGCGATGAAGCGGGCCAACACCCGGTTACCCAGTTTGACAAGAACGACGTAGAATACGCCGGGCTGGTGAAGTTCGACTTCCTTGGCCTGCGCACGTTGACCATCATTAACTGGGCGCTGGAGATGATCAACGCCCGCCGCGAGAAGAACGGCGAGCCGCCGCTGGATATCGCGGCCATCCCGCTGGATGACAAGAAAAGTTTCGACATGCTGCAGCGCTCGGAGACCACCGCCGTCTTCCAGCTTGAATCCCGCGGCATGAAGGATCTGATTAAGCGTCTGCAGCCCGACTGCTTCGAAGATATGATCGCACTGGTCGCCCTGTTCCGTCCGGGCCCGCTGCAGTCAGGGATGGTAGATAACTTTATCGACCGTAAGCACGGGCGAGAAGAGATTTCCTATCCGGACGTTCAGTGGCAGCACGAAAGCCTGAAGCCGGTGCTGGAGCCCACCTACGGCATCATCCTGTACCAGGAACAGGTGATGCAGATCGCCCAGGTGCTTTCCGGCTATACGCTCGGCGGCGCGGACATGCTGCGTCGTGCGATGGGTAAGAAAAAGCCGGAAGAGATGGCCAAGCAGCGCTCCATTTTTGAAGACGGGGCGAAGAAAAACGGCGTTGACGGCGAGCTGGCGATGAAAATCTTCGACCTGGTGGAGAAATTCGCCGGGTACGGATTTAACAAATCTCACTCCGCTGCCTATGCTTTGGTGTCGTATCAAACGCTGTGGCTGAAGGCGCACTATCCTGCTGAATTTATGGCGGCGGTAATGACGGCCGATATGGATAACACCGAGAAGGTGGTTGGCCTGGTGGACGAGTGCTGGCGCATGGGACTCAAGATCCTGCCGCCGGATATTAACTCAGGGCTCTACCACTTCCACGTCAACGATGACGGAGAGATCGTTTACGGGATCGGCGCGATCAAAGGCGTAGGTGAAGGTCCGATCGAGGCGATCATCGAGGCGCGTAACAACGGCGGGTATTTCCGCGAGCTGTTCGATCTTTGCGCCCGTACCGATACCAAAAAACTGAACCGTCGCGTGCTGGAAAAACTGATCATGTCCGGCGCGTTTGACAGGCTGGGGCCGCACCGCGCCGCGCTGATGAATTCCCTCGGCGACGCCCTGAAAGCGGCGGATCAGCACGCAAAAGCGGAAGCCATTGGTCAGGCGGATATGTTCGGTGTGCTGGCGGAAGAGCCAGAGCAGATCGAGCAATCTTATTCCAACTGCCAGCCGTGGCCAGAACAGGTGGTACTGGATGGGGAGCGTGAAACGTTAGGCTTGTACCTGACGGGGCACCCGATCAACCAGTACATTAAAGAAATTGAGCGCTATGTCGGCGGCCACAGGCTTAAAGACATGCATCCGACAGAACGTGGTAAAATCACCACGGTTGCGGGGCTCGTGATTGCTGCAAGGGTTATGGTCACCAAGCGCGGCAATCGTATCGGCATCTGTACGTTGGATGACCGTTCCGGGCGTCTGGAGGTGATGCTGTTCACCGACGCGTTGGATAAATACCAGCAATTGCTGGAAAAAGACCGCATACTTATCGTCAGCGGACAGGTCAGCTTTGATGACTTCAGTGGGGGGCTTAAAATGACCGCCCGCGAAGTGATGGACATTGACGAAGCCCGGGAAAAATATGCTCGCGGGCTTGCTATCTCGCTGACGGACAGGCAAATTGATGACCAGCTTTTAAACCGACTCCGTCAGTCTCTGGAACCCCACCGCTCGGGGACAATTCCAGTACATCTCTACTATCAGAGGGCGGATGCACGTGCGCGGTTGCGCTTTGGTGCAACGTGGCGTGTCTCTCCGAGCGATCGTTTACTGAACGATCTCCGTGGCCTCATTGGTTCGGAGCAGGTGGAACTGGAGTTTGACTAATACAGGAATACTATGAGTCTGAATTTCCTTGATTTCGAACAGCCGATTGCTGAGCTGGAAGCGAAAATCGATTCTCTGACAGCGGTAAGCCGTCAGGATGAAAAACTGGATATTAACATCGACGAAGAAGTGCATCGTCTGCGCGAGAAAAGCGTAGAGCTGACGCGCAAAATCTTTGCCGATCTCGGCGCATGGCAGGTGGCCCAGCTGGCTCGCCATCCACAGCGTCCGTACACCCTGGATTATGTCCGCCTGGCGTTTGACGAATTTGACGAACTGGCAGGCGATCGCGCATACGCTGACGATAAAGCTATCGTTGGCGGTATCGCGCGTCTGGACGGACGCCCGGTGATGATCATTGGTCATCAGAAGGGTCGTGAAACCAAAGAGAAAATCCGTCGTAACTTCGGTATGCCAGCACCAGAAGGCTACCGTAAAGCCCTGCGTCTGATGGAGATGGCTGAGCGTTTCAACATGCCAATCATCACCTTCATCGACACCCCGGGGGCTTACCCTGGCGTGGGCGCGGAAGAGCGCGGTCAGTCTGAAGCCATCGCGCGCAACCTGCGCGAGATGTCTCGTCTGAAGGTGCCGGTCATCTGTACCGTTATCGGTGAAGGTGGCTCCGGCGGTGCGCTGGCAATTGGCGTGGGCGATAAAGTGAATATGCTGCAGTACAGTACCTATTCCGTTATCTCCCCGGAAGGCTGTGCGTCCATTCTGTGGAAAAGCGCCGACAAAGCGCCGCTGGCTGCAGAAGCAATGGGCATCATTGCGCCACGCCTGAAAGAGCTGAAGCTGATCGATTCCATCATCCCGGAACCGCTGGGTGGTGCACATCGTAAGCCGGAAGTGATGGCAGCGTCTCTGAAAGCGCAGCTGCTGGCAGACCTGGCGGACCTGGACGTGCTGAGCACAGAAGATCTGCTCAACCGCCGTTACCAGCGCCTGATGACCTACGGTTACGCGTAAGCTTCACAATTATCTGAAAAGCCGCACACTGTTGCGGCTTTTTTTATACCTGCGGTTTAGCCGGGCTATGCTTAGCTAATGTTTTTAAAGGAGGAAGCCCATGAATATCATTGCCATTATGGGGCCACACGGCGTCTTTTATAAAGATGAGCCGATTAAGGAGCTGGAGCAAGCCCTGCAGTCGCGTGGGTATCAGCTAATCTGGCCGCACAACAGCGCCGACCTGCTGAAGTTCATCGAGCACAACCCGCGTATCTGCGGCGTGATCTTCGACTGGGACGAATATGATCTCGAACTGTGCAGCGACATCAACAAGCTGAACGAATACCTCCCGCTGTACGCATTTATTAATACTCACTCAACCATGGACGTCAGCGCCAATGATATGCGTATGGCGCTGTGGTTCTTTGAATATTCACTCGGCGTGGCGGAAGACATTGCGACCCGCATTCAGCAGTACACGAATGAATATCTCGATAACATTACGCCACCGTTTACCCGGGCGCTCTTCACCTACGTGAAAGAGGGAAAATATACCTTCTGTACGCCGGGCCATATGGCGGGAACGGCCTACCAAAAAAGCCCGGTCGGCTGCCTGTTCTATGATTTCTTTGGTGGCAACACGCTGAAAGCGGACGTGTCCATTTCAGTCACCGAATTAGGCTCTCTGCTGGATCACACCGGCCCTCATCTGGAAGCCGAAGAGTACATCGCCCGCACCTTTGGGGCCGAGCAGAGCTATATGGTGACCAACGGCACCTCGACCTCGAATAAAATCGTCGGGATGTACGCCGCGCCTGCGGGCAGTACCCTGCTGATTGACCGTAACTGCCACAAGTCGCTGGCGCACCTGCTGATGATGAGCGACGTCGTACCGCTCTGGCTGTCGCCCACACGCAACGCGCTCGGTATACTTGGCGGCATTCCACGCCGGGAGTTCACGCATGACGCGATTGAACGCAAGGTCGCGGCGATCCCTGGCGCAAGCTGGCCTGTCCATGCGGTGATCACCAACTCGACCTATGACGGTCTGCTGTACAACACGAACTGGATCAAAAAGACGCTGGACGTGCCGTCGATCCACTTCGATTCCGCATGGGTGCCTTACACTAATTTCCACCCGATTTACGCGGGTAAAAGCGGCATGAGCGGCGAGCGCGTGCCGGGTAAAGTATTCTTCGAAACGCAGTCGACGCACAAAATGCTGGCCGCGTTTTCCCAGGCTTCGCTTATTCACATTAAAGGCGAGTACGACGAGGAGACCTTTAACGAAGCCTTTATGATGCATACCACCACCTCGCCGAGCTATCCGCTGGTGGCGTCTATCGAAACGGCCGCGGCGATGCTGCGCGGCAACCCGGGTAAACGTCTCATCAACCGTTCGGTGGACCGCGCGCTGCATTTCCGTAAAGAGGTGCAGCGGCTGAAAGATGAAGCCGACGGCTGGTTCTTTGATATCTGGCAGCCGGAAGAGATTGATGAGGCAGAATGCTGGCCCGTCTCGCCCGGCGAAGACTGGCATGGCTTCCGGGATGCCGATAGCGACCATATGTTCCTCGACCCGGTAAAAGTGACGATCCTGACGCCGGGCATGGACGAGCAGGGCAGGATGAGCGATGAAGGTATTCCGGCCGCGCTGGTCGCGAAATTCCTTGATGAACGTGGCGTGGTGGTGGAGAAAACCGGTTCCTATAACCTGCTGTTCCTGTTCAGCATCGGGATCGACAAAACCCGGGCGATGGGATTGCTGCGCGGGCTGATGGAGTTTAAGCGAGCCTACGATCTCAACCTGCGGGTGAAGAACATGCTGCCGGATCTCTATGCGGAGGATCCTGACTTCTACCGTAATATGCGCATTCAGGATCTGGCCCAGGGGATCCACAGGCTGATCCGTCAGCACGATTTGCCGCGTCTGATGCTTCAGGCGTTCGATGTCTTACCGGAGATGAAGTTTACCCCTCACAAGGCATGGCAGCGCCAGGTGAAAGGGGAGGTCGAAACCGTTGAGCTGGAAAACCTGGTCGGGCGCGTATCGGCGAACATGATCCTGCCCTACCCGCCGGGCGTACCGCTCCTGATGCCGGGAGAGATGATTACCGAAGAGAGTCGGGCCGTGCTCGATTTCCTGCTGATGCTCTGTTCGGTAGGGCGTCACTATCCCGGTTTTGAGACGGATATCCACGGTGCGAAGCGCGACGAAAACGGCGTTTACTGGGTGCGAGTCCTAAAATAAGGGTGACCGCTTGCATGGTGCGGGTTTTCGGTTGTAACGTTCAGGCATCATAAAAAGGAGAAGCTATGCTGGGTTTAAAACAGGTTCATCATATTGCGATCATTGCGACCGATTACGCGAAGAGTAAGGCCTTCTACTGCGACATTCTCGGCTTTACGCTGTTGAGCGAGGCGTACCGCGAGGATCGCGACTCCTGGAAGGGCGACCTGGCGTTAAACGGGCAGTATGTGATTGAACTGTTCTCTTTTCCTTTTCCGCCTGCGCGTCCGTCCCGCCCGGAAGCCTGCGGCCTGCGCCATCTCGCCTTCAGCGTCGATGACCTGGATAGCGCAGTAAAACATCTGGAAGCGCACGGCGTGACGTGCGAAGCGATTCGCGTCGATCCGTTCACCGACAAGCGCTTTACCTTTTTCAACGACCCGGACGGCCTGCCGCTGGAGCTTTATCAGCAGTAATCTTCGTGCTGTGTGATAATGCCCGCTCAGTTCGGGCATTTTTTATGTGTAATTCCCTATGACCTTACCCGCTATCGCACACGCCGTTTCACCGTACCGCCAGCTGCTGGTGGGGTTTAGCGGTGGCCTGGATTCCACCGTTCTGCTCCATCGCCTTAAGCGCTGGCGCGACCAGGAGCCTGACGTCCAGCTGCGGGCGATACATATTCATCACGGATTAAGTCCTCACGCAGAGAAGTGGGTGGCGCACTGCGAAGCCTTGTGTGCGGCATGGGCGATCCCGCTCCTCGTCGAGCGCGTCACGCTGGTAGAGGAAGGGCTGGGCATCGAGGCGCAGGCACGTAAAGCCCGCTATGCCGCCTTTGCCGGGGCATTACGTGCTGGAGAAGCACTGGTTACGGCCCAGCATCTGGACGATCAGTGTGAAACCTTTCTGCTGGCGCTTAAGCGGGGAAGCGGACCGGCGGGGCTTTCTGCCATGCCGGCGCGTTCGGCATTTGCCGGCACAACGTTACTGCGTCCGCTGCTTGGCGAGACGCGCGCCTCGCTTGAAGCCTGGGCGCGAGAACATCAGCTGAGCTGGATTGAAGATGAGAGCAACCAGGATGACGGGTATGATCGTAACTTTCTGCGTCTGCGCGTCCTCCCGCTATTGAGCGAGCGCTGGCCGCATTTCGCCGACGCGACGGCAAGAAGTGCCATGCTGTGCGCCGAACAGGAGTCGTTGCTGGACGAGCTGTTGAGCGACGAGCTGGCGGAACTGATTTCTGAAGACGGAGCGCTAGCCATTGTACCGCTGACAGCGATGAGCCCGGTACGTCGCGCCGCGCTGCTACGACGCTGGCTTGCCTCTCATCACGCTGCGATGCCGTCGCGGGCGATGCTGAGCCGTATCTGGGACGAGGTTGCCCTGGCGCGGGATGATGCTTCCCCGTGCGTCCACCTTAACGGTTTTGACGTTAGACGCTATAAAGGGGAACTCTGGTGGATAAAATCAACGCCTTCACTGACCGATGTGGTGCTCGACTGGCTTTCTCCTGACGCACCGCTGGTATTGCCCGGTGAGGCAGGACGCGTTTCTCTCCTGTCGTCTGGTCATGTGCGGCTGCCGAAGCCCGGTGAACCGGTCACCGTGCGCTTTAAGGCTGGCGGCATGCTGCATATCGTCGGGCGCAACGGGGGACGCAAGCTGAAGAAAATCTGGCAGGAGTGCAACGTGCCGCCGTGGCTGCGCGACACCACGCCGCTGCTGTTCTATGGTGAAACGTTGATTGCTGCGGCAGGGGTTTTCATTACGGAAGAGGGTTGGACAGAAGAGGGTGTCCGTTTTGAGTGGCAGAAAGCGTAACGGGCAGCCAGGCTGCCCGTTAGTGTCATCAGGATTCGCTCACCACGACGGTGCCGATTTGCGGGTGGCTGAAGCTGGCTATTTTGTCCAGGCGCAGCTCACGCGTCGCACCGGCATCTTCCACTATCAGGTATTCCACATTCTTGCGTGAAACCAGATCGCTGGCTTTTGCCTTCAACACTTCGCCATCTTTTAGCTCCAGCGTCAGTAATAAATGATGCTGGCAGGCGAGTTCGAGGTTGTCATAGTCATCACAATTGATGGGTTGATAAGTATCATTCATCGACATAATCGCTCACCAGTAAATTCGCCGCAGCATACGCTGCTTTTTCCCTGACCGACTCTGAAAGGCTCTCATCAGAGGCCACTTCATTAAGCACTTTCAATACACAGCCCAACGCGTCCGGGACATACCCCAGATCTCCGCTGGCGATTTCCGCATACCGTTTGCGAATTAACTCACAATAATTATTCACATCCCCTCCCGCCAGCGCACTGACTTACTGTGAGATATCATTAAGCCTACGAAGATAAACTCGGTTTAGCAAGGTGACTATACCATACTCATTTAAGCAATATCAGCGCCTTGATAGCGGTGTATTTATCACCCCATAACAGCCTTTTGCCGCGGTTTTAGCTACAATGAGCGCCTGATTCGAATGGAGTTCTCTCATGGCGCTGAAAGCGACAATTTATAAAGCAGTGGTCAATGTGGCCGATCTTGATCGCAACCAGTTCCTCGACGCGTCGCTTACGCTGGCACGCCATCCCTCCGAAACCCAGGAGCGCATGATGCTGCGCCTGCTGGCGTGGATTAAGTACGCCGACGAGCGTCTGCAGTTTACCCGTGGGTTAAGCGCAGAAGACGAGCCTGAAGCCTGGCTGCGCAACGATCATCTGGGTATCGACTTGTGGATCGAACTCGGCCTGCCTGACGAGCGCAGAATTAAGAAGGCCTGCACCCAGTCCGCTGAAGTGGCCTTATTCGCGTATAATCAGCGTGCTGCGGAGATTTGGTGGCAGCAAAACAAGAGCAAGTGCGGACAGTTTAAAAATCTCACGGTTTGGTATCTGGATGATGAGCAGCTGGCTCAGCTGAGCGAGTTTGCCAGCCGGACCATGGTGTTGCAGGCGACGATTCAGGATGGCGCCATCTGGCTCTCTGGTTCTCAGAATAATCTGGAAATTCATTTGACGGCGTGGCAGCCCGCGTCATGATCGTCTTGTCCCGTAACGTCAGCATTCCTGACAACGAGCTGGAGATTACCGCCATCCGTGCTCAGGGGGCCGGTGGGCAGCACGTCAACAAGGCGTCGACGGCTATCCATTTGCGTTTTGACATTCGGGCCTCGAGCCTGCCAGAGTATTATAAAGAAAGCCTGCTTGCTGCCAGCCATCACCTGATCACCAGCGATGGTGTGATTGTGATCAAAGCCCAGGAGTACCGCAGCCAGGAGCTCAACCGGGAAGCGGCGATAGCCAGGCTGGTGGCGGTCATCAAAGAATTAACGGCAGTACAAAAAAGCCGCCGGGCAACGCGGCCAACCCGCGCATCGAAAGAGCGTCGGCTGTCCTCGAAGGCCCAAAAATCCACAGTGAAAGCACTACGCGGTAAAGTTCGTCGCCCAACAGAGTGACGAAAGGGAACACAATTTTCATAAGGAATTCATTGTGAAAAAAGCATTATGGTCAGCGCTGGCAGTGAGCACGCTGTTTGCGCTTTTCGGGTGTAACAACCGCTCCGAAACGCAGATGTTACAACCCACGCAAACGGAAGAGTTAAAACCAATGCAGCAGAGCTGGCGCGGCGTATTGCCTTGCGCAGACTGCGAAGGCATTGAAACGTCTCTGTTCCTGCAAAAAGACGGCACCTGGGTAATGAACCAGCGCTATCAGGGCGCTAAAGAACCCTCGTCATTTGCAACTTACGGAACATGGGCGCGTACGGCTGAGAAGCTGGTTCTGACGGATACTTCCGGTGAGAAAACCTTTTTCCGCGCCAAAGGCGAGGGAATGGAGATGCTTGACCGCGAAGGCAACCCGATTGAATCCCAGTTCAACTACACGCTTGCGCCGGTAAAAGCGGCTCTGCCTGCCACGCCTATGGCAATGCGGGGGATGTACTTCTATATGGCGGATGCGGCGATCTTTACCGACTGCGCAACCGGCAGGAAGGTTAGCGTGGCAAACAATGCGCAGCTTGAACGTGATTACGCCGTGGCACGCGGTAATGACAGCAAGCCGGTATTGCTGACGGTTGACGGTCACTTTACGCTTGAACCAAACCCGGATAGCGGAGAGATGGTGAAAACGCTGGTGGCGGATAAAGGCGCGAAATTTATTGCGGGTAAAGACTGTAACAGTAAATAAGCTGACGTAGCACCATTAAAAAACCCCGCCTGAGCGGGGTTTTTTTGTTTAGCCTTTAATGGCTTTCACCAGGAAATCAAGGATGTCGCCGGTCTTGATCATCTGTTTTTCGCCGCTGCGACGGTATTTGTATTCAATCTCATCGCTGTCGAGGTTACGGTCGCCGATAACGACGGTGTGTGGGATGCCGATCAGTTCCATATCGGCGAACATCACGCCCGGACGCTCTTTACGGTCATCCATCAGCACTTCGATACCCTGAGCGCGCAGCTCGGCATACAGCTTCTCGGCCAGCTCCTGCACGCGGTAAGACTTGTGCATGTTCATTGGCAGAATGGCGACCTGGAACGGCGCAATATTGTCCGGCCAGACGATGCCGCGCTCGTCGTAGTTCTGCTCAATCGCCGCAGCCACCACGCGCGTCACCCCGATACCGTAGCAACCCATGGTCAGGATCTGGTTACGGCCATCTTCGCCCTGAACGGCGGCGTTCAGCGCACGAGAGTATTTATCGCCCAGCTGGAAGATGTGACCGACCTCGATGCCGCGCTTAATCATCAGGGTACCCTGACCATCCGGGCTTGGATCGCCTGCGACCACGTTACGGATGTCAGCCACTTCCGGCGTCGCCACGTCGCGATCCCAGTTGATGCCGAAGTAGTGTTTACCGTCGATGTTCGCACCAGCGGAGAAGTCGCTCATCGCCGCTACAGTGCGGTCAATAACAACAGGCACCGGCAGATTGACTGGACCCAGTGAACCTGGACCCGCATTGACCACGGCGCGGATTTCCGCTTCCGTGGCAAACGTCAGCGGGCTGGCGACCTGCGGCAGTTTCTCGGCTTTCACTTCGTTCAGCTCGTGATCGCCACGCACCAGCAGGGCAACCAGCGGGTAAGCGCTGCCTTCGGTGGATTTCACCAGCAGCGTTTTCACGGTTTTTTCAACTGGCAGATTGAACTGCTCAACCAGCTCAGCGATGGTTTTCGCGTTTGGCGTATCAACCAGCGTCATCTCTTGCGTTGCCGCAGCACGCGGTTCTTTTGGCGCCAGCGCTTCTGCAAATTCGATGTTCGCCGCGTAGTCTGAAGAGTCAGAGAAGATCACATCGTCTTCACCGCTCTGCGCCAGTACCTGGAACTCATGGGATGCGCTACCGCCGATGGAGCCGGTATCAGCCTGCACAGCACGGAAATCCAGACCCATGCGGGAGAAGATTTTGCTGTATGCCGCGTACATTGCGTCGTAAGTCTCTTGCAGTGATTCCTGAGAGGTATGGAAAGAGTAGGCATCTTTCATCAGGAATTCGCGAGAGCGCATGACGCCGAAACGCGGGCGAACTTCGTCACGGAACTTGGTCTGGATCTGGAAGAAGTTCAGCGGCAGCTGTTTGTAAGAGCTCAGCTCATTACGAATCAGGTCGGTAATAACTTCTTCATGCGTTGGGCCGAGAACGAACGGACGCTCGCCGCGATCGACGAAGCGCAGCAGTTCAGGACCATATTGTTCCCAACGGCCACTCTCCTGCCACAGGTCAGCGGGCTGAACCACAGGCATGGACACCTCGATAGCACCGGCGTTGTTCATCTCTTCACGCACGATGTTTTCGACTTTTTTCAGGACGCGCACGCCGGTCGGCAGCCAGGTATATAACCCGGAGGCCAGCTTGCGGATCATCCCGGCGCGCAGCATCAGCTGATGGCTGATCACTTCGGCGTCGGCAGGCGTCTCCTTCAGAGTGGAGAGCAGATATTGGCTAGTACGCATGTTGTTACGGTTCCATTTCGACGATTGGAACAGGCTGAAACACCAGCCTGACACAAAAAAAGTGGTTTAGTTTACCAGTGTGGCAAAGATGCCAAAAGAGAGGAGAACAAAATTACCTGGGTTCAAGGGCAAACACTTCAAAACCTGCCCCGGAGACGCGCCAGCGAACGTTAAAATCCATCAGCCAGACGGCGTACGTTTTTCCTGCTTCCTCTTCTTTACGGTAGGCCGGGCGCGGGTCCTGTGCCAGAACTTCGGTGATGAAATCCCGTAAGCGAGGATAGCGTTTCTCCAGCTGACCGAGCTGTGCGGTTATCTCAGGCGTAAAATACACCGGCATGTCCGCCTGTGGTGCGTCCTGAGCATAACTTGCACGCGCGTTCGGGAGCGCTTCGGCGAAGGGCAAATAGGGCTTGATGTCGATAACCGGCGTGCCGTCGACCAGGTCCAGGCTACCTAACTCCAGTATCACCCGATCTTTCTGGCAGCGTATGCCTTTCAGTTCAACCAGCGACATGCCAACCGGGTTTGGACGGAAGGTCGAGCGCGTTGCAAACACGCCCATTCTCGCATTGCCGCCAAGACGAGGAGGACGCACGGTAGGTCGCCAGCCGCCTTCCATCGTCTGGTGAAACACGAACACCACCCATAAATGGCTGAAAGCCTCGAGCCCGCGTACCGCATCGGCCTGATTGTAAGGCGCAATCAGGTGAAGCTCACCGCTTCCGCTGGTGACCAGACCGGGCTGGCGAGGGACGGCGAACTTCTCTTTATAAGGAGAGTGGATAACGCCTATCTGCTCGAACTGAAATGCACTCATTTCGCCGTGATGTTCAGCGCAGAACCGATGCAAACCGCCTGACGGTAGCAGCCCGGCGTGCCGCTGGTGACTTCACAGCTGTGCAGCAGAACCGCGTTAGCTTTCATTTTTGCGGCATTAATCTGCATGCGTTTACGCGCTGTCGGAATATTTGGTGGTGAGTCCTGATTGGTCGCCTGACAGGATTCGCCGCTCACTTCGCCCAGCTCACGGAACGGTTTACCGACGAGTTCGTCCGCTTTCGTGATAATGCGAACCGGCGCAGGGCGAACCACTTTCGGTTTCGCAGGCTCGGTCTTTGGCGGGGTTGCCGTGCTTTGAACAGGTTCAACGGGAGATCTGCTTAGCATAGAACAGCCGCTCAGCATGAGTGCTAAAAGACAGATCGGTAAAGCACGCATAATATTTCCTCAATGGATAATCAAAACGTCAGATATTGAATCAGTTGACTGCACAAATGACAAGACGGGCATAAGCCCGTCCTGATGATATTACACTGAGGTGAGATTACCAGCCTTTAACAGCGCCGCCGTTAAACACTTTGTTGGCTTCCTGGTAAACTTCATCTGACTGATAGGCCTGAACGAATTTCTTCACGTTTTCCGCGTCCTTGTTGTCTTCGCGAGTCACGATCAGGTTAACGTACGGGGAGTCTTTATCTTCAACGAAGATACCGTCTTTGGCTGGCGTCAGGCCAATCTGGCTGGCGTACGTGGTGTTGATAACGGCCAGAGCAATCTGTGCATCGTCCAGAGAACGTGGCAGCTGCGGTGCTTCCAGTTCAACGATTTTCAGATTTTTCGGGTTCTCGGTGACGTCCAGAACGGTTGGCAGCAGGCCAACACCGTCTTTCAGTTTGATCAGGCCCACTTTCTGCAGCAGCAGCAGGGAACGACCAAGGTTAGTTGGGTCGTTAGGTACGGCAACCTGAGAGCCCGGCTGCAGTTCGTCCAGTGATTTAATTTTCTTAGAGTAACCGGCAATCGGATACACGAAGGTGTTACCGACACCCACCAGTTTATAGCCGCGATCTTTAATCTGCTGATCCAGGTATGGCTTATGCTGGAAGGCATTCGCGTCGATATCGCCTTTGCTCAGCGCTTCGTTCGGCAGAACGTAATCGTTGAAGGTCACCAGCTCCACGTCCAGGCCATATTTCTCTTTTGCCACTTTCTGAGCAACTTCCGCAACCTGCTGTTCTGCACCTACGATAACGCCCACTTTAATGTGGTTTGGATCCTTTTCGTCTTGACCGCAACCCACCAGTGCCAGAGAGCCGATCAGCGCGCCTACTGCTGCGAAGGTCTTTAATTTAAACGCCATGTTTTATCCTTAACTCGTAGAGTTTGTGTTGTGTGTAACGTTATTTATGCGTAACAGCCCGGACGATGCAATCGCCAGAGAACTGGATTAAGTAAACCAAAACAACCAGCAATACCAGAACGGTATTCATCACGGTAGCGTTATATCCAATATAGCCGTACTGGTAACCAATCTGACCTAAACCGCCGGCACCAACGGCACCGCCCATCGCGGAATAACCGACCAGGGTGATAAGCGTAATGGTTGCCGCATTCACCAGCCCTGGCAGCGCCTCAGGCAGCAGAACCTTGCGGACGATCTGCATCGGCGTGGCACCCATCGCACGGGAAGCTTCGATCAAACCGGTTGGGATTTCCAGCAGGGCATTCTCCACCATACGGGCGATAAACGGCGCAGCGCCAACGGTCAGCGGAACGATCGCCGCCTGCAGACCGATAGACGTTCCGACGATCACGCGGGTAAACGGAATCATCCACACCAGTAAAATAATGAACGGGATAGAACGGAAGATGTTCACCAGCGCAGAGAGCGTACGGTACAGCTTCGCGTTCTCAATGATTTGACCCGGACGCGTCACGTACAGCAACACGCCGACCGGCAGGCCAATCACAAAACCAAAGAAGCCAGAGACAAAGGTCATTGCCAGCGTTTCCCAAACGCCGCGAACCAGCAGCCACATCATCGGCTCAGACATAACCCAGTACCTCTACTTTTACGTGATGTTCTTGCAGCCAGGCAATGGCTGCCTGGGTTTCTTCTTGTGTGCCGTGCATTTCTGTCAGCATGATGCCGAACTTCACGCCACCGGCGTAATCCATCTGCGCGCTGATGATGTTGTTGTTCACGTTAAAGCGACGCGCGGTTTCGGAAAGCAGGGGAGCATCAACGGACTGACCGGTGAACTCCATGCGCAGCATCGGGACGCTGTCAGCAGCGGGTTCGGTCTTCAAACGATCCAGATAGTCTTCCGGGATATCCAGATGCAGGGTGGACTGGATGAACTGCTGCGCCAGCGGGGTTTTCGGATGCGAGAACACTTCACTTACCGTGTCCTGCTCGATCAGTTCACCGTTGCTAATGACCGCCACGCAGTCGCAGATGCGTTTCACCACATCCATCTCGTGCGTAATAAGGAGGATCGTCAGGCCCAGACGACGATTAATGTCTTTTAGCAGTTCCAGAATAGAACGCGTGGTTGCGGGATCCAGTGCGCTGGTGGCCTCATCGCACAGCAGTACCTTAGGATTGCTGGCCAGCGCGCGGGCGATGGCCACACGTTGTTTTTGCCCGCCGGACAGATTTGCCGGGTAGCTATCATGTTTGTCGCCCAGACCCACGAGGTCGAGCAGCTCGGTGACGCGACGCTTCACTTCTTCTTTCGGCGTGTTATCCAGCTCAAGCGGTAAGGCAACGTTGCCGAACACGGTGCGGGAAGCCAGCAGGTTAAAGTGCTGGAAAATCATGCCAATCTGACGACGCGCTTTGGTGAGTTCTTTCTCTGAAAGGGCGGTAAGTTCCTGACCGCCAACTTCTACGCTGCCCTGGGTTGGACGCTCAAGCAGGTTAACACAACGGATCAGCGTGCTTTTACCTGCACCCGATGCGCCAATGACGCCATAAATTTGACCAGCAGGAACATGCAGGCTGACATTGTTCAGAGCCTGAATGGTTCGGTTCCCCTGCTGGAACACTTTGGTGATATTGGAAAGTTTAATCATTAGATTATTTTTATCGTATGTAAGTTAGCCGTGGCATTTTCTTCTGCCAGATACGGGTGATGACCGTAAACAAAACGGATGTTAAGGCATCCAGACGTCTAAATCAATCCAACTCTGTACGATGAGCACTTTATTGCGCTGCGATTCATGAGATACTAGTCGAACATGCCTTTTTCAGGAGCAAACCGGTGGCAAAATCAGTACCCGCAATTTTCCTCGATCGTGACGGCACTATTAATGTGGATCACGGTTATGTCCATGAGATTGATGAGTTCGAGTTTATCCAGGGCGTAATAGATGCCATGCGCCAGCTGAAAGAGATGGGGTATGCGCTGGTGGTCGTGACGAACCAGTCCGGTATTGCACGCGGTAAATTCACCGAAGCGCAGTTCGAAACGCTGACGGAATGGATGGACTGGTCGCTGGCCGACCGCGGTGTGGATCTCGATGGCATCTATTATTGTCCGCACCACCCACAGGGAACCGTAGAAGAGTATCGTCAGACCTGTGATTGCCGTAAGCCGCATCCGGGGATGTTCATCTCTGCGCAGGAGTTCCTGCACATTGATATGGCGGCTTCTTATATGGTGGGCGATAAACTGGAAGATATGCAGGCAGCCACAGCAGCGGGTGTAGGGACCAAAATATTAGTACGCACCGGCAAGCCAGTGACGCCAGAAGCTGAGAATGCTGCGGATTGGGTAATTAATAGTCTGGCCGATCTGCCAAAAGAGATTAAAAAGCACCAAAAATAGCCTTTCTGGTGAAAAGATGAGCGGTTGAAATAAAAATGCATTTTTCCGCTTGTCATTCCTCGGCGGCCCCCTATAATGCGCCTCCATCGACACGGCGGATGTGAATCACTTCACAAACAGCCGGTCGGTTGAAGAGAAAAAAATCCTGAAATAACGGGTTGACTCTGAAAGAGGAAAGCGTAATATACGCCACCTCGCAACGGTGAGCGAAAGCCGCGTTGCACTGCTCTTTAACAATTTATCAGACAATCTGTGTGGGCACTCAAAGTGACATGGATTCTTAATGTCTTCGGACAATAAATGAATACCAAGTCTCTGAGTGAACATGCGTAATTCATTACGAAGTTTAATTCACGAGCATCAAACTTAAATTGAAGAGTTTGATCATGGCTCAGATTGAACGCTGGCGGCAGGCCTAACACATGCAAGTCGAGCGGCA